>NZ_JABBFY010000001.1:0-1200000 GCF_012927115.1 Sphingomonas sp. G-3-2-10 | reverse complement strand
AGGACCCCATGCTCGACCGCCGCTCCCTGCTCGCCGCCGCTGGCGCGATCCCGCTGCTCGCCACGCCCGGTCTGCTCCGCGCCGCTGAGCCCGATCTGTCCGAGCTGGCCGATCTGACCAAAGGCGCGACCCCGATCGGTCCGGAGGAACGCCGCGCCCGCATCGCCCGCGCGCAGGCGCTGATGAAGGCCCGCGGCATCGGCGCGGTGCTGATCGAACCCGGCTCGTCGCTGATCTACTTCACCGGGGTCCGCTGGTGGCGCAGCGAGCGGCTGACCGCTGCAATCCTGCCGGTGGAAGGCGATCCGTGCATCGTCACACCCTTTTTCGAGGAACCGTCCGTCCGCGAATCGCTGGGGATCCCGGCCGAGATCCGCGTGTGGCAGGAGCATGAGGACCCGCTGACGATAGTCGCGGGCTTCCTGCGCGACCGTAAGCTCACCGCGCGCCCGATCGGGATCGAGGAGACGGTGCGCTTCTTCGCGGTCGACGGGCTGCGCAAGGTGCTGCCCGCGACGCGCCTCGTGTCGGCCAATCCCGTCGTGCGCGGCTGCCGGATGATCAAGACCGCGCCGGAGATCGCGCTGATGCAGCTTGCTACCGACGTGACCATCGCCGCCTATCGCTGGACCTACCCGCGGATCGACGCGGGCATGACGCCGCAGGATATCGGCGCATTAATGAGCGCGGCGACGCGGAAGCTGGGCGGCGAAGTCGAATTCAACCTGATCCTGCTCGGCGAAGCGGCGGCCTATCCGCATGGGTCGGGCAAGCCGCAAAAGGTAGTGAAGGGCGAGGTCGTGCTGATGGATTGCGGCAGCGCCGTCCACGGCTATCAGTCCGACGTCTCGCGCAGCTTTGTGTTCGGCGAGGCCAGTGCCGAGCAGCGCAAGGTGTGGGACCAGATGCGCCGCGGCCAGCAGATCGCGTTCGACGCGGCAAAGCTCGGCGTCCCCGCGGGCACCGTCGATGACGCGGTGCGCGGCTATTACACGTCGCTCGGCTATGGCCCCGACTACAAGCTGCCTGGCCTGTCGCATCGCACCGGACACGGCATCGGCATGGACGGGCACGAACCGGTCAATCTGGTGCGCGGCGAGAAGACGTTGCTCGCGCCGGGCATGTGCTTCTCGAACGAACCTGGCATCTACATTCCGGGCAGCTTCGGCATCCGTCTGGAGGATTGCTTCCACATGACCGAAGCCGGCCCCAAATGGTTCAGCCCGCCGCCTTCCTCGATCGAACGGCCGATGGGCTGAGCGCAGCTCGAGCCTGCCGCAGGTCACGTTGTGATGCGTCGGTATTGCCCAGTTTCGCCTGCGCCCTGCTGCGAATCTCCAGCGCGACCGGATCGTTGGGCCGCAGCGCCAGCGATGCGGTCGCTTCCCGAACCGCCCCGGTCGCGTCGCCCTTTGCGAGCAGGGCGGCGGCGATGTCGCGGCGGATCGGATACCACCAGACCGGCGGATCGGAGTAGAATTTGATCGGCGCGACTTCCTCGATCGCGGCCGCCCGCGTGAACAGCTTCACCGCTCGGTCATGGCGCCCCTCGATCATCGCCGCACGCCCTTCCAGCACGTCGCGGCTGATCCGGAATACCAATGTCGCGATCCCGCTCGTGTCGCCTGCCAGCCGGCGCGGCATCGCCCGGGCTTCGGCGCGGACCGCCTTCGCATCGCCCTTGCGCGCCAGCGCCTCGCCGCGCGCATAGTGCCACAGCGCCTGCGCCGTGGCGTTCTGGTCGCTCGGTTCGGGTATCGCCAGCATCTCTTCGACCGGCGCGAACCTGGCCACGGCGACGAAAGCCTGGCCCAGCACCAGCTGTTGGAAATTGCCCAGTTTCGTCTTGCTGCGCTTCGACATTTCGATCATCGGCCGGGCCAGCGCGAGCCCGGTCGTCGCATCGCCGGACATCAGCGCGCCGCCAAGGCCGAAATGGACATTGTGGCCATGATAGGCGAGGGTCCAGACGCCATCCGGCTCGGGCAGTTTCAGCCGCTTCGCATTCTCGATTCCGATCTGCACCGCGCGCAGGTTCGACGTCGCGGCATCGGCATAGCGGCCGATCCAGTAATAAGTGTGCGACGGCATATGGACGAGGTGGCTCGCCGCCGGTGCGACCCCCTCCAGCCGGTCGGCAAAGACTTCGGCGCGAGCAGGATAGCCGGCGAACTCGGTGGCGTGGATGTAGAAATGGATGGCGGGGGCGTAATCGGGCGTGCGCTTCAGCACCATTTCGAGCAGCGCTACCGGGCGCTCCCAATAGGTCGCGGGCACCTTGAACGGGTCTTCCGAGGCAATCATCCACGCTTCCGCCGCCAGCACCGCGAGCGAATCATTCTGCGGATTGGCCTTGGCCAGCGCATCCATCGCATCGGCATAGCCCTTGTGATCGACCTTGCTGCCCGGATAGCGCTTCACCATCGCCGCGATCAGTTCGCGCTCCAGCGCGGGCGCGCCTTCGGCCAGACGCTGCGCTTCCAGCGCGGTCTTCGCCAGTTCGGCGGCTTGCTTTTCGTCGACGCCATAGTTGAGCGTCGGCCCCTTCGACCATGCCTCGCCCCATGCGCACATCGCGCAACTGGGATCCTGTTGCCGGGCTTCCTCGAACGCCGCGATCGACGCCTTATGCGCAAAGGCGTGGCCCAGCTGGACGCCATTGTCGAAAAATGCCTGCGCCTCGGGCTTCGCCGTGCGGATCGCGAAGCCGCCCTGACCGTAGCCCGTGAGCAGCACGGTCTTGTCGGGTTCGGACGGGGCGGCCTCGCCGGGGCCGCAAATCTGGATGAGGCCGGTAAGGTCCAGCGGCTCGGCGGCAGGCGGCGGCGCGGCGCTGGTCAGCAGCAAGAGTGTCGGTGCGATCAACCAGTTGCTGCGCATGCAATGTCCCCCGTGGCCGGATTGCAACGATAGCTGCATGAATGCATTGGAGCCACCCCGCCGCTTGTCGATGAAGTGTTGCTCGCCTAAGTCGGCGAAATGACGTCTACCAACGATATCCGCCGCTCGTTCCTCGACTATTTCGAAGGGCAGGGGCATGCCCGCGTCGCATCGGCGCCGCTCGTCCCGCACAACGATCCCACGCTGATGTTCGTCAACGCGGGCATGGTGCCGTTCAAGAACGTCTTCACCGGCCAGGAAACCCGCCCTTATTCGACTGCGACGAGCAGCCAGAAGTGCGTGCGCGCCGGCGGCAAGCATAACGATCTCGACAATGTCGGCTATACCGCGCGGCACCACACCTTCTTCGAAATGCTCGGTAATTTCTCGTTCGGCGATTATTTCAAGGAACAGGCGATCACGCACGCCTGGACCCTGCTGACGAAGGAATGGGGCCTCAATCCCGACCGGCTGACCGCAACCGTCTATCACACCGACGATCAGGCGTTCGATCTGTGGAAGAAGATCGCAGGGCTCCCCGAAAGCCGCATCATCCGCATCCCGACCAAGGATAATTTCTGGGCGATGGGATCGGACGGGCCGTGCGGTCCCTGCTCGGAAATCTTCTACGATCATGGCGACCATATCTATGGCGGCCCCCCGGGTTCGCCCGACGAGGATGGTGATCGCTTCGTCGAGATATGGAACCTCGTCTTCATGCAGTTCGTGCAGGAGAATGACGAGATTATCGGCGATCTGCCGCGCCCCAGCATCGACACCGGCATGGGTCTGGAGCGTGTCGCGGCGGTGCTGCAGGGCGTCACCGACAATTACGATACCGACACGTTCAAGGCTCTGATCGCCGAGAGCGGTTCGCTGACCGGCGCGCCGACCACCGGCGAGCATCAGGCGAGCCACCGCGTGATCGCCGATCACCTGCGCGCTTCGGGCTTCCTGATCGCGGACGGCGTGCTGCCCGCGGCTGAGGGTCGAGGTTATGTGCTCCGCCGCATCATGCGCCGCGCGATGCGCCATGCGCAGCTGCTCGGCGCCAAGGAGCCGTTGATGCATCGTCTGGTCCCCGCGCTGGTGACCGAGATGGGCGCTGCCTTCCCCGAACTGCTCCGCGCCCAGCCGCTGATCGAAGCGACGCTGAAGCAGGAAGAAACCCGCTTCCGCCAGACGCTGTCCAACGGCCTGCGCCTGCTCGACGAAGCGACGACCGGTATGGCCGAGGGCGACACGCTTCCCGGCGCGACTGCGTTCAAGCTCTACGACACGTTCGGCTTCCCTTATGACCTGACCGAAGACGCGCTGCGCGGCCAGAACCTGCAGGTCGATCGCGCCGGTTTCGACGCGGCGATGGCCGAGCAGAAGGCCAATGCCCGCGCCGCCTGGAAGGGCTCGGGCGCGAAGGCCAGCGAAGACGTCTGGTTCGACATCGCCGACGAACTCGGCGGCACCGAATTCACCGGTTACAGTTCGACCACCGGCGAAGGCCAGGTCGTCGCGCTGGTGAAGGACGGCGCGCGCGTCGAAAAGGCGGGCGCGGGCGACAGCGTCACCATCCTGACCAACCAGACGCCTTTCTACGGCGAGAGCGGCGGCCAGATGGGCGATGCCGGCGTCATCTCGAACGACAAGGTTCGCGCGCTGGTGGACGATACGTCCAAGCCACTCGGCCGCCTGCACGCGCATCATGCGACGATCAAAAGCGGCGAGATCGCCATTGGCGACAGCGTCCAGCTGTCGGTCGATGCGGTGCGCCGTGATCAGGTCCGCGCGAACCATTCGGCGACCCACCTGCTGCACGCAGCGCTGCGTAACCGGCTCGGCGCGCATGTCACGCAGAAGGGCAGCCTCGTTGCGCCGGATCGCCTGCGCTTCGACTTCTCTCATCCCAATGCACTCAGCGCCGACGACATCGCAGCGATCGAAGCCGAGGTGAACGGCCATATCCGTGGCAATGATGGTGTCACCACGCGCCTGATGACCCCGGATGACGCGATCGCGGCCGGTGCGATGGCGCTGTTCGGTGAAAAGTACGGCGACGAGGTCCGCGTTCTCTCGATGGGCCGCAGCGACGATGCGCATTACTCGGTCGAATTGTGCGGCGGCACGCACGTCAATGCGCTGGGCGACATCGCGATCTTCAAGATCATCGGCGAAAGCGCCGTTTCGTCGGGCGTGCGCCGAATCGAGGCGTTGACCGGAGACGCCGCGCGGTTGTGGCTGGTCGCGCGCGACGAGCGGTTGCGCGAGGCGGCTTCGGTGCTGAAATCCTCGCCTGATGAAGTCCCGGCCCGCGTCGCGGCTTTGGTCGAGGAGCGCCGCAAGCTCGAGCGCGAACTGGCCGAAGCGAAGAAGGCGCTGGCACTGGGCGGCGGCGGGGCTGCGGCTCCGGCGGGCCCGGAGCAGGTCGCGGGCGTGAACTTTGTCGGTCAGGTGATCGACGGCCTCGACCCCAAGGCGCTTCGCGGCGCCGTGGACGAAGCCAAGGGCCGGATCGGCTCGGGCGTCGCGGCTTTGGTCGCGGTCAATGAAGGGCGGGCTTCGGTCGCGGTCGGCGTGACTGACGATCTGGTGGCCAGCCTCAGCGCGGTCGAACTGGTCAAGGTCGCGGTCGCGGCGCTGGGCGGGCAGGGCGGCGGTGGCCGTCCCGACATGGCGCAGGGCGGCGGCCCGGATGGCGGCAAGGGCGCGGAAGCGCTTGAGGCGGTCAAGGCGGCGCTGGCGGAGGCAACTGCATCGGCCTGAGCATATGGGGGAAGCGGATGAATGACCTCTCGAACGCACCGGCGCAATCGGCGGCGCGCAGCTCGAATTTCCGCTTCTTCGACCTGTTTCGGATCACCGCCGAATTGTCGGCGATCCTCTCGTTCATCGCCTTTGCGGTTTCGGTCTGGGTCAACAGCATCGTCTTCTCCCATTGGGGACAGGACTTCCTCCAGCTTGCCAGCCCCACCGATGTGCTGATGTCGGGGATGCGGCTGTTCGGCTATTTCCTGGGACCTCTGGTGGTGGCGTTGGCGCTGACCGCGATTTTCCCGCTGCTAAACGGCTTGTCGATCGAGGACGGCAAGGCGCCCAAGAATCTGACCGAAAAGCTGTTCGTCTATTCGGTCTACGTGATCGTCGCGCTGCTCTTCCTCTTTCCGCTCGTGATCGGCGGATTGTGGCTGAGCGGCAATCTGGACCTCCGCAACACGTTCTATTTCTACCCCGGCATGGCGGCCGTCGGTTTTGCGGCGCTGCATATCTACGGAAATCTGCGCGATCCCGATCCGTGGCAGGAGATCCACGGCACGGTAGCGGCGGCAGTGATCGGCCTGACTGGGCTGGCGCTGGTGGCGGGCTGGTTCGGCGCGCGGATCCAGGATCAGGCGCGAAACGGTTTTCACCCCAACCGGCTGGCCGCCTTCTCCGGCAAGGATGAGCTGTGCGCTGGAAGCCGGGTGCTGTGGTCGGGCACGCAAACGACCGTGATCGAATGCGGCAGCGGGCGGCCGAACAGCCGTATCCTGATCCTGCGCGACGGAGAAAACCTGGCTTTCAAGCCTTGGGCGGTCGGCGAATGAAGACATTCGAAGGGTCGAAAGCGTGATCCAACCTGTCAGCGCCGACGCGTCCGGACCGAGGCAGAACTTCAGCTTGCTTCACTAATTGAATAGGGAAATATTTGAAATAGTTAAATATTATGTTCGAAGCTGATCGCCTCCCGATCAACCGTAATAATACGGTTCGTACTATCGACAGGGAGGGGTGCCGATAGTGTCAACCTCGTGTCAACTTTGACGGCGGCTAGCCCGCCTCCCAGCCCACGGCATAGCCGTCTTCGGGTCCGACCCAGATGAACTTCATCGTCATGTCGGGCTGTGGCGCGCCGTCGATCTCGGCCTCGGAGACCATCGCCTCACCCTCGACCCGAAATCGGCTACAGACCGTCTTCCCGAACATCTCCTTCATGCCTCCCGCCATCCGGTCGATCAGCGGCGCGGCGTCGGCAGCGGGCATCGCCTGACCTTCCACGGCGATCGTCGCCGCGAGGATATCCTCGTGCCGCAACTGCGCGCATACCGCATCGCCCACGATCCGGGCGTCGGAGGCCAGTTCCATCGTGATTAGCGGTGCGGCGGAGATCACGACGATGGTTGTGTTGCGATAGCCGCCCGGCGTGGCCGAGTAGCGGCTCATCGCCAGGCACTTCTTCTTGGCGACATTCGGTGCGGTACACTGGAGTTTGCCTTCGCGCGCGGGAGCCAGCGGATCGGGCGCCGACTGGCCGGTCAGCGCCGCGAGCAGCAACGCCCCGACTTCGAAGATCACGCTTCGCCCTCAGCGGTCTTGCGGACGCGGCGGATGCGCGGCTCGCGGTCCATGCCCACGGCTTCCTTGATCGCCTTGCGCATCTTGTCGCGCTCTTCATGGATCGAAGCGATCACGGGACCGACGGCGATGCCCAGATCGACGAGTAACGCTTCGGAAAGCTGGAGCGAGCTTTCCAGCGTCTCGGGCACGGCATCGGTTGCCCCGGCCTTGTAGAGCTCGGCGGCGTGGTTGGCGTCGCGGGCGCGTGTGATGATCGGCAGGTTCGGCACCCAGCCGCGAACGCGGCGGGTAAGGCGGACGGTCAGTACCGGATCGTCCATCGTCAGAATCAGCGCCTTGGCATGGCCAAGATTGAGCCGATCGACCAGTTCGCTGCGCGTCACATCACCGAACAGCACGGAATAGCCTTCCTTGCGGGCCGAGTTGACGTTGTCCACGTCGGCGTCGACGCCGATATAGGGCAGGCCATGCCGCTGGAGCATGTCGGCGACGGTACGTCCGACGCGGCCGAAGCCGATGACCACCGTGCCCGGACCGGCAGCGTCGATCGCGGCTTCGGGGGTATCTTCCTGCGCCTCGCGCCGCTCGATCATTCGCGCGATCACCTGTCCGCCCTTGGCGAGCAGCGGCGTCGCGGTCAGTCCGATCGCGGTGACGGTGGTCCAGAAGGCGGCGGTCGTCCCGCCGATCAGCCCGGCCGCTGCGGCGACGCCGAGCACGATCAGCGTGGTCTCGGACGGGCTGGCCATCAGCACGCCGGTTTCGGCGGCGGTGCCGGTACGCGCGCCGGACAATTTGAGCAGGCCAGTGGTCACCGCGACCTTCACGGTCATCACCAGCACCACCGCGCCGAGCAGCTGCGCCCAGTTCTCGATCACGAACTCGAGGTCGAGCCGCATACCGACGGTGATCAGGAACACACCCAGCGCGAGGCCCTTGAACGGTGCGGTGATCGCTTCGACTTCGGTGTGATATTCGGTTTCGGCGATCAGCAGGCCGGCGATCAGCGCGCCGACGATCGGCGACAGGCCGGACGCTGCTGTCGCAAGGCTGGCGACGATCACGACGAGCAGGCTGGCCGCGAGGAACAGTTCGGGGCTCTTGGTGCGTGCCGCCTGTCCGAACATGCGCGGCAACAGGAAACGACCACCGACGAACAGGATCGCAACGGTGATCGCGCCCTTGCCTAGGATCATCAGCAGCGGGGTCCATCCGGCCGACGCGGCGGCGGGCGCCATCGCGCCGAGCAGGAAGATGATCGGGACGAGCGCCAGATCCTCGAACAGCAGCATCGCGAAGGCGGCCTTTCCGACCGGACTCGTTGTTCCCGCGATCGGCACCACCAGTGCGGTGGAGGACAGCGCCAGCGCCAGTCCAAGCCCGATCGCGCCGCCTGCGCTAAGGCCGGTGAGATAGATGGCGGCAGCGAGGATCAGGCCCGCGCCGAACAGTTCCGCCGCGCCGACCCCGAAGACGAGGTTGCGCATGTTCCACAATCGCTTGAACGAGAGTTCGAGCCCAATCGAGAACAGCAGCAGGATGATGCCGAACTCGGCGAAAGGCTCGATCGAGTGCGGATCGGATATGGTGAGGTAATAGAGCCAAGGCTGGTTGCCGACGAGCGTACCGAGACCGGCGGGCCCGACCAGGATGCCGACCAGGATGAACCCGATCACCGGGCTGATCCGGAAACGGGCGAATGCCGGAATGACGAGCCCTGCCGCGCCGAGAATCACCAGCGCGTCGCTGAAACTGCTGTTATTCAGACTGAGCATATTCCCATTAAAGCGGCTCGACGCGCGCTTGTCATGGGGAACAGGACAAAAAACCTGTCCTAAGTGGCGATAATGATCGGATCGGTCGTTACGGACGCGTTGCTGGCGTCGGCGTGACCTTGGGTGCGGGCAAAGTGAAGCTGCGCTGCGGGCGGCCGATTGGCGCCGGTTCGGCGACCGGCGGCGTGGATCCGGTCGACGGCTCCTTGCGCCGGACGCCGCTGAGCCCGGCAGGCCCTGCGGGCCTGCCGGGCTCAGTGGTGGGGGCGGTTTCGACCGGTGGCGGAGCAGGACGCGCGAGCGGCTGCGCACGCATACACTGGACCGGGCTGGGGCGCTGATACTGGTCGCAATTCCACAGCGCCTTGGCGAAGCCCTGGTTCTGATCGCGCAGATAGCTGAACGACATCGACGCGACCTGCGACGAGCCCAGCGGCAGGTTGCGCGGGGTCTTGCCCGGATCGGCCCATGCCATGAACTTGCAATAGGTTCGCTCGCCGCAGGTGCGGATCGCGAGGCTGGCGAAGCTGTCGGGGCTCATGCCCTTGGGAATGGTGACGAGGAAGCTGTTGCCGTCGGGCGTCGGCGCCGGAACGTCGCTTGCCTTGATCGATGCCGGATCGACCGATGCGAGCGGATCCAGCGAGGCGGCGGCCGCGGCTTCGGGCAGCAGCGACGGATCGGTCGGCGCACCGGTGTGCGACGTCGAGATCAGCGCCATCTTGCCGATATTCGGCTCGATCCCGGTATAGGCGCGGGTAAAGGCGGGCGGCGTGCCCCACCAGCCTGTCCAGCGGAAGAACAGGTGGGTGTGCACTTCGGTGATCTTCTCGAGGCTGGCGCTCCAATAGGGCACCACCCAGTCGGTGTGATAATGCGTCGCGTGGCCGACCGGGGCATAGACCGAACCGTTGAGCGCCATGCGGGCAACCGCCTGTGCTCGGCCCCATGCGGCGGCGGTCGGCTTGTAGCGGAGCATCGCGCCGTCGCAGGTGAAGGTGAACTGGCAACCGGTGCTGCGTTCTTGGCCCTGAAACACCACGCCGCAGACGGTCTTGGGGAAGGCCGGGTGACGCATTCGGTTGAGGATGACCTGCGCCACGGCGCGCTGGCCGACCGCGTCGTCTCCCGCTTCGTAATAAACGCCGGCAGCGAGGCAATCGACCGCGCGGGCCTGGCTGTCGAGGCTGCCGAAGATGCGGAAGGCGCGCGCGGCCGGGTTGGGCGCCGTGGAAAAGGGGATGGCGGCGTTGATCGTCTTCGCGTCGGTCTCGGTGACCTGTTGCAGCTTGACCGGTTCGACCGCCGGCAATTCGGTCCGCGGCACCACGCGAGTGGAGATCACCACATGCGGCGGCTTCTGGAACACCACGCGCGGCGTCTTCGCGACAATCAGCGCCGGGATCGCAAGCGCCGCCAGCCCGATCACCAGCAAAATGCCGAGGATCGGCAGCGGGATGCCGAGACGATGGGGCAGGCCCAAGGGCGGAAGCGTCGTCGCCATGCGCAACCGGTCCGTCTTAGCGGACGACTATCGGGCAGGGACGATGGACACGGACGAACAAATTCACGCTCCTGGGGGTGCTATCGGTGCCGCCCATAACGCACAAAGATGACAGTTGGAACCATAGCGAAATAATCGCCACGGTATCAGTGTTTTAGGAATGCCGATTGCGAAAGGCGGTGCGCCTTCCGCTCACTCCGGCCAGAATCCGGTAGCTTCGCACATATCCCAGTGATCGGCTGCGCCCAGGCGGCACGCCGCGCTCGATCCGCCGCTGCACTGGCGGATCTCACGCTGATAGCGCTTGTAGCAGCTTTCGGGCTTGGCCGGCGCCACGACGGCAGCGGCTACCTGCACCGGCTTTACCTCGGCAGCGGCAACCGGCGCGAGGATCGCGCTGGCTTCCGCCCGGCTCTGTTCGAGCGTGGGCGTCCCTCCGCTGCCAAAAGCAAGCGGCCAACCCAGAAACACCGCCAGCATCATGCTGACGCAGATCATCGCATTACGCACGTGAGTTCCCCCCGGAATCCCCGACTCGCGTACGATACTGTTAATCTGGAATTAATGTCGAGTCGGTTCAGCTTTCCGGAAGGAAGTCCGGAACGCTCAAATAGCGCTCACCTGTATCATAATTGAACCCGAGCACGCGCGAACCCGTGGGAAGGTCGGCCAGCTTCTGCTGAATCGCAGCCAGAGTCGCGCCCGAGGAGATACCGACGAGCAGCCCTTCCTCTCGTGCGGCGCGGCGCGCGAATTCCTTGGCGACCCCGGCATCGACCTTGATAACGCCGTCGATCGCGTCGGTGTGCAGGTTGCGCGGCACGAAACCGGCGCCGATGCCCTGGATCGGATGCGGGCCTGGCTGGCCGCCGGAGATGACCGGCGAGAGTTCGGGCTCGACCGCATAGACTTTCACGTTCGGCCAGGTCTTCTTCAACGTCTCGGCAACGCCGGTGATGTGGCCGCCGGTGCCGACGCCGGTGATGACGACATCCACCGGGCTATCGGCGAAGTCGGCGATGATCTCCTGCGCGGTCGTCTTCGTATGGACGTCGATATTCGCCGGATTCTCGAACTGCTGCGGCATCCATGCGCCCTCGGTCGACGCGACAATCTCCATCGCGCGCTCGATCGCGCCCTTCATGCCCTTCTCGCGCGGAGTCAGATCGAACGACGCGCCATAGGCCAGCATCAGGCGGCGGCGCTCGAGCGACATGCTCTCGGGCATCACCAGGATCAGTTTGTAGCCCTTGACCGCGGCGACCATCGCCAGGCCGACACCGGTGTTGCCGCTGGTCGGCTCGACGATCGTGCCGCCGGGCTTCAGGCTGCCATCGGCTTCGGCCGCCTCGACCATTGCCAGCGCGATACGGTCCTTGATCGAACCGCCGGGGTTCGAACGCTCGGACTTGATCCAGACTTCGGCGTCCGGAAACAGCTTCGCGACGCGGATATGGGGCGTATTGCCGATCGTCTCGAGGATCGTGTTCGCCTTCATGTCGTCATCTCCTTGGGGGGTATCTCGAGATTGGCCGGTGGATCGAATGTACGCGCGCGACGCAGTTCCGGAAAGAGCTTCGCCCACAACATCGTAACAAGAATGGCGCCGAGCCCGCCGCCCACGACCGCCGCGATGGGGCCGATCAACGCGGCGAGGAAACCGGATTCGGCTTCCCCCAACTCGTTCGATCCGGAGATGAACAGCGTCGAGACCGCGCCGACGCGCCCGCGCATCTCGTCGGGCGTATAAAGCTGGATCAGCGACTGGCGGATATAGACCGAGACCATGTCCGCCGCGCCGAGCACGAACAGGGCGGCGAGCGCGAGCAACACGGCTGGCGCGAAATCGCTGCCGACCGCGGAAGGCCCCATCGTCCCGATCAGCAGCGGCGCGGAAAGGCCGAACACCACCGTGGCCGCTCCGAAGATCGCAACGCCGAGCAGCATCTTGCGGCCAACATCGGTGCGAAGCGGACGCCATGAGAAGAACAGGCCGACGGCGACCGCCCCCAGTGCCGGCGCAGCGCGCAGGTGGCCGAGGCCGTCCGCGCCGACGAGCAGGATATCGCGGGCGTAAACCGGCAGCATCGCGGTTGCGCCGCCGAGCAGCACCGCGAACAGATCGAGCGAGATCGCGCCGAGGACCAGCCGGTTGCGGCGGACATAGCGCAATCCGTCGATCATTTGCCCCCAAGGGCTGTCGGTGCTGGTGACGACGGTGCGCGGCACCGGCGAGATCAGCAGCAGCATCAACAGCGACAGGAGGAACAATCCGCTCGATACGGCATAGGGAAGCCACTGGTTCGCGGCGTAGAGATAACCGCCCATCGCCGGCCCGATCACGCTGGCGGTCTGCCATGCCAGCGCGCTCATCGCGATCGCCGTCGGCAGGAGCGCCTTGGGCACCAGATTGGGGGCGAGTGCGCCGAGTGCCGGCCCGGCGAACGCGCGCGCCACCCCCAGCAGCGCCGCGATCGCGAAGAGCGCGGGGAGGGTCACCGTCTGGTTATAGGTCAGCCAGGCGAGGCTGATCGCGCAGAAGGCCTCGAGCGCGACTGCCGCGCGAGCGATCCAGCGCCGGTCGATCTGATCGGCCACCCAGCCGCTGAACAGCGAGAGAACGAGCAGGGGCAGGAACTGCGCGACGCCGATCAGCCCGAGCTGGAACGCCGCTTCCTTGATGCTCATCGTCTCGCGGGCGATGTCGTACACCTGCCAGCCGATGACGATGACCATCGCCATCTGCGCGAGTGACGCCGCGAAGCGGGCGATCCAATAGGCTCTGAAATTGTGGATGGCGAAGGGGTGTCGGGCGGCTGCCATGCGCTGCCTCTAGGCGCTTCCGCAACGGAACCGCAACGAGCGATTGTGCTGGAATGCCAACTTGGCCTTTCGCGCGGCGGTGTCCGGTGCCAGCATGACGCCAGTGATTTGCGGAGAGCGAGGATGCGAGTCGGATTTCTGGTTGGCGCGGCGTGCCTTGCGCTGGCGGCGTGCACGAGCGCGGACAATGGGAACAACAGCGTTGCGGCGGCGGATGTCGCGGCGCCGGTCGCGGCGGACTGGCCCAAGTTCCGCGACGGAACGATCGAGAAATGGTTCGCGCTCGATCCGTCGTTCGCGGTCTATCAGGGCCGTCACGATTTCGACGGCAAGCTGCCCGACTGGAGCCCGGCCGGGCTGAAGGCCAAGGGTGATTTTCTCCGCTCGACGATCCAGCAGGCCAAGGCGTTCACCGGCTTGACCGGCGACGATGCGTTTGAACGCGATTATGTGGTGCAGGTGGCAGAGGGGCAGCTGTTCTGGCTGGAGGATGCGGACCAGCCGCACACCAATCCGGCCTTTTATGTCGGCGGCGGGCTCGATCCGAACACCTATGTGTCGCGCGAATATGCCGCACCCGAGGTGCGCATCAAGGCGATGACCGCCTTCCTGCAGGGTGTACCGGAGGCGGCGAAGAACATCCGCGCGAACCTCAAGTCGCCGATGCCGGCGAGCTTCATCAAGTTTGGCCGTTCGGCGTTCGGCGGCTTCGCGGATTATTATTCGGGCGATGCCGTCGCAGCCTTCGCGGCGGTGAAGGACCCGGCGCTGCAAAGTGCGCTGAAGGAAGCGGGTGCGGGCGCCAGCAAGGCGATGCGCGAGCTTGATGCGTGGCTGAAGACGCTAGAGCCGACCGCGACGCAGGATTATGGGCTCGGCGCGGACCGTTTCGCGCGGATGCTCAAGACGACCGAAGCGGTAGACATGCCGCTCGATCAGCTGACGGCAGCGGGCGAAGCGGACCTGAAGCGCAACCGGGATGCGCTGATTGCCGAATGCGCTAAATATGCGCCGGGCGCGGACATTCCGGGCTGCATGGCGAAGATGAACTCGGAGAAGCCCGAGGGCGGCCCGGTAACGGCCGCGACCGCGCAGATTCCAGAACTGCGCGATTTCGTGATCAAGCATGATCTGGTGACGATCCCCGGCACCGAACAGGCGCTGGTGCGCGAGAGCCCGCCCTATAACCGGCAGAACGCGGCCTATATCGATGTGCCGGGTCCCTTCGAGAAGGGCATTCCGTCGATCTATTACATCTCGCCGCCCGATCCGAAGTGGAGCGCGCAGGAGCAGGCCGCGTACATCCCCGGCGAAGACGATCTGCTGTTCACCACCGTGCACGAGATCATGCCGGGGCATTTCCTCCAGTTCCTCCACTCCAACCGGTCGAAATCGCTCTTCGGGCGGCTGTTCGTCGGCTATGCCTTTGCCGAGGGCTGGGCGCATTATACCGAGGAGATGATGTGGGAAGCCGGGCTGCGGAATGGTGATTCCGCGACGCATATCGGCCAGCTTTCCAACGCGCTGCTGCGCAACTGCCGCTATCTTTCGGCGATCGGGCTGCATTCGGGCAAGATGACGCAGGAACAGTCGGAGACGATCTTCCGCGAGCAATGCTATCAGGACGCCGGCAACGCCCGGCAACAGGCGGCGCGGGGCACCTATGACCCGGCCTATCTCAATTACACGCTGGGCAAGCTGATGATCCGGCGGCTGCGCGAGGACTGGACCGCCAAGCATGGCGGGCGAAAGGCGTGGAAGGCGTTCCACGATCAGTTCCTCGGCTATGGCGGCCCGCCGATCCCGCTCGTCCGCCGCGCGATGATGGGCGAGGATGCGCCGAAGGCGGTGTTCTAGCGCACCTGCTGGGCGGGCTGGACTTCCTCCGCTTCCTCTTTCGCTGGATTGCGAAGCGAGGGGCGGAGGCGAGCCACGCTGCACAGGCCCGCGATCAGCGCGAGACCCGCGGCGATCAACGGTGGAGTCATGCCGTCGCCGATCCCGAAGGCGAGCAGTGCGGCTACCAGCGTCGCGCCGATCGTCTGCCCCACCATGCGGGTGGTGGAGATGAGGCCGCCGGCCGCCGCGGCGCGGTCGATGGGCGCTGACCCGATGATGAGACGCGCATTGGGCGACAGGAAGATGCCGAACCCCGCGCCGGTCAGCGACATGCGCCACGCCAGGTCGATCCAGCCCGGATCGGCTGGCAGGAACGCCATCGAGACGAGCCCGGAAATCGCCAGCGTCATGCCGACACCTCCCATGATCCCCGCCGGATAGCGATCGGACAGCCAGCCGGCCATCGGCGCGACGAACAGGGTAGTGAGCGGCCACGGTGCGATTGCCGCGCCCACTTCGGTCGGCGAGAAGCCGAAGTCATGCTGAAGGCGGAAGGGGAGCGAGAGCAACAGCGTCATGCTGGCGACGAACGCCGTAAACGCCCCGATTACTGACAGGGAGATTACGGGACGACCGAGCAGATCGATCGGGAGGATCGGCACCGTCTCGTGCCGCTCGCGCTGGACGAACAGCACGCCGATGAACACGCCGGCGAGCACGATCGCGGCGCTAACCACCGGGCTGTCGCCATGCACGCCGCTCTCCAGCCCGCCGATGATCAGCCCAAACATTGCCGCGCACAGCACCGCGCCGAGTACGTCATAGGGTTCGCTCCGGCCCGGCGGATCGGGCAAGGCGCGGCCGAGCAGCAAGCTGATCACCGCAAAGGGCAGGGCGCAGGCGAACACCCACGGCCACGGCCCGAATGCGAGGATGATCCCGCCCAGCGTGGGCGCCAGCGCGGTGAAGCTGGAGACGACGACCGAGTTGATCCCCATGCCGCGCCCCAGATGCGCCTTGGGATAGATGCGCCGGAGCAGCGCCACCGATACGCTGAGCACCGCCGCCGCGCCCGCCGCCTGCACGCCGCGCACCAGCAGGAGGAAGGGGAGGCTCTTCGCGAAGAAGCAGAGCAATGTGGCGATGGTGAAGACGATCTGACCGAGCTGGTAGAGCCGCCGCAACCCGATCCGGTCGCCCAGTCCCGACATGGGAAGCAGGAGCATCACCAGCACCAGCTGGTACACCGTGACCACCGCAACGGCTGCCGACGGCTCGACCTGAAGATCGCGCGCGATCGTCGGCAGGGCGACCGTGGCGATCGCGCTGTCGATCACCACCAGCGCTGTGCCGAACGAGATCGCCGCGATGGCGACGAGGCGGCGGGGCTGGGGCAATCCATCGGACATTGATTCGACCTTCGTGGCTGGCGCGGAACCTTCGGCTAGGCGAGCGGGTTCTTACGCCAACGAAATCAGTTTCTTAGGAGTGATGGTAATGGGCAAGGGCATCTTGTTGTGGCTCATCGGAATTCCGCTGCCGATTATCATCCTGTTGCTGATCTTCTGGCATTGATGCCTGATCGTGGCGAGCCACGATAATTTTAGGGGATAACCATCAACGCTTCTTGCTGCGATGCAACATAATCCCTATCATGGAGCCATGAATTCGACGACCGAGCAGTCGCAGCCCGAAGTGGCGGCAAACCCGACCATGACCTTGTTCGAGGCGCTGGTGACCCGTCGTTGTGTCTCGGTGACCTATAACCGCAAGCGCATGATCCTCGCGCCGCACATCCTCTACACCCGTCGTGACTCGCTCTACATGGACGCGATCACGGTCTCGCTCGAGGGGATGCTGCCGCGCGAAGTCAAGCTGGGAACGTTCAAGGCCGACGGGCTCAGTGAAGTGAAGCTCGTCGAACGCGGGTTCGAGATCAATCCGATCTTTGAACCCGACGCCGAAAAATATCAGGGCGTGACCATGATGAAGGTCGAGCCCGAGGGCGCCGACGCCTAGACGATTTCGTCGGCGACGATGAAGACCGGGTTTTCGACCCGTGCGGCGAAATCGCCCATGATCCCCTGAACGACCGCGCCGGGCATGTCCTGCGACGTGAAGCCGTCGAGGTCGGGGATGTCGAAGATCTCGATATAGTCCATCCCTGGATCGCCTTCGCCCATCAGCAGCCCGCGAACGCGGTGATTGGAGAAGCTGGCCACCCGCGAGATCCCGCGCATCGTCGGATAGTCGGTGGAGCGCACCCAGGCTTCGAACTCGTCGTGCGTGGTGCCGGGCTTCAGCCGGTAGTGCAGGATCACCTTGGCCATGATCGTCTCTCCTCCTCGGTTGGTTCAGGCGAAATCGGGCGTTCCCTGATATTCGCCGATCAGTTCGAACACCTGCGATAGCGCCGCCTGCTCCTCGGGCGTGATTTCCGGCCGCCAGATCTCGAACAGCAGCACGACGCGCGTCGATTGTCCGCGATTCCATGCCTCATGCTCGAAGCTGTCGTCGAAGATCAGCGTCTTGCCCTCTTCCCACTCGCGGGTCTCGTTGCCGACGCGGAAGCCGCAGCCGGGCGGGACGATCAGCGGCAGGTGGCAGATCAGGCGGGTGTTGAGCACCCCGTTGTGCGGCTGGATATGGGTGCCCGGGCGGAGGACCGAGAACAGGCCCATCGGCGACCAGCCCTCGATCATCGGCCGGGGCGTCTTTGCCAGCGCGGCCATTGTCACCGGACAGCGCGCCGCATTCTCCTCGACGATCGCACCGTCCTTCCACAGGAAGAAGGCGCTCCAGTCGGGATTGTCGAGCAGGCTGTGCGAGGGCGGCGGGCGTCCCTCCGGTGTTTCGATATAGGGTTGAAAGCCTTGCGGACCCGCCAGCACCGCTTCGAGCTCAGCGCGGATCGCCGGGGCCTGGGCCTCGAGTTCGGCGAGCCACGGGAACTCGTCGCGCTCATAGAATTGCCGCTGGGGCAGCCCGGGGAAATAGAACATCGAGGGCTGCTGGAGATAGAGCTGGGTGCGGCCTAGCAGCAGGTCGATCGCGGCCTGCATTCGGGTACCGCCGAAACCATCCGCGAGGCCGGCGGTCAGATGGCTCTCGAACCGCTTTCCAGCATCGGCCATGAAGCGCCGCGCCGTGTCGATCAAGGCGGCCAGCGCCGGGGCCGGGGGCTGGTTCGCGGCCAAGGCAAGCGCTGTCTGGAAGAAGTCGGTCGCGGCACGATCGTCGCCGTCGAGGCGCTTGCGGTCGCCCAGCAGGAGAAGCGCGGGAAGGCTGCGCGGTTCGTCGCGCAGCGCGTTTTCCAGCGCGGCGATTTCGGCGGGCGCATCGCCGGTCTGCCGGCAGGCCTGGGCCAGCATGATCCACGGGCGGCGCGCGCCGGGCGGCGGGTCCAGCGCCAGCGCCTGTTCGAACAGGCTGCGCGCTTCGGCACCGCGACCCGCGCGATAGGCTTGAACGCCGGACTGGGTAAGGGCTTCGAAGCTGGTCATCGGCACCAGCGATGCCGCGACCGCTCCGGGCCGTCAATCCGGGCGGGGCGCCGCCCTGCGGCAGCGCCCCCAATCCCTCAGCGACAGCGGATCTGCTGGTTCTGCTGATTGTTCGCGTTGCGCTCGATCGCCGAGCCCGCGACGGCGCCGACCACTGCGCCGAGCAGGGTCCCCGCAGTGCGCGAATGGCCGCCATCGATCAGGTTGCCGAGCACGCCGCCCGCCACCGCGCCGACGATCAGGCCGGTCGTGCCGTCGCTGCGCTTGCAGTAATAGCGGCCGTCGCGCCCGCGATAGACGCGCTCGTCGGCGGTCAGGACGCGCTCCTGATAGCGCGGGCTGTCGCGATAATATTGGACGGGATCGTAATCGCCCTCGTCGCGCTGGTCCCAGCGATCGTCGCGGTCATAGCTGCCACGCGGATCGTTATAGCGCGGATCGTTGCCGCGGGGCGGATTGTAGCGGGGATCGCGGCGCACCGCCTGATAGCGATCGAACGCCTGCTGATACAGGTTGAGCTCGCTCGCGAAGCGGCGCTGCGCGGCGTCGAAGCGGGCCTCTTCCTGCTGCGGCGTGCCGTAGCGATCGTTCGGGGCCGGCGCGCGCTGGGCCATCGCCGGCGTGGAGACGGCGAGACAGGTCGCAGCGAGTGCGGCGAAGGTGGTGATGGTCTTCATGATTATCCTCTCGTGTGGCGGCTTGCGCCCCCTGGAATACGGTTGAGGTGCGACGTTCGTTCCGGTGCTGTGATGATTGTTCGCGGCAGCGCCGCCGGTGATTTCACCAAACCTAAAGGATCGCCGCCGTAACAGGGTCGGTCACCGCAAAAATCGCGGGAACACGGGTGCGCAAAGCAATGGGTCGAGCTTCCTCTACGGGTAAGGAACCCGGCACGGCAGAAGCGGGAAGCCGCCGCGCGCTTCCGTTCGTCCGCGCCCCCTGGTCCGCTGGCGGGCGTGATGCAGCGGTAAAGGACCAGCATTCGCGGTTGCTGAGCAATTACGAGGAAATGGAGCTCGGCTGGTTCTGGGAAACCGATGCCGAAGGCCGAATCGTTTATGCCAGCGAGCCGGTCGCCGCGAAGCTGGCGGGAAGTCCGGATGGTCTGCTGGGTCGCGACCTGATGTCGCTGTTCAAGTCGCCGGACGATGCCGATCGCCGCCGCACACTGCCATTCCAGCTGATCCGGCGAGCGAAGTTCGAGCATATGCTGGCGATGATCGACATGGATGGCGTCGAGCACTGCTGGTCGCTGTCGGGCAATCCGCAGACCGATGCCAAGGGGAATTTCGCAGGCTATCTGGGCCACGGCGTCGATGTGACCGCGCAGCATCAGTCGGCGGTGGAAAGCAGCAGGCTGGCGACCAGCGACCAGCTGACTGGCCTGGCCAACCGCGTGCGCATGGCGGCCAAGCTGGACGGCATCATGAGCGCGATGCGCGCCCAGCGCCGGCCGTGCGCGGTGATGCTGGTCAATCTCGACCGGTTCAAGCCGATCAACGACTCGATGGGCCATGCCGTGGGGGACGCGCTGCTGAAGCAGGTCGCGACGCGGCTGGTGAAGATCGTGGGCGATGCCGACAAGGTCGGCCGGATCGGCGGCGATGAATTTCAGATCCTGTTGCAGGATGCGCATGACCGCGGCTCGCTGGGCGAGCTGGCCACGGCGATCGTCGAGGGCTTGTCCCAACCCTATTCGATCAATGGCAGCCGCTGCCTTGTCGGCACATCGGTGGGCATCGCGGTGACGCCGTTCGATGGCGGCACCAGCGAGGAAGTGATGCGCAACGTCGATCTGGCGCTGTACGACGCCAAGTGCGGCGGGGGCGGGGGATATCGTTTCTTCTCGACCGAATTCCTGAAGGCGGCGAACGAGCGGCGCGAGCTGGAACAGGATCTGATGGACGCGCTGTCGCGAGGCGAGATCGCAGTCCATTACCAGCCGGTGGTGAACGCCGCGACCAACGAGGTCAGCGGGTTCGAGGCGCTGATGCGCTGGAACCACCCCAAGCGCGGCCGCATTTCGCCGGCGGTGTTCATCCCGATCGCCGAGGAAGCGAACCTGATCCCGGCGCTGGGCGAATGGACGCTGCGGCAGGCCTGCATGGATGCCGCGAAATGGCCGGGCGAGCTGCGCGTCGCGGTGAACGTCTCGCCGATCCAGTTCGCCAATGAGAACCTGCCCCAGATCGTAGTCAGCGCGCTGGCCAATTCGGGGCTGCCCCCCGAGCGGCTGGAGCTCGAGATCACCGAAAGCGTGTTCCTGGGCGACAGTTTCGAGACCGATGCGCGGTTCGCCGCGCTGAAGCGGCTGGGCGTGCGGCTGGCGCTCGACGATTTCGGCACCGGCTATTCCTCGCTCGGCTATCTGAAGACCGCGCCGTTCGACAAGATCAAGATCGACCAGAGCTTCGTCCGCGGCACCACCGAGGAAGGCGCGCGCAACCAGGCGATCATCGCCGCGATCGTCGCGCTGGCCAATGCGCTGGGCATGGAGACCACAGCCGAGGGCATCGAGAGCTTCGACCAGCTCGAGACGATGAAGGCGCTGAAGGTCAGCCATATCCAGGGCTTCCTCTACAGCCGCGCCGTCTCGGCCGAGGAACTGACCGGCTATATCCATGACGGCAAATGGGTGATCAAGCCGAACGGCCCGGCCAAGCAGCGCCACAGCCGCCACGCGACCTTCCGCAAGGTGGGCGTGATCCATGACAATCACTATTACGCGGCGGTGCTCCGCAATTTCTCGGCGTCCGGCGCGCTGATCGACGGGATCGTCGACGTGCCCGAGGGGACCCAGTTCGTGGTCGATCTGGGCGAAGGCCAGCTGGCGGTGGCGACCGTGCGCCGCGCGATGAACCATCAGCAGGGCGTGGAATTCGAGCAGCCTCTGGTCGACGACGGCACCGGGGGCCTGTGCACCCGGCACCGCGTATCGCCCGCGGTGCTCGCGGCGGCCGGCCTGACCTACGATCCGAGCAATCCCAAGAACAATCTGGTCGCCAAGACCGGGGACGGACAGCTCAGCCTGCCGGCGTTCCACACCATCACCGAATGGAAGGCCGCGATCGAAGGCGGCGGGATGGTCTGAGGACCTTCACACGAAGGCCGTTTCGCCGAGCGCCGCCAAAAGGTCCGGGAAGTCGCGCTGTTCGTGACCTTTGCCCGAGGGGATTTGCGCCGATCCGAACCGACCGGCAGCGCCATGTGCCCGAAGCGCGGCGATGAGCATGTGATCATTGTTCGCCGCAACGACGCCCAGCGGCAGCCCGCGATAGGTGCGCGGAACGAAGCGATCGGTGAGCGCGGCCTCCGTCACCAGATCCAGGGCCCGCCGCCGCGCGTCGCCGAGCAATTTGTCCCATGCGGCGGCGAAGCTCGCTGCGCCGGAGCGGGTGCGAAGACGATAGGCCGTCCGCCCGCTCATCCCGACCGACTTTGCCGCGGTGGCAACGACGCCGGTGGCGTACAGCGCGACAAGGAACGCCTGCTGCCGCGCCGGCGTCCAGCCGTCATGGCGTTTGCGCTCGGTGCGGACGGGGACGAAGGCGATACCGGCGGCCTTGAGTCGGCGGGCACGGGGTCTGGGTTGGGTAGGGAAGGCTGTCATCCGCCAGTTTGGAGCAGATGGAATCCAACATTGGAAGGGGGCGCTTGAGGCTGGGCCGGTGCTGTGCTGTGTTCCGGCCATGAATTTCATGCAGTTGCTCAAGTCGCTCGACGATCTGTTGTTCGAGATCATGAGCTGGCTCGTCTTCTATCCAATCACCTTCTGGCGGACGATCCGGCATCCGTGGAAGATGATGGCCTATGCCAGCCGCGAACTGAGCGCGGACGAGGACAAGCAATATGACGACACGCTGAGTCCGCCGCTGTTCCTGCTGCTGACGCTGTTGCTGAGCCATGCGATCGAACTGGCGCTGGTGGGGCAGAGCAGCCTGATCGGTGACAAGCATGGACTGGCGGCGCTGGTGAGCGACGATACCAGCCTGTTGCTGCTCCGCCTGCTGGTGTTCAGCATCTTCCCGCTGATCATGGCGGTGCGGCTGGTGCGCAAGATGAAGGGCGGGCTGAACCGCGAAACGCTGCGCCGGCCCTTTTATGCGCAATGCTATCTGGCGGGGCCGTTCGCGCTGCTGGTAGGGCTGGGGGGGCTGGTGAACCAGTTGGGCTGGGCCTGGACCGAACCGGCCGGACTCGCACTGATCGCAGTCGCCTTCCTCTGGTATGGCGGATTTCAGGCGCGCTGGTTCTCGCGCAAGCTGCGTGTCACGATCTGGCGCGGCTTCTGGATCGCATCGGTTGGGATGATCGAATGCGTCATCGCGATCCTGCTGGTGGCGCCGCTGCTCGCCTGAGGACAGGCAGCGGCGCCGGTTGCAGGATCAGAACTGGCCGCCGCCGCCGCGCCAGTTGCCGGCTTCGCAGCGGCCGTTGAACGGCTGCATTCCGCGGATCGTGATGGCGCCGCTGCGGCGGTCGATCGTTACCGTGGGGCGGTTGAGGCCGTTGAGGCGATAGCGACCGGTGATCTGGCTGCGGTTGATCACCAGATCGGTCAGATCCCACCAGCCATTGTCGCCGCGGGTATTGATCGGCGGCACCATGTTGCCGCCCAGATGGATGCGGCCGCGGCCATGCCAGATCTCGATCTGGATATCCGACTGATAGCCCTGACGGCCGAGACCGGTTTCCGAATAGGGTTCGAACTTGTGGCTGTCGTAATTGTAGCGATAGCCCGAACGGTAATCGGTCGTGACCTTCGTACCGCCGCCGAAGCAGATCAGCGTCAGCGAATCGTCGCCATTGTCGCCATGACCGTAATCCGGCCGCCCGCCGCCGGGACCGGGGCCGTAATCGGGACGGCCGCCGCCCGGAGGGGGGCCATAGTCCGGACGTCCGCCCTGGGGCGGGCCATAATCGGGACGGCCACCCTGAGGCGGGCGATTGTCGACGGGCGGACGCTGGCCGCCGCCCTGCTGCGAGCAATTGCCGTCGGGTACGCGATTGATGCTGGAATAGCGGCCATCGGTGGTCGCGATGCTGACGCAGGTGCGGCCGTTCCACCAGAAGGTCCACGACACGCCGTTGGTGCGCGACGCACCGGTGTTGGTATAGCCGCGCGACTGCATCTGCGTCTCACCGCCAGCCGCGCGCGCACCGACCAGATCGGCGAGTTCCGGCGGGGTCTGGGACGACTGGGCCGAGGCGGGCAGCGCCGCAAGGGCCGCGAGCAGCACGCCGGCCGGCATCGCGAATTGAAGTGGCTTGACCATCTTGTTCTCCCGGAAGTCGTTACACGCACCGGATCGGTGCGGGGGCGAAACTATCAGCCCTTTGTGACAGGGGGAACGTGGCGTGATGCCGAAAAGTTGCAGAAGATACGAGCAACTTCGCGAGGGACGGGATCAGTCCGTCGTAACGAAGCTATCCATCACCCGCTTCCTGCCCGCAGTCTCGAAGTCGATCTCCAGCTTGTTGCCTTCGATCTCCACGATCGCGCCATAGCCGAACTTCTGGTGGAACACGCGCATGCCGAGCGACAGGTCATCGCGGGGTTTGGCGCCGAAACTCACGGCAGATGCGCGGCTTTCGAGGACGCGGGGGGCTTCGCGGGTGAAGGTGCGGCTGGTGAAGCCGCCGCCGGGTTGTTTGGGGTCGTAGGCGCTGCTGGTGCCTGCCGCGCGTTGCCAGCCAGGACCCCGGCCGGTGCCCCGGCCGACATCGGCGAAGGGATCGCTGCGCTCGCTCCAGTTGGCCTGCCATAGCGACGCGCCGCCGGTCATGGTGGACTCGCTCTCGTGATGCTCGGGCGGCAGTTCGGCGACGAAGCGGCTGGGGATCGAACTGGTCCACTGGCCATAGATGCGGCGATTGGCGGCGTGGAGGATCGTCGCCTGACGCCGGGCGCGAGTGATCGCGACATAGGCGAGGCGGCGTTCCTCCTCGAGGCTCGCGAGGCCGCCTTCGTCGAGAGCGCGCTGCGACGGGAAAATGCCTTCCTCCCATCCGGCGAGGAACACGGTGTCGAATTCCAGCCCCTTCGCCGCGTGGATGGTCATGATGGTGACCTTGGGCTCGTCGGCCTGCGCTTCATTGTCCATCACGAGCGAGACGTGTTCGAGGAACGCGGTGAGGCTCTCATACTCCTCCATCGCGCGGACGAGTTCGTTGAGGTTCTCCAGACGCCCGGCGGCTTCGGCGGTGCGGTCGGCCTGCCACATCGCGGTGTAGCCGCTTTCGTCGAGGATGATGCGGGCGAGTTCGGGATGGGGCAGGGTGTCGGCCATCGCGCGCCAGCGAGCGATGTCGCCGACAAGGTTGCCGAGCGAGCGGCGGGCCTGCGGCGTCAGTTCGTCGGTATCGAGGATGCGCGCGGCCGCGACGGTCAGCGGGAGCTGTTCGGCGCGGGCGAGCATATGGACCTTCGCCAGCGCCTTGTCGCCCAGACCGCGCTTGGGCGTGTTGACGATGCGTTCGAAGGCGAGGTCGTCGGCCGGTTGCGCGACGGTGCGCAGATAGGCGAGGGCGTCGCGGATTTCGGCGCGTTCGTAGAAGCGGAATCCGCCGACGATGCGATAGGGCATGCCGATGGCGATGAAGCGGTCTTCGAACTCGCGGGTCTGGTGCTGGGCGCGGACGAGGATCGCGGTCTTGTCGATGCTCAGGCCGCCGCGCTGCAGGCCCTCGATCTCCTCGCCGACGCGGCGGGCTTCCTCGGGGCCGTCCCATACGCCGAGGACCTTGACCTTCTCGCCATGCGGTTCCTCGGTCCACAGGGTCTTGCCGAGACGGCTGCCATTATTGGCGATCACGCCCGATGCGGCGGCGAGGATGTGCGGCGTCGAGCGGTAATTCTGTTCGAGGCGGATCACCTTCGCGCCGGGGAAATCCTTCTCGAACTTCAGGATATTTTCCACCTGCGCGCCGCGCCAGGAATAGATCGACTGGTCGTCGTCGCCGACGCAGCAGATGTTCTTGCGTTCTTGAGCAAGGAGTCTCAGCCAGAGATACTGGACGCTGTTGGTGTCCTGATACTCGTCGACCATGATGTAGCGGAAGCGCTGCTGATATTGCTCCAGCACGTCGCGATGCTTGCGCAGGATGACGAGCATGTGGAGCAGCAGGTCGCCGAAATCGCAGGCGTTGAGGGTGCGCAGACGATCCTGATAGGCGGCGTAGAGGCTCTTGCCGCGGCCGTTGGCATATTGCTCGCTCTCGCCGGCGTCGAGCATGTCGGGCGTGAGGCCCTTGTTCTTCCAGCTGTCGATCAGCCCGGCGAGCTGGCGTGCGGGCCAGCGCTTCTCGTCCAGTTCCTCCGCGACGATGAGCTGCTTGAGCAGGCGCAACTGATCGTCGGTGTCGAGGATGGTGAAGTTCGATTGCAGCCCTACCAACTCGGCATGGCGGCGGAGCATCTTGGCGCCGATCGCGTGGAAGGTGCCGAGCCACGGCATTCCCTCGACCGCGTCGCCGACGAGACGGTGGACGCGCTCCTTCATCTCGCGCGCGGCGCGATTGGTGAAGGTGACCGAGAGGATTTCGGACGGATAGGCCTTCCGCGTCCATAGCAGATGCGCGAGGCGCGCGGTGAGCGCCGCGGTCTTGCCCGTGCCGGCGCCGGCAAGGACGAGCACCGGGCCTTCTGTGGTGAGCACGGCATCGCGCTGCGGCGCGTTCAGACCCTTGAGATAGGGCGGGTCCTGGGGATCGGCGGGTACGGACATCGGCGAACAAGTAGGGAACGAGGGCGGCGGGGGCAAGCGGCGTTCACGTCCTGCGGGTGCACCAGAAATCATACATGCCGTTGAACAGGCGCGGATGACCGCGCTCCCATGCATGCAGCGCCGCCAGATCGCGAACGGCGGGATCGCCGGAATGTGCGGCGCGATAGGCCGCCGTCGCTTCCCGGCCGGGCAGGCTGAAGCCGAGCAGTTCCAGCCCAAACCGGTCGAGCGCGCGTCCGATGCGCGGCAGATCGAACGGATCCTCGTGCCGGTGGAGCAGCAGATCATGGATTCCACCCATGCTGTAGAAGCTCACGGAGTCGATAATCGGCTGGAAATCGGCTGCGATGATGCGGGCGCGGACCTGCCGGATCAGGTCGGCGGTGACGGGCCGGTCGATCAGATCCGCGATCAGCCGCCGCGCGGCCTGCACCTGCAGACGGGCGATCCGGCTGTATAACATGATCCGCATCGTGCCGCCGGGCGCGAGCGCTTCGGTCAGCGCTGCCCAGCCCGATTCGGGATCGGGAAGATGGTGCAGCACGCCGCTTGACGCGATGTGATCGAACGGGCCGATTTCAGGAGCGGTATGAAGATCGCGCCGTTCGAGCGTGAGGTTGGGTGCGTCGCAATGCGCGCGCGCCCATGCCAGCGATGCGCTGCTGAGGTCGATGCCGGTCACCGATGCTTCGGGCGCGCTCATGGCTAGCCGCTGGGCCTCGCGCCCGGTGCCGCAACCTGCGACGAGCAGGCGCGCGTTCGCCGGAAGCGGAGCGGCTCCCATCCGGGTGCGAATTCCGGATAGCCGTTCGCTCGGGGCGGTCATGGCGCGTTGCCAGACCGGATAGGGCCAGTCCGAATATTGCGCGGCAACCGCGCGGGTGACTGGATCGGTATAATCGGGCGTAGCCATACCCGGCGGGGGCGGCAGATAGGCGGGTGCGAAGTCAGGCGCTCCGGCAAGAGCATCGGCTTCATCGGGAGCGAACAGCCAGGTGCCGCCATGATGCGCCGCCTGCGCGATCAGAGCGTCGCAGACTGCGGGCCATGCCGCGCGCCGAGATTCGAGCAGGAGCCAGCGGCGGAGCCGGGTCAGCGGGCGTTCGATTTCGAGCAGGGTGAGCTGGGTGGAATGGAGAAGATCGAGAGCGAAGCGATCGCCCTCCAGCCATGCCGCGACAGCCTCCGGCGCGGCGTCGGGTGCAGGCAGGCGGCAGGTTTCGCGGATCGCCGACCAGCTTGCGCGCTCGATCGTGCGCGGATCGACTTCGGGATCGAGCAACAGGCCATGCAGCAGCGGTTCGTCGGCGGCGTTCGCCTGTGCGGGGTGCATCTGGAACCAGCGGGCGAGGCGGATGGTGCCGGACGGACGGGGGGCAGGGCTCACCCCAGCGGCTTACGCGCGGGATTGGCTGCGAACAAGCGATCGGGGCAGGATCGTAACGATCCACAAAGCTGTAATCGATACGTCATCACATTGTCACACGGCCCCGCCAGAGGCGCGGCATATGGCCACGCTCGCACTGGACCTAGCCCCGACGGCCGAAACGCCGGCGGCTCCCCGATTCGACTATGAGACCCACCCGCTGGCGAAGCTGCTGTTCGCAGGCTTGCTGGTCGGTGGTCTGGTGTTCGCAGGCTGGAGCGTGTTCACCGACACGGCGATGGCCGGCGAGCATCTGGCGCTGGGCGTGTTCGCATTCCTCGCCGTGGCGCTGCTGATCGCGCTGGGCTTCGAGTTCGTGAACGGCTTCCACGACACCGCGAACGCCGTCGCGACGGTGATCTACACCAATTCGATGCCGGCGCACTTTGCCGTGGTCTGGTCGGGCATCTTCAACTTCCTCGGCGTGATGTTCGCCAGCGGGGCGGTGGCCTATTCGATCATTACCCTGCTGCCGGTGGATCTGATCCTCAACGTCGGATCGTCGGCGGGCTTCGCGATGATCTTCGCGCTGCTGCTGGCGGCGGTGCTGTGGAACCTCGCGACCTGGTATGTCGGGTTGCCCAACAGCTCGAGCCACACGCTGATCGGGTCGGTGCTGGGCGTCGGCTTCGCCAACCAGCTGATTCAGGCCGGATCGCGCGGCGGCACGGCGGGCGTCGACTGGAGCCAGGCGCAGAAGGTGCTGACGGGCCTGTGGATGGCGCCGCTGATCGGCTTCTTCGCCGCGGTGCTGCTGTTCTTCGTGCTCAAGATGCTGGTGCGCAATCCCAAGCTCTACAAGGCGCCCGAGGGCAATGCGCCGCCGCCCAGGGGCATTCGCGCGCTGCTGATCCTGACCTGCACCGCCGTGTCGTTCAGCCACGGATCGAATGACGGCCAGAAGGGCATGGGCCTGATCATGCTGATCCTGATCGGATGCGCGCCGACGGCTTACGCGCTGAACCGTACGGCGCCAGCGAGCGAGACTCCGGCTTTCGTTCAGACCGCCAATGCCGCGACCGCGGTGTTCGACGCGCGCGGCGGGCAGATCGATATTCCGGTCGCGGATGCCCGCGCAAAGCTGACCAGCGCGCTGCAGAACCGCAAGATCGAAGCGCCGCAGACCTATGCCGCACTCGAAGCCCTGTCGCGCGACCTGACCACGCGCGTGCAGGGCTATGGCTCGCTGAGCGCGGTGCCTGCCGAAGCGACCTCGAACGTGCGCAACGACATGTATCTGGTGCTCGACAGCCTGCGCCTCGTCGCCAAGAAGCCGCCGGCCGACTTTACCGAAGCCGATACCAGCGCGGTGAAGGCGTATCAGACCAAGCTCGAATCCGGCACGCGCTACATACCGCTGTGGGTGAAGATCGTGGTCGCGATCGCGCTGGGCCTTGGCACGATGATCGGCTGGAAGCGGATCGTGATTACCGTGGGCGAGAAGATCGGCAAGCAGCACATGACCTATGGCATGGGCGCATCGGCCGAGATCGTGGCCGCGGCGACGATCCTTTCGGCGGATCGCCTCGGCCTGCCGGTGTCGACCACGCATATCCTGTCCTCGGGTGTGGCAGGCGCTTCGGTCGCCAATGGCGCAGGCCTTCAGGCGAAGACGCTGATGCAATTGGCGGCGGCATGGCTGCTGACGCTGCCGGTGGCGATGGCGCTGTCGGGCGGGCTGTACTGGCTGCTGCTGACGATCGTGAAGGCGAGCGGAGCGAACTGACGCTTCGCCGCATTCGCGGAACCCGATCGGGGGCCGCGCGCGTTGAGCGGCGATGACGTTTCCCAACCTTCCCCATCGCACGTCGCTTCGCAGCGGTGCCGCGGCGCTGCTCGCCGGCAGCGTACTCGCCGCCTGTTCCTCGCCCGAGAGCAACACCAGCAACACCGTGGAGCGCGACATTTCGATCACCGAAGTGACGATCCGCAACGAAGCCGCCGTGACGCCAGCGCCGGAAGTGGCGGGCAACGCCTCCGGCGCGACGATCGGCGGTGACGGATCGGAGATCGTGCTGAACCCGCTGACCGCCGCCGATGTGGAGGGCGCGAAGCTGGAGGGCGAACTGGCGTGCAGCTTCGCGACGTCCGCAAGCACCGCGCCGCTGTTGCTGGGCAAGGCCAATGTCGGGCCGAACGAGACTGCGTGGAGCGTGGTGAAGGTCAGCGACGATGTCGAACCGCTCAGCGCGGGCGGCGGCTTCAACGCGATGGTTCGCGGCGTGACCTTCTCGGGCAAGGGCAAGACGATCCGCATCGCGCCGACGGGCGAGAAAGCTGCGGAGAGCGGGGAATCGCCGCCGGTTCCGGCGACGCTGACCTATGACCGCGCGGACGGTGCGCGGCGGGTGATCGAGGGGCTGTGGACCTGCGGGCCCTGAGGCGCGCTCAGCCGACCAGCTTGGCGGTATATTCGAGGCTGAGAACGAAGCCCTTGGTATCGGCGCGGACTTCGGCCTTGAGCCGGTCGACCGGGTTGGACAGCCAGACCATCACGCCGGCTGCGACCGCGAAAAGGGCGCCGAAGATCGGTCGCCGGTGCGTGTCGTAATAGCGCATTCCCGCCTCCCTCTCGCTTCTCTGTCGGATGCGTAACGAATAGGTCGGCTTGTCTGTCGCGCAGATGAACGAGGCTTGACCGCGGCCCCCGCAATCGCGACCACGCGACGGAACGAAGGGTTTGGGGGAGGAGCCGAAGTGACCGCAGAGACCGTACCCGCGTCGCACCGGCGCATCCTGTCCGCGAGCCTGGTCGGCACAGCGGTCGAATTCTACGATTTCTATATCTATGCGACGGCAGCGGCGCTGGTGTTTCCGGCGCTGTTCTTCCCTGCCGAAGATCCCGGCGTCGCGACGTTGCTCTCCTACGCCAGCTTCAGCATCGCCTTTTTCGCGCGTCCGCTGGGCGGGATCGTGTTCGGGCATTTCGGCGACCGGATGGGACGCAAGTCGACGCTGGTCGCGTCGCTGATGCTGATGGGCATTTCGACCGTGCTGATCGCATTCCTGCCGACCTATGCGATGATCGGGCTGACCGCGCCGATCCTGTTGTCGCTGCTGCGGTTCGGACAGGGCTTCGGCCTTGGCGGCGAATGGGGCGGGGCGAGCCTGCTCGCTGTGGAGAATGCACCGAAGGGCTGGTATTATCGCTATGGCGGCTTCCCGCCGATGGGCGCGCCGGTCGGGTTCATCGCCGCCAACGGCTTCTTCCTGATCCTGGGCATGATCCTGAGCGACGACCAGTTCCGCGACTGGGGCTGGCGCATCCCGTTCCTCGCCAGCGCGGTGCTGGTGGGTGTGGGCCTATGGGTGCGGCTGAAGATCACCGAGACCCCCGATTTCGTCGAGGCCCAGCAAAAGGCCCCGCCGCCCCGGGTGCCGATCGGCGAATTGCTGCGAGATCATCTGCGCCCGACGCTGGCGGGCACGGTGGGCGCGGTGGCGTGTTTCGCGATGTTCTACATCTCGACCGTGTTCATCATCGGCTATGGCACCAAGGTGCTGAAATATGATCGCGAGACGTTCCTCGCGGTCGAACTGGTGGCGATCCTGTTCATGGCGCTGGGCATCGTCGTCGCCTGCACCTGGGCCGACAAGGCCAAGGGCGGCGCGTCCACGGTGTTGCGCTGGGGCTTTATCGCGACGATGATCGCGGGACTGGGGATCGGAGCGCTGATGAATAGCGGCACGCTGGGGGGCGTGTTCGCATGGCTGGCGCTGGCGCTGTTCGTGATGGGGCTGGTCTATGGCCCGCTGGGCGGCTGGCTGCCCAGTCTGTTCCCGGCGCGGGTGCGCTATACCGGCGTGTCGGTGACCTTCAACCTGGCCGGGATTATCGGCGGCGGCCTCACCCCGCTGATCGCCGAGACGCTGGTGCGCGAAGGCGGGATCGGGCTGGTGGGCTATTACCTCGTCGCCGCGGGCGTGCTGAGCATGATCGGGCTGGCGTTGCTGCCGAAGCGAGTGCTTTGAGCCGGTTCAATCCCTCCCGTTCGTGTTGAGCTTGTCGAAGCACCGCTCTTTCTTCTGACCATCGGTCGAAGAGGAGGGCTGCCCTTCGACAAGCACAGGGGGAACGGAAATTATGCGGCAGGTCGAAGCAAGGTCAGCCGTGCCTTCCCGTAAACACGGGTGGCATCGACTTCGAAGCCGGCGACGCTCGGTTCCTCGCCCTTTTCGGTCTCGAGGCTGACCCAGGTCGCGGGGCCGGTCCAGCCGAGCCGGGCGAGTTTGTCGAGCGCCACGCTGCCCGCGCCCGTGCCGTAGGGCGGATCCATCATGATGAGGTCGAGCGGCCTCGCGGCGGGGCCGAGGGCCATGACCGAAGTTGCGCGGATGTCGGCCTTTGCGCCCAACTTAGCGATATTGGCTTTGAGCGCTTCGAGCGCGGGCTTGTCCTGCTCGACGAACAGGCATGAGCCTGCACCGCGTGACAAGGCTTCGAGGCCAAGCGCGCCGCTGCCCGCGAACAGATCGGCGACCGCCAGATCCTCGAAGCTGCCGACGCGGCTGACCAGCATCGAGAACAAAGCCTCGCGGGTGCGATCGGCGGTGGGACGGGTGGCGTCGCCCTTGGGCGCGACGAGCGGGCGGCCGCGCCAGGTGCCGGCGATGATCCGCATTATTTGCGCGTCCTTGGCGGCCGGGCGGGCCTGGACGGCTTGCCTCTGCCTCCCGACGGACCCTTGGTCGGGCGCGGCGGACGCGGATTGCGCGGACGATCGACGAAATCGCCTTCGCGCGGCTCGCGGGTCTCGCGATGCGCCTTGGCCCTTGCGGCGCGCGCGGTGTTGGCCACCGGGCGGGCATCTTCACGGGCCGGGCGCTCGGTGCGGGCGGACGGCGTTACGCGCGGGGTGAAGCGAGCTGCGCGCGGTTCGGCGGCGCTGCGCTCGTCGTTTCGCGCCGTGCCGCGGCGTGCGTCGGGCCGGGCGCCCTCACGCGCCGGGCGTTCGCTGCGATCGGGTGCACCGCGCGGGGCAAAGCCGCGAGGGCGTTCGCCGGACGGGGTGCGGTCGTCGCGGCGGACCGGGCCGCGCTGGGGACGCGCGTCGTCACGGGCAGGGCGTTCTTCACGAGCCGGACCACGGCGGTTATCGGGGCGATAGTCTTCGCGAACCGGCGTGGGGCGAGGGGCTCGCCCGGGGCGGTTATCCGGGCGGCTGGTGCGCCGGCCAGCCGGTTCGATCCCGGCTTCGCTGCGCGGCGGAGGGGGCGCCGCGACGCGCTGGCGCACCGCGAACTGGAGGTTCGACGCCGCCTTGCCGCCGCCCGGCTTGCCCAACACGGTGCGGAAGGTGGCCAGATCGGTCGGGCGGATCTCGTCGACATCGCCGGTTGGCAGGTCGCCGAGATGGAACGGGCCATAGCGCGTGCGGATCAGGCGGCTGACCTGCAGCCCGAGATGTTCGAGCACGCGGCGGACTTCGCGGTTCTTGCCCTCGGTCAGCGTCATCTCGATCCAGAGATTGGCCCCGGTGCGGCGTTCGATGTTCGCGTTGATCGATCCGTAGCGCACGCCCTCGATCTCGACGCCGAGCATCAGATCCTCGAGCTGCTCCTGCGTCACATTGCCATAGGCGCGGGCGCGGTAGCTGCGCTCGACGCCCGAGGCAGGCAGTTCGAGCTCGCGCTTGAGCTCGCCATCGGTGGTGAGGAGCAGCAGGCCCTCGGTATTCAGATCGAGCCGGCCCACAGGCATCACGCGCGGCAGGCCCTGCGGCATCCGGTCATAGATGGTCGGGCGGCCCGCCGGATCGCGCTCGGCGGTGAGCAGGCCCGATGGCTTGTGATAGCGAAACAGGCGCGCGGCCTTGGGCGCTTCGACGGGATGGCCATCCACCGTGACGCCCTCGAGCGACGCAAGGACGGTGGCGGGCGTATCGAGCGTCTTGCCGTTCAGGGCGATGCGGCCCTCGGCGATCATGCGTTCGATCTCTCGACGCGACGCGATTCCGGCACGGGCGAGCAGCTTCGCGATGCGCTGCTGATTTGGATCACTGGTTTGGGACACGCGGGCGCTATAGCGATTAACTGCGCGCAGACAAAAATTATTGCGGCACTGGAAAGAGGTTGCGCGTTACAGCGTTGAGGCGCGGGCCATTCTGGGCCGTGCGGGTTTGGGTAATCGGCCATGTTGTTCGGAAAGAAGAAGCGCAGGATCGAACATGTTCTCATCGTCGAGGACGAACCTCTGGTCGCGTTCGACACAGAGCATTTCCTGCGTGAATCCGGGTTCGAGATCGCCGGCACGGTCGATCGCGTGGCGGATGCGCTGGCGCTGATCGATACCGCCGAAGAGATCGACCTGGTGCTGCTCGACGTGAATCTGGCCGATGGCAGCGGAATCGATGTGGCGAAGGCGGCGCATGCCCGCGGCATCCAGATCCTGTTCGTGACCGGCAATTGCCCCGGCGATGCGCGGGCGCTGGCGGCGGGATGCCTGTCCAAGCCCTATCCGCAGCGCGACCTGCTTGGCGCGATCGATGCGATCGAAGCGGTGGTCGAGGGGAAGAAGCCCAAGCGCCTGCCCGGCAGCTTCAGCCTGTTCGCGCAAGCGGCATAATTCCTTCTCCCATTGGGAGAAGGAAGGGTCCCGCGCCGAAGGCGTGGGAAGGATGATGTGGCTTAAGTCACCTCGTCCAGTCGCCCTCACCCTTCCGGCGCTTCGCGCCTCCTCCCTCTCCCAATGGGAGAGGGCATTCAGAGAGCTCCCTCCACCGCGTCGTGGAAGTTGCGCACGCCCAGTTCGAGCGTGCCCAGCGTCATCCGGTCGATCGCGCCCGACGCCAGCCCCTGCTGGCCGAGTTCGGCCGCGCGGAAATCCTCGCTGGCGAAGACGCCGCCGTCGAGCAGGTTCCAGCTCTTTTCCCAATGCGCCAGCGCCTTCTCGGTCGCGGGCGGCTCGGGGATCAGCATGAAATCCTCGACCAGCACGCGGTCGACCGCCTGCGGCATCAGCACCATCAGGTTGATGTAATCCGGGCTGACGATCAGCACCGTGCCGGGGAACATCTGATAGGTGTAGGTGATCGCCCCGCGCAGCACCGCCCAGTCGCTCGACGACAATGCCTCATGCGCGGAATCGCGGCCGACCGCGCTGCGCTGATGCGGGCCGATCGTGTCGGCGGTGGTCACGCCATCCTTGAAGAACGGCCCGATCGTCGCGGCGTGGAGGCGGGTGACGTGATAGGATTCGAGGAAGGCGTCCATGATCAGCTTCCAGTTCGCCTTCACGTCGTGGGTGCGGCGGCGGAACAGGTGCTGTCCGGCAAGGTCGAACGCTTCGAAATCATGCGCGAGCGTCTCGGGCCCGGCGAAATCGGCGTCCTCGTCGAAGGCGAACCAGATCAGCCCGCCGGCTTCGAAGGTGGGCAGGCGCTTGAGCCCGTGCGCGCTCTTGTCGAGGCCGGGAAAGGTTTCGGGGCGCGGCATTCCGGTCAGGCTGCCATCCAGCTTGTAGGTCCAGGCATGATAGGGGCAGACGAGCCGCGGCGACTTCACCGCCTCGCATCCCTCGACCAGCCGCGTCCCGCGATGCTGGCAGACGTTGAGGAACACATGCGCGGCGCCATCCTTGTCGCGCGTGACGAGCATCGGCTTGCCGAAGCCGTCATGCGGCACGGCCATATTGGGTTCGGGCAACAGCGCGGACGGCGCGATCACCAGCGGGTGGCGGGCAAAGATGCGCTGCTGCTCGGCGGCATAGCGGGCTTCGCTAACATAGGCCGAGGCATCGACATAGGTGATGCCCGTCGCGCCGCGCGAGCCGCCTGCCGCAAGCTGCGCGGCGAGCGCCAATTGCCCCTCGGTCGGAACCCGCGCGTTCATTATCCTCTCCCACTGGCGTTCGCCGGTTTTGGCGCTAGTTTCGCCCCAACGGGGTAAGGGAGCAAGGGATGACGACGGGCAGCACGTTCGAGGAAGGCAAGGGCGGTTTCGGCGCCGCGCTGCTTCCCTATCTGAAGCCGCGTCCGCTGGCGGCGCTGCTGCTCGGCATTTCGAGCGGTTTCCCGCTGGCGCTGCTGCTCGGCACCATGACCTTCTGGCTGGCCAAGGTCGGGATCGACAAGAAGACGATCGGCTTCGCGATCGGCCTCACCACACCCTACACGCTCAAATTCCTGTGGGCGCCGCTGATCGACCGGCTGAAGCTGCCTATCCTCACCGGCATCTTCGGTCAGCGCCGCGCTTGGCTGTTCACGGTGCAGGCGCTGCTGTTCGTCTCGATCTGGATGCTCGGTGCCAGCCAGCCCGAACTGCATCTGGGCGTGTTCGCCTTCTGGGCGATCGCCACCGCCTTTCTCGGCGCGACGCAGGACATCATCATCGACGCCTACCGCATCGAGATCCTCAGCGAGGACGAACTGGCGCACGGCACCGCCAACAACCAGTTCGGATACCGGCTCGGCGCCTTCGCGGCGGGCGTGGGCACGATCGCACTGGCATCGCCCGAGGGGCTTGGGCTGGGCTGGGCGACCGCCTACGGCCTGACCGGCTTCTGCATCATCCCCGCGATCATCGCATCCTTCTGGGCCGGGTCGGGCCTGCACGACCGCGTGATCGCGACGCACCAGCGCCAGTCGGCGGGAGCGTGGATCCAGTCGACCCTGATCGGCCCGTTCCGCGAGTTCCTGAAGCGGCGCGGCGCGGTGCTGATCCTGCTGTTCGTGCTGATCTACAAGCTGGGCGACGCGATGGGGCAATCGATGCTCAATCCGATGATCGTCGAGCTGGGCTTCAGCGACACCGAATTCATCGCGATCAACAAGGTGATCGGATTCTGGGGCCTGATCGTCGGCACCGCGCTGTCCGCGCCGCTGCTGGCGTGGCTGGGAATGGGACGCGCCCTGTTCGTGTCCGGCGTGCTGATGATGATCAGCAACCTGACCTTCGCGATCCTCGCGTCGCAGGGCCATTCGAACCTGTGGCTGACGATCGCGGTGGCGACCGAGCAGGTGACCAGCGGCCTCGGCCTGTCGATCTTCGTGGTCTATCTCTCCGGGCTGTCGAGCCTCGCCTATACGGCGACGCAGTTCGCGCTTCTCTCGGCGCTGGCGGGCGTTGGGCGGACCTGGCTGTCGACACCCGCGGGCTGGGCGGCCGAGGAACTGGGCTGGGTCGGCTTCTGGGTGATGACCACGGTCGTCGCCATTCCCGGCATGATCCTGTTGTGGGTGCTGTGGCAGAAGGGGTTCGTCGTCGAAAGCGTCCGCAAGGCGCGCGCGGGGGCGGAGGAAGCCGCGCCGGCGAAAGACTGACGCCGTGCCCGTCTATCTCGCGATCATCGCGCTGCAGGTGGCGTGCGTCATCCATCTGGTGAAGACCGGCCGGAACCAGATGTGGCTCACCGCGCTGATCTTCCTGCCGGTGGTCGGTGCGATCGCCTATTTCGTCGTCGAAGTGCTGCCTGGCATGCAGGGCAACCGGCATGTGCGGACGGCGAAGGCCAACGTGATCGCTGCGATCGATCCCGAGCGCGAGGTGCGGGCGGCGCGCGATGCGCTCGATCTGGCCGACACCGCCGCGAACCGGATGCGGCTGGCCGATGCGCTCGCGGCGCTGGGGCGGCACGACGAAGCCATCCCGATCTATCGCGAAGCGATCGACCGGACCGCGGGCGATATCGATCCGCGGACGCAGGGAAAGCTCGCTGCTTCGCTGTTCGAGACCGGGCAGGGGGCGGAAGCGCTGGCGTTGCTCGACACGATCGGTAGTTCGGGCACGCAGGGCGAGCGCGATCGCATGACGATGCTTCGCGCGCGGGCGCTCGATCATCTCGGGCGCAAGGACGAGGCGCTGGCGCTGTACGAGGATGTCGTCACGCGCCTGCCGGGCGAGGAGGCGCGATGCCGCTACGCAGCGCTGCTGATCGAGCGGGGATGGGACCGCAAGGCGCTGAAGGTGCTGGAGGAAGTGGAGCGCCGGATGCGCCACCTCGACCGGCATCAGCGCGCGGCCGAGGCCGGCATGTACAAATGGGCGATGGACACCCTGCGCGATCTGCGCGCGCGGGGCGTCGCTTAGCCCGGCAGGGGCAGGCCCATATCGGCGAAGGCGTTCGACAGCGCATGGGTCGTCGCGACGATGCCGCCAGGATCGCGCAAGCCGAGCAGGTCACCAAGCAGCAGCGACGCGGCCTGGGGATTGGTGCGGACCCGGCCCAGGGCCGAGAGCAGGGCCGATTCGGCTGCGGTCATGCGCGGGCAGCACCACGGCGCGATCTGGACCGGGCGGGCCGATGCCGCGGACATTTCCGCCATGAGCGCGCGCAGCAGGACCAGCGGGCGCTGGAAGCCCCTCCCAAAGGCGGTGACGAAGGCATGGGCGGCGCAGGCGTCGTTGAGGCCATGCGCACCCATCTGGCGGATACCGAAGAGCATGAGCCGTGCACCGGGATCGTCCGACTGGACGGCGGGAAGCGCGGCGGTGAGGGTCGAGCTGGCGTGCATTCGAGGACTCCGGCGTGGGTACGGAATCCAGTCTTGCGAGTTCGCTATTGATAGTCAATCGCAATAACGTGATGCGGTGCGGCATTGCGCCGAGCCGCGTCAGTCGGGCAGTTCGCCGTTGGCCTCCAGCACCTTGCCGGCGAGATAGAGCGAGCCGAGCACCAGCACGACCGAGGGCTTGCCGCCGTGCGGCAGGCGGGCAAGGGCGGTGGGGACGTCCTTTTCCATCTCGGTGACGGGCGTACCCATTTCGCGCGCGATCTCGGCGAGATGGCCGGGATAGTGATGCGCATGACCCTCGACCGGCACGGCCGTCAGCGACGCGATCCGCGACGCGAAGTGCCAGATCAGCGTCTCGGCATCCTTGTTTTCCAACATGCCGAGGATGAGGTGGATCGGGCGGCCCTGTGCGACTTGCCAGATGGCATCGGCGATGACTTTCGCGGCTGCGGGATTGTGGCCGCCGTCGAGCCACAGCTCGCTGTCGGGCGGCAGGTGCGCGGTCAGCGGCCCCTTGCGCAGCCGCTGCATCCGCGCGGGCCAGCGGGCGCGGCTCGAAGCTTCGATCAGCGCGCCGAGCGAGATGGGCACGGCCTTCTGATAACGCAGCATCGCGAGCGCGAGGGCATAGTTGGCGGGCTGGTGCGGTCCGGCGAGCGCGGGCAGCGGCGCGACGATCGTCTCGCGGGCATCGGCGAAGCGGATGGCCTGGGCAGTGGCGGTGTAGCGCCATGCCTCGCCCTCGGCGATCACCACCGCGCCGGCCGCGTCGGCCACCTTGCGGATGCGGTTCGCCACCGAATCGGGATAGCGCATCGTCACCAGCATCGTGCCGCGCTTGGCGATCCCGGCCTTCTCGGCCGCGATGTCCTCGGCGGTGTTGCCGAGGAACGCTTCGTGATCGATGCCCAACTGGGCGATGCCGGTGATCGCGGGATTGGGGATGACGTTGGTCGCGTCGAGCCGCCCGCCCAGGCCGACCTCGATGACGCAGGCATCCGCCGGCGTGCGCGAGAATGCGAGGAAGGCGGCGGCAGTGGTCACTTCGAAGAAGCTGGCGCCGATCCCCTCGGCATGATCGAGCACTTCGGAAAGCAGGACGGCAAGCGCGTCGTCTTCGATCAGCTTGCCCGCGATCCGGATTCGCTCGTTGAACCGGACGAGGTGCGGGCTGGAATAGACATGGACGGTCTTGCCCCCGGCTTCGAGCGCGGCGCGCAGGAAGGCGCAGGTCGAGCCCTTGCCGTTGGTGCCGGCGACGTGGAACACCGGCGGCAGCTTGCGATGCGGATTGCCGATCCGGTCGAGCAACGCGGTGATGCGCTCGAGGCCGAGGATATCGGCGCCGGGCGAAAGCGCGGTCAGCCGGTCGAGCTGGGCCTGGACCGCGGGCGAGGAGGAGGTGGCGTGATCGGGCATGGCTTTTTCTTAGCCCCTCCCCTTCAGGGGAGGGGTTGGGTGGGGCAGTCATCGCCTCGCAGAGGCCGGGGCCAGGAAGGACTCCTCCACCCCAACCCCTCCTCTGAAGAGGAGAGGCTCAAGAAGATCAGGCCGCCTTCTTCGCCTCGCACAGCAGGCCGATCAACTGACCCAGCGTCTCGCGCAGCTGCTTGCGATGGGTGACCATATCGACCAGCCCGTGATCGTAATAATATTCCGAGGTCTGGAAATCGTCGGGCAGCTTTTCGCGGATCGTGTTCTCGATCACGCGGCGGCCGGTGAAGGCGAGGGTGGCGCGCGGTTCGGCGATCTGGACATCGCCCAGCATCGCATAGGCGGCCATCACGCCGCCCGAGGTCGGATCGGTCAGCACAACGATATAGGGCAGGCCCGCGTCGTGGAGCATCTCGATCGCCACGGTGGTGCGCGGCATCTGCATCAGCGACAGGATGCCTTCCTGCATCCGCGCGCCGCCCGATGCGGTGAAGACAATGTATGGCGCGCGGGCGCCGATCGCGGCTTCGACGCCGGCGATGAACGCTTCGCCCACGGCCTGGCCCATCGATCCGCCCATGAAGGCGAAATCCTGCACGCCGATCACCGCACGGCGGCCGAGGATCGTGCCGCTGGCGTTGATGAACGCGTCGCTCTCGCCGGTTGCGGTGCGCGCGGCCTTCAGGCGGACCGGATAGGGCTTCTGGTCGCGGAACCGCAGCGGATCCTCGGCGACCTTCGGGCTGGGAAGGACGGTATAGCCTTCGTCGAACAGCGCTTCGAAGCGTTCGGCCGGGCCGATGCGCTCATGGAAATCGCAATGCGGGCAGACGCTCTGGTTTTCCTCGAGCTCCTTGAGGAACACCATCGTCCCGCATCCCTTGCACTTGTGCCAGAGATTGTCGGGCGTCTCCCGCTTGGTGACATAGGCGAGCGCGTTGCGGACGCGTGAGATCCAGGTCATGCGACTTCCTTGGCGGCGACGATCGCCGACTTGAGCGAATGGATATAGGCGCGAACGGGTTCCGGCGCACCCTCGCCATGTTCGGCGATGATTTCGATGATCGCGGAGCCGACCACGACGCCGTCCGCCACGCGGGCGATGGCGGCGGCCTGATCGGGCGTGCGTACGCCGAAGCCGACCGCGACGGGCAGGTCCGTGGCGGACTTGAGCCGGCCGACCGCGCTTTCGATGCTGTCCTGCGCCGCTTGCTGGAGCCCGGTGATGCCGGCGACCGAGACGTAATAGAGGAACCCGCTGGCGCCATCGAGCACAGCGGGCAGGCGGGCGATGTCGGTGGTCGGCGTGGCGAGGCGGATATTGGCGACACCAGCGGCGCGCAGGCTCGCGCCGAGGCTGTCGTCTTCCTCCGCCGGGATGTCGACACAGATCACGCCGTCCACGCCGGCTTCGGCGATGGCGCCGGCGAACCAGTCCGGCCCGCGCACGGTCATCGGATTGGCATAGCCCATCAGCACCAGCGGGGTTTCCGGGTGACGCTGGCGGAAGGCGCTGGCGATGGCGAGCACGTCGACGGTGCGGGTGCCCTTGGCCAGACTGCGCAGATTGGCAGCCTGAATCGCCGGGCCATCGGCCATCGGATCGGTGAAGGGCATGCCCAGCTCGATCACGTCCGCCCCGCCGGCAACCAGCGCGTCGAGATTGGCGGCGGTGTCGCCATCACCGGCGGTGATGAAGCAGACCAGGGCGGGATGCCCCTTGGCAAAGGCGGCGGAGAGACGCGTGCTCATGCGGGGCGCTTTCGGCGAGGCTTGCGGCTGGATTTGCGCGAGCGGACAACTTCCACGAGCGCAGTGGCGATCACGGCGAACAGCACGCCGCCGGCGATGCCGGTCCATTGCGCGCCGCGAAAATACATCGCCGGAACCACCACGCCGATCCCGAGCAGGATGACGAAAGTCGCCACCGGCCGGATCCAGCGGTGATAAGGCACCGGCGGAAGATCGGCGCGGCGGCGGATATGGCGCCGGGTACGAATGCTCACAGCTTTACCCCGAGCGCCTCGGCGACGGTGAAGATGTCCTTGTCGCCGCGGCCCGAGACGTTGACGATGATGATCTGATCGTCACGATATTTCAGTGCGTTGGTTTCCAATGCCGCCAGTGCGTGCGAGCTTTCCAGCGCGGGGATGATCCCCTCCAGCTTGCAGCAGAGCTGGAACGCGTCGAGGGCCTGCGTGTCGGTGATCGGCTCATACGTCACCCGGCCACTCTCGTGCAGCCAGCTATGTTCGGGGCCGATGCCGGGATAGTCGAGGCCGGCCGAGATCGAATGCGCCTCGGTGATCTGGCCGTCTTCGTCCTGGAGCAGATAGGTGCGGTTGCCGTGCAGGATGCCGGGAACGCCGCCGTTCAGGCTTGCCGCGTGCTGGCCGGTCTCGACGCCATGTCCCGCGGCTTCGACGCCGATCATCGCGACGTCGGCATCGTCGAGGAAGGGATGGAACAGGCCGATCGCGTTCGATCCGCCGCCCACGGCCGCGATCAGCAGGTCGGGCAGCTTGCCCTCGGCCTTCCGGATCTGCGCGCGGGCTTCGGTGCCGATCACGCTCTGAAAGTCGCGGACCAGTTCGGGATAGGGGTGCGGGCCGGCGGCGGTGCCGATGATGTAGAAGGTGTCGTGGACGTTCGCGACCCAGTCGCGAAGCGCTTCGTTCATCGCATCCTTCAGCGTCTGCGCGCCGCTGGTGACCGGCACCACTTCGGCGCCGAGCAGCTTCATGCGGAACACGTTGGGCTGCTGCCGCGCGACGTCGACCGCGCCCATGAAGATCGTGCACGGCAGGCCGAAGCGCGCGGCGACGGTGGCGGTGGCCACGCCATGCTGGCCCGCACCCGTCTCCGCGATGATCCGCGTCTTGCCCATGCGGCGGGCGAGCAGGATCTGGCCGATGCAATTGTTGATCTTGTGCGCGCCGGTGTGATTCAGCTCTTCGCGCTTGAAATAGATTTTCGCACCCATGCCCGCGGGCGCGCCGTCGCGATAATGTTCCGTCAGCCGCTCGGCATAATAAAGCGGGCTGGGGCGGCCGACATAATGTTCGAGCAGATCGTCGAACTCGGCCTGGAACGCCGGGTCGGTCTTCGCCGCGCGATATTCGCGCTCCAGATCGAGGATCAGCGGCATCAGCGTCTCGGCGACGAAGCGGCCGCCGAACTGGCCGAAATGGCCGCGCTCGTCAGGCAGGTTGCGGAGCGAATTGGGCAGGGTGATGGAATCGGTCATGGTCGCTGTCTCTCGATACGGTGGTCGGGTCGCTTCAAGCGATCAGCGCCATCGAATCGCGGTGTGCGTGGCCGGCAGGATCAGCGTCTTCATTGCGAAACCGCCTTAAGGAATGCGGCGATCTTGTCCACATCCTTGATACCCGGAGCGGATTCGACACCTGAAGAAACGTCCACCAGCGTCGCGCCGGTGATCCGGATCGCTTCGGCGACATTGGCCGGGTCGAGACCCCCGGAGAGCGCCCAAGGCAGCGGGTGGCGAAAGCCCTGCAGCAGTGTCCAGTCGAAGCGCAGGCCCATGCCCCCGGGCAGCTTCGCGTTATCCGGCGTCTTCGCGTCATACAGGATGCGGTCGGCCGCGCCGTGAAAGGCGGCCGCGGCGTTCAGGTCCGCGCGCGTCTTGACCGCGACCGCGACCCATACCGGCACGCGCGCCCGGACCGCGGCGGCCCGCTCGGGCGTCACCTTGTGGAGCTGGACCGCGTCGATCGCGGGCAACGCCGCTTCCAGCACAGCATCGTCGGGATCGACGAACACCCCGACCTTGCCGACATGCGACGGCACCCGCGCCGCAAGCCCGCGCGCCTGCGCGAAGTCGAGATTGCGCGGGGAGGGCGGGAAGAACACGAAGCCGACATGGCTCGCCCCGCCGCCGATCGCGGCGTCGAGCGTTTCGGGCGTCGAAAGGCCACAGATCTTGGCGGTAACCGGCATGGCGTGGCCCATAGGGGCAAGCATCGGTCATGGGAACGCAGAATGGCTTGCGCGGGGTGGAAGCTGGACTAGCCTCGCGCCATCGGGGAGGGCGTGGATGATTCGAGCGATCTTGCTGGCTGCGGCGCTGATGGCGCCGGTCGCGGCTCAGGCGCAGGACTGGCGCCTGCTTTCGGTCAGCGACGACAAGGACGCCGTGGTCTTCATCGACGCGGGCAGCATCACCAGCGGGAATCCGCATCCCAGCGCCACGATCTTCCTGATGATGAACGGCTTGCCCGGCGATGCGAGCGGCGTGGCGGCGCAGATGGAATATGACTGCAGCACCGAACGCTGGCACGGTCTGAACGCCACGAGCTATGATGGCTCGGGCAAGGTCGTGCAGGACGTCGGATCCGATCCGCGCTGGAACGAGATTGCGTCGAACGGCCTCTATCGCCCGGCCTTCGACATCGTGTGCAAGGGTGCGAAACTGGCGGCGGAGAGCCACGGAAGCGCGCCGCCGATCGCTCATGGCCGTTCGCTGATCGGTTCCCCGGCCTCGCCGAAGTAACTGGGCGGCTTAGGGTCAGACCTCAATTAGATGCGGTGCAGATGGAAAGGGCGATCAGCCCTCCCCCTTGATGGGGGAGGGTGGGGTGGGGGTGACCATCAAGAGAGAGGGATTGTCTTAGAATCCCAATCTATTAGCCCGACTTCCAATTGAGCATGGAGCCTTAGCCCAGTGGCTTGACCAGCACCGTCATGAATAAGGGCGGCGTCACCGGCACGGGGAAGTCGCGGCGCTCGCCGGACGCAGCGTAGCCGCGCCGCTCGTAGTAAGCGATCAGCTCGGTGCGCTGGTCGATAACGGTCATTTCCATCGCGGTTGCGCCGAAGCTCTCGCGCGCCTCGGCTTCGGCGGCAGCGACCAGATGCTTGCCGATGCCGCCGGCCTGAAGCTCGGGATCGACGCAGAGCAGGCCGAGATAGGCGATGCCCTCTCCGCGATCCTGCACATTGACGCAGCCGAGCACGGTATCGCCGTCGCGCGCGATCAGCAGGCGGCTGGCGGGATCGTCGATCAGCCCGCGCAACGTGTCGAGATCGGTGCGCTGATCGCTCAGCAGGTCCGCCTCGTGGGTCCAGCCCGCGCGGGCGGTGTCGCCGCGATAGGCGCGCTCGATCACCGGATGGAGCGCAGGGAGGTCGTCTCGCGTGGCGGGGCGGATGTCGGGAACCTTGTGCATCACGCCAGCCTATAGGAGCGCATCGTGCCGTGCGATATGCGTGTCGGGACACAGAGGGGCAAAATCATGATTCGGACGGCATGTATCCTTGCGGGCATCGCACTGGCCGCGCCGGCTCAGGCGCAGGACTGGCGCTTCCTCGACAAGGAGAGTGGCGGCGGAGCGGTATTCTTGGACGCCAAGAGCGTCGTTCCCGGCGATGACGGTGTCCGGACTGCGGATCTTGCGATGATCTACCCGGAATCGCGGGACGGCGTGGACGCCTTCCGCTTTCGCATGACGGTGGATTGCACCCAGCCGCGATTCCGGACCGAATTCATCTGGCTCTACGATGCCAGCGGAAAGCAGACGGGATCGGGAGCAGGCACCCGCACCTGGACCCCGACGTCCGGCGCCAACGGCCTGAAGACGAGCGACATCATCTGCGAACGTCAGGCCGCCCCGGCAAAATCCTATGGTTCCGAGATCCCGATCGCCGAAGGGCGTGCGATGAAGGTGCAGTAGGCCGCGGGAGCGGCGGCCTCAGCGCGTCGGTGCGCTGAAGGTCGCGACGGCGCCGAGCGTGCTCGATCCTTCGCGATAGACCGCGAAGCAGAGCATCATCAGCTCGCCCAGATTGTCGTTTTTGTAGATGCGGCAGCGTCCGTTGCTGGTCGCGGCGGGCGCCGATCCGCCGATCGAGACGCGATCCATCGTGATATCGGTCTGGTCGCCCGCATGGCCCTCGAACGTGGCGACCGGTTTGCCGCCCTTGTAGAACACGGCCTGCTTGCCCGGATGGATGACGACGCGATCGCATTCCACAGTCGTCACCCGTTCCGCGCCGTCGCGCTGCTTCATCATGTTGGGCAGCGTCGCATTGAGCTCACACTTGCCCTTCAGCTCGATCGGGCGCTCCGCATCCTGCGGTGCCGCCGCGATCGTGAGCGCTGCGATCCCGATCGCGAGCAGGGCCTTCATCAAAGCGTCGCTTCGATCGCGCGTGCGGCGAGGTCCGGATCTTCGGCCTGCGTGATCGGGCGGCCGACCACGAGGATCGACGCACCGGCGTCGAGCGCGGCGCGCGGCGTGACCACGCGCTTCTGATCGCCCACAGGCCCGTCCGCGGGGCGGACGCCGGGGACGACGAAGAACCCGTCGTGCCACAGCTTCTTCGCGGCGGCGACTTCTGCGCCCGAGCAGACGATGCCGTCCACGCCCGATTCGCGGGCCAGTTCGGTCAGGCGCATCACCTGCTCGTGCGGGTCCGGCGCGAGGCCGATTGAGGTCAGGTCGCTCGAATCGAGGCTGGTGAGCATGGTCACCGCGACCACCTTGGTGCCGCTGGGCGCAGCGGCCTTGGCGTCTTCCATCATCGATCGGCCGCCGGCGGCGTGGACCGTCAGGATCGCCGGATTGAGCGGACGCAGCGCCTGGATCGCCTTGCCGACGGTGTTGGGAATGTCGTGGAACTTCAGGTCGAGGAAGATCGGCAAGCCGATCTCGGCCATTTCGTGGACGCCGTGGCGGCCATTGGCCATGAAGAATTCGAGGCCCAGCTTGATCCCGCCGACATGCTTGCGCACGCGGGTGGCCAGCGCCTTGGCGCGTTCCAGATCGGGGGTGTCGAGCGCGACGTAGAGCGGCGTGCTCATGCGCCCTGCTCCGGGAACAGGCTGGTAGCGGGGGCTGCGGCCGGCGCGGGAATTGCTTCGGGCGCGGCGGTCGGGGCCGGGGGCGTCACCGCGCGGATATCGGTCAGCGCGCGCTCCAGTCCGGCGATCCGCTGGCGGCTGCGCCAGCGCAGGCCGTGATAGGCGAGCAGCATCGGCAGGAAGCCCAGCAGGAAGACGAGGATCAGCATCACTGGCAGGCTGAAATCGGCGATCAGTCCGCCCCACAGGTGGATGGCGACGCGTTCATTGCCGTTGTAGATCACGAAGGCCGCGACGAGGCCGCCCAGCAACAGCCAGAACAGCACCTTCAGAAACCGCATTCCGCTCCCTTCCTTCGCGACCTTGAGCGAAACGAGCTTAGGACGGGTGGGTCAATTTGACCAGCGTTCCCTCTCCCCTTGTGGGAGAGGGAGGGAGCGAACGAAGTTCGCGGAAGGGTGAGGGGAGTGAGACTCAGTCCCCCTCATCCTTCCCACTCGCTTCGCGAGCGGGCCCCTTCCTTCTCCCACAAGGGGAGAAGGAGGTTCAGCCGATCTCTGCTCTCAGCTCGTCGAACAGGCCCGGCACGGCCTTCAGCCGCGGCTCCTCTTCGTCGAGGATCGCGTGGAACGCGGCCTTCTTGATCTCGGCGATGCGGGTCTGGGGCAGGCAGTTCGAAGGGGGCAGGGTGGACAGGATGATGTCCACCAGCCGGTCCGCGCCGTGGAGGCGGCCCCACAGATAGTCGTTCTCGCGATAGGCGCGGCTGAAGAACGCGCCGAAGCTGTTGAACTGGATGCCCTTCAGCGTCTCCTTCGCCCCGCCGGATCGGATCGCGCAGGCGTCGTCCGGCGCGATCCGATCGACGCGGATCGGGTCGAACTCGTCCACGCCCTCGCCCTGCAGGATCGGCAGGGTTGCGATGTCGAAGAAGGGGAAGCCGAGATGCGCGAGCAGCAGCGGGCGGCGCAGTTCGCGCGAAAGCTGGCTGAACCCCTCCGACAGCCGCGCGTCGGTGGCGGCGTCTAGCGCCTTGAGGCCCATTCGCGCCGCCACTTCGTCAAGCAGCGGCCCGGCATCCTCGCTCAGATCGCGCACCAACGGCTTGAGATCGGAGAAAGTGTCGGCGCGCTTGCACTCCAGATAGGCGGCCAGCGAATCATAGATCGCCTCGCGCATGGGCAGCAGTTCGGCATGCGATCCGGGCAGGTCGATATCGGTCAGGCGGCGGGCGAGGAGCCGCAAGCGCCGGATCCGGAAGCCCAGATCGTGCGCGCGCAGGAATTCCAGCGTCTCGGGGCTGGCGCCGTTGGATTGGGTGGCACCGAATTGCGACTGGCCGCGCTCGCGCACCGATCTGGCCACCAGATCGCGGATTTCGCGCAGCCGCTCCGGCCCATGACGGTCGCCGATCTGGTAGAGCAGGCGCGCGGTGCGATCGATCGCGCCATTGACCTTGAGCAAGCCATAGGCGGTGTGCCCGTATCCCGCCTTGGCCGCCGCCGCGATCTGGGCGCGCCGGCGCCATGCCGCGAGCCGCTTGGGCGTCGGATAGTCCATGAACAATGTGTAGCCGAACAACGCCTCGACCTGAGTTTCCACTTCGGTGCGGATTTCGCCGATGATCGCCAGCATCTGCTCGATCCGGTTCGATCGCGCCGCGATCTCCTCCAGATTGTCGCGGATCGGCTGTTCGCGGGGCAGTTCGGAAAGCGCGCCGATGATCGTCTGGAAGAAGCCCGGCGTCTCGGTCTTCTCGCCGTACAGCGCCAGACGGCCGTCGGGGAACGGATCGATGAACACGAAGCGGCGGTCGACCTGACGCCGCGCCGGGCGCTCGCGCAGCGCTTCGATCGCGGGCCGGAACGGCGCATTGGCGAGGACCGACCCGTCGATCAGCACCGCCTTCTCGGCGCGATTGTCGTGCCACTGGTGCGACAAGGCATGTTCGAGGAACGCATCGCGGCCCGGCCATTTCGCGCCGCGTTCCTTCACCGCTTCGTCCATCTCGGCGACGGTGAAGGGCGGGAAGGCGCCGGGGAAGCTCGACGTGGCCCGCGCGGCAAAGGCCAGCTCGCAGCCATGCGCGAACTCGCCTTCGCTCGCCACGCCATGATCGGTGAAGGAGAAGACGAGGCGATGCTCGGTCTCCATCACTTCCGGCGGGGAGTTGAGGCGGAGCCGCTCGGCATGGCCGCGGAAATCGGTGACGGTCACGAACAGATCGAGCGGCTGGCCCTCGGGCAGCAGTCTTTTGTCCGCCGGGGCCTTCGCCATCGCGTCGAACGCGTCGAGGATGGTGTGGAGCAGTTGTTTGCCCCCGAAGGGCGGCTCGAACCAGCGCGAGCGGACGAACTTCTCCAGCTTCAGCCGGACTTCGTCGCGCGCGGCGGCTTCGACCGTCGCCTCGACCGTCTTGCTGCGATTGGCGACCATCCACGCCAGCGGGATCGCCCAGAATTTGGCGAGCTTGTGCGACGGGCGCTGGCTGGGGGCGAGCAGCGCTTCGACATCGGCATGCTCCATCCACAGATCGGTCAGCGGATCGAGCGACTGGCCCGTGGCGATCGCCTGCGCGAGGAACACTGCGTTGATGCCGCCTGCACTCGCACCGGCGATGATGTCGACCAGCACGCGAAGCCGGACGCCGGTGGTTTCCTGAATCTCGCCCAGCATCGCGTGATACACGCCTTCGCTGCCGGTCCTGGGCGTATCGCCGTCGCGCGCAGCGCGGCTGGCGCGGGCGAGGTGCCAGATCTCCTTGCTGATGCCGTGCATATATACGGCGAGACTGATGCCGCCGTAGCAAACCAGTGCGAGCCGCAGCTCGCGCTCATGGATCGTCGTCACGCTCAGGCCTGCTCCACCGTCGCCCAGATGGGGAGATGATCCGAGGCTGTACGCGATGCCGGGCTGTCATGCACCCCGGCCGAAGTGATGCGCAGGTCCGGCGTCGCCATGATCCGGTCGAGCTTCGCGACCGGCCGGCGCGCATGGAAGCTCCGTCCCGTCTCGGCGAAGGTGTAATGATTGGCGAAATCCTTGAGACAGCCCGATCCGGCGGTCCAGTCGTTCAGGTCGCCCATCAGTACCGTCGGGCGCTGATGCGTGCTCGACTGGATGTGCGTGATGATCGCGTGCGCCTGCCGCCGCCGCCACAGGCCGGACAGGTCGAGATGCATCCCGACGAAGCGGTAGGTGGTCCCCTTGATCCGGATATCGGCCATCACCGCGCCGCGCGGCTCCAGCGCAGGCAGGTGGATCTGCTCGTAATCGACGACCTCGGCGTCCTTCGGCACCAGCAGCGCATTGCCGTGCCAGCCCATGCTGGCCGCGCGTGCGCCGAACGAGATTGCCTTGTACGGGCTATGCTCGAGCAGCAGGTGTGACGTCATCACCGCGGCGCGCGTGCCGAACCGGCGATCCGCTTCCTGCAGCGCGACCACGTCCGCGCCGATCTCGCACAGCACTTGCAGCGTGCGTTCGGGCCGGCGCCGCCGATCGGTACCGATCGACTTGCGCATGTTGTAACTGGCAACCTTGATCATCTGACCCCTCTATGGCGGGGGCGGTGGCGACCACGCAAGATTTTAGGCTCCCGGCTCCTGATGCTTCGCCACTTCGGCGGCGACGAGCAGACTTCGGGCGGTGCCTTCCGCCGCATCGGGCGTCATGGTGATCGCGACTCCGTTCGGACCGTCGAGGATCACCTGTCCGCCTTCGGCGCTGGCGACACCGGGAATAGCCTTTGTCTCGATCGAGTGGCCTGCCTCTGTCATGGTTGGTTCCTTTCGCGCGGCGGACTGCCGGGCTGGTGGAAACAACTTGCGGGCAACCGAAAATATCCCCGAAAATCAGCGCCCACCGGCCTCGAGCAAGCGGCGCGGGGCGACCAGTTCCCAGCTGCGCGCGATCCGGTCGCCGACATGGTCCCAATCGGTGTCCTCGGGCTCGAGATTGATCGAGACCCAACCGGCGCGGAAATAGGCCGGGCGGCTGTACAGATCGGGCATGCTCTCGATCAGCGAAACGGCTTCCTCGGGATCGCCGGTCTTGACGATCACCACGGTGCGGTCGTCGCCATGATGATCGTGACGGAACTGCGCGAACATCTTGCCCGCGGCGAAGAAGGTCGGCTGCATATGGCTCGGCCGCTCCTCGCTTTCGGGAAGGGCCAGCGCCAGATCGCGGACTTTGGTCAGGATGGCGTCACGGTCGGGGCTAAGCGGCATACGAACTCCGCAAGGACTTTGGGATAGAGCCGATGCTCCTCCTTCAGCACGCGTTCGGCAAGCGTTTCCGGCGTATCGCGCGCTTCGATCCGAATGCGCGCCTGGCCGAGCACTTCGCCGCCATCGAGTTCCTCGGTGACGATATGGACCGAGCAGCCGGCCTCCATGTCGCCCGCCACCAGCGCGCGGCGATGCGTGTCGAGGCCCTTGTACAGCGGCAGCAGCGAGGGGTGGATATTGACGATCCGCCCGCGCCAGCGCTCGACGAACGCGTCGGAGACGAGGCGCATATAGCCCGCCAGCGCGATCACCTCGACGCCGGCCTCACGCAGCGCCGCGTCGATCGCAGCTTCATATTCGGCCTTGGGAATGCCCTTGGGCGAATGCGCGAAGGTCGGGACGCCCTGTTCCTTCGCCCATGCGAGTCCGGCGGCGTCGGGCTTGTCGCTGGCGACCAGCACCACTTCATAAGGCGAGTCGGGCGTCCGCGACGCTTCGACCAGCGACATCATGTTCGAGCCGCGGCCTGAGATGAGGATGCCTACCTTGCGCTTCATTCCAGACATCCGTTCGTGCTGAGCTTGTCGAAGCACCGTTCTTTCTTCCTGCCTCGGGAGAGAAGGAGGACTGCCCTTCGACAAGCTCAGGGCGAACGGTGGATTATTGATTGTGCGTCGCGATCCAGTCGCCCCGGCCGCCCCAGGTTTCGTCGCTGCCCTTCACGGTACAGCCGCGCTGGCCTTCGGAGACGGTGCCGATCGAAAACACCGTTTCGCCAGCAGCTTGCAGCGCTTCCGTGACCGCAGTCACATTATCCGCGCTCACGATCACCGCCATGCCGATGCCGCAGTTGAAGGTGCGGGCCATCTCTTCGGGCTCGATATTGCCCTGCGCCTGCAGGAACGCCATCAGCCGCGGCTGGTCCCACGCATCGGCATCGACGGTGGCATGGCAATTGGCGGGCAGGACGCGCGGGATATTCTCCAGCAGGCCGCCACCGGTGATGTGGGCGAGGCCGTGGACCAGACCGGCCTGCACCGAAGGCAGCAGGCTCTTCACATAGATTTTGGTCGGCGCCATCAGCGCGTCGATCAGGATCACGTCCTGATCGAACAATGCAGGGCGGTCGAGCTTCCAGCCCTTGTCCGCGGCGAGGCGGCGGACCAGCGAGAAGCCGTTCGAGTGAACGCCTGCCGATGCGAGGCCGAGGATCACATCGCCAGCCGCAACCTTCGATCCGTCGAGCAAATTCTCGCGCTCGACCGCACCGACGCAGAAACCGGCCAGATCGTAGTCGCCGTCCGAATACATGCCCGGCATCTCGGCGGTCTCGCCGCCGATCAGCGCGCAGCCGGCCTGACGGCAGCCTTCGGCGATCGACGCGATGACGGTCTGCGCGACCTGCTGGTCGAGCTTTCCGCTGGCATAATAATCGAGGAAGAACAGCGGTTCGGCGCCCTGCACGATCAGATCGTTGGCGCACATCGCGACGAGATCGATCCCGACGCCTTCGTGGCGGCCGCTCTCGATCGCCAGCTTCAGCTTGGTGCCGACGCCGTCGTTCGCGGCGACGAGCAGCGGATCCTTGTAGCCGGTGGCCTTCAGGTCGAAGACGCCGCCGAACCCGCCGAGATCGGCATCCGCGCCGGGGCGGCGGGTCGAACGGGCGAGGGGCGCGATGGCGCGGACCAGCGCGTTGCCGGCTTCGATGGACACGCCTGCCTGGGCGTAAGTGTAGCTTTCGGGGTCGCTCATGGCGCGCGCTTAGCGACATCGCGCTTGGAATTCCACGCCCGCTTCGCCAAAAGGGCGCGGAATGATCCGTCGCCGCTCTTCTTTCGTCTATGGTTTCGCTGCCGCCGTGCTGATCGCGGGGGCTGCCGGCGGCGTGATGGCGCAGCGTGGCGGCACCAAAACCGGCAAGGCCGGCACCGCCTCGACCGATCCGGCCAGCTTCGAAGTCTCCGGCGTGATGGTCGACGTGCGCGGTGCGAATGCCGAGGCGGCCCGGCAGGGCGGCTGGCGCGTGGCGCAGCGCAAGGGCTGGGAAATGCTGTCGAAGCGGCTGGGCGGCAAGGCGAGCAGCCTGTCCGATTCGGCGCTCGATGCGCTGGTGACCGGCATCGTCGTCGAACATGAGCAGATCGGGCCCAATCGCTACATCGCGCGGCTGGGCGTCCTGTTCGATCGCGGCAAGGCCGGGGCGATCCTCGGTGTGGCCAGCACGGTTTCGCGCTCGGCGCCGATGCTGCTGATTCCGGTCGAATGGTCGGGCGGCACCGGCCGCGTGTTCGAACGCCAGACGGCATGGGCCAGCGCGTGGACGCGGTTCCGCAGTTCGAACAGCACGATCGATTATGTCCGCCCGCGCGGCGGCAGCGCAGACTCGCTGCTGATCAATGCCGGGCAGATCGGCCGGCGCGGGCGCGGCTGGTGGCGTGCGATCGTCGATCAATATGGCGCGATCGACGTGCTGGTCGCCGAGGTTCAGCTGCGTCCGGACTATCCGGGCGGCCCGGTGACGGCGATCTTCACCGCCAGCCACGGGCCGGACAAGATCCGCGTCACCCAGTTCGCGTTGCGCGTCGACAATGCGGCGGGTCTCGATTCGATGCTCGATCAGGGCATCCAGCGGATCGACCAGGCCTATCAGGCGGCGCTTGCCAGCGGTGCACTGAAGACCGATCATCTGCTCGCCTATCGTCCGCCGGAGGAAAAGCCGGTGGAAGAGGAAACGCCCGAAGAGGCAGCGACGCCCACGCCCACGCCGGGAGCGACCGATACGACGGCCAGCTTCACCGTTCAGGTCGAAACGCCGACCGCGACTGCGTTCAACGCAGCCGAATCGGGCCTGCGCGGCGTTCCCGGCGTCCGCAGCGCCAGCTCCACCAGCGTCGCGCTGGGTGGCGTCTCGGTGATGAGTGTTCGCTACGACGGACCGATCGGCAGCCTGCGCGCGGCGCTGGAAGGACGCGGCTGGCAGGTTCAGGAAGGGCCGGGCGTGCTTCGCATCCGGCGGCCGGGTGGCGGTGGCGGCGGCAACGCGCCGAGCCCCGCGCCATCGGGTAGCCCGAAGAGCGAATGAGCCAGCTCGCGCTGCCGCTCGTCATTCCCGAGACGAGCGAGACGGAGTTCCTTGTCGGCGAGTCCAATGCACGCGCGGTGCAGATGCTCGAGCGCTGGGCGACGTGGCCGGTGATGGCCGGGCTGCTGATCGGCCCGCGCAAATCGGGCAAGAGCCTGCTCGCGCGCATCTTCGCGGCGAAGACCGAGGGCAATTTCATCGACGATGCCGATCGGGTGAGCGAGACCGCGATCTTCCATGCGTGGAACAAGGCGCAGGCCGATCACAAGCCGCTGCTGATCGTCACCGAGGAATTGTGGCCGGTGAAGCTGCCCGATCTGCGCTCGCGCATGGCCGCCACGCCGCTGCTGACGTTGCAGCCGCCGGACGACGCGCTGGTGCCGCTGCTGCTCAACAAATTCTTTGAGCGCCGCCTGCTGGTTGCGCCACCCGAACTGATCGCATGGCTCACAAAACGGGTCGAACGATCGCATGTTGCGCTGATTCGGGTCGCGGATGCGCTGGAAAACGACGCGCACGAGCGACGCAGCCCGCGATTATCAATTACACATTCCCGCGCCACACTGATTCGCGCCGGCCTGCTGGCCGAATCCGAAAGCGAGACGCAATGACGACCGCCGTACCGACGATCGCCGAGAATGTGGACGAGGCGCTCTCCGATCCACTGGAGGGAAAACGCTATTTCAACCGCGAGCTGAGCTGGCTCGCCTTCAATCGCCGGGTGATGGAGGAAGCGTCCAACCGCGCCCATCCCTTGCTCGAGCGGCTGCGCTTCCTTTCGATCTCGGGCAGCAATTTCGACGAGTTCTTCATGGTCCGCGTCGCCGGGCTGATGGGTCAGCATATGCAGAAGGTCGAGGCGCGCTCGGTCGACGGGCTGACGCCCGAGCAGCAGCTCGAGGCGATCGTCGCCGAGGCCGAAGTGCTGGCGGACAGCCAGCAATCGGTATGGACCCGGATCCGCGCCGAACTGGCCGAAACCGGGATCGAGGTGCTCGACCAGGGCCAGATCGACGGCGAAGTCGAGAAATGGCTGGAGAATCATTTCCGCGAGCAGATCTTCGCCATCCTGACCCCGCAGGCGCTCGATCCCGCGCATCCCTTCCCGTTCATCCCCAATCAGGGATCGAGCGTGATCTTCGATCTGGTCCGCCAGTCGGACCATGAGCCGATCCGCGAGCTGGTCCTGCTGCCGACCACCATGCCGCGCTTCGTTCGCCTGCCGGGCAAGCGGGTCGCGCGCTACGTCACGGTCGAGACGATGCTCAAGCGCTTCTCGCACCTGATGTTCCCCGGATATGATGTGCTCGGCTCGGCGGCATTCCGCGTGCTGCGGGACAGCGACATCGAAATCGAGGAAGAAGCCGAGGACCTCGTCATGACCTTCCGCAGCGCGATCAAGCGCCGGCGGCGGGGCCGCGTCATCCGTCTCGAGATGGAAGACGGGATCGACGCGGCGCTGGAAGCGGTGCTGCTGGAGGAACTGGGCGGCAGCGAGGCGCTGCTGACCGAGACTGGCGGTTTCCTCGGCGTGGGCGACCTGTCGATGCTGGTCGACGAGGATCGGCCGGACCTCAAATTCCAATCCTATACGCCGCGTTTTCCCGAGCGAATCCGGGAATATGGCGGCGATTGTTTCGCCGCGATCCGGGCAAAGGACATCGTTGTCCACCATCCCTATGAGAGCTTCGACGTGGTGCTCTCGTTCCTGGGGCAGGCGGCGGCCGATCCCGATGTGGTCGCGATCAAGCAGACGCTGTACCGCGCGGGCAAGCAGTCCGCGGTCATCAATGCGCTGATCGCCGCGGCCGAGGCAGGCAAGTCGGTGACGGCGGTGGTCGAGCTGAAGGCGCGGTTCGACGAGGAACAGAATCTTTACTGGGCAACCGCGCTGGAGCGCGCCGGGGTACAGGTCGTCTATGGCTTCATCGACTGGAAGACCCACGCCAAGATTTCGATGGTCGTGCGGCGCGAGGGCAATGGCTTCCGCACCTATTGCCACTTCGGCACCGGCAATTACCATCCGATCACTGCCCGCATCTATACCGATCTGAGCTTCTTCACCGCTGACCCCCGCATCGGGCGCGATGCGGCGAAGGTGTTCAATTATGTCACCGGCTATGTCGAGCCGCATGGGTTGGAGCTGCTCGGCATCTCGCCGCGCGATCTGAGACCGCGCCTTATGGAGCTGATCGACGAGGAGATCGCCCATGTCCGCGCGGGCCATCCCGGGGTGCTGTGGGCCAAGATGAATTCGCTGGTCGATCCCGCGATCATCGAGAAACTGTACGAAGCCAGCAATGCGGGCGTGGAGATCGAACTGGTCATCCGCGGCATCTGCTGCCTCCGCCCCGGCGTGCCGGGCATGTCGGACAATATCCGCGTCAAATCGATCGTCGGCCGTTTTCTCGAACATAGCCGTATCTGGGTGTTCGGCGGCGGCAAGGCGCTGCCGAATGACGGCGCGAAAGTGTTCATCTCGTCCGCCGACTGGATGCAGCGCAATTTCGATCGCCGCGTCGAATATATGCTGCCGATCCGCAACCGCACGGTACACGACCAGATCGTCGACCAAGTGATGGTCGCGAACCTGATCGACAATGAACAGAGCTGGGAATTGAAGCCGGATGGCCATTATACGCGCGTCGATCCGGGTGAGACTCCGTTCAACCTGCATCGCTATTTCATGACCAATCCGTCGCTGTCCGGTCGTGGCGCGGCGCTGGAGAAGAGCAGCCGTTCGGTGCCGAAACTCACCCTGAAGCGTTCGAAGAAGCGCAAATGAACACGCTGCCCTTCCGCAAGCCGCGCGCCGATCGCGCGACAGCGCCATATCGGGTCGCGATCATCGATATCGGTTCCAACTCGATCCGCCTCGTCGTCTATCAGGGCGCGGCGCGATTGCCCGCGATCCTGTTCAACGAGAAGGTAATGGCCGGGCTCGGCCGTTCCCTCAACGAAACCGGTGCGATCGATGCCGCATCGCTGGCGATGGCGCGGGCCGCGCTGGCCCGCTTCGCGGCGCTCTCGCGCGAGATGCAGGTCGACGAGCTCCGCGTTGTCGCCACCGCCGCGGTGCGCGACGCATCGAACGGGCAGGAGATCATCGACACCGCCAATCGCCTCGGCCTCGAAGTCGAACTCCTGTCGGGGCAGGAGGAGGCGATGGCCTCGGGCCTCGGCGTGCTTTCGGGCATTCCCGATGCCGACGGGATTGTCGGCGACCTGGGCGGTGGATCGCTGGAGCTTGTGCGCGTGGTGGCGGGTACGGTGACCGACCGCGTGTCCTTCCCGCTCGGCGTGCTGCGGCTGGCTGCGATCCGCGCCAAGCCGCAGGGTACGCTCGACCGTCGCGTCGGCAAGCTGATCGCCGAGGCCGGTTGGAAGGGCAGGGGCAAGGATCTGCCCTTCTACCTCGTCGGTGGATCGTGGCGCGCGCTGGCGCGGCTCGACATGCACCTGACCGACTATTCCCTGCCGATCATCCACCAATATCCGATCTCCGCCGAGCAGGTGACGCGGCTTGGCCGCACGATCAGCCATGTCGCCAAGGGCAAGCTGCGGAGCATCCCCAACATGTCGGGGGCACGCGTCGCGACGCTGGGCGATGCCACGGCTCTGCTTTCGAGCGTGCTCAAGCATCTCGGCAGCGATCAGACGATCGTGTCGGCCTATGGTCTGCGCGAAGGCCTGTTGTTCGCGCGGCTGAACGACGAGCAGCGGCGCGAGGACCCGCTGATCGTCGCGGCGCGTGACGAGGGCCAGCGGCTCGGGCGCTTTCCCGAGCATGGCGACCTGCTGAACGAATGGATCGAGCCGCTGTTCGAGGGCGAGCCGCCCGAGCTGGAGCGGCTGCGCCACGCTGCCTGCCTGCTGGCCGATGTGGGCTGGCGCGCGAACCCCGAGTTCCGCGCCGAACGCGGGCTTGAGATCGCGCTGCACGGCAATTGGGTCGGCATCGACGCGGCGGGCCGGGCGATGGTCGCACAGGCGCTCCACAGCTCGCTGGGCGGCGGAACCGAGGTTCCCGCGATGATCGGCAATCTCGCGACGCCCGAAGCGCTGGCGCGCGCGACGCAATGGGGACTGGCGATGCGCCTCGGCCAGCGGCTGAGCGGGGGCGTCGCCGCGCCGCTCCGGCGCTCGCGCCTCGCGATCGACGACGACGCGGTGTGGCTGGTGCTCGAATCGCGCGACGCGGCGCTCTACGGCGAAGCCGTCGAGAAGCGCCACAAGGCGTTGGCGAATGCGATGGCGCGTAAGGCGCGGCTGGAATCCTGAACATCCTTCCCGTGCGCGGGAAGGTCAGGGGTCAGCTGCAATAGAAGCGGGTGATCACGCCCTTGTCGTTCAGATCGACGTTCAGCCGATCCTCGCGATAGTCCATCGTCACTGCCATTCCCGGCGAGATCCAGCGGATGTTCTTCGCGCCCGATCGTTTCGCGACTTCGGCTGAAATTGCGTCGGTGCGCTTCTTGCCGATGAAATCGGCTACCTTCTCCGATCCGCACGCGGTCGGCGGCGCGGGGATCGCGGCGGGGGGCGGGGGCGCGCAACTCACCAAGGCGAATCCGATCAGCGGGATGGTCAGGCGAATCATTCGGGTACCTCCGTCCGTGTCATCTTGAGCTTTCCGTTCTTCACGGTGAACCCAAGCTGACCCTCGACAAGATTGAGCGCGTCGCGGCCGAATTGTTCGAAACGCCAGCCTTCGAGGATCGACAGGCCTTCGCGCTGGCCCGCCGCCAGTGCTTCGAGATCGTCGCTGCGCGCCAGCAGCTTGGCGGCGACGTTGATTTCCTTGGCGCGGATCTTGAGCAGCAGCTTGAGCAGATCGGCGACCAGCGCGCCGTCCTTGCCCAGCGCCGGCTTGCGATCGTCGCGTGCGGGCATCTCCGCCGTGGTCATCGGCTGCGCATCGGCCAGGGCCGCCATCAGCCGCCCGCCGATATCGTTGCCCGACCAAGCGGGGGAAAGGCCCCGGACGCGGCCCAGATCGGCCTGCTTGCGCGGCGGATTGGCGGCGAGATCGGCCATCGTCTCGTCCTTGATGATCCGTCCGCGCGGCAGATCCTTGCCCTGCGCTTCCAGCTCGCGCCAGCGCGCCAGCGCCTTCAGGCGGCCGAGTACTTCGGGCTTGCGGCTGGAAACGCGGATTCGCTGCCATGCCTTGTCCGGATCGTTGCGGTAATTCTCGGGGTCGGCGAGCCGCTCCATCTCCTGATCGAGCCAGGCGCCGCGTCCGGTCTTCTTCAGCTTCTCCAGCATCCGCGGGAAGATTTCGGAGAGATAGGTCACGTCGCAGATGGCGTAGTCGATCTGGCGCTTGTCGAGCGGACGCCGCGCCCAGTCGGTGAAACGCGCACCCTTGTCGACCACGATGCCCAGATAGGTATCGACCAGGTTGGAATAGCCGATCTGCTCGCCTTGCCCCAGCGCCATCGCCGCGACCTGGGTGTCGAACAGCGGGTGAGGGGTCTTGCCCGTCAGGTTATAGACGATCTCGATATCCTGCCCGCCGGCATGGAAGACCTTCAGCACGTCCTCATTCTCGGTCAGCAGATCGAGCAGCGGGCCAAGGTCGATATTCGGCGCCATCGGATCGATCGCGGCGGCTTCCTCGTCATCGGCGATCTGGATGAGGCACAGTTCGGGCCAATAGGTGTTCTCGCGCATGAATTCCGTGTCGACGACCACATAGGGCTTGGTGGCGAGACGGGCGCAGAGATTGGCGAGCGAGGCGGAGTCCTCGATCAGGTCATGGATATGCATCTAGGCCCCATAGACATGTCTTCGGGTTGACAAAAGAGTGCTTGGCGGGGATGCGCCCGCCTTTCCGTATCTGTCAGAGACGAGAACCATGCACGCCTATCGTACGCACACCTGCGCCGCACTTCGCGCGACCGATGTCGGTCAGGAAGTCCGCCTCTCCGGGTGGATCAATCGCACGCGCGAACATGCCAATGTGCTCTTCGTCGATCTGCGCGATCATTACGGCATCACCCAGGTCGTGATCGAAACCGATTCGGATCTGTTCAAGACCGTCGATGCGCTCGGCCCCGAGTCGGTCATCACCGTCACGGGCAAGGTTTCGGCACGCTCGCCCGAGACGCTGAACCCCAAGCTGCCGACCGGCGAGATCGAAGTGTTCCCCAGCGCGGTGACGGTCCAGTCGGCCGCCGACAAGCTGCCGCTGCCGGTGTTCGGCGATGCCGAATATCCCGAGGAAATCCGCCTCAAGAACCGCTTCCTCGATCTGCGCCGCGAGCGGCTGCACAAGAACATCATGCTGCGTTCGAACGTCATCTCGTCGCTGCGCCAGCGGATGATCGCTCAGGGCTTCACCGAATTCCAGACGCCGATCCTGACCGCGTCGAGCCCCGAAGGCGCGCGCGACTATCTGGTTCCGTCGCGCGTCCATCCGGGCAAGTTCTACGCGCTGCCGCAGGCGCCGCAGATGTTCAAGCAGCTGCTGATGGTCGCGGGCTTCGACCGCTATTTCCAGATCGCGCCGTGCTTCCGCGACGAGGATGCCCGCGCCGACCGTTCGCCCGGCGAATTCTACCAGCTCGATTTCGAGATGAGCTATGTCACCCAGGACGACGTGTTCGCCGCGATCGAGCCGGTGCTGCACGGCGTGTTCGAGGAATTCGCGGACTGGGACGGCAAGGGCCGCACCGTTTCGCCGCTGCCGTTCAAGCGCATCCCGTACAAGGAATCGATGGCCAAGTACGGCAACGACAAGCCCGATCTGCGCAACCCGCTGCTGATCAGCGACGTCTCGGACTTCTTCAAGGGCTCGGGCTTCGGCCGCTTCGCCTCGATGGTCGAGGAAGGTAGCGTCGTCCGCGCAGTCGCAGCACCCAACACGCACGAAAAGTCGCGCAAATTCTTCGACGAGATGAACTCGTGGGCGCAGTCGGAAGGCTTCCCGGGCCTCGGCTATGCCACCCAGAAGGATGGCGTGTTCGGCGGCCCGATCGCCAACAACCACGGCCAGGACGGCATGAAGGCGATCGCCGATGCGATGGGCCTCGGCCCGAACGACGGCATCTTCTTCGCGGCCGGCAAGGAAGCGCAGGCGGCCAAGCTCGCCGGCCTCGCCCGCACCCGCGTGGCGGACCAGCTCGACCTGATCGACAAGTCGCGTTTCGAATTCTGCTGGATCGTCGATTTCCCGATGTTCGAGTATGACGAGGACAACAAGAAGGTCGATTTCAGCCACAACCCCTTCAGTATGCCACAGGGCGAGCTGGAGGCGCTGAACACGAAGGACCCGCTCGATATCCTCGCCTATCAGTATGACATCGTCTGCAACGGCGTGGAGCTCTCGTCGGGCGCGATCCGGAACCATCGTCCGGAGATCATGTACAAGGCGTTCGAAATCGCCGGCTACACCCAGGCGGAGGTGGACACGAACTTCGCGGGCATGATCAACGCGTTCAAGTTCGGCGCGCCGCCGCACGGCGGTTCGGCGCCGGGCGTGGACCGCATCGTGATGCTGCTGGCCGACGAGCCGAACATTCGCGAAGTGATCGTGTTCCCGATGACCCAGAAGGCCGAGGACCTGATGATGCAGGCGCCGGCCGAAGTCAGCCCGAAGCAGCTCAAGGAACTGCACATCAAGCTGGCGAACGACGGCCCCAAGGCAGGCTGACAACCGATATGCCCCGGCTGGCCTTTGATCGCCGGCCGGGGCACATTCCTCCCGCCGGATCATGGCAGGGGGATCGCATGATCAATTTTTCCGCCGTTACGACGACCGATGCCATCGCCATCTTCGCGATGGGCGCGTCGATATTCTCCGCGATCTACGCGTGGCGATCGACGCGCAATGCACGAGCACAATTCGAAGCGGCCGAGGCGCGCGAACAGCGCCACTACGAAGATAGTAGGCTGCGCGAGAACGAGGTCCACCTTGCGGCGAACTATCTCGCGCTGGAAACCAGCTCGAGCGAAATCTTCAAATATACCGCGGACAACGAGACCAAGATCGCAGCTATCCGCGGTGCCGTCGGCAAGACGATATGGTCGGCGAAGAAATATGCCGAAGCGCGCGGCATCCTGATCAACCTCTATTACCAGTCGCTCAACCTGTTCGAGGTCTGCGCCAGGTTCCGCCGCAAGGAGATGATCCGGACCGAGGTGTTCGCCAGCTGGATCGCGTGGATGGTGGAGATATTGGAGGATGATTATTTCCGCGCGCACTGGGACGCGCTGATCCGCTCCAACTACACTCGCGACGTGCGCGATATCTTTGATGTCGGCGTCGAGATTTTCGAGGCAGGCCTGCCGGTCGCGGATCGCGACCAGGCCTTTTATGAAGCCGTTGCGGAGATTATGGGCGGCTGCGAAGCGATCGCCAACTGGCTGGTCGATAGCCGCGAGCCGGCCAGATGGAGCGAATTGGATTGCAGCAGCAAATATCTGTCGAGTGGGACAAGTCAGGCAGCGTAGCGCAGGAAGCGGCGGCGTTTGCCGCGCGCGTGGTCGCGACCGATCCGCGCTATATCAGCCACGGCGAGATCCAGACCGGCCTCAGCCCCGATGGCGAGCGCTGGGTCGACAATCTCGACGCGCTCTATGCCGAGGACTTCGCCGAACTGGGTGACGAGCGCGATCTGGTGATTGCGCGCGATGGTGGCGGCGTTCTGGTCGGCATGGCCGTTGTCGCATGGGAGGAAACGCCGCGCCGCCGCTTCGCGGTGCTGGAGGACATGGCCGTGGAGCCTGCGCGCCGGTCGTTGGGGATCGGCGAGACGCTGTTGAAGGCCGTCGAGGCGCGGGTGGCGGAACGCGGCGTGGACTGGCTGTTCCTGGAGAGCGGGCTGCAAAACCACGGCGCGCATCGCTTCTTCGAACGCAACGGGTTCCACACGGTGTCGCACGTCTTCGCCAAGCGCCTATAAGGGGTGCTGGCCGGCCGGGCCGGGGGAGGATGCCATGACGGTTCGCTACCTTGTACTGATGGCTGTGGCCGTCGCGACCCCCAGCCTGGCGCAGCAGGCACCGCCCAGCGTGGCAGCCGGCGCCAAGGCGCGTGCCGGGCTCGACGCGATCCTTCAGTCCGATGGCATCTTCGAATCCGGAAACAGCCTGGAGGGCGCCTATACCGAGGGCCGGCTTTATACCCGTCCCGTCTCGACGGGGTTCCCGGGCGTGTGCCGGCGCGACATGGTCGCGGTCGGCTATGCCGATGTGAAAGGGGGGCAGCGGACCTATACCGACATGGCCGAGATGCCGTTCGGCCTGCGCGCGAAGACCGAGTATCGCATCATCACCGGCGAAGCGATGATCTCGCTGGACCGCCCGCGCGACTATCAGCCGTTCAAGGGACCCTGCACTGCGATCGACGGCATGGCCCGCGATGGCTGGATCAGCGCGGACAGCAGCTGGACGGTCGCCTATGGCTATAATGCGCTGATGATCGCGCTGGGCACGATCCGCGAGGGCAAACGCGCCATTCCCGGCTGCCACGACAAGAAGGGGCGGATATCGCGCGAATGCTCCGGCTTCGTGTCCAGCGCCTTCCCGGGCGACGTAACCGATATCCGCCAATGCGTGTCGAAGCCGCCCGATCCCTGCTATGCGTTCACAGTGGGGAACTATTGGGTGACGATCCAGCTTGAGTACCGGCCTTCGCCGCGCCTCGATGTGCTGCGAAGCATCGTGATCGAGGAGGACAACACCATCATGGTTCAGGGAACACCATGACGATCGACCTTTCCGACTATGAATCCGGCGACGAATTCGACGGCAAATACGCGCACGAGCTGGAAAAGCTGCAGAAGCGGCTGAGCCATATCCAGACCGCGCATATCGTCCACAAGCGGCGCGCGATCGTGCTGTTCGAAGGCTGGGACGCGGCGGGGAAGGGCGGCATCATCAAGCGGCTGACCGCCGAATGGGACCCGCGCTATTTCGAGGTCTGGCCGATCAGCGCGCCGACGCCCGAGGAACTCGGCCATCACTTCCTGTGGCGCTTCTGGCAGCGGCTGCCCGCGCAGCACAATATCGCGGTGTTCGATCGCAGCTGGTACGGCCGGGTGCTGGTCGAACGGGTCGAGGGCTATGCCACCGAAACCGAGTGGCGGCGCGGCTATGACGAGATCAACGCGTTCGAGGCGCAGCATGTCGATACCGGCGCGACGCTGGTGAAGGTCTTCGTCCATGTGACGCAGAAGGAGCAGGACAAGCGGCTCAAGGACCGGCTGGAACATCCTTGGAAGCGCTGGAAGACCGGCCTCGACGACTATCGCAACCGGGCGAAGCGCGACGCCTATCTCGACGCCATGCACGAGATGTTCGAACGCACCTCGACCAAGGCCGCGCCCTGGACGGTGATCGACGGCAACAACAAAAAGGCGGGCCGGATCGCGGCGCTGACCGCGATCGCCGAGGCGCTGGAGGCGAATGTGCCGATGCACCCGCCGAAGCTCGATCCCGAGGTGGAGAAGGTCGCGCGCAAGGCGTTGGGCAAGAGCTAGGGCCGCGCTGCCTCATAGGTCAGGCTGAGCGCCGCGCCGACCATCGATGCGATCAGGCCGACCGCGAGCGAGTCCAGCACCATGATCGGCCACAGCAACACTGCCGGCTTGCCGATCGCGATCCAGTGGAAGCCGTAATGCAGCGCCATCCCCGGCGCATAGGCAGCGACCAGCAGGAGCAGCAGCAAGGGCACGTAGCGCCAGTCGCGCCAATAGCGCGCGAGCAGCCCCGTGCGCCGATCGCCCGCCAGCGCGGCCATGATCGGCACCATCAGCGGCAGGGTCGCGAGGCTCAGCACGGTGTAGCTGGTCCAATAGACCCAGACGGGCACATGGGCGCGGACGAGATCGGGGATCGCCGGGACCAGCAGGAACAACAGCAGCGCGCCGATCAGCGGAAGCCAGGCGATCTCGCCGAGTTTCCACCACGTTCCGCCTTGCGCCCGCGCGGCCAAGTATCGAGCCGCCGCCAGCATCGCGAGGCCGAGTCCGGCCAGCTTGAAATAACCCGCCGTCCAGCGCGCCGGATCGTTCGCCAATGCGCGGCCCTGCTCGATGCTGTCGAACATGCCGATGCGGATTTCGACGATGTGCTGGATGAACTCCGGCACCACGACCAGCGCGATGATCACCGGGGCGATCAGGAACAGCGCGAAGCCGCGGCGATAAAGCCCGACCAGTTGTCGCCAGGTGAATTGGATCATCGCGCTTCCCCCGCCGTGAAGCTGGAGAAGAGCGCGATGTCCGTCAATGGGTGGCCCGAGTTACGCTGCCGCGAACTCGCCGTCCTCGCCCATCACATGCAGTCCGCCGTCGGCGATCGCGAAATAGGCGCCGTGGATCGTCAGCGCGCCCGCCGCTTCGCGCTCCGCCACGAACGGAAAGCCGCGCAGATTGGCGATCGAGGTGCGGACGGTCTCATATTCCATCTCGCGGGCGATATCGGGGCTGCCGGCGAACTTCGCCTTCACCTTCTCGCGCGCGCCATCGAGGATGCTCACCCATTCATGCACGAAGCCGCCGTCGCCAGGCTCGGAATCATGGAACATCTCGGTCAGCGCAGCATGCGCGCCGCCGCACTTGCCGTGGCCGAGGATCACGATTTCCTCGACGTTCAGCTTGGTCACCGCGAACTCAAGCGCAGCGGAGACGCCGTGGCGGCCCGGAGTCGTCTCGAACGGGGGGACGAGATTGGCGACGTTGCGCACCACGAACATCTCGCCGGGCAGCGTATCGAAGATCTGCGAGGGCTCGACGCGGCTGTCGGCGCAGGCGATGACCATTACCTTGGGCGACTGCCCCTCGGCCAGCTGCTCCCAGCGTTCGCGCTGGCGACGATAGTCGGAGCTGCGGAAGCGGTGATAGCCGTCAACGAGGTCGGTGAAATAGGTCATGTTACCTCCATGCGCCCCGACAGGTACGATAGGGCGATTGCCGGGTGGCGGTTAATGGAAAGCGCGGTAGCGGGACAAGCGCAACATTGTAACCGTTCGTTGCTGCCGCTATCTGGCCCCTCATGAACGACCTTTCCGCCACGCCGCGCCCGGAACGCCAGCGCAAGCCCGACTGGATCCGCGTCAAGGCGCCGACCTCGGCCGGGTTCGCCGCCACGCGCGAGCTGATGCGCTCGAAGAGCCTGACGACGGTGTGCGAGGAAGCGGCTTGCCCGAATATCGGCGAGTGCTGGTCGAAGAAGCACGCCACGGTGATGATCCTGGGCGATACCTGCACCCGTGCCTGCGCCTTCTGCAACGTGAAGACCGGCATGCCGCGCGCCGTCGATCCGATGGAGCCGAACAACGTCGCCGATGCAGCCGCGCAGATGGGGCTGGAGCATATCGTCGTGACGTCGGTCGACCGCGATGATCTGAAGGATGGTGGCGCGAGCCAGTTCGTCAAGGTGATCGAGGCGATCCGCAAGGCGAACCCGGTCACCACCATCGAAATCCTGACCCCGGATTTCCGCAACAAGCACGAAGCCGCGGTCGAAGCGATCGTCGCGGCGCGGCCCGATGTGTACAACCACAACCTCGAGACGGTCCCGAGGCTCTATCCCACGATCCGCCCGGGCGCGCGCTATTACGCCTCGCTGCGCCTGCTGGAGCAGGTCAAGCGGCTCGATCCGTCGATCTTCACCAAATCGGGCGTGATGCTCGGGCTGGGCGAGGAGCGGCTGGAGGTTCATCAGGTGATGGACGACATGCGCTCGGCCGGTATCGATTTCCTGACGATGGGCCAGTATCTCCAGCCCACGCCGCGCCATGCCAAGGTGCAGGAATTCGTCACCCCGGCGGCGTTCAACGCCTATGGCGCGATCGCGCGGGCCAAGGGCTTCCTGCTGGTCGCATCCTCGCCGCTGACCCGCTCCAGCTATCACGCGGGCGATGATTTCGCGAAGATGCGCGCCGCGCGAGAGGCGAAGCTGGCCAAAGCCTGATGCCGCGCCATCAGGAGACGAAGGCGCTTCCCTATACGCCGGAGCAGATGTTCGATCTGGTGGCTGATGTCGGCCGCTATGCCGAGTTCCTGCCCTGGGTGACCGCGGTCAGGGTCCGTTCGAACAGCGAGACCGAGATGGTCGCCGACGTGATCGTCGGCTTCAAGGGGCTGCGCGAGACTTTCTCGTCGCGGGTCGGCAAGCAGCGGCCCGATCATATCCGCGTCGATTATCTCGACGGGCCGCTCAAGCATCTCAACAACGACTGGAAATTCCGCCCGGATGGCAAGGGCGGCTGCCTCGTCGATTTCAGCGTCGACTTCGCGTTCAAGAACCGCATGTTCGAGATGCTGGCGGGGCAGGTGTTCGATCGCGCCGTCCGCAAGATGGTCAACGCGTTCGAGGAACGCGCGGCGCGGCTTTACGCTTCGGGAACCGAAGCGCCCGGCATCAGCAGTTCGAGCGCAACCAGCGCCGCCTGAAGGCGGATACCGCCCCGGCCGTTATTCTCGAACAGCTTCGAATCCGCGACGATGTGATCGGGATCCGCGCCCTTTTCGGCGCGGGCGAACACCACCGTGCCCACCGGCTTCTTCTCGCTGCCGCCATCGGGCCCGGCGATCCCGGTGATCGCCACGGCGACATCGGCGCGGGTCTTCGCCACCGCATTCTGGGCCATCGTCCAGGCAACGGCGATCGAGACCGCGCCGAACGTCTCCAGCACATCGGTGCTGACCTTGAGCAGATCGGTCTTGGACTCGTCCGAATAGGTCACGATCCCGCCCTCGAACACGTCGGACGATCCGGGGATTTCGGTCAGCGCGCCGCAGACGAGGCCGCCGGTGCAGCTCTCGGCGACGGTGATGCGGCGTCCGGCGGCGCGATTGGCCTCGATGACCTTGCGCGCTGCGGCGACCAGTTCGGCGGGAAGTACGGTATCCATGTTACTCTCAACGTGCCTTTCGGGCGCATATGGTGATCGGCAGCGGCTTCTGCTTCTTGTCGCGCGAGCCGAGCTCTGCGACGATCGTCAGCACGCTGGCGACATTCTGGGGCGGCAACGGGTCGAGCAGGCGAAACATCCTGTCGAACGCGTAGCAGCGGATCGTGTCCATCTGATCGAGTTCGCCCAGCACCATCATCTGGGCCAGCGACGCAAAGCCGGCCGAGGAGCCGGGTACCGAAGCCGCGGCGGGCGGCAAGCCGAGCAGCTTGGCGATGCCCGCTCCGGCGGCGCCTTCCGCGCCTTTCGCAGCGCTTTCGTAGCGCGCGAGCTGGGCGCGGCCGCCGGAGCCGGACAGGAAGGCGCCGGCGGTGAAATAGGGCGTACAGGCCTGCGTCACGCCCTTGATCGCACCGGGCGCGATCAGCAGCATCACGGCTTCCGCTTCATGCGCCTCGAGGCACGGGATATCGCGCCCGCCAAAGGCCTGCGCATGCGCAGCCGTGGCGGCGAGCGCCGCCCAGGCCGCGGCGGCGGCAAGCAGGCCCTTGCGTATCATCCGGTTACTGGCCGGCCGGGCAAATGGTGAAGGGCGGGTTCTTGTCTTCCTTCATGCCGATTTCCATCAGCATCACCACCAGCCCGGTGAGGTTCTCCGCCGGCAGGGGATCGAGCAGCAGCAGCGCCTGATCGATATCGGTGCAGATCTGGGCGTCGACCTTCGGCTGGAGCGACATGATCATCATCTCGCCCATCGGCGCCATCGAAGCGGCTGCGCCCGGAACGCCCTTGCCGTCCTTGATGCCCATCATGCGCGCCATAGCGCGATCGGCATCGGGGCCGGATCGGGCCGCGGCCTGCTCGAACCGCGCACCCAGCGTGCGGCCGCCATTCAGCAGATAGGCTTCCTTCGGCAGCAGCGTGCCGCAGAGCTGGTTCGCGCCCCGGATCACCCCGGGAAGCATCAGCATGACCAGCGCGGAGGCTTCCTGCTTCGATACGCAGGGCGGCTTCGCGCCGCGTTTCGCGACCGACTGCGCTTCGGCGGCCATGCCGGTCATTGCCATCCAGCCCGCCGCCGCCGCGACGATTCCCTTGCGAATCATGCCCCTGTCTCCGCTATCCTGATGGTTGCGACGGCCTGCGCCGCCATGCCTTCGCCCCGGCCGGTGAATCCCAGCCGCTCGGTTGTCGTTGCCTTGACGCTAATGCGGCTGACCGGGAGCCGCAACAGTTCCGCGATGCTGGCGCGGATCTCTTCGCGGTGCGGACCGATCTTGGGTGCTTCGCAGATGATCGTGAGATCGATGAAGTCGATGATCCCGCCTTCGCGCGCGACCAGCGAAGCGGCATGTTCGAGGAAACGGCCCGAAGCCGCGCCGCGCCATTGCGGATCGCTTGGCGGGAAATGCATCCCGATATCGCCCGCGCCGATGGTGCCGAGCAGCGCATCGGTGATGGCATGGAGCGCGACATCGGCGTCGCTATGCCCGCTCAGCCCCTTGCTGTGCGGGACCAGCACGCCGCCCAGCCACAATTCCTCACCCTCGGCAAAGCGGTGGACGTCATAGCCGCTCGCGGTACGGACCCTTAGGCCGGCGGCGTAGCGGGCTTCGGCGGCGGCGAAATCGGCGGGATGGGTGATCTTTTCCAGCGCAATGTCTCCTGGGACGATCGTGACTTCATGGCCGGTATCGCGCACCATCTGGGCGTCGTCGGTGGCTTCGATTTCGGCGGGCCAAAGGCGATGTGCTGCCATGAGGGCGCCGAAGACGAATGCTTGTGGTGTCTGCACCCGGTAGAGCTGATCGCGAGGGACCGTCTCGCCCATCATACCGTCGAACCGAACCAGCGTATCGGCGACGGGTAGCGCGGGAATTGCACCCTCGTAGCAATCCAATTGGGCCAGAAGGTCGTCAATGACGCGGTTGGACAGGAAGGGCCGGGCGGCGTCATGGATCAGCACGCGGTCCGCTGTGATCGCTTCGAGCCCGCGCAATACCGATTCGCGCCGTGTCGCGCCGCCAGTGACATGGCGAACGTCGCCGAGCGCTGTTGCGAGAGCGGCTTCCTGCCCCTCACCGATCACCACCAGCACTTCGTCTACGTCGGGATGCGACGCCAGCGCGGCATGGCTGTGCGCCAGCATCGGCTTGCCGGCGAGGGTCGCGAACTGCTTGGGAACGGTGCCACCCGCACGGGTGCCTTGCCCAGCGGCGACGATGATCGCGACGGTCTTTGGGCGTGACATGCCGCGCGCCCTAGCGGGCCTTCCCCAACTTGCCAATCTCCGCTTGTACGCGTAGAGGCCGCTGCCTATTTTTCAGGCAGATCATGACGACGCTCGCTCCCATCCAGGTCGGTCCGGTAAAGATCGACGTACCGGTGATCCTCGCCCCGATGACGGGTGTCACCGACCTGCCGTTCCGGCGGGTGGTGCGCCGCTATGGATCGGGCCTCAACGTCACCGAGATGGTGGCGAGCCAGGCGGCGATCCGCGAGACGCGCCAGTCGGTCCAGAAATTCGCATGGGATCCGATCGAGGACCCGGTGTCGATGCAGCTGGTCGGCTGCACGCCCTATGAAATGGGCGAAGCGGCGAAACTCTCCGAGGATCGCGGCGCGGCGATCGTCGACATCAATATGGGCTGCCCGGTCCGCAAGGTGACCAATGGCGATGCCGGATCGGCGCTGATGCGCGATCTGCCGCTTGCCAGCCAGCTGGTCGAGGCGGTGGTGAAGGCGGTGAAGGTGCCCGTCACGCTCAAGATGCGGATGGGGTGGTGCCATTCGAGCCTCAACGCGCCCGAACTGGCACGGATCGCCGAGGATCTCGGCGTGAAGATGGTCACCGTCCACGGCCGCACCCGCAACCAGATGTATCGCGACAGCGCCGACTGGGCGTTCGTGCGCAAGGTGAAGGATGCGGTCTCGATCCCCGTCATCGTCAATGGCGACATCCTGAACGCCGACGACGCCCGCACCGCGCTCGCGCAATCGGGCGCGGATGGCGTCATGATCGGCCGCGGCTCCTATGGTAAGCCGTGGATCCTAAAGCAGGTGATGGACGAACTGTCGGGGCAGGGCGAGCGGCCCGATCCCGCGCTCGACGAGCAATATGACATCATTACAGCGCATTATCGCGACTCGCTGAGCCTGTATGGCAACGAAGTCGGCGTGAACATGATGCGCAAGCATATCGGCTGGTACACCAAGGGGCTGCATGGCTCGGCGGAGTTCCGAAATGGCGTCAACAAGATCGCCGATCCCGACACGGTCCTGAAGATGCTCGCTGAATTCTACGCGCCGTGGCGTTCCCGCGCCGCGGCCTGATCCGCGCGAAGCCGGCGCCCGTCAGCGGGCCGGGCTTTGGCGAGATGTTCGCGGCCTTGCCCGTGGCGGTGCTCGTCATCGATCCCGATGGCCGCATCGCCCATGCCAATGCCGCGTGCGAATTGCTGCTCAACCATAGCGAGACCGCGATGGCGGGGCAGCCCTACGACGCTGTCCTGCTGCCGCCCGACGATTATGCCGACCGGCGCGACGGGCGCGGCTTCGCTGCCTATGACGTCGAGATCGAGGCCGTGCGCGGCGCGCGCATCCGCGTCGATTTCGTCGAGACGTCGGTAGCCGATCATCCCGGCTGGCGGATCGTGACGCTGCACCACGCGCCGCGTCGCGCCGCGCATGGCGGCGATCGTTCGGCTGGCGCCCGCGCGGCGGTGGGCGCGGCGGCGATGCTTGCGCACGAGATCAAGAACCCGCTTTCGGGCATTCGCGGCGCGGCGCAGTTGCTCGGCATGGGCGGCGGCAGCGAAGGACCGGAGCTGACCCAGCTGATTACTACCGAAGTCGATCGCATCGCCGCGCTGATCGACCGGATGCAGGATTTCACCGACACCCGCCCGCTCAAGCTCGCACCGACCAATGTCTATCCGCTGCTCGATCATGCCCGGCGCGTCGCGCTGGCCGGGTTTGCGCGCGGGATGGTGATCGAGGAACGGTTCGATCCCTCGCTGCCACCGGTCCTGATCGACCCGGACGCTTTCCTTCAGGTGATGCTGAACCTGCTGAAGAACGCCGCAGAGGTTCTGGTCGGCCTTGCCCAGCCGCGCATCACTCTTTCCACTGCCTATCGCCACGGCATGTCGGTCAGCACGGGGCAGGGGCGGCCGCGCCAGCCGCTGCCGATCGAGATCCTCGTCATGGACAATGGCCCCGGCGCGCCCGAGGACATCGCCGAGCATCTGTTCGAGCCGTTCGTGTCGGGCAAGCCCGAGGGCAAGGGCCTTGGCCTGCCGCTGGTCGAGAAGCTGGTCCGCGACATGGGCGGCATCATCCAATATTCGCGCGAGCGCACGGGCCACAACGAGTCCACCGTCTTCCGCATCCTCCTGCCCAGAGCTTCCAAATGACCAGCCCCGGCACCGTCCTTGTCGTCGATGACGACGCCGCGATCCGCACCGTCGTCGCCGCGGCGTTGAAGCGCGAGGGGCATCGGGTGACAACGGCGGGCAGCGTCGCCGAATTCCACCGCGAGTTCCGCCTGGCCATGCCCGAAGTGCTGGTCACCGATGTGGTGCTGCCCGATGGCAACGGCCTCGATCTGGTCGCGGGGTTGCTCGGCGATCATCCCGATCTGCCGGTGATCGTCTTTTCGGCGCAAAACACGCTGGCGACGGCGGTGCGTGCGACCGAGGTAGGGGCGTTCGACTATCTGCCCAAGCCGTTCGATCTCGACGTGCTGACCCAGGCGGTGCGTGGTGCGATCGCGAAGGGGCGGCGGCGGCCTTCCGAAGCCCCCGAATTCGATGGCGGCGCGGGGACGACCCTGATCGGCCGCTCGCCGGCGATGCAGGAAGTGTATCGCGTGATCGCGCGGGTGGTCTCGAACGACCTGACCGTGCTGGTCTCGGGCGAGTCGGGCACCGGCAAGGAACTGGTCGCCAGTGCGATCCACGAACTCGGTCCGCGCAAGCGCGCGCCGTTCGTCGCGCTCAACATGGCGGCAATCCCGCGCGAACTGATCGAAGCCGAACTGTTCGGGCATGAGCGCGGGGCCTTTACCGGCGCTGCGGCGCGCGTCGCGGGCAAGTTCGAGCAGGCGGCGGGTGGCACGCTGTTCCTCGACGAAATCGGCGACATGCCGATGGATGCCCAGACCCGCCTGCTGCGCGTGCTCCAGTCGGGCGAGTTCACCACCGTGGGCGGTGCGCGCACGATCCGCGCCGATGTGCGCATCGTGGCGGCGACCAACAAGGATCTGGCGGCGCTGGTGAACAGCGGCCAGTTCCGCGAGGATCTGTTCTACCGGCTAAACGTCGTGCCGATCGCGCTGCCCTCGTTGCGCGAGCGCCGGCAGGACGTGCCGTTGCTCGCAAGGCACTTCCTCGATCGCGCCGCCGAGGACGGACTGCCCCGCAAGCAGCTCGACAAGGACGCGGTCGCGGTGCTCGAGGCCTATGACTGGCCGGGCAATGTCCGCGAGCTCGAGAACCTCATGCGCCGTATCGCTGCGCTCAGCCGCGACGAGTGGATCGACGCCGCGGGGATGCGTCGCGCGCTGGGCGAGGCCAATATGGGCGCGGCTCCGTCGACGGTTCGCGACGAGGGGATCGAAGCAGCGGTGCGCGCCCGGCTGGAGCGGATCGCGATCGAGGAACCGCAGTCGCTCGACGATGGTTCGCTCTACGATCGCATCATCGGCGAAGTGGAGCGGCCGCTGATCGAAGCGATGCTGAGCCGCCACGGGCAGAACCAGTTGCGCGCCGCGCGGTCGCTGGGGATCAACCGCAATACGCTGCGCAAGCGGCTCGACACATTGGGGATTGCTGTTGCCGGTGGGCGACAGGATGGTACCGAATAGCGACAATCTGATCACATTATGTGTTTTTCCGGCCACAATCCTGTTGTAGCCATGTCACGATGGATGCCGTTACCACGCCGATGACCGCAGAAGCCGCTCGCAAGCGGTGGTTCTCGGTTACCCCGGCAATCGAGTTCGGCGTCCTCGGAATCGCCGTCGCGATCGCCCTTCTCACCTGGTTCATCGTCGCCGGACGCAACGAATCCGAGCAGTTGCTAACGCCGCCGCTGGTGGCGCTGTTGCTTGTCGCGAACCTGTTGGCCTGCGGATCGCTGATCGTGCTGATCGGGCGGCGCATGGCGCGCAAGCGGGCTGCTGCGGCGGCATTGGGCGGAGGGGCGCTCCATGTCCGTCTGGTCGCGATCTTCTCGTTGCTGGCGTGCGTGCCGACGGTGCTGCTGGCGGTAATCGCATCGCTGCTGTTCCAGTATGGCGCCGAATTCTGGTTCTCCGCGCGAACGCAGGGAATGCTCGAGAATTCGCAGAAACTGGCCCAGGAATCCTATGCGCAGTTGTTGAGCTATGTCGACAACGAGAATGTCGCGATGGCCAACGACGTGAACATCATGCTGTTCGATCGCCGCTGGGAACCGCAAAGCATCGATTTCCAGACCACTTTTGCACAGGACGTCTATCAGCGCAGCCTGTCGAACTCGGTGCTGTTTTCGGTTCGCCCCAATGGCGAGCTTCAGGCCATCGCGATGGTCAAGAACTCCGATCGCAATCCGATGCAGGACGTTCCGGCCGACGAGATCCGCAAGCTGAAGGGCGGCACCGCGCAGAGCGTGGTGGGGATGACTGCCGCACGGACCTATTCGATCGCGCGCGTCGCGGGCACCGATTATCTCCTCTATTCGACCCGCGAAGGCGACGCGAAGGAGATGGTGAGCCGCATGGACCGTGTGCGGGCGGTGTTCACCGACTATCAGTCGCTGCTCAACCGCACCCGCGCACTCCAGCTCCAGTTCAACATCGCGCTGCTGGTGATCTCGCTCCTCGTGATCGGCATCGTCGTCTTCATCGCGCTGCGGGTCGCCGACAGGCTGGTGCGGCCGGTCAACGAACTGGTTGCTGCGGCGCGAGGCGTGGCCGAGGGCGACCTTGGCGTGCGCGTGCCCGAGCCGAAGACGCAGGACGAGGTCGGCGTGCTCGCCGGCGCGTTCAACCGGATGACCGAGCGGCTCCAGATCTCCACCAACGCGCTGGTCACGGCCAATGCCGAGTCCGAGAGCCGCCGCGCGCTGATCGAAGCGGTGATGTCCGGCGTGACCGCAGGCGTGGTTTCGATCGATGCGGACCGCAACGTGCGGCTGCTCAATGCCTCGGCGATGGCGATGCTGCGTCAGGGCGACGTGACGGGCAAGCCGCTGGCCGAGATCGCGCCGGAACTTGCCGCGCTTCTCGACGGACCGGAGCGCGAAGCGGTGGTGCAGGTGTCGCCGGGCGGCGATCCGCGTACGCTGGCGGTGAAGATCACCCGGGACGACGAAGGGCAGGTTCTGACCTTCGACGACATCACCCAGCAGCTGCTCGACCAGCGCCGCGCGGCATGGTCGGACGTAGCACGCCGGATCGCGCACGAGATCAAGAACCCGCTGACTCCGATCCAGCTCGCGGCCGAACGTCTCCAGCGCCGCTATGGCAAGAAGATCGATGCCGAGGACGGCACGTTCGCGCGGCTGACCGACACGATCATTCGCCAGGTCGGCGACCTTCGCCGGATCGTCGACGAATTCTCGTCCTTCGCACGGATGCCCAAGCCGCTGTTCCGCCGGGAATCGCTGCTCGACATCGCCCGCCAGTCGATGTTCCTCCACGAAGTCGCACATCCTACGATCCGCTTCGAGATGGATACGCCCGATCCCGCCCCCAACCTCGTCTGCGACCGCCGTCAGATCGGTCAGGCGCTGACCAACGTCGTCAAGAACGCAGTCGAGGCGATCGAGGGGCGCGGCGAAGGCGAGGCGCTGCCGCGTGGCGAGATCGTGCTGACCATCCTCGATGGCGAGGAGGGCAGGGTGATGCTCACTGTCGCGGACAATGGCGTCGGGCTGCCCGTCGAACGCGACCGGATCGTCGAGCCCTATATGACCACGCGCAGCCGGGGCACCGGGCTGGGGCTCGCGATCGTCAAGAAGATCGTCGAGGAGCATTGCGGCACGATCGGCTTCACCGACCGGCCGGGCGGTGGAACCATCGTCACCATCTGCTTCGACACCGATGCGCTGGCCAACATGGTCACCGCCGATTCCGATACCGCCGACAGCGCCGATGCGCGCCCGGCGGCGCTTACCCGTGGGAACAAGTCATGAGCCTCGATATCCTGGTCGTCGACGACGAGCGCGACATCCGCGAACTGGTCGCGGGAGTCCTCGAGGATGAGGGCTATGAAACGCGCGGCGCAGCCGACAGCGATTCCGCGCTGAACGCGATCGCCGACCGCCGGCCGAGCCTCGTCCTGCTCGACGTGTGGCTGCAGGGCTCGCGGCTCGACGGACTGGAACTGCTCGACGAGATCAAGCGCCGCGACCCCTCGATCCCGGTGCTGGTGATCTCGGGGCACGGCAATCTGGATACCGCGGTGGCCGCGATCCGCCGCGGCGCGGTGGATTTCATCGAGAAGCCGTTCGAGGCCGAGCGGCTGCTGTGGCTGGTCGAGCGTGCGACCGAAACCGAGCGGCTGCGCCGCGAAGTGGCGACGCTGCGCGCGTCGATCGGGCGCGAGGAAGACCTGACCGGCATGTCGGGTTCGATCAACGCGGTGCGTGCGACCCTCAAGCGCGTTGCCTCGACCGGCAGCCGCGTGCTGATCAGCGGCGGCGCGGGCGTGGGCAAGGAAGTCGCCGCGCGGCTTTTGCACGGCTGGAGCCAGAGGGCGCAGGCGCCGTTCATCATCGTCAGCGCGGCGCGGATGACGCCCGAGCGGGTCGACGAGGAATTGTTCGGGGTCGAGGAGAATGGCGACCTCGTCCGCACCGGCCTGCTGGAGCAGGCGCATGGCGGCACGCTGTTCCTCGACGAGATCGCGGACATGCCTGTCGCGACGCAGGCGCGTATCCTGCGCGTACTGACCGATCAGAGCTTCAGCCGCGTCGGCGGTACGCGCGTAGTGAAGGTCGATGTGCGCGTGGTTTCGGCCACGGCGCGGGACCTGATGACGGAAATCGCCGAGGGCCGCTTCCGCGAGGACCTTTATTACCGCCTCAACGTGGTCCCGGTGGTGATCCCCCCGCTGACGGAGCGGCGCGAGGATATCCCGGTGCTGGTCGAGCATTTCGTGGCGCATTACGCCAGCGAACGACGCGTTCCGACTCCCGAAGTGGCTGCGGACGCAATCGTCGCGCTGCAAAGCTATGAATGGCCGGGCAATGTCCGCCAGCTTCGCAACGTGGTCGAGCGCACCGTCATTCTTGCTCCGGGCGACCGGATCGGACGGATCGATCTCGACCTGCTGCCCCCCGAAGTACTCGGCAAGCCGGGCGAGATGGGCAATGGCATGGGCGCCAACGCGATCATGGGTGCCCCGCTGAAGGAAGCACGCGAGACGTTCGAGCGGGAGTATCTGAAGATCCAGATCCGCCGCTTCTCGGGCAACATCTCGCGCACCGCGAGCTTCATCGGGATGGAACGCTCGGCGCTCCACCGCAAGCTGAAGCTGCTGGGGATCACCGAGACGCGGGAGGACTGATCTTCCTTCTTAGCCCCCCCCTCAGGGGAGGGGCTAAAGAGATTACGGCGTAGCCAGCTTCATCAGCGCGATGCCCGACACGATCAGCCCCGCGGCGGCGATGCGCATCAGGCTGGCGCTTTCGCCGAGCACCATCACGCCCACGGCAAACGCGCCGACCGCGCCGATTCCGGTCCAGATCATGTAGCTGGTGCCGAGCGGCAACTGCTTCATCGCCCAGGCAAGCAGGGCGAAGCTGGCGAACATGAAGACGAAGGTAGCGATCGTCGCGCCGGGGCGGCTGAAACCGTCCGACAGCTTCATGAAATAAGCCCACACGATTTCGAGCAGACCGGCGACGAACAAAGCAATCCAGGCCATAGGGCCCTCCTTTGAAGGGCCGGGCCGTCCCGGGCTTTTGCCCGCGACATTGCGGGGGAGGGCGTGGCCTCGCGCGGCTCACTTAGGAAAATGAAGCACCCCGATCAAGCATCCAACTGGACGGAAGGGGGCGGAATCCCTAGATTGGCTCTGCGCGCCAGCGGTGGCGCGACTCCGACGCCGGGAAACGGCGCCCAGCGGGACAGACCCCGCCAAAAATAGTGGAGCCCATTGATGGCCGACAAGCAGACCTCGCTCCAGGACCTGTTCCTGAACTCGCTGCGACGTTCCAAGACCCCCGTCACCATGTTCCTCGTCAAGGGCGTGAAGCTCCAGGGCATCGTGACCTGGTTCGACAATTTCTCCGTCCTGCTCCGCCGCGACGGCCAGTCGCAGCTGATCTACAAGCATGCCATTTCCACGATCATGCCCTCGGGCGCGGTGGACCTCGAGCAACTCTTGGATCAGGTTGGAGAATATCAGGCCAAGAACCCGGTTTTGCAGGAAATTTTCCTGAACGCGATCCGTAAGCAGCAGGAAAATGTCACCATGTTCCTGGTGAACGGCGTGATGCTGCAGGGGCAGATCGCGGCGTTCGACCTGTTCTGCATGCTGCTCCAGCGCGAGGGCATGGCCCAGCTGGTCTATAAGCATGCGGTTTCCACCATCCAGCCCGCACATCCGCTGAACCTCGCCGAGGAACAGAATGGCGAGGACTGAGTAAGGTCCAACGTATGAGTACCGGTTTCGATCGCGACGCCAGCGAGTTCACTCGCGGGGCGAGGGCGGCAGTCGTCTATCCCGACACGGGAGGCAGCTCGCGCGACCCTGACGCGCGCCTTGAGGAAACCGCGGGTCTGGCGCTGGCGATCGGTGTGGAAGTGATCGAGAAGGTCAGCTTCCGCCTGCGCCAGCCCAAGCCGGGTACGCTGATCGGTTCGGGTCAGGTCGAGGCGCTGGCGGAAACGGTGCGTGATCGCGAACTGGACCTCGCCGTGTTCGATGCGGCGTTGACGCCGGTGCAGCAGCGCAATCTCGAAACCGCGCTGGGATGCAAGGTGATCGACCGTACCGGGCTGATCCTCGAAATCTTCGGCGAGCGCGCGCGCACGGCCGAGGGCCGGTTGCAGGTCGAACTCGCCCATCTCGATTATCAGGCGGGCCGGCTGGTGCGCAGCTGGACCCATCTCGAGCGGCAGCGCGGCGGCTTCGGTTTCCTTGGCGGTCCGGGTGAAACCCAGATCGAAGCCGATCGCCGGCTGATCCGCGACCGGATGGCGCGGCTGAAGAAGGAACTCGATCAGGTCAGCCGAACGCGAAGCCTCCATCGCGACCGGCGCCAGCGTGCCCCTTGGCCGGTGATTGCGCTGGTCGGTTATACCAACGCCGGAAAGTCCACGCTTTTCAATCGCCTGACCGGCGCTGACGTCATGGCGGAAAACCTTCTCTTCGCCACGCTGGATCCGACGCTGCGCCAGATCCAGTTGCCGGGGATCGACAAGGCAATCCTTTCCGACACGGTGGGCTTCGTTTCCGAACTGCCGACCCAGCTGGTTGCGGCGTTCAAGGCGACGCTGGAGGAAGTGGTGTCGGCCGATCTGCTGATCCATGTCCGCGACATCGCCCATCCCGACAGCGAGGCGCAGCGCACCGATGTCGAGAAGGTGCTGGGCGAGATCGGCGTGTCGCTGGAAACCCCGCGGTTCGAGGCGTGGAACAAGCTCGACCTGCTCGACGACGAACGGCGCGAGGAAGCGCTGGCCGAAGCGACGAAGCGCGAAGACGTGGTGGCGCTGTCCGCCTGGACGGGGGAGGGCGTGGCGATCCTGATCGAAGCAGTCGCGGCACGGCTGACCGAGGGGCACCGGCGCTACACGATCCTGCTCGACCCCGCCGATGGCGCGGGCGCTGCGTGGCTGCATCAGCATGGCGAGGTGATCGACCAGTCGATCGAAGGCGAACGCGTGGTCTATGAAGTGCGGATGGCGCCGCGTGATTTCGAGCGGTTCGGGCTACGATCGCGCTGAGCGGCGGATGGCAAAAGCGATAGAGGCAGGCGGGCATTTGGCCGCATCGATCGAAGGTTGCCGCTCATGATCGCGAGTATCGGAATCTATCTCCTCATTTTCTTCGTTCCGTTGCTGTTGCATCTGGACTGGCGGATGGACCGTTCGCGCGGGCGGTCCGGCAAACGGAGACCCAGGCGGCCGAAGGGGCTCTCCAACGCTCAGGCACCCAAGGCCAGGAAATCGCCCTTCCGCATCCGTAACTGGCAGATCGTGCCGCTGGCTGTCGGTGCGCTGCTGGTCTCGGCGGCGATCGCGCACGATCATGGTGCGCCGGAGCCGCTTGCCGTCACGCTGTTCGTACTGGCGCTGATCCTGTTCGCGGTAGATGTCGTGTTGATGATCATGCGAACGCTGCGCGCGCTGTAGCGATGTCTGGAGGGGGCAAAGCATGAGCGGGCTGGACAGCGTAACCGATGAGGATTGGCTGGGCAGTTGGCTGATGCGCGAGGCATGGCGGCTGTTGCGCTGGCCGCTGCGGTTGCTGGGCGCGCTTTCGATCCTGTTGGCCGGCTGGCTGCTCTGGCTCGTCGTCGCGATCCAGATCGATGGCGGCCGGCATTCGACGCGCAATGCCGATGTCGCGATCGTACTGGGCGCGGGGGTTACACGCGGCGAACCATCGGCGGCGTTCGATGCGCGCATCCGCCACGCCGTGGATCTGTACAAGGCGGGAAGGGTGCATCGCCTGCTGATGACGGGAACGGCTTTTGGCAGGGAACCTGCGGAGGCGCTGGCCGGGCGGGACCGGGCGATTGCACTGGGGGTGCCGCCACAGGCAATCCTGATCGAAACGCAATCCTGGACGACTTCGATGAACTTCAGCGAGGCGCGCAAGGTGATGCAGGCCAATGGCGCGAAGACCGCCCTGGTGGTGACCGAACCGCTGCACATGATGCGGTCGCTGCGAATGGCCCGCGATCTGGGGATGGATGTGGCGGGTGAACCCACGCCCGCGACCTTTTATCAGGATTGGGGTAGCTGGTACCGTTTCCTGCGCAGCGAGATCCTGCTTTACCATCGCTATCTTGCATACGGTTATTGATATTGGAGGATAAGCCAATGTTCTTCCAGCAGATATCGGATAGCGGATGCCAATCGTACATCGTCGGATGCGAGACGAGCTGCACCGCCGCGATCATCGATCCGGCGCTGGGGCAGGCGGACCGGTATCTGGGGATCGCCAGCCGCGAAGGGCTGAGGGTGCGCTACATCATCGAAACGCATACCCATGCCGATCATTTCTCGGCCGCACAGCAACTGCGCGACGCGCTGGGCGCGCAGATCGTGATGCACCGGAACAGCCCGGCGCCTTATGTCGACATGCATGTCGAGGATGGGCATCTGATCGCACTGGGCGAGCTGCGCTTTCGTATCGTGCATACGCCCGGCCACACGCGGGATTCGATGAGCGTACAGGTCGGGGACCGGGTGTTCACCGGCGATACGCTGCTGATCGGCGGGACTGGCAGGACCGACCTGCCCAGCGGCGATCCGGATCAGCTGTACGACAGCCTGTTCGGCAAGCTGCTGAAGCTGGAGCCCGGGACGCTGGTGTTTCCCGCGCATGATTACAAAGGGCAGGGGCATTCGACCATCGGTGCAGAGATTGCCGGCAATCCGCGGTTGCAGAAGCGCGATCGGGCCGAGTTCGTCGCGATGATGCAGGGCCTCAACCTTTCGACCCCGACGCATCTGACCGAGGCGCTGCGCACCAACATGACCGGCGGGAAGACGGTGCGGCAATTGCTGGCGGAGGCGGCTGCGGGAACGCCGTTCCTGTCGCTCGACGAACTGGCGGAACGCCTCGAGCAGCGGCGCAACGACTTCGTGATCCTCGACGTGCGCGAGCGCGATGCCTATGCGCGCGGCCATGTGCCCGGCGCACGGCATCTGGCGCGCGGTCAGCTCGAGATGAAGGTCGACGAGACGTTTCCCGATCCGACGATCGAGATCCTGACGGTGTGCGAGGTGGGAAAAATCTCGACGCTGGCGGCGGCGACGCTCCGCGCGCTTGGCTTCCGCCGCGCGGTCGCGCTGGATGGCGGCATGACGTCGTGGCGCGCGGCAGGCTATCCGGTGGACGAGGGGGAGGAGCCGGCTTTGCTGATCTGAGCCCTCAACCGCGCTTTACGACTTGCCAGAGCGCTTCCTTGGCATCCAGATCGAGATCCAGGAAAGCGTCGCCGGCGCTGGCTTCCATCGCCTTGAAGCGGCGTTCGAACTTGCCGTTGGCGGCGCGCAGCGCGGCTTCCGCGTCGACGCCCTGCTTGCGAGCCCAGTTGACCACCGCAAACAGCAGATCGCCGATTTCCTCCTCGCGATGCTCGGGCGTCTCGGCGGTTTCGACTTCGGCGATTTCCTCGTCGATCTTGGCGCGGGCGCCGGACGGATCGGGCCAGTCGAAGCCGGTGCGGGCAGCGCGCTTCTGGAGCTTTTCGGCGCGGAGCAGGGCGGGAAGACCGAGGGCGACGCCGTCCAGCGCACTTTCCGCGCCCTTGCTAACCCGTTCTTCGGCCTTGATTTGTTCCCATAGATGATGGCCGCCATCGGCGACGTCACCGAATATGTGCGGATGGCGGCGCTCCATCTTGTCGCTGATCGACGTTATGACGTCAGCGAGGGCGAAGTGGCCGGCTTCCTCGGCCATGCGGCTGTGGAAGACGACCTGGAGAAGCAGGTCGCCAAGCTCGTCCTTGAGGTCCGCCATGTCGTTGCGCTGGCAGGCGTCGGCGACCTCATAGGCTTCTTCGATCGTATAGGGTGCGATGGTGGCGAAGGTCTGGACGGTGTCCCATTCGCAGCCGGTCTCCGGATCGCGCAGGCGCGCCATGATCTGAACGAGACGTTCAATAGCGTCCGGGGCGATGTTGGTGAAAGTCATGCGGAGGGGGCTTTCCGGAGTTGATCCGTTGGAACGATAATATACATTATGTTAAATTAAAATGGTGTTCCGGGAGAGGCCTCACGGTTCGCGCTGGTCCCTCTTGCCCGGCATATCGGCCTTTTCCGCGCTGTTGCTTCCGCGGATGTTGTCATTGCCGCCGCGTGCCGGCTCGAGCACCAGCATCTTGCCCTCGACGCGCCAGGAATCCAGGCGCGACAGGAAGTTCATCCCCAGCACGTCGAACTCGCCAAAGCTCCGCGCGACGACGACTTCGAGATCGCCGGTCCGCAGCGGCCCGACCTCGACCAGCCTGGCGCGTGTGCTGCGCGCCGAAACCGATCCGTTGGCGGTCTCGATGACCACGGGCAAGCCACGGCCGATGTCGATGCCGGCTTCGCGCGCGGTGCTTTCGGACAAGGCGGTGATCGTCGCGCCGCTATCGACCAGCATCCGGCGCTCGACCCCGTTGATCGTCACGCGCGCCCAGAAATGGCCGTCGCGGCTCATCGGAATGCGCACGGTGTCGCCTTCGACCTTCTGATCATAGCCGAGCCGTTCCGACACGCGTGCCAGCAGCGATCCGAGTTCCTGCTGATGCGTGAACACGATGAACGCGACCAGGCCGATCGCGGCCCAGCTGACCAGGCTCTGGATCAGGCCGCGCACCGTGAAGCCACCCGCGAGCAGCCGCGCGGCGATCAGCAGCGCGACGGCAGCGACGATCAAGGCAAGCAGTTGATTATTCATGAGATATCCATGCCCTGCCCCTCATGAACAAATGCCGAACGCGCGGATCAGGCCCTTCCCTGCGCGCCGGAAATCCCGGCGATCCGGCTATTGTCGGTCGGCTGCACTTCCAGCGGCGCATCGTCGGGCACGATCCCGATCGCGCGGCCGATGGCGTGGCGATTGTCGACGATCACGAAGGCGATCAGGAAGATGCCGGCCCAGAGCAGCAGCAGCCGCAACGACTTGCCCAGCGACAGCCGCGTTCCCCACAGCCCGCTGGCAACCAGCACAAGCGCCGCCAGCAGATAGATGACCCGCGCGCCTTCATATTCGCTCATGCCGCGATCTCCAGTCCGTCATGCCCCGGCTCGACGCCGGGCGGCAATTCGGCGGACAAGGTAGCGAAGTCCATCGACTGGTCCATATGCACCAGCACCGCGCGACGCGGTTTCAGTTCGGCGATCCATTCGAGCGTGGCGCCCAGATGCGGGTGCGTCGGGTGCGGCGCATGGCGCAGGGCGTCGACTACCCACAGATCGAGATCGCGGAAATTATCGCGCATCTCGTTCGTCATTTCATTGAAGTCAGTGGAATATCCGATTGATTTCCCATCACTTTCAAAGCGGAGTCCGGCGGAGGTAATGCCCCCGTGCGGCTGATCCGCGACGCTGATCGCGATGTCGCCGATGCGGCAGCAATCGTGGAGCAGATCGCCTTCGATCGTCGGCCGATAGCCGGCGCGGCCGTAAAAGGCATAGGCGAAGCGGCTCTGGAGCTGTTCGAGCGTGAAGGGCCGCGCGAGACCGCGGACGGGATCGCCGCCGCGCAGGTGCATCAGCTGGCGCAGATCGTCGATGCCGTGACAATGATCGGCGTGATCATGGGTCCAGATCACTGCGTCGAGATCGCTGACGTTCGCGGCGAGGAGCTGTTCGCGCATGTCGGGGCTCGTATCGACGAGGATCTTCGTCGTGGCGGTGGATATGAGAACCGAGGCGCGGGTGCGGCGGTTGCGCGGGTCGCTGGGATCGCAATCACCCCAGTCGTTGCCGATCCTCGGGACGCCTGACGACGTGCCTGAGCCCAGGATGCGGACTTTCACGCCCCTGCCCTGAAGTCGTCATCCCCGCGAACGCCGGGATCCAGAGTCTCAGGCGACACGGCCTCCGATTCTGGATCCCGGCGTTCGCTGGGATGACGAAGGGAGAAACGCGTCACGCCGCGGTTTTGGCGAAAAGGCGGTGGAAGTTGAGCCGCGTCGCATCGGCCAGCGCGTCCTCGTCCTCGCCGCGCAGCTTCGCGAGGAAGCGGCAGGTGTCGGCGACGAAGGCGGGTTCGCCGGTCTTGCCGCGATGGGGGACCGGGGCGAGGAAGGGGGCGTCGGTTTCGATCAGGAGCCGGTCGAGCGGCAGGCGCGCGGCGGTTTCCTGAAGCTCCTTGGCGTTCTTGAAGGTCACGATGCCGGAAATCGAGATGTAGAGGCCGAGTTCCAGCGCGATGTCGGCGAAGGCGCCGCTGGCGGTGAAACAATGGATGACGCCGGGAAAGGCCCCCTTCCCCATCTCCACGCGGAGCATCTGCGCCGTGTCTTCTTCGGCATCGCGGGTATGGATGACGATCGGCAGCTGGGTTTCGCGGCTGGCGGCGATGTGCGAGCGGAAGCTGTGCCGCTGACGGTCGCGGTCGCTATGATCGTAATAATAATCGAGGCCGGTTTCGCCGATGCCGACGATGCGGGGATGTTGGGCGCGAGCGACCAGTTTCGCAGTGTCAACATCGGGGTGTTCATCCGCCTCGTGCGGATGGATGCCTACCGTGGCCCACACATCCGGCTCGCGCTCGGCCGCGGCGAGGACATCGTCCCATTCGGATTCGCGCGTGGCGATGTTGAGCATCGCTTCGACGCCAGTTTCCCGAGCACGCGCAATGACTTGCGCCTGTTCTTCGACAAGCCCTTTGTAGTTCAGATGGCAGTGGCTGTCGGCTAGTCTCACGCTTCCTCGCTCTGCTGAAGCTCCAGTCGCGGGAAGATAGGGGTCGGGGCGGTGATGTTGAAGGTGCCGCTGGCCTCGTCATAGCCGAGTTGGGCGATCAATCGTTCCGCCGAAGTTGGCACGACCGGCTGAATCGTCACCGCGAGACGATGAATTGCCTTCAGCAACGTGCCGAGCACGGCATGCATCCGCTCCAGATCGGTCTTGCGCAGCGCCCACGGGGCCTGGGTGTCGATAAAGGCGTTGCAGGCGAAGACGCCCGCCATCCAGCTCTCGATGCCCTGGCTGAGCGCGAGATCCTCGAACGCCTTGGCGAAGCCCGTGCAGGCAGCGTCAACTTCGGAGAGAAGTTCCGCGTCGGCAGGTTCGCCCCTGCCCGGCTCGACCTTGCCGTCGAGATTCTTGGCGATGAAGGCGCAGACGCGTTGCGCCAGATTGCCGAAGCTGTTCGACAGATCGGCATTGGCGCGCGTGACGATGGCTTCGTCGCTGAACGTGCCGTCATTGCCGAAGCTGACGTCGCGCAGCAGGAAATAGCGCAGCGCATCGACGCCATAGAGTTCGGCCAGCCGCATCGGATCGACGACATTGCCGACCGACTTCGACATCTTTTCCCCGCGATTGAGCAGGAAGCCGTGGCCGAACACCTGCTTCGGCAGCGGCAGTTTCGCCGACATCAGGAAGGCGGGCCAATAGACCGTGTGGAAGCGGACGATGTCCTTGCCGATCAGATGCAGGTCCGCCGGCCAATATTTGTCGAACATCGCCTGATCGTCAGGGTAACCGACGCCGGTGATGTAGTTGGTCAGCGCATCGACCCAGACATACATGACGTGACCGGGCGATCCGGGCACCGGCACGCCCCAATCGAAGCTGGTACGGCTGACCGACAGATCGGTGAGGCCGCCTTCGACGAAGCGCAGGATCTCGTTGCGGCGCGATTCCGGGCGGATGAAGTCGGGCTGGCTTTCGAACAGATCGAGCAAAGGCTGCTGATATTTGGACAGGCGGAAGAACCAGGTCTCCTCGGCGGTCCATTCGACCGGCGTGCCCTGGGGCGACAGCTTTTCGCCGCTCTCGCCTTCGACCAGTTCCTTTTCCTCGTAGAACGCTTCGTCGCGGACCGAATACCAGCCTTCGTAGCGATCGAGATAGAGGTCGTCATTGGCCTCCATCGCCTTCCAGATCGCCTGGCTGGCGGCATAATGCTCGGGCTCGACGGTGCGGATGAAACGATCGCACGAAATATCGAGTTTATCCGCCATCTCATGGAAATAGCCGGACATTTCGTCGGCAAGCGCGCGGACTTCGACGCCGCGATCGCGCGCGGTCTTGACCATTTTCAGGCCATGCTCGTCGGTGCCGGTCTGGAAGCGCACGTCGCGCCCCTGCTGACGCTGGAACCGCGCGATCGCGTCGGCCGCGATCATCTCGTACGCGTGACCGATATGGGGGCGACCATTCGGGTAGTGAATGGCGGTGGTGATGTAATAGGGCCGGGACATGAGGGGGCTTTAGGCGAATGCGCCCCCGTGGTGAAGGCCCTCAGCCCAACAGTTTGCTCACCAGCGCATAAGGGGTCTCGCCCGCGGGAACGCCGGTCTTGCGCTCGTGCAGCTGCTTCACCGCCGCGGCGACTTCGCGGTCGATCGCTTCGCGCTTTTCCGGCGGCAGACGGCTGTAATCGGCTTCGCTGATGTCGTGCTTTTTGAGCACGGCTTCGCGGACCCGCTCTTCCGGGGTCTGGGCGGCGGCCTTTTTGAACGATTCGAGGATCTGCTCGAACGCGGCGGCGGCGTTCGCCTTGGCCGAAGGGCCGGTGCGGAGCGGACTATGGCCGGCGCCGGCGCCGGAAATGCCGATGGTCATGACGGTTCCCCTGTTCGGAGAGGGTCTAGACCGGCGGGACTGAATTCATGGTTAAAGGCCCTCCCCCCGAGGGAGAGGGCCGGAGGCGATCAGTGTGCGTGGACTTCCTCGCTGTGGGTCAGTTCATAGCTGCGGTCGAGCTTGGCCCAGACCTGGACCTTCCACTTGTGACCGTCCTTTAGGACGAGGGTGAAGCGATAGTTCATGCCGGCAACGACCTGCTTTTCGACATCCTCTACGCGATCGAGCTGGTCAGCCGGGATCTTGAGCTCGCCGAGCGCGAATTCCGCTGCCTTGGTCACTTCCGGCGTCGCTTCGGTTGCGCTGAAACCGCCGACGACCGGCGCGGGCGCGTCCTGCGCCTGAGCGGCGGTAGCGAACATGAGCGTGGCGGCAACGCTGGCGAGAACAAGACGCATATCGTTTCAACTCCTTGTGAGACGTTCCGTTTGAGGGGCGTAACGAGCTTTGTCGATATGCAAGATGAACGGATTGCGCCTAGCGCGTGCTGAGCTTTGCGATCAGGCCGCCCATTTCGAACACAGTGGCGGTGGCATCGAGCGACAGGCCGAGTGCGGCCCCCGCGAGATCGCGGGCGCCGGCATAGGCGTCGAGCGCGGCGCGAAGCGGTTCGCCATTCATCGTGCGGGCCTGTTCGGCGATGAAGCTGGGCGCGCGCTCGATGAACGCTTCGTAGCGCGGTTGCGCCGCCTTGACGCCGAGCAGCCGCGCCAGGCGGGTGCGAATGGCGTTCGACGGGTCGCCGGTCTCTGCGATGCTGGCCATATCGGCTTCGAGTGCTGCGATATCGAGCCCGGCAAAGCCGAGCGCGCGGCCGGGCGAACCCTCCCCTGCCCGCACCAGCGCGTCGATCTCGCTGGCGCTGGCTTCGGGCAACTCGCGGCGCAGCACGGTGGCGACATCGTGCGACGCGAGCGGCTCGAACCGCAGCAGGCGGCAGCGCGAGCGGATCGTGGGGAGCAGGCGGCCGGGCGCGTGGCTGACGAGGAGGAAGATCGTCCCTTGGGGGGGCTCCTCCAGCACCTTGAGCAGCGCGTTGGCGGCGCCGGGGCGTTCGACTTCGTCGATCGAGTCGATCAGCACGACGCGGCGCTCGGACAGCGAAGGCTTGGTCGCGAAGCTGGCGATCAGGCTGCGGACCTGCGCGATCGGGATCGAGCGGGCAAGGCCCGCCTCGGGCTTGTCCGCATCCTTGGGCAGGCGGATCAGCTCACGATAATCGGGATGCGAATGCGCTTCGAACAGGTGCGAAGTCTGGCTGGTGAGCGGGACGTCCCAGCCAGGCTGGAGGCGCTGGGATTCGGCGGGCTCGGCGGCTTCCGCGAGCATCCGCCGGGCCGCCTTGCGCGCGAACCTGGCCTTGCCCACGCCCTCCGGCCCGGCGAGCAGCCAGGCGTGATGGAGCGATCCCGACGCCATCGCGGCGGCGAGCTGGGACTGGGCCGTTTCGTTGCCGATCAGGTCGGTCATGCCCCTATCAGAGGCCGAAAATGCCCCAGAAGCCGAGCCAGGCGCGGCGGAAGAAGCCCGCTTCGCCGACATCGGCTTCGGCGACCAGCGGCAGGGTCTGCGCGCCATTGCCGTCGGGGGTGGTGATGACGAGGTCGGCGATATGGTCGCCTGCCTTGATCGGGGCCTTGATCGGGCCGGTATAGACGATCTTGCCCTGCATCGTCGGCGTGGTGCCGGCGGGTACCGCAATGGCGAGATCGCGCGGCGCGACGAGGCCGACGCTGCCCGAACCGCCGCCCTGCACGTCCGCTTCGCCAACATGCTTGCCCTTCGACACGACCTTGTGCGGGGTCCAGGCGCGGAAGCCCCAGTTCATGAACTTGACCGATTCATCGGCGCGGCCGTTGTACGAGCTGAGCCCGGCGAGAACCATGACGAGGCGGCGGCCATTCTGGTCGGCGGAGCCGGTGAAGCCATAGCCGGCTTCGTCGGTGTGGCCGGTCTTGAGACCGTCGGCGCCCGCGACGCGGCCGAGCAGCGGGTCGCGATTGTCCTGCTTGATCACCTTCCCGTCGCTGAGCGTGCGGGTGTAGTTATGCTGGCTGTAGAACTGCTTGTAGAGCGCGGGATGCTCCTCGATCGTCGCCTGCGCCAGCTTGGCGAGATCGCGCGCGGTGACGAAGGTGCGGCCTTCGTCGGGCCAGCCGTTCGAAGTGCCGAAATTGCTATTGGCGAGGCCGAGCTTCTTCGCCTGCTGGTTCATCAGCGCGGTGAAGGCTTCCTCGGTGCCCGAGATGCCCTCGGCCAGCACGACGCAGGCGTCGTTACCGGACAGTGTGACGATGCCGTAGAGCAGCTCCTGCACGCTGATCTGCTCGCCGGTTTCGAGGAACATGGTCGAGCCCGCCTGCGGTCCGTGCCACTTGCGCCACGTTTCGGGCTGGACGGTGAACTTCGTGTCGAGCTTCAGCTTGCCCTGCTTGATCAGGTCGAACGCGACATAGACGGTCATCATCTTCGCCATCGAAGCGGGCGGGATGCGCCGATCGGCTTCCTTGGCGAACAAAGTCGCGCCCGAGGACAGATCGACCATGAAGGCGATCGGCGCCGGCGTATCGAACACCGGTCCTGCCGCCTGAAGCGGCATCGCGATCGAAAGGGCGACGAGGGACGCGGCGGCGAAGAGCTTCTTCATGGGGTCTCGGAATCCAGCGATAGATGGGTTTCCGGACCTTCTAGGCGGTGATCAGTTCTGCGTGAAGACCCGTGCGTCGCCGAAACCGCGCGATGCGGCCGATGCGCGGGCGCGATCGGCTTCCGCCGGGCTTGCGAACGGCCCGAGCTGAACGCGGAACAGGCCGCCGCCGGGCTTTACGAACCCGCCTAGGCTGCGTGCGAGATTGCTGGCGTTGGCGCCGTTCGAAAGCGCCGCGACCTGCACATAATAGCGGCCGCTTGCTGCGGGACGCGGGGTCGCCGGGGCCGGGCGGCCATAGGAAGGCGCGGGCGCAGGCGTCGCGACGCGCGGAGCCGCATAGGCCGGGAGCTGCTTGCGCAGCGCGTTGAGCAGCACCGGGGGCGTATCCGGGCGCGGGCTGGCCGGCTGGCCGCTGTTGAGCGCGGTCTGATCCGGCCCGGTCGGCGTCGATTTGCGGACGCGGACGGGGATCGATTCGCCGCTCGCGCCAAGATAGCGGGCGGCCGCGGGCGAGAGATCGATCAGCGTATTTCCGTCGCCACCCGTGCCGGTGACAAGGGCTATGATCGTCTTGCCGCTATCCAGCGACGTGATCTCGACGAAGCTGCCCGCAGGCAGATCGGGGCTGATCGCGACGACCGCGCCGGCGGTGCTGTCGCCACCCTGCACGCCGCGAACGCCGGCATAGCCGACCTTGTCATAACGTGATTCGCCGCGGCCGCTGGACGAAGCCGGGCCGGTCGCGTTGGCGGTCGGATCCTGCCACGCATCCTGTTGCGGCTGGGGCGCGGGGGTGTTTTCAGGCGCCGGACGGCGCTGCGGCGCGGGCTGGCGAACCGGTTGACGCTGGGCGGCCTGTTCGCCCGGGCGGCCATAGCTGGCACCCGGCGCGTCGTAACCTGCATCGGGGCGCTCGTATCCGCCCGGCTGCGCTTGTGCGGAATAGGGATCGACGGGTGCCGGAGCCGGCTCCGCATAGGGATCCTGCGGCTGCTGATAGGCGGTGCCGTAATTCTGCGGCGCGCGCTCGGCGGCGGGCAGCGTTTCGGGACCATAGCCAAACCCTCCGCCACAGGCAGAGAGCAGGAAAAGAACAGCAAGGATGCTAGCGTTCGACCTCATCGGCGAGGAGGCCTACCGACAAAGCGTAAAAATTTGAGCAATTATAATCGAGGATCACGCGATAATTGCCGGTGAGCAGATAGGCGGTCTTGCCGGGACCGTCCGGCTCGAGCAGCGTCGCCTGCATCTTCTCGTTCGGCCATGCGCGGGTTTGCGGCACGATGCCCAGCGCGCGCCATTCGGCCATCGTCTTCCACTGGCTGTGGCGCTCATGGACGCGAGGGCAGCGCGGGGACGTGGTCCGCGCCTTGATCGCATTGCGGTTCAGATCAGCGGGCACGCTGACCGCGAACCCCCAGGGCTGGCCCGGACGCCATCCGGCATCGACGAAATAATTGGCGATCGAGGTCAGCGTATCGGCTTCGCTGGTCCAGATATCGGCGAGGCCATCGCCATCGCCATCGCGCGCGAGGCGGATATAGACCGAGGGCAGGAATTGCGGCCCGCCAAAGGCCCCTGCCCAGCTGCCGATCAGCTTTTCGCGCGGCACGCCACGGTCGATCATCTTGAGCGTGGCGATGAACTCGCCCGAGAACAAATCGCGGCGGCGGCCTTCATAGGCGAGGCTCGCCAGCGCGCGGGGCAGATCGAAATTGCCCATGATCCGCCCGTAATTGGTCTCGTGACCCCAGATCGCGACCATGATCGATTCGGGCACGCCGGTCTCGCGCTCGATCCGCTCAAGCCGGGGACGCTGGCGCTGATAGGCGGCGCGGCCGCGATCGATACGCGAGGCGTCGACATGCTGACGGCGGTACGGTTCGAACGCCGGGATCGGGGCATTGGGCCGCGTTTCGGGCTGTTGCCGGTCGAGCTCGACCACGCGCGCGTTGAAGGTGAGCGTGGGGATGACGAGATCGATCGTGCGACGGCTGACGCCCGCAGCCTCGGCCTGACGCGCCAGCTGCGGCAGATAGGCCTGGAACCCCGCTTCGCTGAGCGGCGCGGACTGCTGCTGTGCCTGTCCGGAGGAGACGCCGACCGTCGCCACCGTTACTGCCAACAGGATTGCTCCCACCCTACGCATCGCCGCACCCGTAACTCGCATGGCGGCATAGTGACACAGCGATTCCCCGGGTTGAACCCCCTCCCCGCGCAATTCACCAACAATTCTGCCCGCTTGCGCGCACTGCGACAGGCGGCTTGCGCAAAGGCCGCTCGCCGGGCTAGCGGGAACCCGCGCGGAGAGGTGGCCGAGTGGTTTAAGGCAGCGGTCTTGAAAACCGCCGTGGGTGGAAGCTCACCGTGGGTTCGAATCCCACCCTCTCCGCCAAACCCTCATACGCCGCCGTTGTCCGCCATTTTCCACTCAGTGGCCGCCGCCCTTACGCTTGGCTCACGCGCCGCGGGGTTCGTTGACAGCTTGTGGAACTTTCCTTTCGTTCCCGCTCTTAAAGGCAAATGCCAGCTTTCGGCGCAAGCAGACGTTCAGGCAATTCTTGCCGCTGATCAGTGAAGCCCCCAGATCGCCGCCAGCCAGTCAGCAGATGTAGTCCTGCCAATTCGGGGCGTCATCGGGCTGCCCAGCTTCCACCCAGGCGAGCTTCCTGCCGAGAAAGTCGATAGCGGATTCGAGCTCGATGCGCCGCTCGTTGAGTTTCGCCATCTGCGCCCGCAGGATTGCGGCAGTCTGTTCGGGTGAGTGCGCGCGCGCGCGGTATTGGGCGCCCAGTGCCGCTATTTCGCGCAGCGAGTAGCCCAACGCCTGCTGCAGCCGGATCATCCGCGCCGCCGTGACGTCCTGCGGGCCGAAGACCTGATAGGGATTCGCCCCGCCCTTGCCGCTACGCTCCGGACTCAGCAGCCCCTTGCGGATGTAGAAACGGATGGTGTCGAGCGGCAGGCCGGTCGCTCTGGAGAATTGAGAAATAAGCATCGTGGAAGGCTCTTGACCATGGACTAAGCTCCACGGTTATAGGCCGGGCCTGTCAGAAAATGGAGATACAAAATGACCGGTCCTTCTTCTCCGCTACCGCAGGTTCCGCTCGGCGCGGGCGGCCCCCTCGTCGGGATCCAGGGCCTCGGCTGCATGGGTATGAGCGAATTCTACGGTGAAACCGACGAGGTCGAATCGCGCGCCACGCTGGAGCGGGCGCTGGAGCTGGGCGTCAGCCTGTTCGATACCGCCGACATGTACGGCATGGGCGCAAATGAGGCTTTCCTGGCCCCGTTCGTGCGCGCGAACCGGGACCGCGTCGTGATAGCGACCAAGTTCGGCTATGCCCGATCGGCCGAGCATCCCGACGACTGGAGCCTCGACAACCGGCCCGAATTCATCCGCGCGGCGGCCGAGCGCTCGCTCCGGCGGCTCGGCGTCGACACGATCGACCTCTACTATATGCACCGGCGTGACCCCGCAGTCCCGCTGGAGGACAGCATCGGAGCGATGGCCGACCTCGTGGCGGCAGGCAAAGTCCGCTGGCTCGGGCTCTGCGCGATGAGCGCGGACGACTTGCGCGCGGCCCACGCCCTGCACCCGATCGCGGCGCTGCAATCGGAATGGTCGATATTCACGCGCGAAATCGAACGCGAAATACTTCCGGTGGCGGCCCAGCTGGGGGTGACGGTGGTGCCTTATTCACCACTCGGCCGCGGGATGCTGACCGGGCGGGCCTTTAGCGCGGCATTAGGGACGGACGATGCACGCCAGAATTTCCCTCGGTTCTCGGCGGAAAACCTGGCCGCCAATACCCGGCTCGTCGATCGGATTGAGGCGATCGCCGCCGACATGGGCGTCACTCCGGCGCAGCTCGCGCTGGCCTGGCTCTATGCGCGGGCAGCCGAATTGGGCATCGCCTGTGTGCCCATTCCGGGCACTCGCAAGCGCGCGCGTCTTGATGAAAACCTGGCTGCGGCTCTGCTGCGCCCGAGTGCGGACGCCATGCAGGCGCTCGAACCGCTCGCCGCGGCTGTTCAGGGGATTGCCGTCTGACAGGACAAACATCGCGGTAAGCGGACCGCTCATCGCCTGCCGCCCACACATCAAAAAAGGAATGCCCATGCCGATCACGGGAGGGTGCCGCTGTGGCACGATCCGTTATGACATCGCTCTCGATGCACTGCCGTCCGTCTATGCCTGTCATTGCCTGGACTGCCAGACATGGAGCGGCAGCGCCTTCGCGCTCCATGCGATGTTGCCTGACGACCTACTTGCGCTCGATCGGGATGCCCACTGTTTCCGGATCGACGAGGTTGAGCAGATGCCGTCCGAGCATCTCGGCTGCGCCCGCTGTATGACGCGCATCGCCAACCGCAATAGCGCGGTGCCTGGCATGATTATCCTGCGCGCAGGGACAATGGACCGTAGCGATGAAATTATACCCGTCGCACACATCTGGACTCGTCGAGCGCAGCCTTGGGTGACCTTGCCCGAGGGTGTGCCAGCCTTTGGAGAAACGCCAACTCCCGAGCAATTTCAGACTGTCCTTTCGAAATCAGGGGCGGCGGCTATCAAACGAGGTAGCACCAGCCTGGCTGCCGCCAGTGTTATCTAACGCAACCTCCTCGGCGTTACCCTTATCGTAGCATTTTCCACGTAACCCCTGCTCCCAAGAGGAGCTTGCGGACGCGCATGATGCATGAGGTGATCGACAGCCCGGCGGCGGAAAGCTGTGTGGGCATCGAGGTGGAGAGCGGGTTTCCGCCTCTGCTCGACGATCTCGCCTCGCGTGCGATCGGAGCCCGGGCGTTCCTGCGATCCGCCTGGTATGCCGGCGACGGCGCGGAGGGGACGACGCTGGTCGCGCGGCGGATCGATGGCGGCGTTATCGCCGCAATCCCCACCATTCCGATCGGCCCGGCGATGCTCGGTGCGCGGACGGTGCCGGGGAGCTATTGGCCGTTCCGATCGATCCTGATCGACGAGAGCGCGACGCAGGGCGAACTGACCGAGGCGTTCAAACACTCCCTTACCCGATCGCTGCTGACGCCGATGTGGCGCGTCGGGCCGATCTACAAGGACGACCCCGCCACGGTGATGCTGAAGCGCGCGGCGGCGCGGGCGGGCTGGACGGTGCTGACGCGGCATATCAGCCGGACCTTCGTATTCGATCTGGCGGCGAGCGAAGCCGAAGGCGGCTGGCCGCGCAAATCGACGCGGCGGCGGCTGGCCGGGTATGAGAAGCAGTTGGGGGCGATGGGCGAGGTCTCGTACCGTCATGTCACCGGCGCGGACTGGGACGAAGCGGCGTTCGCGGCGCTGGCGGCGATCGAAGCGAACAGCTGGGTCGGCAAATCCACCGACGGCAGCGGCGCAAAGTTTCTGAGCCAAGCGCAGCGCAAGCGCTGGCGGACAGCGGTCGCCGATCCGGTGCTGGCCGAGGCGCTTTCGGCGGCGATCCTGTTCGTCGGCGATGTGCCCGCCGCCTTCTCGTTCGACCTTCAGGACGGCGCGACGCAGTACAGCATCGCCAGCAGCTATGACGATCGCTTCGCCGCGGGGCGGCCGGGGCGGATCGTGACGTGGCGGCAGCTCGAATGGGCGCGCGGGCGCGGGGTGACGATGGTCGATCTCGGCGCGGGTGACAGCGGCTACAAGCAGGATATGGGCGCGGTGGCGGGATCGGAGATCCTCGACCTGCTGATCGTCCGCAGCCGTTCCGCCGCGAAGGTGCTCAAGCTGAAATGGGGCGAGGAATCGGCGATCGGGCGCGATGCGTTCCTGCCCGCCGCGGACATCGGCCATGCCGCGATGCTGACCCGGATCGAGCCGTGGCTGGCGGCGGGGGCGATCGCTGCTGCCGCGCTGGCGCTGTCTGAATAGTGAAACACGAAGCGATCGGGACCAGCGAGCCGGGCGACCTGCTGCGGCGGGTGAGGCAGGCGGTGATCTGGCGTTCGGGGAGCCAGATCGTGGCGCAGGCGGTGGCGTGGGGATCGACCTTCATGGTCATCCGCTTGCTCGATCCCGCCGATTACGGCCTGTTCGCGATGACCCAGGTGGTCCTCGTTTTCCTCAATCTGCTGAACGGATATGGCGTCGCGAGCGCACTGATCCGCGCCGAGACCGTCTCGCGGACCGAGCTGCGGCAAGTGTTCGGGATGCTGGTGCTGCTCAATTTCGGGCTGGGGCTTGCGCAGTTCGTCGCGGCGCCGTGGATCGCGGGCTATTACCGGCAGGATGCGGTGACCGGCCTGCTCCAGGTGCAGGCTTTGCTCTATGTCGCGACGCCGTTCACGGCCCTGTCCCATGCGATGCTGAGCCGCCAGATGGATTTCAAGCGACCGGCGCAGGTGCGGCTCGCGGCGGCGCTGGCGGGCGCGGGAACCGCGCTGGCCTGTGCGCTGGCCGGATGGGGCGTATGGACGCTGGTCGCGGCACCGATGGCGCTCTTCTATGTCGAGGCGATCGGGATGACGTGGGCGGCGCGGTCGCTGATGTGGCCTAGTTTCCGCTTTCGCGGATCGGGTTCGCTGTTCGGCTATGGCGCGGCGCTGACGGGCGCGCAGTTCTTCTGGTTCCTGCAAAGCCAGGCGGATGTGATGATCGCGGGGCGCTCGCTCGATCCACACGCGCTGGGGATCTATACGACCGCGCTGTTCCTGACGCAGATCATCGCGTCGAAATTCGTGCCGCCGCTGAACGAAGTGGCCTTCGCCGCCTATTCGCGGATCCAGGACCAGCGCGACGTGATGCAAAGCGCGTTCCTCAAGACCGTGCGGCTGATCATGCTGGTTGCGATGCCGGCCTATCTGGGACTGGCGGTGACGGCCGAGCCTTTGGTCGCGACGATGCTGGGCGAGAAATGGCTGGAGACGGCTGCGGTGGTGCCGATCCTCGCGCTCGCCATGCCGCTGCTGACCTTGCAGATTCTGTTCGCGCCGGCCACCAACGCGCTGGGCAAGCCGGGCATCTCGCTGCGCGCGGCAATTGCGGGCGGCGTGGTGCTGCCCGTGGCGTTCCTGATCGGGGTGCGCTGGGGGATCGAAGGGCTGGCATGGGGCTGGCTGATCGGGATGGCACTGGTGCTGGCGTTCACCGCGAGCCAGTCGCTGCCGGCGATCGGGGTGCGCGCGCGCAGCGTCGCGCTGGCGGTTGCGCCGGGGCTGGCGGCGTCGCTGGCGATGGCGGCGCTGGTGCTGCTGGCGGACGGCGCCCTGCCCGCTCTGGCCGCACCCGCACGACTGGCCGTGCTGATCGCGGTCGGCGCGCTGAGCTATGCCCTGCTGCTCGGGCTGTTCGCGCGCGGCGTCGTGATCGACGCCTGGACGCTCATTCGCCGCGAGCCAGCGCTTCCTCGGTCGGCGTGAAGGCCGAGCGGCCGGGCTTGGCGGTCGAGACGTCGGTGGCGAAATAGACGACGCCGGTGCCACGCTCGCGATCGATCCACAGGCCGGACTTCAGGCCATAGGCGTCGCCCGAATGGCCGAAGCGGCGGCGGCCGTCGCCGAATGGATCGTCGCGGCAGCCTTTCACCGGGGTCGCGAGGAAATGGACCGACAGGCCATAGCTGCAGGTGAAGCCGCCGGTGGGGGCATCGACCGAGGAATCCGCGCCGATATCGCCGTTCGCGCCCTCCCCTTCGATCCCGTTATAGGTCCAGAGCGGGGTTTCGAGCATCGCGAAGCTGCGCCGGTTCAGCAGGCGGACACCGTCGAGCGCGCCGCGGTTCAGCAGGAAGCGGCCGACCCTTGCGAGATCGCGCGCCGAGATGCGCAGGCCGCCCTGCGGCGAGAAGATCGCGCCGTTCGCGCCGGGGCGCCAGACCGACAGATCGCAGCTGCCGTCCTTTGCCGGGGTGACCGAGCAGGCGGGCTTCACGCCCTGATTGTCGTCCTTGGTCGGCTTGCCGTCGCGATACTGGACCACCGCGCGGGCGGCGACCGGGGCGGTGCAGGCTTCCCAATTATAGCAGGCGCTGAGCTTGAGCGGGCGGATGACGAGGCGATCCATCAGCTTGTCGAACCGCTCGCCGGTGGCGCGCTCCATCACAGCTGCGATCACCGGAAAGTTGAAATTGGTGTAGCGGAAATAGGTGCCGGGCGCGTGCTGGTCGTCCCATGCCTTGGGGTCCGACAGGATGCCGCGCATGTCGGCGTCGAGCGGGAGGACGTAATCGATCCGGTCGGTCAGGCTCGACTGGTGCGACAGCAGCAGGCGGAGCGTGATCGGCTTGTCCGGAAAGGCCGGGTTGCGCAGTCGCCAGCCGAGCAGTTTCGAGACATCGGCATCAAGGTTCAGCCTGCCCTGCTCGACCAGCCGGAGCACCGCGATCGACACGACCAGCTTCGAGATCGAGGCGATGCGGACGGGATCGTCGGCAGTCACCGCGCGGCCGGTGGCGAGATCGGCCATGCCGCGGGTGAAGATCGTCGTTTCCCCCGATCGATCGAAGGTGATGCGCACCGCGGCGACGGGTTGCGGTGAAGCGGTAAGCAGCAGGGCGGACAGGAGCGGCATCGATATCCCTCAAACGACAGCGGGCGGGTGGAGAACCACCCGCCCGCTTTCGGCGTTGCTGAACGCGCCGGCCACCGGACGGCGCATCCGGATCTTAGAAGTTCGCTTCGAGCGCGAGGGTGAACGAACGGCCGCGCGGATCCGCGACGCGCGGTTCCCAGCTGCCGCCCGCGCCCGAGTTGCCGTCATAGGTGATGGCAAAGGGCGGATCGGTATCGAAGATGTTCCGGACGCCTGCGGTCACCTTGAAGGGCTTGAAGCCCGAATAGCTGATCGAGGCGTTGAAGATGTGATAGTCGGCCACGAACGGGTTGTAGCCCGGACGCGTGATCGTGCCGTTGGCGATGCCGGGCAGTGCGCCGTTCTTGTAACCTTCGCGGAAGATGTGGCTGACCGAAGCGGTCAGGCCACCCGTGGTGTAGGTGACGAACGAGTTCTGCTTCCAGCGCACGCCCAGATCGCCCGCGAAGCTGAACACGCCGATCAGGCTGGGGCCATAGGCCGCAGTCGGGGTCAGCTTTTCACGCTTCTTGAGCAGGAAGGTCGCATCCGAACCCAGCGAGAAGCTGCCGCCGAGCATTTCGATCGACGAGGCGCGGAACGAGAATTCCAGACCCTGGGTGCGCCGCGAACCGGCATTCGCCCAGCGATCGTCGATGGCAACCACGGTGTTGGTCGCGTCGCGGATGAACCGCTCCGGGAACAGCGCGGCGTTATCGATGATCTGACGCAGCGTGAGCAGCTGGATCGTGTTGTCGACCGCGATCGACCACCAGTCGGCCGAGAAGCTGACATTGCGGATCGGCTGGAACACGACGCCCGCGCTGAACTGTTCCGCCGTTTCCGGCCCCAGCTGGCGGTTGCCGCCAGTCAGGATGCTGGGACGGATGAACGCGCAGCCCGGAACCGACGGATCGACGGTCTTGCCCGGATTGTTGCAGGTCACCGGATCGACCAGATCGCTGCCCGAATAGGGCGAGTCGGTCACGCCGTTGAAGATCTGGTTGAACGACGGAACGCGGAAGCCGGTGTTGTACGAGCCGCGGAACATGACCTGTTCGAACGGACGATACTTGACCGAGATCTTCGGGTTCGTGGTGCTGCCGAAGCCCGTATAATCGTCGATGCGAACCGCGCCGGTGATATCGAGGCCAGGAAGCAGCGGCACCAGCACTTCGGCATAGGCCGCCTTCACGGTGCGGCTCTTCGGCGTCAGCGCGTTGACGTTATCGAACGCCGCCAGGAAGATCACCGGTGCGGTGGCTGCAGCAGCTTCCGAACCGTTGAACGAATAGGTTTCCTTGCGGATGTCGATGCCGGCCGCGAGCTGGACGTCGCCGCCCCAGATGCCGAACAGCGGACCCGACGCCGAGAAGTCGAACTGGCGGACTTCATACTGGCCGCCATAGAGCGTCGCACCTTCGGCCGAGACCGACTGGAGCGCGGCGAGACCGGCGGCGGTCTGGGTCGAGCTGAACGGATTGATCAGGCCCGAGTTCATCACGCCGACCAAGCCGCGACCGACGGTCGAGCCGGTGCCGAGCGGCGCATTGGGATCGACGTCGCCATTGGCGAGCGTGCCGCGATAATAGTAACCCGAGCCGAGGACCGACGAAGCTTCGCTCTTCGCATAGGATGCGCCGGTGCGGTAATCCCAGCCCTCCCACAGCGGACCTTCGATCGCCAGCGCGGCGCGGAACGTCTTGGTGTTGGTGCGATACTCGCGCGGGCCGCAGACGTCGCAGCGCCAGCGATACGCGATCGGCAGGCCATAACGGGCGTCGAGCGCTGCGATCTGCGCATCGCGAACCGGCTGGGTGCTGGGGTTGATCGCCGGATTGGCGAAGTTCCCGCGGATCGAGTTGAACACCGCGTCATAGGTGGCGGCGGTCGTCGCGTTGCGCGGATAGGCGATCGCGAAGTTGGTGGTGTTCGCGGTGAACTGCGCGTTCGAGAAGCTCTTGGCCGAATCCGCTTCGGAGCCGGTGACTTCCAGCGAAATCTCATGACCGCCGCCCAGCGAGGCCACGGCGCGGCCATAATAGGTCAGCGTTTCGATCGGCTGCTGGATCACCGCGACGCGGCCCGTGTCCCATGCGCAGGCGTAATAGGCAGTCGGCGCCGCCCACAGCGCAAAGTCATAGTCCATGCCGCCGTCCATCGACGTGCAGCCCGCGCCGCCAGCCAGATCGAGCGGGTTGATGCCGCCGGCCGCCGCGTTGGCGCCGTTCGGCGCGGTCAGGGTCAGGCCGGTAAGCAGCGTGCCGCCGGCGGTGATGCTGCCGGGGCGCGTGTTCGCACCGATATTGAACGCAGTCGCGATCGGAGTGCCGCGGGTATCGATCGACAGGCCGTTCTGCGGCTGATTGCCGTTGACGAACGGGCGATCCGCACCGCGCAGAATCTTGTTCCAGCTATACGATGCGCCGGCCATGATGTTGAAGCCGTCCTCGTTCAGGTCGCCGTAACCGACCAGTCCCGAAACGCGGTAGATGTCGCCGCCGCCCGCTTCGGTCTGATCGGTGAAGCCGGTGACGCTGACGCCCTGGAAGCTCTTCTTGGTGATGAAGTTGATCACGCCGCCGACCGCGTCGGTACCGTAGATCGCCGATGCGCCGTCCTTCAGCACTTCGACGCGTTCGATCGCCGCGAACGGGATCTGGTTCACGTCGACTGCCGAGCCCGACAGGCCGTGGGCCGCGACGCGGCGGCCGTTGAGCAGGACCAGCGTACCGGCGCTGCCCTGACCGCGAAGGTTTGCGGCGGAGAGGCCGTTGGTGCCGCGCTGGGCGCCCGTGGTGACGTCTGCGTTGGAGGCGAGGTTGTCCGCGCCCGAGCCGTTGGTGCTCAGATACATGATCAGCTGCTCGGGGCTGCTGATGCCGTTGCGCTCGATCTCGGCGCTCGAAATGACCTGAAGCGGCAGCGCGCTGTTGTTCGGATTCTGGCGGATGCGCGAACCGGTGACCAGGATTTCACCCTGCGGCACCTCCGGATCGGCGGTCTGCGTCTGCGTTTCCGGCAGCGTGGCCGGTGCGGTGGCGTCCTGCGCGAAGGCTGCCGGCGCGCCTGCCAGCGCGATCAGCGCGGTGCCCGACGCCAGAGCCATTCTGAACGAAGTCGATCCAACCATGTCTTAAACCCCCTTAAACTCGCACTTCCCGATGCGTAGTTCGGCATTAAGTAACAAGAATGCTGCGGCGCGCCATAGTTTCTGTTCCCCACGCCATAACCATTCGGCATCTTTCGGTACACAATCCCTCCAAAGCGTGTTGCGCGGGCAACAGTGGCCCCGTCCCTCATGGCATTGACTGCGCGCGCCGGGCAGTCGAGCGTGGGGAAACATGCTTCGGGGGACTGAAATGCGGTTCGATACCATCGATTTGAGGGCGGCTCGTGACTGACGCCGCCACCCTTCCCCCGCCAGCGATCAAGCCCGGAATCGGGCGGATGGCGCTGTATGTGCTGCTGGGTTTCTCGGCTGGCCTGCCCTTCTACATGTTCTCCACGATCCTGTCGGCGCGGCTGACCGATCATGGCGTCGCGCTGACGATCATCGGCTTCTTCGCCTGGGTTCAGCTGCTGCCGACGTTCAAGTTCCTGTGGGCGCCGCTGCTCGAGAAATATGACGTGCCCGGCTTCGCCCGCTTCTGGGGCAAGCGCCGCGGCTGGATCATGCTGTCGCAGCTGGGCATCGTCACGTCGATGGCAGCGATGACGCTGACCGCATCGGACGCCAGCCTGCCCGTGACGGCGCTGTTCGCGGTGCTGCTCGCCTTCTGGACGACCACGCTGGAAGTCGCCGCCGACGCGTGGCGCATCGAACTGGCACCCACGCAGGAGGAACAGGGGCCGATCGCGGCATCGAACCTGTGGGGCTATCGCACCGCGATGGTCGCGGCGGGCAGCGGCGCGCTGATCTTCGCCGATGCCAGCGGCAGCTTCGCGGGCACCCTGCGCGGGTTCGGAATCGAGCCGAGCTGGACCTCGTCCTACCTGCTGATCACGCTGGCGGCGGCCATTCCGCTGCCGATCCTTGCCTCGCTGCCCGCCCAGCCTTCGCGCGAAGGCGGCACGGGCACCGGCGGGCGCGGCGTTGCGCTGGTCACCGGCCTCGGTGCGAGCGCGGCAATCCTGCTGGCGATCGGGCTGGGCACCGCTTTGGTCGGCTGGCTGGTGCTGGGCGCAGCGTCGGGCATCGGCGTCGACGCCAAGACCAACGTCACGCCCTGGGTGCTGGGCATTTCGGCGCTGCCATTCCTCGCAATGGCGATCGCCCTGCCCCGCATCCGCACCGCGGGTCCGAACTCGCCGCTGCGCACTTCGACCGCGATCGGGCCCTATGTCGACTTCTTCTGGCGCTATGGCACGCTTGCGATCACGCTGATGGCGTTCGTTTCGATCTATCGCATGGGCGACGTGCTGGCGCTCAACCTGTCCAAGCCGATGATCCTCGGACTGGGTTACACCAAGACCGAGATCGGCCGGGCGGACGGGATCATCGCGCTGGTTTCGTCGATCGTCGGCGTTGGCCTTGGCGGATGGATGGTCACACGCTGGCCCTCGGCGATCACGCTGACCATCGGCGCGATCTTCGCGGCGATCGGCAATTTCGGCTTCGTCTGGCTGGCGCATATGCCGCATGACGAGATGACGCTCTACATCGCCACCGCGCTCGACCAGTTCGGCAACGGCATGGCCGGGGCGGTGTTCGTGGTCTATCTGTCGATGCTGTGCAGCCCGCGCTATCCCGGCGCGCAATATGCGTTCCTGTCGGGCTTCGCCTTCCTGCTCTCGCGATTGCTGGCGGGCGCGGGTGGCACGATCGTCGGGCAGCTCGACAAGATGCCGTGGCTGAAGGCGCTCAATGCCAGTGGCTTCGATGCGTTCTTCTTCGCCTCGGGTGCGATCAGCCTGGCGGCGTTGCTGTTCCTGCCGCTGATCGCGCGGGCAAGGGCGCGGCCTTATGAGGAAGCTGCATGATCGACGACGCTTTCGCGCCGGCTGCGCGCGCCATTGCCGACAAGCGGATACCGGGAGCGACGCTGGGTGTAGTGACCGCCGACGGGCGGCGCTGGACGAAGACCGACGGCATGGCGGCGCTCCAGCCCGAACCGGAGATACTGACGCCCGAGCATTGGTTCGATCTGGCGTCGGTGTCGAAGGTGATCGCCACCACCACGATGATCCTGCAACTCGCCGATTGGGGAAAGATCGACCTCGATGCGCCGCTGACCACGGCGATCCCCGACCTGCGGCAATATGACGTGGCCAACGCGGCGGAGCGGAAGCTGACCTTCCGCGATTGTCTGGCGCATCGCAGCTTCTTCCCCGCGGTGGAGCCGATCTACACCTATGGCGACGACCCGGCGCGGCTGCGCGCGTTCGTGCTCCAGCGCGAATGGCGGCACGTCGACCCGCCGGTCTATTCGGACATCAACTTCATCCTGCTGGGCATCGCGATCGAGCGGATCACCGGGCGGCCGCTGGGCGAATGGGCGCTGAACGCCGAGCTGAGCTTCGGCCCGCCCCCCGGCCCCGCGGTCGCGACCGAATTCTGCCACTGGCGCGGGCGCGTGCTGAAGGGCGAGGTGCATGATGAGAATTGCGCCGCGATGGGCGGGCAGACCGGCCATGCCGGGCTGTTCGGTACGGTGAACGGCGTGCTCGATTACGCGCAGGGACTGCTCGACGGCAGCGGCGCTTCCCCCGCGATGATCGAAGCGATGCGGACCCCTTATTACGACCACCGCACCTGCGGTTGGGAGCGCAAGTTCGCGGGCTGGTCGGGCGGGCAAGCCTGTTCGAGGGAGACGATCGGCCATACTGGCTTCACCGGCACCGGCCTGTGGGTCGATTTCGAGCTCGGACTGGCATGGACGCTGCTGACCAACCGCGTGCATCCGACGCGGCATTTCGACAGCGGCATCTTCGTGTTGCGGCCGGAGACGGGGGATGCGGTGGCGAAGGCATTTGGGTGAATTCCCTCTCCCAAGGGGAGAGGGAGATTAGATCAATTCGCTTCGGCGATCAGCACCAGCGCGGCGTCCATCCATTTCGTTGCGCCAACCCCTTCGGGCACATCGTTGGCGAATGCGGAGAAGATCAGCCGCTTGCCGCTTTTCCCGATCATATAGCCCGACAGGCCGTTGGTGGCGTTGAGCGTGCCGGTCTTGGCGAAGATGCGGCCTTCCAGCGGCGTGCCCTTGAAGCGGCGGCCGAGCGTGCCGTCGACGCCGCCGATGGGCAGCGTGGCGCGATAGGCTTCGCCCCAGGGCTGCGCCGCGATCCAGCGCAGGAAGATCGTCATCCCGCGCGGTGCGACGCGGTTATAGGTCGACATGCCCGAGCCGTCGGAAAAGTCGTAGGCGGTGCGCGGCACGCCGGCGAGCGCCAGCATCGCGCGGACCTCGGCCAGCCCGTCCTGCGTCGAACCCATGCCACGGACCAGGCCGACGCGGCGGAGCAGCAGTTCGGCATGGAGGTTCTGGCTGACCTTGTTGATATGGGTCAGGTCCTCGGCCAGCGGCGGCGGAGTGAGCTGGGCCAGCCCCGCGATGCGCGGCGCGCGGACCGGCGGGTTGCCGCGATTGGCGGGATCGTCCGCGGGGCCGGTCGCGCGGCGGCGCACGGTCACCTTGCCCGTCACGCGTACGCCGCGTTCCTCCAGCATCTTGCGAAAGCGCCATGCGGCATAGTTCGCCGGATCGTCGATACCGACGCGCACCGTTTCCACCGTGCCGGCCTTGATCGTGCCGGTCAGGCGCAGGACCATGCCGTTGGGTTCGCGATCATAGCCGATATCGGTCTTGCCGTTGGTGACGGTCATGATCCGGTTGTCGAGGGTGAAATAGGGATAGCCCTCGACCTTCGGTTCGGCGCCCTCCTCGCCCGGCGTGATCGTGAGCGCCAGCTCGTTGTCGTCGAGGGTCAGCGCGGAGATGCCGGTGCCCGAACGCGACGGGATATTGTTCCAGCTCATCCCCTGGCTCCAGCGCTGGTCGGGGAACAGCGTGTCGTCGCCGATCACGTCGCGGACGCGCCTGGTGCGCTTCGCCACGGCATCGGCCAGCACCGCCAGACAGTCGGTCTTGCAGTCCGCCGCGCTCGACAGGCGGGCATCGCCAGCGCCTTCGAGAACCACGTCCTTGCCGTCCAGCAGCACCACGGTGCCGCCCGCGACGTCGGGCTGGTCGAGCCCGGTCATGGTGTGGAATGCGACCGCCGTGGTGAACATCTTCGTGTTCGACGCGGGGATGAAGCGGCCGTCGGGATTGATCGCGACGATCTCGCGTCCCGCCTCGTCGGTGACGACAAGGCCGTAGCGAACCCCCGGTCCTGCTTCGGCCAGCACGGTCTCGACCCGCTGCTGAAGCGGCGGCGCGACCTGCGCGGTGGCGGGCGTGGCGATGAGCAGGGCGAGCGCGAGCAACGATCGGTTCATGGCCGCGAACCTAGAGCCAAAACCGGCCCGTGCAATTCATTCGGAGCCTTGGCCGGGGCATAACCGCGAAGCATGGAACGGTTGTGGGGCGGGTTTGCCGCCCTAAGCTGCCGTCATGGCACTGCGAAACTTGCTTCGGATCGCGCTCGGCGCGCTGGCATTGGCGACGGCTCCGGCCGCAGTAGCGCAGAAGGCGGATCCGCTCGCCGAAGCGATGGCCCTGCCCCATGCGGGGCAGTTGACCGGCGCGCGTGATGCCGGGCGCTTCGCCTGGGTCGAGACCGCTTCTGGCGTGCGCAACATCTGGATCGCCGACAAGGGCCAGCCCGCGCGGCAGGTGACCCGCTTCACCCAGGACGATGGCCAGCCGCTCTACCATGTAACGCTGAGCCGCGACGGGAAGCAGATCGCGTTCGTGAAGGGCGGCGACGACGAGTTCGCCGATGGTTCGACGCTCAACGCAGCATCGCTGGCGACCGCGCCGAAGCAGCAGGTGTGGCTGATCCCGGCGGACGGCGCGGAGCCGGTGCTGGCGGGCGATGGACATTCCCCGGTCTTCTCGGCTGATGGGACCAAGCTGGCCTTCACCCGGCGCGGCGAAGTGTGGGTGCGCGAGAAGGGTGAGGCGAAGCGGATTGCGATGCTCGGCGGCGAAGTGACGCGGCTGCAATGGTCGGCCGATGGCGCCCAACTGCTGATGGTCGATAACCAGAACGACTATAGCTTCGTCACGCTGATCGACGTCGCCAGCGCGAAGGTGCGGCAATTGGGACCGGGCCTCGGCTATTCGGTCGAGCCAGTCTTCGCGCCCGATGGCAAGCAGGTCGCCTTCATCCAGTATCTCGATCCGCCGGCAGGCGCGGCGCGCGACAGCGGCCCCTATTGGTCGATCCGCATCGCCGATCTGGCGACGGGTTCGGTTCGGACCCTGTGGAAAGCACCGCAGGGCATGGGCGGGCGCTATGCCGGGACGCGGATGCGCAATTTGTGGTGGAGCGCGGACGGCGAGATCGTCTTCCCGTGGGAGCGTTCGGGCTATCTCCACGTCTATGCGATCAATGCGGCGAAGGGTGGCGAACCCCGCCCGCTGACGCAGGGCAGCTATGAGGTCGAGACTTTCATCCTCGCGCCCGACAATGCGACGCTCGTCTTCTCGGCGAACCGGCTCCAGCCCGACAAGCGGAACATCTGGCGGACCGATCCCGATGGCGGCGATCCGGTGCGTATCACGCAAGGCGACGGGATCGAGAGCTTCCCGACTTTCACGGGCGATGGCGAGCTGGCGGTGATCGCGACCGACGCTTCGCATATCGCGCACCCGGCCCGGGTCGCGAACGGCAAGCTCACCCCGCTGGGCAAGGCGCCCGCGCTGCGCAGCTTCGTCGTGCCGCAGGCCGTGACGTACAAGGCGGCGGATGGCGTGACGGTCCATGCCCAGCTGTTCCGCGCCACGGGCCCGGGCAAGCACCCTGCCCTGATCTACGTTCATGGCGGCCCGCGGCGGCAGATGCTGCTCGGCTTCCATCCGATGGGCTATTATTCCAACGCTTATGTTATGAACCAGCACCTCGCGGCGCAGGGCTATGACGTGCTGTCGATCAACTATCGCAGCGGCACCGGCTATGGCCGCGAATTCCGCGACGCGCCGGAGATCGCCCGTGACGGGGCCAGCGAATATCGCGACGTGATCGCCGGCGGGCGCTGGCTGGCGGCGCAGAGCCATGTCGATCCGGCGCGGATCGGGATCTGGGGCGGCAGCTGGGGCGGTTACCTGACCGCGCTGGCGCTGGCGCGGGACAGCGATCTGTTCGCGGCGGGCGTCGATTTCCACGGCGTCCACACGATGCTGCGCCCCGTGCCCAACAATCTTTCGCCCGACGCGCAGAATGCCGCGAGGCAGTTGCAATGGTCGTCCTCGCCGATGGGCGCGATCGGCACCTGGCGTTCGCCGGTGCTGCTGATCCACGGCGACGACGACAAGAGCGTCGATTTTGGGCAGTCGCTGATCCTTTCGCGCGAACTCGCGGCGCGGCGCATTCCCTATGAGGAACTGGTGTTCCCCAATGACCGGCACGAATTCTTCCTCTTTTCCAACTGGCTGGAAAGCTATCGCGCGACGGCCGATTTTCTCGACCGGCGCCTGAAGAGCAAGGGCAGGTGATGCGGCATCTGCTGGGGCTGCTGGCGGCGTTGCTGCTGCTCGGCGCGGCGGCGCCTCCGGACGAACCGGCGACGCTGATCCACGGCGCGCGGGTGTTCGACGGGACCGGATCGCCCGCACGGGTCCGCGACGTGCTGATCCGCGGCGACCGGATCGTGAAGGTCGGGCAGCGGCTGAGGGTGCAGGACGCGACGGTGATCGACGGCGCCGGCATGACGCTGATCCCCGGGCTGCACGACCTGCACATCCATACCCGGCGCGACGCCTTCACCAGTCCAGAGGTGCTCGCGAAAGGCTATGCCGCCTATCTGGCGAGCGGCGTGACTTCGGTGAATGAATATTCGATCGCGCCGGATACGATCGCGCCGGTGCGGGGTTTCGGTGCGCTGACCCCTCATTTGTCGCTCGCGATCCGTCTCGGTGTGCCGCACGGGCACGGGACCGAATATGACTATACCAACGCGATCACCGCTCAGGTCACCACGCCCGAACAGGCGCGCGCGGCGATGGCGCGGCTGCTGCCGCTGCGGCCCGACGTCATCAAGGTGTTCGCCGATGGCTGGCGCTATGGCCGCGATATCGACCGGCCGAATATCGATCTGCCGACGCTGACCGAGATCGTGAAGGCGGCCCATGCGCAGGGCGTGCCGGTGGTGACGCATACGGTGACGCTGGACGGCGCCAAGCTGGCGGCGCGGGCGGGCGTGGATGCGCTGGTCCACGGCATCGGCGACGCGCCGGCCGACCGCGAGCTGATCCGGCTGATGAAGCGCGGCGGCACTGCCTATGTCCCCACGCTGGCGGTGTACGAGCCCCAGGAGGATCGCAAGTTCCTGCCCGCCGAATGGGCGCGGCTCCAGCCCGACGATCTCGAACGGGAGGAGAAGCGCATGGGCCAGCCGATCGCGGCGATCGCAGCCTATGACGCGAAGCGCTGGCGCATCATGCAGGAGAATGTCCGCATCCTGCATCGCGCGGGCATCCCGATCGGGATCGGCACCGATACCGGGATCGGCGGCGTCTATCAGGGGCTGGCGGCGATCCGCGAGATCAGGCTGCTGACGACGCTAGGCTTTACCCCTGCGCAGGCATTGCGCGCGGCGACCAGCGTCAGCGCGCGGATCATGGGGCAACAGCGTGGGCATGGCCGGATCGCAAAGGGCATGCGCGCCGATCTGGTCCTGGTCGCCGGGCGCCCGGACGAACGGATCGAAGATCTGTACGCGGTGCGCCGCGTATGGGTTTCGGGGCGCGAGGTGCCGCTGCGCTAGGGCGTCTGGAAGCCGAGCGCGCGCAGTTCGAGTTGCTGCCCGCGCGGGTCGGTCGTGAAGAACAGTCCGCCAGCGGTCTTGCCGCGTCCGGGGACATAGTCGAGTGTCGCGCTGCTCGTCTCGCCCGAGGCGAGCTTGCCTTCGATCTCTACCGCTGCCGCCGTCCCGCGCGATGCATTGTTCGCCTCGAATGCCACGACGAAGCCCGCGCCGGTCTGTGTCACCTGCCCTGCCGTCACGGTGATTGCGGGCGGTTCGTCGGCAGCACCGGTCATGGCTTCCTGCCCGATCGCGCCGAACACGATCAGCAGCAGGATCAGCCCGATCCCGGCGGCGATCCATTCGAGCAGCGGCGTCCGCGCAGGTTGTTTCTTCGCCATCAGACCACCAGCCTTGCGACAGCCGCGCCCATCGCGGCGGGGAAGCCGAGCACCACCACCGCGCCGGCGATGGTGCCGATCTCGGCGCCATCCACCCGGCCGAAGGTCCACAGCACATAGAAGCTGACCAGCAGCGCAATGGCATAGCCGGGCGTCGTGAAGATCAGGAACCGGCGGAGCGGGCCATAGCCTTCCGGCGCTTCCTCCTGTCCTGCGAAACCGACCGCGAACACCAGCACATGCAGCAGGGCAAGCGATGCCGCGACCATTGCAAGGCTGTGCCAAGGCGTCATCTTGAAGCCGATCAGGATCACCTCCTCGGTCGGCGCGACGTTGAAGGCAAGGAACAGCGCGCCTGCCATCATCAGGAAGAGCTGGCCCGCATAGCCCGAGGCGCGGGCCTCATGATCCTCGTCTTCCTCCGCTTCGCCGCCGGTCAGCTGCTTGCGGGCGATGATCGCGCCGAAGCTGGCCGGCACGGCCTGCACGGCAACCATGCCGATCGCTTCACCGAGCGGCACCGAAGGTGTCAGTAGCCCGAACAGGGCAAGCACGGCCGCCGACGCGATGATGCCGACGCCATAAGCGGCCAGCGCGTCGAGTATGTCCTCGATCAGCGTCGCGGTATGCTCGAACCCGCCGAAGCGCGACAGGATCACCAGCACCACGAAGTTGAGCGCGAGGAACAGCAACAGCCGCCCCGGATGCGCGTAGAGGCCGAGCGACCACATCTCCATCGTCATCAGCAGCGGCAGCCCGAACAGGATCGCCCCGCCGAATGCGCGCGCGAGGCCGCGGGCGTAATCGTAATTGGTGGTGCCGCTGGCGCTGGTCATTGCGCGAGGGAAACTGCGCGTTTCCCTACTAGTTCCCCGGCAAAGGCCGGGTCCAGTCTGGAAAGCGCAGGAAAAGCGGGCACGCGCTCACCATCACCGCCTTGCAACTGGCCCCCGGCCTTCGCCGGGGACCAGGAACGATCAGGTATCCACCTTCGACCGGTAAACCTCCTCGTCCAGCTCCCCTTCCCATCGCGCCACGGTAGTCGCGACGGTCAGGTTGGCGCTGGCGCTGGGAACGGTACGGGTCATGTCGAGCAGCCGGTCGAATGGCAGGACGAAGCCGACCACCAGCGCAGTCTGTTCGGGCGAGACGCCGACTGCCGATAGTACTGCCGCCAACATGAACAGCGACGCCGAAGGCACCGGCGCGGTGCCGAACGCAGCCAGCGCGCCGGTCAGCAGCACGAGTGCATAGACGGTCGGGGTCAGTGGCACGCCGAATGCCTGAAGCGCGAACATGCTGAGCAGGCCGACATACATTGCCGTCCCGTCCTTGCCGATGCTGGCGCCGAGCGGGAGGACGGTGGAGAAGACCGGGCGGCCGATACCCAGATTCTGCTCGGCCACGCGCATCGCCACCGGCAAGGTCGCGCCGCTGGATGCCGTGGAAAAGGCCACCGCGAGGGCATCGACGATGCCGCGGAAGAAGGGCAGCAGCGGCAGTTTCGCGACGAATTTGAGGATCAGGCTGTGGACGATAATGATCTGGATCGCCGATCCCAGCACCACCGCCAGCGCCAGCCAGCCGACATTGACGAACACGTCGACGCCCTTCGACGCCACCGCGTTGGCGACCAGCGCGAACACACCGAAAGGCGTGGCTTCCATCACGATGCCGACGACCTTGAGCAGCACCGCCGAGAGCGACTGGAGCAGGTTCGCGAACGGCTTGCCCGCTTCGCCCGCCACCACCGTGCCGCACCCGACCAGGATCGCGACGAAAATCAGCGCGAGCATGTCGCCCTTGGCCAGAGCCTCGACGATGTTGAGCGGGATGATGCCGATCAGTTGCTGATAGGGCGTCACCGGCTCGCCCAGCGCATGCGCCGTTGCGGTGCCTAGCGGCGCGCCGACGCCGGGTTGCACCAGCGTCGCGACCAGCATCCCCACCGAAACCGCGATCGCCGTGGTGAAGGCGAACAGTCCGATGGTCCGCCCGCCAAGGCTGCCGAGCCGCTTGGGATCGGCCAGCGAAGTGATGCCCGATGCGATGGTCACCAGCACGATCGGCGCGACCAGCATCCGGATCGCGCGGACGAACAGATCGCCCATGAAGGCGACATAGGGCGTGCCCGCGGGCCAGGCGAAGGCGAAGACGAGCCCCAGCGCCAGCGCGCCGAGGACGCGCTTCCACAGCGGCACGCCGAACCACCAGCTCATTTGCAGACGCCCGTCGGCTTGTGCGCCAGCGCGCGGCCCGCCGCCTTGCCCGTCATCGTGCCATTGTCGACCGCCAGCACGCCGTTGACGACGACGGTGCGGACGCCCGAGGCAAGCAGCTTGGGCTGTTCATAGGTCGCCTGCGAGGCATAGGTCTTCGGATCGAACACGACGATATCGGCGAAATTGCCCTGCTTGATCCGCCCGCGCCCGGTCAGGCCGAACGTGTCGGCGGTCAGCGACGTGCTCCGTTCGATGAACTGGCGCAGCGTGATGACATTCTCGGCCACCACATATTTCGCATATTTCCGCGCGAAGCTGCCGAAGACGCGCGGATGCCCGCCCGACGCATCGGATCCGGTCATCACCCACGGCATCTTCATAAAGGCCGTGATGTCGCCTTCGCTCTGGTTGAATGAGACGACGCCCGGATCGGCGATGCGGATCACCGAGATCGCGGCGGTCACCGGATCCTCGTTCCGCTCCTTCGCGACATCGGCGAGGGTGCGGTTGAGATATTTGCCCTCGACGATCAGCAGCTTCTCCGCGCCGCCGCGCTTGCGGAGATTCTCGGTGATGCCCGCGCGCAATTTCTCGCGCTGTGCCGCATCGTCGAACCGCTTGAGCAGCGCCGGGCGGCCGCCATCCTGCGCCCAGAGCGGCATCAGCGATGCGACCAGGCTCGTGCCCGATGCCGACCAGGGATATTGATCGGCGGTGATCGTCAGGCCCGATGCCTGCGCCGCTTCGATCATCGCGATGATCTTGGGCGCCTGTCCCTGCACATCGACGCCCAGCGCCTTGATGTGCGCGATATGCGCCGGAATCCTGGCTTCGCGCGCGATGGTCAGCACTTCCTCGATCGCGCCGGCCAGCCCCACGGTGTAGCTCGATTCGTCACGGATATGGCTGTCGTAAACGCCGCCATGCGCGGCGGCGACCTTCGAGAGCTCGACCACTTCGCCGGTCTTGGAGAAGCTTTGCGGCGCGTAGAACAGGCCCGTCGAAAGCCCGAGCGAGCCCTGGCACATCGCGGTGCCCACAAGGCCCTTCATCTTCTCCAGTTCTTCCGCGTTCGGCGCGCGGTCGCCCGCACCCATCACTTGCTCACGCACCGCGCCGAAGCCGATATAGGCGGCATAGTTGATGCCCACCGGTTTGGTCTGCGCACTGGCCAGCACCTTGCCGACATCGGGCGATCCGCCGCCGTCATTGCCGATGAACGCAGTGGTGACGCCCTGCATCAGAAAGGCCGGGATCAGTCGCGTTTTCGGGTCGTTCGACGCCAGTTCCGGCCCCATATGCGTATGCGGATCGATGAAGCCGGGAGCGACGATCATGCCCTTTGCGTCGACGATCCGTTTCGCCGGGAGATCGTTGCTGGTGCCGACGTACATGATCTTGTCGCCAACGATGCCGATATTGCCGACAAAGGCTTCGTCGCTGCCAGTGTAAACCGTACCGCCGAGGATCACGACGTCATAGATCTGGTGCGGCTTCGGCGCGGCCCCGAGCGACAGCGCCGCGATCCCGACCAGGAGTGAGATGCGGCGCGAAATCATAATGTTCCCCAGAAACCTTGCGAGGGCGGGAACATATATCCCGCTTCGTCGCGAACCCCGCCCGGCCGATCCTCCCGGAGCCAGACCGGCCCGTCAAGGTCCACGAAGTCGGACATGCGGGCGATGTGCAGCGCGGGCGCGATCGACAGCGACGAGCTGACCATGCAGCCGGTCATCAGCCCCAGCCCGCGCGACCGCGCCGCTGCGGCAAGCGACAGCGCCGCGGTGAGGCCGCCGGTCTTGTCCAGCTTGACGTTCACCACCTGATAGCGGCGTGCGAGCTGATCGATATCGCCCGCGACATGCGCGGATTCGTCGGCGCAGATCGGAATGTCCGGCGTGAAGCCTTCCAGCCATGCGTCGTTCTCTGACGGCACCGGCTGCTCGAGCAGATCGACGCGGAGCGCCACCAGCAGCGGCTGAAGCGCTCGGACCAGCCCCTCGTCCCAGCTTTCGTTGGGATCGACAATCAGTCGCGCGTTCGGCGCGGCGGCGCGGACGGCGGAAACCTGCTCGTCGGGCGAATTGGTGTCGACCTTAACCTTGATCAGCGGCGCGGCTGCGATCTCGCGTGCGGCGGCGCCCATTGCGGCGGGGCTGTCGATGACCACGGTCAGCGCGCTGGCCAGCCGTTGCGGCTCGGGATCGCCGATGATCTGAGCCACGCTGTGGCCCGACTGGCGCGCCTCGAGGTCCCACAGGGCGCAATCGACGGCGTTTCGCGCGGCGCCCGGTTTCATCAGCGACTGGATCTGCTCGCGCGTCACGCCGGCCTCGATCGCATCGCGTACCGCTTCGATCTCGGCAAGCGCGCTGTCGATGCTCTCGCCATAACGCGGATAGGGCACGCCTTCGCCCTGCCCGCGCAGGCCGTCCTGCTCGACCGTCACCGTCACCACATCCGCGGCGGTCTTCACCCCGCGCGAGATGCGGAACGGGCGGTTCAGTGCGAAGCGATCGTGCTGCGCGCGGAGGGTGCGAGGCATAGCAGCTCGTCGATGATGGCGTCGGCGCCAAAGGCGATCGGATCGGTGGCGGGCAGGCCCAGCTGGTCCTCGGTCCGGCGGCACAGGGTCAGCGCCTCGTCACGGTCCAGCGCGGACGTGTTGAGGCACACGCCGACCGCGCGCACGTCGGGGCTGGTCAGCCGCGCGACCTGGAGGTTCGCATCGAGGCATTCCTGCAGGCCCGGCAGCTTGCGGTTCTTCAGCCCGCGCATGCTTTCGCGCATCGGATCGTGGCACAGCACGATCGCTTCGGCCTGCGCGCCGTGAAGCAGGCCGGTCGAGACACCGGCGAAGCTCGGGTGGAACAGCGATCCCTGTCCTTCGATCAGGTCCCAGCCGTCATCGTCGCGCGCCGGCGCGAGCATTTCGATCCCGCCGGAGATGAAGTCGGCGACCACCGCGTCGATCGGAATCCCGCCGCCCGCGATCAGGATGCCGGTCTGCCCGGTGGCGCGGAAGTCCGCCTTGACGCCACGCGCGCGCAGCGCGGTGGTCAGCGCCAGCGTGGCGTACATCTTGCCCACCGAGCAATCGGTGCCCACCGTAAGAAGACGGTGGCCGGCGCGGGCATAGCCCGTACCGACCACCAGGTCTGCGGGGGGATCGCGAACGTCGAACAGTTGCAGGCCGCGTTCCTTCGCCAGATCGGCGAGACGGGGCACATCGCGCAGCCGCTGGTGCAGACCGGCGGCGACGTTCATGCCCGCTTCGAGCGCAGCGGCGGCGTCGTTGACCAGATCGCCCCCCATCACCCCGCCCGAATTGGCGATGCCGAGTACGAGGGTCTTCGCGCCCCGCGCTGCGCCTTCCTCGATGGTCAAGCGCGGCAGATCGAGCGTGAGCGGGCAATCGTCATGACGGAACTCGCCGACGCAATCCTCCGGACGGAAGGTCGCGAGACCGCGCGAGGTTTTGATGCCTACGAAATCGGTGCTGTGACCGAGATACAAAAGATAGGGTGCCGGGATCATATGCCCCAAACGTAACTTGGCCCTTGGAAACATACGCATAGTCTCTGCTAGGCCGAACATGCCCTTTCGTTATGGCACGTTGATCACCTGCCCGAGCGTCTTGAGGAAATCGGTGGCAAGCGCGGTCGGCGGGCGGTTCAGCAGAAACATTGCGTGGACGTCGAACGTGATCTGCGGCTTAAGCGGGCGGATCGACAGGCCCGGGCTGAGCGAAGCCTGTGCGGTAAAGCTGTCCACCACGGTCATGCCGACGCCCTGCCGCACCAGCGCCGTCGCGATGTAGAAGGTGCGCGCCGACACCACTTCGTCGAGTTCGAGATCGAGCCGCGCCAGTTCCTGGCTGAAAATCTGGCCGATCGGGCCGCTGCCCACCACGCTGATGAACTTGCGGCCCCTCAGCGCCTCCAGCTCGAGGCGCGGCGGGGCATCGGGCATATCCTCTTCGCGATAGAGGACGACCAGTTCGCCCTCCCCCAGCCAGCGATTGCCCAGCGGCGTCGCGGGGGGAACTTCATAGGCGATCGCGACATCGGTCTCGCGTTCGTAGAGCTTGCGCAGCAGATCGTCGTGATGGACCGTCTGCAGATCGAACTTCACGTCCTGATGCGTCCGCATGAAGCGCGCGACGGCGGTGGGCAGCGCGGCCAGCGCCAGCGACGGCAGCGCCGAGATGCGCAGCGTGCCGCCCGATCCGCGGCGCAGGTTCCGCCCGGCTTCGCGCAGGGCATAGACGCGTTCCTGGATCTCGCTGACTTCGGTGAACAGCGTATGCGCGTCTTCGGTCGGCACCAGCCTGCCATTGGTGCGCTGGAAAAGCTGGAAGCCGAGCAGCGATTCGGCGTGGCGCAGCATCTTCGAAACGGAAGGCTGCGAGACGTTGAGCGCCCGCGCCGCGGCGCTGACCGATCCGTTGACATAGACGGAGTGGAATATCTCGATATGGCGCAGGTTCATGGCCACAGCCTAATGCGCCCTGCCGCCCGGTGGAAGCCTAGCGCTTGCGCACCATGTTCAGCACCGTCCCAGCCCCGCCACCCAGCGTGAACGGCGGGCTCTCCTCGCGCCCGTCGAGCCGGAACTCCAGGCTGGCGCTGAGCGCCGAGCGCCGGCGGTGGCCACGAGCGGAACCGGCGCGGATTTCGCTCAGTGCCGGATTGACGTCCGGCCGCAGGATTCGGCCGCTTGCCACTTCGGGCAGCCGCCACGTGCCGGTTGCGGACAATATGCCATCGGCCGTCACCGCGAGATAGCGGAACGACGACAGGTTCAGCGCGTCGAATACCACAAGATCATCCGCCTCGGCGCCGCCCGCCACGACGCGCTGGTCCAGCGTGAACCCCGGAACGGACATCAGGCGGATCCCGTTGCCGCCATGCGTCGCGTCATCGTCCTGCATCAGCAGGCTCAGCGTGTCGGGTATGGGGGTATAGCCGGTGCGTTCGCCCGCCGCAGCAGGCGTTGCGATCATCAGGATCGTAATGGCGCAGACGAGCGAACGCCCCAGCATTCACAGTCCCCCTCTGTGATGCGGGGAACATGACTAAGGAATCTGGTTAACGCAATATTGCGGTTCGCGCGGCGCGAGCGCCCGGATTATTACCCGGTAATTGCCTCGAACGCTTCCTCGCTAAGGGGATTCTGGAATTCGAGGCCCGCCTCGAAGTCACGCGCCCAGACGACGCGAGCGCCCCAATGTCCCACTTTGGGAAGGGTCAGCCACATCATCGAGCCCGCGCGGAGTTCGGAATAGGTCTGGAGCTTGGCGCCATGCTGCGAAAGGTCGATGACCTTGCACAAGGCGCGGTCGAGACCGCCGCGGCCGATCTTTGCGTCGAGCGACACGGGCGCACGCATCGAGCGACGCCGGCCAAGGCCGAGCGCCGGTTCGATTTCGGCAGCGAATGCAATGGGTTTTCCCTGAACCATCAGGGAAAAATACGGGGGTGTGGCTAACGGCGCGTTAACGACGCGCGATAAGCCACACCCAATCCGATTACTTCTTGCCGAGGCTCAGGCCACCGAAGCGCTTGTTGAAGCGCGCAACCTGGCCGCCCGCGTCGAGCAGCTGGCCGCGGCCGCCGGTCCAAGCCGGGTGCGCGAGCGGATCGATTTCGAGCTGCATCGTGTCGCCTTCCTTGCCCCAGGTCGAGCGGGTCTGGTAGGTCGAGCCGTCGGTCATCTGCACCGTGATGGTGTGATAATCGGGATGGGTGTCTTTCTTCACGTCGAATTCCTTGAATAGCCGCTGGTTCCGACCAGCAGCGGAGGCGCGCGGTTAGCAGAGGGCAGCGCGGGGTGCAAGTTGCGGGAAAGCTGCGCATCGCGCTTCTCCCGCCCCTCCTCGTCCGTCACCCTGAAACAAGTTCAGCATGACGGAAGGGAAGCGCTTATTTCGGCGGGTCCGCGATCATGGCGGTGAATTCGCACTCGGTCGCCACGTCGTCGCCGAGATACGCCTTGCCGGCGAACTTGCAGACGCGCGAGCGCTTCTGGACGAACTCGACTTCGAGGCGGAGCAGGCAGCCGGGTTCGACCGGCTTGCGGAACTTCACTCCGTCGATACTCATGAAATAGACGAGCTTGCCCGAACCGGCGAGGCCGAGGCTTTCGACCGCGAGCACGCCTGCCGCCTGCGCCAGCGCCTCCACCTGGAGGACGCCGGGCATGATCGGCCTTCCGGGGAAATGTCCCTGGAAGAACTGCTCGTTCATCGTCACCGCCTTGATCGCGACGATCCGCTGATCGACGACCAGCGATTCGACGCGGTCGACCAGCAGCAGCGGGTAACGATGCGGCAGGGCCGCCATGACCCGCTGGATGTCCAGCGGGCCGATGTCGGTCCCTTCCGTCTTTGCTTCTTCGCTCACAGCGGCGTCGCTCAGCGGCCCGGAGGCGGCGTCTGCGGCGCGGGACGCGCGGGCTGGCCGGCGGCCGGGGCCGGAGCGCCTGCGGCCGGACGCGGCTGCTGAGCCTGCTGCGCCTGGGCGCGGCGGGTCTCATACTCGCTGATCTGCTCCAGCGTGTTCACGGTCGCCTGCGACGGATTCCAGTTCGCGGGCGGCTGGCTCGGCACGCTCGGCACGACCTTGTCGAGCTCGGCGGTGATCGCACCGGTCACGTTGACCGATTCCGGAGCGTAGAGGAACGCCGAAGGCTGCAGGATCACGCTGATCTTGCGCGCGTTGATGACGTTGGTCTGCGCGGTACCGTAATTCTCGAGCACCTTTTCGAGGGCATAGAGCTGGGCGCGGATCACCGGAGTGCTCATGCGGACGATATCGGCCTGGGCCTTGTCCTGCGCGGTCTTCACGCGGGCAATGACAGGTGCGGCGGCCGGGGCATTCGCCTCGGCGTCCGAGATTTCCTTGTCCTTGTTGGTGTCGATCTGGTTGTAAAGCGGCTCGAGTTCCTTCTCCAGCGCGGCGCGGCGGGCGTTGATCTGGTCGATCGCTGCCTTGTGCGTGGCCGCGATCTGCGTGCTCGCAGCCGCATAGGCCTTGGAATTGGCGATCGCCACGATCGGGTTGGCGGTGGCGATGCCCTGAACCTGCGCCGCCGCGGGCGCCGCGGTCAGCAGCGCCGCGGGCGCGGCGAGCAGGCTCGCGATGAGGAGCTTCTTGGTGATCATCAGAACTGAGTCCCTACGTTGAAAGTGAAGAGCTTGGGGTCGTCGCCCGGCTGGGTCAGCAGGGCCTTGGAGAGGTCGATACGCAACGGGCCGAACGGCGAGTTCCAGTTCACCCCGATGCCGATCGCGAGACGCGGCCGGGCGGAATCGCCGACGAAACGCTCGAGGAACGGCTGGGTCGGAATATTGTAGATCGCGTTGACCGAGGTGCCGCTGCAGGCGCCGCCGGAGGTTGCGGTATAACCGATCTGGCAGGTCGTGAGCGCACCGGTATTCACCGGATCCGAGGCGCTGACGATATACAGCTGGTTGCCGTTCGCATCCTTGATGAAATTGTCCTTCGGCAGCAGCGAAGGCGAGCCATCGGCGTTGAACATCTTCACGCCGCCAACGGTGCGTTGCTCGAACTGAACAGTCTTGTCCGGTTCGCGGATGCCGAACAGCGCGCCGGCCTGAATGAAGATCGACGGACGCAAGCCCAGTTCGGCCGCGCCGGCGCCCAGCGGAATCTCCAGCTCGGCCTTGGCGAGGTAATAGCCCTTGCCGCCGATCGCATCGTCCACGATCTGGTCGCGGTCGGTCACGAGCAGCTGGTTGCCGGTCACCGCATCGCCGGTGAAGCCGATGCGCTGCACGCGCGGACCGACGCCGCGAATGTCGAAGCCGCGGAACTGCGGTTCGCCCAGATAGAAGCGATCGGTGATGCGCACCGGATCGATGCCCCCGCCGCTGCTCTTTTCGAACGAGTGGATATAGCCGCCTTCGGCCGAGACCGACGCGATGAAGCCGCTGCCGACATGCCAGAACTTCTTGCCGTCGATACGGGCGCGGGCATAGCGCACGTCGCCGCCAAGACCGGCGAAGTCGGCGCCGACCACCAGCCGCTGGCCACGGGTCGGGCGCAGGCGGCTGTTGAGGCTGTCATAGATCAGCGAGATGCCGACCAGCGAGGTGATGCGCGTGCCGATCGCGTCGCAATAATAACGGCCCGCCTTCAGCGGATCGCACTCATTGTCGCCGATCACGCCGTCGCTGTTGAGATCCGAATAGAAGCTCGATTTGTCGAGCGTCACTTCGTCCTGCATCAGCGTGTAGCGGCCCGACAGCGTCCAATACTCGGTCAGCGGCACGCCGGTGACGAGCTGGAGGCCGGTCGAGACCTGGCTGTAGGTCGTGTTGCGGTCCGAACCGATATAGTTGAACGCGTTGTAATCGCGGCGGAAGATCGTGGCGCCCAGCGCGATATTGCGGTCGAACAGGTAAGGCTCGGTGAAGCCCAGCTCAACCGACTTCGAATAGCTCGAATAATCGACCGAGGCCGACAGGGTCTGTCCCTTGCCGCGGAAGTTGCGCTGACGGATCGACGCCTGAAGAATGAAGCGTTCGAGGCTCGAGAAGCCCGCCGACAGGGTGAGTTCGCCGGTCGCGCGCTCTTCGACGTTCGCCGACAGGACGATGCGGTCCGGCGCCGAGCCTTCCTTGCGCTCAATCTCGAACTTGTCCTGGAAGAAGCCGAGCGAGTTGATGCGGTCCTGCGAACGCTTGACCAGGAAGGTGTTGAACGCGTCGCCCTCGGCCACGCGCATTTCGCGGCGGATGACCTTGTCGACCGTCTGGGTGTTCCCCGTGATGTCGATCCGCTCGATATAGGTGCGGTTCGTCTCGGCGATGTGGAAGTTGATCGTCATCGTGAGGTTTTCACGATCGCGCTGGAATTCCGGGCGCACGTCGGCGAAGGCATAGCCGAACAGGCCAGCGGTCTCGCTCAGCGTCTCCACCGAGTCTTCGACGGCCTTCGCGTTATAGAACTGGCCTTCCTTGATCGGCAGATTCTCGGCCATCTTCTTGTCGTCGAAGTCGCGGATCGCGCTGTCGACCGTGATCGGGCCGAATTTGTAGCGCGGTCCTTCCTCGACCACATAGGTGATGATGAAGTCCTTCTTGTCCGGCGTCAGCTCGGCAATGGCCGAGATCACGCGGAAATCGGCATAGCCTTCGGTCAGGTAGAACTGGCGCAGCTTCTGCTGGTCATAGGCCAGGCGATCCTGATCGTAGCTCGTGTTCGAGCTCATGATCGAGGTGATGCGGGCCTGCTTGGTCGCCATCTCGCCGCGCAGCTTGCCGTCGGAGAACACCTCGTTGCCGATGATGTTGATCTGGCGGACCTTTGACTTCGGTCCTTCGCGGATTTCGAAGATCACGTCGACGCGGTTCTGGTCGAGCATCACCATCTTGGGCTCGACATTCGCGGCGAAGCGGCCCTGGCGGCGATACAGTTCGACGATGCGCGCCACGTCGGCGCGGACCGCGGTGCGAGTGAAGATCTGGCGCGGCGCCAGCTTCACTTCCTTGACGATCTTGTCGCTCTTGAGGCGCTTGTTGCCCTCGAAGATCACGCGGTTGATGATCGGGTTCTCGCGGACGCGGATCACGATATCGCCGGTCTCGACGCCCGCGATCTCGACATCGGCCAGCAGATCGGATGCGATCAGGTCCTTGATCGCCTGGTCGATCGTCTCGTTGGTGTAGGTGCCGCCGACGCGCAGCTGGGTGTAGGACAGGATCGTATCGGGCTCGAGACGCTGCGAACCTTCGACGCGCAGCGAGCGGATCGTCTTCTGCGCCTGGGGCGCGACGGCCACCGCTTCGGGCTGCGCCGCCGGCGGCGTCGCAACCTGCGCCATTGCGGGGGTCACAGCGATTCCCGCCGACAGGATCGTACCTGCGAGGAGCTTGGTGGCGCTCACGCCCATATGTTTCGCCTTAATAGCAGTCACCATCCACCCCAGTCGGAATCAATATTCGCCGGTCTGCACGGCGGCGTACCGCCCTGCCCCAAGCACGTCAGCCGATCAACCCGGCCAGATTTCTCCACACGCCGAAAGCGCCCAGATCATTGAGAGTTACGAACACCATCAGCGCGAGAACCGCCATCAGGCCACCGCGATACGCCCACTCCATTACCTGCGGCTCGACCGGCCGCCGCCTGATTGCCTCGATTCCGTACAGCAGCAAATGGCCGCCATCCAGCACCGGGACTGGCAAGAGGTTAATGAATCCCAGATTAATCGAAATGAGCGCGATCAGGAACACGAACTCGTTCAATCCCATCGAGAGACGCTCGCCGGACACCTTCGCGATGCGCAGCGGCCCGCCCAGCTCGTCGATCGAGCGCCGTCCGGTGATGATCTGGCCCAGTCCGTCGATCGTCGTGCGGATGACCCGGCCGGTTTCCCTCATGCCGATCAGCGGCGCTTCGAGCAGGCCCACGGGCTGCATCACGCGCTCGCCCGAGCCGACGCCCAGGAAGCCGATCTTGTACACGTTGCCGAAACGGTCCCGCTCTTCGCGGACGCCGGTGGTGAGATCGGCCGACATCGCCTGCCCGCCACGCTCGAACGAGACCGTCATGGCCTCGTTGGGACGGAACATCGTATATTCCGCCAGTTCGTTGAAGGTGCCGACCTCGCGTCCGCCCAGCGCGGTGACGCGGTCGCCTGCCTGCAGACCGGCGGCGGCGGCGGGGCTTCCGGCCGCGACGCTGGCGATCACCGTCGGCGTCATCGGCTTGCCATAGAGGGTCGCGAACCCGGCCAGCAGCACGATCGCGACGATGAAATTGGCGATGGGGCCGGCTGCGACGATGATCGCGCGCTGCCACAGCGGCTTGGACTGGAACGTCTTCGAGCGTTCCTCGGCCGGTAGCGCCAGCCAGTTCGGATCGGGCTGGCTCGCCGGGTTCATGTCGCCCGCGAAACGGACATAGCCGCCCAGCGGCAGCCAGCCGAACTTCCAGCGCGTGCCCCGCTTGTCGGTGAAACCGGCGATCTCGCGGCCGAAGCCGATCGAGAATTCATCGGCCTTCACGCCGAACCAGCGGCCCGCGAGATAGTGACCCAGCTCATGCAGGAACACGAGCGGACCCAGCACCAGCACGAACGCCAGAACGGTCAGCAGGATGCCGGGATTTTCGATCAAGCGACGCAGTCCTTCACACGCTCGACCGCGTAGCGCCGGGCTTCTGCGTCGATGGCCAGTACGGCGTCGAGCGTGTCCGGAGCGGGCGGGTCATAGCGGCTCAGCGTATCGGCAACGATTGCGGCAATTTCAAGAAAGTTGAGCCCATCCGCGAGGAAGGCCGCCACAGCCACTTCATTGGCTGCATTGAGGATTGCCGGACGCGCGCCGCCGGCCCTCAGCGCCTCGCGGGCAAGGGCCAGACAGGGGAAGCGTTCATAGTCGGGCTCCTCGAAATCGAGCCGGGCAATCCGGGCCAAATCGAGGCGCTCGCACGGAGTTTCCATCCGATCCGGCCAGGCGAGCGCATAGGCGATCGGGATTCGCATGTCGGGCGAGCCCAGCTGGGCCAGCACCGAACCGTCGACATATTCCACCATCGAGTGGATCACCGACTGCGAATGGACGATCACATCGAGCTGTTCGGCCGCCACCGGGAACAGGTGGAACGCCTCGATCAGCTCAAGCCCCTTGTTCATCAGCGTCGCCGAATCGACCGAGATCTTGGCGCCCATCGACCAGTTCGGATGCGCCACGGCCTGCGCGGGCGTGATCGCGCGCATCTCGTCGAGGCTGCGGGTGCGGAACGGGCCGCCGCTCGCGGTCAGGATGATCCGGCGCACGCGCTCGGGTGCAGTGCGGTCGAGGCACTGGAAGACGGCGTTATGCTCCGAATCCACCGGCAGCAGCGTCGTGCCGTGCGCTCGTGCGGCGGCGGTCATCACTGCGCCTGCCGAAACCAGCGATTCCTTGTTGGCCAGCGCCACCGTGCCGCCCGCCTCGAGCGCGGCCATCACCGGCTTCAGCCCTGCGGTCCCGACGATCGCGGCCATAGTCCAGTCGGCGCCCATGCGTGCGGCGTCGCACACCGCATCGGCCCCGCCCCTCGCCTCGATACCGGTGCCGTCCAGCCGCGCCTGCAGCTTTGGCAGGCACGCCGCGTCGGCGACCACCGCCAGCTTCGCATTGGTGCGGATTGCGGCTGCGGCGAGCTTGTCCGCATCGCCATTCGCGGTCAGCGCGACGACTTCGAACCGTTCGGGCTCGCGTTCGATCAGGTCCAGGGTCGAACTGCCGACCGATCCGGTCGCGCCGAGGATGGTGACGCGCTTCATTTGAGCAGCAGCACCAGCAGCGCGGCAGCCGGCGCCACCGCGACCAGCCCGTCGAGCCGGTCGAGCAGCCCGCCATGTCCGGGCAGCAGGTTGCCCGAATCCTTCACGCCTGCGACCCGCTTGAGATGGCTTTCGTAGAGATCGCCGGCTTGCGCGAACATCGCCAGCAATGGCGTCGCGGCGGCAAGGGCGATGGGCAGGCCGAAAAACGCCGCCAGCACGCCGGCGAACACGCCCGCGGCGACGACCCCGCCGATGAACCCGGCCCAGGTCTTGTTCGGGCTGATCGACGGCGCCAGCTTCGGCCCGCCGATCGCGCGTCCGGCGAAATAGGCGCCGCTGTCGCAGGCCCAGACCAGAGCCATCGCCCAGAAGGTCAGCAGGAAGCCGTTCGGCTCGCCGCGCAGCACCATCAGCGCCAGCACCGGCAGCCCGACATACGCCACGCCCCATGCCAGCCGCACGTTGCGGCTCGTCGCGCCGGTGAAGAACAGCGCCGCACCGATCAGGCCCAGCGCGAGAAAGCCCGGCCCTGCCGCCAGTGGCGACATGATCGCCAGCGGTACGGTCAGCGCATATTGCGCGAGCAGCCGTTGCCGGGGTGTCGCGCCGACCAGATTGGCCCATTCGGCCAGCATCAGCAGCCCGCCGATCGCGACCAGCAGCCAGAAGACGAAGCCGCCCAGCCACAGCGCAGCGAAGGCCACGCCGATCAGCAGGACCGCGACGACGAACCGTTTGGGAAGATCGGCGTTCTTGCTCACAGGCCCCCGAAGCGCCGCTGACGCCGTCCGAACTGCCCGATCGCCTCGGCCAGCGTGTCACCGTCGAAATCGGGCCACAGCGTGTCGACGAACAGCAATTCGGCATAGGCCGCCTGCCACAGCAGGAAGTTCGAAAGGCGCTGCTCGCCCGAGGTCCGGATCAGCAGGTCGAGCGGCGGCAGGTCACGTGTTTCCAGCGCATTGTCGATCGCCTTCTCGTCGATCGCCTCGATCGCGATCCGCCCGGCGGCCGCTTCGCTCGCCAGATGGCGCGCGGCGGCAGCGATCTCCGCCTGAGCGCCATAGTTCAGCGCGATCACCAGCGTCGGCCCCGGGCTGGCGGCGGTACGCGCCATCGCCTGATCGATCATCTCGACCAGATCGGGCGAAAGCCGGCGGAACTCGCCGATCACCTTCAGCTTCACGCCTTCGCTGATCAGTTCATCGAGTTCGCTCGCCAGGAAATGGCGGAGCAGGCCCATCAGGTCGCGCACTTCATCTTCCGGACGCCTCCAGTTCTCGGACGAGAAGGCGTAGAGGGTCAGGACTTCGATGCCGAGCTGGCGCGCCGCGCGGCTGACGCGGCGCACCGCTTCCACGCCCTGCCTGTGCCCGGCGATGCGCGGCAGGAACCGCTTCTTCGCCCAGCGCCCGTTGCCGTCCATGATGATGGCGACATGGCGCGGCAATACACCGTCGGCCGGCAGAGGCGCAGCGTTGGCGGCCACGCCTATTCTCCGGCGCGAACGCGGAGATCAGGGCGGCGCGCGTCCGTCATTTGCCCATGATTTCCTTTTCCTTGGCAGCCGCTGCTGCGTCGATATCGGCGATCGTCGCGTCGGTCAGCTTCTGGACTTCGGTCTCGTGGCGCTTGCGCTCGTCCTCGCCGAAGACGCCCTTCTTTTCGTCGGTCTTCAGATTGTCGTTGCCGTCGCGGCGCACATTGCGCACCGCGATGCGCGCGCCCTCGGCATATTTGCCGGCCAGCTTGGCGAGTTCCTTGCGGCGTTCCTCGGTCAGATCGGGGATCGGCAGGCGCAGGGTCTGGCCGTCGGTAATCGGGTTGAGGCCAAGACCTGCCGAACGGATCGCCTTTTCGACCGGACCGACATTGGACTTGTCCCACACCTGAACCGAGATCATGCGCGGCTCGGGCACAGAAACGGTCGCGACCTGGTTGATCGGCATATGCGCACCATAGACTTCGACCGTCACCGGATCGAGCAATGCGGTCGATGCACGGCCAGTGCGCAGGCCCTGCAAATCATGCTTCAGCGCCTCGACAGCGCCGGCCATGCGGCGTTCGAGATCGGCTTTATCGTAAGCGGCCATTTCGGGCTCTCCTTATCAAGGCACGGGGCCTTATGCGTATGCTTCTTGTTCGTTGCGGACGATCGTGGAGGTGCCCTCGCCGCGCAACACTGCGGCGAGATTGCCTTCCTCGCGGATGTTGAACACCACGATCGGGATATTGGAGTCGCGGCACAGCGCCACGGCGGCGGCGTCCATCACCTTCAGATTGTCGGCAAGGACGCGGTTGTAATCGAGCGTCTCGTAACGCTGCGCGCTCGAAACCTTCTTGGGATCGGCGTCGTACACGCCATCGACCGAGGTTCCCTTGAACAGCGCGTCGCACTTCATCTCGGCAGCGCGCAGGGCTGCGCCGCTGTCGGTGGTGAAGAACGGGCTGCCGACCCCCGCGGCGAAGATCACCACGCGGCCCTTTTCCAGATGACGCTCGGCGCGGCGCTGGATGAAGGGCTCGCAGATCTTGTCCATCTGCACGGCGGACTGGACGCGGGTGTGCACGCCCAGCTTCTCCAGCGTGCTTTGCATCGCCAGCGCGTTCATCACCGTGGCGAGCATGCCCATATAGTCGCCGGTGGTGCGCTCGATCCCCTGGGCCGCACCCGCGACGCCGCGGAAGATGTTGCCGCCGCCGACGACCAGGCAGACTTCATGCCCGGCCTCGCGCGCAGCCTTCACTTCCAGCGCGACGCGCTCGCAGGTCGCCGGATCGATGCCAAACTGCCCCTGCCCCATCAGGACCTCGCCCGAGAGTTTCAACAGGATGCGTTTGAAGCGTGGCAGAGTCATGGGTTCCGGACATGTAGTGGGAGGCGGCGCGGACCTTAGATGCGCGCCGCCGGGAAGCCAAGCGGAGAAGCCGTGCAGATCGCGTGGAATTTCGGCGGCGCCGGTCCGGTTCAGCCCAGTGGCGTCTCGCCAATGTCCAATTGCCCCAGCGGATTTGCCGCGAGCATGTCGGCGACTTGCTCATAGACCGCAGCATTGTCGTTCATCTGGTCGGCAAGCGCGGGGTTCTGCGCACCGACATTGCGGAAAAAGGTCGCGGCGTCGTGAAGCAGCTTCGCGCCCAGCTCGGCATAGGTGGCCATTTCCCGTCTCTCCTCAGGGCCAGGGGAATTCGCGCAGGAAGGTCTGGCTGTTCTGCGAGGCCTGGGTGCAGAACGGGTCCTCGGCCATCGTTTCGGCGCCCAGCACCAGATCATTGCCCCTGGCATAGCCGAACTGGGTCAGCCGGAAACGGCCCCGTGCATTGGCTGCGACTCCGCCTGCGTGGAAGACCTCGATCAGATGATCGGGCGTGCCCACCCGCCGCGTGCCGAAGGCCGGCCGCGCATCCGGCCCCCATTGCGCCGCCAACGCATTGACGGCTTCCTTCGACTGAGCGCCCAGGCCGGGAAAATAGCGGATCTGGAACACCTGCATGCAGCGTTCGTGGAGCGGCCCGCCGGCGTCCATCTCGTAATAGAATTCGACGCCATTGGGTGCGACCCCGCATCCCGCGAGCATTGCCTTGCCCACAGTCGAAGGCGCAGTGACCCCGCTGCGTTTGTCGCGATATTTCCGTCCGCCGCCCGTCATCGGCAGGATGTCGAACTGTTCGGCGGTGCAGCTCTTGTCCCGCTCTGCGGCATGGGTCGCGGGATCGCTGGGCGGGGCGAGCATCGCGAGGGCGGCCAGGATGAGCATGGTCGGCATGGCGCAGGCTTAGGCGCAGCGGGAGCCTTCGCCAAGGGTATCGAGCCTGCCCGTGCGTTCAGGTGTCGCGGACGCGGGCCGACACAACCCGGCCATCCTTCCATTGCACCTCGATTACCCAGATATCCATGACGCTCGGGCACAAATGCCAGTGGCTGTACGACGGGTCGTTATACCGGTCTTCGGGCGACCCTAGCAATTGTACCACTTCTTCCCGCGTCTTGCCGGCAAGGCCGATCCGGTACTGAAGGTCGACGATCATGCCGCAGCGGGTTTTGTCATATGTGCTCGCGGCCTTCCATTGTGCGGCATTGAACGGGCGCGGAAAGGTCTCGGAGTATGCGCCGCCGAGCGCCCATCCAAAGGCCAACGCGATCATCCCCGCGAGGACCGCGAAAAACAGGGCGATGCGCGCTTTGCCCGGGCGATATGCCATGCCGCGCACCTCATCATGATTGAAGGAAGGCCGCAACCAGCCCCCGAACGAAAACGGGCGCGGCCACCGGAGTGACCACGCCCGCAATCTGCCTCGTGAAAAGGCTTACTTGGTGAGACCGGCGGTCGCAGCCACTTCGGCGGCGAAGTCGCTCTCTTCCTTCTCGATGCCTTCGCCGAGCTGGAAGCGGACATAGTCCTTCAGCACGATCGGAGCGCCGGCATCCTTGCCAGCCTTCTCGATCACGTCGGCTACCGGGGTCTTGCCGTCCATCACGAACAGCTGCGACAGGAGAGCGTTCTCCTTCTTGAACTTCTCGATAGGGCCGTTGAGGATCTTCTCGGCCACTTCGGGGCTCTTGCCGACGATCTTGTCCGCGTTCTTCTCACGCAGGATCGCAGCTTCGCGCTCGACGACTTCGGGGTCGAGGTCGGCGATGGTCAGCGCCAGCGGGAAGGCAGCGGCGATGTGCATCGCGATCTGCTTGCCCAGCGGCTCGAGCACGTCGACGCCGGCGTCCGATTCCAGCGCGACCAGCACGCCGATCTTGCCGAGACCCGGAGCCGCGGCGTTGTGGACGTACGGGATCACCGCGCCGTTGGCGACCGAAACGGCCTTGGCGCGACGGAACACCTGGTTCTCGCCGATCGTGGCGATGTTCGCGATCAGGACTTCCTCGACGGTGCCGCCGGCAGCCATCGGAGCAGCCTTCAGCGCCTCGACATCGTCACCCTTTTCGAGCGCGATGCCGGTCACTTCGCGGACGAAGCCCTGGAAGATTTCGTTCTTCGCGACGAAGTCGGTCTGCGAGTTGACTTCGATCGCAACGCCCTTGGTGCCGGCGACGGCAACGCCGACCAGACCTTCGGCCGCGGTGCGGCTCGACTTCTTCGCGGCGGCGGCCAGGCCCTTCGAGCGCAGCCAGTCGCTGGCGGCTTCGATGTCGCCTGCGGTTTCGGTCAGCGCCTTCTTGCAATCCATCATGCCGGCGCCCGAGCGCTCGCGCAGTTCCTTGACGGCGGATGCGGTGATCTCTGCCATTTTCCAGTTCCTTATCGGTTGGGCCGCGGCTCTTTCGCGGCACTCAAAAAAATTCCGTTCGCCCTGAGCCTGTCGAAGGGCCGTTCTTCTCTCTTTGTTACGAGAGAAAGACGGTGCTTCGACAAGCTCAGCACGAACGGGTGAGAAGACTTGTCGAAGCGACGGCTTACGCGTCGAGCTGGCGCTCGCCTTCGGCGGCCGCTTCCGGCTCGGTCGTGGCGGCGGGAGCTTCGAACTCCTCGGCGGTCACGACCGGAGCGTCGGCCGCAGGGGCCTCGGCTGCACCGGCGTCGACCGGAGCGCTCAGCGCTTCCTCGACCGGCGGGGCGTCCATCGCACCGATGTCGGCGCCACGGCGAGCCTGCTGCTCGTGACCACCACGGGTCGCGGCGATCGCAATGGCTTCGCAGTAGAGGCGGATGGCGCGCGATGCGTCGTCATTCGCCGGAACCGGGAATGCGATGCCGTCGGGCGAAACGTTCGAATCGAGGATCGCGACGACGGGGATGCCGAGCGTGTTGGCTTCCTTGATCGCCAGCTCTTCCTTGTTCGCGTCGATCACGAACATGATGTCGGGAACGCCGCCCATGTCGCGGATGCCGCCGAGCGAAAGCTCCAGCTTGTCCTTCTCGCGGGTCAGGTTCAGCACTTCCTTCTTGGTGAGGCCGTGCGTGTCGCCCGAAAGCTGCTCTTCAAGGGTCTTGAGACGCTTGATCGAGCCCGAGATGGTCTTCCAGTTGGTGAGCATGCCGCCCAGCCAGCGATGGTTGACGAAGTGCTGGCCCGAACGGCGGGCTGCTTCGGCGATCGGTTCCTGCGCCTGGCGCTTGGTGCCGACGAACAGGACCTTGCCGCCGGCGGCGACGGTCGAGTTCACGAATTCGAGAGCGCGCGCGAAGAGCGGAACGGTCTGCGACAGGTCGATGATGTGGACGCCGTTACGGTCGCCGAAGATGTAAGGCTTCATCTTCGGGTTCCAGCGGTGCGTCTGGTGACCGAAATGTGCGCCCGACTCGAGCAGCTGCTGCATGGAGACGACAGGTGCCGCCATAGGATAATTCCTTCCGGTTGATCCTCTGGGAAGCGAGTGACCGTGGTATCACGGCACCGGGTTATGATGCTTCCCATGTGGGGTTGAGGGCGCGCCGTTACAGGCAAGCCGCGGCGATTGCAAGCCGATTGGTGCGGATCGTGGATGCCATCGGATCGCCTTTTGGAACCCGGCGAGTCGCGATCCGTTCTCCTGTGCAACCATATGGTTAGCGGAAAATGGAACAAAAAGCGATCGAACGCTTGACGCGCTGAACATTAATGGAACATAAAGGGTTCATGAGGCGGACGCGGCAAGGCGCCCCTCGGGACGGAGACGATAAGATGGTCGCAATTCTGGGAACGCTCTTCTTCGCCGCGGTGCTGGGCATTGCGATCTGGTCGATCGTCGAGACGGCGCGCCCGCGCATCGGCCGTATCCTGTTCCTGCTCGAATATGGCCCGGTGGCCGGCGCGCCGCTGCCGCCCGCGCCGCGCGTTACGGTTCGAGGCCGCTCGGTTCCGTTGCGGATGCAGGTCCCTGCCCGGCTTCGCGCAGCCGCCTGATCCGGCGATAGGCCCGCACGCTGAACGGGATCGTCGCCAGATAGAGCAGCACGATCCCCGTCAGCGACTGCCACGGCGCGGAGACCACCGCCGCCGCCAGCACCACCAGCACCGCGATCGCCTCGAACCGGATCCGCTGGCGCAGTTTCAGCGACGCGCCCGACCAGGTGGCGATGCTCGAAATCATCAGGATCGCCGCGAATGCGGTCCACGGCCCCACCAGCCAGGGCGAACGGAACTGCTCGAGTCCCGTCGAGAGCCACAGGTAGAGCGGCATCATCACGATCGCCGCGCCCGCCGGCGCCGGAACGCCGGTGAGGAAGCCCGCCGATTTGTGCGGCTGCACGGTCTGGTCGATCTGCGCGTTGAACCGCGCCAGCCGCAGCGCGCAGAACAGTGCATAGACAAGGGCAAGCAACCAGCCGAGCCGCGACACGTCGTGCAGCGACCACATGAACAGGATCAGCGCTGGCGCCACGCCGAACGAGATCGCATCGGACAGGCTGTCCAACTCCGCGCCGAACCGGCTCTCGCCACGGACCAGCCGGGCGATCCGCCCGTCGATCCCGTCGAGCACGCCCGCGATCAGCACCATCATCACCGCGATTTCCCACTTCTCGTCCATCGCGAAGCGGATGCTGCTCAGGCCCGAGCAGAGCGCGAGTGCCGTAACCGCATTGGGCAGGATGGTGCGAAGCGGGATGCCGCGCTGAGGCCGGGGCGCGCGAGGCGCGCGGATGCGCGGCGGTTTCATCTTACTGGCTGACGCCCGTCGCGTCCTGACCACCCTTGCGCGCCAGCACGGTTTCGCCGGCGACGGCGCGCTGGCCCAGCGCGACGTTCACGCCATAGCCTTCGGGTACGAACACGTCGACGCGGCTGCCGAAGCGGATCAGGCCGACACGCTGACCGGCCACGACCATGTCGCCCGCCTTGGTGAACGACATGATCCGCCGCGCGATCAGTCCCGCGATCTGCGTGAAGCCGACGCGAACGCCGTTCGCATCCTCCACCACGAAATATTGCCGCTCATTCTCTTCGCTCGCCTTGTCGAGGTCGGCGTTGAGGAACTTGCCGGAGACATAGATGACGTGACGGATCGTCCCGGTGATCGGGGTACGGTTGATGTGCACGTCGAACACCGACATGAACACCGACACACGCACCATCGGCGCATCGCCCAGCGCGTTCGGGCCGGCCAGCTCACGCGGCAGGTTCACGCGCTCGATCATCGTGATCAGCCCGTCGGCGGGCGACACGATCAGCCCCTCGCCCTGCGGCGTCACTCGCACCGGATCGCGGAAGAAGGCGGCGACGAACAGCGTCACGCCGATCAGCGGCCAGGTCAGCACATCCCACACCCACAGGCTGGCGAGCGCGATCACCGCGGCGATGGCGACGAACTTGCGCCCCTCGGGGTGCACTTCGGGGAAACGCCACTTCACGCTCGGCGTGTCGGGCGACTGTTTCGGAGGGATCGAGGCTGCCATGCCGAAGCTCCTAGCCGTGTCGCCCGCGCTTTCCTAGACTTGCCAGATGGATATCCGCCCCGCCACCTCCGCCGATCTTGCAGCCTGGGTCGCGATGCGCATCGCGCTCTGGCCCGATGAGGAGGGTTTGCGCGAAGGCGCCGAAGCAATGCTCGCGGATTTCGGCATGCTCGCGCTGATCGCCCGGATCGACGGCGAACCCGTCGCTTTCGCCGAAGCGGCGCTGCGCCGCGATTACGTCAATGGCTGCGAAACCTCGCCGGTCGCCTTTCTCGAAGGCATCTGGGTCGCTCCCCGATATCGCCGCTCCGGCGTCGCGCAGGCGCTGGTCGAGGCCACCGCCGGCTGGGGCCGTGCAAAAGGCTGCACCGAATTCGCGTCGGACATTCTCGCCGACAATCACGAAAGCCATGCCTTCCACACCGCCATCGGTTTCGAGGAGACCGAGCGGGTGATCTATTTCCGGCGGGAGTTGTAGGCCCTTCTTCTTCGTCACTCCTGAACAAGTCCGGAGTAACGGGCATAGAATCGGGTCGCGCTAATCGCTCGCATGAGCAAAACCCTTGCGCTCTCCCTTGATCCCCTCCCCCCATCCTCCTAGGGACACCGCCAAACCTCCCTCAGCAGGAAAGCGAGCATATGGCGAAGATCAAGGTGGTGACGCCCGTCGTGGAGATCGACGGCGACGAGATGACCCGCATCATCTGGCAGTGGATCCGCGAGCGTCTGATCCTCCCCTATCTCGATATCGACCTGAAATATTACGATCTCTCGGTCGAGAAGCGCGACGAGACCAACGATCAGATCACGATCGATTCGGCCAAGGCGATCCAGCAATATGGCGTCGGCGTGAAGTGCGCCACGATCACCCCGGACGAGCAGCGCGTCGAGGAATTCAACCTCAAGGAAATGTGGAAGTCGCCCAACGGCACGATCCGCAACATCCTGGGCGGCGTCGTGTTCCGCGAGCCCATCGTGATCTCGAACGTGCCGCGCCTGATCCCGGGCTGGACCAAGCCGATCGTCGTCGGCCGCCACGCATTCGGCGACCAGTATCGCGCGACCGATTTCAAGGTCCCCGGTGCAGGCAAGCTGCGCATGATCTGGGAAGGCGCGAATGGCGAGAAGATCGAGAAGGAAGTGTTCGATTTCCCCGCCGCCGGCGTGGCGATGGGCATGTACAATCTCGACGATTCGATCCGCGATTTCGCCCGCGCATCGTTCAACTACGGCCTGAACCTGAAGTGGCCGGTCTATCTCTCGACCAAGAACACCATCCTCAAGGCCTATGACGGCCGCTTCAAGGATCTGTTCCAGGAAGTGTTCGACACCGAAGGCTTCGCCGAAAAGTTCAAGGAAGCCGGCATCGTCTATGAGCACCGCCTGATCGACGACATGGTCGCTTCGGCGCTCAAATGGTCGGGCGAATTCGTCTGGGCCTGCAAGAACTATGACGGCGACGTCCAGTCGGATCAGGTCGCGCAGGGCTTCGGCTCGCTGGGCCTGATGACCTCGGTCCTGCTCTCGCCGGACGGCAAGACCGTCGAGGCGGAAGCTGCGCACGGCACCGTCACGCGCCACTATCGCCAGCACCAGCAGGGCAAGGCGACCTCGACCAACCCGATCGCGTCGATCTTCGCCTGGACCGGCGGCCTCAAGTTCCGCGGCAAGTTCGACAACACGCCGGACGTGGTGAAGTTCGCCGAGACTCTCGAGCGCGTCTGCATCGAGACCGTCGAGGCCGGCCACATGACCAAGGACCTCGCGCTGCTAATCGGGCCGGATCAGGCCTGGATGACCACCGAGCAGTTCTTCGAGCAGATCCGCGTGAATCTCGAAAAGGAAATGGCCAACTGGGCCTGATCTGAATTCCCGCCGCGGCGCCTCACGGGCGTCGCGGCGGATTTCTCCGACTATTTCGAGGCGACCAATATGCCTCCCTTCGATCATCGCTTCTGGCTCTATGCCACCGCTGGCCTGCTGGCTGCACAAGTCCTGCTCTTTTGGTTGAGCATCGACTCGCTGATGATCATATCCATTTTCTGCACTGCTTCCGGGTCGAGGCTGCCCGACGCTCTTAGCTACGTGCATCTCGCCTATATCGGCCTGTTCGTCTTCGGCATCGTTTCACTGGCATGGCGGCGAGGCCGGGCCATCTATGCGGGGCTCATCTGCCTCGCGCTTCTGGCATTGCCGGTTCAGGTCTATCTGATCCGGAACGGCCAACTCCAATGCGACGGCCCATGACGATGGAGAATTGGCCTTAAAGGCTCACCCCGCCGCCCGCGTCCCCAATTCCCGCGCCAGTTCGATCGCATCGCCGGTCAGAACATCCTCGATATCCGGCCGTGCGCGACCCTTGGCACCTGCGGTATCGACTTCCACCGAAGCGATGCCCAGCAGCCGCTGGACGATACCCTGGCGGATCGTCACCACCTGCACGCTGTCATAGGGCACCACCCATTCTCGCCGCCGCAGCACGCCGCGCATCACCTGCAGGCTGGCGTCGCGCATCGCATAGCGGTGAAACCGGCGCAGCAGCAGCGAGACACCGACGATGAACGGCACCGCGATCAGCCCCAGCCACGCCCAGCGGGTGAAGAAGGCGCCGGCCACGATTACCGCGATGATGAACGGCATTGCCTTTTCGAGGAAAGATCGCACGACATGGCCAGCCGCGACGGGCTTCAGGCCCGGTTCCTCGAAGCGCGGCAGCCCTGCCGCATCGACGATCGCGTCGATCTCTCCCGCTCTGGCGAACGGCGCCATTTCCTGTCGCCCACCCGCGTCGTTGCTGCCGCCCAGCGACTGGAACTGGAGTGAAGCGAAGCCCAGCGCGCCGGTGATCGGCCGCCGCTCGACCAGCGCGAGCTGCACCCGGCGGATTGCGATCGCCACTTCGCTGCGCGTCAGCAGCCCCCGGACGCGGCGGAACCGCCCTTCGCCATGCGTCAGCCGGAAACCGAACTCGCGCAGCACGGTGCCGACCAGTCCGCTGACGAAGCCCAGCACCAGCAGCAGCCCAATCACGCCGAGCACGAGCAGGATCCCGAACCGCGCGCTGGCTTCGTGACCCGCGACGTTGAGCCAGTCGAACACCATGTCCCGGTCGATCGGCAGGAAATCGTCAAGAAACTGCGCCGCGCCGAACAGCGCCGCCATCCACAACAGCGAAAAATTGAACGCGCCGAACAGCAGGATCCGTCCGAACGACATCGCGAAAATCGTGCCTTCGGCGGGTGCCGCCACCGGCTCGACCGCACCGTCGGTCGCGGCGGCCACTCGCACACCGCCGCCGCGCAGCGTCGCGCGCAGCCGCTTGGCCTCGGCGAGCCCGACGCAATCCAGCGACCCTTCGTCCGCCGCGCCGCCGCCGGTCTCGATCTTCACCGTCACCACGCGCAGCAGCCGGGCCAGCAGCTTCTGCTCGATCGACACGTCCTGGATGCGCTCCAGCGGGATCGCACGGCGGCTGCGGCTCAGCAGCCCCTGTTCGATCACCAGCGCGTCGCCGTCGATCCGGTAGGTGAAGTTGCGCCACTTTAGCAGCGCGATCAGCGCCGAGACGCACAGCACGCCGGCCAGTGCGACCGCCATCCAGCCGAGATCGCGCATCCCGACGACGACGGCGGGGATCGCCACCGCGAATTGCGGGAGGCCCTTGATCCAGCCGATGAACAGCGAGGCGGGATGCAGCCGCCTCGGCTCGTCGAGATAATGAAGGTCCTCGCTCACGCGTCCACGCTGCCGATCTCGCCGCGGATCGCGTCGCGGATATCCTCGGCGGTGTCGCGCGTCACGCCGGGCAGGCTCACTACGCTGTTCTCGGTTCCCGCAGTGTGCAGCGACAGGGTCGAGACGCCGAACATCCGTTCCAGCACGCCCTGGCTCACATCGATATGCTGGACGCGCGAGACCGGCACGATCGTGTGCATATGGACCAGCCACCCGCTCGCCACATGCAACTCGCGCCCGGTGAACGCATAGCCCCAGCGCCGCCACTTCCGCCCCGCACTCAGCAGCAGATACAGGCCGAACAATGCGATCACCGCTGCCGGCGCCCAGAGCGGTACGCCATATTTGGCGAACAGCCGTGGAAGCGCGACGAACGGCACGATCGCCGCAGGCGCCATCAATATCCCGGCGAACACCAGCGAGCGAAGACGCATGACATGGAGCTGCCCGAGTTCGAGCGGCTGGAGCGGGATGACGGGAAGTGGCATGTCGCGACTATGCCGCGCCCGAAGTGTTTCTCAAGCGAAACCGGACGGCTGGCAGCCTGCGCGGCATGTTCCGCGCCGAGGCCCAAGTCGATTATTATGGCGGCGTGCCGGGGCAGTTCGGATCAGATCCGGACCAGCGCCATGTCCATATTCTCCAGATCGACCAGTTCGCCCGCCGCGGAGAGCCCCATCATGTGCAGCGAATAGCGGCCGCCCGCGACCTGGCTAACCACCGCGATATTGTGGGTGGTTTCCAGCCCAGCTTCGGGACCGATGAAGCGCACCGCGATCACCTGTTCCTCCCTCGCGCCTTCGCGGATCGATGACGGGCCGATCACCAAAGCGGTTTCCGCGCTTTCGCCGGGGCTGCCCCACAGCCCGGTCAGCGCATCCGGGATCACGCGCGCATCCGGATTGGCGATGTCCTCCCCGAAGGGCCGCTCCGCCTCGATTTCCGCCGCCGCCGGCGCGGGCGCATCAGCGCCCGGCGTCTTTCGCCGCAACAGGATCCAGCCGATGAGCGCCAGCGCAGCCGCCGCCAGAACGAGATATGCCATCGAAATCCCCAATGGTCCGGAGGCGTAACGATATCGCGAACCGGTAAATTGCCGGTGAACCGCGTTCAGGCGCCCGCCAGCAGCCGCGCGATCAGGTCGGGCTTCTGGAAATGCACCAGCCGTCCGGCATCGGGCACGATGACCACTGAGCAGCCCGGCCACGCCGCCTGCCAGCGCGGCAGCGAATCCGCGCTGCTGTAGAGCGGGTCCTGCGCGCCGTAGAGGAGCGTCATCGCGGACCCGTCGGCAAGCTGGGGGATGGCCGCGAACGGCTCGGTAGTCGCCACCGCGCGGAACCCCGCGCCACCCTGCAATGCACTATGCTGGGTCGAACGGATATAGGCGGCCATCACACGAGGATCGCGCAGCACCGTCATATCGGCTTCGCTCGCTCCCAGCGCCTTGATCGTCAGCCGCTCGACGATCGGCGCGGAGGCATTGCGGCTCAGATACGTCGCCAGCCGCGCCGTCATCCACGGCTGGCCATAGACAATCGCCTTGATCGCGCCGATCAGCCCGCTTCGCCTGCGATCCGCAACCGGGCCCGGCTCGGGATTGACCGTCACCGCGCGGACGATCCGCTCCGGCCAGCGTTCGGCGAAGCGGCAAAGCACCATCGTGCCACCGCGCGCGAGGATGCACGCCCGCTCCAGCCCCAGCGTGTCCAGAATATCGGCAAGATCCTGCGCCGATTCCTCCAGATAGTCCCCGCCGACCATTCCGGACAGCCCGAAGCCCGGCCGGTCGAGTGCAATCGGTCGCAGCCCTCCGGTCTGCAACCCGCGGATGAAGCATTGCGGATTGTGCCTGCTGGTCGTTGCGGTGTGCAGGATCAGCACCGGTGTCGCCCCGCTCGGCCCATGATCGACCACCGCGATTCGCCCTGGCCGGCCGATCCGCGGGATCAGCCGCAGCGGCTCGGCCGTTTCGAACGGCGGTGCGCTTTCCATGCTCGTTGCCATCGCGATCCGCGTCAGGATGCTGACCTCGTGGATGGCAATCGACAGCCCGGCGACGGTCGCCACGTCCAGCGCGGCGAAGACCATCTTCAACTCGCTCTTGACGACATGGTCGGAAACCCCGGCCGCCGCGGCCGCTTCGCGCCTGCTGCCGCCTTCCGCGACAAGCACGGCGATCTCGGCTTGCCGCGCGCTGATCCGGAAGAGCTCGGTCAGCGCCCCGAGCAACGCGGTCCGCGTCGCCGGTTCGCCAGCCTGCAGCATCAGGCACAGCCCGATCAGTTCTCCCTGCCGGCGCACTCCGGCCTTGCGCATCGCCGCCTTGGTCGCGGTGCGCGCGGTTTCGTAGCCTACGCGGGCCTGCCGCGCGGCGCTGCGCAACTCGCCGGTGCGAACCAGCCCGCCGACGACCCGCGCTTCCAGCCCGGTCAGCCCCAGCGCGTGCGTGAATTCGCTCTTTGCCGGATCGAGCACGGTCAGCGGAACGCAGACCATCACGACATATCGCCCCGGCCCGGTCCGTTCCCGCACTGCCTGGGTCAACGGCCATTCCGCCGCCAGCGCCATCGGCGCGACCAACGCGGGCACGGTTCGTCCGCCGGGGCCGCACAACAGCGCGACACGCGCGGCATGGGCGCATGGCGGCCGATCGAGCTGCGCGCCAGCGCCGGGCAGGCCCCATTGGCCAAAACGCAGATCGGCGAACTGGATCGCGCCCTCCGCGTCACATAGCGCCGAAGCGAAACCGCCGGGATTGAGGAACGCCGCGCCCCCACCGGCGCCGTCGTCGATCACCGGAGCGGCCAGGCCGATCGTTGCGATCAACTCGCTGGGCAGGCCGCCGGGCGCGACGGAAACAGGCGCAATCGCTCCGCTCACGATCCGCACTGCCCCCGCATCCGATCCTCTCCACACCCGCGAGGCAAGTCATATCGCGAACCGGCGCGCCGATCCACGGGCTTGCGGTTGCCCTTCCCGCCGCGCCTCAGCCGTCGATGCGCGGCGCGATCGGCACCAGCGAAGCCGCGCCTGGTGCTGCGCCGCGAATGACCTTTTCCCAGGGGTTCAGGTCGGGCTCGCCGATCTTCACCAGCGTGTTGCGATCGCGATGCGCGAACGGCTCGTCCCGGCCCTTCACCACCAGCGTCGTGTCAGAGAGGTAGCTCCACGATCCATCCTCGTGGAACTCCACCTCGATACGATAGGCATCCGTCCGGAATGCCATTTCGAGGAAGGTCGTGGAGCAGATGCCGTAATCGGTCTGCCCGCGCTCGGCGGTCAGCACCAGCCGGGTCGCATCGCGCTCGGCATGGCCCGAAGCGATCGCCACCTGCCCGCGCGGGATCGACAGCGTCTGCAGGATCAGCCCGGTCGCCGGCTCCCACAGCCAGTATCCCACCTGATCGTGGAAGGTGATGTCCTCTTCGGGCGTGTTGACATGGACATGATAGCGCAGCCCGTAGAAGAGCTGCGGCCCGTTCGCCTGCGGATCGATCGGCTGCATCTCGATCCGCTCATAATAGACGCGCTGCTCCGGCCCATCGGCCTTGGGGTTCACATCGACCCCGCGATGCCCTTCCCAGATCCCTGCCAGCCGCCGCAACGGCCCGAGATTGGCCAGCGTATCGGCATCCACGTCCTCGGGTTCGGTGAAGATATCGTCCGGAAGTTCCACGCTGCCATACCCCTGCACCCGGCGACGCTTCGGAACAGCTCCGCAACGAACGCCCTCGCCGCTTCGCTATCCGCCCGGGAGCCGAGGCGCAATCCATCCGAGCTGGACATTCGGGAGATCGCACCGCCACCCCCGACTTGTCCCGGGGCGACGGTGGTGCAGGCGATGACAGCCGGAGCGGCGATCACGCCGCCCGGAACATCTCCGGATCCAGCGCCATCACGGCGTCGCTGCCCGCTTCGATCTTCCGCCGCAGCGCACCTGCGTCGGGCATGAACCGCTCGGCGAAGAAGCGCGCGGTCACCAGCTTTGCTTCGAGGAACTTCACGTCCTCCGCGCCTTCGGCCAGCGCATCGACCGCGGCCTTCGCCATGCGCAGCCACATCAGGCCCAGCGCGACCACGCCGGTCAGCTGCATGTACGGATAGGCGCCCGCGCCGACATGGTTGGGGTTCTGGAAGCCGTTCTGCGCCAGCCACATCGTCGCCGCCTGCATCTGGCCCAGCGCCTTTTCCAGCGCTTCGGCGAAATCCTTCAGCTTCTCGTCGCCCTTGGCCGCCGCGGCTTCCTCGGCCACGATCTTGAAGAAGGCCTGCACCGCGCGGCCGCCGTTCATCGCCAGCTTGCGGCCGACCAGATCCATCGCCTGCACGCCGTTGGTGCCTTCGTAGATCATCGAGATGCGGGCATCGCGAACATATTGCTCCATGCCCCATTCGGCGATGTAGCCGTGTCCGCCATAGACCTGCTGCGCGTCGGTCGCGACCTTGTAGCCGATATCGGTGCCCACGCCCTTGATGACCGGGGTCAGCAGCCCGACCAGATCGGCGGCCAGCTGGCGTTCTTCCTCGGTCGCGGCGGCATGTTCCAGATCGACCTGGAGCGCGCCCCACAGGCACAAAGCGCGCATCCCTTCGACCTGCGCCTTGGATTCCATCAGCATCCGGCGCACGTCGGGATGGACGAACAGCGTATCCGCCTTCTCGTTCGGTTCGGCCGGCCCGGTCAGCGCGCGGCCCTGACGGCGATCCTCGGCATATTGCACGGCGTTCTGCAGTGCGGTCTCGCCGATGCCCACGCCCTGCAGGCCGACGCCCAGGCGTGCCGCGTTCATCATGATGAACATCGCGGCGAGGCCTTTCATCTCCTCGCCGACCAGCCAGCCGGTCGCGCCGTCATAGTTCATGACGCAGGTCGAATTGCCGTGGATGCCCATCTTATGCTCGATCGACCCGCACGACACCGCGTTGCGCGCGCCCAGCGATCCGTCGTCGTTGACGATGAACTTCGGCACCACGAACAGGCTGATGCCCTTGCTGCTCTCCGGCGCGCCCGGCGTCTTGGCCAGCACGAGGTGGATGATGTTGCTGGTCAGGTCATGCTCGCCCGACGAGATGAAGATCTTGGTGCCGGTGATGCTGTAGCTGCCGTCCGCCTGCGGCTCGGCGCGGGTGCGGATCAGGCCCAGATCGGTGCCGCACTGGGGTTCGGTCAGGTTCATCGTACCGCCCCATTCGCCCGAGGCCATCTTCGGAATATATTTCTGCTGCTGCTCGGGCGAGCCCTTGACGATCAGCGACGAGATCGCGCCATGCGTCAGCCCGAAATACATGGCGAAGGCCATGTTGGCGGAGATCATATATTCCTGGAACGCGGTGCCGATGATGTGCGGCATCCCCTGCCCGCCGAATTCCTCCGGCGCGCCCAGCGTGCCCCAGCCGCTTTCGACGAACTGGTCATAGGCTTCCTTGAAGCCCTTCGGCGTGGTGACGCTGCCGTCGTCGTGACGGGTGCAGCCTTCCTGGTCGCCGCTCAGGTTGAGCGGGAACAGCACTTCGGAAACGAACTTGCCGCCTTCCTCCAGCACCGCGGTGACCACATCCGGGGTCGCATTCGCAAAGCCCGGCAGGTCCGCATAGTTCTGCAGGCCGATCACGCGATCGAGGATGAAGCGCGTATCGCGCACCGGCGGCGTGTACTGGGGCATTTCAGGTTCCTCTCTGGTCTCAGTCGCCGCTTTTGAGCAGGTCGACGAATTGATTCAGTTCTTCGATGTGCGCGTCGATGTCGCGCTTCTGGTTCTCGAGCAGGTTGATGCGATCGAGGCAGCGCTCCAGCGTCACCTGACGCTGCACCCGCCGGCCGTCGCCGACATCGTAGAGATCGATCATTTCCCGGATTTCTCCGAGCGAGAAGCCCACCCGCTTGCCGCGCAGAATCCAGGCCAGCCGGGCGCGATCGCGATGTGAATAGATGCGGGCGGTGCCCCGCCGCTCAGGGCCGATCAGCCCTTCATCCTCGTAGAAGCGGAGCGCGCGGGCGGTGACTCCGAACTCGGCGCACAGGTCCGAGATGGAGAAATGCTCGCGGTCCGTCCGCGGCTCGATCGGCGCAAGCGCCTCGATAGGGAATGCGGCACCCATGACCGCTGGCTACTTTACCCTTACGTGAACGTCAAGCTGACGAAATGCCCATCCGCCGACTTTGCTACTTTCCGCACAAGGACCTGCCGCGCGAATCCCGCATCGCCGCCGCTTCTGCCTCGGACTCGCTGATCCGGCTGACCTCAAGCCCTGCATAGGAGGCTCGCTTGGCGCAGAGTTTCGAGCAGGTGTCGGGCACATTGCCGGGGAAGAGGATCTTGTCTCCCTCGAACCGGGCGTCGAAGCCGCACTTCTCCTCGCCCTCGCCCATCTCGACCCGCAACACCTCACCCACCCGGCTGACCGTGCCGGAGCCCGAGCAGGTGATCTTGTCGCCATAGTCGACGAATGCGCCGATCTTGTAGCCATTGCCGTCGGGTACGATGCAGACCCGGTCGGTATCGCGGGCATAGAGCCCGGCGATCTCGGTATCTTTCGGATCGCGCACCAGCCCGCGTTCGATCGCGGCCTTTTCCAGATCCTGCGGCTCGGCGGCGTTCTGGACGACGGCGTCGCCTGAACAGCCGGCCAGCAACAGGAGGAGCGCGAATACAGCCCTCATACCCGCACCAGCCCCCCGCCCTCGACCGCGCGGTAGAAGCAGCTCGGTTCGCCGGTGTGGCACGCCGGCCCCTGCGGATCGACGATCAGCCAGATCGCGTCCTGGTCGCAATCCACCCGCACCTCGCGCACCTTGAGCACATGGCCGCTGGTTTCACCCTTCTTCCACAGCCGCCCGCGGCTGCGCGACCAGAAGGTGGCTTCCCCGCTCGCCAGCGTTGCCTCCAACGCCTTGGCGTTCATATGCGCGACCATCAGCACCGAATCGCCATGCGTGGCGACCGCCGTCACCAGCCCGTTGGCATCGTATTTAGGGTCGAGCACCAGCCCGGTTTCGCGCGCATTCTCAGGATCGTCGGCCATGCCTCCCCTCCTAGCGAAGCCCGGTTTCCCACGCGAACAAAGATTTTGTGACAGACGGGCGACAAATCCGAACCCAGCCTATATAGGGCGGCAACTGTAACCGAACCCACAGGGTACGATGCTTACCACAAACCCCTACGACGACGACAAACTCCGCGAGGAGTGCGGAATCTTCGGTGTATCCGGTGCGGAAGGGGCTGCTGCCCTTGTCGCGCTGGGTCTCCACGCGCTCCAGCATCGCGGACAGGAAGCCGCCGGAATCACCAGCTTCGACGGCCGCATGTTCCACACCCATCGCGCGATGGGCCATGTCGCCGGCAATTTCGACCGTGACGACGTGATGCGCCCGCTTCAGGGCACCACCGCCTGCGGTCACGTTCGCTATTCGACCACCGGCGAGACGTCGCTGCGCAACGTCCAGCCGCTCTATGCCGAACTGGCCACCGGCGGCTTCGCGATCGCGCACAACGGCAATATCTCGAACGCCAGTCGCGTCCGCCGCGACCTCGTTCGCAGCGGTTCGATCTTCCAGTCGACCTCGGACACCGAGGTGATCATCCACCTCGTCGCGACGTCGAACTACCGCACGCTGATCGACCGGTTCATCGATGCGCTGAAGCAGGTCGAAGGCGCCTATTCGCTGATCTGCATGACGCCGGAAGGCATGATCGCCTGCCGTGATCCGCTCGGTATTCGCCCGCTCGTCATGGGCAAGCTGGGTGATTCGATCATCTTCGCGTCTGAAACCGTCGCGCTCGACGTGGTCGGCGCGGAATATGTCCGCGACGTCAATCCGGGCGAGTTGGTGATCGTGAAGGGCAACGACATCCAGTCGCACAGCCCCTTCGCGCCGCAGGCCGCGCGTCCCTGCATCTTCGAATATGTCTATTTCTCCCGCCCCGATTCGATCTCGGCGGGCAGCTCGGTCTATTCGGTGCGCAAGGCGATCGGCGCGCAGCTCGCCATCGAATCCCCGATCGAAGCCGATCTGGTCGTGCCCGTTCCGGACTCCGGCGTCCCCGCCGCGATCGGCTATGCCCAGCAATCGGGCATTCCGTTCGAACTCGGCATCATCCGCTCGCACTATGTCGGCCGCACCTTCATCCAGCCGAGCGCCGAAGTCCGCCACCTCGGCGTCAAGCTGAAGCACAATGCCAACAAGGAGCTGATCGCGGGCAAGCGCATCGTGCTGATCGACGATTCGATCGTGCGCGGCACCACCAGCCTCAAGATCGTGCAGATGATGCGCGATGCCGGCGCGAAGGAGGTCCATATGAGGATCGCCAGCCCGCCGACGCGGCATAGCTGCTTCTACGGCGTCGATACGCCCGAGCGCGAAAAGCTGCTTGCCGCGAAGATGGATCTGGAGGGCATGACCGGCCATATCCATGCCGACAGCCTCGCCTTCATCTCGATCGACGGGCTGTACAAGGCGCTGGGCGAGAGCGGCCGCGCGCGCAACAACCCGGGCTATTGCGACGCCTGCTTCACTGGCGAGTATCCCACGCCCCTCACCGATCAGGACGAGCTGGCGCCGCCGCTCGACCAGTTCGCGCTGCTCGAAGAGCGCGTCTCCTAACTTTCCGGAATCCCATGACCGACAAGCCACTTTCCGATCAGATCGCGCTCGTCACCGGCGCGAGCCGCGGCATCGGCGCCGCAACCGCCAAGGCTCTGGCCGCCGCGGGCGCACACGTCATTCTCACTGCGCGCACCGCCGGCGGGCTCGAGGAAGTCGAGGAAGCGATCCATGCCGAGGGCGGCTCCGCCACCATCGCCCCGCTCGACCTGACCGAGAATGACAGCATCGCCCGTCTCGCCACCGCGATCGGCGGCCGCTGGCCCGCGCTCGATATCATGGTGCTCAACGCCGCGACGCTCGGTACGCTCAGCGCCGTGCCCGCGATCGACGGCAAGGATTTCGCCAAGCTGCTGACGCTCAACGTCAGCGCACAAGCTGCCCTGCTCGCGGCGTTCGATCCGATGCTGCGCAAGGCAAAGGCAGCGAAGGTGATCGGCGTCACTTCCAGCGTCGGCCGCAATCCGCGCGCCTATTGGGGCATGTACGGCGCGTCCAAGGCGGCGTTCGAGAATCTGCTGCTCACCTATGGCGAGGAACTGCGCAACCTGACCGCGCTGCGCGTCGCGATCCTCGATCCCGGCGCCACCCGCACCGCGATGCGTGCCCGCGCTTTCCCCGGCGAGGATCCGTTGAGCGTGAAGGCGCCTGAAGTCGTCGCCGAACGCATCGCCGCCCTCGCCGCCTCAGGCTTCGAAGCGGGGCATTTCGAACGGGTGGACTAGGGCGGCTTGAAATGTTGGATTTCGCTTGCTGAAAGCGTCGGCGCCGCCGCTTGGTTGCCGCTCTTTGACCTGTTGATGCCTCTGCTTCCGCGCGCCGGGCAAGGCGCTGCATCCGCGCAAGCAAATGCGCTTTCCTCCTCGGGCAAAGGTCACCGCTCGTGCGAACTTCCGGGACCTTTTCAGGCCAGCCTTATTTCGCAGCCGCCTCGAACAGCTTGTCGAGGAAAGCTGTCCGCGCCCGGCCATAGGCTGGATCGCTCGCCTTGGGCGCTGCTGCAGAAACCACGATTACCGTCCGCGTCTTGGGATCGACGCGGATCGACTGGCCGAAAATCCCCTGCGCCCCATACCGGCTCTGCGGATAGGTCCACCATTGATAACCATAGCCATATCCCGGCACGCCGATCTCGGCCTGCGCGCGGGTGGCCTGCGCGAACCAGTTGGCCGGCACCACGCCCTTGCCGCCCTCCAGCGCGAACTGACCCATCCGGGCATAGTCGCGCAGGGACACGGAAAGGCAGCAGCCGCTCACTTCATGGTTCGACGGATCGACCATCCAGAAGGCGTCCTGCTCCATGCCATAGGGCTTCCACACCTTTTCGCTGAGATAGGTCGCCAGCGGCTTCTTCGTCGCGCGCATTACCAGCACGCCGATCAGGTTGGTTTCGCCGGTCTTATAGACCCATTTGCTGCCTGGTGCGGATTCGCGCGGCAGGTTTTTCATATAGTAAACCGTGGGGTCCTCGCCCGCGGGCACCGGCTGGAGGAACATTCGCGCCACGTCCGAATTGGCGTCGGTATAATCCTCGTTCCACTTCACGCCCGAGGTCATCGTCAGCAACTGGTGGATCGTCACCCCGTCATAGCCGCTGCCGGCCAGTTCCGGGATATATTTGGTCACCGGCTCGTCGACCGACTTGATGTATCCGTCGCGGATCGCCGCCCCGACCAGGGTCGAGGTGAACGACTTTGCGACCGAGAAGCTGGTCCAGCGCCCTTCCGGCCCATAGCCGCGCGCGTATCGCTCCAGCCGCACCTTGCCGTTCTGGAGCACGATCAGCCCGGCGACATTCTGCGCCGCGATGAAGCTGTCGATTTCGCTGTCGGCGATCGGCAGCGGCGTGCCCTTCGGCAGCGCGCGCACCTTGCCGCCGCGCTGGACGATGTTGCCGGGGAACAGCCGTTCCATATGCGGGAAGTTCGCGTCGCGCTGGGCTTGCGACCAGAACAGGATCTCGGCGCCGACCTTGCGCAGGCCTGCCGTATCGTCGGCCTTCAGCGCGACTGCGGTCGACGGTACTGCCGCCATTTCCGCCGCTTTCTCCGCACATCCCGCCAGCATCAGCGTGCCTGCCAGCAACAACGCCTTGCGCATCACCCCTCCTTGATCAGCGTCACCTGCGCGACATCGATCCCGCCGCCGCGGAACCCGCCTTCGCAATACATCAGATAATAGCGCCACAGATCGATGAAGCGCTGATCGAACTGCGCGGGCAGCTGCCCGGTCGCCGCCGCCGCATCGAAATTCTCGCGCCACTGTTTCAGCGTCTCGGCATAATCGAGGCCGAACGAATGTTGATCGCGCCACGCCAGCCCATGCTGTTCGCCGATCGCGCGGAACTCGCTTTCGCGGATCAGCAGCCCACCGGGGAAGATATAGGTCTGGATGAAGTCGACATTGCCGGCATAGGCATCGAACAACGCATCGTCGAAGGCGATATACTGGATCGCCGCCCGCCCGCCCGGCTTCAGTACGCGAGTGATGGTGCCCAGATAGTCGCGCCAATATTCGCGGCCCACCGCCTCGACCATCTCGATGCTCGCCACAGCGTCATAGGTGCCGGTCACGTCGCGATAATCGGTCAGCGAGAAATCGACTCCGTCGATCCCGGCTGCCGCGATCCGCGCTTCTGCCCATGCCTTTTGCTCGGTCGACAGGGTCAGCCCGTGCAGCCTGCGCCCTGCCCGTCCGGCGGCTTCGGCGAATGAGCCCCAGCCGCAGCCGATCTCGAGGATCGTATCGCCGGGTTGCGTCGCCGTGCGATCGAGGATCGCGGTAAGTTTGCGGTCTTGCGCGGCCTCCAGGCTGTCCCCGCCCGCGAAGATCGCGCTCGAATAGGTCATGCCCGGATCGAGCCATTGCGAATAGAAGTCATTGCCCAGATCGTAGTGGAAATGGATGTTCCGCTTCGATCCTGCGCGGCTGTTGCGGTGGCGCCAGTGGTTCAGCCGCTTGCCGAGAAGCGAAAGCCCGGATGCGCGCGCCGGACCCGCCAGATGTGCGCGATTGACGCTGAACACCGCGAAGATCTGCACCGGATCGGGGCTGGCCCATTCGCCCTTCGTCCAGGCTTCGTACCAGCCGGTCGAGCCTCCGGTGCCCAGGCGCATCAGCGCGCGCCAGCTGCGAATTTCGATGACCGCCAGCGGGCCCTCGCCGCGCCCGCCCAGCACACGGATATGGCCGTCCGGCAGCGTGGCCTGGATGCTGCCTGCGATGATCCCGCGATCGATGCGATCGAGCACGCGGCGAAATACCGGCCCGAACCAGTCGAGCAGGTTCCTCCCCCGAGCAGCGCTGCCCTCTTTCCCCATCGGCGCGTTCATGGCGCGCCCTTCATGCACCCTTCGCCAACGGGAGCAAGCCCCATAAGGGGGTCATCGAATAGCGCGTCCCGCCGCCAGCGCGCGCTCGCGCGCCTCGCGATGGCCGATGATCTTGGGCGGATAGCCGTCCGGACGGCATCCGGCCGCGTCGGGATCGTGGATCCACGGATCGGGAATGTCCGCCAGTTCGGGCACCCACTCGCGGATATAGCCGCCCGCGTCGAACTTCTCGGACTGGACCAGCGGCGCCATGATCCGCCCCCACATGTTCGAATCGACCCCGGTGCCGGCCACCCATTGCCAGTTCACGCTGTTGTTGCCGTAATCGGCATCGATCAGCGTGTCCCAGAACCAGCGCTCGCCCGCGCGCCAGTCAATCAGCAGATGCTTCACCAGAAAGCTCGCGGTGATCATCCGCACGCGATTGTGCATCCATCCGGTCGCCCACAACTGGCGCATTCCGGCATCGACGATCGGATAGCCGGTGCGGCCCTGTTGCCACGCCTTCAGGTCATGTTCGCTGCGTCTCCATGCCATCGCGTCCCACGCGGGACGGCCGTTGCGATAGCCGTAGTGCGGGAACTGGAGCATCAGGCTGGCCGCGAAATCGCGCCACGCCATCTCCTTGCGGAATTTGTCGGCATTCCGCCCGCGATCGAGCTTGTGCCACACCGTCGCAGGCGAGATTTCCCCGAAATGCAGATGCGGCGAGAGGCGCGAGGTCCCCTCCACATCGGGCAGGTCGCGGCGGGCTTCGTAATCGACCACCTCATCGACAAAATCATCGGCCTTGCGCAGCGCTTCCGCCTCGCCCGGGATCCAGTCAGCGGAAAAGCCCTTGGCCCAATCCGGTTTGGCCGGCAGCAGATCCCAGTCGGAGAGCTTGTCGCTCTTCGGCCATATATCCGGGGAGGAGATCGTGTGCGGCACGGGCTGATCGTCTGGCGGCGGCATACGCTCGTTCAGCGCCCGCCAGAAGGCCGAATAGACCTTATACTGCCCGCCCGACCCGGTGGTGATGTCACGCAGCGACGCCAGATGATTGCCGTCGTGCAGCGTCAGCCGGTCGCCCAGCGCGTCCTCGGCCTTCACCCACCACGGCTCATAATGCCGGATCGCATGGATCGTCGACGCTCCGGTTTCCTCGGCAAGCTTGCGAAGCGCCTCCACGGCACTCCCGCGCCGCAGGATCAGCCGCGACCCCTTCGCCTCCAGCGACGCGGCAAGGCTGACCAGCGAATGGTGCAACCACCACCGCTGCGCCCCGCCTATCCGCCACCGCCCCGGCGCCTCGTCGTCCAGCACATAAACAGGCACCACCGCGCCTTCATGGGCAGCAGCGATCAGCGCAGGCTGGTCATGCAGCCGAATATCCTGGCGAAGCCAGAGGAGGGACGTTCCGGTCATGGCTGGAGCAACGGCCCGACGCCGTCAAAGCTCCGCCTCACTCCGCCCGAGGCTGCTTGTCCACCATCCACGTCTGACCCTTGGCGACCAGCTTCTGCAGGTCGGCCACCTTGCCTTCGCTCGCGGCCTTGTTCTGCGCGACGATCGCGCTTTCGAAGGTCGGGGCGGGGTCGTCGTACAGCACGCCCAGCGCCATCGGGAACGGCCCGAACGGCATCTCGACCAGCATGTGCGCCACGGCGCGATTGGTGACATTGTGGACGATCACGCCCGCCGCCTGCCAATCGCCATCGAGGACATCGACCACCTTCAGCGTCAGCTTCTCGACATCGAGCGAAAGGCCGCGGGCGCCGCCCGCGAACAGCAGCGGCTCGCCATCGACGCACCACATCTGGTTCGCTGCGGCGTTGGGCTTGGCGGTGAACGGCTCGAACACATCGTCATTATAGACGATGCAGTTCTGGAAGATTTCGACGAACGCCGCGCCCTGATGCTTGTGCGCGGCCTTCAGCACGCTCGGCAGATTCTTGTGCACGTCGATCCCGCGCGCAATGAAGCGCCCGCCCGAACCCAGCGCGAAGGCGCAGGGCTTGGCCGGATGATCGACCGATCCGAACGGCGTCGAGGGCGAACGCGTGCCTTCGCGCGAGGTCGGCGAATACTGCCCCTTGGTCAGCCCGTAAATCTCGTTGTTGAACAGCAGCACCTGGCAGTTCAGGTTCCGCCGCAGCAAGTGCATCGTGTGGTTACCGCCGATCGACAGCCCGTCGCCATCTCCGGTGATGATCCACACGTCGAGGTCCGGATTGGCCAGCTTGACCCCCGTCGCCACGGCCGGCGCGCGGCCGTGGATCGTATGGAAGCCATAGGTCTCCATATAATAGGGGAAGCGTGAGGAGCAGCCGATGCCGCTGACAAACACGGTATTCTCGGGCGTGCCGCCGATCTCTGGCATGGTGCGCTGCACCGCCTTCAGGATCGCATAGTCGCCGCAGCCGGGGCACCAGCGGACTTCCTGATCGGTTTCCCAATCCTTGGGCGTCGAGGGGCGGATGGTGGTGATCTCGTTCATCGTCGCTCTTTCACTTGTTCGCCGCGATCAGGGTCGCGCCGGAGAACAGCTCCCGCATGACCGAATCGAAGATATGCTGCTGATCATCAGGGCGCGGGATCACCGCGATCACGGCGGTGATAACGCCATCGTTGAACGTCGCCCAGACCAGCCGCAGCCCCTGGTCGGTGGCATATTCGCGATAGAGTCCACGCGCTCCCGAACCGACATCGCCAACAAAAAAATAGGCTTCGCGCTTGAGTTGCGACCGTCCGTTCCCTGAGAACATGATGCCCAGGGCAAGCAGGCCCTCATCGCGTCGAGCCTTGTCACGAAGTATGTTCTCGACTTCTCCGCCGGGGACAATCGCCCCAACGACGATCGAAGTACCCGATGCATCGGTGCGATAGCCGATGCGCTCATCGGACTGTAGCCTCGCATCGCGAGGCAATCCCGCCAGTTCCGCCGGCAGCGCGGTCAGCGCCGCCGCGACACGCGGATCCTGCGCGGTGGCCGGGAGCACCACCGGAGCGACCGCCAGGACAAGTGGCAGGATCACGGATTCACAGCCTCCGGGCTGGGCAACTGCGTGTTGTCCGGGCCAAGCTCTTCGGGCTTGTCGCTCGACAAATGCCGCGCGATCGCACCTTCGATCTCGGCGATGGTGAAGGGCTGGCCCGACACCTTGTTGAGCGGCACGGCGTTCACCAGGAACTGGTCGCGCAGCACGGTCTTGAGCTGCCCGGTGTTCATCTCCGGCACCAGGATATGCTCGTAGCTCTTCAGCAGATCGCCGAGATTCTTCGGCATCGGCCAGATGTGGCGGATATGGATGTGGCTGACGTCCACGCCCTTGGCCCGCGCGCGGCGGACCGCGGTGGTGATCGGGCCATAGGTCGAACCCCAGCCGACCACGACCAGCTTGCCGCCCGCCTGCCCCTGCTCGACCACCTGATCGGGGATGTCGATATTGGCAACCTTATCGCGGCGGATATCGGTCATCGCCTGATGGTTGGCGGGCGAATAATCGAGGTTGCCGGTATCCACCGCCTTCTCGATCCCGCCGATGCGGTGGAGCAGGCCCGGCGTGCCCGGCTTGACCCACGGACGCTTCAATTTCTCGTCGCGGGCATAGGGCAGGAATTTCTCGCCCTCGGCCGGCAACTCGGTGTGATGCTTCACCGGGAAGGGCTTGTAGGTGCTCATGTCCGGCACCTTCCACGGCTCCGCGGCATTGGCGATATAGCCGTCGGTCAGGATCATGACCGGGGTCATATATTGCGTGGCGATCCGCACAGCCTCGATCGCGACGTCGAAACAATCGGCCGCCGAACGCGAAGCGATCACCGGCATCGGCGCATCGCCGTTGCGGCCATAGACCGCCTGATAGAGATCCGATTGCTCGGTCTTGGTCGGCAGACCGGTCGAAGGACCGCCGCGCTGCGAATTGACGATGATCAGCGGAAGCTCGGTCATGATCGCCAGACCCATCGCTTCGCCCTTCAGCGCTATGCCCGGACCCGACGATGAAGTGACGCCCAGCGACCCCGCATAGGATGCGCCCAACGCCGACGCGATCGCCGCGATCTCGTCTTCGGCCTGGAACGTCGTAACGCCATATTCCTTGAACTTGGACAGCGCGTGGAGGATCGCCGAAGCCGGCGTGATCGGATAGCCGCCGAAGAACATCGGCAGTTCGGCAAGCTGTGCTCCCGCGACCAGACCCAGCGAGATCGAATCCGCGCCGGTGACGGTGCGGTACAGGCCCGGCTCGGACGGCGCGGCGGACACATTCCGCTGCGAAATGCCCAGTGCTCCGAGTTCCGCGGTCTCGCCATAGGCATGACCGGCGTTCAGCGCGGCGATGTTCGCTTCGGCAAGGTTCGGCGCCTTGGCGAACTTGTCCTTGAGCCACTGGATCAGTGGCGCGCGGTCGCGGTCGAACATCCAGAGCGCCAGCCCCAGTGTCCACATATTCTTGCAGCGCAGGGCTTCCTTGTTGCCCAGCCCGAACGGCTTCACCGCCTCGACCGTCAGCGCCGAGATGTCGAGCTTGAGCAGCTGCCACTTGCCGAGGCTGCCATCCTCGAGCGGATTGCTGGCGTACTTGGCCTTGTCCAGATTGCGCTGACCGAACTCGCCGGCATCGGCGATGATCAGCCCGCCGGGCTTCAGCGCCTCGACATTGGTCTTGAGCGCCGCCGGGTTCATCGCGACCAGCACGTCGGGCTGGTCGCCCGCGGTGTCGATCTGCGTCGAGCCGAAATTGATCTGGAAGGCGGAGACGCCGAACAGCGTGCCCTGCGGCGCGCGAATCTCGGCGGGGAAATCCGGGAAGGTGGCAAGATCGTTGCCCGCCAGTGCGGTGGAGAGCGTGAACTGCCCGCCGGTCAACTGCATGCCGTCGCCGGAATCACCGGCAAAACGAACGACGACTGCCTCTTGCGGCGGGTGGGCCGATGCCTCTTCGGGCGTCAGCATATGGGTGGCGGTTGCCATTGGCATCTTCCTGCGAACACTATCGTTGCCGCGCTCTACGCCTCACTCGCGGTTCGCCCAAAGTAGAAAATAGCCTTGTGCTTGCAAAGGCTAGTTTGCGACGGCCTGTCCCAAGGTGCGGATAGAGGCGGCATGCCGTTCGGCGACTTCCATCGCATCCTGCCCATATCCGCCGCCCAGCGCACTCGCGATCGGGATACCCCGCGCGCCGAAAAAGCCGCCGATCCATCGTTCCCGCGCGGCCAGTCCATCGTGGCTGAGCGACAGCCGCCCAAGGCGGTCTTCCGCGAACGGATCGACGCCTGCCTGATAGAGGATGAGATCAGGCGCGAAACCATCGACCAGCGGCGGCAGGGTTTCGGCCAGCGCGGCCAGATAAGCGTCGTCGCCGGTCCCGTCGGGCAGCGCCACGTCGAGGGTGGACCGCGCCTTGCGCACCGGGAAATTCTTTTCGGCATGGATCGAATAGGTCGCGATCCCCGGCCGCCCCGCGGTGAGCGAGGCCGTGCCGTCGCCCTGATGCACGTCGCAATCGACGATCAGCACGCGCGACGCCCTGCCCTCTTCCACCAGCCTGACCGCGACGATGGCGAGATCGTTGAAGATGCAGAACCCCGCGCCGGTGTCGGCCAGCGCATGGTGGCTCCCGCCTGCGGTGTTCGCCGCATAGCCATGCTCCAGCGCCAGCAGGGCGGCGAGCCACGTTCCGCCCGGAACCACCTGAGCGCGTTTCGCAACTTGCGGCGTCACCGGAAAGCCGATCCGCCGTTCCTTGTGCTTCGGCACCCGCGCTTCCAGCACTTGGGCGGTATAATCGGGATCGTGCACCGCTTCGATCCATTCGCGCGACATCGGTTCGGGTACATGCCATTGGAACGCATCGCCCTGTTCGCGCAGCACGTCGCGCACCAGTCCGTTCTTGTTCCACTGATAGGTGCTCCGCGCCGGAGCCGGCGCGACATAGTCGGAATGGTGGACGATATGGATCATCGCCGGACTGGGTAGGCTTCGTAACCCTTGGCGGCTAGAGGAGCGGCATGACCGATCACAGCCACCTTCCCTATCGCCCGTGCGCCGGTGTCATGTTGATGAACCGCGACGGCAAGATCTTCGTCGGCCAGCGCCTCGATTCGACGCTTGAGGCGTGGCAGATGCCGCAAGGCGGGATCGACGATGGCGAAGATCCCTATGAAGCCGCCGTCCGCGAATTGTGGGAAGAGACGGGTGTCGAGGCGCATCGGGTCGAACTGATCGCGGAAGCGCCGGAGGAACTCTGGTACGACCTGCCCGACGATCTGGTCGGCAAGGTCTGGAAGGGCAAATGGCGCGGTCAGCGGCAGCGCTGGTTCCTGTTCCGCTTCCTTGGGGAGGATCATGACGTGAATATCGTGACCGCCCATCCCGAATTTCGCGCATGGCGCTGGTCCGATCCCGCCGATCTTCCCGAATTGATCGTGCCGTTCAAACGCGATCTCTATATTCAGCTTCTCACCGTCTTTGCGGAACCACTCGCCGCTGAGCGCTGAGGCAAGTCTTTTCGTTGCGACTCGATAACGATACCGGTCAGTTCATGCGCGCATTGCTCCTCGCCCTTCCGCTGCTGCTTGCCAATACGGCGGGCGATCCCGAAACCATCCCGGCACCGGTCCGGGCGATGCTCGACGCCGCCTTCGCGTCGGGCAATGAGGGCGAAGTCGCGACGATCGTCAAATATGCGCGCAATGCGGCTCCGGAACATGCCGAGACGATCAACAAGATGGCCTCGGACTGGCGCGCTGAGCGCCGCCGCAAGAACGAGAAGCGCATCCGCGAAGCCGGCCTGTTCGATTTGATGAAGGGCCGCGCCGAGCTGGGCGGGTACCGGACGACGGGAAACACCAACAATATCGGCCTCAGTGCCGTGGTCGAGCTGCGCCGCGAGGGCCTCGAGTGGCGTCACAAGCTCAAGGTGCAGGGCGATTATCAGGAGAGCCTCGGCGTCGTGACGCGCGAGCGTTATCTCGCTTCCTACGAGCCCAACTGGAAGTTCGACGAGCGCGCCTACATCTACGGCTCTGCGCTGTACGAGAATGACCGGTTCCTTGGCTTCACCGATCGTTTTTCGCTGTCGGCCGGTGCAGGCTACAGTGCGGTCAAGAAGCCCAAGCTGCGCCTTGATCTCGAAGTCGGGCCTGCGTTCCGCCATACGGCGTTCGTCAACGGCAATATCGAAAGCTATCCTGCGGCGCGCGGGTCGGTCGATTTCGACTGGAAGGTCACGCCGGGCATCACGCTGCGTCAGAATGCATCGGCCTATTTCCAGGAAGCGAACAGCACGATCACCAGCAAATCGGCGCTGCTGGCCCGCCTGATCGGGCCGCTTTCGGCGCAGCTTTCCTACACGCTGCAATATGAAAGCAAGCCGCCCACAGGCCGTGACACGACCGACACCACCAGCCGCGCGGCGCTCGTCGTGGATTTCTGATTTCCGCCGCGCTACCACCTGTTCATGAGTGCGATTTCTGCAATCGAAGCCGCCGCGATCGAACGGATCGGCGATGCCGCGATTCTCGAGCGGACCCAGTCATGGGTCGCGGTGAACAGCGGTACGCGCAATCTCGAGGGGCTCGCGACAGTTGCGGACATGCTGGCGGAAAGCTTCGCAGTGCTGCCGGGCGACCTGGCGCTGATCGATCCCGCGCCGGTCGAAAGCGTCACCGCCGATGGCAAGGTCCAGTCGCTCGAACATGGCCGCCATCTCCATCTGGCCGTCCGTCCCGACGCGCCGGTCCAGCTATTGCTGACCGGGCACATGGATACGGTCTATGGCGCGGATCATCCGTTCCAGTCGGGCGTGTGGCGCGGGGACGGAACGTGGAACGCGCCGGGCTGCGCCGATATGAAGGGCGGGCTGGCGCTCATGCTCTCCGCGCTGGAGGCCGTCGAGGCCAGCCCGCTCGCGTCGGGTATCGGCTATGAGGTTCTGATCAATTCGGACGAGGAAACCGGCTCCTTCTCTTCCGCTGCGCTTATCGCGGGAGCCGCGCATGGCAAGCTCGCCGCGCTCACCTACGAACCCTCCGCCCTACCCGACGGCACGCTTGCCGGCGCGCGCGGCGGTACCGGCAATTTCTCGCTCGTCGTCCACGGCAAGAGCGCCCATGCCGGCCGCAATCCCGACGAGGGCCGCAATGCGCTCGTCGCCGCCGCCGACCTTGCGCTGCGCCTTGCCGACGCACGCGCACCGGGCCTTGCGGTCAACCCCGCGCGAATCGAGGGCGGCGGGCCGAACAATGTCGTCCCCGATCTCGCCATCCTCCGTGTCAATTTCCGCCCGAAGGATGCCGCCGCCATCACAAAGGCGCAGATCGCGCTCGATCAGGCGATCGCGATCGTCTCGGTCAAGCATGACGTTCGCATCGAGCTCCACGGCAGCTTCAATCGCCCGCCCAAGCCGATCGACCCCGGCGCGGAGAAGCTCTTCGCACTGGTCAAGCAGGTCGGCAGCGACCTTGGCCTGCACATCACGACGAAGGATTCCGGCGGCGTGTGCGACGGCAACAATATCGCAGCCTGCGGCGTGCCGGTGGTCGACACGATGGGCGCACGCGGCGGGGCGATCCACTCGCCCGACGAGTATCTGATTCCCGAAAGCCTGCCGGAGCGCGCCGCGCTTTCCGCGCTCACCATCCTGCGACTTGCCGAACGGGGCCTCTGAATGACCTTCATCATCCGCGCCGCGCGCGAAAGCGACATGCAGCATCTCTACGAGATGGCGAAACTCACCGGTGGCGGTTTCACCAACCTGCCGCCCGACAAGAAGTCGCTCCGCGCCAAGCTCGAGCGCAGCGCGGCGTCGTTTGCGCGCGACGATACCAGCGTGGCGGACGAACTGTTCGTGCTGATGCTGGAGAATGTCGCGACCGGCGATGTGCGCGGCACTTGCCAGATATTCACCCGCGTCGGCCAGCACTGGCCCTTCTACAGCTACCGCATCGGCATCGACACCAAGTATAGTCAGGAGTTGAACCGCACGTTCCGGTCTGAGCTGCTAAACCTGACCAACGATCTGGGCGGGTGCAGCGAAGTCGGCGGGCTGTTCCTGCATCCCGGCGAGCGCGCCGGGGGTCTCGGAATGCTGCTCGCGCGCAGCCGCTACATGTTCATCCGCAACCACCGCGACCGCTTTGCCGATCGCATCCTCGCCGAGCTGCGCGGGGTGATCGACGAAGCCGGCGGTTCTCCCTTCTGGGATGGTGTGGCGGGCCGCTTTTTCGGCATGAATTTCCAGGAAGCGGACGAATTCAACGCGATCCACGGAAACCAGTTCATTGCCGATATGATGCCCAAGCATCCGGTCTATACCGCGATGCTCCCGGAGACCGCGCGAGCGGTGATCGGCCTGCCTCACCCAAGCGGCCGCGCCGCGATGCGGATGCTGGAAGGCGAGATGTTCTCCTTCGAAAATTACATCGACATCTTCGACGGCGGCCCCACCATGACTGCCCGCACCGACCATGTGAAGACGATCCGCGAAGCGAAGACCGGCAAGGTCGTGGCGATCGACAAGGGCGGGCAGCCCGCTCTTGTCTCCACCGGCCGCCTCGGCGATTTCCGGGCGACACAGGCTCTGGTCAGCGCGGTCGACGATCGGGTGATCCTCGATCCCGAAGCCGCCGGGGCGCTTCGCGTCGATGTCGGTTGCGAGGTCACCTATGTCGATCGTTGAGATCAATTTCGACGGCATCATCGGCCCCAGCCATAATTATGCCGGGCTGAGCTTCGGCAATCTCGCCGCCACGAAGAACCGTGGCGAGATCTCGCGTCCACGCGCAGCCGCGCTGCAGGGCATCGCCAAGATGCGCGCGAACATCGCGCTCGGGCTGACGCAGGGTATCTTGTTGCCTCATGCCCGGCCGCATCGCAGCTGGCTGGAAAGCTTGGCGACAACCTATGAGGACGCAGCGCCTCACACTCGCGCGCAGGCGCTTTCCGCGTCGTCGATGTGGGCTGCCAATGCCGCCACCGTCTCCCCCGCGCCCGATGCAGATGACGGCCGCTGTCACCTGACCGTCGCCAATCTGGTGACCATGCCGCACCGCAGCCACGAATGGCCCGAGACGCTGGCGCAGCTCCGCCTGGCCTTCGCCAATCCGGCCTTTGCAGTCCACGGCCCCGTCCCGGCGCCGTTCGGCGACGAAGGCGCGGCCAATCACATGCGCCTGTGCGCGACGCACGATGCGCCCGGCGTGGAGGTGTTCGTCTATGGCATCGCCGGCGGCCCCTTCCCCGCGCGCCAGCATCCCGACGCCAGCGCCGCGATCGTTCGCCGTCACCGGCTCGATCCGACGCGAACCTTGTTGGTCCAGCAATCCGAGGAGGCTATCGCGGCCGGAGCATTCCACAACGATGTGGTCGCGGTCGCCAATGGCCCCGTCCTCTTCGCGCACGAGAAGGCGTTCGCCGACAAGGATCGCTTCTACGCCGATCTCCGCGCCGCCCTGCCCGAAGTCGAGATCGTCGAGGTTCCGGCATCCCGCGTCAGCCTGGCGAACGCGATCAAATCCTATCTCTTCAACGCCCAGCTGGTGACGCTCCCCTCGGGCGAGATGGCGCTGATCCTGCCGAGCGAAGCGCGTAACACGCCGAGCGTTTGGACCTGGCTGCAGGAGCATGTCGCCGGGAACGGCCCGATCCGACGTCTCGAAGTCGTCGACGTCCGGGAGTCGATGGCCAATGGCGGCGGCCCCGCCTGCCTGCGGCTGCGGGTTGCTGCCGATCCCGCGACGATCGACCCGCGATTCCTGGTGGACGATGCAAGGCTCGATGCGATTGCGGCGGTGATCGAGGCGCATTGGCCAGAAGCGATCGCGCAGGAAGAAATATCCGATCCCGCGCTGATCGCCCGCGTCGAAAAAGCGCGCATCAAACTGCTGGAGATGCTCGGAACTGTCGAGTTAATTGACAGGTAACCATAGTCGTTAAGGCGGAAATCGCGGAAAACCGTACTTGGCCCGCACCTTGCGTAAGATATGCGCATGTTCCGCAGGATCGCACGCCTCTTCACCATCAAGACCAAGTTCGAGGCTTTCCTCGTCATCTACGGTCTCGGCACCGGCGCGGTGGAGCGCGGCCTCCACTATCTCGATCGCTTTCCCGGCCTGGGCGGGTGGATGCTGTTCTTCGTCTGCCCGATCGCGGTGTTCATGGCGGGCGGCAAGATTCTGGACAGCGTCAATGCGGCGGAGTGAACTGAGGCGTACCCGATTGTGTCGCGTTGACGGGCACGTTAACCGACGAAGCGCTTCCTCGGGCTGGAGATTCTAGTGCGGCTTTTTCCCGGAATGTTCATACCCCTGGCAGCGCAGGCGCTGCTGGTCGCCGTCGTTCCCGGCGGTCTGCTGGTGTGGAACATGCACAATGGCCAGCAGATGGAATTGGCCCAGCGCGATCAGGAGCGCCTCGAGGGTTTTGCCGCGACCGCCAGCGAAGCGCTCGGCGCCGGAAAGCCGATCAGCCGCCTGATCCCGGAACTCGACCAGCGCGATCCCCGTCTCGGCGGCCGCGTTCAGCTGGTGAATGCCGACGGCACGCCGATCGCGGGCCCGACCAGCACCAATCCGCCGCGCGCGGAGCGTCCGGTCAAGCTCAACGGCCAGACCGTCGCGCTGGCTCGCATCGTTCGCGCGCCGACGCTCACCGATGGCGACCGCAGCTTCCTCGCCACCCAGTATCTCGGCATCGCCGTGATCATCGCCGGCCTGTTCGCACTGCTTCTGGCCGCCGCCTATGAATTCGCTCGCCGCTGGTCGAAGCCGCAGCTCGAGCTGTACCGGCTGAGCCGCGAGATCGTGCATGGCGATCACGACGTCGAGATCGAGGAGCGTGGACCGGCCGAGGTCGTCGCCACCTCTCGCAACTTGCAGCGTATCGCCAGCCAGTTCAGCCGCCTCGAAACCGCGCGCCGCACCTGGCTCGTTTCGATTGCCGACGAGCTGAAGCGCCCTACCGAAAGCCTGGCAAAGCATCTCGATTCGCTTGCAGAAGTGCAGCACCCGATCAGCGCCGAACTGGCCACGGGACTTGAGGAAGATCAGCGCCGCCTGTCGCAGATGGCGGAGGACCTCAGCGCGGTCGCGCTCGCCGATCTGGGCCGCCTGCCCGTCAGCTTCAGCCAGGTCGATCCCCGCGCCCTGATCCACAATGCGATCTGGGGCAATGCCAAGCGGGCCGAGGGCCAGGGCGTGAAGCTCGAGACCAGCACGCTCCCGCAATACACCATCCTGGTGAAGTGGGATGGCACGCGGATCGAGCAGTTGTTCGGCGCGCTGATCGACAATTCGCTGCGCTACACGCCGCGCAACGGCCGGATCGTCCTCGGCCTCGAAAGCTCGCGTGATGCATGGCGGCTGATCATCGACGACAGCGCACCGGGCGTCGACGTGATGCTTGCCCAGCGCCTGTTCGAGCCCTTCTACCGCAGTTCGGACAATCCCGAGGATTCGGCCGCCGCATCAGGTCTTGGCCTCGCTACGGCGCGCGCCATCGTCGAAGCGCATCATGGCCGGATCGAAGCCAGCCGCTCGCCGATCGGCGGCCTGCGGGTCACGGTGATCCTGCCGGCGGAACCGCCCCGCGCCTGAAAACGGGAACGGGTGGATCGTCGATCCGGTTGACACGGTTGACACCTAGATTGCGAAAAACCCCTTCCCGGCAAAAAGGGGATGCCGACGATATCAAAGAGCTGTTGCTGCGGCATCGAGCACAGCAGGCGAAATCCAACTTTTCAAGCCTTGCCCAGTCAATGGCGGTTGAAACACGCCATCAAACCTTGCTACCGGTGTCATAACGATATCGGGAGAGGTTGAATGGCAAGGCTGTTGCGCTGGCTGCTGGCGATACTCGCCCTTGCGACACTCTCCGCCCCCGCCGCCGCGCAGGATCGCGCGAAGATCCTCGACACGATGAAGCGCGCGACGCGGTTCATGGTCGAGAAGGCATCGACCAATGGCGGCTATGTGTGGGCCTATACCGAGGATTTCTCGCGCCGCTGGGGCGAGATGGAAGCCTATCCCACGATGATCTGGGTCCAGCCGCCGGGCACTCCGACAATGGGTCACCTCTTCCTCGACGCATACCACGCCACGGGCGACGACTATTATTATGAAGCGGCGGAGAAGGCCGCCGCTGCGCTGATCGCGATCCAGCAGGATAATGGCGGCTGGCACTATTTCGGCGATTTCGGCGGCGCGGCTTCGACGAAGCAATGGTACGCCACGATCGGCCGCAACGCGTGGCGGCTGGAGGAATTCCAGCATGACTGGGGCAACGCCACGTTCGACGATGCCGGGACGTCGGAAGCGATGCAGTTCCTGCTGCGCGTCTATGTCGAGCGCCACGATCCCAAATATCTGCCCGCGCTGAAAAAGGCGCTGAGCTTCGTCCTCGACAGCCAGTATCCGATCGGCGGCTGGCCCCAGCGCTGGCCGCTGCGTCACGATTTCTCGCATCACGGCAAGCCCGATTATACCAGCCTGATCACCTTCAACGACGATGTCGCGGGCGAGAACATCAAGTTCCTGATCTATTGCTATCAGGTGCTGGGCGGCGACGAGCGGGTCTATGACGCGATCATCCGCGCGATGAACGTCTATCTGGTGACCCAGCAGGCCGCGCCGCAGGCCGGATGGGGCCTGCAATATACCCTCGACCTGAAGCCGGTCGGCGCCCGCACCTATGAGCCCGACGCGCTGGTCACCCATACCACCGCCGCCAATGTCCGCTCGCTGATGGATTTCTATCGCCTGACCGGCGACGCGAAATTCCTCGCGCGCATTCCCGAAGCGCTCGACTGGCTGGAGTCGGTCAGGCTCCCCGCCGATCAGGTGAAGGGCGGCCGCGCCTATCCGACCTTTATCGAGATCGGCACCAATCGCCCGCTCTACGTCCATCGCCGTGGATCGAACGTCGTGAACGGCGAATATTATGCCGACTATGACCCGGCGGGCACGATCACCCATTACAGCGCGTGGCGCGCGATCAACGTGCCTGCGCTGCGAGCCGAATATGAGAAGCTCAAGGCGACACCGCCTGCCGAAGTCGCCAAGGGTTCGCCGCTCCGTCCCGGCAATGCGGGTGCCCTGCCCCGCTATTTCCTGATCGACTCGGTCGAGACTTCGGACCTCAATACCGCCGACGGAAAGCGTTCGCCCGCGGCGCTGATCGGATCGCTCAACAAGGCCGGCTACTGGCCGACCGAATTGCGCGCGACCAGCAACCCCTATGCCGGCGACGGATCGAAGACTCCCGCACCCGGCGATTTCGGCGGCACCCGCGTCGGTGACGCCACCGACACTTCGCCCTTTATCACCGACAAGCCGGTGATCGGCATCTCCACCGGCACATATATCGACAATATGAAGGTGCTGATCGGCGCACTGGGACCGCGCTGACCGCTTGACCTGCCAGCACCCTTGACCTGAATGCGCGCGCCCCGCATCGCTTCGCCGATGGGGCGCTGGCATTTCTGGGTCGATCGTGGCGGAACCTTCACCGATGTCGTGGCGCGTACCCCCGATGGCGCGATGGTCACCGCAAAATTGCTGTCCGAGGATCCGGAGCGGTATGACGATGCTGCCGTCGCCGCGATCCGGCTGCTGACCGGGGTCCCCAGCGGCCCCCTGCCCCCCGCCGAAATCCGCATCGGCACGACGATCGCCACCAATGCCCTGCTCGAACGCAAGGGCGAGCCGGTGCTGCTCGCGGTCACGCGCGGCTTCCGCGATGCGCTGGTGATCGGCACGCAGGATCGCCCCGATATCTTCGCGCGGCGGATCGATCGCCCGCCGCCGCTCCATGCCGCGACCGTCGAGATCGACGAGCGGGTGACGCATGAAGGCGAAGTGCTTCGCCCGCTCGATCTCGACGCAGCCCGCATCGCCTTTGCCGCTGCCTATGCGGAGGGGCTCCGCGCGGTCGCGATCCTGCTGGTCCACGGCTATCGCCACCCAGCGCACGAACAGGCCCTCGCGGCGCTGGCCCGCGAGATCGGCTTCACCCAGATTTCGGTCAGCCACGAAGTCGGCGCGCTGATCAAGCTGGTCGGGCGCGGCGACACCACCGTGGTCGATGCCTATCTTTCGCCGGTGCTGCGCGCCTATGTCGAGGGGCTGGAAACGGCGCTCGACGGCGAGAGCCCGTTGTTCATGCAGTCCAATGGCGGCCTGGCGCCGGGCCGTGGTTTCCGGGGCAAGGATGCGATCCTCTCCGGGCCCGCAGGCGGCATCGTCGGTATGGCGGAGACGGCGCGCCGCGCGGGGTTCGATCGCGTCATCGGTTTCGACATGGGCGGCACCTCGACCGACGTGTCGCTGTTCGCCGGCCAATATGAGCGCGACAACGAGACCATCGTCGCGGGCGCACGTATCCGCGCGCCGATGCTGCGCATTCATACCGTCGCGGCGGGCGGCGGCTCGGTCTGCAGTTTCGACGGAGGGCGGCTGAAGGTTGGTCCGGAGTCCGCGGGCGCGGTTCCCGGCCCCGCTGCCTATCGGCGCGGCGGGCCGCTGACGGTGACCGACTGCAACGTCGCGCTCGGCAAGGTTCAGCCCGACTTCTTCCCGAGCGTGTTCGGCCCTGAAGGCGACCAGCCGCTCGATCGCGACGCCGCGCAGGCCCGGCTCTCGCAAATCGCCGCCCGGGCAGGACTCGCGCCCGAAGCGGCCGCCGAGGGACTCGTTGCTATCGCGGTCGCCAATATGGCCAATGCGATCAAATCGGTTTCGATCGCGCGCGGGCATGACGTCACCCGCTTCACCCTCGCCAGCTTCGGCGGTGCCGGCGGCCAGCACGCCTGCCTCGTCGCCGATGCGCTGGGCATCGAGACGGTGATGATCCATCCGCTCGCCGGGGTGCTTTCCGCTTACGGGATCGGCATCGCGGCGCGGCGTGAAGTGCGCGAGCGGACGGTCGAACTGCCGCTCGACGATCCCGCGCTGGAGCGCGTCGCGACTTCGCTCGGGCTGGAAGCGCTCGGCGCACTGGGTGAAACCGCCCGGCTCGAACTGACCGCGCATCTGCGTACCAAGGGCAGCGACAGCACAATCGAACTTCCCCTCGATACGCCGGAAGCAATGCGCGACGCCTTCGCCGCCGCCTACCGCCAGCGTTTCGGTTACGACCCGATCGTTCCGCCGATCGTCGACATGATCCGCGCCGAAGCCATTGCCGAAACCGGCGAAGCGCTCCAGCTCCCCGCACCACCGGAGGCCAGCGCGCCGCCGATCGGAGAGGTGACGACCTTCATGGGTGGCGCCCACCATAGGACGCCGGTTCATGACCGCGCCGAACTGGCCGAGGGCGCGATCGTCACCGGTCCCGCGCTGATCATCGATCCCGTCGCGACCACCGTGATCGAGCCCGGCTGGCAGGCGACGATCGACGGCGAAGGCAGCATCATCCTGACCCGCGCCGTGGCGCGTGCCACGGCGACGCTCGGCACCGCGCTCGATCCGGTGCGGCTGGAGATCTTCTCCGGGCTGTTCATGGCCATCGCCGAGGAAATGGGCGCGGCGCTCCGCCACAGCGCATCCTCGGTCAACATCCGCGAGCGGCTCGATTTCTCCTGCGCGGTGTTCGACGACGCCGGGAACCTGATTGCCAACGCGCCGCATATCCCGGTCCATCTCGGATCGATGGGCGAGAGCATCCGAACGATCCTGAACCGCCGCACGACTGACGGCCGCGGTATTCGTCCGGGCGACGTCTATGCGCTCAACGCGCCTTATGATGGCGGCACGCACTTGCCCGACATCACCGTGATCCAGCCGGTATTCGTCGATGGCAGCGACACGCCTGCCTTCTTCGTCGCCGCGCGGGGGCATCATTCCGATATCGGCGGGATCAGCCCGGGATCGATGCCGCCGAACAGCCGGAGCATCGAGGAAGAGGGCATCATCTTCGACAATGTCCTTCTCGTCGAGGACGGCCGGCTGCTGGAAGCCGAGGTCCGCGAGCTGCTCGCCTCCGGACCGTATCCCGCACGCAATATCGACCAGAATATTGCGGATCTCGCGGCGCAGATCGCGGCCTGCGCGCGAGGGGCGGAAGGCCTGAAACGGACTGCGGCCGATTACGGCGTCGCGGTCGTCCAGGCCTATATGGCGCACGTCCAGGACTATGCCGAAGCGGCGGTACGCCGCCTGATCCCGCGCCTCCGCGACGGCAGCTTCGCCTATGAGATGGACAGCGGCGCGGTCATCCGCGTCGCGGTCACGGTCGATCGCGAAGCCCCTGCCCTCGCTTTCGACTTCACCGGCACCAGCGATCAGCAGCCCGACAATTTCAACGCGCCGCTCGCCGTGGTCCGGGCGGCGGTTCTGTACGTCATGCGCACATTGATCGACGAAGCCGTGCCGCTCAACGACGGCTTCCTCCGCTCGGTCAGCATCCGCGTGCCCGAAGGATCGATGCTCAATCCCCGCTATCCAGCCGCCGTGGTCGCTGGCAATGTCGAGACCAGCCAAGTCGTCACCGACGCCTTGTTCGGGGCGCTGGGCGCATTGGCGGGGTCGCAGGGGACGATGAACAACTTCACCTTCGGCAACGACCGCCATCAATATTACGAGACGATCGCTGGCGGGTCCGGCGCCGGCTCCGACTTCGACGGCACCGCCGCGGTCCAGACACATATGACCAACAGCCGTCTGACCGATCCTGAAATTCTCGAAGCGCGTTACCCTGTGCTGGTCGAGCAGTTCTCGATCCGCCGAGGCTCGGGCGGCGAAGGCACGCACAAGGGCGGCGACGGCGCGATCCGCCGGGTCCGCTTCCGCGAAGCGATGCGCGCGGGCATTTTGTCGAACCGGCGCCGCGTGCCGCCCTTCGGCCTGGATGGCGGCAGTGCGGGCGCGACCGGGATCAACCGCGTCGAGCGCGCGGATGGGTCGGTGGAAGCTCTGTCTGCCACTGCTTCGGCGGAGATGGCGCCGGGCGACGTCTTCATCATCGAAACCCCCGGCGGCGGAGGCTTTGGACGCTGATGCAATATCTCCCGCTTCTCGGCATCCTGGTCGTCGTCGCGGGGTTCGCGCTGCGGCTCAACGCGATGCTGGTCGTCACCGCATCGGCCTATGTCACCGGACTTCTGGCGGGCAAGAACCCGATCGAAGTCACCGAGATTTTCGGCAAGGCGTTCAACGACAATCGCATCCTCGCCATCACCTGGGTCGTGCTGCCCGCGATCGGCCTGCTCGAGCGCTATGGCCTGCAACAGCGCGCCCGCGCGGTAATCCTGGGCTTCCGCAACGCCAGTGTCGGCAAGCTGCTGATCCTCTATCTCCTCTATCGCCAGATCACCGCGGCGATCGGCCTCCACTCCACCGCGGGCCACCCCCAGACCGTCCGGCCGCTGGTCGCCCCGATGGCGCTCGCCGCTGCCGAGAAACAACAAGGCGAACTCGACGAAGCGACGACCGAACAGGTGAAGGCACAGGCCGCCGCCACCGACAATGTGGGTCTGTTCTTCGGCGAGGATATCTTCTTCGCCATCGGATCGATCGTGCTGATCCAGGCGACGCTGGCGACCTACAGCATCGAACTGACGCCGTTCGAACTGGCCAAATGGGCGATCCCCACGGCGATCGCGGCTTTTCTGATCCACGGCCTCCGCCTGCTGCTGCTCGACCGCAAGTTGGGGAGGCGCAAGCCGGGGAGCCGGAAGCCATGATCACGCTCGAATGGCTCTATGTGCTGGTCGGGTTGATGTTCGCGGCCTTCGCGCTGCTCAATGCGCGCGACCGCAACTTCGGCAATGCGGCCTTCTGGGGCCTGATGGCGGTCAGCCTGCTGGCCGGATCGTATCTCGGCAATTTCGCCAACGGCCTGATCGTGCTCGGCCTCGCCGGGCTGGCAGGGTTCGGGGCGCTGGGTCGCGGGAACCCGCCGACCACCAGCGACACCGAGCGCGAAGCGTTCAGCGCCCGCCTCGGCAACCGGCTGTTCCTGCCCGCGCTGGTGATTCCGCTGACCGCTCTGGTCGGCACGCTGGCTTACAACTATACCCCGTTCGGCCAGTCCGGCCTGTTCCAGCCCAAGCGCGAAACCTATGTCCTGCTCGGCCTCGGCGCGTTGCTGGCGGTCGGGGTGATCTTCGTCTGGCTCCGCCCGCCCGCTACCGCACCGCTGCAGGAAGGCCGCCGCCTGATGGATTCGATCGGCTGGGCCGCCGTCCTGCCCCAGATGCTGGCCGCGCTGGGCGTCGTCTTCGCCGCCGCCGGCGTCGGCAAGGTGATCGGCGACACCACCAGCGCGATCATCCCCGAAGGCAGCATCTTCCTGACGGTGCTCGTCTTCGCGCTGGGCATGGCGCTGTTCACGATCATCATGGGCAACGCCTTCGCGGCCTTTCCCGTGATGGCCGCCGCGATCGGCGTGCCGTTGCTGATCCAGGGCTATGGTGGGGATCCGGCAGTGATCGGCGCGATCGGGATGCTCGCCGGGTTCTGCGGCACCCTGCTCACGCCGATGGCCGCGAACTTCAACCTCGTGCCCGCAGCCTTGCTGGAGCTCGAGGACCGTAACGGGGTGATCAAGGCGCAAGTCGCGACGGCCCTGCCCCTGCTCGCGGTCAATATCGCGCTGATCTATTTCCTGGCCTTCCGATGACGACCCTCACCCCCGAAATCGCCGGCACCTTCGCCCGCCTGACGCTCAGCCATCTCGAGCAGCAATATCCCTACAAGATGGATCTGGTGCTCAACGGACCGGAGGACGCGAAGCCGCCGATCGAACATCACCCGATCTTCCACGGCAGTTTCGACTGGCATAGCTGCGTTCATGGCTGGTGGCAGGTCATGCGGTTGCTACGGCGCTATCCGGACCTGCCTGAAGCGGCGGAAATCCAGACCCGCGCCAACCGCATGCTGACGCCGGATAAGGTTGCCGGCGAACTCGCCTTTCTCTCGCGCCCGATGTCGGCGGGGTTCGAGCGCCCCTATGGCTGGGGATGGCTCCTCGCGCTGCACAGCGAGCTGGCACGGCATGATGCGCCCTGGGCCGAGGCGCTGGAACCGCTGGCTCGAGCCTTTGCCGCGCGTTTCCGCGATTTCCTGCCCAAGCTGACCTATCCGATCCGGGTCGGCACGCATTTCAACACCGCCTTCGCGCTGATCCTTGCCCGCGACTGGGCGGCGGATCACGATCCCGAGCTGGTCCCACTGATCGAAGCTCGCGCGCTGGACTGGTTCGCGCGGGACCGCGATTGCCAGGCGTGGGAACCGGGCGGCGACGAGTTCCAGTCGCCGGCGTTGATCGAGGCGCTGCTGATGAGCCGTGTCCTGTCCGCACCCGCATTCGCCAGCTGGTTCGACGCCTTCCTGCCGCGCTGCGCACAAAGCGAGCCGTTAACGCTTTTCACGCCCGCCCATGTCTCGGATCGCGACGACGGCAAGATCGCCCATCTCGACGGCCTGAACCTCAGCCGGGCGTGGTGCTGGCGGGGGCTGGCGGCGAAACTGGGCCCGGCTCATCCCGCATCGGATGTGGCCCGCGCCGCAGCGGATCGTCACCTCGAGGCCAGTCTTGGCCATCTCGACGACAGCTATATGGGCAGCCATTGGCTCGCGACGTTCGCGCTTCTTGCGATAGATCACGGATAGGTATCTTTACCTAAGGGACTCACCGTGATCGGGTCTTGCCAAATATCCTGAAATACTTTTGGCGATGTATCCGAATTGGATGAATCTAATAGATTCAGCGTATTAGTACCTAGCCGCCATTTAAATCAGCCATAACTGAAATCGGGCACTTACCTCCGCGATATTCGTGAGTGGCGAGTGTATATAGTGTCGTTGATCGACGGGATCATGGCTGGATTGCTTGGAGGCTGCGGCTGCATGTTCGCTGCAGCGCCCGCGTCCGCGTCCATTCCCGCGGGTGCGATGCTGCCCAACACCGCAACGGTCAGCTATACCGTCGATGGAAAGACGGGCAGCGTCGCGTCGAACCTCGCGGCCGTTCGCGTCGGTGAAGTTCTGGATCTGCGGCTGGTTCCCACCGCGTCCAGCCTGGCCATTGGCCCCGGCCTGACTCCGGTCGCATTCCACCTCACCAACGCCGGCAATGGCCGGGAAGCATTTACCTTGTCCGGCCGGCTGGAGGGCGTGGACGCGACCATCGAGGCGTTCGCGATCGACATCGATGGCAATGGCGAATTCGATCCCGCGATCGACGTCCGGATCGAGCCGGGGGCGGTCACGCCCCGCCTCGCTTCCGACGCGTCGGTGACGTTCCTCGCGCTGATCCGCGCCAACGCCCCGGCGGCGGGCGGCAAGCTGATCGTGGCGGCACGCGCGGTCACCGGATCGGGCGAACCCGGCACGGGCTATAACGGCCTTGGCGACGATGGGTGCGATGCCGTGGTCGGCGCGACCACCGCCGCCGCCGAAGCCAGCGTGACTCTGACCATCGCCTCGGGCGACCGCAACAGCGTTTCGGTGTTCAAGTCCCAGGCGGTCAGCGCGCCCAATGGCAGCACCGATCCGGTCCGCGGCGCAACCGTCACCTACACGCTCGAATCCCGCTTCGGCGGGAGCGGCGCCGTCCGCGATGCCCGCCTTGCCGACGAGATCCCCGCCGGCACGGTCTATGTCCCGGGCAGCCTGCGCCTCGACGGCGCCGCACTTACCGATGCCGATGGCGACGATGCCGGCAGTTTCGACGGGGCCGCAATCCGCGTCGCCCTTGGCGACATTAGCGGCCCGGCCACCCGCACCATCCAGTTTCAGGTCAAGATCAAGTGAGGAGCACTTCCATGCCTGCGTATTTGAAGTCTGGCGGGGCGGTCGCGCTGCTCGCCATCGCCGTGCCGGCGCTTGCGGTCGGCAATCCCGTTTCGATCAGCTCTCGCGTTCTGGCGGAAGTCCGCAAGTCTGCGGCCGACGGTACGACGCGCGTCGAGCTGGCAGCCCCTGGCCGCGTCACGCCGGGCGACCGGGTCGTCTATCAGATCACCGTCCGCAATTCGGGCAGCCAGGCCGCGCGCGACCTCGTCATCGCCAACCCGGTGCCGGCGCAGCTTGCCTATGCCGGCCCCGCCCAGGGTTCGCCTGCGCCGGAGCTGTCGATCGACGGCCAGCGCTTTGCCCCCATCGCCCAGCTGACCGTGCGCACCGCGAACGGCCAGTCGCGCGCCGCCACGCTGGCCGATGTCCACATCGTCCGCTGGCGTATCGCCTCGGTTCCCGCTGGCGGCTCCGCCAACGTCTCATTCCGCGCCACCCTCAAGTAATTCAAAGGATTAGTTCGTCATGCACCACAAGCTCAAGCTGCTCGGCGGCGCGGCGATCGTCTCGATCTTCGCTTCCCCGGCCTTCGCTCAGGAAACCCCTGCCGGCACCAGCATCAACAACCAGGCGACCGTTACCTACTCGGTCGGCGGTTCGAACGGATCGAGCACGTCGAACACCGCGACCTTCGTGGTCGACAAGAAGGTCAATCTCGCCGTCGCCGAAGTCGGCGGCACTTCGACCAAGGTTTCGATCGGCGGCACCGATCAGGTGACGACCTTCACCGTGACCAACCTGACCAACGCGACGCAGGACATCCGCCTGTTCGGCGGCCAGCAGGTCGTTTCGATCCCGCTGCTCGGCACCGACGATTTCAACGTCACCAGCCTGCGCGTGTTCGTCGACAGCAACGGCAACAACACCTATGACGCCGGCGTCGACACCGCGACGTTCATCGACGAACTCGCGCCCGACGCCACCGTCACCGTGTTCATCGTTGCGAACATCCCGAACACGGCTGGAATCCATACGGCGATCGTCGGCCTGGAAGGTACTGTTGCGGCGGGCGGCACGCCGGGTTCGCTCGGCGCTGATCTGGTCGCCACGCCGCTGCTCACCGCGGATTCGGCCGGCACCGTCGACATCGTCTTCGCCGATGATGCCAATTTGCTCGATCAGCTCCGGGACGGCGCACACTGGGCATTCGATGCCTATACGATCGACAGCGCATCGGTGACGGTGAACAAGACCGCACGGGTGGTCAGCGATCCCTACAACCTCCTCGTCAATCCCAAGGCGATTCCCGGCGCGGTAGTGGAATATTGCATCAGCATCGCCAATGCCGGCCCCGGCATCGCGAGCGGCGTGCAGCTTTCGGACGCGATCCCCAGCGGCACCACCTTCGTGCCCGGTTCGATCTCGGTCGGCGGGCTTGGCGTCGGCCAGTGTCTGCTCAACGGCACGGCCGAGGACGACAACAATACCGGCGCAGATGAAAGCGACCTCTACGGTGGCTCGTTCGACAGCAGCGGTAACGGCACCGTCCATGCGACTGTCGGCAACGTGCTGCCCTTGATCCCGCTGAACGTCTCGTTCCGCGTGACGATCAACTAAGCGGCACTCCAAGGCGATCCCCCCCGCCCGGTGCGCGCCCTCCCTCGCGCACCGGGATGGGGAGACCTATGCCCGGCATCCTCGCTTCCCTGAAAACGGCCCTGGCCGTGCTTGCGCCGATCGCCGCGCTGCTTGCCTCCCCGGCGAGCGCGCAGATGCCGATCCGCAACACCGCCACGCTGACCTATGCGTCCGCTTCCGGCGATCACTCCGTCGCGTCCAATACGGTCGAGCTGACGCCGGCCAAATATCACACGCGGATTTCCTTCCGGCGCCTGCCGGCCGACTTCACGATCGACTACAGCCAGCTGAAGTGCCAGCCGCAGCCCGTGGTCTACACGCCGCAATGGGTCAGCGCGGAAATGCTGGCCAAGGCGCAGCCGCTGCGCTCGCTCAATGTCGAAAATCCGATGATCATCGTCATCGAGGCACCGGGCGAGAATTACGATCCGGACAGGATCGAGACGACGGTTCTTCATGCCGATTCGGGCAAGCGGACCGGCGATGCGATCCTGTTCGAGACCGGCCCGAACACCGGCGTCTTCGCAGGCGCATTCCCGCCCAGCACGCTTCATTCGGGCCAGACCGAGCGGATCGCCTGCGACCTGACCCGCGACAATAACGGCTGGCTCACTTTGTCCTTCTCCGAAGATGACGACAGCTACGGCTCGACCGCGAACCTGCTGATCGATCCGCTGGGCCATGTGTTCGATTCGAAGACCGGCAAGCCCGTCAACGGCGCGACGGTGACGCTGATCGACGATGCGACCGGCCTGCCCGCCACGCAGGTGTTCGGCGACGATGGCGTGAGCGCCTATCCGAACCAGGTCGTCACCGGCCAGAGCGTCACCGATGCTGGCGGCTGGCACTATGCGATGGAGGATGGCGACTTCCGCTTCCCGCTGCTGCCCCCGGGCCGCTATCGCCTCGTCGTCACGCCGCCGGCTGGATATACCGCGCCATCGGTCGTCTCGCCCGACGGCTTCGCCGCGATGCGCAATCCGCATGGCGAGCCCTACACGATCACCGGTGCCTCCTATGGCGGCGCGTTCGTGCTTTCCACGCCGGATCCGGTGACGATCGACATCCCGATCGATCCCGAACGTGCGGCGACTCAGCAACTGGCCGCGCCGCGCCTGATCGTCGAAAAGACCGCATCGGTGCGCGAAGCCGAGATCGGGGACTTCGTCCAGTACCGGCTCGATATCCGCAATGCGGGCAACGACGCCGCAACGCCGGTTACCGTCACCGACACGCTGCCGCGCGGGCTGCGCTATCGCAAGGGTTCGGCGCGTGGTGCGCCGGAGCCCGTGGTCAGCGCCGATGGGCGCACCGTCACCTTCACCCTCGCCACACTGGGCATCGGCGCCGAGGCGCATATCACCTATCTGGTCGAGATCGCTCCCGGTGCGCCTCCGGGGGATGCAGTGAACCATGTCGTCGTCCGCTCGCCGAGCCAGGCCGGTCCGGTCAGCGGGGCGGCCAGCGCGCCGGTGCGCATCCGCCGTTCGCTGTTCACCGATGCCTTCACCGTGATCGGCCGTGTCACCGAAGGGGGCTGCTACGATCCCGAGCGCGGCCGCAAGGGCGTTGCCGGCATCCGCCTGCTGATGGAAGACGGCAGCTATGTCGTCACCGACAAGGACGGCTTCTATCATTTCGAAGGCGTCGCGCCGGGCACCCATGTCGTCCAGCTCGACCGCGCCAGCGTACCGCGCACGCATGAGCCGATCAGCTGCGACCGCGATACCCGCGCCGCGGGCAGCGACATCTCGCGCTTCGTCGAAGGCAGCGGCGGCAGCCTCCAGCGCGTCGATTTCCAGCTCAAGCCGACCGGCCTCGCCGCCATCGAGCGCGACGCCCTGCCCGTCACCTCGACCGAGGCCGCCCAGGCCGCGGGCAACCGCAGCGACTGGCTCGACCGTGCCGAGCCGGGCATCGGCTTCCTGTTCCCTGAGGTCGATCATAATCCCCGCGCGCCCGCCGTCCGCGTCGTGATCCGCCACCTGCCGGGCCAGCGCGTCGCCCTCACCCTCGACGGCAAGCCGGTCGATGCGCTCAGCTTCGACGGCAGCGACAGCGATGCCGCGCGCGGCGTGGCGATCTCGCGCTGGACGGGCCTTGCGATCGTGGAAGGCGACAACCGCCTGCAGGCGCGCGTGCTCAACGCCGACGGCAGCGTCGCCGCCACGCTCGATCGTATCGTCCATTACGCCAACACCCCCGCCCGCGCCATCTATGTCCCCGAACAGTCGCGCCTCGTCGCCGACGGGCTCACCCGTCCGCTGATCGCCGTGCGCGTCACCGATCGCGCGGGCCGCCCCGTTCGCGCCGGCACCCTCGTCCCGTTCCGCGTCGATCAGCCCTATCAGGCCGCCAGCGAAGCCGCTGCCCAGCAGGGCCGCCAGCTTGCCGGTCTGGAGCGCACCGAAGCGACCGGCCAGGTGGTCGGCGACGATGGCCTTGCCTTCATCGCGCTCCAGCCGACGCGCCAGTCCGGCATGGTCCATGTCACCGTCACGCTGGCGGACCGCGAGCGCGAACAGGTCAGCGAAGTGAAGGCATGGCTCGCGGCCCCGGCGCAGGATTGGGTGGTGGTCGGGTTCGGCAAGGGCACGGTCGGGTACGAAGCGCTCTCGGGCGCCGAACGCCTTGCCACCGGCAAGCGCCACGAAGTCATCGCCGACGGCCAACTCGCGCTCTATGCCAAGGGTCGAATCCGCGGATCGTGGCTCCTGACGCTGGCCTATGACAGCGACAAGGACGGCGAGCGGATGCGCGAGCGCGGCGTGCTCGGCGCGATCGATCCGGGCCGCTACTACACCGTCTATGGCGACGGCACCGAACAGGGCCAGGACGCGCCCAGCCGCCGCAAGCTCTACGTCCGTCTCGAGCGCCCCGAATTCAACGCGCTGTTCGGCGATTATGAGACCGGGTTCGTCGATACCAAGCTCGGCCGCTACAGCCGCACGATGAACGGCGTCCGCGCCGAATATACCGGCAGTGCCCTGCATATCGCCGCCTTCGCCGCCAATGACGACAGCCGCTATGGCCGCGACGAGATCCAGGGCAACGGCCTGTCCGGCCCCTATCGGCTCTCGGCCCGTGACCTCGTGCCGGGCAGCGACAAGCTGACCCTCGAGGTTCGCGATCGCTTCCGTTCGGAACTGATCCTCGATAGCCGCGTGCTGACCCGGCACGTCGATTACGACATCGACTCGCTGGCGGGCACCGTCCGCTTCCGCGACCCGATCCTCAGCCGCGACGCCGAAATGAACCCGATTTTCATCGTGGCGGAATATGAGACTGCCGGCGGCGTCAAGACGCTGGCCGCCGGCGCACGCGCCTCGGTCAAGGTCGGCCCGGCTGAGATCGGCGCGACCGTGCTGCGCGACGAGAGCTTCGGCGACGCCACCCTCGCCGCGATCGACCTCAAGCTGCGCGTTTCGGCCACCACCGAAATCCGCGCCGAGGCCGGCGCCGGTGGCCGCAAGGGCATCGATCAGGGCCGTGCATGGCTGGTCGAGGCCGAGCATCACGGATCGCTCGCCGACGTCATCGCCTATGCCCGCCAGCAGGACCGCGACTATGGCTTTGGTCAGCAGAATGGCGGCGAAGCCGGATCGCGCAAGATCGGCGCGGATGGCCGCCTGAAGCTCGGCTCGCTGTGGAGCATCGCCGCGTCGGCATGGCATCAGCAGGACCTTGACGGCCCCGCCGGCCGCATCGCCGCCGATGCCCGCGTCGAATATCGCCGTGCCGCCGGTACGCTCTATGGCGGCTTCCGCATGGCGTCGGATCGCGGCGTCGGCGGGGCGGAGCGGGACTCGATCCTGCTCACGCTCGGCGGCACCCAGAAGCTGCTGAACAACCGGCTCGAGATCACCGCCGAAACCCAGCTCCCGCTGGGCGGCAAGAACGACAGCGCCGATTTTCCGGCGCGCCAGAATCTCGGCGCGTCGTGGCGCTTCAACGACTGGCTGCGCCTGATCGGCGATGTCGAAGTGGCGAAAGGTGAGAAGTTCACCGCGCAGAACACCCGCCTCGGCTTCGACGTCGCGCCCTGGGGCGGCGCACGCCTGCTCGCGACGATGAACCAGGGGCAGATCGGCGAGAATGGCCGCCGCACCTTCGCGCAATATGGCCTCAGCCAGTCGCTGCCGATCGGCAAGCGCTGGACCATCGACGTCACGCTCGATTCGGCCAGCACGCTTTCGGGCCATGTCCCGGCGGGCGACGTGGTGAACCCGCTTCAGCCGGTATCGTCGGGCGGTTTCCTCGATCGCAGCGGCTTGCAGGAGGATTTCACCGCGACCACGCTCGGCGCAACCTATCGCGGCGACCGGTGGAGCTGGAACGGCCGCGCCGAATATCGCGTCGCAGGCCGCGAACAGCGCTTCGGCCTGACCTCGAACCTGCTGCGCACGCTGGGCGACGGCGCGACGCTGGCTTCGGGCATCCGCGCCTTCCGTCTGCGCGAGAAGAGCGGCGCGGTGTCGAGCTCGGTCAATGCCGATCTGGCTCTCGCGCTGCGCCCGATCGACAGCCGCTGGTCGCTGCTCGAACGCTTCCAGCTGCGCCACGAAAGCGCGGGTGGCGCGACCAGCCGCGGCAACGCGCTGGGCATCCCCACCTTCGCCAACGGCACCCTGGCCACCTTCCGCCTCGTCAACAATATCGCGGTCAACTACCGCACCGGCAGCGAAGGCGCGGGCCACGGGTTCGAAGCGAGCATCTATTACGGGGCAAAATATGTCCGCGGCCGCTATGCCGACGAAAAGGTCGACGGCTTCGTCGATGTGCTCGGCGTCGAAGTCCGCAAGGATATTACCACCCGGATCGACATCGGCGCACAGGCCAGCGCGCAGCACAGCTGGAAGATCGGCGCGATCAGCTGGTCGCTCGGCCCCTCGGTCGGCGTCTCGCCCGCCCGTAATCTGTGGATCACCGGCGGCTACAACATTTCGGGCTATCGCGATCGCGACTTCGAGGAAGCCCGCTGGACCCGCCAAGGCCCCTACGTCACCGTCCGGATGAAGTTCGATCAGGGCAGCCTGGGCGACCTCGTCCGCCCTCTGCTGGGAGGATCACGATGAGAAAGGCATTCCGCCTGCTCCCGCTCATGCTGCTGATGGCATTCGCGCCGCTGACGATCACCAAGACGTCGGCGGTGGTGTCCGACCCGCAGGGCAATCTGCTGCCCAAGCGGGTTCCGGGTTCGCTGGTCGACTATACGGTGACGATCAGCAATCCGAACGGCGCGCTGACCACGGTCAATGGTGTCACCTTCGCCGATGCAATCCCCGCGAATACGGTGCTGCGCGTCGGCGATCTCGGCTTGCTCCCCGGCTCCGGGCCGATTGTCTATACCGATGGTCTGAGCCTGCTGAGCTACAGCTTCACCTCGCTCGGCAGCAGCACCGACCGGCTCGACTTCTCGAACGATCACGGCGCGACCTGGACCTACACGCCCAGCGGCGAATTCGACGCGAACGTCACCAACATCCGTGTGCGGATGGGCGGCAATCAGGTCGCCGGGTCATCCTTTACGCTGCGTTTCCGCGTGAAGGTGAAGTGAGACTCAGTCGACCGGAAAGCAGTTGGCGATGCGCATGTCGCGCTCGACTACGCGCGCAGTGAGCTTCAGCACCAGGTTCTGCGCCTGCTGCCATGCGCTCTCCTCGCTCTCGCGGCCCTGCTCGACGAAGCGGCTGCCCCAGCCTTCGGCAAGCGCGAGAACGCGCTGGTCAAGCGGCCGGCTTTCGGTTCCGACGATTGCCGATGGGAATGGCAGCACGATCCGCGGCGACGCGAACCGGTCGTCCGTATCGTTGGCGGCCTTTGACGGGGCGAACAGCAATGCCCCGGCAACCCGCGACACATAGGGTGTCGGCGAAAGCCGCGCCCACCATGCGGCGGCGTGGCAGGTCTCGCCACTGGCGATGAGCAGCACCGGCTTGTCGGCGCGCATCACCGCTTCGTCCATCCGCACGGCCCAGCGGTTCCGCTGCGCCGGCGTTTCAGCTTCATAGTCGACATGGTCGTCGCCGAAGCGGGGCCAGTTGAGCAGCGATTTCCATGACGCGGAGCGGGAATCGCGGCCCGCAGTCGTTATGACCGAAAAAAGATCACCGGCGGGTAGAGCAAGGGACGTCATCTCGCATCTCCATCACAACCGGAGACGAGGCTATTCCTACCGTGATGCTATGCAATGGCGTTGCGCCAAGGGGCCGCGCGGCTGCGACGAATGATCGTAAAGATGCGCCAGCGCGCAACAATCGAAAAGCCATTTCCTCACATCGCCGGTCCGAAACCGGTTCGAATTTGGCGATGTGAGGAAATGGCGCACCCGGAACGATTCGAACGTCCGACCCTCAGATTCGTAGTCTGATGCTCTATCCAGCTGAGCTACGGGTGCTTGGGAGTGGCGCTCTTAGAAGCCACTCCGATTCGGCGCAAGCCCTTTCGCCAGCTTTTCTCGCTTTTGTTCAAGCGAGTTGCGCCACCCCCTCGCGAGGCATAGATCAAACGCCATGCGAGCCCTTGCTTTTCCCCTCGTGGCGCTGGCCGTCACCGGCTGCGTCGATGTCGACAGCAAATATCCGTCGCTGCTGCCACGCCCCATCGAATCACAGAGCACGGCGGAGCCGGTGCGTCCGGTGCCAGTCGCAACGCCCGATCCCGCGCTCGATTCGCGTATCGCGGCGCTCGTCGGATCGCTCGACAAGGCGCAGCGGGACTTCACCGTCGCGTCGCAGGACGCCGAAGCGAAGATCGCCGTGGCGCGCGGACTTCCGGAAGGGTCCGACCCGTGGCTTGACGCGCAATCGGCGCTGACCGCGCTGGGCGCGGCGCGAGGCACGACGTCGGAGGCGCTGGTCGATCTCGAGCGGTTGGCGATGGACCGCGCGCAGGAAGGCAAGCCACCCTACCCCGCGCTCGACGCCGCCATCGCCCGCGCCACGGCGCTCAACGACGATCAGGCCGCCCGCGTCCGGCTGCTCGAAGGTGCGCTGAAGCCTTAATCGTCGTCCCACGGCATCTTCGCCGGGCGCAGCACGGGCACGATCGACGCATAATCGTCGGTCCAGCCCGGCACGCCGAATTCGGGCACCAGCACCGTCCACCCGCCGCCACGTGCGACCAGCCTGTCGAGCGTCTTGGGATCGCGCGACAAGGCGATCCAGTCTGACGCGCCGGCTTCGTCCACCGTCTCTTCCATCGGGGTCGGGTTGTAATAGAGCCGCTCGGCATACCAGCCGCCGCGCCGCGCCGCTTCGGCCACGATCGGATCGAGCGCGAGATAGCGGTTCGAGATATGGACCATCAGCAGCCCGTTGGGCGCCAGCACCCGGCCATAGGTGGCATAGGCTTCGGCGGTCATCAGATGCATCGGCACCGCGTCGGACGAGAAGGCGTCGAGTGCGAGCAGATCGAGGCTGTTCGCTCGCTGCTCCGCCAGCCGCAGCCGGGCGTCGCCGATCACGATCCGCGGATTGGGCAGGCACTGGCTGAGGAAGCTGAACTTGCCCGAATCGCGGGCGATGCCGACCACCGCCGGATCGATCTCGTAGAAACGCCAGTCCTGCCCCGGCTGCGCATAGCAGGCGAGCGTGCCGGTCCCGAGACCCACCACGCCGATCCGCGCGCGCGGCCCGAACAGTTCCGGCGCGGCGGCCATCGCCAGCCCGACGCCCGAATTCCTGGCATAATAGGTCGTTGGCGTGCGCGAACGCTCGCCGGTCAGCTGGACGCCGTGCAACGTCGTGCCATGCGCCAGACGAACCTCGGTGGGCGTTTCGGTGATGGTATAGACCCCGAAATAGCTCCGCGTCCGCGCCCCGGCCGCCGAAGTCTGCAGCGCCTGATATCCGCCGAATAATATGATCGCCCCGGCAAGCGCCACAGTGAAGGCGAGCTTTCGCCCGATCGAAAGCAGCCCCACGATCGCCACGCCGACGAATGCCACCTGAACTGCCATCGATCCCAGCGAGAACAGGTCGCGCAGGCCGACGACCATCAGCACCGACACGATCAGCGCCACCGCGAGCGTCTTGATGCGCAGCACCTGCGAATCGCCGGTCCACAGCCGGCCGATGAGCGGGATCAGGAACACCTGCGGCACCAGCGCACCCGCGGCGATGATCAACAGCGGATATTCATAGGTCCAGTCGAACACGATCGGCGCGATCAGCGCCGAGAACACGCCGCCCAGCACGCCGCCGACCGACATCGCCAGATAGAAGCCGGTCAACCGGTCCGGCGCGGGCCGCAGCGCGTACATCCGCGAGTGACACGCGACCGAGACGATGAAGAGCAAGGCCACGCCGATAAAGGCGTTGAGATAGGCATATTCGTGGTTGCCCGAGATCAGCGTCGCGCCGAACAGCAACAGGCACAAAGGCGCGAACTTGGCGATCAGATCGGCCAGAAGCCGGCTGTCGGAAAATGCAACCGAGAAGCTGAGCAGATAGAGGCCCAGCGGCACCACCCACAGCATCGGCACCGCGACGATGTCGGTGGTCAGGAAGGTGGTGGTCGCCAGCATCAGGCCCGAAGGAACCAGCGCCAGCAGGATCCAGTGCGCCACCAGCCGCCATCCCGGCGCTTCGCTGGTGTGGGTTACATGGGGCACGTCCGCGGCCTTGCGTGGCAGCAGCAGCGCACATCCGGCGACCAGCAGGAACACCAGTGCGTAGCCCCCGGTCCACAGCCAGCGCTGGCTGGTGATCGCCATATTGGGCTCGACCAGGATCGGATAGGCGATCAGACCGCCAAAACTGCCGATGTTCGATGCGGCATAGAGCGCATAGGGATCGCGTCCCCCGCTCGACACGCTGTACCAGCGCTGGAGCAGCGGCGCCTGAGCGGCGATCGCGAAGAACAGCGGCCCGATCGACGCGACCAGCAGCCAGGGCACCCAGATGGTGGGTTCGGCATCGGCGGGCAGGTTCATGCCGATCAGGCCGATGGGCAGCCACAAGGCCGCGATCGCCAGCACGGCCAGGTGGATCGTCGCTTGCCGCCGCACCGGCACCCGGCCGAGCCAGTGCGCATAGGCATATCCGCCCAGCAGCAGCGCCTGATAGACCAGCATCGCCGAGTTCCACACGGCAGGCGCCCCGCCCAGCTTGGGCAGCGCCATCCGGGCCACCATCGGCTGAACGAGGAACAGCAGGAAGGATCCGGCGAGGATCGCGAGAACGAATAGCTTGTGCGTGAGGCTGGGCGCCTTGCCCTGCGGCACCGCCGCTTCGTTCGCCTGATCCGTCATGAATATTTCTCCCCGGATACCGGCTTAGGGTGCGATGGTTTCCCTGCGATTAACCGCGTTTCGCCGGTCTGGCGATGCGATAGGTGATGTGCGGGATCAGATGCCCGATCGCCTTGGGATGATCGAAATCGTCTTCCGGCGCGCGCACCATGCCCAGCCGCTCCATCAGGCCCCAACTGTTGCTGTTGCCGGGCGTGGTGATCGCGGCCACCTGATCGGCGTCGAGATGGGTCCATACCCAGTCGAGGCTCGCCTGCGCCGCTTCGCGGGCATAGCCCTTGCCCCAATGATCGTGCGCCAGCCGCCAGCCGATTTCGACCTCGCCGGCGATCGGCGTATCCTCCGCGCCGGGCTTTACCCCGCAAAAACCCAGGAACGCGCCATCCTCGCGCCGTTCGATCGCCCAGAAGGTATAGCCATGCGCCTCGCGAATGCCTTCGATCCGGGTGATTACCGCCGCTGCCTCGTCCCGGCTCATCAGCGGACCCAGCGTCGCCATGACGCGCGGATCCTGACTCATCGCCGCGAAGGGATCGAGATCGCTGTCTTTCCAGCCGCGCAGGATCAGGCGTTCGGTCTCGATCATGCCGCGGGTCTCTCGATTGCAAAGGTCACTGTGGGGCGAAGCCGATGCCCCTCGGGAAATGTCGCGCTGTCATAATCGCCGTCCGCCAGCCGCTGCATCCCCAGCCGCGACATCAGGCCCTGGCTCTTCAGATTGAGTGCGGCGGTGATCGCATAGATGCGGTCGGCATCGATCCGGGGCCATGCATCGTCGAGGATCGCGGCCATCGCCTCGCCGGCATAGCCATGACGCCACCACGGCTTGTCGACGATCCATCCCGCCTCGACCCGATCGGCGATCGGAGAGTGTTTTTCGCCGCGCTTCAGGCCGCAAAAGCCGACCACGGCGCCATCCTCGCGCCGCTCGACGGTGAGGAACCCCAGCCCTTCGTGACGGAACCCGTCATGCTTGGTCAGGACCGCTTCCGCCGCGGCTTCGTCCAGCCCCGGAAACAGATCGGCCATCACCTCCTGATCGGTGAACATGCCGACCAGCGCGCCACGGTCGCGCGGCTCCGGCAGGCGCAGGACCAGGCGTTCGGTGACGATCATCCGTTCAGCAATCGTGCCGCGACCGGAGCATGATAGGTCAGTACGCCCGAGGTTCCGGCGCGCTTGAACGCCATCAGTGTTTCGAGCACCAGCGCGTCGCGTTCGCCAGCACCTGCCGCGACTGCGGCTTCGATCATCGCATATTCGCCGCTTACTTGATACGCGAATACAGGAACCTGAAACTCGCTCTTCACACGCAATATGATGTCGAGATACGGCAGGCCGGGCTTCACCATCACGCTGTCCGCGCCTTCGGCCAGATCAAGGCCGACTTCGCGCAGCGCTTCCTCGGCATTGGCCGGGTCCATCTGATAGGTCTTCTTGTCGCCCTTCAGCAGCCCGCGTGACCCCACCGCGTCGCGGAACGGACCGTAGAAAGCCGACGCATATTTGGCGGCATAGGCCATGATCTGGACATTGGCGTAGCCGCCGCTCTCCAGTGCGTCGCGGATCATGCCGACGCGGCCGTCCATCATGTCGCTGGGCGCGACAATGTCCGCGCCTGCTTCGGCCTGAACCACCGCCTGATCGACCAGCACCTTGGCGGTATCGTCGTTCAGCACATAGCCGGCGGCATCGACCAGCCCGTCATGGCCGTGGCTGGTATAGGGATCGAGCGCGACGTCGGTCAGCACGCCGATATCGGGCACCGCATCCTTGATGGCGCGGATCGCGCGGCACATCAGATTGTCGGGGTTGAACGCTTCGCGGCCATCGTCGCTGCGCAGTTCGTGCGGGGTGTTGGGGAACAGCGCGACGCACGGGATGCCGAGCGCTGCGGCTTCCTTCGCACGCTCGACGATGCCCTTCACCGACCAGCGCGACACGCCGGGCAGCGTCGCGATAGGCTCTTCCGCATCGCCCGACGTGACGAACAGCGGCCAGATCAGATCGGCGGGCGTCAGCACGGTCTCGGCGTGCATCCGGCGGCTCCAGGCCGAGGCTCGGGTGCGGCGAAGGCGAAGCGCGGGGTATTGGCTCATGGCCGGGCTTCTGCGCCAGCCCGTGGCGTGGTGCAAGGGTCAGCCTGCCGGTTGTATCCGTCCCGCCGGCTCGCCGCTGGCCAGCGCCTGTTCCTCCACCTCTTCCTGCTCGGGTGCGACTACCAACCGCGTCGCGCGCCACCCGCCCCAGCGGTAATAGGCGGCCGCCAGCCCCATCGCGGTCGCCGATCCCAGCACGAAGCTCCACCACAGCGAATCCGCGTGCAGCAGGGGCTCGGCGAACAGCGCGAAGCCGAAGCGCACGGGGTACAGTGCGACGATCAGCGCGATCAGCGGCGCCCAGACCGCTCCGTTGGCGCGGACGACCGAGAACATCACCATCGTGGTGCCGAACAGGATGAAGCTCCAGCTGACGATCAGCTGGATATGCCGCGCGATCGGCAGCGCCGGGCTGTCGCCGCCGAGGAACAGCGCCATCACCGGACGGTCGAACAGGATGACCAGCACCACCATCGCCCCGGTGATCACGACATTGTAGAGGATGCCCGATCGCGTGATCTGGGCGATACGGTCCCAGCGCCCTGCCCCGATATTCTGCGCGGCCATCGCACTCACCGCCGCACCGATCGCCATCGCGGGCATCTGGATATAGGTCCACAATTGCTGCGAGACGCCGTAGGCGGCGGCAGTGTCCACACCGCGGCGGTTGACCAGCCCGACCATTGCGAGGCCCGCCAACGTCATCACCACCATCTGCGCGCCCATCGGCAGGCCCTTGGCGACGATCGTCTTCATCAGCGCGCGAGCCGGCAGCAGCCAGCGCAGTTCATGGCCGCGCAGCCGGATCGGCAAGTCGCGCCAGTAGATGACGATCAGCAGGCCGATGGCGGAGACATGGTTGGCGATCAGCGTCGCGGTCGCGGACCCCGCGATGCCCATCTGCGGAAACGGCCCGATCCCGGCGATCAGCAGCGGGTTGAGCCCCACATCGATCACCGCGCCCAGCCCCATGAACCACAATGGCGTCATGGCGTCGCCCACGCCGCGCAGGCCCATCATCAGCAGCACCAGCAACATGCCGGCAGGCAGGCCGAGGAAGATCACGCGGAGATAGTCCAGCGCCATGTCCATCACTTCGGGCGGGGTGGCGAGCAAGCGGAGGATGTCGGGCGCGAAGATCCAGCCGACCACCGACGCGACCACCGCGCCACCCATCACCAGCCCGGTCGCCGAACCCAGCGCCCGCCGCGCGCCTTCGACGTCGCCGCGTCCCATGCTCTGGCCGACAAGGATGGTCGCCGCCATGCCGAAGCCGAACACGGCCGAGAACATGAGGAACATGACCATGTTCGCGTTCGAGGTCGCCGCCAGCGCGCCTTCACCAAGGAAACGCCCGACCCAGATCGCGTTGATCGAGCCGTTCAGCGACTGGAGGATGTTCGATCCGAGCGTGGGCAGCGCGAACAGCAGCAGGGTGCGGCCGACATCGCCCTGTGTCAGGTCGCGCCGTTGCGGTGATTGCGCCAAGCTCTGTCCCCTCTACCGCCCCATGACGGCGGATACGGAACGGCGCACGCTTCGCCTAGCCTGTAGTGCGAAGCGCGCCGTACGGTATCGCCGGGGTGAAGAACGCGTTCAGACCGGGCCGGTTGCGCGGCGGGGGATTACCCCAGCCGCGCCAGCGCCGCGCTCAGCCGCTCCGCCTCGGCAGCCTTTTCGGCATGGTCCGCGCGTGCCTTCTCCACCGCTTCGGGCTTGGCGCGTTCGACGAAGCTCGGGTTGTTGAGCCGGCCAGCGAGACCGTCGCGTTCCTTCTCCGCCGCCCCGATCGCCTTTTTCAGACGCTCGCGCTCGGCCTCGAGATCGACCACGCCCGCGATCGGCAGGACGAAGGTCGCTTCGTCCACCACGATCTGGAGCGCGCCGCCTTCGGGCGCATCGCCGCTCGCCTGATCGACACGGGCGAGACGCGCCAGCGCCGCTTCCTGCCGCGACAGCCGTTCGGCGGTGGCGCCCGAAGCATCGCGGACATGCACCGGCAGACGCGCGCCCGGCGGCACGTTCAGTTCGGTCCGCGCGGTGCGGATTTCGCTGACCAGACGGATCAGCCAGTCGACTTCCTTCGCCGCTTCGGGATCGAGCGCGCGGGCATCGGCCATCGGCCACTTCGCCACGATCAGCTCATGCTCGCGCGGGCCCATCTTGGACCACAGTTCCTCGGTGATGAACGGCATGAACGGGTGGAGCATCACCAGGATCTGGTCGAGCACCCATCCCGCCACCGCGCGCGTCTCGTCGGCGCCCTCGGCGCCTTCGGTCTGCAACACCGGCTTGATAAGCTCGAGATACCAGTCGCAGAAGCGGCTCCAGGTGAACTGGTAGATCGTGTTCGCGGCTTCGTCGAAGCGCAGATCGGCCAGCGCCAGATCGAGCGCCTGCACCGTGTTCACCGTCTCGGCGATGATCCAGCGATTGACCGCCAGCGTCGCTTCCGGCGCTTCCAGCGTTGCGCTCGCGCCGATCCCGTTGGACTGGGCAAAGCGCGCCGCGTTCCACAGCTTCGTCGCGAAGTTGCGGTATCCCTCGATCCGCTTCTCATCCATCTTGATGTCGCGGCCCTGACTTTCCATCGCCGCCATGAAGAAGCGCAGCGCATCGGCGCCGTAATTGTCGATCAGCCCCAGCGGATTGACGACATTGCCCTTCGACTTGGACATCTTCGCGCCATCTGCCGCGCGGACAAGACCGTGGAGATACAAGGTCTTGAACGGCACTTCCTTCAGAAAATGCAAACCCTGCATCATCATCCGCGCATCCCAGAAGAACAGGATGTCGAAGCCCGAGATCAGCACGTCGTTGGGATAGCGGTTCTTCCACTCGCCCGCATCCGGCCAGCCCATCGTCGCGAAGGGCCAAAGCGCGGAGGAGAACCAGGTGTCGAGGACGTCGGGGTCTTGGCGAAGCACAACGGTGTCGCGATCGATCGGTTTCGAACCAGCGTCCTCGGCTTTGCCAATCCAACCAGAAATCTCATTTCCGGCTCGCACATTCTCCGTGTCGAGGAAAATCACCTTCGGCGAAGGCACCTCACCGCTCCGGAAATGCTCCGCAGCTTGCTGAGCGGCCTCATCTTCAGTCTCCGCGACGAAAATCTTGCCATCGTCGGCGAACCAAGCCGGAATCCGATGCCCCCACCACAACTGGCGGCTCACACACCACGGCTGGATGTTCTCCATCCAGTTGAAGTACGTCTTCTCCCAGCTCTTCGGCACCACCTTGGTCGCCCCCGAGCGGACCGCTTCGATCGCCGGCTTCGCGAGCGTCGCGGCATCGACATACCATTGGTCGGTCAGCCACGGCTCGATCACCACGCCCGAACGATCGCCGAACGGCGTCGCGATGGTGCGCGGCTCGGCGTCGTGTTCGTTGCCGTCCTTGTCGATATGCGGGATCAGCCAGCCCTCGGCCTTCAGCCGCTCGACCACCGCCTTGCGTGCCGCGAACCGCTCCATGCCGATCAGATCGTCGGGGATCAGCCCATCGCTCGTCTGGGTGATGTTTGCCTTCGCATCGAGCATATTGAGCATCTCGCCGGCCTTGAAGCCCGCGCGCTTGCCCACTTCGAAATCGTTGAAGTCATGCCCCGGCGTGATCTTCACCGCGCCCGAACCCAGCTCGGGATCGGCATGTTCGTCGGTGACGATCGGGATCAGGCGTCCGGTGATCGGCAGCTTCACCTGCTTGCCGACCAGCGCGGTGTAGCGCTCGTCGGTCGGATGCACCGCCACCGCCATATCTGCCAGCATCGTCTCGGGCCGCGTCGTCGCGACTTCGATCGAACCCGATCCATCCGCGAGCGGATAGCGGATTCGCCAGAACCCGCCCTTCACATCGGTCGTCTCGACTTCGAGATCGGAGATCGCGGTGCCAAGGCCCGGATCCCAGTTCACCAGGCGCTTGTCGCGGTACAGCAGACCCTGCTTGTACAGTTCGACGAACACCTTGAGCACGGCTTTCGAAAAGCCCTCGTCCATGGTGAAACGCTCGTTGGCCCAGTCCATCGAGCAGCCGAGGCGGCGGAGCTGGCCGGTGATCTCGCCGCCGCTCTCTTCCTTCCATTCCCACACCTTCGCGACGAACTCGTCGCGGGTGAAGTCGGTGCGCTTCTGCTGCCTGGCGTTCAGCTGGCGCTCGACCACCATCTGCGTCGCGATGCCGGCATGGTCGGTGCCGACCACCCAGCGCGCGTCCTTGCCCTTCAGCCGGGCGTGGCGGACGAGGATGTCCTGAAGCGTGTTGTCGAGCGCATGGCCGATATGCAGGCTGCCCGTCACGTTGGGCGGCGGGTTCACCAGCGTCCACGGATCGGCGCCGGGGCGCTCGGGCGCGAACAGGCCCTTATCTTCCCAATGGGCGTACCAGCGGGATTCGATTTCGGCGGGGTCGAAGGTCTTGGGAAGCTCGGTCATGGCGGGGCTTTAGCGGTGAGCCGCCCTCCGGGTCGATGAAAAAGTCATTGGGTGGTACAAAGGCGTGAAACAGAGGGAGGAATGCGATGCTGCGTATCGAATATGCCGTGCTGGCCTGGGGCTGCGTACTGGCTCTGATCCATATCTTCGGCACCGCTCAGGTGCGGACACGGCAATATGGCGCGAAGTGGAACATGGGTGCGCGGGACGAGGCCCTGCCCCCGGCCTGGCCCGTCGTCGGCAGGCTGGAGCGCGCGCAGTCGAATTTCTTCGAGACGTTCCCGCTGGTGATCGCGGCCGTCGCCCTGCTCGGCATCACGCAGCTCTATTCGATGTACACCGCGATCGGCGCGCTGCTGTGGCTAGGCGGGCGCGTGCTGTACCTGCCGATCTATGCGGCGGGCATCCCGGTGATCCGGACGCTGGTGTTCCTCGCCAGCCTGACCGGCATCGTCATGATGCTGTGGCCGGTGCTGAGCGCCGGGATCGGGACATTCGGGGCGCTTTGAACAAGTCCCTTTCCGTCACCCCGGATTCGGAGTGACGGAAAACGGATAAGGCAGGTTACTGCCCCGTCGCGGTCACGACGAAGCCGTCGCGGCCGCCGGTATGGTTGTTCAACCAACCGATGACTTCGCCGTACCACTGCATCGAGTTCTTCGGCTTCAGCACCCAGTGATTCTCGTCGGGGAACACCACCAGCCGCGAAGCGATGCCCTTGCGCTGGAGCGCGGTGAAGCTCGCCAGACCCTGGGTATAGGGGATGCGGAAGTCCTTCTCGCCGGTGATCACCAGCATCGGGGTCTTCCATTTGTCGACATGGTTGACCGGGTTCCACTTCTCATACTCGGCCGGGTCCTCATGGTAGGGCTTGCCGCCATGCTCCCACTCGTCGAACCAGAGTTCCTCGGTCTCGTACGCCATCGCACGCGCGTCGAAAACGCCGTCATGCTGGACGAGGCACTTGAACCGGTCGGGCCACTGGCCGGCGATCCAGTTAATCATATAGCCGCCATAGGATGCGCCGAGCGCACACGCCTTGTCGCCGTCTAGCCATGTGAACTTGGTCGTAGCAGCCGCAAGACCCTTTTGCAGATCTTCCAGCGGCCAGCCGCCCCAATTCTTGTTGATCGCGTCGGTGAAACCCTGCCCGTATCCGGTCGAGCCGTGGAAATCGACGGTCACGACCGCATAACCCGCGCCCGCGAACACGGCCGGGTTCCAGCGATAGGACCAGCTGTTGTTCATGCTGCCTTGCGGCCCGCCGTGCACGATGAACGCCACCGGTGCCTTCTTGCCCTCCGCCAGCGACGCGGGCTTCACCGCATAGCCCCACACCGTGTCGCCATTGGCGCCGGTGAAGTTGAAGCGGGCGACGCTGGGCATTGCGATGCCTTCCAGCTTCGCCGCGTTGACACTGGTCAGCCGCACCGGGGTCTTGCCGGTCAGGCTGTAGAAATCGTCGGGCGACAACAGGCTGTTCATCGAGAAGATGACGCCCTTCTTCGTCGGGATCACCGCCGAGACCACGCCTTCCTGCGTCAGCCGCGTGACCTTGCCGGTCTTCACGTCGACGGTGAAGATCGGTTCTTCCTGCGTATCCTGCGCCGTGACGTAGATCTTCTTGCCGTCCGGCGCCCATGCGATCGACGCGACCGAGCGATCCCAGCCTTCGGTCAGCGCGCGGACATTGCCGGTGGCCAGATCGCGCAGCATCAGCACCTGACGGTCGGCTTCGTAGCCGGGGTGCTTCATCGCGAAATAGGCGAGCCACTTGCCGTCTGGCGACACGGTCGGAAGGTTGTCGGTCCCGTCATTGTCGGCGGTCAGGTTGATCGGCGCGGCCGAGCCGTCCGAAGGGACCGAGAAGATGTCGAGGTTGGTCGACAGCGGTTCGGTCGTCCCCGCCTCGCGCAGCGCGAAGAACACGGTCTTGCCATCGGGCGACCATGCCGTCTCCTCGCCGCCGCCGAACGGCTTGGACGGGGTATCGCCGTCCAGCGTGCGGCTCAGCGGGATCGACGCCGCATTGTCCTTGCCCAGCGGCAGGACGAACAGCTGCGATCGGTCGCCATTCGACCAGGTGTCCCAGTGGCGCACGAACATCTTGTCATAGACGCGTGCCGAACCGGCGTTCGCGTCCTTCTTGACCTGCGCCGGCTCGATCGTCGGCGCGCCGGGCTTGCGATCGGCCCACACCAGCACGCGAGTGCCGTCGGGCGAGAGCTTGAAGCCCGAGAAGCCGCCCGCGGGCACCGATTGCACCGTCTGTGCGCCGCCAGTCACCGGGATCGAGATGATCTGGTCCGCGCCGCCCTTGTCCGACTGGAAATAGACGATGTTGCCGGGGCCGAACTGCGGGCCGGTTTCGTTGACGGTGGCTTCGGCCACCAGCGGCTCGGGCACCGCGCCCTTGGTCGACAGATCGAGGCGCCACAGATCGTATCGGCCGCGATTGTTGGGCAGGTCGGTCTCTCGCTGCTGCCACACCAGCCATCGCCCGTCGGGCGACACGACAGGCGCGCCGACTCGGGAGAGCTTGGCCACGTCTTCGATGGTGAGGTCGCGACCCGCCGGCTTTGCGGTCTGGTCTTGGGCCGCGGCAGGCGCGGCGACGGAGGCGAGCGCAACGCCCGCGAGCAGGAAGTGCTTCATGGAGCGGGTTTTAAGCAGATGGTGACGGCGGATACAATCGCGCCGTCAGCCAAAATGCGCTGGGAATTTTACCGCCCGGTGATCCGCGAAATCTCGCGCGCGACCATCGTTTCGACGACCTGCGGGAGATTTTCGTCGAGCCACTCGCGCAGCATCGGCTTGAGCAGCTCCCGAACCAGCCCTTCGAGCGTGTCCGAACCGGCGACCTCGGGCTTCACCACCATCCGCGACAGCGCCTCGAGCGGGCCACGGGTGGCCTCGACCGCGTGCTCCGACAGGATCGGATCGGCGGCGCGCGGCGCAGGAGCGGCGGCTTCGGGACGAAGAGTCTCGGGACGAGGTGGCACGTCGGGGGCTCCAATGGGCAACGGCGCGGGCGTCGGCGCGTCGGCAGCTTCCTCAGCCGCCAACTCGCTCAGCTCGAGCACTTCTTCCCCCCCGATGGGATCAGCGCGCGGCGTCGTTCTGGCCGGGCCCGGACGACGCGAACGCGTCCCCGTCGCAGCATCGCCCTCTTCGGCGATGATGCGTTTGATAGAGGAGAGAATCTCCTCCATCGAAGGCTCGGAACTGATATCCCCCATATCCACCAGCACCTTCTATCCGAAAGACGGCAGCGCGCTCAATCAAGGATTAGTACGGGTACTGTCAACTGGTCTGGTTAACAAAGGATCCGTTCCCGGCGTAACTTCAGGATTTTGCACGGGAGTTTGATTGGTCCGCGTACCCTTTACGGTCTCCGGAGGGCCGTCCGACCAGTCCGACCAGCCACGGCGAACCTGATTATAGTTGGTCAGCGGGTCGTACAGCGGGCCGCCATCGAGCCCCAGATCCTCGGCTTCGGCCTTGCCCATCACTGCCAGCAGGGTGAACCCGGCGACATAGGCGTCGCGCTCCGCAGTCACGTAAGTCACCTGCGAATTGAGGAATTCCTGCTCGGCGTTGAGGATGTCGAGGATCGTGCGCGTGCCGACGCTGTTCTCGGCGCGGACGCCTTCGAGGCTCAGCCGGTTGGCGTCGACCGCGACCTTGGACGATTCGATCACGCGCAGCGAAGACTGGTACAGCGCGAAGGACGAGCGGGCCTGGGCGATCACGCCACGTTCGGTGAAGGTCACCGTCTCCAGCGCCGCCTCGCGCCGCGCCTTGGCCTGACGCACCTGCGCGGCCGGACGTCCGCCCTGGAACAGCGGGAGCGACAGGTTCACGCCCGCGCTGGTCGAGAAGCCGTCGTCGTTGAAGCCAGCAGCGGTAGAACGCGCCGTGCCCGATCCGAGATAGTTATAATAGTTGCCGCCGACGCCGACGCTCACGCGCGGCAGACGGCCGGACTGCGCGACATTGACGTCGTAGCGCGTCGCTTCGCCCGATTTCACGGCAGCGTCGAGATTGGGATTATTGGCCAGCGCGATGTCGGTGGCGCCTTCGACGGTCGAAGGCAGGCCCGGCAGCTGCGGCGGCGGCGCCAGCACGCCCGGAGGCGCGCCGACCACACGGATGAAATTCTCGCGGCTGCCGATCAGGCGCGCTTCCGCACCACGGAGCTGCGCCTGCGCCAGCGCATAGCGCGCTTCGGACTGGGCAACGTCGGTACGGGTCAGGTCGCCCACCTCGAACCGGTCGCGCGTGGCCTGGAGGTTGACCTCAAGCACCCTCACATTCTGCTGGTTCAGCCGGACGATCGCTTCGTCGCGGATCACGTCGACATAGACGGTCACGACCTGGGTGAAGATATCCGCCTCGGCTGCGCGGAGCAGCGAGCGGCCGGCTTCGACGCGAGTCTCGGCGGCGCGCACCGAATTGCGCACCGAACCGCCGGCATAGACCGGCACCGACAGATCGACGCCCAGCGTGCCGCGGCGGCCAGGGCTCAGCCCCTGATCGGTGTTGTGCAGGCTCTGGTCGACGCCTGCGTTCGACGTAACACCGGGAAGACCCGAGGAACGCGCGATCGGCACGCCTTCGTCGGTGGCGCGCAGGTTGGCGCGCTCGCCGGCCAGATCGGGATTGCTGTTGTAAGCGAGGACAAGGGCATCACGCAGCGTCATGGTCGGCTGCGCCGCCGCCGGGGCTGCGCCCGGTGCAGTCTGGGTCGTCTGCGCCGCCGCCGGCATCGCCAGCGCCGCCAGGCTCGCGCCCAGGAACAGGGTGGAAAGTCGCATGAGCCTCATCTTCTGGTCTTTCAAAACTGAAATGTCCGCGGCTTGGCAAAGCCGGGCAGCACCGCGCATTCGATATCGGCGAACTCGTTCAGGCCGAAGCCGCCACCGGTCTTGCGGCCGGTCGCCAGCCGCGTGATGCCGCGATCCTCGATTCCGGTCGCAATGCGCCCGCCATCCTTGAGCTGGGCGATCAGCGCGTCGGGGATATGCCCGACGGCGCCGTCGATCAGGATCACGTCATAGGGACCGGCCTTGGCCCAGCCCTGCGCCAGCGGCCCTTCGACCAGCGTGACGTTACCGGCGTCCGGCAGCGCCGCGCGGGCGATCGCCAGCAGGCTCGAATCTTCTTCCAGCGCGACGACCGAAGCGGCCATCTCCGCCAGCACCGCCGCGGAATAGCCGCCGGCCGCGCCAATCAGCAGCACATGGTCGGTCGAACGGATCTGCGCTTCGGTCAGCAGCCGGCCAGTGGCCAGCGGCGAATTCTGGCGGCGTCCGCCGTTCAGCGGCAGCAGCGTGTCGCGATAGGCGATCCCGCGATGCTCTTCCGGCACGAACTGCTCGCGCGGCAAGCGTGCCATCGCTTCCACCACCCGGACATCACTGACCGAGTTGGTGCGCAGCTGGCTGGCTACCATTGCATGGCGCATCGAATGCGCGGCATCGACCGTCGGGGTCATCATCACTCCGCTTATCTCGCACAGCCGTGTTATCTGCGCAATACACTTGTTGGGTTCGGCGCTATGTATCGTGGCGCGGGGCCTACGCCAAGCGACCTTCTGTGTGCCGCTCTACGGAAACATCCGCGCGCTTTGTGTGCGGCTCTGCGGAAACATCCGCCCACCCGTACGCAATTTTCGCATCGCCGATGTTGACATGGAAGGGGCAGCCTGCGCAAAGCCGCCGCTCGCTCCGAGGCCCGATGGCGGAGTGGTGACGCAGAGGACTGCAAATCCTTGCACCCGGGTTCGATTCCCGGTCGGGCCTCCATTTCCGACAGAGCAAGAAAAAGGCGCCCGCGAGTTACCGCGGACGCCCTTTTCCCTGCGTGACGCCTTATTCCTGCTCAGCGGCAACGGCCGCCGGTAATTCGTTGCGGCTCAACGCCAAGAGCCGCCGCTGGTGATTCGCCTCAGCGGCGATACCCACCGCGATAGCCGTCCCGATAGTCTTCGCGGCAATTGCTACGGTCGATCTCGCTGCCGATCAGTGCGCCGGCGCCTGCGCCCAAGATCGTGCCGGTGCCGCTACGGCGGTTGTAATACCCCCCGCGCCCGGCCTCGCCGCCGATCACTGCGCCCAGCAGGCCGCCGACGATCGCGCCGGTCGTGCCCGAGCAGCGCTCGTTATTGCGATAGTAGCGGCGGCGATCGCCACGATAACCGTTCAGGCTGCCCTGCCCGTCGCCACGATAATAGTCGCCCGGACGATAGCGGCCATTGTCCCGATAGCCTTCGCGATACTCGACGCGCACTTCGGTGCGGCTGCGCTCATAGCCGCCATCGTCATAATAGCCGTCCTGGCCCTGATCGTCATAATATTCCTCTTCGCCCGGCGCCGGACCCGAATAGGTGTAGGGCTGTGCCGAAGCGGAGGTGGCAGTCAGCGCACCGGAAAGGGCAGCCGTCGCGATCGCGGCGGAAAGCAGAAGCTTCTTCATGGTCGGTCTCCCCCGGGCGGCGTATTCGCCCGTTGCACATGCTTTGGATGAACGACGGTGCCCCGAGGCTGAACGGAGCTGTTATCCGCCGTTCAGCTTATCACGTCGGCGCGATGAAAATCGTGATGATTTTGCAACTCATCGATGATAAATAACGGTTCGTCGCTGTCATGGCGGAACAAATGACGATTCTCGCCCGTTGGCTGCGGACTATTACGGAGGTGTATCATGTACGATTTCGGCATCCGTCAGTCGCACACCGGCTATCGCATCGGCTATCGCGCCAATGAGGCAAACCACTGCCCGGGCTGCGGACAGTCGCACTGGATCGTCGGCCGCCTTACCGCCGAATGCGCCCATTGCGCGACTGCGCTGCCGCTGATCGCGGGCAGCAGCAGCGGAATCGGTGTGCTCCGTCCGCGCGGCCCGGCCAGGCTCGCCGCCGCGTAAAGGCCTTCGCCAACCCCTTCGCTCCCGCTTCCGTGGGCGAAGGGGCGCGCTTCCTTTGAAATCGCGCACGCACGCGGTATGGCCCGCCGCCATGAACGCCGCGCCTCTCACGCTTTACAATTCGATCACCCGCAGTCTCGAGCGGTTCGAACCGCTCGACGCCGCCAAGGGCGTGCGCGTCTATTCCTGCGGACCCACCGTCTATTCCGACCCGCACCTCGGCAATCTGCGCGCCTATGTCTTCACCGACACGCTCAGCCGCGTGCTGAGCTGGAAGGGCAACAGGCTCACCCATGTCATCAACATCACCGATGTCGGCCATCTGACGTCCGATGCCGATGCCGGCGAAGACAAGATGGAGGCGGCCGCGCGCAAGCAGGGGCTGAACGCGTGGGACATTTCGCGCCATTTCGCCGACGTGTTCCGCCGCAACCTGGCCGATCTGAACATCCGCAAGCCAACGCAAATGCCGCTGGCAACCGATTACGTGATCAAGATGATCGCCTTTGCCCAGGCTATCGCGCCGGATCATTGCTACGAAATCGAGTCGGGCCTGTATTTCGATAGCCGCTCGGTCCCCGATTATGGCCGCCTCGCCGGTTCGCAGGACGATATCGGCGAAGGGCGGATCGATCCCGTCGAAGGCAAACGCCACCCGCAGGACTTCGCGATCTGGCGCAAGACCCCCGCGGGCGAGACGCGCCAGATGGAATGGGACTCGCCCTGGGGTCGCGGCGCGCCGGGCTGGCACCTCGAATGTTCGGTGATGAGCAGCGAGCTGCTCGGCCTGCCCTTCGACATCCACACCGGCGGGATCGACCATCGCCAGATCCATCACGTCAACGAGATCGCGCAGAACCAGGCGCATTGCGGCTGCGCGGACTCGGGCGCGAAGTTCTGGATGCACAACAACTTCCTGGTGGACCGCGACGGCAAGATGTCGAAGTCCAAGGGCGGCATCGCCACGCTCGACGCGCTGGTCGGGCGCGGCGTGCATCCCCTCGCCTATCGCCTGATGTGCCTGAGCGCGCATTATCGCAGCGAACTGGAGTTCAGCCCCGACAATCTCGCGGCGGCGCTGACCCGTCTGAAGCGGCTCGTCATGGCCGTCCGCGCGCTCCCGCTGTCGCCCGCTACAGACGCTTCGGGCGACGACGATTATCTCGTCCAGCTCGATGCCGCGGTCAGCGACGACCTCAACACGCCCAAGGCGCTTCCGGTGCTCGAGGCGATGGTGGCCGACAAGAAGCTGACCACGGGTCGCAAGCTCGCCCTGCTCGTCCATTTCGACGATGTGCTGGGGCTGGACCTGCTCAACCTGACCCGCGACGCGCTGCGCGTCCGTCCGGCCGATGCCACGCTGACACCCGAAGCGATCGAAGCCCGGCTCGCCGAGCGCAAGCAGGCGCGCGCGGACAAGGATTTCGCGCGTTCCGATGCGGTCCGCGACGAGCTGATCGCGTCGGGCGTCGAGGTGATGGACGGCGATCCGCTGGGCTGGGACTGGAAACTGAATCTCTGATCGGCGGAGAAACACCAGACACTTGCGCATTTCATCCTTCGATCCCCTGATCGGAGACCCTTGATGATACGCCTGCCCCTGATCGCCCTTGCCCCGGCACTGGCGCTTGCCGCCTGCAATGGTGCCGACAAGACCACCGACAATGCGCTCGTCGATGTCGGCAACGCCGCCGATGTCGACGACTCGGCGTTCAACGACACGCTGGTCGAGGATGCCGACGACAGCGACACGGCCGCCGTCACCGTGGCCGCCGTGCCGAAGCCCGTCGCCGGAGCCACCGCCGGCGAAAGCGCACCGCTGGTGGAGGCCAGCGACATCGAGGACGAGATCCGTGCCGGCACCGGGGTCGATCGCATTCGCTATGGTGATGGCTGGGCGTGGCGCCGGGATGGCCGCATCGTCCGCACTGCCGATCGCGACGGCAGGAACGTGGCCTATTTCCGTCGTGGCGAGGATCGTCCCTTTTTCGTCCAGCGCGGCGAGCGTTCCTATGCCTATCAGGGCGACAAGCCGGTGAGGGAATTCGGCCGCGACGGCAGGGCCCGTACCCCCGACACCGATCGCGTCCGCGAAGCCGAGGAAGCTTCGCGTGAAGCCGGCGAGCATCGCCGCCGCGCCGACGAGGCGGGGGATCGCTCCGCGGACCGCGACCGCGACCGCGACGATCGCAGACCGCGCCGCCCCGAAGCGACGCCCTCGCCAGCCGCAACGCCTTCTATTCCGGCCGCGCGTGGTCCGGGGCGGAACCCCGACTGGAAGGGCGATCCCTCGCCTTCCCCCCAGACCCGCGAACGCCCGCGTCGGGATCGCGACGACTGACGCCATTCTCAGCAACCGGGGAGGATTGCGCGCGCGGACCATCGCGCTAACCTCGCGCTCATGAAAGCCGTCCTCCCCGCGCTCGCCCGTCCGCTGGTCGAGCCGCATCTTCCGCCCGGCATCGAAGCAAGCTGGTTCATGACTCGCGAGGAAGCCGTAGCGCTGGCGCCATCGGCCGAGATCGGCTGGCTCGACATGAACAAGCCTGCCGACTGGGCCGCCGCCGTCGCGGCGGGCGGAAACCTGAAATGGCTTTCGACCATCTATGCCGGCCTCGACGCGCTCGACACCGGGTTGCTGCGCGAGCGTGGCACCCGCGTCACCAACGGCAGCGGGGTCAATGCTCATACGGTCGCCGAATATGCGGTGATGGGCGCGCTGGTCGCCGCCAAACGCTATGACGAAGTGGTCCGTGCGGCCGACCGGCAGGAATGGCCGATGGACGCGCCGGGCAAGCAGGAGCTGTTCGAAAGCAACGCCCTGATTATCGGCTATGGCACGATCGGCAAGCTGATCGGCGAGCGGCTGAAGGCGTTCGGCACGAAGGTGACCGCGGTCACCCGTTCGGGCAGCGACGGCAGCCTCACGCCCGATCAATGGCGCGAGCGGATCGGCGACTATGACTGGATATTCCTCGCCGCCCCCTCGACCAGCGAGAGCCGGGCGATGATCGGCGCGGACGAGCTGGCGGCGATGAAGCCCAGCGCGTGGATCGTGAATGTCGGTCGCGGCGAACTGATCGATCAGGATGCGCTGATCGAGGCACTGACCAAACGCCGGATCGGCGGCGCGTTCCTCGACACGGTCACGCCCGAACCGCTGCCGCCCGAACATCCGCTGTGGCGCACGCCCAACGCGATCCATTCGATGCATTTGTCCGGCCGCAGCCAGACCCGCATGTTCCTGCGCGCCGCCGCGCTGTTCGTCGAGAATCTCAAGGCTTATGCCGAGGGCCGGCCGATGAAGAACGAAGTCGATCTCGACGCGGGATATTGAAGGGGAGCCGCCAATGCGCCTGATGATCGCGGCCGGAGCCTTGCTGGCCCTCGCGAGCCCTGCCCTCGCCCAGCGCGTCGATACCCGCCGGATCGATATCCGCGAGATGGGCACGAACACGATCTGCAGCTTCAACGCCTTTCGCGATCTCACGCTGATCGACGCCAGCAAGAGCGGCAAGGCGAGCGTCGGACGCTGGAAAGGCGCCAGCGACGCTTCGGCATCGCCGCCCGCCTATCTGGAGGCAGTGTTCACCGCCTCGAAAGACCGCTGGTTCGACGCGCCCTTTATCGGCGTCGCCTTCTCGATCGAAGCCGATGCCGCGCTGTCCACATCATCGGTATCCGGCGCCCGCGCGGTGATCGACGGGGATGCGCCGGTCGATCTGCTCTACCACGCCAGCGGCGATAAGCTGAGCTTCCCGGTTCCCGGCGATCCTTCCGGTTTCGCCCGCCGCCTGATCCGCGCCAAAACGCTCCGCCTCGATATCCTCGGCAGGGACGGCAATGTCGCCGCCACCCGGACATGGAGCATCCGGCGGTTCGGCGAGGCCGTGGAAGTCGTCTCGATCGTCGGCTGGAAGTGCGACACGCCCTGACCGGCGCTTGCGGTCAGGTCAGCCTTTTGATACCTAGCCATATGGCTAACCAACAACCGATCGAGACGCTGTTCGCCGCGCTCGCCGATCCCACCCGCCGCGCGGTGGTCGAGCGGCTGGGCCAGGGCTCGGCCAGCGTCAGCGATCTCGCCAGCCATTTCCCGATGGCGCTGCCCAGCTTCCTCAAGCACCTCAAGCTGCTCGAATCGAGCGGTCTGGTGGAAACCGCCAAGCAGGGCCGTATCCGCACCTGTACGCTCCAGCCGCTGGCGCTCGATCGCGTCGAAAGCTGGATCATCGAACGCCGCCGCGAAACCGAGGGGCGGTACAGCCGCCTCGCCACCTATCTCGACGATCTGGACAGGGAGATTTCCGAATGACCGCCGTGCACGACAAGTTCGTCCTCGAACGCGTCTATCGCCAGTCTCCGGCCAAGGTCTTCGCCGCCTTCGCCACCGAGGAAGCGAAACGGCGCTGGTTCGCCCCGCCGGGCGACGAATGGGACCTGATCAGCCGCGGCTTCGAATTCGGCGTGGGCGCCAGCGAACATATCGAAGCGAAGTGGAAGACCGGCCGCGTGTCGCGTTTCGACTGCGATTATCACGACATCGTGCCCGATAAGCGGATCGTCTATGCCTATCGCATGAAGATCGACGGCAAGCCGATCTCGGTCAATCTCGCCACGGTCGAACTGCATCCAGAAGGCGCCGGCACCCGGCTGGTCCATACCGAGACGGGCGTCTATCTCGACGGCTACGAAGATAATGGCAGCCGCGAGCATGGCATCGGCATCCAACTCGACATGCTCGGCGAGACGCTGCCCGACTGATTACATCCCGCCGACCACCGCATCGATCTCCGCATCGCTCAGCACGATCTGGCCGTCGAGGATCAGCAGCGCGAGGCCGTGGACCAGCGCCCATGCCTTCAGCGCCACACGGCGCGCGGCTTCGTCATCGGGCGACACTTGCTGTGCATTCTGACGGAGCAGGCGGAACGCGTCATTGTCGCGCCCGTCCCAATCATCCTGCCCCCAGCAGGGTGGCGCGCTGTCCGGTCCCGCCGAAAAGGCCAGCCGGAACAGCGCGGGATTGGCGATGGCGAAGCGCACATAGGCAGCGCCGGTCGCGGCGAACCCCTTCTTGCCGCCCCCTGCCGCGTCGGATGCCGCATATTGCGCCGCGCCAAGGAGCCGCAGCCCTTCGGCCGCCAGCGCCGTCAGGAACGCGCTCTTGTCCGGAAAATGGCGATACACCGCGGTCGCACTGACCCCCACCGTGCGCGCGACTTCGCGCAGGCCCAGTTCGTCCGCCGATCGCTCGGCCAGCAGGCCCAGCCCCGCATCGATCAACGCCGCGCGCAGGTCGCCATGATGATATTTCTTCGCTTCGTCGCCAGCCATGTTGACACTGTTACCATTGAGCGTATGTAAACACCGTCAACATTTAGCCCGGAGTCGGAAAATGGCAAGCACCGTCGAAACCGCGATCCGTTCAGCCGTGACCAGCGGCGTGATGACGCTGGCGAAGGTCAACCGCGCCCTTGCGTCCGCGAAGCCCAATCCGTTCGTGGAAGGCATCCACGCGCCGATGGGCGAGGAGCTGACGATCGGGGACCTGCCCGTCACCGGTACGATCCCCGCGCAGCTCGATGGCCGTTATCTCCGCATCGGGCCGAACCCGATCGATCCGCAGCCAGGCGGGCACTGGTTCACCGGCGACGGCATGGTCCACGGCCTGCGCATCGAGGGCGGCAAGGCGCTGTGGTATCGTAACCGCTGGACGCGCTCGGCCGACGTCTCGCGCGCGCTCGGCGAAGCGCCGATCCCCTCCCCGCGCGGCGACACCAGCATCGTCAACACCAACGTCCTCGGCCATGCCGGGCGGACCTGGGCGCTGACCGAAGCCGGCGTCGCGCCGATCGAGCTGGGCGAGACGTTGGAAAGCCTCGCCTACAATGCCTTCGACGGCACGCTGCAGCACAGCTTCACCGCGCACCCGCACCTCGATCCGCTGACCGGCGAGCTGCATGCGATATGCTACAAGGGGCAGGACCAAAGCCATGTCTGGCACACGGTCGTCACCGCCGAAGGCAAGGTGCGCCGCGAGGAGCCGGTCGCGGTCGAGCACGGCCCGTCGATCCACGACTGCGCGATCACCGCACGCTACGCGATCGTCCTCGACCTGCCGGTCACCTTCTCGATGCGCGCGCTGATCGGCGGCGCGCGCTTCCCGTACAAATGGAACCCGGCGCACAAGGCCCGCGTCGGACTGCTCCCGCGCGAGGGTCGTGGGGACGAGATCATCTGGTGCGATGTCGACCCGTGCTACGTCTTCCATGTCGCCAACGCCTATGACGCGCCCGATGGCACCGTGATCCTCGACGTCGCCGCGCATACGACGATGTTCGCCGAAAGCACCGTAGGCCCGGATTCGGCGCACAGCGCGTTCGAACGCTGGACCGTCGATCCGAAGGCAGGCCGCGTCACCCGCACGGTGATCGACGACAATCCGCAGGAATTCCCTCGCCCCGACGAGCGCCGATTCGGCCAGCCCTATCGCTATGCCTATACGATGGCGCTGAACGAAGGCGCGGGTTTCCTGCCGGCCAACCATCTGATCAAGCATGACCTCGAAGCCGGGACGCGCCAAATTCATGCGTTCGGCGCGGATCGCTATCCCGGCGAGTTCGTGTTCGTGCCGACCCATGCCGATGCGGCGGAGGACGAAGGCTGGCTGATCGGCCTGGTGGTCCATCATCCGGCCGAGACCACCGACCTGGTCATCATCGACGCGGCCAAGTTCGAGGGCGCGCCGGTCGCGAGCGTCCGCATCCCCCATCGCGTTCCCCCCGGCTTTCACGGCAATTGGGTCGCGAAGGGCTGACGCCTATTTCTCGCGGGGGGCCTTCAAATGGCTCCCCGCGTTGATCTGCATGCCGGCCCGCGCCTGCCGCACCCCCTCCAGCAACGTCAGCGCGGCGTTGCGTACTTCGCCCTGAACCGCCTCGTCCTTGTCCAGCGCTTCGTGGCTGGTCGCATAGGGTTCCCAATAGCCGATATAGCGGTCGAGCTCGGCGCGGACGCCAGCCGGGCATAGCTGCATGAAGCGCAGCCAGTCGGCGATCGCGCGCCGCACATTCTCCGCGCCTTCGACATCGCCATGCACCACGACGGAGAAGCAGCGGTTGGCCAGCTGGCGCGGATAGTCCCACCCCCTCAGCTCGATCTGCTTTGCCTCCTCGGCCTTTTTTCCATGCGTGGAAGTCGGATCGGGATTGCCCCCGTCCGCGCAGACCAGACGGTCCATCATCAGCTTCAGCGGCGAGGTGGGCGAATACCAGTGGACCGGCGTGACGATCATCACGCCATGCGCGCGGATCCACATCGGGTAGATCTCGTTCATCCAGTCGTGCGTTTGGCCGAGCGAATGGTTCGGATAGCAGCTGCACGGAAAGTGGCAGAGCGCCGCGGCCGTCGAGAAGCACGCCTTGCAGGGGTGGATGTTGCGGCCATATTCGGAGGTGACCCGGCTCAGGTCGAGGATCTCTACCTCGCTGTCATCCGCCTCCAACGCCTTCTTCGCGATGTCGATCAGCCTCCAGCTTTTCGACATCTCGCCGGGGCAGGTGTGCTCGCTGCGGGGCGACCCGTTGACGATCAGGAAGCGGCACGGCCCCTCGCGATCAGCATTCTCCGCCCGGGCCGCGTCGACCGCCGCCTTTGCCGCGATCCAGTCGGTCGAGAGATCGTAGTCCGGATCGGCATAACCCGGCCCGGCCTTCGCCGTCTGCGGGCTCTTGCGCGAATTGTCATAGGCATCCCAGGCCGCCCCCGCGATCTCGTCGATCGCCGCGCGCATCGGATCGAAGGCGGGATCGCGGAACTGCTCGAGATAGCGGCTGCGGAAGGTCGCCCGGTCCAGCTTCGGACTGGGCATCCCCTTGCGGGCCTTGGGCACATGCATGGCAGTCCTTCGGGTCGTTGCCAGCACACAACGACCCGCAACTCAGCCGGTTGCCTCGCGCCGCAGCAGCTCGCCGCTGGCGACCACTTCGAAGGTCGCGGCGTCGATATAGCGCACCGGCTCGCCATCGAGCAGCGCGAGCCAGCTCGATCCGCGATGCTTGCGCGTCTTGCCGCCCTCCCCGCTGGTGAAGACATGGCGATATTCCACAACGATCAGCGGCGTTCCGTCGTCGCCGGTGCAGCGATGCCGCGCGAGTTGCTCCACGCTCATGCTCCGCCCGGTGGCGCCACCCGCACGATACGCAGCAACCGGTCGTGCTGCCCGCGATCGGGCCACAGGATCGATCCGCCCGCGCGCATCCCGATCAGGCCGGTGCCTACCGGCGACAGGATCGACACGCGCCCGGCCTCGATGTCCGCATCCTGCGGCCACACCAGCTTCACGGTGCGTAGCGCGCCGTTATTGTCGTCGATGAATTCGACCCGGCTGTTCATGGTGACCACATCGTCCGGCATTGCGGACGCCGGGAGAATCTCCGCCCGGTCCAGCTCGGTCAGCAGCAGCGCCGCCCGCCCGGGCCATTTCGGCTGGATCGCCAGCGCCAGCGCATAGAGCGCATCGCATTCGCTATCGATAAGGGTGATGGCCGGCCGGCTGTTGCCGTCCGCCACGATTTCTGTGCTTTCCACGCGTTTCGCTTTCACTGAAGTCGGTGCGCCGCCGGGTCGCGCTGACCCGCGGCAAATCAAACAGGTTCGTGAAACCCCGGACCTCGCGGCGTCAGCCAGCCGAGACCCGGGCTAGGCGCGTGCGGCGAGCTGCCCGGAATGGACGCGAAAGCGCAGGAATGTCGCGGTGGCGGCCATGCTCCAATGATGGGGACCCCGCCCCGCCCTGTCAATTCGCGCGAAGCGCCGCCTCGATCGGCCCGCCGCCACGCAGCCGTTCCTGCTCCCACCGCATATTGGCTCGCGCCGCTGTTTCCAGCGCATCCCCGGCCAGGCCGCGCGACGCCGACAACAGTCTCAGCAACGGGGCGTCGCACAAATGGTCGAGCACGCGGATGCGGCCGGCCCGATAGGCTTCCTCCGGATGCATCGAATATTCCTCGCGAATCGCCAGCGCATAGTCGCGGTACGCATCACGCTCGCTCGCGAGGATCGACAGGTCGAGATCCACCACGATCCGCGCGAGCGGATGATCTGTCGCATGGCCCTTCGTTGCCATCACGCAGGTTTCGAGATCGCGCATCTCGTCCTCGGGCCACTGCAACAGCGCCAGTCCGATATCCGCGCTGCGCCGCTCATTGTCCGCCGCCGCAGGATCGTAGAACAGGTCGTGTAGCCAGATGGCATGGCGCGCGATCCGTGCATCCCGCGCGCTCAGATCGTCCGCGAACACAGCCGCAAATCCATCAAGCATGTGCCGGATATGAGAGAGGTTGTGATAGGCTAGCGGCGATGCGCCGAACCGCGCGACCAGCAAGGCCCGCAACAGTGGCGGCATATCGCCGGTCCGTTCGAGAACTTCCTTCGCGCTCACCGCGTCACTGTATCGCCCTCCGATGCAAATGCCACATTACCCAAATCAGGACATTTGAATTTTCATCCTTGCCTTCACTTACCCCATGTGGGTAAAGGCGCGGCATGACAACACTGGCAGGCAACAAGATCCGTCGCTTCCGCGAGGAACGCTCCCTTTCCCGAGCCGCGTTCGGCGCGTGGTACGACACGCCGGGCTCGACCGTTCAGGGCTGGGAAGACGAAGGCAAGCGCGCCAATGCGCAGGTGGTCAACCAGATCGCCGCCAACGGCATCGCCCATCATGCCGACTGGTATGTCGAGGTCCGCGGCGCGGATAATGACACCGTCGGCGAGTGGAAGCCCGACAGCTGGAAAGCGGCCGAGGCGCGCCAGTTGCCGACCTACCCCGATCCGGTCGCACTTGATGCCGCCACCGATCGGCTCGCTTCCTATCCGCCGCTGGTCTTCGCGGGGGAAGCGCGCAATCTCACCGCCGATCTTGCGCGCGTGGCGGAAGGCAAGGCGTTCCTGCTCCAGGGCGGCGACTGCGCCGAAAGCTTCGCCGAGTTCCATCCGAACAACATTCGCGACACGTTCCGCGTCATCCTCCAGATGGCGGTCGTCCTCACTTATGCGTCGAAGCTGCCCACGGTGAAGGTCGGCCGCATGGCGGGCCAGTTCGCGAAGCCGCGCTCGGCCGATACCGAGACGATCGATGGCCTCGAGCTGCCGTCGTATCGCGGTGACAATGTCAACGACATCGCCTTCACCGCCGAGGGCCGCAAGCCCGATCCGGCGCGGATGATCCGCGGCTATAACCAGTCCGCCGCCACGCTGAACCTGCTGCGCGCCTTCGCCAGCGGCGGTTATGCGAACTTGCACCAGGTCCACAAATGGACTCATGACTTCATGGGCAAGAGCCCCTGGGCCGATCGTTATGCCGAAATGGCCGCCCGCATCGGCGAAGCGCTCGATTTCATGCAGGCCTGCGGCATCGACGCCGACAGCGTGCCCCAGCTCAAGGCGACCGATTTCTACACCAGCCACGAAGCGCTGCTGCTCCCCTATGAGCAGGCGCTGACCCGGCAGGACAGCCTGACCGGCGACTGGTACGACACCAGCGCGCACATGCTGTGGATCGGCGACCGCACCCGCTTCGAGGGATCGGCGCATGTCGAATTCCTGCGCGGCATCGGCAATCCGATCGGCATGAAGTGCGGCCCCAGCCTCGAGCCCGATGCGCTGCTGCGCCTGCTCGACACGCTGAACCCCTATCGCATCCCGGGCCGGATGACGCTGATCACCCGGTACGGGCACGACAAGATCGAGGCAGGCCTCCCTGCCCTTGTCCGCGCGGTCAAGCGCGAGGGGCATTCGGTGGTGTGGAGCTGCGATCCGATGCACGGCAACGTCGTCAAGGCCGCCAACGGCTACAAGACCCGTCCGTTCGAGCGCATCCTCGCCGAGGTCCGCGGCTTCTTCGCGGTGCACCGCGCGGAAGGAACGTTCGCCGGCGGTATCCATTGCGAGATGACCGGCCAGAACGTCACCGAATGCACCGGCGGCGCGATCGACATCACCGAGCATGGCCTTGCCGACCGCTACCACACCCATTGCGATCCGCGGCTCAACGCCGGGCAGTCGCTCGAACTCGCCTTCCTGTTGGCGGAGATGCTGAACGCCGAAATGAAGCATCGGCGTCCCGAAGGCGCATAAACGATTGAAGTGCGGCGGCAGTCACTTGCCGCCGCTTCAAGATGCGCAGCTATACCGTTCCAGTCCCGGATAAATTTAGTCCATATTGACTGAAACTGACTCGATTTGACCTCCCCTTTACTTGCAGGCCGGATTTCGCTGGTTACAGTAGCGATTCGGATCAATGGGGGAGGTTCGAATGACCACGCGTCGGCTCGTACTTGGCGGCATGGCTGCCAGCGGCATCATGGCGATGGGCGGTTGCAACCGCAGCCGCAAGCTGGATTCGATCGCGGCGCTGCGAGAGCGGGCCGAGTCCGGAAAGCTGACGGTCGGCTTCATTCCCTATTACGAGATTTCGACCGATCAGGGGCCGGCGCATCCGCCCACGGGCTTCCTCGTCGATGTGTTCAAGCTGTTCGCCCAATATGCCCGCCTGCCGCTCGAAAGGATCAAGTGGCGGTCGCTGAGCTGGGATTCCTTCGCGCCGCTGATCCAGCAGGGTGCAGTCGATTTCAGCATCGCCGGCACCTTCATCACGCCCGCGCGCCAGGAAAAGGTGGCGTTCACCCGACCCCTGTTCTCGCTGGGCAATGGCGCGGCGACGCGTGCGAACGACGCGCGCTTCAACGATGTCACCGATGTGCGACAGCTCGACCGCAAGGATATCCGGATCGCGGTCGTCGCCGGTGAACAGAGCGCGGAATATGTCCGCCGGGAATTCACCAACGCGACGATCCTCAACCTAGACGGCCCCGATCTCGCCGCAGCACCGCGCGCGGTGAAGGAAGGCCGGGCCGATGTCGCGATGTCGGATCAGTTCATCCTCAGCCGGTACATCGTCGAGAACCCCGATCTGGTCGATCGCTTGCGAAATGCCCCCTTCTCCGTTCTTCAGATTGCATGGGCAGTTTCGAAGGAAAACATCGAACTTCTCTCCCAGATCAACCCGATCCTCGACAGTCTGGTGGCCAGCGATGCCTTTGCGAGCCTGAAGAAAGCCTATCCAGTCATTCCGTTTGCGTAACTTTCAATGATCTCCATGAAGCAGGGGGCGGAAGATGCGCAGCATTATTCCTTGGGCGCGAAAGCAATCGATTGACCTGTTCCAGATCGTCGGCGGGCTGGCCTTCAGCCTGGCGACGGCCATCCTGGCATTGCTCAGGGAGCCGATCACCTGGATCTTCGACATCTGGTTCAGTCGCAAGCAGTCCGAATTGCTGGCGGAAGGTGTCTTCAACACGGTCGGGATCAGCGTTGCTTCCATTGTTGCGGGGACGCTGCTGGGAATATTTCTGGCCTACATCGCACGCCCGGCCTTCGCCAACCGGAAGTTCCTGTCGCTCGTGTCGCGCGGAGTCCTCTATGTCGCGCTCAGCGTACCGGTCTATGTGCTGCTGATTTTCGGCCAGGGCTGGTTCGCCAATCCCTGGATCGCGGCAGTCGTCTTTCTGTCGCTGAATCTTGCAGTGTTCGTCTGCCGGCTGATGGTGCGCGCATTCGAAACCCTCCCCATCGCGCAGGTCGAGGCGGCTCGGGCCGCGGGCGCCCACGGATGGTCGTTCCGCTGGAATTTCGAACTTCCTGCCTTGTGGCGCTCCTGCGGAGCCGGCGTGACGAACGAATGGGCGACCACGCTGAAGCTCAGCTCGCTGGTCGGCGTCATCGGCGCCTATGACATCATGAAAACCTCGCGGACCATTCTCGACGAAACCTACGACACGCGCGTCTTTCTCGTGGTCGTGGCGGTCTATGCCCTTCTGACCATTCCGGTCTTCATGTTGTCCGATCGATATATGCGGCAGCAGGGATGACGAACGCCGTCGAAATCAACGGCCTGATCGCGTCCGTCGGGGGAGATGTAAAAATCTCGATCCCGCTGGCCGAGTTCAGGCGAGGCAGTCTTCACCTGCTCGTGGGGCCGAACGGATCGGGCAAGAGCTCGATCATGCGCGCGCTGCTCGGCTTCGTGAAAGCCAGCCAGGGCACGATCAACTGGGAGTTTGCGGACAGCGTGGAGTCATTCGGCGCATCGAAAGCCGTATCCCCCAAATTCTATCAGAATATCGGCTATGTGCAGCAAGGGTCGGACTCGCTGTGGCCTCAGCACACCGCCGCCCAACATGTCGAACTGGCACTCCGTGCGAAAACCACGTTCCGCGAAATCGACAAGAATGATATGGAAAAGAAGGTCCTCAGCGTCCTGAAACGCGCGGAGGTCGCCAAGATCAATTGGGACAAGCGCCCGGATCACCGCTCGATCGACGGGCATGGCACCTCGGTTTCAGGCGGCGAGCGGCAACGGATCGCCTATGCCAGGGCGATCGCTGGCGATCCCGAGGTCCTGCTATTCGACGAGCTCGAAGCATCGCTCGACGCCAATGTCCGCGGGCAGTTCATCGATCGCGTGCTTCGCGACTTCCTGAACCGGGACAAGCACCACACCGCTTTCGTGGTCACGCACGATCCGGTGAACTGGCTTGTCGGCGAATGGGCGCCCGGAGACCGGCAGATCTGGCGCATCAGCAAGAGCGGCAGCCAGGAAATCACGATCGCGCGTGACAAGGATTCGGAGATGCCCGGCCTGAGCGTCGCACAGGCCACGGTAGCGCATGGCGGACGGCTCGGGAGGACCATCAGCAACCTCCCGGTAGGTGAGGTCAGGAAAACCGCCGAATGGTGCCGGGTCGGCGCGGAACTGGCCTGGGCGATCCACGATTTCATCCACCCCCTGCTCGGCCAGCCCAAGGCGATCATCACCGTCGTTACCGCCAATCGGGAATCAGGCACTCCGGACATCGAGCAACCCATTCTCCTGAGCGCGGTCGGCCCAAAGGACTATGCGCCCGATGGCCTGGACAAGAATGATCTTGCCCCCTTCCTCAACCAGGTTGGCGCATTTCACACAAAGAGAAGTCCTGTCCCCAACCCCCCGCCAATATTGGCAAAAGGACTGATTACGGTTCTCCTCCATGCAGGGATGCGAGAAGCCTATAAAGGCGCACGTCTGGATCAGGTCGCGTTCGAGGGCGTAACAGCCGAGAGCTTCCTGTTTTCGACGAATACCGAAGGCGAGGGAGCGAAATCGGGCGATTCCTATTTGGAACTTTCCCGGTCCACCAAAGCGGTATATTTGTTTCGCGCAATCCGGGAGTCTGACGATGCGAGGATCGTTGTCGGCATTGACTTCATCGACGAACGAGTTCTGGATCCATATCAATGTTACTTTGTGATGCAGGCCCTAGAGCACGCGCTGGTAAAGCTTCGGTGTCTGGAGGTACCGTGACCGACAGCCTGTTTCGTTCCGGTAACTATGCGCCAGGCGCGACCCGGGCCTTGGGTTCGTTGCATTTCCACATCGATGTTTCCGACGATCATTCGGTCGAGGGGAAACTGGTCTCGATCGCGCGCGAACTGGATCGTCGCGGCATTGCGACCAAGGTGACGCGGATTGTGGGAGCCGTGAAGGGCGCCCATTTCAACGATCCCGAATATGCCCATGACTATCACGTGCATACGCCGGAGCTGCGCAACGGCTATTCCACCTTCACTTCCTATCTCACCTCGCTGTTGCCGCCAGTCGAAACGCAGCAGGATTTCCTCGATCTCGGCGCGCGGGTGCGAAAGATTCTGGGGGAGATCTTCGCCGACAGCGCGCTGCCCGGCGCGGTGGTCGAGATCGAGCGGGTATGCGCGCGGATAACGCGTGACCGGGAAGAGGTTCTCGACGCCTCGGCGTCGCAAATCCCGGTGCCCGGATCGAGCTTCGAAAGCCATCATTTCATCGACATCGCTTCGTCGAACCTCAGCCTCGACGACTGGAACCGGATGCTCGAGCCCACCGAGATTGCTGTCGGGGGCTGGTTCCAGTTCCAGAAGAGCAATGTCCAGGCATTCCGATCGGTATGTTTCGATCACAGCGCCGATGTCGTCCGGCTGAGGCACGAACACCGCACCCTTCGCGACATGCTCGACCGGCACGGTTTCGCCGGCAGCTACGATGCTCAGGCTATTATCGAGCAGGTCGTGGATATCTGGAAGATCGAATAGGAGGATCGCGGGGTTCTTGCGGGTTGACGGGTACGCCGTCCACCCCTAGTAGCCCGCTTCCGCGCACGGCCCCTTCGTCTAGCGGTTAGGACGTCGCCCTCTCACGGCGAAAACACGAGTTCGATTCTCGTAGGGGTCACCACGGACGCAAATCATGCCGGAGACATGATTTTAGCCGTGTGGACGGCGGCAATGCCGCCTCACTCAGTTCCAGAACGTCAGGGTCTTGCGGCGGCAACGCCACCTCATTCGATGACGCAAGCCCGAGCTGCCACGCGATAAAGCCCTCTCGCAGGTTCGAAACCCTCGGCTCCGACCTCCCCGCACAGCCGCCGAGCCGCACGGCATGAAAAATGTCACGACATGTTCACAAATCTGTGGATAAGTTGTGGACATGGATACGCGCCACCAACAGGCACTGGCTCTCGAAGCGCGCGCGGCGACGGCATCGTCGCTGGCGGAGGCACAGGCGCTGCATGACGCCGCCGATCGCCTGCGCGGTAGCCGCCGGGGCAACGCCTGGCTCGGCTTCGCCCGCCTGCCGCTCTACCGCAACTAGACGACTGCCTTCCTACTCCGCGATATTGCCTGCGCCCCCGCACGCGTGGCATACCCCGTCTTCGAAAGAGACGAAGGAGAGGATCATGGCCACCGCGCTGCACACCCGGCCCAACATGACCGAAGCCGAGCAGGAAGCCCGCCAGCAGCTCGCCGCCTGCTATCGCGTATTCGACATGCTCGGCTGGTCCGAGATGATCTACAACCACATCACGCTGAAGATCCCCGGCGAGGACGGCGCGTTTCTGATCAATCCGTTCGGGCTGCATTTCAGCGAAGTGAAGGCATCGAACCTCGTCAAGATCGATATCGACGGCAACAAGCTGGACGACAGCCCCTACCCCGTCAATCGCGCCGGCTTCGTCCAGCACGCGCTGTTCCACCGCCATTTGCCCGACGCGCATTGCATCATGCACACGCACACCACAGCGGGCATGGCGGTCAGCAGCGTCGAGGGCGGCCTGCGCCCGACCAATTTCTACGCCTGCAACTTCCACGGCCAGATTGCCTATCACGACTTCGAAGGCGTGACGGTGCGCGACGAGGAAGGCGCGCGGCTGCTCGAGCATCTTGGCGACAAGCGGGTGATGCTCCTGAAGAACCACGGCATCCTGGTGATGGGCCGCACCCTTCCGGAGGCATTTATCAAGCACTGGTCGCTCCAGCGCGCCTGCGAAATCCAGGTCGCCACGGCGAGCATGGGCACGCCGCTGGTCGTTCCCGACGAAGTTGTCACGGTCCATCAGCGAGACCTGCACATGGCGCAGGTCCCCGGCGGCCCGGGCGCAGCGGACTTCGCGGCGATGGTGCGGCTGGTCGACCGTACGGACCGAAGCTGGCGGGATTAGTGGACGACGCGACAGTGCGGGTCCACGCCCGGATTCATTTGCTCACGACCGAGGATGGTGGACGGAGCACGCCGTTGGCGGGCGGAAGCAGTTATCGGCCGAACCACAACTTCTTCGATGCCGATAATCGGGAGATGGCCATCGGTTTCGTCGAGTTACCGGACCATCCGATTCCGCCCGGCGAAACCTTCGATGCCGAGATTATCTTTCTGAATTTGTCCGACTTGGGCTTGGAGGCTTCTCCGGGGCTGGTCTGGCGCATTCAGGAAGGCCCGAAGCTGGTCGGATCGGGTGAAATGCTCGCAATACTGTCGTGACGAAGCGAGTACCGTAGGAAATTTGCTTCCGGCACAGCCCCCGTGGCGACTGTTTACCCGAACCGGAACCCGCTCACCGCCCAGCCCATCACATGGTCGCGGTAATCGCACACCGCCGATCCGTCTCCGCCCGCGCCCAGCGCGACCATCAGCGGCAGGAGATGCTCCTCGCGCGGGTGAGCGAATTGAGCATGCGGAAGGCTGTCCCACGCCGCCACGCGCTCGGCCCGGCGCGCGGGATCGGGATCGATCACTGCGTCAACCAGCGCTGCGTCCCATTCGTCCGAAGGTGCCGTCGCCGGCACGCCGCGCACGCGGAGATTGTGGAAGCTCATGCCGCTGCCCACGATCAGCACGCCTTCGTCCCGCAAGGGAGCGAGCGCCCGGCCCATCGCGATATGCGCGGCGGGGTCGAGATCGTGCCGCAACGAAAGCTGGGCCAGTGGGATATCGGCGCCGGGCACCGCGACCATCATCGGAATGAAGACGCCGTGGTCCCATCCCCGCTCGCGCTCGACGCCGACGGGAAAGCCCGCGCCTTCCAGCAGTTCCTTCGCCCGCATCGCAAGGCCGGGCGCGGCCGGCGCGTCCCAGCGCAAGCGATAGGCATGTTCGGGAAAGCCGCCATAATCGTACAGCAACGGATGGCCGCTTCCGGCGTGAACCGTCACGGCTGCTTCTTCCCAATGGCCGGACACCAGCAGGATCGCTGTCGGTCGTTCGGGCAGGCTGTCGATCAGCCCCGCCAGATAGGCCTCCATCTTGAGCCACATCGCATCGGGCGGGCCGCCATGAGGGTCCATGAAGAAACAGGGGCCGCCGCCATGCGGAATGAAAAGAGTAGGTTGGGTCATGCCGCCAATGTCGCCCTGCCCGTCCGCGCCCGCAACGTCAGAAGCGGAAACGCGCCGTTTCCAGTCCGGACGATTTGGGTCTAGGGTCCGCCGCGATGACTCGCTTCACCGTCAACGACAATCCGGTCGAGTACAAGATGGACCCGCGCACGCCGCTGCTCTGGGCCCTGCGCGATGCTTCCAATCTCACCGGCACCAAATATGGCTGCGGCACGGGCGAGTGCGGCGCGTGCACCGTAGATGTCGATGGCCAGGCGGTGCTGGCGTGCCAGGAGTCGATCGCGTCGCTCGAAGGCAAGTTCGTCGTGACGATCGAGGGGCTTTCCGAGAATCGCAGCCATCCTGTGCAACAGGCGTTCATCGCCGCCAATGTGCCGCAATGCGGCTATTGCGTCCCCGGCGTGGTGATGGCGGCCGCGATCCTGCTGCGCACCAATCGTGCCCCGTCGGAAGACGATATCAAGGCGGCGATCCCCAACATCTGCCGCTGCGGCATCTATCCGCGGCTCGTCGCGGCGATCGACCATGCCGCGCGCCTTGCCCGTGGCGAGGAAAATACGCCGGGCTTCGGCGGTTAACGAATCTTTCAATCGGCTGTCAGTGCAATTCAGCCTCACGACATTCTCGTTCACCTAGAAGGGCATTACAGACAGCGGCACCTCGCCGACTGTGCGGAGACAGAGGAATGTTTAAGCCCATCATCGCGGCGCTGATTGCAGCAACGGCACTGGTGCCGCCTGCGCTCGCGCAGGATCGTGGCCGCGGCGATCGCGGTGGCGGTCAACGTTCGGAAAGCGGTAACCAGGGCCAGCGCGGCCAGTGGCGCCAGCAGAATGAAAGCCGCCCGCAGGCGCAGCCCCGTCAGGAGGGCCAGCGTGGCGAATGGCGTCAGTCGCAGCAGGCGCCGCAACAGACCCAGCCGCAGCGCGAATGGCGCGGCGACCGTGGCGGCAACGGCGGCGATCGCGGCAACAATGGCGGCTGGAACCGGGGTCAGCAGGCCCCGCAGGCCCAGACCCCGCAGGCGCCGCAGCCTTCGCCCCGCTGGCAGGGCAATCGCGGTAACGGCAACACCGGCGTCGTCGGCTCGCAGGGCTCGCCGCGTCAGGACTGGGGCAATCGCGGCAACCGTGGCGACGGCGTCCGGGATCGCGGTCCGCAGGGCCAGACCCGTGGTCAGCAGTTCGAGCGTCGCCGCGACAATGACGGCCGTAACTGGTCCAACAACGGCCGCCGTGACAATGACGGGCGCTGGAACGGCAACAATGGCGGCCGCAACGATGGCCGGTGGAACGACGGTCGCGGCAACAACGACAATCGCTGGTCGAACAACTGGCGTCGGGACAGCCGCTACAACTGGCGCAATTACCGCAGCCAGAACCGCAACGCCTATCGCCTGCCCCGCTATTATGCGCCGCGTGGCTATAATTACGGGTATAACCGCTTCTCGATCGGTCTGACGCTGGGCTCGCTGCTCTACTCGTCGAACTACTGGATCGAGGATCCGTTCTACTACCGCCTGCCGCCGGCCTATGGCCCGTATCGCTGGGTGCGCTATTACAACGACGCGCTTCTGGTCGATATCAGGACCGGCATGGTCGTCGACGTCGAGTATGACATCTTCTGGTAAGCCGACGGGCTTGCCCGAGGAGGCACAGGGAGCCCGGTCGCGAAAGCGGCCGGGCTCTTGTCATTTCAGGCCCACGCGCCAAACTCCGAGTTATGGCCAGCGATCCGCATCTCACCGGCGAACCTTCCCGCAAGCGCGCGATGGTCACCCGCATCGTCGAGGCGCGGCTGGATGCAAACCCGCAGGCGCAGCGCATCCCGGTGCCCGGCGCGGCGATCTGGCATTGCCCCGATTTCCTCAGCGCGCAGGAATGCACGGCGCTGATCCGGCAGATCGACGAAGATCCCTTCCCGTCCAAACTCTACGAACCCGATCAGGACCCCGAATTCCGCACCAGCGCGACCTGCGATCTCAAGGCGGATGCGGTGCTGCCGATCGACGATCGCCTCTCGAACCTGCTCGGCATCCCCTACGAATATGGCGAGGGCCTGCAGGGCCAGCGCTATTCCCCCGGCCAGCAGTTCCGCGCCCATTGCGACTATTTCCGCGAGGGTCAGGCCCATTGGGATGCGATCCGCGCACAGGGAGGTCACCGCACCTTCACCGCGATGGTCTATCTCAACGAAGTCGAGAGCGGTGGCGCGACCTTCTTCCCGCTCGCCGGCATCCGCATCACCCCCCGTCCGGGCCTGCTGATCGTGTGGAACAACATGGTTGCCGATGGCCGCTTCAACTATCGTACGCTGCATGAAGGCGAACGGGTGACCGCCGGCACCAAATATGTCGTCACCAAATGGTATCGCGAAGACCCGTGGAACCGCGCCTGGATTGCGCCGGTTTGATCGCGGCCCCTTGCCTTCCGGCGCGCGCCCGGCAATCTGCCCGCCCATGAGTCTGTTTTCCCGAAAGAAGAAGGATCCGGTGGCTGCCGAACGCGGGCGCGCCGGCAAGCTGGTCACCGATCGCCTCGATGCGATGCCGGGCATTCGCCGCGCGCCGATCGAAGCGGCGCAGCTTTACCTGTTCGAGAATTATCTTTCCGACGCCGAATGCGACAAGCTGGTCGAACTGATCGACGCCAACCGCCGCCGCTCTACCTTGCTCGCGACGCACGAGGATCCCGAGTTTCGCACCAGCGACAGCTGCGATCTGGATCGCTGGTCGCCCGACGTGCTGCCGGTCGACGAGCGTATCGCGCACCTGCTCGGCTTGCCGCCCGAACATGGCGAAACGCTGCAGGGCCAGCGCTATGCGCCGGGCCAGCAGTTCAAGGCGCATTGCGACTATTTCCACGAAACCGAAGCCTATTGGCCCGCGATGCAGGAAAGCGGCGGCCAGCGCACCTTCACCGCAATGGCCTATCTCACCAATGTCGAGGAGGGCGGCGCGACCTGGTTCCCACGCGCCGGCATCCGCATCGCACCGCGAAAGGGCCTGCTCGTCATCTGGAACAACATGCTTCCGGATGGCCGCCCCAACTATGACACGCTGCACGAGGGGATGCGCGTGATCGAGGGCACCAAATATATCGTCACCAAATGGTTCCGCGAACGCCCCTGGATCCGCACGCACATCAAGACCTATTGAAGGTCATGTCGACGGTCCTCAACATCCAGCGCTCGATCTCCGGCCAGGCATGGCGCTGGCGGGGGCTGGCGGCCGATGCGCGCGATCCCGGCTTCGCGCCCGACGACCTCGTTACCCAGTTGCTGCTGACTCGAGGCTGCCCGCGCGAGGAGCTCGACGCGCACCGCGCGCCCAGCATCCGCGCGTTCATGCCCGATCCCTCGATCTTCCGCGACATGGACAAGGCCGCCGAACGCCTCGCCGATGCCGTCGCGGCGCAGGAACAGGTCACGATCTTCGGCGATTATGACGTCGATGGCGCGACTTCGGCAGCGTTGCTCATCCTGCTTCTGAGAGATCTTGGCCTCGAAGCGAAGCCCTATATCCCCGATCGTCTGATGGAGGGCTATGGCCCCTCGGGCGAAGCATTGGTCCGGCTTCGGCAGGAAGGCGCATCGCTGATCGTCACCGTCGATTGCGGTGCGCAGGCGTTCGAGGCGCTGCAGATGGCCAGCGACGCAGGCGTCGACGTGATCGTGTGCGATCACCACAAATGCGCCGCGGAACTCCCGATCGCCCATGCGCTGGTCAATCCCAACCGGCTCGACGAGGACGAAGGCGCCGCGCACGGCCATCTCGCAGCGGTCGGCATGGCTTGGCTGCTCGGCGCGGCGCTGATCCGCACCCTGCGCACGCGCGGCTTCTTCGCCGGTCGTCCCGAGCCCCGGCTGCTCGATCTGCTCGATATCGTCGCACTGGGCACCGTTGCCGACGTCGCCAGCCTTCGCGGCCTGAACCGCGCGTTCGTGGCCCAGGGCCTCAAGGTCATGGCGCAGCGCCGCAATCTGGGCCTCAACGCGCTGATCGAGGCGTCGCGCCTCACGCGCGCGCCGACCGCCACCGATCTCGGCTTCGCGCTCGGGCCGCGCATCAATGCCGGCGGGCGCGTCGGCCGCTCCGATCTGGGCGTCCGCCTGCTCACCACGCGCGATCCCGACGAAGCCCGCGCCATCGCCGCCGAGCTGAACCTGCTCAACGAAGACCGCCGCGCCATCGAAGCCGAGGTCCAGCGCACCGCCGAGGAACTCAGCGAACGCCAGTCCAACCGTGCCGTCGCGGTGATCGCTTCGCGCGGGTGGCACGCCGGGGTGATCGGCATCGTTGCGGGGCGAATCAAGGAGAAGATGGGGCGTCCGGCGATCGTCATCGCGCTCGACGAACAGGGGCTCGGCAAGGGCTCGGGCCGGTCGATCCCCGGCGTCGATCTCGGCGCGGCGATTCTGGCGGCAAAGGATGCCGGTCTGCTGATCGCCGGCGGCGGCCACGCGATGGCGGCAGGCGTTACCGTCGCAGAATCCAAACTCGATGCGTTCGCCGATTTCCTCGAGGAACGCCTGTCCGAACGCGTCACGCAGGCGATGGGCGATCGCGCGCTGCTGCTCGACGCCGTGCTTGCCCCCGGCGGCATCAACCCCGCCCTCGTCAATGCGATGGAGGAAGGCGGCCCCTATGGTATGGGTTGGCCAGCCCCGCGCGTCGTCGCGGGCCCGGTATCGATCATCAAAGCCGACGTGGTGGGCAGCGGTGGCCATGTCCGGCTGATCGTCTCTGGCGAGGATGGGCGCAGTCTCAAGGCCGTCGCTTTCCGCCAGGCTGATACCGAACTCGGTCAAGCCCTTCTCTCGGCCCCGCGCCACCGCAAGCTGTGGCTCGCCGGCCGTGCGAAGATCGACGACTGGGGCAGCCGCCCCACCGCCGAGATGCATATCGACGACGCGGCATGGGTGGATTGAGCAAGATATTCGAATAGTCGCGCGACAATGCTTGACGAGCCGCCAGCCTTTCCCTAACCGGCCCTTCCACGCTACGGCATGGCCCCTTCGTCTAGCGGTTAGGACGCGGCCCTTTCACGGCTGAAGCACGGGTTCGATTCCCGTAGGGGTCACCATCGCCGATGGGCGTGTGACGGATGCGACAGCCGGTCACACGAAGCGGATCTGCTCCAGCTGATCGAGCAGGCCGTCGCCGCCGCCCGCCGCTTCGGTAATGCCCGACTTTGGATCGAAATCGGCGAGATTGCCGAACGAAAGCCCGCTGCGCGCTTCGATCGACCGGATCGACGTTTGGGTCGCGATCCCCAACTGGCGCGAGCGGAACTCGCCGAACACATATTCGGTCGACGGCGCGGGCAGCGATGCCTTCTGGCTCATCTCATATCCGGTGGCGCACAATTTGCCCGACACGTCATGGATGAAGGCGATGATCTTCCAGAAGCTCACCGGCACCTGCACTCCGTACAGCACCGGATCGTCCGCGCGGAAATAGGGACCGGTGAAGACCGAGATCTTCATCTCGTCCTCGCGCGCATGTTCCAGCGCATAATCCTCCAGCGCCAGCCAGATCGGCGAGTTGAACGCCTGCATCTGCGGCACGGTGTTGGTGACGTGCATCGAATCCGCATTGCCCCGCGCCGCGGCGGTCTCGTCGCCCCACACCGGGTCTTCGCGCCGCGTCATATGCCCGCGGCTGAACCGGGGCGGATTGCCATAGCATTCCTGGATGATCTGCTGCGCGGTCGGGATGCGCGGGTCGAGCCGCCATCCGGTGCGCGGCGACTTGCGCGACAGCCCGCCATCGATGTTCACCGCGCTGAAGAAACACAGCCGCCGGGGCCGGTTCATCACGACGGAGAAATGCTCATACCGCAGCTCGGTCTCGGTCTTGCCGTCCAGTTCGAAGCGCAGCACGTCGGCCGCCGCCGCGCGGACCTCGGGCAGCGCGACCGGCGCGCCGAGGAACGCCGCGTCATAGCCCCTGCGGTCCCGATAGTCCGCCACCGGCGCTTCGATCGGCACGACATTGTCGCCGCCGGCGGACGGAGGCGCGGGAGCGGGCCCGCCGCCTCCCGCGACGACCGGCGGCTCCATTTCGATCGTGACGGTCAGCGGCAGGGTCAGCCGGATCCGGTTCCCCGCGCCCTGCGCCTGCGTGCCGGCGTAGGATGCCGGAACGGTGACCGTGGTCGCGGCGGCCTGCGCCGCTTCGGACTGGTCCCACCAGCCGTCCCAGGGGCCGCTCTCGCGCCGCGGCGTGCCTTCGAACCGCACGCCGGCATCGATCACCCGCCCGTCGCGCGCCAGCAGGTCGGCCGGCACGCCGTAATTGGTCCTGAGATAGATGCCGCCGAAATGCAGCGCGGCGACCGTCCCGTTGCCGGCATTCACCACCGCCGACGCCGATGCGCCGCCCAGCGTCGAGCTGTCGTGCGTCGACGCGAACACCAGTTTTCCGAAACTCTGGGTCTGCTCCCGCCCGGTCAGCTTACCGGGCATGATCCGCTTGACGTTGTAGATGCCGCGAAACACCTGGTTCTGCACCGCGATATCGTTGCGCGGATCGAAGGCGGGATAGCCGATCACTGCGACATCGGGCACGTCGCCCGGGGCCTGGGTCGCCAGCCGCAGCGGCTCGATGCTGGCCGGCAGCCCTTCGACCTCGAGCAGCGCCATGTCCCAATAGGGATGGATCATCACGACGCGCGAAACGGCGAGCACGAAGCTGCCGCCATCGGCGCGCTGCTCGAAATCCACTCCCGCCCGGCGATCCGGCAGGAAAGCAAGATTGCGCGTACCCAGACCGCTGGCGAACAGCTCGGCGATATGCCGGTTTGTCATCAGCAGGTTGTGCCCCACCACGAAGCCGGTGCCGCCATAGGCCAGGCTGGGATGGCCCGGCAGCTCCACGCGCCCCACCGCGGGCACCGCCGCCGCGATGCGATCATGCGCCGGCCCGCCGTTGAAATGCTGCCACAGCGCGTGATCGGTACGGAACTGGTTGCCGCTCAGCACGTCGATCACCGGCCTCTTGTCCGGAATGATGATCGCCTCGAGCGCGAAGGATTCATGGCTGTCGAGCGCGCGGTTCTCCGCGATCTTCGCCAGCGTCCGGTCGACCACCGGTTGCAGCGCGTCCGGCGCGGGGACGCTGGGCGCCAGCATCTCCAGCGCGGCGCCGGGCGCGGTCATGGCTTCCAGTCCGCCACCCTGCCCCGCGGCCGGCGCGATCCGCTTCAGAAACCCGATCGCCGGGTTGTCGCCAGTATCGGACACCGTTTCCCTCCCGCTATGCCACGGCCGGACGCGCCACCGCGCGTTCCAGCGTCCAGTCGACTTCCTCGCGTATGACCTCGATCACCTTGGGTGCTTCGGGGCCATAGACCATCTTCGAGAGATAGCCGGCCAGCTCGCGCGGCGATCCCGCGCTGAAACCAAAGCGTTGGGCGATATCGCGCGCCCGTTCGGGATTGTCGATCGCGCCGGGAAATGCCTCCCCGCTCTCGACCAGATGGACGAGCATCCGGAACAGCAGCGGGTTGATGCTGTTCGCACCATCGGGCGGCGACAATTCGGCCACCACTTCACGCGATTCCACCGCCCTGCGCGAAAGGCCGTCATAGACGCGCTCGACCAGTTGCAGCGCCTTCCCGATCTGACGGGTACGGCTCCGCGTGAAGCCTGCGAAATGGCGGATCTCATCCTGCTTGCGGGCGGTGCGAAGTGCGCCGATCCGCGCGGAGAGTGCGATATGCACCGCTTCCTCGCTGGTCTCGGTCGCGAGCTCGACTGCAGTGCGGAACGTGTCCGCCGCTTCCGCCAGTCTCCCCAGCCCCTCCAGCGCGCCGCCGGCAATATTCGAAACCGCCGCGCGAACCTGACGCGGCGCATCGCGCGTCTCGATCAACCGTGCTGCTTCGCTCAACAGTTCGTCTATCCGTCCATCGGCAAGAAGCCCCTCTGCATAGAGATCGGCCAGCGGCCCGCTCATCTTCGCGGCATTATACCGCTCCAGCGTCGCGACCGGCGTCGCGCCGTCAGCGATGCTCTGCAGCTCGCGCTGCACGACCTGCCGCAACTCGCTGTCCGCGCCGCTGATCTCGGCCGAAGCGTCGATCGCCTGCAGCGACGCGCTGCCCAGCTTCCGCCGGACATAGCTGCGCGAGGCAGGTGGCAATTCCTCCAGCGCACCGCGCAGGGCGGCCCCCGCCGTGTCGGTCCAGCGCGGATCGATCTCCGCCGCGTCCTGCTCCATCCGCAGCCGGTGATAGAGCTCCTCGGTGCGTGAGATCACGTCGTCGCGGTCGAGATAGTAGGCGATCGCCCGCGTGTTGATGTCCTGCGCCACCGTGTCGCTCACTTCGGTGTCAAGATCGGCCAGCATCAGCGCGCGCACATCGGCGCGGTGCCACAGCGCGCGCGGATCGGGATCGGCGCGATTGGCGGTGAACAACTGTCCTTCCCCGTGGCCCTTGAACAGCAATTTCTCGGCATCGCCCGGCGCGATCTTCAGGCCGCACGGCTCTGCCAGCACCTGCTCCACCACGCCTTCGGTCAATCGCCGCACCAGCAGGCCCGGACGCGCGATCTTGGCGAGGTTCGTATCGCGGATGCGCTTCAGGATGCGGTCGTACAGGCTGGCCTGGATCCGTTCGGGATCGTTGCGCAGGGTCTTCGCCCATTGCCCCGGATCAAACGTCTCGTCGCCCTTCTCCATCAGCGATACCGCCAGCCGCAGCGCCAGGGGCGACTGGCCGACAGTCGCGATCACGCGATCGACGATCTTGTCGCTCAACACCACATTCGATCGATCGGCTTCGTTGGCGAGATACAGCCGGGCTTCCTCGTCTGTGAACTGGGTCAGGTCGATCCGGTGACCCAGCCGGTATTCGATGCCATCGGAATCCGCGAAGTTCCGCGACACGCAGATCACGAAGGTCTCGACACCTGCATCTCGCATCCGCCCCGCGACATAATCGATGCTCCGCACCGCTTCGTCGTCATGCCCGAGTATCTGTTCCATGCTGTCGAAGATCAGCACGATCCGCGCCTTTGCAGGTGCCTTTTCGCACAACAGGAAACCGAGCTCGGAAACGAGGTCGCCCTGCGCCTGCCCACGCCGCGACGAGCGCGAGAAGGAAATCGATTCCGACGCCCAGGGTCCGGCACTGCTTCCGCCGAACCGCTGGAGATTGTCGATCGCCTCGGGCGGCAGCCAGCGCCGCGCCTGCCGCATCAATTCGCTGGTCAGTATCTCCAGGCTCGACGCGCGCGAAACGCCGATCTCCTGCAAGTCGCGCCGGTCGTAATCGATATGGAAGATCGCGGCGGGGCGCTCGGCTTCGTTCGCGTCCATCAGGTCGGACACGAACCGGCTGACCATCAGCGATTTGCCCATGCCGCCGGGCCCGGCGATCGCCACCCCTGCCGCGCCTTCGCGCCACAGGCGATGGATCGTCGCGAGATCGCGGGCGCGCCCGACGAAACGATGCAGGTCCGGCCCGCCCAGCGTCATCATCAGGTCCTGCCGCCGGATCATCGCGTCCAGTTCGGCTTCGGTATAGCGCGGCGTCACGCCCGCCGCCGCCGCGCTGCTCGTCGCGATGCGCAACGCCAGCAACTGATCGCGATCATTGTCCGGGGCGACAACATCCTCGCCCGCCAGCAGCCGCCGCAGCATCCGCTCGACCGGGCTCAGATCGGCCGCCGCCACCGCTTCCAGCACCTGCCGCGCCACTGCCGCGCCAAGTTGCTTCAACACGTCGAGTCTGATTTCCGTGGGAAGTCTCAGCGTCTCGCCACCATCTGCGCTCAGGCCGGATCGGGCGACGTTCTGGATATCGCGCGACGCGAACATCGCCGCCTGCTGCACATCCATACCCGCACTTTCATGCGTCCGAAGCCACTCGCCCAGCACGTCGCTGACGCGGAAGCGCTCGCGCACCGCAGCGGTCGCCCATAGTTCGCTGACCGGATTCTCCGCCTCCAGCTTCGGCGTCTCTCCCGGCATCATGCGCGCACCTCTACCCGCAGATCGATCAGCTTGACGCAGACTTCGCGGCACAGGGCGCTGCCCGCATGCTGGCCCGCCAGCCCGTGCATCACGGCGATGCGATCGTTCAGATCGGCTTCCGAAAGCGGCGTGGTGCCCTGCCCGTTCAGCCCGGTCGCCGCCTCGGTGATTTCCGCAGGCGTGAACGCCACCAGGGGTTCGTTGCGGACCAGCCGGCCCGGGTCAGCCGGCTCGGTGATGGCATCGGGACCGAGCAGGAAGATGACGCACCTGTCGAAGCCTCCCTCGAACCGCATCGTCGCCAGCAGCGACACGAACCGCTTCACCTCGGGGCGCAGTTCGCGGTCCAGGCTGTCGAACACCAGCCACAGCGGCTTCGGCCACCCACCGGAGGCCCGGTTCAGGCATCCGGCGAATTCCTCGGCATAGCGCGCGGCCAGCGTGTCCGCGGTCACGCCGTCCGACGTCGGCGCCCTGCCGTCAGTGATGCCCAGATTGCGCACCAGCGTGTTGAACAGCACTTCCAGCGTCTGGTCCTGCAGGGTCGCGCTGATCAGATCGACCTTGATCGCCTTCGCGACACCCGAGTCCGCGACGTGCTTGATCAGATACCAGGAATAGGTGCGGCCCAGCCCGCGATCGCCGACCACCTTGACCACCTTCACGTCACGCCCGGGATCGTTCGCGCCGTCGATCGCATCCTGCAGGTGCTGGCGCAACGTCATGCGATTGATGATCGGCATCCCGCCGGCCAGCCGCACATCGGTCGGTCGGCCCAAGGCCCGGGTACGGGCCTCGACCGTCCTCAGCCGCAACGCCGCGGCCACGAGCATGGGAACTTCGACGCTTGAACCCGCCGATGTCGCCAGCGCATCCAGCAGCTTGGGCAGGTCCTTGCCATCGCGCTGTACCCATCCGTTGAAGTCGATCGCGATCACCATCATCGATTTCAGGGGGGAGCTGAAGCTGCTGAGCGCCGGCCCGCCATTCATGCCGAGAAAGGCTTCGAAATCGAGCTGGTTGAACCGGCAGACCACGGTCAGAAGGGCGTTTTCCTCCTCGGGAAGCAGGCTGGCCATGTCAGATCGCCACGCCCTTCGCGACCGCATCGGTCAGGATCGCGCCGAGCGGGATGCCTTCATTATAGGTCAGGGCAGGCCCTGGTCCGCCGGTATGTCCGGCATGATGGATTCCAACCAGCCGGAGCGCCGCATCGAACACCGGGGCGCCCGACGATCCTGGTTCGGTGTTCACCGTATGCCGGAAGCGTGCCGGTCCGACTTCGGTGACCGAGCCGAAGTCGATCTTCATCGGTTTGCCGCCGGGATGCTGGATGACGAGCACGCCCGCATCGACTCCCGCAGTCGGTGCGCCCGCCACTTCGATGCGTCCGCGCGGATTGCCGCCCGCGACGACAGGTTCGTCGGCGAACTTCCGGTCGAGCTTCAGGATCGCATAGTCGAGTGCCGCCAGATCGGTTGCCATCGGACCGACCACCGTGTCCTGCGGCGCGTGGGGGCTGGACGCCAGCAGGAGGTGGGCCGCCACCTCGGTCGCCGGCGTGGTATAGCCTTCCCCGTTGGTTTTATAGTCGAAGCGGCAGGTCGCCGGACCGGTCAGTTTCCCGTCCGTCCCGATCCGGGCAGCGACTACATGGCGATTGGTGATCACCAGATCGGCCCCGATCAGCGTGCCGGTGCCGGTCGCGCCGTCGATATCGACCTGGCAGATCGCCGCCTCGATCGTGGCCAGCTTCGCGCGGAACACGTCGACGTCCTGATAGGGTGTGCGGCCGGTCTGAACGAGAACCTCCAGGCCGGTGGAAATCACGGCAAAGCCCATGCCGTCCGCGACTTTCGCAAACTCGGGGACATTGGGCCGCGCATCCCGCAGGGCGCTGACGAGATGTTCGGTTTCGTTCCGCTTGTCGAAATAGTCGTGGATGTTGATGACCTGCAGGCTCCACGGCCGGATCGGGTTCGTTAGCTTCGAGTATCGAAGGCCGAACCGTTGCAGCAGGATCACCTGCAGATCGGTATCGTCGAAACTGGCTTCCATCGCGCGCAGGAAAATCGCCAGCAACGGGTTCTGCAATTGCATCGTCCGCTCTCCTAGATCGACACATCGCCGGCATTGGCCAGCGCCCGCAGCATCACCGCCGCGCCGCACTGTTTCGACACGGCATTGGGATCATATTGATGATCCGCAACGAACTTGCCCTTCGAATACTGGTTCGAAAAGCTCCATAGATAGGGCGAGTTGATGCCGTGCGAGTAATAGGACATGCCGTTATAGCGCTCGAAACGGTACAGCACCCGCGCCAGCGTCCAGTCCCCCTGCCCGGCCAGCCCGTCATGTTGCAGCGCGTCGGCCGCGCTCGATTCCCAGTCGTTGGGCGGGTTCCACACCGGCGGCCGCCCGGCCGGAACGCGCACCGTCTTCGCCGTCAACGGATCGCCATTGTGCAGATGGGTAGTGAAGTTGAAGCTGCCTTCCAGCGCATGGACGATGCCGATGAACCACCACGGCACGCCGGTCTTGGCGGCGACCGGATCGTAGCGCGGGCGATATTGCAGCAGCTTCTGGCGGTGCCAGGCCACGGTCGACGCCCATTCGGGCCGCACCACGGCGCCGGCATAGAGCATCTCGTAGCGCAGCTTGAGGTCGGCAAAGCCGGTCCCGGTGAAGGGCGGCAGCGGCGCGGGCGGTGACGGCTGCACCGCCGCAGCCATTGTAGCGGTGTCCGGTGCCGGTGTCGGCTGGGGCGCTGTATCGATCCGGGTCAGCTCGCGATAACGGCCCAGCAACTCTCCCGCGCGGACGTTGATCGCGGCATCGTCGCTGTCCTGAAGATCGGTCAGCCGCTGCAGCAGCGGCGTCAGGCCCAGCAGCGCCTGCGCCGCGCGGTCCAGTTCGGCGATCGCCGCATCATGCTCCGGAGTTCCCGTCTTCGGCAGCGGGGACACGGCACTCGCAGGCGTGGGCGCCGGTGCAGCCGGAGCGGGTGTCACCACAGCCGGAATGACGCCGCCCGGCAAGGCCGCGATCGCCCATTCCGTTGTCGAATCGTACAGCGCCTTGTCCGGAAACACCGACAGATGGAGGTGCTTGTTGTGCGGATTATCGCCGGTATAGGGCCGCCACGCCCATGCCGGCTGCCCGCCCATCGGCTGCGAAGCGCAGATTCGCCGGTTCCAGATGATGTATTTGATCCGCGGGTCGCGGCTCGCGCGCAGCAGGTCCGCCAGCCGGTTGCCGTCGCAGCCATGCGCGGGATCATGGGTATAGTCGCGCGCGGTCACCACGCCGATCCCGGCGTCGATCACCCAGGGATTGTGATCCGATGCGCGGGTCGCGTGCGCGGCGTCGCCGATCCCGCCGTCGCTCGCCCGGTCACGCCCGGGGCACAAGGTGTTGATCTGGATCCGCAGCGTCTCGAGCGCTTTCGCCACGCGCCATTGCCTCACCGCGGCTTCCAGCCCCCCTACGGACTCGACCGGCGCATCGGGATCGGCATGCATGTCATCGCCATTCTCAGGCTGATCCAATGACTTGGCCTTATCTTCATCCGAAATGGCATTAATTTCGTGAATGTCATCATTCTTGCTTGCCACGCCGAATCTCCCCCGAAGACAAACCTAAATCAATCCAACGACAACTTGCCTCTATCTGCGTTATAGTGAATGATTTGCCAGATTTGCACTGAGACGAGAAGGGGTGATCTCATGGCCGTCTATAGAATTCTCGGAGACAAGCTGTTGAGCAAGGCGGACTTCGCCTCTCAACTTTCGGTGGCCAGCGGGCTCGAGTCGCTCGAAAGCGCCGAGTCCCATGCGCTCGCCGCCGCGTTCGAAACGCCCGCAGGCCTCGAGAATAACCCGGCCGTCACCCAGTTCGTGCCGATCGGCCTGGGCAAGCCGCTCACCATCCTGATCCGCGAAGTCTATACCGGCCGGCATCCGACCAAGGGGTTCCTCGGCAGCAGCGCGAAGCCGATGGCGGTCGTCACCGGCCTGAAGGATTATTCGGTCTATGCGGCGTCCAGCCGCGCCGTGAACTTCCTCCAGAACGACATTCGCCCCAAGACCCGGTTCAAGGCCCCGTCGACCTTCAATGACGGCACCAATGTCGTCGCCTATTCGCCGGCGGTGGTGACGGACTCGTTCCACTTCACGGTCGAAATGGCGTTCGACCGGTTCGACGGCGGCTTGTTCGAGATCATCTCCAAGGGGCTCAGCACCGCGGCGGGCATCCCGCTGCTCATGCCGGCGGCGGGGTATCTGATGGCGGCTGGCGGCCTGATCAAGATCGGGTCCGAGCTGGCTGACGGCCTGATCGACGGCAAGGCCGCCTTCTCGGTCACCGACAGCCTCGATTTCAACATGCCCGGCGTCGCCGCGCCGACCGCCGATTTCCGCGTGATGTGCAACTTCGACGCCTCGGGCATGCGTTACGATCCGGCGCGCGGCCTGCTCAACAAGGACAGCAGCGTCTATAATGGCGACGAGCCCTATGTGGTGATCAGCCTCGACGGCGCGGTGCGCAAGAATCTCGAGAGCTTCGCTCCGACGGTCGCTACGGCAGGGGTCATGAAGCAGTTCTTCGACGCCCGGAACGGCGCGGAAGTCAGCATGACGGCGCTGATCGAGGGCATGAAGCTGGTCAACGACATGAAGTATCGTGGCGAGGCCGAGCAGCTCAAGAAGCAGCTCGCCAGCGCCGCCGCCGACGACAAGGTCGCGATCCAGGCGCGCCTCGACGCGCTCAACAAGAATATCCTGAGCGAGGAACTCAAGGTGCCCGCCGCCTGAGGCGGGCCGATCGGAGGGGAGCCGGCACGATGACAGAAACACTCGCGATCTCGACGCTCGATGAAGCCACCCATTATCTGCACGCGCTGCTGGAATATGCTCCGGATGGCGGCGGCGGGCTGGAATCCACAGTCACCGGCTTCGGCTCCTATATTGGCCTGCCGCCACAGGTCGCGCTGCTGCCGGACGGGCGGCTGGGCGAGTTGCTCGCGCCGATCGAATATATCCAGGAGAGCAGCAAGCAGTGGCCGGTGCCCAAGGGCGCCAGCCTCGACGGTGCATCGATCCCGCGTCCGCTGTGGAGCATCATCGGCGGACCGTTCGAAGGGCGCTATCGCGACGCCTCGATCGTCCATGATCATTATTGCGTGGTGAAGACCGAGCCGTGGCGCGAAACGCATCGCATGTTCTACGAAGCGATGCGTTGCAGCGGGGTCGGCACGACGAAGGCGAAAGTGATGTTCTACGCTGTCCACCGCTTCGGCCCGCGCTGGGGTGGCGGCGGCCTCGAATCCCTCGCCCCGGCGCCGCTGACCGATGCAGACGCGGAAACGCTGGTTCGCGACGCTATGACGATCGCCGCTAGCGATCCGGACATCGAAACGATCGAGGCGCTGGCCGACAGTCGCGAATAGCGGCGTCCGGACCGGTGTCGCGAGGGCGTCATCCCGGCGGAAACCGGGATGACGCCGCCGGTCATGCCGACGCGTATAGCTCCGCCTCGGCCGCGCGGCGGCGCACCAGCCCGCGCATCACCGTGCCGTTGTTCTTCACCCAGCGCCCGAACTCCGCCCTGGCGCCGGCATAGTCCTTCGCCTTGTGCTTTCGGGTCAGCGTCGCGGTGGCGATCGCGCCGGTATTATAGTGGAACGACACCAGCGCATCGAACTGGCTGGCCGTGGTCGGCGCATCGCCGATCGCCTTGGCCACATCGTTCGCATAGCGCTGGATATCGGTCGCGAAACGCGCGTCGCACTGGGCCTGCGTCCATACCGTGCCGGGCTTGATGTCCGGCCCGGTCGATCCCCAGCCGATCGTCCAGGGATGGCCGTCGCCGCTCCCCGGATCGGGATAGGCTTCGAACTTGCCGTCGGACCGGTGCTTCTCGCACGCTTCGAATTCATGGATCAGCTTCAAACCCGCCGCGCCAATCTTCCGGCCTGAAGGCGCGGCGGGCGTCGGCGGGCGCACCGGATCGGCGGTTGCCGCGATCGTCGCCTCGGCGGCGTCGCACGCCTTGTCGAGCGCCTTCACCTCCTCGTTGGTAAAGCCACGGTCCAGCATCTTGCGAACGGCATCGAAAATCGGCTTGCGGTTCATCGAACGTCTCCCCCGGTACGATGGGATTTCCTCCCCATCAGCGTACCAGCGTTGCCCGAAGCCCGCTCGGTCTATCCCGTCCGATCCTGCGTGAATTCGGTCCCGGTACGCGGCGTCACGAAGCAGGAGAAATCCAACATCGCAAGCGCCGCGCCGGTTGAACTCAATCGTCGATCGACCGCTCCCGCGTTTCGGGCAGCAGGAACAGCCCGATCACCACGCAGGCCGAAGCCGCGACCACCGGATACCAGAGCCCGTAATAGATATCCCCGGTCGCGGCGACCATCGCGAATGCCGTCGCCGGCAGGAACCCGCCGAACCAGCCGTTGCCGATATGATAGGGCAGGCTCATCGAGGTATAGCGGATCCGGCTCGGGAAGATCTCCACCAGCATCGCCGCGATCGGACCATAGACCATCGTCACCAGCAGCACGAGGACGAACAGGATCGCCACCACCATCACCTTGTCGATCCGCGCCGGATCGGCCTTGGCGGGATAGCCGGCCACTTCCAGCGCCAGCCGGGTCTTGTCCTGGAACGCCGCGATCGCTGCCTTCTTCGCAGCTGGGTCGAGACCGGCCGGGTTCACCGCCGGAATGCCCACGCCGCCGATATGCACTTCCGCCACCGATCCGTCGGCCGGCAGCGGCACGTTGCGATAGGCTACGCCCTGTTTGGCGAGGAAAGCCTTGGCGATGTCGCAGCTCGATCCGTCGAACTTGTTCTTGCCCACCGGATCGAACTGGAACGAGCATTCGGCCGGGTTCGCGGTGATGCTCACCGGCGATTGCGCCTGCGCCAGTGCCAGCGCCGGATTGGCGGCGGTCGTCAGTGCCGCGAACAGCGGGAAATAGCTTGCCGCCGCGATCGCGCAGCCCGCCAGGATGATCGGCTTGCGCCCGATCCGGTCGCTCAGCCAGCCGAAGAACACGAAGAAGGGCGTGCCCAGCGCCAGCGCGATCGCGATCAGGATGTTCGCCGTCGCGCCATCCACCCGCAGCGTCTTCTCGAGGAAGAACAGCGCATAGAATTGCCCGGTGTACCACACCACCGCCTGCCCCACGACTGCGCCGAACAGCGCGATCAGCACCAGCTTGAGGTTGCTCCACTGGCCAAAGGCTTCGGTCAGCGGCGCCTTCGACGTCTTGCCCTCTTCCTTCATCTTCAGGAACACCGGGCTCTCGTTCAGCTTCAGCCGGATCCAGATCGACAAGCCCAGCAGCACGATCGAGATCAGGAACGGAAGGCGCCAGCCCCATGCGGCGAACGCTTCCTCGCCCATCGCGGTGCGTACGCCGATCACCACCAGCAGCGCAGCGAACAGGCCCAGCGTCGCGGTGGTCTGGATCCAGCTGGTGTAGAGGCCGCGCTTATGCGTCGGCGCATGTTCGGCAACATAGGTCGCCGCGCCGCCATATTCGCCGCCCAGCGCCAGCCCCTGCAACAGGCGAAGCGAGACGAGGATGATCGGGGCCGCGATCCCGATCGTCCCGTAGCTGGGCAGCAGGCCGACCGCGAAGGTCGAAAGGCCCATGATCGCCATCGTGACCAGGAACGTGTTCTTGCGCCCGACCAGATCGCCGATCCGTCCGAACACCAGCGCGCCGAACGGCCGCACGGCAAAACCCGCGGCGAAGATCAGCAGCGCGAAGATGAAACTGGTCGTCTCGTTCAGGCCGGTCAGGAAGTTGCTCGAAACGAAGCTCAGCAACAGCCCGTAGAGGTAGAAATCATACCATTCGAACACCGTGCCCAGCGACGATGCGCCGATCACCAGCTTCTCGTTCTGCGTGGCGACGTGATGATCCTGCAATTCGGCCGCTGCTTCGCTCATTCCCTCTCCCCTTACGTCTTCTACGTGAGCCGATTTATATTATTATATCAGCAATCACAAACGCTATCGCGTACGCGCCTGTTAGCGATAACAGTAGAGCGAATCCGGCCCGCCGCAAGACCGGATCGTGGCACGCGGGTTCCCTTTTCGGCAAGCAATCCGTAGAGGAAGGCGAACCCGTAACAACGGATACGATTCAGCCATGTTTGACCGCCTCTTCCTGTCCCACCCGCGCAGCGTCGGCGAGACCTATTCCGAACATGCCGCGGTCGCCGGAAAGTTCGGCGCGACAATGGTGGTCGGCGGCGTCGCCTGTCTGATCCACGCGCTGTTCCCGGCGATCTTCCCGCGCACCGCCAGCGATCGGGTGAAGCGGCTCTACGCGCAGATGGTCGCCCGCCAGCCTGCGATGGCCCAGCGCCGGCCCGCGTTCCAGGAACCCGAATGGCAGATCGAATACGAGATCTGAATTCGTCTCCGGGGGACCAGCCATGATCAACCACGTCGCCATCATCGGCGCCGGCTTTTCCGGCACGCTTCAGGCGATCAACCTGCTGCGCCATGACGGTCCCCGCGCCACGCTGATCGAGCGCGCGCCGCAACCCGGCGTCGGTCTGGCCTATGGCGCCGCGCATCCCAGCCACGTGCTCAACGTCCGCGCCGGAAATATGAGCGCCCTGCCCGACGATCCCGGCCATTTCGTCCGCTGGCTCGAAAGCCGCGGCGTTGCAAATCCCGCCACCGCCTTCATCCCGCGCGTCACCTATGGAGAATATCTCCGCCAGATGCTGGACGAGACCCGCGCCGCCGCCGGCGATCGGCTCACCATCATCCAGGGCGAAGTCGAGGATGTCGAAGTCGGTGCGAAGGCCCGCGTCATCCTGGGCGATCGCACCATCGACGCCGATGCCGCCGTGCTCGCGGTCGGCAACCTCCCGCCCCACTCCCCGCCCGGCCTCGATCCCGATGCGCTCTCGGCGAACCGCTACAAGGGAGATCCGTGGGACGCCTCGATGCCCGAGGGGCTGGGCGAGGACGATACAGTCCTCATCATCGGCACCGGCCTGACGATGGTCGATGTCGCGCTAACCCTCGACGCGCATGGCTATCGCGGGAAGATCGTTGCGCTTTCGCGGCGCGGTCTCCTTCCCCGCCCCCACGGTCCGGGCGCCGAATGGCAGAGGATCGACGAGCGGCCGGATACCAATGCTTCGACCCTGCTCGGCAATGTCCGCGCCCGCGCCGACGCGATCGGCTGGCGCAATGCGGTGGACGAGCTCCGCCCTTTCACTCAGCCGATGTGGGGCAACGCCACCGAAGACCAGCGCGCCCGCTTCCTGCGCCATCTGCGCCCGTGGTGGGACGTCCACCGCCATCGCCTTGCCCCCGAAGTCCACGCCCGGCTTCAGGCGATCATCGATCGCGGCCAACTCTCGGTCGTCGCAGGCAAAACCCTGTCGTTCGACGAGCGCCCCGACGGGATCGAACTGACCTGGCGTCCCCGCGGAAAGCAAACTTCCGAGACCGTAACGGTACAGCGCATCGTCAACTGCACCGGTCCGCTCACCGATCTGGCCCGCACCGCCGAACCACTGCTGCGCAAGCTGGCCGCCCGCGGCACGATCCGCGCCGACGAAGCGCGGCTAGGCATTGATGTCGACAATCAGGCCCAGACGATCAATTCGCAGGGACAGATCAACCCCGCGCTCTACGCTCTCGGCCCGATGACGCGCGGTGCCTTCTGGGAGATCGTCGCGGTCCCCGATATCCGCACCCAGACCTGGAACCTCGCCCGCCGCCTCTCCAACGCCCAGTGGGTCGGCGGCGAAGGGCTGTAGGCCGCTGTCCTACAGAGAGATGTTCTACTATTATTCTCAGGCTCTTTGAAATCGTGAGACCCTGAAGAAACCCTTCCGGACCGTACCGGATTCCGCGCGGCAAAAACGCAACGCGCCCGAATCCCGGTCGCCAAACTGGAAAGGCACGCAAATCCGTGCGCGCGGGGCCAATTGGTACGCGTGGCGTTCGCCAACTTCGGCATACGGAAACGGCTAGAGCACCAGCCCCTTCGCCAGCAGCGCCATATGCCGCCGCGTCAGCACCCGCGCGGCAGCATAGGGCGGGCCTTCCATCGCCCATTGCGCCATCAGGCCCATGTGCATCGTGCGGAACGACAGCACCAGCGTGTCCACCGGCAGCGCCCGCCGCATCCCCGGGCGCGCCAGCAGCCGCTCGAACAGCGCCTCCACGGCCTCGTCGAGCTGGTCGTAATAATCGGCCAGCTCGGGCGACACGTCCTCCGCCGCGAACATGCGGGAGAGGAACGCCTTCACATAGGGCCGGTATTCGGCCTTGTTGTCGATCAGCCGCCACGCCGCCGCGTCCAGCGCCTCTGCAACGCTCATCCCCTGCGCGGGCAGGCTCGCCATCTCCGCCAGCGCCTTGCGGTCGAGATCGACCAGCAGTGCGACGATGATGTCTTCCTTGGCTTCGAAATAGTTATAGACCGTGCCCTTGCCGATGTCCGCCGCGGTGGCGATCGCATCGACGGTCACGTCTTCCAGGCCGTGCCGGTCGAACAGCGTCGAGGCCGCGGCGACGATCCTGCCGCGGGTGTCGACGCGCTTCCGGTCACGAAGGCTGACTACGGTCATGCATGTTTATGAACATAACATTGGTTAAAATGCAACTTATCCACAAGCTGTGGATAACTGCTCGCTTCAACTAGTATCAATTGACACCAATTGGCCGATCCTTTAGCCGCCGCGTTAAGGAGATACCCCATGAGCGACCCCGCCAACCCCCTTGGCCTGAACGGCTTCGAATTCGTCGAATTCACTTCGCCCGATCCGCTGGCGATGGCGCGGCAGTTCGAACAGCTCGGCTTCGTCCCGACCCATCGCCACCTCACCAAGAACATCACCCGCTACAAGCAGGGCCGCATCAATCTGATGCTCAACCGCGATGCCGACGGCCGCGTGGCGCAGTTCCGCAACGAACATGGCGCCTCTGCCAGCGCGATGGCGTTCCGCGTCGCCGATCCCGAGGCCGCGATGAAATGGGCGCTCGAACATGGCGCTAAGCGCACGATCGAGGACGACACCGTTATCGAGGGCATCGGCGGCTCGTATCTCTATTTCATTCAGGACGGCGTCGATCTCTATGCCGACTGGGCCGAAATCCCCGGCTGGCAGGAAGCCGAAGCGGCAAACAATGTCGGTCTCGACCTGCTCGACCACCTCACCCACAATGTCCGCCGCGGCCAGATGCGGGTGTGGTCGGAGTTCTACAAGACGCTCTTCGGCTTCGAGGAGCAGAAGTATTTCGACATCAAGGGCCAGGCCACCGGCCTTTTCAGCCAGGCGATGATCGCCCCGGACAAGGCGATCCGCATCCCGCTCAACGAGAGCCAGGACGACAAGAGCCAGATCGAGGAGTTCATCCGCGAATATCATGGCGAAGGCATCCAGCACCTCGCGCTGACCACGCCGGACATCTTCGACACCGTCGAACGCCTCCGCGCCCGCGGCGTGAAGTTGCAGGACACGATCGAGACCTATTACGAACTGGTCGACAAGCGCGTGCCCGGTCATGGCGAGGATCTCGAGCGGCTGCGCAAGAACCGCATCCTGATCGACGGCAATGTCGGCGACGAGGGCATCCTGCTCCAGATCTTCACCGAGAACATGTTCGGCCCGATCTTTTTCGAGATCATTCAACGCAAGGGTAACGAAGGGTTCGGTAACGGAAACTTCCAGGCGCTTTTTGAGTCGATCGAACTCGATCAAATCCGTAGAGGCGTCATCAAAGTCGACGCCTGAGTCCCAACCGCCAGTTTCGGCCGCCCGCCCGCCGCGCGCAGCCACCGAGTCGGAGAGGAGAGCCGGGGGGAGTGGCCAGTGGCGTAGCCCGCCATTCCACCCCGGCCCAACCGGAGCACCAGCATTGACCGAATATTTCCCCGGCTTCGGCAACCATGTCTCGACCGAGGCGGTCCCCGGCGCCCTCCCCATCGGCCGCAATTCGCCGCAAAAGCCACCCTTCGGCCTCTATGCCGAGCAGCTCAGCGGCACCGCCTTCACTGCCCCCCGCGCGGAGAATAAGCGCTCCTGGCTCTATCGCCTCCGCCCCAGCGCGGAGCATCCGCCCTTCACCCGCTATCAGGGCGCGACGAACTTCTCTCCCGCAACGCCTGAGGCTCCCCTGCCCCCCAACCGGCTGCGCTGGGATCCGATCGCGGCCCCTGCGCCCGGCACCGACCTGATCGATGGGATGACCACCATGCTGGTCAACCGCGATCCCGCCGATCTCGAAGGCGTGGTCGTTCATGTCTATGCCGCGAACACGGACATGGAGACCCGCGTCTTCTTCGACGCCGATGGCGAGCTCCTGTTCATCCCGCAGGCGGGCCGTCTCGCGCTGCTGACCGAGATGGGCCGCATCGATATCGAGCCCGGCCAGATCGCGCTGATCCCCCGCGGCGTCCGCTTCCGCGCACTGCTGCCCGACGGCGAAGCGCGAGGCTATGTCGCGGAGAATTACGGCGCCCTGTTCCGCCTGCCCGATCTCGGCCCGATCGGCGCCAACGGCCTGGCCAACCCGCGCGATTTCGAGACCCCGGCAGCATGGTTCGAGGATCGCGACGAACCGTTCGAGGTCGTCCAGAAGCATCTCGGCAATCTCTGGACCACCACGCTGGCGCACAGCCCGCTCGACGTGGTTGCGTGGCACGGCAATCTCGCGCCGTGCCGCTACGATCTTGCCCGGTTCAACACGATGAACACGGTCAGCTACGATCATCCCGATCCCTCGATCTTCACCGTGCTGACCTCGCCCAGCGACGTGCCGGGCCGCGCGAACGCCGATTTCGTGATCTTCCCCCCGCGCTGGATGGTCGCCGAGGACACGTTCCGCCCGCCCTGGTTCCACCGCAACATCATGAGCGAAGCGATGGGCCTGATCCACGGCGCCTACGACGCCAAGGCGGACGGTTTCGCGCCGGGTGGCATTTCGCTCCACAATCTGATGGCCGGCCACGGTCCCGACGTAACGAGCTGGGAAGGCGCGACCAACGCCACGCTCAAGCCGCACAAGATCGAGAGCACGATGGCGTTCATGGTCGAGACCTGCTGGCCCTACAGGCCGACCAAATTCGCGCGCGACCACGCCCAGCCCGATTACGACGCGGCATGGGCGGGTTTCCCCAAGGCGAAACTCCCGTGACGCCCGCGCGCCTGACGGAGACACCCTCAGGCGTGAAGCTCGGCCCGCTCGATCTGATCGCCGATGGCAAGGCGCGCAATTTCGTCCTCGAAATGCGCGCCGGCCGCTTCCACGGCTTCGTCATCCGCCGGGGTGACGAGGTGACCGGCTATGTCGATCGCTGCCCGCATATGGGCGTACCGATGGCGCAGCAGCTCGACGGCTATCTCACCGATAGCGGCGACCTGATCCAGTGCAGCTGGCACGGCGCGCTGTTCCGCCTCGACGACGGCCTGTGCGTCGGCGGCCCGTGCACCGGCGCAAGGCTGATGCCCTGGCCGGTCACGGTCGAGAATGGCGTGATCGTTACTGCTTAACTCCTTCTCCCCTTGTGGGAGAAGGAAGGTTCGCTCCCTCCCTCTCGCACAAGGGGAGAGGGACAAAGATCACCACACCTTCACCCGCTTGTCCGGCGCGAGGAACAGCTTCTCGCCCGGCTGGACGTTGAACGCCGTGTACCACGCGTCGAGGTTGCGCACCGTCATCGCCCGCCAGCGGTCCGGCGCATGGCCGTTGGTCGCCACCTGTGCACGAAGCTGCTGCTCGCGCGCCTTGGCCCGCCAGCTCTGCGCAAAGGCGAGGAAGAAACGCTGGTCGCCGGTCAGGCCGCCGATCACCGGCGCTTCCTTGCCGCCCAGCGACGCGCGATAGGCCTGATAGGCCGCCGACAGACCGGCCACATCGGCGATATTCTCGCCAAGGGTCAGCTTGCCGTTCAGGTTCAGCCCCGGGAACACTTCATAGGCGTCATACTGCGCCGCCAGCGCGGTGCCGGCTGCTTCGAAATGTGCAAGGTCTTCCTTGGACCACCAGTTGCGCAGCCGCCCGGTCGAATCGAAGTCCGCGCCCAGATTGTCGAAGCCGTGGCTGATCTCGTGCCCGATGATCGCACCGATCGAGCCATAGTTGCTCGCGGCATCGGCGGCCGGATCGTAGAACGGCGCCTGCAGGATCGCCGCGGGGAAGTTCAGCGAGTTCTGCAGCGGCAGGTTCACCGCGTTTACCGTCTGCGGCGTCATCCACCATTCCTTGCGGTCGACTGGCTTGCCGATCTTGGCGAGCTGATGCGCCGTCTCGGCCTTCTGCGCGCGGCGCAGGTTGCCGACCGGATCGTCCGCCTTCACTTCCAGCGAGGCATAGCTCCGCCACGTCTCGGGATAGCCGATGCCGACCTGCATCGTTTCGATCTTCTTGCGCGCCTCGGCCTTGGTAGCGGCGGTCATCCAGGGAAGGTCCGCCACGCGCTGGTCGAACGCCTTCAGGATGCCGGCGACCATCGTCTGGATCTCGGTCTTCGACGATGCGGGGAAATATTGCTCGACATAGAGCTTGCCCATCGCATCGCCGAGCCAGGTGTTGACGCTCGAGATCGCGCGCTTGTCGCGCGGGCGGGGCTGCTGCTGGCCATTCAGCGTCTTGTTGAAGAAGTCGAAATGCGCCTGATCCAGCGCCGCGGGCAGCACGTCGGTGACTTCATTGATGCGGTGGAAGGTCAGCCAGTCCTGCCAGTCCTGAAGCGGCGCGTCGGCTACCAGCTTCGCGGTGGCGATCACCGTGGCCGGATGCCACACGATGAAGTCCTGCTGGCTGCCCAGCCCCGCCGCCGCCCAGAAGCCGTCCCAGTCGATCCCCGGCGCCTTCTTTGCGAAGTCGGCCTTCTTCCACGGGTTGTTCGCCTTGTGCGCATCCTGCGAGGTCAGATTGTCGGTGTGCGCCGAGGCGATCCGCGTCTCCAGCGCCATGATCCGGTCCGCTCGCGCGGCAGGGTCACTCACACCCGCAAGCGTCAAGAGCTTGACGATATAGGCTTTGTAGGCGGTCCGGATCGTCACCATCTCGGGCTTTTCCGAGAGGTAATAGTCGCGGTCCGGAAGCCCCAGTCCGCCCTGCAGCACATAAGGCACCGTGGCATCGGGCGTGTCGAAGCCCTGGCTGACGAACAGGCCGAACAGATTCTCTGTCTCGAAATTGGTCGCGTTCAGCGGGTCGAGGTCGGCCTGCACATTGCCGCCCAGCATCTTCGAGAGCTCAGTCTTGTCCTTCAGGCCTGCGATTGCGGCCAGTTCGGGCTGCATCGGCGCCATCCCGCGCTTTTCGATCGCCGCCGTGTCGGTGAAGCTGGCATACCAGTCCGCGATCCGCCGCTGATCGGTCCCCGTCGCGGCATTGGCCTTCTGCGCGGCGGCGATGATCGCGACATTGTTCGCTTCGGCCTTGTTCGCCACGTCGAGGAACACGCCGGTGCGCGAACGGTCCGCCGGAATCTCCGTTTTGGCGCGCCAGGTGCCGTTGGCGTATTCGTCGAAATCGTCGCCGGGCTTTACCTTCTTGTCGAGGCCCGCGAGATCGACGCCGATGCCGGTTCCGGCGGGCGTCACGGTAGCGGAATTGCAGGCCGAGGTCGCCAGCAGCACGGCGAGGAACAGGGCGCGAGTCTTCATCATTCTCTCCCGGAAATCATGTATGGCCGGGTCGCTACACCCCTGCAAAAACGTGCGCCAGAGCCTGCCGGGATGAGCTGGAGATGGAGGGTGACGAATGGGTGAACTGACCATGCGGGCCGCAACGCAGGACGATCTGCCCGCCGTCATCGCATTGCTGTACGACGACGAAAGCGGCCGCACCCGCGAGGATCCGTCGCTGCCGCTCGATCCGCGCTATCTGAGCGCGTTCGATGCAATTCGGAGAGATTCGAACCAGAATCTGATCGTCGCCGAGCTGGATGGCGAGGTGGTGGGCACGCTCCAGTTGAGCTTCCTCCCCGGCCTGTCGTTTCGCGGCGCATGGCGCGGCCAGATCGAAGCGGTGCGCATCGCCAGCCATTTGCGCAACCGGCGGCTGGGCGAACAGATGATCCTGTGGGCGGTCGAGCAATGCAACGCCCGCGATTGCCGCATGGTCCAGCTCACCTCGACCGCGACGCGCACCCCCGCGCACCGGTTTTACGCGCGGCTCGGTTTCGTGCAGAGCCATGTCGGCATGAAACTGCATCTGAAGACTGGAGACTGAGGCCGATGGCCGGACGATTTTTCGAGGAATGGCAGATCGGCGACACCGTCGTCCACGAACTGCGCCGCACCGTGACCGAGACCGACAATCTCCTGTTCACGACGATGACCCACAACACCCAGCCGCTGCACCTCGACGCCGAGGCGGCGAAGGCCAGCGAGTTCGGGCAGATCCTCGTCAACGGCACCTTCACGTTCAGCCTGATGATCGGGCTGAGCATCACCGATACGACGCTGGGAACGCTGGTCGCGAACCTGGGCTATGACAAGCTGGTGATGCCCAAGCCGGTGTTCATCGGCGACACGCTGCGCGCCGAAACCGAAGTGGTCGAACTGCGCCCCAGCAAGTCGCGGCCGGGCCAGGGCATCGTCACGTGGAAGCACCGCATGTTCAACCAGCGCGACGAGTTGGTGTGCGAATGCCTGCGCTCGGCGCTGATCAAGGGGCGCGGGTGATCGCCCGCGACTGCACGACAAAAGAAAAAGGCCGGGCATAGGGCCCGGCCTTTTCCAGCTCACCGCTAACCCTCCCCCGCAGGGAGGGAGCGGGATCAGATGAACTCGATCGCCGAGACGAGATAGTAACGGTCGCCCGCAGGCACCGAGACCTCGACCTCTTCGTCGACCTTGCGGCCGATCAGCGCGCGGCCGATCGGCGAATTGTACGAGATGCGGCCGCGTGCGGCATCGGCCTCGGTCTCGCCGACGATCTGGTAGCGGATCGGCTTGTCGTCCTCGTCGAGCAAGGTCACGGTCGCGCCGAACACCACCTTGTCGCCGGTCAGCTCCTTGGGGTCGATGATCTGGGCGCGGCTCAGCTTGCCTTCGATATCCGCGATCGTGGCTTCGTTCTGGCCCTGCTGTTCCTTGGCGGCGTGATATTCGGCGTTTTCCGAGAGATCGCCATGCGCGCGCGCTTCCTCGATCGCATCCACGATCAGCGGTCGCTCGATCTTGAGTCGCTTCAACTCGGCGGTGAGCTTCTCGTAACCTTCCTGCAGCATCGGCATCTTGTCGACCGTCGCCATCACTCTTCGTCCTTCGTCAACGCCCCTTTCCCCAAGCGCCTCTCCCATGAGGCGCCCGCACAGTCACTCCGATGGTGGGGGATTCAATTGTGCGACTGCGAATAATAGGACTGGAGGGGGCAGACTTCAAGGCTCTGGCGGGAAAGCGATTCTATCGCACGGGCAGCCGCGACGCTGGCCTGGGCCGTCGTGAAATAGGGAACTTTCAGCCCCAGCGCGGACCGCCGGATGTCCGAACTGTCCTTCAGCGACTGCCAGCCTTCGGTGGTGTTGAAGATGATCGCCACATCGCCATCGACGATCCGGTCGACGATATGCGGGCGGCCCTGCGCCACCTTGTTGACGTCGCCCACCGCCAGGCCCTGCTCGCGCAGATAGGCCGCCGTGCCGGTGGTCGCGATGATCGAAAAGCCCAGATCCGCCATCAGCCTGACGCCGGGCAACACCACGTCCTTGTCGGTATCCTTCACGCTGACGAACAACGTGCCCGACGCGGGCAACACGGTCCCCGCCCCCAGCTGCGCCTTGGCGAAGGCTGTCGCGAAATCGCGATCGATCCCCATCACTTCGCCGGTGCTCTTCATTTCCGGTGACAGGACCGGGTCGACGCCGGGGAATTTGTTAAACGGGAACACGGCTTCCTTGACCGCGATATAATCGATGTTGCGGTCGATCCCGGGCAGGTTCGCCAGCTTCTCGCCCGCCATCACGCGGCTGGCGATCTTGGCGACCGGTGCACCGATCGCCTTGGCGACGAACGGCACCGTGCGGCTGGCGCGCGGATTGACTTCGATCAGATAGACCAGCCCGTCCTTCACGGCGAACTGGATGTTCATCAGCCCGACGACCTTGAGCGCATGTGCCAGCGCCACCGTCTGGCGCTCGATCTCGGCGACGATTTCGGCGGACAGGCTATAGGGCGGGATCGAGCAGGCACTGTCGCCCGAATGGACCCCGGCTTCCTCGATATGCTGCAGCACGCCTGCGACCACCACATCGGTGCCGTCGCAGATCGCGTCGACATCCACTTCCACGGCGTCGCGCAGATACTGATCGATCAGCACCGGCGAGTCGCCGGATACCTGCACCGCAGTCTGGATATAATCGTCGAGCTGCTGAAGCGTATCGACCACTTCCATCGCGCGGCCACCCAGCACGTACGAAGGCCGCATCAGCACCGGATAGCCGATCCGCTCCGCCGCTGCGACGGCTTCATCCCGGCTGCGCGCCAGGCCGTTGTCGGGCTGGCGAAGGCCAAGCTTGGCGACCAGCGCTGCAAAGCGCTCGCGGTCCTCGGCCAGATCGATCGCATCTGGCGATGTGCCGAGGATCGGGATTCCCGCCTCTTCCAGCGCCTTGGCCAGGTTTAGCGGGGTCTGCCCGCCGAACTGGACGATCACGCCGACCAGTTCGCCGTTGGTCTTCTCGATTTCGAGAATTTCCAGCACGTCCTCGGCCGTCAGCGGCTCGAAATAAAGGCGGTCCGACGTGTCATAGTCGGTCGAAACCGTTTCCGGGTTGCAGTTGACCATGATCGTTTCATAGCCCGCGTCCGCCAGCGCGAAGCAGGCATGGCAGCAGCAATAATCGAACTCGATCCCCTGCCCGATCCGGTTCGGACCGCCGCCCAGGATCACCACCTTGCGCCGGTCGCTCGGATTGGACTCGTTCTCGGGCTCGCCAAAGATCGGAGCCTCGTAGGTCGAGTACATATAGGGCGTCTTCGCTTCGAACTCGGCCGCGCAGGTGTCGATCCGCTTGAACACCGGGCGCACGCCCAGCCGGTGGCGATGCTTGCGCACTTCCAGCTCGGTCACGCCGCCGGTCATCGCGTTTACGACTTCGCCGATCAGGCCCGAACTGCGCGCCATCTGTTCCGAACCGGCGCGCAGATGCACCGATTTCAGCGCCAGATAGGCCAGACGCTTGTCGCTGAAGCCCATTGCCTTCAGGCGCCGCATCCCGGCGGCATCCTGAGGCAAGCCGTTCGCGGCCACTTCGGCCTCGGCTTCGATGATCTCGCCGATCCGCGCGAGGAACCACGGGTCATAGGCGGTCAACGCCTGCACTTCGGCCTGGGTGAAGCCTTCCCGAAGGGCCTGGGCCGCGATCAGCAGCCGGTCGGGCGAGCGAATGGCCAGCGCAGCTTCGATCTCGGCGCGCGGCGCGCCCACCAGCCGGTCGACATCGTTGAAGCCGCTCAGGCCAGTCTCCAGACCGCGCAGCGCCTTCTGCATCGATTCATGGATGTTGCGGCCGATCGCCATCACTTCGCCGACCGACTTCATCGCAGTGCCGAGCGTCGCTTCGGCGCCCTTGAACTTCTCGAACGCGAAGCGCGGGATCTTGGTGACGACGTAATCGATCGTCGGCTCGAACGACGCCGGCGTCGCGCCGGTGATGTCGTTGGTGATCTCGTCGAGCGTATAGCCGACCGCCAGCTTTGCGGCGACCTTGGCGATCGGGAAGCCGGTGGCCTTCGACGCCAGCGCCGACGAGCGGCTGACGCGCGGGTTCATCTCGATCACGATCAGGCGGCCATCCTTCGGATTGACTGCGAACTGAACGTTCGAACCGCCCGTTTCCACGCCGATCTCGCGCAGCACAGCGATGCTGGCGTTGCGCATGATCTGATATTCCTTGTCGGTCAGCGTCAGCGCCGGCGCGACGGTGATCGAGTCACCGGTGTGGGTGCCCATCGCATCCACATTCTCGATCGAGCAGATGATGATGGCGTTGTCGTGCTTGTCGCGCACGACCTCCATCTCATATTCCTTCCAGCCGAGCAGCGATTCCTCGATCAGCACCTCGGTGGTCGGCGACAGGTCTAGGCCCGTCCGCACGATGGTCAGGAATTCCTCGCGATTATACGCGATGCCGCCGCCCGATCCGCCCATCGTGAAGCTCGGCCGGATGATCGCGGGCAGCCCGACCGTCTCCAGTCCCGCCAGCGCCTCCGCTTCGGAATGCGCGATTGCCGAACGGGCGCTTTCCAGCCCGATCTTCGTCATCGCGTCCTTGAACTTCAGCCGGTCCTCGGCCTTGTCGATCGCTTCGGCATTGGCGCCGATCATGGTTACGCCGAACTTCTCCAGCGTGCCGTCATTGGCCAGCGCCAGCGCGGTGTTCAGCGCGGTCTGCCCGCCCATCGTCGGCAGGACGGCGTCGGGCCGCTCCTTCTCGATGATCTTCGCCACGATCGCCGGCGTGATCGGCTCGACATAGGTCGCGTCGGCCAGCTCGGGATCGGTCATGATCGTCGCCGGGTTCGAATTGACCAGGACGATGCGATAGCCCTCTTCCTTCAGGGCCTTGATCGCCTGCGTGCCCGAATAATCGAACTCGCACGCCTGCCCGATGACGATGGGGCCCGCGCCGATGACGAGGATGGAGGAGATGTCGGTGCGTTTGGGCATTGTTTAAGCAACCACTTGAAAAAGCGCGATTATAGATACGAAGAGCGAGGCAATGCCTGCTATCGAGTTCGCACGGCCGATTATCTCCCAGATAAGATCAACAGGTGGATCAGGTGTGTCGGCAAGAGCTCTCACTGCCACAATGTACGCCCGAGCCATTGCCTTATCGCTATTGCCCGCGCCGAGTGAGTCCAATGTCCTTTCTGCGTCGTTGAGCAGAGAGATCAAAGAAGCCTTCTTTTCTTCATTGAGCTCAAATTCGGACGGCAGACCCGTCCAGCCACGACTATCGACCGATGTCGGTGGTGTTGGACGCTCAGTGGAAGGGTCACGGTACCCTGCACCGTGCTGCTCAAGAAACTGCGCTACATTTTCACCGATTTCATCTTCAACCCACCGAAACCCGTCGGGTGTAAGAGCGACGCGCTGATCTTGTGGTGGCCCAATATGTCGAGTTATATCAACGTAGTACTTTAGTTCGTTATCATCTAACACTTGATTGCGCCAAACAGGCTCAAGAGTAAGCGAGTAACGATCGAGAATTTCCCCGACGCGAAATCGAGGGGTTCCGCGCAGACGAGTCTCATTATAGAGCGCTGCCACGAAGACCTTCACGAAGGTCGAGAGCTTCACCGCATCATCCCCACAAACCGCTCGAACAGATAGAAGCTATCCTGCGGCCCCGGGCTGGCCTCGGGGTGATACTGCACGGAAAATGCCGGCCGGTCGGTGAGTTCGAACCCGCAGTTCGATCCGTCGAACAGCGACACATGCGTCTCGCGCGCATTCGCCGGCAGCGTCTCGGTCTCCACCGCGAAGCCGTGGTTCATCGAGGTGATCTCGACCGCACCGTCGCTCAGCCGCTTGACCGGATGGTTCGCGCCGCGATGGCCCTGATGCATCTTGCTGGTCTTCGCGCCCACCGCGAGGCCGAGCAGCTGGTGCCCGAGGCAGATGCCGAACAACGGCTTGTTGGTCTCCAGCAACTGCCGGATTACCGGCACGGCATATTCGCCGGTCGCGGCGGGATCGCCGGGGCCGTTCGACAGGAAGATTCCATCGGGCGCAAAGCTCATCACCTGATCGAAGGTCGCGGTCGCTGGCAGCACGGTCACTTTCGCGCCGGCCTGCACCAGATTGCGGAAGATGTTGCGCTTCGAGCCGTAATCGATCGCCACGACATGCGGGCGCGTGTCTTCCGCGCCTTCGCCGCCATAGCCGAAGCCGAGCCGCCACACGCCGCCTTCCCAGCCGAAATGGGTCTCGGTGGTAACGGTGATGGCCAGGTCCATGCCTTCCAGCCCCGGCCATTCGCGAGCCATCTGGAGCAATGTCGGAATGTCGAACTCGCCCGCGGCCGAATGCGCGATCACCCCGTTGGGCGCGCCGCCCGTCCGGATGCGGCGAGTGAGCGCCCGCGTATCGATCCCCGACAGGCCGATCCGCGCATGCTTCTTCATCCACACATCGAGATGTTCGGTCGCACGGAAGCTCGAAGGCTCGGTCACGTCTTCGCGGACGATCATGCCCAGAGCATGCGGCCCGTCGGCTTCGATATCCTCGGGATTCGCGCCGACATTGCCGATGTGGGGGAAGGTGAAGTTGATGATCTGACCGGCGAAGCTCGGATCGGTCATGATCTCCTGATAGCCGGTCATCGCGGTGTGGAAGCACACTTCGCCGACCGCTTGCCCTTCCGCGCCGAACCCTCGGCCGAATACCACGTCTCCACTCGCGAGCACCAGGACACCGGTAGCTCCAGCAGGCACGGACATGGGTTTGGCTTCGGCCATTTAGGGGTGGCTCTCCATCAGGGTTCGCAGCGATGTCGCTAAGTGCCGCCCGCTAGACCCCATGCCCCCTCGCGTCAACCGGTTCCCGGGTCTATCAGCGGGCTCGACGACGATTCACGAGAGAAGAAAATGATCCGCGACGACATCAAGACCGCCCTCGTCACTGCCATGAAGGGCGGCGACAAGGCTTCGACCGCCACGATCCGCCTGATCCAGTCGGCGATCAAGAATCGCGATATCGAGGCGCGCACCGGCAAGGCGCCGGACGATGACGACGTGCTCGTGGTCGAAGTGCTGCAGAAGATGGTCAAGCAGCGCCGCGAGTCGATCGAGATGTACACCAAGGGCAATCGCCAGGAACTGGCCGACGCCGAGGCCGCCGAAGTGGTGGTGATCGAACGCTTCCTGCCGCAGGCGATGAGCGACGCCGAAACCGCTGCCGCGATCGAAGCCATCAAGGCCGAACTGGGCGCCAGCGGCATGAAGGACATGGGCCGCGTGATGGCCGAACTGAAGGCCCGCCACGCGACCACGCTCGACATGAGCAAGGCCAGCGCCGCGGTGAAGGCCGCGTTGAGCTGAGGTGAGCCTCACACCCCAATTCCTGGACGAGCTCCGCGCCCGGACCCTTCTCTCGAGCCTGATCGGCAAGACCACCAAGCTCCAGAAGGCCGGGCGCGAATTCCGTGCATGCTGCCCGTTCCACAACGAGAAGACCCCGTCCTTCTACGTCAACGACGACAAGGGCTTCTATCATTGCTTCGGCTGCGGCGCGCATGGCGATGCCATCCGCTGGATGACCGATCAGCGCGGCCTGCCCTTCATCGATGCGGTGAAGGAGCTGGTTCAGGCCGCCGGCATGGAAATGCCCGAGCAGGACCGCCAGTCGGTCGAGCGCGCACAACGCGCCAAGGGCCTGCACGAAGCGATGGACGATGCCGCAAAGTGGTTCATCGAGCGGCTTAACGGGATCGAAGGCAGCGAAGCGCGCGCCGTGCTCCAGCGGCGCGGCATCAGCGAAGCCACCGCGCGCGAATTCGGCATGGGCTTCTCCCCCGATTCGCGCGGCAAGCTGAAGGAAGCACTCAAGACCTACGGCGATCCGATGCTGATCGAGGCGGGTCTGTTGATCTCGGTCGAGAAGAAGGAACCGTACGACCGGTTCCGCGGCCGCCTGATGATCCCGATCCGCGACGCGCGGGGCCGCACGATCGCGTTCGGCGGCCGGGTGATCGGCGAAGGCGAACCGAAATACCTCAACTCGCCCGACACCCCGCTCTTCGACAAGGGCCGCACCCTCTACAATCTCGACAAGGCCCAGGCCGTCGCGCGCAAGACCGGCCGCATCATCGCGGTCGAAGGCTATATGGACGTGATCGCGCTGGCGCAGGCCGGGTTCGGCGAAGCGGTCGCTCCGCTGGGCACCGCGCTGACCGAGCATCAGATCGAGCGGCTGTGGCGCATGGCCGATGTCCCCCTGCTCTGCTTCGACGGCGACAATGCGGGCCAGAAGGCCGCGATCCGCGCCGCGCACCGCGCTCTGCCCCATCTCCAGCCCGGCCGCAGCCTGGCATTCGTCACGCTGCCCGACGGCATGGACCCGGACGATCTGGTGCGCGCGAAGGGGCCCGCCGCGTTCGAGGCGCTGCTCAAATCGCCCGAGCCGCTCGTCAGCCGCCTCTGGGCGCATGAAGTCGCCGCCGGGCCGCTCGACACGCCCGAACAGCGCGCAGGCCTCAAGGCGCGGTTGAGCGAGCTTGCGGGAACGATCGCCGACCCCAACGTGAAGTCGGAATATATGGCGGAATTCCGCCAGCGGATCGACGCGCATTTTGGCCGCGGCCCACGCGAATTCCAGCCACGCGATCGTCAGTTCACGCCCCAGCGCCCCCGCAACGCCAAGGGCGGTCGCGGTGGCTGGCAACCGCCCGAACCGCCGCCTTCGGAGAAGGTGAAGGGCGTACAGGCGAGCGGCCTCGATCCGATCCTCGCCCGCGCCGTGCTTGCCGGGCTGATCCGCCATCCCGCCGAAATCGCACGCCATATGGAAGTGCTTGGCAGCCTGCGCAGCACCTCCGGCGCGCTCGGCCGCCTGTTCGAAGCCGTGATCCATGTCGCGCTGGAAGATCAGCAGCTTGATAGCGCGCGCATCCTCACCATATTGGCGAAATCCGGATTCGATCAGGTGGCGGGCGATCTGTTGAGAGCCGATACGCTTCCCTTCTCCTTCACCCGCCGCGCTGCGGTGGACGAGGCAAGGGCGCGCGAGGATCTCAACGAAGCGATCGCCGTTATGGTGGCGCAGCCGGCGGTGGACGCCGCGCTCGCCGAGGCAACCGCTGCGTTGAGCAGGGATGGTTCGGAGGAAGCGTTCACCCGTCAGGTGGCGCTTTCGAGGAAGCGTCAGGAGCTCGAAGCGCGCCTTGCAAATCTGATGCTTGCGGATGAAGAAGATTTGGACGATTAGGCGGCGATTAAAATAGCCGCCATCTTATTTCGAGGGCATTTGATGGCGAAGGCACCCCTGGCGGACGCAGATACCGGTGAAACGGGCGACGCGCCGCTGATCGACCTCAACGAAGGCACGCTCAAGAAGCTTGTCGCCCGCGCCAAGAAGCGCGGTTACATCACCGTCGACCAGCTCAACGAGATGCTTCCGCAGGATCAGATGACCTCGGAGCAGATCGAGGACGTCATGTCGGCGCTGAACGACATGGGCATCAACGTCGTCGAGAATGAAGACGCCGGCGAGGATGCCGAGCCCGAGGACGATACCCCGGACGAAGTCGATGCCGACAGCGGCAGCGACGATGGCGGTCCCGCGCTCGAAACCAAGAAGAAGGAAGTCGTCGACCGTACCGACGATCCCGTGCGCATGTACCTGCGCGAAATGGGCGCGGTGGAACTGCTCAGCCGCGAAGGCGAAATCGCCATCGCCAAGCGCATCGAGGCCGGCCGCGACACGATGATTCTGGGCCTTTGCGAGAGCCCGATCACCTTCAATGCGATCATCGCCTGGTCGAACGCCCTCAACGAAGGCACGATGCAGCTGCGCGAGATCCTCGATCTCGACGCCATGCTCTCCAAGGGGCCGTCGGCCGAGCAGGTCGAAGGTGCCGAGGAAGACGATAACGGCGAGATCAGCGAGAAGACCGCTGGCGCGACCTTCAAGGAAGAGGAAGAGCCCGAAGAGGCGTCCGCCGACGAAGAGGACGAGGATTCGATGACCGAGCGCCGCACCCCGCGGCCTTCGGACGACGAAGAGGAAGACAACACCCTCAGCCTCGCCCAGATGGAAGAGCAGCTCAAGCCGCAGGCGCTGGAGCGGTTCGCCAACATCACCGCGATCTACAAGAAGTTCAGCAAGCTCCAGCAGCAGCGCCTCGATTCGATGGCCGCCGGCGGCGAGCTGCCGGTTGCGGAAGAGCGCAAGTATCAGAAGCTGCGCGAGGATCTGACCGCCGAAGTCGAATCGGTCCAGTTCCACAACGCCAAGATCGAATATCTTGTCGACCAGCTCTACAGCTTCAACCGGCGCCTGACCGCGCTGGGCGGCCAGATGCTGCGCCTTGCCGAGCGCCACAAGGTGTCGCGCAAGGACTTCCTCGACCGCTATGTCGATCACGAGCTCGACGAGAGCTTCGTCGCCACCGTTGCGAAGATCGACAAGAAGTGGGCGGCCTTCGCCGAGAACGAAGCCGGCGCCGTCGATCGCATCCGCATCGAGATCAGCGAGATCAGCCAGGCGACCGGCATGGCGCTGGGCGAATTCCGCCGCATCGTGAACATGGTCCAGAAGGGCGAGCGCGAGGCGCGTATCGCCAAGAAGGAAATGGTCGAGGCGAACCTGCGTCTCGTGATCTCGATCGCGAAGAAATATACGAACCGTGGCCTGCAGTTCCTCGACCTCATCCAGGAAGGCAATATCGGCCTGATGAAGGCGGTCGATAAGTTCGAATATCGCCGCGGCTACAAGTTCAGCACCTACGCGACCTGGTGGATCCGTCAGGCGATCACGCGTTCGATCGCGGATCAGGCGCGCACGATCCGTATCCCGGTCCACATGATCGAGACGATCAACAAGCTGGTCCGCACCAGCCGCCAGTTCCTCCACGAGCAGGGCCGCGAGCCCACCCCCGAGGAAATGGCGGAGCGCCTGAGCATGCCGCTCGAGAAGGTCCGCAAGGTGATGAAGATCGCCAAGGAGCCGATCTCGCTCGAAACGCCGATCGGCGACGAAGAGGATTCGCACCTCGGCGACTTCATCGAGGACAAGAACGCGGTCATCCCGGTGGATGCCGCGATCCAGGCGAACCTCAAGGAAACGGTCACCCGCGTCCTCGCCAGCCTCACCCCGCGCGAGGAACGCGTGCTGCGGATGCGCTTCGGCATCGGCATGAACACCGATCACACGCTCGAGGAAGTCGGCCAGCAGTTCTCGGTCACCCGCGAACGCATCCGTCAGATCGAAGCGAAGGCGCTCAGGAAGCTGAAGCACCCGTCGCGTTCGCGGAAGATGCGGTCATTTCTGGACCAGTAGGAGCGCCTTCAATCGCGTGAAGGCCAGCCTCCCCTCCTTCAAATTGCGAAGGAGGGGGTCCTGCAATTCCTCCTGAGCGGCGAAAGCGGCATCCGTCAGCCAGGATATGGCTTGATCGATATCCGCTGACTTGGAAATGCCCGATGCGTCGAGCTCGCGCTGATGCCCTGCGAGGATGCCGGTCGCGCGTTGATCGGGTTTGGCCAGCCAGCCAAGGTCGATGACTGCGCGGCGCCCTTTGGCATAGGTTCCGGTCGCGTCGCCCGCCAGGCGCCTGAACACGCTCCCCAGGCCGGCACAGGACATTTTTGCCTGTTCGAACGTCAGCTCGACCGGCAACAGATCCGACAGCGAGATGGCGGCAAGCCAGGCGTCCATCACCGACCCCTGCCGGCCCGGCAAATTGCCGGCGCAAGTACTCCATTCGTAGAAATAGCCGCGAACGACGATTGCCTTGTCGACCGTATTTTTGAGGGTCGGCAATTTCGTCCTGAGGAGGTCGAACGCTTCCTGAGGGTGCCCGGCAGAGCGCAATGCATGTGCCAGCGCACTGATGACTCCTGTCCATGTCGGCATCGCCACGACAGCCGCTTCAGCGGCGGCAATCGCGATCTCGTCACGCAGGCTTTCGGAAAGCTCCTGAGGCAAATCACGCTTCAGGCGCGAGCCGGCAAGAATGATCTGCGAAAAGGTGTCGCCGACCTTCTCATCGTCCGACGATTTGACCGTCGCATCGATCAGCCGCGGCCATATCGCGCTCAAATCGGCATCCAGACGGTCAGCCGCGACCAGAATCGCATCGGCGACACGCTTGTGCCGGGTCAGCGCATGGCCGCGTACTTCGGAGGCTCCCAGCTCTATGCCGAGCGGCGTCATGATCGCTCCGGACACGCGAAAGGCCGGTAATCCACACAGCATGGCCAGCACGCGGACATTCAGCCCGATCATTCCCGTGGCGTGGCAACAGGCGATGTACAGCAGCGCATCGAACAACGTGCCCGTCCCACCTTCGATCGGCCTGGTCCGGAGAAACTCGAGCAGAGGCACGAGGTGATCGACGAGCCCCTTCGCGCCGAAGCGGGTGTCGAGAAGCCCCCCGAAGAACGAACCCTGTCCGGGCTGCCCGTCTTGCGCGCCGACCGCGTCCATGAACTTGCGGATACGGGCATCGCGGCTTGCGGTGCTGCCCAGCGCGCGCAGTCCCTCTTCACCTTGCGCTGCCCAGGCATCGACGATCAGGCCGATATCCCCCTCGCCAATCGAGCCCAATGTCACGTCGTCCAGCCGATTGACCCGGGTCGACCATGACTTCTTCTCGCCGCCTTTCAGACGCCAGTCGGTATCGCGCGCTGCGAGCAGGAAGAAGACGTTCTTCCGACCCAGCGCGTGCAACTTGCCAATGGCCAGCCACAGTTCGTCGATATAATTCTCGGCATCGTCCAGGACGATCAGCCAGTTCCGCGACGGATCGAGTTGCGAGACAATATCGGCATTCAACCCGGCATCCGATCCCGGGCAATATAGCGCGACCCACTCGCCGCCCGACACCGCAGCCGTCGCGACCTGCAACAGCGCCGTCGATTTTCCTTCGCCGCTCGCGGCACGAACGAGTTGCAGCGCGCAACCGCCATTCACGCTGCCCCTCAAAAGCGGCAAGAGCGCGTCCACGCTGCTGAGCCGCGGAACGAGCGGGCTCACCGCATGCCGCAAGGCAGGCACGGCGCCATCGAAAAACCGCAGCACTTCGGCCGTACTCAGTGGCGGTTCGGCCTCGAGCGTCGCCTGCGTCACGATTTGCCACCCGGGCATGGGAGATGCGGCAATGCCCGCCGCCGCATCCTCGAAAACGTCCCCCGCCAGTTCGTCGAAGAAACTGTGGCAATCGACGCCCCGGAAAAACGCGATCTTGCTCTGCGCGATTCCCGCCTCGAACTTCTCGAACAAACGCTGGTTCTGCGCGATGACCCGCGCTTCATCCTGTTCGTAGAAACACCAGGACACCGTCCCGTTGAATGCCGGATCGCTGAGGCAATTCGCGATCGCCGTAGTGAAAATATCGTCCCAGCCGCTATACGCCATGACGACCAGATGCACATTATCCAGATGCCGTTGCAGCGATTGCTGAAGCTGCGGACGCTTCGACAGCAATTGCTGCGGCCGGTGCAATGTCGCCGAATCGCGCCAATAGCCGTGCAGATGGAAGACATCGACTTCGCTGGTGCGCATCTTGACGAGTGCCGAGATCGATCCGTCCAGCGGGATGCCCACGGTGTTGACCTTGAACCCGCAGGTTTCGAGCGCGAGTGAAATCAGCGGGTCGAAATTGGTAGTGAATATCGGGCCCGGGAAGCGGTCCGGTGCAAGCTGCATTGCTCTGGCCAAGCCTCGCTGCGCACGCGTGATCTCCCATTCGCCGGGGATCAGATCGCGTTCGTCGAAGGGCGGCGCCGATGGCTTGCGAGCGCAAAGAACGGCCTTCTGCACGACGTCCGTCGCTGCGCGTGCATCCAGCAGGTCATAGAGAAAGCTCATCGCCGTCTGATATTGATCGGCACCGGCGGTGGCGGCCAATTGCCCGTCGAATTCCCGCAAGAGCGCCGCGCCGCTTTCCTCGACCCGCGCACGCGCGATGCGTACGAAACCGTCAATCCCGGGGACGCCGACACCCCGATCCAATGAAAACGGCGCACCCACAAGAAAACTCACCGGTTGCCGCGAATTATCTTCGCGGCCCAGCTTCAACCGCAAATATTTCGCTTCTCTGATCTCGACGTTCATGGCCCGATTACTGCCTTAATCCCTGCCGGGATGCAAAGCGCCAAGTTGAACGGAGACGGAGGAAAGCGAGCGGGCAAAAGTAGAAAAGGCCGGGGATCGCTCCCCGGCCTTTTCATTTGTCCGTCTCCCGTAGCGGGAGGGCGGAAATGAGGGATCAGTGACCCGCCTTCTCGTCGATCTTCTCGGCGGTGTTCGCGCCGGCGTCGCGGACGGCGGCCGCCTTGTTCTCGACCGCATCGGCGCGGTTCTCGGCGCCGCTTTCGATCGCGTCGACCGTGTTGCCCGCGTCCGAACGGATCTCCGCAGCCTGGTTGTCCAGCGTGTCGGCGGTCGCTTCGGCGTTGGCCAGCGCGTTCTCGGCGGCGGGGGTCTTCGGACCACAGGCGGCCAGCGGAAGCGCGCCGATGATGGCGGCGGCGATCAGATATTTGCGGTTCATGTGCATCCCCTTTGGTTGGGCGAAACGAAAAGCCTGATCCGACGTTGTGCAAAGTGCCGACGAAAAGAAGCAGGCGCGCCTTAAACACCTGAGGCAGCGTCTGGTTTCACTTCCGTCACATCGGTTTGGCCGGATTCCCCGCCCAGGTGGCCGGGAAGGGGCCGCCGCGCTCCAACAGCTCCCGGTGCGCGGCGGCCTAGCCTCGGGCCGAAAGGCAGGCGCTGCGATGGAACAGCGCCGCCGAGATCAGCCATAATGCTATGAAGCCGCCGCTCAGCACGATCACGCCCATCGCATCGCGCGCATTCGACGGTGCCGTTGCCAGCATGAGCGCAAGCAACGCCTGCACGCCGGCCACCGCGACCATCGCCCTCGCCATCCCGTCGGCGGTAAACCGTGCGACGAACGCGCAGGCGGCGGCTGTTACGACGACGCCGTAAAAGCCCTGGTTCACCGGATTATCCTCATTGCCGACGATCCCCACCGCCAGGTTCATCCAGACCTGAAGTCCCGCCGCCGCAAGCGCGACGATCATGGCGATACGATACTGGGCCCTTCCCGGACTGGTGTTCATGTCACTGCCTCCACTTGTGCTTGAGGCTTTGCTTTGCCGGAGCGGCAGGTGAGCGGCATGAGGGTGTTGTGAGGATTTGATGAAATCAGCTCAGGCAACCCAATGACGCAAAGAAGATCGAGCGCGCTCAGTAAAAATACCTAGGTAAACACCGAATAAACCACGTCTTTACGGGGTTCGGTATATACCTGCCCGCTATTGGGGGGAGCGCCCGTCCGCGGGCGGCAACTCTTGAGTTATGGGGGCGTATGCCGTTTGATTCCGTACAGATCGCGCGGCTTAGCGGGGCTTCGGGACCGATGGGCGCCCTGACGGCGTCGGACGGCGTCCAGGTTCATCCGTGGCTGCGCCGCCTCGCCGCCAATGGCGGCTCGCCGCGCGACCTTGCCGATGCGGTCCATTATCTCTGCCTGCTGCACGGCAATCATCCCGGCGTGATCGATCTCGCACTGAACCATGCGCGCGGCAGCCTAGAGCGCGATTGGCTCGAAGCGGCGGCGGAAGCCTTCGTGGCCGAGCGTGAGTTTCTGGTCCGGATCGTCGCGGCCGCAGGCCCCCTGCCCAGCACCCCCGGCCATGCCGAAGCCGAAGCCGCGGCCCAGCATCAGCGTCACGCGCTCGACATGCTGGCCCAGTCCGACCGCGCGGGCTGCGCGACCGGCGCGGCGCTGGCGCTGGCGCTCGACTGGGATGCGGTGCGCGACGTGCTCGACGCCGCCGCGACCCGGCTCGGCCTGATCGCGCCGCGCAGCACGCTGCCGCTGGCCGAGGAGACGATCATCGTCGTCGACACGCTGGTGCGCGAGATGAGCGTCGAGCGCGCCATGTTGTTCGGCGCACAGCAGATGTTCGCGCAGCATCGCGGCCTGTTCGATCTGCTCGAAGCACGCGCCAGCGCGCGCGGGAAGCACTAAGACCCCATCGGCGCCCCTTGTGGGCGTGGACAGCGATCGTCCGGCATGGCACCCCGCCGCCGATGAGCGAGCTACAGCAGGAATGGGACGGCGAGATCGTCCGCAAATGGCTGGAAAGCCGTTTCAACGCGTCGCGTATCGATCAGGATCGCGCCGATCGCGGTGGCCGTTCCTGTGAGGGCGATTACGACAAGGCAGCGGCCGAGGAATGGGTCTGCCGCGCACTCAGGACCAGCGACGCGACGAACGATCGGGCACGGTTTGCCGACGCGCTCAAGGGGCTGCTCGATCAGGACGATTATCTCCGCGTCGGCGTCCATGACGAGCGGCGGTTCGAGCGGGAAGTCCGGGGCTATCTCCGCAAGCTGGTCAAGATGACGAAGACGAACACCGGCTTCGGCAACCGCCTGCACCACCAGTAAGGCCGGCTGCGGATCGGCGCCGCATGGGGCTGACAAGCCTTTCCTTCCTCTCTAGGCAGCATATCGGGTTTCAAAGGAATACCGATGCGCTTCGAAGGTACCCAGTCTTACGTCGCTACCGATGATCTGAAAGTCGCGGTCAACGCAGCGGTTACGCTGCGTCGTCCGCTGCTCGTCAAGGGCGAGCCGGGCACGGGCAAGACCGTCCTCGCCTACGAGATTGCCAAGGCGGTCAATGCGCCGCTGATCGAGTGGAACGTGAAGTCCACGACCAAGGCGCAGCAGGGTCTCTACGAATATGACGCGGTCGCCCGCCTTCGCGACGGCCAGCTCGGCGACGAGCGCGTTCACGACATCGCCAACTATATCCGCAAGGGCAAATTGTGGGAGGCGTTCGTTTCTCCGCAGCTCCCCGTCCTGCTGATCGACGAGATCGACAAGGCCGATATCGAGTTCCCGAACGACCTCCTGCAGGAGCTCGATCGCATGGAATTCCATGTCTATGAGACCCGCGAGACCGTCCGCGCCGCCGAGCGCCCCATCGTGGTCATCACTTCGAACAACGAGAAGGAACTGCCCGACGCGTTCCTGCGCCGCTGCTTCTTCCACTATATCAAATTCCCCGATCGCGAGACGATGCAGGCGATCATCGACGTGCACTTCCCCGGCATCCAGAAGGTGCTGGTCAGCAAGGCGATGGATATCTTCTACGAGATCCGCGACGTGCCGGGCCTGAAGAAGAAGCCCTCGACCACCGAATTGCTCGACTGGCTCAAGCTGCTGCTCCACGAAGATCTGCCGCTCGACGTGCTGCAGAACCGCGATCCGACCAAGGCGATCCCGCCGCTGCACGGCGCGCTGCTCAAGAACGAGCAGGACGTGATGCTGTTCGAACGCCTCGCCTTCATGGCGCGGCGCCAGCAGAACAAGGGCTGAGCGGCGTGACGAGCGGCGCAGGGTGCCTGTGCGGCGCGGTGCGCATCGCGATTGCGGGCGATCCGGTGCGGGTGCGCACCTGCTGGTGCCGCGATTGTCAGTATTGGGGTGCGGGCAACGGCACCACCAACGCGCTGTATCGCACCGCTGATCTCGAAATCTCGGGCGAGCTACGCTGGTATGAAAGCGTGGCGGACAGCGGCAACCGACTGCGCCGCGGCTTTTGCAGTGCGTGCGGCACGCCGTTGTTCACCGGACCTGTCAGCGGGGAGTTTTTGGGCATTCGCGCGGGCGCGTTCGACGATCCTAACCCCGTACGCCCGACCGAAGTGATCTGGGCCGCATCCGCGCCCGGCTGGGCGGTGTTCGATCCCGCGCTGCCGCGGAGCGAACGTCAGCCGCCGCCGATCGGCTGAGGCTGTGGCAGGGGGGCGCAAACCCTGGCTGATTGCGCTGGCAACCGCCGGCGCCCTTGCCATTTGCGCAACCGCTGCATTGCTGCCGGGCAGTCACAAGGAGCAGCTCAGCCTCGCCACCCGGCTCACCGCGCGCTGGGCGGCGGTCTGGTTCCTGCTGGCCTTCACTGCGCGGCCGTTGTTCGAGATGTTCGGCGGGCCGTTCAGCGAAGTGCTGCGGCAGCGTCGCTATATCGGTCTCGGCGTCGCTTCGATCCACACGATCCACGGCGTCGCCTTTGTCTGGCTGATCGCCTCGACCGATGTCAGCCGCCCGGCGATCGTCTGGATCGTCGGCGGCACCGGCTATCTGCTGATGTGGGCAATGGCCGCCACCTCGAACGACCGCGCGATGCGAGCGCTGGGAAAGAATTGGAAGCGACTGCACACGCTGGGCATGTGGTGGCTGTGGTTCGTCTTCACCTACAGCTATGGCGGCCGGATATTCCGCACCGGAACCGAGACGCTCGGACTGGTCATGGCCGGGCTGTTCGTCCTCGCCGCGCTGATCCGCATTCCGGCCACCCGCCGGCTGATCGGGCGGAACCGGATCGCATGACCGCCGGACGTCGCCTGTGGATCGCGGTTGCCGCCATCGCCGCGATCGGCCTCGCGCTTCGCATCGCCGCAGCGCAAGGCGCGCTGTGGCTCGACGAGGCATGGTCGGCGGTTCAGGCGCATGATGTCGGCACGCCGCTGGGCGTGTTCCTGAAGATCAATCACGACAACAATCATCACCTCAATACACTGTGGCTCCAGATGGTCGGGCTCGATACCGCACCCGTCGTCCAGCGCGGGCTCTCGATCCTGACTGGCACCGCGACAGTCGTCGTCGCGGCATTGATCGGGCGGCGCGACGGCAAGGCGATGGCGCTGGTCGCGGCGCTGATCTTCGCGATCTCGCCGCTGCTCGTGACCTATGGATCGGAAGCGCGCGGCTATGCACCGATGGTGCTGGCGCTGATGGTCGCTGTCCTGCTGACCGCGCGCTGGCTCGACGACCCGGCGCAGCGTCTGCCCGCCATCCCGCTCGCGCTTGCCTCGCTGCTGGGCATGGCATCGCAGCTGACGATGGCGTTCGGGCTGGCGGCGATGGCGGTGTGGATCGTCCTCACGCTGTACCGGGCCTATCCCTTGCGCGAAGCGGCGGGACTCTCGATCCGCATCCTCCTGCCGCTCGCCCTGCCCGCCCTCGCGATGCTCGCGCTGATCCTCTGGGCCGCCGGCGGCCATCTCCAGTTCGGCAATGTCGAGGCCTTTGCCTGGCGGAGCTGGTGGAACGGGATCGCTCAGATGGCATCTTATTGGATCGACGGAATCCTGCCGCTGCTCTTCCTGCTCCTGTTGCTCAACAATTGGGCGGAAGGCGCGCTGGTGCCCAAGGCCGAGCGGAAGGAGCTGGGCTTCTGGTTGATCGCGCTGATCCTGCTGCCGCTGGGCATCGCCCTCGCCCACCTGCCCAACAGTGGCGCGCCGCGATACCATCTGGTGAGCGGGATCGGCGGATTGATGCTGATCGCGCTGCTGATCGCCCGGCGGCTCGAATGGCCCGGACTGGCGCGGATGATGGCGTGCGGTGCGTTGGTGATCGTCACCTGGTTTGCGCTCGACAAGGATTACCGCCTGATCCTCGACCAGCGCGCCGATCCCGGGCGCGCGATCGAAGCGATGCGCGCCCGGGCGCCCGCCGGGGCCGATATCGCTCCCGAGCAGGAGCGCGCGGACGCCGTTCTCCAGGCCGCCGCGCTATCGTCCGGCTATCCGCTCAGGATCGCCGGGACGCCCTGCCCCGCCCCGCGCTTCCTGTTCGTCGATCGCGACGGCAGCGAAGCCTTTCCCGCCGAGGCGATCCGCTGCGGCAGCCCTTACGCGCCGATCGCCGAAGCCCATCCCGAGGGTCTCTCCGGCACGCATTGGAAGCTTTACGAACGCGTCGATCAGGACCAACGATAGCCCATGTTCTTCAACTTCCTCGACGAGCTGCGCGCCGCCGGCATCAAGGCCAGCCTGAAGGAGCATCTGATCCTTCTCGAAGCGCTCGACCGTGACGTGATCGATCGCACGCCCGAAGCCTTCTACTATCTCGCCCGTGCGACCTTCGTGAAGGACGAGGGGCTGCTCGACCGGTTCGATCAGGTCTTCGCCAAGGTCTTCAAGGGCATCTCCTCCACCTATGGCGTCGCGCCCGCAGACATCCCCGAGGACTGGTTGAAGGCCGTCGCCGAGAAGTTCCTGACCGCCGAGGAGATGGAGAAGATCAAGTCCCTCGGTTCGTGGGACGAGATCATGGAGACGCTGAAGAAGCGGCTCGAGGAGCAGCAGGGCCGGCACCAGGGCGGCAACAAATGGATCGGCACCGGCGGCACCTCGCCCTTCGGAAACGGCGGCTATAATCCCGAAGGCGTGCGCATCGGCGGCGAAAGCAAGCACAAGCGCGCGCTGAAAGTGTGGGAGGGCCGCGAGTACAAGAATCTCGACGCCACCCGCGAACTCGGCACGCGTAACATCAAGGTGGCGCTGCGCCGTCTGCGCCGTTTCGCTCGCGAAGGCGCCGCCGACGAACTCGATCTGGACGGCACGATCGAAGGCACCGCGCGGCAGGGCTGGCTCGACATCCGGATGCGGCCCGAACGCCACAATGCGGTGAAACTGCTGCTGTTCCTCGACGTCGGCGGGTCTATGGATCCGTTCATCAAGCTATGCGAGGAGCTGTTCTCCGCCGCCACCGCCGAGTTCAAGAATCTCGAATTCTTCTACTTCCACAACTGCCTCTACGAAGGTGTGTGGAAGGACAATCGCCGCCGCTTCACCGAACGCACGCAGACCTGGGACGTGCTCCACAAATATGGCCATGACTATAAGGTGATCTTCGTCGGCGACGCCGCGATGAGCCCCTATGAAATCAGCCATCCCGGCGGCTCGGTCGAGCATTTCAACGAGGAAGCCGGCGCGGTGTGGATGCAGCGCGTGGCGAACACCTATCCCGCCGCGGTGTGGCTCAACCCGATCCCCGAGGCGCAATGGGGCTATTCGCAGTCGACCCGCATCATCCGCGAGTTGATGACCGACCGGATGTATCCGCTGACCCTGGCGGGGCTAGACGACGCGACGCGGGAATTGAGCCGCAAGCGGTGATCGACCGGCGCACGTGCCTTGCCGGTGCGCTTGGGCTACCGCTCTTGACCGGGGCGCGGCTGCCGGAAGAGGAGCCTCTGGCAGTCGCGATATTGTCGCTGCCCGAAGCGGTGCCGACGACCGACGGCCCTCTTGCGCTCTACGAACTGACATTGTCGAACATGGGGACCGCATCGATTCTGATCGAGCGGATCGTCGCTTTCGCGGATGGCCGGAGGGCGCTGGATATCGAGGGCCAGGTTTTGGCGGCCCGCTTCGACGCACCCGGCCCCTTTTATGGGCCTGCCATGCTGCCTCCGGGCCGGATCGCCACCGTCTATCTCGAAGTACGGCTTCCCGATCCGCTTCCACGCGAACTGAACCACGAAATCTCCTGCCGCCATTCGGCACGGTCGACGTCGGTGTATCGCCCTGCGCCGGCAATGCTCGACCAGACCCCGCTTCCGCGTCTCGGGCCGCCGCTGAAGGGTGGGCCGTGGGTCGCGATCCATTCGCCCGACTGGCCACGCGGGCACCGGCGCGTCATCTATACGCGCGGCCTGCCCCGTATCCCGGGCCGTCACGCGATCGATTTCGTCCTCGCCGATGCCAAGGGCCGAATCGCGAAGGGCGATGCCGATGTTCCCGCCAATGCGCTGGGCTATGGTGCCGAAGTGCTGGCGGTCGCCGATGCCCGTGTCGCGATGGTGCGGGACGGGATGAAGGAGAGCGCCAGCGTCTCAGGCAATCCGGCGCATGCACAGGACGATGCCGCTGGCAATTTCGTTTCGCTCGATCTCGGCGACGGGCGCTTCGCCATCTATGAGCACCTCAGGCCCGGCAGCATCCGCGTCAAGCAGGGCGATCGCGTCCGGAGCGGCGACGCGATCGCGGCCCTCGGCTTCACCGGCGATACCACCGGGCCCCATCTCCACTTCCATGTCGCCGATGCGCCGCAGCCATTGCTGGGCGAAGGCAAGGGCTTCGTCTTCAAGCGGTTCGAATTGATCGGCAGCTATCCGGATCTCGGCGATCTGGGCAGCAAGCCTTGGACGGGGCCAGCCAGCGCCCGGACCGGCGAGAAACCCGGTCCGAACACCGTGGTCCGCTTCTAGGCCTTCCGGAACGGGAAGATCGCGCGCACCGTCGCGTCGCGCAGCCACAGGCCGCCCCACATGAACAGGCCGAGATAGATGCCGAACAGCACATGGCTGAACAGCGGGCTGCCGGCGCGGATCTGCGTCGCCATCGCGCCGCCGAACACGGCCATGAACAGCACCGCGCCAAGGATATTGGTGCGCGGATAGAGATAGAGGATCAGGCAGCCCAGTTCGATCAGGCCGATCGTCATGACATAGCCCGCGGGCCATCCGAGCTGCGCCATCGTCTCTTCGGCGACCGGCATTCCGCTCAGCTTCGGAAAGACCGACGCTCCCAGAATGAACAGCGAGAACAGGCCCGTCAGGACCCATCCGGCGATCGTCATCGTTTTCGGCGTCATGGCTTTCGGTGACACAGGCGCTCTCCCCTCAGAATGAAGTTACTTTACTTAACTTCAATGAGGGGCGCAAGCGCCGCAGCGGATCAGAGGCGTTCGATGGCCCGATGCAGGCGGCGCAGCGTGGCGCCGTCATGAGCCAGGCCATTGGCGGCTTCGCCCGCCAGCGCCATCAGGCGAACCGCGCCGAAGCTTGCGGCAAGGCCCTTGAGGCGCAGCGCGGCCGAGGTCCAGCCATCCGGCGTATCGGCGGACTTCATGCCCTCCAGATTGCGCTTCACGCCATCGAGGAAAGCCTCGCGAAGCTCCGCGATCAGCGCGGGCTCGTCGCCCACCGCCGCCGCCAACGTCGCATCGATTGCACCCGGATCATACGCCATGACCGGAACATAGCTTAACCAACGTTAATGCTTCGTTTCTGTACCTAGTTGGTCCGGGAGCGAAATGTGGTAAATGGGACACATGACAGGGGCCAAAACTGCCGAACCCATTCTCGCGTCGACGGCAAGCGACGACGAGGAGCTATTGCTCGCGAACGACATGCCCCCGGCACCGTCGCCCGAGCCGGAACCTGTGTATCTGGTCGAGGCTGAGGAAGAAGACGCGCCGCGCCGCCGTTTCGGCTGGCTGCTGCCCGCGCTGGCGATCCTGCTGGTCGCAGGCTGGTTTGCCGGCGCGCTATGGGCCCTGCGCGATGTGCTGACGCAGCCGATGGCGCCGATCGATTTCATCCGGCTCGTCGCCGAACTTTGCGTCCCGCCGATCCTGATCGGCATCGTCTATTTGCTCGCGATGCGCACGAGCCGGGCGGAAGCGCGCCGTTTCGGCGCAACGGCTCGTGCGATGCGTGCCGAGGCTGTCGCGCTCGAGGGCGTGGTCGAAGCGCTGGCCCGGCGGATCGAGGAAAACCGCGCAGCGCTGGCGCAACAGACGACGACCCTGATGGCGATGGGCGATGCCGCAGCCGAACGCATGTCGAGCCTGGCGACCGAAATGGGCCAGCAGGCCCGCGTCGTCGATGCGAGCACGCGTACGCTGGTCGAAGCGGTGAGCGACGCCGAAAAGAGCGTCGCGGTGGTCCTCTCCTCGCTGCCCAAGGCGCATGAGGAGATGCAGGGCATGGCCGCCCGCGTCGATGCCGCCGGCCTGATCGCCAGCGAGCGCGCTGCTTCGCTCGATACCCAGCTCACCGCCCTCGCCGATCGGGGTCGTGAGGCCGACAGCGTCGCGGGCGGCGCAGCCGACCGGCTCGCCGCGCATATCGCGCGAATGGAAGCGACCAGCGAGACCGCCAGCGCGAAGCTGGAACAGGTCACCGGCGAAATGTCGGTCGCCGTCGACGCGGTGCTCGATCGCGCCGCCAATGCGGTGGACGAAGCGCGCAAGGGGATCGCCGCGCAGGGCGAAGCGATGCTCGCCATGCTCGAAGCCAATCAGGCCGCGCTGGATCGCGCGGGCAAGGACAGCGCCGAGGCGCTGGCCGGGCGGATCGCGACGATCGAGGAAGCGGTCGGCCGCATCTCGTCGCGGCTCGGCGAGGAGCAGGATCGCGGCACCGAACTGTTCCGCACGCTCACCGATGGCGTGAAGCGCACCGATCAGGAGCTCTCCGTCTTCCACGCGGCCGGCATGGACCGCACGCAGGCGCTGGCCGCACAGGTCAGTGCGCTCGGCGAGTCCTTCGAAGCCACCGCCGCTTCGATGCGCGCGGGCGAGACGACGGCGCGCGCGGTCATCGCGACGTCCGAGGATCTGCTCACCGCGCTCGACGCCTCCGCGCGCGAGATCGACGAAACACTGCCCGAAGCGCTCGACCGGCTCGATCACCGGATCGCGCTCAGCCGCAAGGTGGTTTCGGAGAGCAAGCCCGAGCTGCTTGCGCTGGTCACCGCGGCGGAAAGCACCCACGACGCGATCGAAGCGATCGCCGATGTGGTCAAGCAGCAGACCGATACCCTCGCCAAGACGCAGGAATCGCTGATCGAAACGCTCGCCAACGGGCGCGAAAAGGCCAACGACCTCGAAGCGATCGTCGACGACGCCATCTCGACCACGCGCCGCTTCGCGTCAGAAGCCGCGCCGCAGCTGATCGACGCGCTGCTCCGGGTTCGCGAGACATCGGCGCAGGCCGCCGATCATGCCCGCAACACGCTGGCCGGGATCGTGCCGGTAGCCGAGGCTGCGCTGGAGGAAGCCGGCAATGCCGCGCTCAGCCGCGCGATGGATGCCTCCGTGCGCCGTCAGCTGGGCGAATTGGCCGAGACCACCGAAGCCGCGGTCAACGCCGCATCGCGCGCATCCGAACGCCTCACCCAGCAGATGCTGGCGCTGGCCGACACCACCGCGCAGATCGACCGCCAGATCGACAAGGCGCGCGCCGAGCATGAGAAGAACGACAGCGACAATTTCGCCCGCCGCGTGACGCTCCTGATCGAAGCGCTCAATTCGGCCTCGATCGACATCACCAAGAGCTTCTCGGCCGAAGTGACCGACAGCGCATGGTCGGCCTATCTCAAGGGCGATCGCGGCGTCTTCACCCGCCGCGCGGTGCGGCTGCTCGACGCAGGCGAGACCCGCGAAGTCGCACGCCTGTACGACGCCGACGACGTGTTCCGCGACAACGTCAATCGCTACATCCATGATTTCGAAGCGATGCTCCGCCAGATCCTCGCGCTGCGCGACGGCTCGCCGCTGGGCGTGACCCTGCTTTCGTCGGACATGGGCAAGCTCTACGTCGCGCTGGCACAGGCGATCGAGCGGTTGCGGGGCTGACCGCGTGACGCCAAGGCTGGTCGACGGCGCGGCGCTGCATCTTGCGGGCATCCGCCGGCGCCATGCGCCCGGCAAGATGCCCGCCGAATCGCGGCGTCAGTGGATGGATCTGGTCGCGCTGGGCAACCTGCCCGGACAGGTCTCGCAAATCGCCTATGGCCTGCATCTGGAAGCGCCGGATGCGGCGACGGTCGACTATTTCACCGCCGTGGAAGTCGCGGGCTTCGACGGCCTGCCCGATACGGTGGAACGCATGATCCTGCCCGCGCAGCGCTATGCGATGTTCGCGCATGACGGGCATGTCAACGACGCCCGGACGCTGCGCGCGCGGATCGCGGCCGAACATGGCGGCAAGTTCGGGACGCCCGATTTCGAACGGTTCCACGAAAGCTTCGACCCGATTTCCGCCACCGGGCGAATCGAGCTGTGGTTTCCGCTCGCGCCCTAGTGCGCCCAGTCGAGCATGTCGGTGGTCACCCAGCCGAAATAATAGTTGAGCATGAACAGTCCGAACAGGATCGCCGACACGATCGTCGTCCGGATCGCCACCCGCTTGATATCGAAATTATGGGGCGCGCTGTCTGCCTGACCCGGGACGAGTTCAGCGCCGGCCTCGGCTGCGGTGCGGACCCCGAACGGCAGGACGAAGAAGACGCAGATCCACCAGAACAGCACATAGATTGCGAGCGCGGATTGCCATTTCATCGGATCAGGCCTCGATCAGCAGCACGTCGACGACCGGCTTCTTGCCGGTAAAGCGCGTCGCGGTGCGCCGCACCGCCAGTCGCAGGGCCTCGCGCAGCGCTTCGCCGCCCGACTTGCCGGCGCGGACCGCCTCGGCGGCCGCCGCCGAAGCCTCATCGATGAACTTGTCGCGATCTTCCTCGACCGGAACGCCCTGCACCTTGATCTGCGGCGTGCCGATCAGCCGCCCGCCCTTCAGCGCGACCGCGACCGAAATCTGGCCGTAGAGCGCAACGCGCCGGCGCTCGTTGATCGTCGCGCCGTCCGCAGGGAGGATCACGTCGCCATCCAGAACGAGGCGGCCGGCATGGGCCTCACCGATCTTCTTCGGCTTGCCCGGCGCGAGGCGGATGATGTCGCCATTCACCTGCACGACCGACTGCGGCACGCCCTGTTCGCGGGCGAAACGCGCCTGTTCGTGCATGTGGCGGACCTCGCCGTGCACCGGCAGGATGATCTCGGGACGGATCCACTTGTACATCTCGGCCAGTTCCGGACGCCCGGGATGGCCGGAAACGTGGATGAAGGCCTGCCGGTCGGTGACCAACTCGACGCCCTGCCCCGCCAGGATGTTCATGATCCGCCCGATCGCGATCTCGTTGCCCGGGATCTGGCGCGACGAGAACAGCACCGTGTCGCCCTTGCCCAGCTTGATCTGGTGATTGCCTTCGGCGATCCGCGACAGCGCGGCGCGCGGTTCGCCCTGCCCGCCGGTCGCGACGATCATCACCCGGCTGGGCGGCAGGGTCATCGCGGTGTCGAAATCGATCGTCTCGGGGAAATCGCGCAGATAGCCGGTCTGCTTGGCGACGCGCAGGATGCGATCGAGCGAACGGCCCGCGACGCAGAGTTGGCGCCCCGTATCCACCGCGACTTCGCCCAGCGTCTGAAGCCGTGCGGCGTTCGAGGCGAAGGTGGTGACGAGGACGCGCCCCTTGCAGCCCGCAACGACCTCATCGAGCCCCTTGCGGACTTCGCCTTCCGAACCCGACGCTTCGGGATTGAACACGTTGGTGGAATCGCACACGAGCGCCAGCACGCCTTCGTCGCCGATCGCGGTCAGTTCCTCGGCGGTCGAAGCACCGCCAAGCGAGGGCGTCTCGTCCAGCTTCCAGTCGCCGGTGTGCATGATCTTGCCGTACGGCGTCTCGATCAGCACCGCGTTGCCTTCGGGGATCGAGTGGGCGAGCGGGACATAGCGGACGGTGAACGGCCCGATATCGAACGGCTCCTCATCCTTGACGACGTTCAGCCGGACGCGGTCCTCGACGCCTTCTTCCTCCAGCTTACCCCGGATCAGCCCGGCGGTGAACGGCGTCGCGTAAAGCGGCACGCCCAGATCGGCGGCGAGATAGGGCAGCGCGCCGATATGATCCTCATGCCCGTGGGTCAGCACGATGCCGAGCAGATCGTCCAGCCGCTCCTCGATGAACTGCAGGTCGGGCAGGATCACGTCCACGCCGGGATAGCTGGCGTCGCCGAAGGTGATGCCGCAATCGACCATCAGCCACTTGCCCTGCGTGCCATAGAGATTGACGTTCATGCCAATCTCGCCGGAGCCGCCAAGGGCGAGGAAGAGAAGTTCTTTAGCCGGAGTCACAATATTCCAATCTGTTCGGCCGCCAAACGCTCAAACCGCGTTATGGCTGCGCTGCCAGAGCATCGACAGGCCCTGGATGGTGAGGTCGGGTTCGATCGTATCGAACACGTCGGTCTGTTTCTCGAAAAGCACCGCGAGACCGCCGGTGGCGATGACTTTCGACGGGCGGCCCACTTCGGCCTTCAGCCGGGCGACCAGCCCCTCGATCATCGCGATATAGCCCCAATAGATGCCGATATGCATCTGGTCCACGGTATTGCGCCCGACCACGCTGGTGCCCTGCGGCGCTTCGATCGCGATGCGGGGCAGCTTGGCCGCGGCGCTGACCAGCGCGTCGAGCGACAGGTTGATACCCGGGGCGATGATCCCGCCCTTGTAGGCGCCCTTGAAATCGGTGACGTCGAACGTGGTCGCCGTGCCGAAATCGATGATGATCAGGTCACCCTGGTGCCGGGCATGGGCGGCGATCATGTTCAGCGCGCGATCGGCGCCGAGATTTTCCGGCTCGTCCACGTCGAGCTGGAAGCCCCATTGGGCATTGCCCTTGCCCGCGATCACCGCTTCGGTCTTGAAATATTTGCTGCTGAGCACCTGCAGATTGTGCAGCGCGCGCGGAACGACCGTACCGATGATCACGCCGGTCACCGACGCCATCGTGTAGCCTTCGAGGCTGAGCAGTTGGCTGAGCCAAACGGCATATTCGTCCGCCGTGCGCCGCGGGTCGGTGGCGATCCGCCAGCGTGCGCGGATTTCGCCGGAATCGACCAGCGCGAAGACGACATTGGTATTGCCGGCGTCGATCGCGAGCAGCATCAGGCTTCCTCTCCTGCCTAGATCAGGAACACATCGGCGGCGTGAATGACACGGCTGGTGCCATCGGCCAAGCGAAGGATGAGCGCGCCCTCGCCGGTCAGGCCGCCGAACAGCCCGTCATGCGAACTGCCATCGGCTTCGCGCGCGGTGAGCGCCGTGCCGATCGGGTGCGCGCGCTCGGTCCAGCGATCGCGGATCGGCGCGAGCCCCTCGCCCCGCCAGCGCGCGATCCAGCGCTGAAGGCTTTCGGCGAGTGTTTCGAGGAAGACATGCGGATCGGGCGCGACGCCGTGCGCCGCAAGGCTCGTGACCGGACGCTCCAGATTCTCCGGATGATATGCGAGGTTCACGCCGATCCCGATCACCACAGCGTCATCCACGCGCTCGAGCAGGATGCCGCACAGCTTCGCGCCGTCGATCAGCAGGTCGTTGGGCCATTTGAGCATCGCCCGGCCCGGCAGGAAGGTCGAGACCGCATCCTCGATCGCGACCGCGGCGACCAGCGCCAGCGTGGCCGGCTGCGGATCGCTGGGGCGCAGGCGAACCAGGGTGCTCGCGAACAGATTGCCGGCGGGGGATTCCCACGCCCGGCCCTGCCGACCCTTCCCCGCCGTCTGGCGCTCGGCCCTCAGCCACAGGCCCTCGCTCGCCCCGCTGCGGGCGAGCTCGGCGACATCGGCATTGGTCGAGCCCGTCTCGGCGACGGTGCGGATCGTGATGCTCAGAACAGCGACTTCGCGGCCAGCATCGTCCAGGCCGACAGGCAGGTCAGGCCGAACATGCCGATCGGCGAGACCGCCGCCGCGCTCAGCACGATCAGGCCGCCCTCGACCACGCCCGGCGTACCTTCGAACTTCGGCGCGGCCTTGTCGAAATACATCCGCTTGACGATCGAGAGATAATAGAAGGCGCCCGGCACCGAACCGACGATACCGATCGCGGCGAGCCAGAACAGGTTCGCCTGAACCGCCGCGTTGAACACTTCGAACTTCGAGAAGAAGCCGAGCAGCGGCGGAATGCCGGCGAGGCTGAACATGAAGATCGCAAGCGCCGCGGCGAGGCCGGGCCGCGTGCGCGACATGCCCGACAGGCTGTCGATTTCCTCGATCTGGTTGCCGTTGCCGTCGCGCATCTGGAGCACGATCAGGAAGCAGCCGATGGTCATGACGACATAGACCGCCATGTAGAACAGCACGCTGGCAACGCCCGCCTGCGTACCGGCCGCCAAGCCGATCAGCGCGAAGCCGACATTGTTGATCGACGAATAGGCCAGCAGGCGCTTGATGTTCTTCTGCCCGATCGCGCCGAACGCACCGAGGATGATCGAGGCAAGCGCCGCGAACACCACGATCTGGCGCCAGTCATGGATCGCGGGGCCCATCGCCTCGGTCGCCACGCGGACGGCCATCGCCATTGCCGCCATCTTGGGCGCGCTGGCGAAGAAGGTCGTCACCGGGGTTGGCGCGCCTTCATAAACGTCGGGAGTCCACATGTGCAGCGGCACCGCACTGACCTTGAAGGCCAGGCCGGCGAAGACGAACACGAGGCCGATCAACAGGCCGAGCGATCCGTCCGCCGATGCATAGGCATCGGCGATGCCCGAGAACAGGGTAGTGCCGCTGAAGCCATAGACCAGGCTGATGCCGTACAGCAGCATCCCCGAGGCCAGCGCGCCGAGGACGAAATACTTCAGGCCCGCTTCGGCCGAACGCGCGTCGCGACGCATGAAGCTGGCGAGGACGTAGGAAGCCAGGCTCATCAGCTCGAGGCCGACATACAGGGTCAGCAGGTCGCCCGCCGATACCATCATGCCCATGCCCACCGTCGAAAGCAGGATCAGCACCGGATATTCGGGGCGCAGATCCTCACCCGACGTGCGCTGGAAGAAACCCGGCGCAATCAGGATGCAGACAGCCGCCGCGGCGTAGATCACCGTCTTGGCGAAGGCCGCGAACATGTCCGCACGGAACAGGCCGTCGAACGCCGCGCCGCCCGCCGAAGCCGGGCCGAACAGCGCGATGAACGCGCCGCCCAGGACCGCCACCGCGGCATAGCTCACCGCGCGGGTCGATGCCTGCCCGCCCCATGCGGCGACGAGCATCAGCAGGACCGCGCCCACGCCGAGAACGATCTCGGGCAGGGTCATCGCGAGTTGGAGGGAATAGGACATCAGTGCGCCTCGGTCTTTGCGGCGGGTTCGCCGTGCGCAGCAGGGGCGCCATGTTCGTCACCATGCGCCGCCTTGGCGGCCGCGGGGTTGCCCGACGTGGGCTGGGAATCGCTCGCAGGCTTCGCGCGCTCGATCCGCTCGACGAGGCGAGCGACGTCGGGACGCATCGGCTTGAGGAAGCTTTCCGGATACACGCCCATCCACAGTACGACGGCAGCGATCGGCGCCAGCGTCAGCATCTCGCGGCTGTTGAGGTCCGGCATCGCGCGGACATCGTCCTTCGTGAGATCGCCGAACACGACCCGGCGATAGAGGTACAGCATGTACGCCGCGCCAAGGATGATGCCGGTGGTCGCCAGCAACGCATAGAGCGTCGAGATCTGGTAGATGCCCGCCAGCGCGAGGAATTCGCCGATGAAGTTGCTCGTGCCCGGCAGGCCGACCGACGCCATCGTGAACAGCATGAACAGCACAGCGTATTTCGGCATGTTGATCGCGAGGCCGCCGTACCGGTCGATCTCGCGGGTGTGCAGCCGGTCGTAGATCACGCCGACGCACAGGAACAGCGCGCCCGAGACGAGGCCGTGGCCCAGCATGACCATCATCGCGCCTTCGATGCCCTGCGCGTTGAACGCGAACAGGCCGAAGGTCACGATCGCCATGTGCGCGACCGACGAATAGGCGATCAGCTTCTTCATGTCGCTCTGCACCAGCGCGACGAGCGAGGTGTAGATCACTGCGACGGCCGACAGACCGAACACGAGCCATACGAGCTGCGCAGAGGCTTCGGGGAACATCGGCAGCGAGAAACGCAGGAAGCCGTAGCCGCCCAGCTTCAGCAGCACGCCCGCCAGGATCACCGAACCGGCGGTCGGCGCCTGCACGTGCGCGTCGGGAAGCCAGGTGTGGACCGGCCACATCGGCATCTTGACCGCAAACGAAGCGAAGAAGGCCAGCCACAGCCATGTCTGCACATGCGCCGGGAAGTCGTACGCCATCAGCGTCGGGATGTCCGAAGTGCCCGCGGTGATGACCATGTACATCATCGCGATCAGCATCAGCAGCGAGCCGAGCAGCGTGTACAGGAAGAACTTGTACGACGCGTAGATGCGGTTCGCCCCGCCCCAGATGCCGATGATCAGGTACATCGGGATCAGGCCGGCTTCGAAGAAGATGTAGAACAGGAAGATGTCCTGCGCCGCGAAGGTGCCGATCATCAGCACTTCGGTGACGAGGAACGCCGCCATATATTCGGACACGCGATCCTTGATCGCGTCCCAGCTCGCCAGGATGCAGATCGGCATCAGGAACACGCTGAGCATGATCAGCATCAGCGCGAAGCCGTCGATGCCGAGCGCCCAGGAGAAGCGGCCGAGCACGGCGCTGTTCTCGACGAACTGCCACTGCGCGGCGTGCGCGCTCATGTCGAAATTCGCCCAGAGCAGGATGCCCAGCACGAAATCGATCAGGGTTGCGCCGAGCGCGATCCAGCGCGCCGACTTCGCGTCGACGAACAGGCAGGCAATGGCGGCGATCGCGGGGACCGCCAGCATGACCGAAAGGATTGGGAAGCCGTTCATGCGCTTAGCCCACCATGAACCAGGTGATGGCCGCTGTGAGGCCGATCAGCATGACGAACGCATAGCTATAGACATATCCCGATTGCAGGCGAACCGCGCCAACGCTGCCAAGCTGGACCAGCTTCGCGAGACCGTTGGGGCCGAACCGATCGATCGTGCCCTCATCGCCCTTCTTCCAGAAGAAGCGTCCGATCGCGAAGGCGGGCTTCACGAACAGGAAATTGTAGAGCTCGTCGAAATACCATTTGTTGAGCAGGAAGGTGTAGAGCGGACGGAACTGCTCGACGAACCGCGCCGGGAAGCCCGGATTGCGGATATAGGCGTACCAGCCGATCAACAGGCCGCTGACCATCGCGATGGTCGCGGAAAGCTTCACCAGCGTCGGCACCTCGTGCATCGCGTGCATCAGATGGGTGTCGAACGCGAGCGCCCCCTTCCAGAATTCCGCACCCGTCTCGGCTTCGATGAAGAAGCCGTGGAAGACGAAGCCCGCAGCAACCGCGCCGATGGTCAGCACCACCAACGGGATCAGCATGACCCACGGGCTTTCATGCGGGTGATACCCCGCCGTGCCCGTCGCCGGACCGTGATGGTGATGATCGTCATGGCCGTGCGCATCGTGCGGGGCGTGACCGGCATCTTCCTCCGACGGCGCGTCATGATGATCGCCGTGGCCGTGTGCGTCGTGCACCGCGTGCTGGATATGCTCCGATCCCGCCCAGCGCGGCGCGCCGTAGAAGGTCAGGAAGATCAGGCGCCAGCTGTAGAAGCTGGTGATGAGCGCGACGCCCACGCCGACCCAGAAGGCGCTGGGATAGCCTGCGGCCCATGCCGCTTCGATGATCGCGTCCTTCGAATGGAACCCCGCGAAACCGATGGCGAGATGGTTGCCGAATACAGCCGGGATGCCGAGACCGGTGATCGCGAGCGTACCCGCCATCATCGTCCAGAAGGTGATCGGGATGTGCTTACGCAGGCCGCCATAATAGCGCATGTCCTGCTCGTGGTGCATCGCATGGATCACCGAGCCGGCGCCGAGGAACAGCAGCGCCTTGAAGAAGGCGTGCGTGAACAGGTGGAACATCGCCGCACCGTATGCGCCGACGCCTGCGGCGAAGAACATGTAGCCGAGCTGCGAGCAGGTCGAATAGGCGATCACGCGCTTGATGTCGGTCTGCGTCATGCCGACCGTCGCGGCGAACAGGCAGGTCGCCGCGCCGACGAAGGTGACGACATGCTGCGCGACTTCGCTCGTTTCGAACATCGGCGACAGGCGGCAGACCATGAATACGCCGGCGGTGACCATCGTCGCCGCGTGGATCAGCGCCGACACGGGGGTCGGGCCTTCCATCGCGTCCGGCAACCAGGTGTGCAGGCCGAGCTGCGCCGACTTGCCCATCGCGCCGACGAACAGCAGCAGGCAGAGCACGGTCATCGTGTCGAACCGCATCCCGAGGAAGCCGATCGTCGAACCCGCCATGCCCGGCGCGGCGGCGAGGATCGTCGGAATGTCGATCGTGCCGAACACCAGGAAGGTGCCGAAGATGCCGAGCATGAAGCCCAGATCGCCGACGCGGTTGACGACGAATGCCTTGATCGCGGCCGCGTTGGCCGAGGGTTTCTTGAACCAGAATCCGATCAGCAGATACGAGGCGAGACCCACGCCTTCCCAGCCGAAGAACATCTGGACCAGATTGTTCGCAGTCACGAGCATCAGCATCGCGAAGGTGAACAGCGAGAGATAGGCGAAGAAGCGCGGCTGATCCGGATCCTCGCTCATATAGCCCCAGCTATAGAGGTGGACGAGCGCCGAAACGCTGGTGATCACCACCAGCATCGTCGCGGTCAGCGCATCGACGCGGAGCGCCCACTGGACGTCCATCGCGCCCGACAGGATCCAGGTGAAGCCCGGTGCGACCGACGCTTCATCACCGCCGAGATAGCGGATGAAGATGCTCCACGAGAGCGCGCACGCCAGGAACAGGCCACCGGTGGTGACGAGCTTCGGAAATGCCGTGCCGAACGCCTTGTTCGAAAGGCCGCCGATCGCCGCGGTGATGAGCGGGATCAGGACAATGAAATGAATGGTCGACATCAGCCCTTCATCCGATTGACGTCGTCGACTGCGATCGTGCCGCGGCCACGGAAATAGATGACGAGGATGGCGAGACCGATCGCGGCTTCACCGGCTGCGACGGTCAGGACGAACATCGCGAACACCTGACCGACCATGTCGTTCAGCGACGCCGAGAAGGCGACGAGGTTCAGATTCACCGCAAGCAGGATCAGCTCGATCGCCATCAGAATGACGATCAGGTTCTTGCGGTTCATGAAGATGCCCAGCACGCCCAGCGTGAAGAGAATGGCCGAGACGACCAGATAATGGGTGATGCCGATCACAGCTCGACCCCCTGCCCGACCGGCGGTTTCATGTTGCGCGTCGCATCCTTCTGGCGGCGATTGATCTGACGGTTGATGTTCTGCTTGTGGACGTCGCCGCGCTGGCGGTGCGTCAGCACGATCGCGCCGATCATGGCGACGAGCAGGACGAAGCCGGCAGCTTCGAAGATGAACAGATAGCGGGTGTAGAGCAGCTGCCCCAGCGCCTCGATGTTCGGCAACGTGCCGTCGGTCGGCGCGATACGACGGCCGAGCTGCAGCCCGCCCGCGCTCCACGCGCCCACCGCGATCACGATCTCGGCGGCCAGCGCCACGGCGAGCGCAAGGCCCACCGCCGCATAGCGCATTACGCCCGCGCGAAGCTCGGCGAAGTCGATGTCGAGCATCATGACGACGAACAGGAACAGCACCGCGACCGCGCCGACATATACGATGACCAGCAGCATCGCGATGAACTCGGCGCCTGCGAGCACCATCAGCCCCGCTGCGTTGAAGAAGGCGAGGATGAGCCAGAGCACCGAATGCACCGGATTGCGCGCCAGGATCGTCATCGCCGCGGACGCGACGACCACGATGGCGAACAGGTAAAAGGCGAGTATCTGGATCACGGAATCAATCGGCCCCTGAAGCTGGCGTGCGCTTAACGATACGGTGCATCGGCGGCAAGGTTCGCGGCGATGGCGCGCTCCCAGCGGTCGCCGTTGGCGAGCAGTTTCGACTTGTCGTAGATCAGCTCTTCGCGCGTTTCGGTCGCGAATTCGAAATTCGGCCCCTCGACGATGGCGTCCACCGGGCAAGCCTCCTGACACAGCCCGCAATAGATGCACTTGGTCATGTCGATGTCGTAGCGCGTGGTGCGGCGGCTGCCGTCGTCACGCGGCTCGGCCTCGATCGTGATCGCCAGCGCCGGACAGATCGCCTCGCACAGCTTGCACGCGATGCAGCGCTCTTCGCCATTGGGATAACGGCGCAGCGCATGCTCGCCGCGGAAGCGGGGCGAGATCGGGTTCTTCTCGTACGGATAGTTGATCGTCGCCTTGGGCTTGAAGAAATACTTCAAGGTCAGCGCGTGCGCCTTCACGAACTCCCAGAGGGTGAAGGAACGGATGGTCTGGGCGATGCTCATACGGGCAATCCAACGCGGGTGATCATCAGATACCCGGAAACGAGGAACACGAAGATCAGCGACAGCGGCAGGAAGATCTTCCAGCCCAGCCGCATCAGCTGGTCGTAGCGGTAGCGCGGTACGGTGGCCTTCACCCAGCTGAAGCAGAAGAAGAAAAACAGGATCTTCGCGAACAGCCAGATGATGCCCGGCACATAATAGAGCGGCGCCCAGTCGAACGGCGGCAGGTATCCGCCCCAGAACAGGGTCGCGTTCAGCGTGCACATCAGCAGCACGTTGGCATATTCGCCCAGCCAGTAGAGCGCGAAGCTCATCGACGAATATTCGGTCTGGTAACCCGCGACGAGCTCGGACTCGGCTTCGGTCAGATCGAACGGTGCGCGCTGGGTTTCGGCCAGCGACGAGATGAAGAACACCACCGCCATCGGGAACAGCAGCGGGTTGAACCCGAACCCGTTGAGGAAGCCCAGCACATGGCCCTGCTGCTCGTTGACGATCACCGACAGGTTGAAGCTGCCGGCCCACAGCACGACCGCGATCAGGACGAAGCCGATCGAGACTTCATAGCTGACCATCTGCGCAGCAGCACGGATCGCCGAGTAGAACGGGTATTTCGAGTTCGACGCCCAGCCCGCGAGGATGATGCCGTACACGCCGAGCGACGAAGCCGCGAGGATGTAGAGCAGGCCGACATTGATGTTCGACAGCACCACGCCCGCCTGGAACGGCACCACCGCCCACACGATCAGCGCGACCGTGAAGGTGATGATCGGCGCGAGCAGGAAAAGCACCTTGTTCGCACCAGACGGGATGATCGTTTCCTGCAGGAAGACCTTCAGGCCGTCCGCGAACGACTGGAGCAGGCCCAGCGGGCCTACCACGTTCGGACCGCGGCGCAGCGCCATCGCCGCCCAGATCTTGCGATCGGCATAGATGATCATCGCGACGGCGAGCATCAGCGGGAGGGCGATCACGAGGATGCCGACGATGGTCGATACGAACCATGCCCATTCATAGGGCAGGCCGACAAAATTCTGGAAGAAGGCGGTCATCGGGAAAGCTCCATCATCCGGTGACCCAGAACAGCAGCGCCAGCCCGGCAATCAGCAGCACAGCCAGCGCCAAAAGCGCGAATTGCGCCCTGACTGGCAGCAACTCGAACCAGTGACCGATGAGAAACTGGAACATGCATCACTCCGCCGCCTCCGCAAAGTCTGCGCCGTGGATCAGTTCAGCCGAGCAGCGCTGCATCGTCGGGCTGGCCCGGCAGATGGCGTTGGTGAGGTAGAAGTCCTTGAGCGGATAGCCGACCGGACCGCTCGCCTTGGCCGCGAGCTTCGGCGGCGACCAGTCGTAACCGGCCAGCCCCTCCTGCCCCAACGCCGGCACATCCGCCGCCATCGCCGAACGCAGTTCGTCGAGCGTGTCGAACGGCAGCGTGTGGCCGATCTTGTCGGACAGCGCGCGCAGGATCGTCCAGTCCTCACGGGCATCGCCCGGCGGGAACACGGCACGGTCGCCGCGCTGCACACGGCCCTCCAGGTTCACATAGGTGCCCGGCTTCTCGGCATAGGTCGCGCCCGGCAGGATCACATCGGCATGATGCGCGCCGGTATCGCCATGATGGCCGATATAGACCTTGAAGCTGCCCTCGAACGCCGAGAAATCGACTTCGTCGGCGCCGAGGAAGAAGGTCAGCTTCGGCGCGGATGCAACCACGTCGGCGATGCCACCCTTTTGCGCATAGCCGAGCATCAGCCCGCCCATCCGCGCCGCGGCGATATGGACGACGTTATAGCCGTTCCAGCCATCACGCATGAACCCGCCCGCCATCGCCAGCGTCGGGCCATGCCCGTCCTTCAGCGCGCCGGGGCCGAGGATCAGCATCGGCTTCTTGGCTTCGTCGATCGCCTGCGCAGCCTGAGCCGGCAGCTTGGCGAGCAGGCCCAGATCGTTGCCGAGCCATTCGACCTTGTAGGTCAGATCGGTCTCGGGGCCGATGGCGAAGACCTTCGCGCCCTTCTTGATCGCCTTGCGCACGCGGGTGTTCACCAGCGACGCTTCCCAGCGCAGATTGGTGCCGACCAGCAGGATCGCATCGGCTTCTTCGACACCGGCGATGGTCGAATTGAACGCCACCGCGGCCAGATTGCTGGTGTCATAGGCCATGCCGGTCTGGCGGCCTTCGAGCAGGTCCGAACCGAGCGACTTGAGGAGCGCCTTTGCCGCGAACATCGTCTCGCAATCGAGCAGGTCGCCCGCGATGGCCGCGACGCTGGACCCGGCACCCTTGGCGGCCTTGGCGACTTCGGCGAATGCTTCGTCCCACGTCGCTTCGACCAGCTTGCCGCCCTTGCGGACATAGGGCTTGTCGAGGCGGCGGCGCGACAGGCCGTCGACATGGTGGCGCGTCTTGTCGTGCGCCCATTCCTCGTTGACGTCCTCGTTGATGCGCGGCAGCGCGCGCAGCACGGCACGGCCGCGGCTGTCGAGGCGGATATTGGTGCCGACCGCGTCGGTCACGTCGATCGCGAGCGTCTTCTTGAGCTCCCACGGACGCGCTTCGAACGCATAGGGCTTCGACGTCAGCGCGCCGACCGGGCACAGATCGACGACATTGCCCGAAAGCTCGCTGGTCACGGCCTTTTCGAGGTACGACGTGATCTGCATGTCCTCGCCGCGATAGATCGCGCCGATTTCCTCCACGCCCGCCACTTCCTCGGCGAAGCGCACGCAGCGAGTGCACTGGATGCACCGGGTCATCACCGTCTTGACGATCGGACCCATGTACTTCTCGGTCACCGCGCGCTTGTTCTCGGTGTAGCGCGAATGGCCGCGGCCATAGGCGACCGACTGGTCCTGCAGGTCGCACTCGCCGCCCTGATCGCAGATCGGGCAATCGAGCGGGTGGTTGATCAGCAGGAATTCCATCACGCCTTCGCGCGCGGCCTTCACCATTGCGCTGTCGGTGCGGATTTCCTGATTGTCGGCGGCGGGCAGTGCGCACGAAGCCTGCGGCTTGGGCGGCCCCGGCTTCACTTCGACCAGGCACATGCGGCAATTGCCGGCAATCGACAGCCGCTCATGATAGCAGAAACGCGGAATCTCCTTGCCCGCGGCCTCGCAGGCCTGGAGCACGGTCGCCCCGGCGGGGACTTCCACTTCGATTCCGTCGACTTTTAGCTTGGGCATTACTGGGTTCCCGCTTGGGCAGGTGCAGCGCTTCCGCTGCGAGACTTGAACAGGGCTTCGGCGAGAAGACCGTGGAGCATGGCGCGATCGAAACCGATCTGGGCGCCTTTCGGGGTGCAGCCCGCGATCACCGGAATGATGCGGCTCAACGCCGCCTTCTCCTCCGGTGAACGCAACGGTGAACGAACGAAGCGATCGGCGCCGAACGGATCGCGCTGCGCCACGCACAGCGTGACGTCATAGCTCGCCAGTCGCGAATTTCCGCTCCCGGTGAACGGCGCATCGGATACCGGCAGATCGGCCGGAGGATCGGAATAGGTATCGAGATAGAGACGCTCGGCCACCACGCCGCGGAACGATGCCTGCCGCATACTCAGCTTGCCGCTGGCGTTCATGCAGCCGTCGCGGCGGGAAATCGCCGCCTGGAACATCTTCTTGGTCTCTTCCGTCTCAGGCTGCATCGCCAGCAACGCACGCGCCTTGGTGGGCTCGCCCCGCACGAAACAGCGCGCGAGGTCCTGCATCATGCGATACGAGCGTTCCGGGCTCTCGGTCTGCGCCTGCGCGGGTGGCGCGGCGCAGCCCGCGGCGGCAGCGATTGCCGCAGCAAGGGTCAGGACGGCGCGCATCGTCAGTTCGCCCCCGCCGCGCCGCGAACCTGCAGCAGGCCCTCAGCCACATAGCCGCGCAGCTTTTCGCGATCGAGGCCGAGCTGGAATCCGCTGGGCACGCAACCCGCGAGCACCGGCATGATCCGCTTCAGCGCGGCCTTCTCGGCGTCCGAACGCAGATCCGAACGGACCAGCATGTCGACGCCCAGCGGGTCTCGCGACGCAGTGCAACGGCCGATGTCGTAATAAGCCAGTTCCTTGACCCCGCTGCCGGTGAAGGCAGGCGGTTCGCCGGTCAGCTCGGCCGGCGCGGTGGCATGGGTCGCCAGATAGACGCGCTCGGCGATCGCACCGCGCAGCGCTTCCTGACGGATCCTGCTGCCGTCGCAACCGGTTGCCGACAACGCGCTGGCGGCTGCCTTTGCTTCGGTGCTTTCCGGCGTCGCGGCGAGCAGCGCGCGCGCAGCGGCGGCATCCTTCGTCACCACGCATTCCGAATAGTCCAGCGCGGCCTTGTAGTTCGACGTCGACACGCTCTGCGCGGCCGCCGGCTGGGCGATCGCGACAACGCCGCCGATGACGAGCATTGGGAACAGCTTGCGCATCATTTCGTCTCTCCCGCTCGAGCCTGAACCGATGCGCGGTACGCCGCCTCGGCGAGCGCGCCTCGCAACTGGGTGCGGTTGAACTCGATCTTCATGCCATCGTTCAGGCACGGCCCCAGCGCGGGCGCCACCGCAGCGAACGCGGTGCGCTCGCTCGCGCTGCCCGGTTCTGTGCGCAGCAGATTCACCGTTTCCTTCGGCGCGGCAGCCACGACGCACTGGGCAAAGCCCAGGAACGCGACCTTGAGCTTCGAGATCGGTGCGAGCTGGTTGAAGGCGTCCATCGCCGGAATGGCGAACAGCGCAGCGACGGGGTTCTTCGGCTTGCCGCCGATCGCGCTGAAATCCCGCTCGAACAGCGCCTCGGCCATCGTTCCGCGCAGCAATGCCGGCTCGATCGTGAGGTCGCCGAATTTCGGGCAGCCTTCGCTCATGAGCTCGACGAGAACCGTCGCTTCCTCGGCGCTTCCCGGCATGGTGCCCAGCAGCCGGTTCGAGTTGGCGCGATCCTTCGCCACGCACGCGCTGAAGCCGTGCATCCCCTTCACCAGCTTGGCCGTATCGGCCGCGCTCGGAGCCGGGGCGCCCTGGGGCGCCACAGCCAGAACGAGAGCAGCCAGCGTCGCGATCATTCCGCGGCTTCCATCATCGGTGCTTCGCCGCCGCCGTTACGCTCGACGATGCGGCGCTCCAGCTCGGGACGGAAATGACGGATCAGGCCCTGGATCGGCCATGCAGCCGCATCGCCCAGCGCGCAGATGGTGTGGCCTTCGACCTGCTTGGTCACCTGATGCAGCGTATCGATTTCGCTGACATCGGCGTCGCCGGTGCGCAGCCGCTCCATCACGCGCCACATCCACCCGGTGCCTTCGCGGCACGGCGTGCACTGGCCGCAGCTCTCATGCTTGTAGAAATAGCTCAGGCGGCTGATCGCGCGAACGATGTCGGTCGACTTGTCCATGACGATGATCGCCGCGGTGCCAAGGCCCGAGCCAACCTTCTTGAGGCCGTCGAAATCCATCGGACAGTCGATGATCTCCGCCGCCGGCACCAGCGGCACCGAGGAACCGCCGGGGATCACCGCCAGCAGATTGTCCCAGCCGCCGCGAATGCCGCCGCAATGCTTCTCGATCAGCTCGCGGAAGGGGATGCTCATCTCCTCCTCGACGACGCACGGCTTGTCGACATGACCGCTGATCTGGAACAGCTTGGTCCCGCGATTGCCCTCGGCGCCGAAGCTGGCGAACCATTCGGGCGAGCGGCGCAGGATCGTCGGGACGACCGCGATCGATTCCACGTTGTTCACGGTGGTCGGGCAGCCATAGAGGCCCGCGCCCGCCGGGAATGGCGGCTTCAGGCGCGGCTGGCCTTTTTTGCCCTCAAGGCTCTCGAGCATCGCGGTCTCTTCGCCGCAGATATACGCGCCGGCGCCGCGATGGACGACCACGTCGAAATCATAGCCCGACTTGCAGGCATTCTTGCCGATCAGGCCCGCTGCATAGGCTTCCTCGACCGCCGCGAAGAGCGTCTCCGCCTCACGGATATATTCGCCGCGGATGTAGATGTACGCGGCGCGCGCGCGCATCGCGAACCCGGCGATCAGCGCGCCTTCGATCAGCTTGTGCGGATCGTGGCGAATGATCTCGCGGTCCTTGCACGAACCCGGCTCGGATTCGTCGGCATTAATGACGAGGAAGTTCGGACGGTCCGGACGCGGTTCCTTGGGCATGAAGCTCCACTTCATGCCGGTCGGGAACCCTGCCCCGCCGCGGCCGCGCAGGCCGGAAGCCTTCACCTTGTCGATGATCGGATCCTGACCGAGCTGCATCAGCTTCGCGGTCTGGTCCCAATCGCCACGGCCCATCGCGGCCTTCAGTCCCCAGGACTGGAAGCCGTACAGGTTGGTGAAGATGCGATCCTTGTCGGCGAGCATCTCAGTTACCGTCCTTCTTCTTGGCATTCTTCGCGATCAGCACCGCCATCAGGGCGATGGCCACCGCGAACAGAGAAATGAAGATTGCGGGGTTCATCGACGCCCCTTGCCCATCACATTCTGGACGAAGAACACCGCGACCACGACGATCCCGACAAAGATCAGCAGGCCCAGCAGGTTCGCGAACAGCTTGAACACCCACCCCAGCACGACGAGCCCGCCGATGATGGCAAGGATCGTGATAATCAGGTTCTTGTTATCGCCGCTCATCACCATTCTCCCCGATAATCGTGGTTGGCGTTGACCATTTCCTTCAGCGTCGTCGGGCCACCGACCGGCTCGACCGTGTGCCGGCCCGGCTCCTGCGTACCGGTCTTGGGGCTCTCGCCCTTCGCCAGCGCATCGAGGATCGCGGTCGTGCGGTCGTAATCCAGGTCTTCGAAATTATCGTCGTTGATCTGGACCATCGGCGCCGACGAGCAATTGCCCATGCATTCGACCTCGGTCAGCGTGAACAGCCCGTCCTCGGTGGTGTGGCCCTTCTTCATGCCGCGCGCCTTGCACGCCGCCATCACGTCGTCCGATCCGCGCAACATGCACGGCGTCGTCCCGCACACCTGCACGTGATACTTGCCCACCGGATGCAGGTTGAACATCGTGTAGAAGCTCGCGACTTCCAGCACGCGGATGTACGGCAGGCTCAGTTCCTTCGCGACGAACTCCATCACGGGAATGGGCAGCCAGCCCTGCGTATTGGTCTCCGCACCGACCTGACGCTGCGCCAGATCGAGGAACGGGATCGTGCACGACTGCTGACGCCCCGCCGGATAGCGCGACAGGATTTCCTGCGTCTTCGCGACATTCGCCGCATTCCACGCAAACCCGCCCCAGCGCGCGCGCAGTTCGGGAGTATCTTCGAGAGGGGGTTTCTCAGCCATTATTGACTACCTGTAGGTGCGGGCGGCGGCGGGGTGAGATTACATTCCGGCGTGCGAAGCCTAGTTTTGGAAAGTGATGCCGCCGTCGGCAAACTATCGCTGAACAAGAAAAGGATCGTGTAGTTACCGGTAAAGCACTTGCCCGCCGGTCCTCCAACAGGCTCGGCTGCGCAATCTAGCGATATAGTACGAGCGGAAATCTTACCCACCCGACAACCATCAACCCTCGACACGAGCTCGGTAGCCGAAATCGGTCGCAACTGATCGCCATCTTCCATGCCGCCATTCGCGATAACAGCCATCAGCGCGGTATCTCGTGCGACAAGCGCTTCAGCGAAGGCTTCGGGAGTGGTTTTTGCTTCCTGCGGCGTGGAAAAAGCCGACGAGGGGAGCGCCATCAACATAGCGGCAATCCCGACCGACGCACGCGCGTTTCGATATGAAAGCAAGAGCGCTTCAATCACCGGATGAACTCCACCCGCTCGACCAGATCGCCGTCGAACGAATAGACCGTCATAACGTCGAAAGGCTCGGCCGTGCTGGAGCGGTACACCCGCTCGTGCAGCACCACGCGATCGCCCAGCAGAAACTTCTGGAGCACGTCGGCGCGGTTCTCCGGGAATTCGGCGAACACCGCCTTCATGCCCGAACGAACGCCTTCGCGGCCCTCGCGCACCACGTCGCCGCGATACATGGCCTCGCTGCCGCCCTCGGCGAACATGTCGGCATACGCGTCCGCGTCGAGCGCGTTGTAATGCGCCATCAGCGTATCGATCAGGGCGATGCGATGGTTGATGTCGCTCATCCTACGAACCCCTGTTCGGCCGCGAGACGACCTCGAAGGTTTCGACACGGACCAGCTTGCCGTCGCTGAGGTTCATTCCCATGCCCAAAGCGCCGCCGCCACGACAAACCCAGACAACCGTGTATCGTCCGGCCTTCTGCTTCATGAAGTTGGTCGGATTGCAACCCTGCAGACGCCGCAGGGATGCAGCCTCGCGGTCGTTCACGGCGTCAGGATGGGCAGCCTGTACGTCGCCGCCGCTTCGTACCGCTGCGACGAACGCCTTCGCGGTGTCGGAATCCGAGTCCGCAGATGCAGCAGCCGGGGCAACGGCCAGCATACAGGCGATAGCGAGCAACGCTCTCACCGGTCGCACTCCCCGAACACAATATCGAGCGCGCCGAGGATCGCAGTCGTGTCCGCCAGCATGTGCCCGCGCGACATGAAGTCCATCGCCTGCAAGTGGCTGAACGCAGTCGGGCGGATCTTGCAGCGGTACGGCTTGTTGCTGCCGTCGCTCACCAGATACACGCCGAACTCGCCCTTGGGGCTTTCGGTCGCGACATACACCTCGCCCGCGGGGACGTGATAGCCTTCCGAATAGAGCTTGAAGTGATGGATCAGCGCTTCCATCGACTGCTTCATCTCGCCGCGCTTGGGCGGGCCGACCTTGCGGTCGAGCGTCATGATCGGGCCTTCGGGCATTTCGGCCAGGCACTGCTTCATGATGCGCGCGGACTGATAGACTTCCTCGACGCGGACCATGAACCGGTCATAGCAATCGCCGCGCGTGCCGACGGGGATCTCGAAATCCATCCGGTCGTACACGTCATAGGGCTGCGCCTTGCGGATATCCCAGGGGATGCCCGCGCCACGGATCATCGGGCCGGAAAAGCCCCATTTGATCGCATCCTCGCGGCTGACCACGGCGATGTCGACGTTGCGCTGCTTGAAGATGCGGTTCTCGGCCACCAGGCTGATCGCATCGCCGAACAGTTTCGGCAGGCGCGTATCGAGCCAGTCGCCGATATCGGTCAGCAGCTTCAGCGGGACGTCCTGATGGACGCCGCCGACGCGGAAATAGTTGGAGTGCATCCGCGCGCCCGAGGCACGCTCGAAGAAGTTCAGGCAATCCTCGCGGATTTCGAACATCCACAGGTTCGGCGTCATCGCGCCGACGTCCATCACGTGCGAACCCAGGTTCAGCATGTGATTGCAGATGCGGGTCAGCTCCGCGAAGAACACGCGCAGATACTGCGCGCGCAGCGGCACTTCGAGGTCGAGCAGCTTCTCGACCGCCAGCACGTACGAATGCTCCATGCCCAGCGGCGAGCAATAGTCGAGGCGATCGAAATACGGCAGCGCCTGCGAGTAGGTCTTGTACTCGATCAGCTTCTCGGTGCCGCGGTGAAGCAGTCCGATATGCGGATCGAGCCGCTCGACGATCTCGCCGTCCAGCTCCATGACCAGACGCAGCACGCCGTGCGCCGCGGGATGCTGCGGGCCGAAATTGATCGTGTAGTTCTGGATCTCGACGTCGCCGACCTCGGGATCGCCCGCGTCAGTCACGCCTGCCAGTTCGTCCAGATACTCAGCCATTGTCCGGGCCCGTCTTCTTCGCGCGCGGCGCACGCGGCTTCTTCACGACATCGGGGTCGGCCGGCTTGGGGCCGGCGTCCGGACCGGGCTTGCCGGCGCCGGTCTGCGCGGTGCTGTCGCTGGTCTTCGGCTTGGTCACGCGCGCTTTGGTCGCCTTCGTGGCAGGCGCATCGGCCTTGACGATCTGGTCGGCGGTCAGCGGCGTCGGCGCACCCTTTGCCTGCGGCACGGCGGCGGGTGCCGGAGCAGCCTCGACCTTCGCAGCCGGAGGCGCGGGCGGCGGAGCCGGCGGCGTAGGCGCCACATATTTCTCGTCGCCGGGGAGGATATACTCCGCCCCTTCCCACGGGCTCATGAAATCGAAGTTGCGGAAGTCCTGCGCCAGCTGAACCGGCTCATAGACCACGCGCTTCGCTTCTTCCGAGTACCGCAGTTCGACATAGCCGGTCAGCGGGAAGTCCTTGCGCTGCGGATGTCCCTGGAACCCGTAATCGGTCAGGATGCGGCGCAGGTCGGTGTTTCCCGAGAAGAGCACGCCATACATGTCGTACACTTCGCGCTCGAGCCAGCCGGCGACCGGCCAGATGTCCGTCACCGACGGCACCGGCTTAACTTCGTCGGTGGTCACGCGCACGCGCAGCCGGTGGTTCCGGGTCAGCGAGAGCAACATGTAGCAGACGTCGAACCGCTCCTCGCGGTCGAGATAGTCGACCCCGGCGATCTCCATGCACTGCTGGTATTCGAGGCCCTTGGTATCGCGCAGCGCGATCATCGCCTCGACCAGCCGGACGCGATCGACGGTCAGATTGACTTCGCCGACCAGATCGGTCGCTTCGATCAGCATGGTGCCGAGCGCAGCCTTCGCCGCGTCGATCACGCCGTCATTGGCGGTATATTTCGGAGCAGGCGCCCTCACCGTTCGAGCGTCCCGCTGCGACGGATCTTCCGCTGGAGCTGCATGATGCCATAGAGCAAGGCTTCGGCGGTCGGCGGGCAGCCGGGGACATAGATGTCCACGGGCACGATCCGGTCGCAACCGCGCACGACGCTGTAGCTATAGTGGTAATAGCCGCCGCCGTTCGCGCACGATCCCATCGAGATCACATATTTCGGCTCGGACATCTGGTCGTACACGCGACGCAGCGCCGGGGCCATCTTGTTGCACAGCGTGCCGGCCACGATCATCACGTCCGACTGGCGCGGCGATGCGCGCGGCGCGGCGCCGAAGCGCTCCATGTCGTAGCGCGGCATGTTGACGTGGATCATCTCGACCGCGCAGCAGGCCAGACCGAAGGTCATCCACCACAGCGAGCCGGTGCGCGCCCACTGGAACAGCTCCTCGGTCGACGTGACGAGGAAGCCCTTGTCACCCAGCTCGGCGTTGATGTCGTTCAGGAACGCGACGTTCGGGAGCGTGCCCGGCGGCGGCGCCTGCGTAAGATCTACTCCCAATCCAGGGCTCCCACTTTCCAGGCGTAAACGAGGCCGAGCGCGAGCTCGGCAATGAAGATCATCATCGAGATCCAGGCCACCCAGCCCAGATCGAACACCGTCACCGCCCACGGAAACAGGAAGGCGGCTTCGAGATCGAAGATGATGAAGAGAATGGCGACGAGATAGAAGCGCACGTCGAACTGGCTGCGCGAATCCTCGAACGCGGGGAAGCCGCACTCATATTCGGTCAGTTTTTCGGGCGTGGGCTTGTGTGAGCCGGTCAGGCGGCTGACGGCCATCGGTGCGAACACGAACACGCTGGAAAGCGCGAGCGCGATGCCGAGGAACAGCAGGATCGGCAGATATTGCGACAGGTCGATCAAAGCTCATCTCGCGAGTGCGGAATCTGAGGCGGCTTCTAGGACTGCCTGCCCCATGACGCAACGCCTTGGGGCGTGAGAATGACTCGCAAAAAGGGCCACTTCAAAGCCCCGGATATCTTCATGTTGGCGATGGCGCCCGCTCCCCTCCGGAAGCAGGCGCCACGCACGAAAATCAGCTGGTCTGGGTGACGCAGCGGCGCAGCGCGGCGCGTGCCGCGGTGAAGCCTGTGACGTTCAGGTCCATCAGCGTCTCGCCGCCCTTGGTCACCTTGAAACGCCAGCTGTCCGGAAAGGCGTCGATCGTCGTCGCGCTCGGGAACGACATCCAGTAGCCCGGCATGTCGCTATAGCCGATCGCGGTACGGGCGCCCGCCATCGTCGGCGGACCGGAAAGCTCGATCGCCTGGCCGGGGCCGTCGGCAACCGTCAGGCCCGGCTTGGCGATCATCATGCCGCCCTGATTCTCGCCGCCGGTGGCGGGCGAAGCGATCATCAGCATCCCGTTCGGCGTCATGAAGCCGACCAGACAGTCGCCCCCCTTGCCGCTGACCTTCCACGGCCCGACGGCCTCCAGCGGCATTTCCTTGACCTGCGCCTGTGCGGCGACAGGAACGACGAGCGTAAAGGCGAGCGCAATCAACCACTTCATGATGTTTTCCCCTAGATAAGTCCCGAACACGATAGCGTGGTTGCACGAACGGGCAAGCACGTGGATGCAGTCAAATGCCAATATCCATGACTGGAAGCTGAAGAATCGGCGTGCCGCGCGGCGGTTGCCCATCCTTCAACGCGCCGCCGGGCCCGTACCGCTCCCATTGTCCGTCGCCGATATAATAGAGGCTGTCCCCGACGAGTACGCCCAGCGTCGGCTCGGGACCATCGGGCGAAAGCGCCAGAAGCGGGACCGCGTGCCGGACGATATCCGCGGACCGCCCGGGATGGAGCCGGATGATTCGCCGCGGCCGCGTGCCGTTCTGGATGGCCACCAGCCCCTCGCCCGCCGGTAGCGCTCGATGCGCGGCAACCAGTCCGTCGACGCCGTCGAGCATGGTCGCTTGGGCGACCCGCATCGGCGACACCTGGCCGGTACGGGTCTCGACGACCCACAGCCCGGTGCCATAGTCCGCGACATAGAGGCGGCCACCACGCTTCGACAGCGCCATCCCCTGCGGGCTGCGGAACCGCCCGGCGGGCACGAGATCGTCCAGCGCGGCGCATCCCGGCCGGCAGCGATGGATCGCGCCGGACATGCTGTTGCTGACGAACACGGTTCCATCGGGCGCCAGCGCCACATCGCCCGCCACGCCGGGCGCATTGCCGGACAGCGCAACGCGGCGCACGACCTTCAGCGTATCCAGATCGACCGCGATCAGGCCGGTCATCCGCTCGCCGGTCACCGCAGTCTGGTCGACCGATCCGGTGGCGATCCACAACAGTCCCCGCTTCGCGTCCACCGCCATGCCGAACAGACCGCCACGCGGCGATCCCACCGGAACCTCGTGCCACACGCCGTCTTCGAGATAGGCCAGCCGTCCATCGACCACCGTCCCGATGAACAGCCGTTTCCGCGCCGGATCCCACGCGATGCCCTCGACCAGCCGGTATTCGGCCGGCACCGTCGCGACCAGTTCCTCCGGACGCGGCGCGTGCACCTTGCCGTTATCGCGAAACCATGTCCGCAGCGCCGTCACGCCATCGGGAAAGCCGGTCCGCGGCTGGTTCGCCACATCCGCGAGCAGCGACAGATCGAGCAGCGGCGCGATCCGGTCGATGCTGGCATCCGAAAGCGACGCCCCCATCCCGGCGAGATCGATCGCCGATCGGGTGAGCGTGGCGCGATCACCCGATTCGATCGCGTCCAACATCTGCTTGCGCACCACCGAGCTCGATTGCGGCGCGTCGAGCGTCAACGGCCGCGAGGCGCACCCGTGAAGCATCAGCCCCGCCGCGAGCCAGAATGCGATCCGCTTCATCCGCAATCCCCTGCCGTTCGACAGCGATCCTAGCCCAAATCCATAATTTACTAAGCCCTTGGTGGCAGAAGCGTGCAGATGTCCGCTCGCCGCCTCCCCTTCCCCGCCGCCGCAGCGCTCGTTTTCGGGCTGTTGTCGCTGTTCCTCGCATCGATGAGCGGCGGGCTTTCGGAGAGCCTGATCAACCCCGACGAGGGCGGCCATTATGTCAACGCGCTCTTCATCGGCGACTGGATCCGCGCCGGCTTCCCATCGCCGATGGCGTTCGCGCAGGACTATTACGCGCATTTCCCGCGCCTCTCGATCGGCCACTGGCCGCCGGGCTGGTATCTGCTCGAAGCACCGATCTTCGCCACCCTGCGGCCTTCGCCCTGGGGCGCGCTGTTGATCGCGGCGTTCGTCGCGGGACTGCCATCCGGCGCGATCGTCTGGGCGTTCGACCGGATTGGCCATCGCGCGATCGGGCTGGCGCTGGGGATTGCCTATGTCTTCCTGCCGCTCGTCGTCGACGGCGCGCGCTATCTCCTGCTCGACCAGCCGGTCGCGCTGGTCGTCGCGATCGGCGCGATCCTGTGGGCGCGCGCATCGGAAAAGCCGAGCTGGCCACGCTTCCTGCTCTTCGCGATCTTCGCCGCCGCCGCACCGCTGACCAAGGGCAATGGCGCCCTGATCGCGCTCGTTCCGGCAATCGACATCGCCTTGACCCGCCGCTGGTCGCTGCTGAAGCGCCCGGCGCTATGGGTGGCGGCACTGGTCACGGTCGCACTGGTCGCGCCCTGGTACTGGATCTCGTTCAAGATTTCCGCCGGCGGGTTCAACTATGCTCCGGGGCTAGAATATGCCGGCCTGTCGCTCGACGCGAACGGACAGGCGCTGCTGGCGAATTTCGGCTTCATCGGTCTGGCGCTGGCCATCGGCGGCATGGTCTCGGCCTTCCGCCCCGGCGACGCGCGCGAGATGCGCATCGCGCGCCTTTCCATCGCAGTCGTCGCGGCCACGCTGATCTTCCAGGCCGCCGTCCCCGCCGCACTCGAGCCCCGCTATATCACCCCGCTGTTGCCGTGGCTGATCGTGCTGGCGGGGATCGGTCTGCTCAACCTCTGGCGCCTTGGCCGCAACGCGCGCTTCGCCACGCCGGCGGTTGCGCTGGCGGCGCTCTATCCCGCCATCGCCGCACTCTGGGTCCTGCCCCCCAAGCCCGATATCGGCGCACCCGCGCTCGGCCGGACGATGGCGCGCGAAGGCGGCCTCTGGCTGGTCGATGGCCGCGCCGGGGGCGAAGGCGCGCTGATCGCCGCCGCCGCACATGCCGATGACGGGCAGAAGCGCGTATGGGTCAGCCGCGCGTCGCAATGGCTCTCGACCAGCGACTTCATGGGCCGGGGCTATGTGCTGACCGCCACCACGCCGGGCGCCGCGCGCAGGATCATGGACGAGATCGGAGTCAGCGGCGTGGTCTCCGCAGCCGAGCAGGACCGCTACGCCTATCCGCACAGCCAGCTCCTGTGGCGCGCGGCAAAGGGGGAACGCTACACCGCCACCGAATGGGGCTTCGCGTCGGGCAAAGGCACCGTGCTGATCGCTCGCCGCAACTTGCCGATCGAGCCGAACCTGGCGCTGATCCGCGAGAATTCAGGCTCGGTGAATGTCGGCAAGATGAAGACCGCGCTGCGCTGATCGCAGGATATTGCCACACGAAGCCGCCGCGCGCCGGTCCTGACCAAAGATAGCGCGGTCCGCAGGGCAGCGCTGCGCCCCTGGGAGCCTCGCGTCAGGCGTTGCGGAGCGCGCCGGCGACCAGCTTGTGCAGCTTCGAATGCAGCACGTCGTTCGCCGCGAGATACTGGTTGCGCTCGCGCGCCAGATCCTGACCGCGGAAATCGGTGACGAACCCGCCCGCTTCCTTGATCATCAGGATGCCCGCGGAAACGTCCCACGGCTGGAGATCGCTTTCCCAGAAGCCGTCGAACCGGCCTGCCGCGACCCATGCGAGATCGAGCGCCGCCGAACCGAGCCGGCGGATGCCCGCCACTTCCGGCGCGACCGCACCGAAAATCCGGCTCCACTGGGCGAAATTGCCGTGGCCGAGGAACGGGATGCCCGTGGCGATCAGTGATTCGTCGAGATGACGGCGCGCCGAGACGCGCAGGCGCTGGTCCTGCAGCCACGCACCGCGGCCCTTCTCGGCCCAGAAGCTCTCGTCGGTCAGCGGCTGGTAGATCAGGCCGGTGGTGATTTCGGGCTTGCCCTGCGAACCCATCGGCTCCTCGACCGCGATCGATATCGCGACGTGCGGGATGCCGTGGAGGAAGTTGGTCGTCCCGTCGAGCGGATCGATGATCCAGCGCGGCTTGGTCGGATCGCCTTCGATCACGCCGCCTTCCTCGAGCAGGAAGCCCCAGTCTGGCCGCGCCTTGCGCAGTTCCTCGACCAGAGTCTCCTCGGCGCGCTTGTCGGCCAGGCTGACGAAGTCGGCGGGGCCCTTGCGGCTCACCTGCAGGTGCTGGACTTCGTTGAAGTCGCGGCGCAGGCGCGGCGCGGCCTTGCGGGCAGCGCGCTCCATGACGGTGAGAAGGCCGGAATGGGAAACCAAGTTCAAAACTCCAAAACCCCTCTCCCCTTGGGAGAGGGTTAGGGGTCGGTCATGCCCCCGGCATGACCTGAATAACGCGGGGCGTTATTCACCCCGTAACTGGGCCCATCGCGTCAGCGATGGGAGGGTGGAGGGTGAGGAGCGGTTCAAACAGCCCTCACCCAACCCTCTCCCAAAGGGAGAGGGCTTTTAGTCCGCGCGCTTGACGTAAGTCTGCTCGTACACGTCCACCACGATGCGTGTGCCTGCGGCGATGTGCGGCGGCACCATGATGCGCACGCCATTGTCGAGGATCGCGGGCTTGTAGCTCGACGACGCCGTCTGGCCCTTCACTACCGCGTCAGCTTCGACGATCGTCGCTTCGATCGTGTCGGGCAGCTGCACCGAGATCGGCTCTTCGTCGTAAAGCTCCATCACCACGTCCATGCCGTCCTGAAGGAAGGCAGCCGCATCGCCCAGCAGGTCGCGGGGCAGCGTCGTCTGGTCGTAGGTTTCCTTGTCCATGAAGGTCAGGATGTCGCCCTCGGCGAACAGGAACTGGAAATCCTTGGTGTCGAGGCGGACGCGCTCGACCGTTTCCGCCGAGCGGAAGCGGACATTGTTCTTGCGGCCATCGCGCAGGTTCTTCATCTCGACCTGCATATAGGCCCCGCCCTTGCCGGGCTGGGTGTGCTGGATCTTCACCGCACGCCAGATGCCGCCTTCATATTCGATGATGTTGCCGGGACGGATGTCCACGCCGCTGATCTTCATGATCGAGACCTATAGAGCTTGAGAAAGAGCGAGCGCGGCCTTTAGCGGGGGGCGGGCCGTCCCGCAAGCAGCGGATAGGGATTGACGGGCTGCCCCTTCCACCAGCCTTCCTCCGGCAACATCCGCGCGATGCCGAAATGGAGGTGGAAATTGCCCGCGCCAGCGTTTCCGGTATCCCCGACAAAGGCGATCAGCTCGCCCTCGCGCACCGCCTGGCCCTCATGAATGCCCGGCGCATAGCCTTGCAGATGCGCGTAATAATAGCTCCACAGCCGGTCGGGCGAGCGGACATAGAGCGTGATCCCGCCCCCGCCATGCGAGAAATAGAGCTTCTCGATCCGTCCCGGCGCCGCGGCGATCACCGGCGTGCCGCCGGGGGCCATGATATCGGTTCCCTGATGCGCGCGCAGTCCGCCCGCACGCGATTGGCCCCAGGTGTCGCGGATCGCGGCGCGCGTCACGCCATCGACCGGCACCGTCAGCAATGCATGCTCCTGCGGCTGGACCGGTGCGCCCTCCGGCGCCCCGCCGGCGAGCGCCTCCACGCGCTGCACCGGCGGTGGGGCCTGCGCTTCGGGCGGGACGATGCGCACCATCGATCCGGCGATGACCACCAGACCACCGACGATCCCCGCACCGATCCAGGCCGATAGCGTCATCGCGTCACTCCTGGAAAATCGCCGGCGTTCCCGGCTTCACCATCAACGACAGGCGCGCGACGTCCCAGTTGGTCAGCCGGATGCAGCCGTGGCTTTCCGCCCGCCCGATCGTCTGGGGTTCCGGCGTGCCGTGGATGCCGTAATGCGGCTTGTTGAGATCGAGCCACAGCACGCCGACCGGGCCATTGGGGCCGGGCGGCAGCAGCACCTTGGGCTTGTGGTCGCTCACGTCCCAGAACAGCTCCGGGTTGTAGTGGAATTTGGGATTATAATCCGCGCCCTGAATCTTCCAACGCCCGATCGGCAGGGGATCCTTGCCGCTTCCCATCGTCGCGCTGAACAGGGCAACCAGCCGGTCGCCCGAATAGACCCGCAGCGTCTTTTCCGACTTGTCGACCACGATCCGGTCGCCCTGCGGCTGGTTCGCATCGACGTTCAGGTCATTCAGCGTCTTGCGCCAGTCGGCGCGCAGGCTCTCGGGGTAAGCCCGCGAGGTCGGCAGCGCGTTCGGGAACAGCATCCGCACGCCCGGCTTCAATTCTCCGATCCGCGGATTGAGCGCCGTCAGCACCTCGGGCGTGGTGTGGAACATCTCCGCCAGCTTTTCCATCGGGTCGCGATAGCTCAGGCTGGCCAGCTTGCCCTGTTCCACCGGATCCTTCGGAAACGGATTGACGAAGGGACCACTAAGCGACGCTTCGCTCAGCGCCAGCCGCCGCACCGGCCGCAACGCACGATAGGGATGCAGCGCGTACAGTGTCTGCGCATCGAGCTTGCCGGTCTCCGGAAGCCCGCGCGTTTCCTGAAAGCCCTTGAGCGCTGCGACCAGCGATTGGCCTTCGCGGCCATCGAGGATGCCCGGCGCGAAACCGAGGTGATCGAGGATCACCTGCGCATGGAGAACATTGATATCGACCGGCGGTTTCGTTCCCTGCCCCTGCGCCTGAGCGAGACCGGGCGAGGCAAGTATGAGGCAGGCCGCCAATCCGAGAAATTTCCGCACGCTTTCAAGCTCCTGCTGCTTCGTATCGTTATGACAACGATGCAGCGGGAGCTTGTTTCCGCGCCCGGTTTCCCGATCAGACGATTGCGTCGGCCAGCGCCTTTACCGCTGCTTCCTCGTCGCCCGCGCCCCATACGGCGTTACAGACGGCGATGAAGTCCGCCCCGGCCTTCACCAATGCAGGCGCATTCGCGGCATTGATCCCGCCGATCGCGACGCACGGAATCTCGAACATGGTCGACCACCAGCTGAGGATCGACGGATCGGGATGATGCCGCACTTCCTTGGTCGTCGTCGGATAGAAGGCGCCGAACGCGACATAGTCGGCCCCGGCCTCGCCCGCTTCCATCGCGAGATGGCGGCTGTCGTGGCAGGTCACGCCGATCTGCGCATTGGGACCCAGCACCGATCGCGCTTCGCGCGGATCGCCATCGTCCTGCCCCAGATGCACGCCGTCCGCGCCCAGTCGCTTCGCCAGCGCGATGCTGTCGTTGACGATGAAGGCCGTCTCGTAATCGGCGCAGATCCGCTGCAACGGCTCGGCCAGCCGCGCTGCTTCATGCTGGTCGATACCCTTCACGCGAAACTGGAACGCGGCAACGAAACCGGTGCCCACCGCGCGCCGCAGCCGCTCGTCGAACCCGCCGGTCACGTCGGCCGGCGAGATCAGATAGAGCTGGCACGGCGGACGCCGCATGTCGCGCTCGAACTGTTCGGCGAATTTCGGGTCGAGCGGGCCCAGCGGGTCTTCTTCTTCGATGATCATGACGCTCCCCTAACGCCTCCGTCGCCCGGGGGATAGTTTCGTTCATCGAACGTCTCATCCCGCGCGGATAAGGGTCGTCCATGAAGACTCTCGCCCTGTTTCCGCTGTGCCTGCCGCTCGCCGCTTGCGTGACCCCGGCGTCGCCGCTTCCCGAAGGGCCTGCCCGGCTTGGCCAGACCGTTTATGTCGATGGCCCGACGGTCCGCCCGATCGCGGTGATCGAGGACAGCCGCTGTCCGACGGACGTGGTGTGCGTCTGGGCCGGACGGGTCGTGATCCGCGCCGAAGTCGGCACCGGCCCGGGCAAGCGCGAAATGACGCTGACGCTGGGCGAACCCGTTCCCGTTGCGGACGGCGCGCTGATCCTCGCCGAAGTGGCCCCGGTCGCGCGGCACACCCAGCCGGTCAAACCGGCGGACTATCGCTTCACCTTCAAATTCGCAGGCGGGCTCTAGCGCACCATCGCCAGCACGAACCCGTCCCAGCCCTTCGCGCCGACGGTCTGGATCGCCGTCGCGTCGATGCGCGGTTCGGCGGCGAGCATCTCGAACATCGCCCGAGTACCGTGCACCGAAGGATCGCCGCTCGCGGAATCGAGGATCGCCCCGCCGCGCACCACATTGTCGACCACGATCACCGCGCCCGGCCGCGTCAGATCCAGCGCGGCGCGGAGATACGCGACGTTGCTGGGCTTGTCGGCATCGACGAACACGAAGTCGAACGGTTCGCCGCCCTCGGCCTTCAACGCCGCAAGGCTCTCCACCGCGATACCCGCGCGCACCTCGACACACTCGGCCAGCCCCGCCGCAGCCAGGTTCGCCCGCGCGACATCGGCATGGTGCGGATCGATCTCCAGCGTCACCAGCCGCCCGCCCTCTGGCAACGCCCGCGCCAGCCAGATCGTGGAATAGCCCCCCAGCGTCCCCACTTCGAGGATGCGCCGCGCACCGGCCATCCGCGCGAACAGCTGGAGCATCTTGCCCTGGGTATCGGATACATCGATCGGCGGCAGGCCCTCGGCCTCGTTCCGGCGGAGCGCTCCGCTCAATCCATCATCGGGTGCAAGCAAATGCGCGGAGAGGTAATCGTCGACCGCGGACCATGCGCCGCTCATCGCTTCAGTTCCTCGCCGTGTCGATGACCGGAACCGTCTCGACGCTCAGCTCGAACCCGGCAATCATCGGCCGGCCCTTCGCGATCGCCTCTTGCACCGACGGCAGCTTCAGCGACGCGGCATGGCTTTCCTTGCTGTCCCACAGCTCGGTGATCCAGATCGCGTCGGGATCCTTGGCCTCGTGCGCGACCAGATAGGCCATGCAGCCTGGCATTTCGCCGGCGCCCGCGGTCAGGATCTTCACCAGCGCCGGTCCCATGCCCGGCTTCGCCTTCATCTTGCCGATCAGGCCGTAGGTGGGAAACAGCTCTTCCACGCGCCCGATCTCCTTCGCGAAGGCGGGGCCGCCCAGCATCGCCAGCGCAAGGCCGGCGAGCACCGGGCGGCGCCCGGTCATCTTATTCCTCGCCCTTGTAGATGCGGACGAGCTTGTCGAGCATCGCCAGTGCTTCGCCGCGCTCGCGCTGGAAGGTGTTGCGGCCGATGATCGATCCGTTGCCGCCGCCGTCGCGAATGTCGCGCGCGTCCTGATACACGGCATCGGCGCCCTTGGCCGCGCCGCCCGAGAAGACGACGATGCGGCGGCCATTGAAACACGACTTCACGACATGGCCGACACGGTCCGACTGCTTCGACCAGTCGGTGCCCTCATAGGCCTTCTGCGCATCCTTCTGCTCGATATGATCCGAAGGCAGCTTCACCTTGATGATGTGCGCGCCGAGCAGCGCCGCCATGTGCGCGGCATAGGCGCCGACGTCGAGCGCCAGTTCGCCCGACTTGGGCAGGTTGCCGCCGCGCGGATACGACCACAGCACGGTGGCGATGCCGACCGACTTGGCCTCGGCCGAGAGTTCCTTGATCTCTTCCATCATGTCGAAGCAGTCGTCGCTGCCCGGATAGATGGTGAAGCCGATCGCCGAGCAGCCGAGGCGCAGCGCGTCGTCCACGCCGCCGGTGATCGCCTGGTTAGCGCCGCCGGCCCAGCTGTTCGAGCTGTTGCACTTCAGGATCGTCGGGATCTGACCTGCAAAGGTCGATGCGCCCGCTTCGAGCATGCCCAGCGGCGCGGCATAGGCCGACAGGCCCGCGTCGATCGCCATCTGGTAATGATAGTGCGGGTCATAGGCCGGCGCGTTGATCGCGAAGCTGCGCGCCGGGCCGTGCTCGAAGCCCTGATCGACCGGCAGGATGATCAGCTTGCCGGTGCCGCCCAGACGGCCCTGCATCAGGATGCGGGCGAGGTTCGTCTTTACGCCCGGATTGTCGGATTCGTAGTTGGCGAGGATGGCTTTGACGGCAGGCGTGATGCTCATGAGGGTCCCCTGATTCGTAGCGTTGTGGGGTCCCTATCGCCGCATTGCAGCAGGGGGAAGGCTGACAACGATGACGGTCGCGCGTTCAGCCGCGATGCGGCTCCAAAAGCCGCTCCAGCCGCTCCCAATTCTCGCGATCCCTCCGCTCCCGCGCCTCTCGCAACGCGGCATGGTGCAGCGCGCGCGCCACCGGCTGCCCGATCCGCGACAGCGCATCGCGTTCGGCGCTGTCATAAGCGCTTTTCTCCGGTTTCGGACCCAAAAACAGCCATCCCGACACGCCGCGCTCTTCGATCGACAGCGGAATGCGCATGGGCAGCAGCGTGTCGTTGCGGTCATAGTCGATCCCGTCTCCGGCAGGCGGAGACCAGCCGGCAAGCCACTGGTCCAGCGCTGCTTCATCGATTCCGCGCAGACGCAGCGGCGCACCGTCGATCACGATCGCTGCCGAGGTCGCATGAGCGTCGCGCTCCACACGCGTAAGAACGATATCGGCAATCTCGCCCGGCCGCGCCGTCAGGCGGAGCTCGGCCAGCAGTTGCGGCAGCGTATCGCGCAGCGCCAGCACACCGCTGCGGAACGTCCGCTCCGCCCATCCGCTGGCGCGCTTGCGGACCGGATCGACCACTGCGGCGATGATGATCGCGCCGACGAGAGCGCCCCCCGCATTGCCGGCCAGTTCCTTGCCGAAATCGCCCGCGATCTTGCCAGCACCGGCAGCAAAGGCGAGCACGACCGCGGTCACCACGCTGTACACCACCGATTTGTGCAACGTGCTTTCCGCATCGAACAGCCGCAGACCGAGCAGCGACGCGACCGCGCCCAGCGGCAGCGCCAGCGTCGAGGCGATATTGCCGAGGTGGAGAACCACATCGGTCGCCGAAACGCCGATCAGCCGCGCCGGCGTAAGCCATAGCGCATCGATGAACACCAAAGCGCAGGCCGCCGATATGCATGCGCCGGTCATCGCCCATTGCAGCCGCTGGCGGCTCGTTACGTCGGGGGTCATCCCGTATCGCTGCAGCATGACCATCGCGGCATAGGCCATCGTGCCGAAATAGAGCGACCGGTCGATAACGTAGAGCGTTGCGGGCGAAACTTGCGGCCAGAACGCACCGGTTGCCAGCAGCGGCAATGGCGCGATGACAAAGATCAGCTTCGCCAGCCGGGTCCGGTACCGGGCATCCGGCATCCCCGCCGCTGCGATGAAGCATACCGCCCAGCCGATCTTGACCAGCGCGATCCGGTAATCGGCCGGGATGGCGGGCAACGCCCACACCGTGAAAGCCGAACGGTAGCAGAGCAGCAGGAATCCGAACGCGAACAGCATCGCGATCCGCGTCCGTCCTCGCCGCAGGAACAGCAGCAAAGACGCGGCGAGCAGCAGCGGCGGCGGTAGGTTCAGCGCCAGATACCAGAAGCTCCGGTCCAGCCACAGCGCCTCCCCATCGAACACCTGCGTCCAGGGCGATGGCGATCGCGACAAGGTGATCGTCGCATCGGCCTGCCCGGCGCGGGAGACAGTCAGGCCGATCCGGTCGCCAGCGCTTCCCAGTGCGGACCCCACCGCGAACTTCGACGCCATCGGAGCGCCGTCGATCGCCTTGATACGATCGCCTTCGTGGAGGCCGTATATCTTCGCGGCCGGCGTTACGGCCGAGACATCGACCCGCCCGGCATCCCCGGACGGCGATTGCATCCGGAACCCGAACGCCACCGAATTCGGCGTGTTGCGGAAAGTGTCGATCGTGTTGAACCACAGCGACACCACGACAACCGCAGCGGTGATCGCCGCGAACAGCAGATAGACGGCGCGAACCGCCTGCCACTCATGCCCCTTCAGATGCGGTAGCGCCTCGGGCAATCCCATGCCGTTTCCCCCTGCAACGAGCCTATCGGCGGCAAGCCCGCCCGCAAGCGGAATTCAGGCAGGAATGATCGGCAAAATCGTGATCAGCGCGCCATTTCCCAGAGCCCCGGATAATCGCGAACGAAGCCGCTTCCGGCGATCCGCAACGTCGCGCGATAGTCGTTCTGCGGCGATTCATAGGCATAGGCGTCTTCGCGCACGCGCCGATAGCGCTGCGGAAGCGGCGCCAGCGCGGCCGCAGCGACGTCGAGCCAGGCGACCACGATCTCGGCCGATTGCCCGACCTCCAGCGCCATGCGCCTGAGCTGCGGGCAGTTGGTCGCGGGCGTGAAGCCGAAATCGAGATCGACGCACGCCTGAACGTCTGTCTGCGGGACACCGTCGAGCGTCCAGCCTTCCGCATTCCGCTCGATCCGCCGCGCGACCGGAGTCGTGCCGGCAAACCCGTCGATCGCGCCACGGCGGGTCGACCAGTCCGGGTCGAGGTCCAGCACATAGCTGAGACAGGCGGGCACGCCGTCATGCAGGAATACAGCGGTGCCGCTCAGCCGCCAGCCTTCACCGGCGGCGTCGAGCAGCGCCGCGTCATGCCCCGGCGTGTAGAGCGTCTTCCAGAATGCGGGTTCGCCCATCCCCGCTCAACCGGCGGCGCGAGCGAAGGTTTCAGCCCTTGGTCAGCGCCGCGACGCCGGGCAGTTCCTTGCCTTCCATCCACTCCAGGAACGCGCCGCCGGCAGTGGAGATGAAAGTCATGTCGCCCGCAACGCCCGCCTGGTTGAGCGCGGCAACCGTGTCCCCGCCCCCGGCCACCGACACCAGCGACCCCTCATGGGTCAGCGCCGCGGCAGTCTTGGCCAGCGCGACGGTCGCGGTGTCGAACGGCGGGGTCTCGAACGCGCCCAGCGGCCCGTTCCACACGAGGGTGCGGCAGGTCTTGAGCACATCGGCCAGCGCTTCGGTCGCCGCCGGCCCAACGTCCAGGATCATCTCGTCGGATTCGACTTCATGTACGTTGCAAACGCGCAAGGAAGGCGGATTCGGCGCGAATTCCTTCGAAACCTGCACATCGTACGGCAAATGGATCGTGCAATTCGCGCGCTCCGCCGCGTCGAAAATCTCGTTCGCGGTGCCGATAAGATCGTGCTCGCACAGGCTCTTGCCTACATCCACCCCGCGCGCGGCAAGGAAGGTATTGGCCATGCCCCCGCCGATGATCAGGTGATCGACCTTGTCGACCAGATGCCGCAGCACATCGAGCTTCGACGAGACCTTCGCCCCGCCGACGACCGCCGCGACCGGATGCTCGGGATTGCCCAGCGCCTTTTCCAGCGCGTCGAGCTCGGCTTCCATCTGGCGGCCTGCAAATGCCGGCAGCTTGTGCGCCAGACCCTCGGTCGAAGCATGGGCGCGGTGCGCGGCCGAGAAGGCGTCGTTGACGTAGAGATCGCCCAGCGCCGCGAGACGCGCGATGCTCTCGGGCGCGTTCTTCTCCTCGCCCGGATCGAAACGGGTGTTCTCGAGGATGCCGATATCGCCCGACTGCATCATCGCCACCGCGTCGCCCGCATCCTGGTCGTCGATGAAGCGAACCTGCCGGCCCAGCACTTCGGAGAAGGGCCGCGTCACCAGCGACAGGCTCATGCTCGGGTTATGCTGGCCCTTGGGCCGCCCGAAATGCGCCAGCACGATCACGATCGCGCCCTTGTCCGACAGTTCGGCGACGGTCTGCACCGCGGCGCGCAGCCTTGTGTCGTCGGTCACTGCGCCATCGGCCATCGGCACGTTCAGATCCTCGCGGACCAGCACGCGCTTGCCGGTGATGTCGCCCATATCGTCGAGAGTCTTGAAGGTGCGGCTCATGCTTCGATCCTGATTTCATCGCCGATGGCGATATTTCCGCCCGAAACGACGCGGGTGCAGGCCCCGCCGCGCCAGTCGGGCTTCAATGCTTCCTGCAGCCCCATGTGCAGCGCGTCCATCCGGCTGCACGGGTCGCATTCGCTGGTGACTTCCAGCACGACATCGCTGCCGATGCGGATCCGCGCGCCTTCGGTCTGGGGCAAGTCCACGCCGTCGACCAGCAGGTTCACCCGCCGGTTCCACCATGCGAGGTCGGTCCCCGCCTCGCGCGAAGCCGCCGCCCAGTCGCCTGCTTCCATCACAGTGACCTGGCGGCGGTTCTTGCTATTCGGTTTCAAGATGCCGCGACAGCAGCCCTCGATCCCGCGCTCTACCGTCACCGCGACCGAATCGAGCGTCTCGATCGGGCCTTTACGCTCGCGGTGGAGCGCGATGCCGGAGAGCGTTCCGGTCACCCCAGCTTCGCCATCGTCGAAGCGGTGTCGACCATGCGGTTCGAGAAGCCCCATTCATTGTCGTACCAGCTGACGACGCGAACGAGCTTGCCGTCCATCACCGCCGTCTCGAGGCTGTCGATGGTCGACGATGCCGGGGTGTGGACGATGTCGATCGAGACCAGCGGCTCGTCCGAATAATAGAGCACGCCCTTCAGCGGACCGCTTTCCGACGCCGCCTTCAGGATCGCGTTGACCTCTTCCTTGGTCGTGTCGCGCTTCGGCGTGAAGGTCAGGTCGATCAGCGAGCCGTCCGGAACCGGAACGCGGATCGCCGAACCGTCGAGACGGCCCTTCAGCTCGGGGAGAACCTCGCCGACCGCGCGGGCGGCGCCGGTGGTGGTCGGGATCATGCTCATCGCAGCCGCGCGGGCGCGGCGCAGATCGTCATGGATCTGGTCGAGGATCTTCTGGTCGTTGGTATAGGCGTGGACCGTGGTCATCAGGCCGCGCTCGATGCCGACGGTGTCGTTCAGCACCTTGGCGACCGGCGCCAGGCAGTTGGTGGTGCACGACGCGTTCGAAACGATCGTGTGACCGGCTTCCAGCTTGTCGTGGTTCACGCCGTACACGACGGTCAGGTCGACATTCTTGCCCGGGGCCGAGATCAGCACCTTCTTCGCGCCGGCGGCGATGTGCTTCTCGCACGACGCACGGTCGGTAAAGAAGCCGGTGCACTCCAGCACCAGATCGACGCCGTTCGCGGCGTGCGGCAGGTTCGCGGGATCGCGCTCCTTGGTCACCTTGATGCGCTTGCCGTCGACGACCAGATCGTCGCCATCGGCCGAGACGGTGCCGGGATATTTGCCGTGGACCGAGTCACGCGAAAACAGCCACGCGTTCGACTTTGCGTCGGCCAGATCGTTGATCGTCACCAGTTCGAGCCCGCTGTCGGGACGCTCGAGAATGGCGCGCGCCACGAGGCGACCGATGCGTCCGAACCCGTTGATCGCTACCTTCGTCATATCCCTGCTACTCCTGCCTTATTTCAGCTTTTCGAGGATTTGCGGCACGATCGCCGCGGCCGTGAGGCCAAAATGCTTGAACAGATCGGGCGCCGGGCCCGATGCGCCGAACCGGTCGATGCCGAAATTCAGCCCGTCCAGCCCGGTATAGCGCTCCCAGCCGATCGTCGTGCCGGCTTCGATCGAGACCTTCAGCGCGTCGGCGGGGAGCAGGTCCTTGCGATAGGCAAGCGCCTGCGCATCGAAGCGCGACCAGCACGGCATCGACACGACATCGGCGCCGACACCCTCGGCTTCAAGCGCATCGCGAACCGCGACCGCGATCTCGACTTCCGAACCCGTGGCGATCAGCACGACCTTGCGCGCCGCGGTCGCCGCCGCGAGGCGATAGCCGCCCTTCGCGGTGTTGCCCGCTGCGGTGGCCAGCTGCGGCAAATTCTGCCGCGACAGCGCCAGCAGCGACGGGCCGCCGGCATTCTTCAGCGACTCTTCCCACGCTTCGGCGGTCTCGACCGCGTCGCACGGACGCCAGACTTCGAGGTTGGGGATCAGGCGCAGCGAGCTCACATGCTCCACCGGCTGGTGAGTCGGGCCGTCCTCGCCGAGACCGATCGAATCATGCGTCATCACATAGACGACGCGGGTCTGCTGGAGCGCGGAGAGGCGGATCGCCGGGCGCGCATAGTCGCTGAACACCAGGAAGGTGCCGCCATAGGGGATCACGCCGCCATGCAGCGCGAGGCCGTTCATCGCCGCGGCCATACCGAACTCGCGGATGCCGTAACGGACATAGCGGCCGCCATAATTGGCCGGGCTGATATCCTCGAGACCCTTGGTCAGCGTGTTGTTCGACGGCGTCAGGTCGGCCGAACCGCCGATCGTCTCGGGCAGACCGGCATTGATCGCGTCGAGCGCGAGCTGGCTGGCCGAACGGGTGGCGATCTTCTTCGGCTCGGCGAGCAGGCTCGCGACATGCGCGTCGAGCGAAAAGCCCTCGGGCAGGTCACCCGCCATCCGGCGCGAAAATTCGGCGCCCTTGCCGTTGCTTGCCAGCCGCTGCTGCCACTCGGCGTTAGGAGCTGCGCCGCGCGAACCGGCCTTCAGCCACGCCTCGCGAATGTCGCCCGGCACGTCGAACGGCGCATGCGTCCAGCCCAGTTCCTCGCGCGCAGCGGCGACTTCGGCGGCACCCAGCGGCGAGCCGTGCGTCTTCGACGTGCCCTGAAAATTCGGCGCACCCTTGCCGATGATCGTCTTGCAACGGACCAGCGACGGCCGGTCGTCGGCCAGGGCGCGGTCGAATGCCTTGGCGATGCTCGCCGGATCGTGACCGTCGCACTCGACGACCTGCCAGCCGGTGGCGGCATAGCGCGCCGGAATATCCTCGCTCGACGACAGTGAGACCGCGCCGTCGATCGTGATCTTGTTGTCGTCCCACAGCACGATCAGGCGGCCCAGCTTCAGATGGCCCGCGATCCCGATCGCTTCATGGTTGATGCCTTCCATCAGGCAGCCGTCGCCCGCGATCACCCAGGTGCGGTGATCGACCAGCGAATCGCCGAAGCCCGCGTTCAGGTGACGCTCGGCGATCGCCATGCCCACCGCCATCGCGAGGCCCTGCCCCAGCGGACCGGTGGTGCATTCGACGCCGGCGAGTTCGAAATTCTCCGGATGACCCGCGCACGGGCTGCCGACCTGACGGAAGGTCTTGAGATCCTCCAGCGTCGGGCGCGCATAGCCGGTCAGGTGCAGCAGCGAGTAGAGCAGCATCGATCCGTGACCGGCCGACAGCACGAAACGGTCGCGGTCGGGCCATTTGGGATCGGCGGGATCGAACTTCAGATAATCCTGGAACAGCACCGTCGCGACATCGGCCATGCCCATCGGCATGCCGGGATGCCCCGAATTCGCGGCCTCCACGGCGTCCATCGAGAGTGCGCGGATGGCGTTGGCGCAATCGGTGAAGGATGCGGTCACGTAAGAATTCCCCGGGTAGCTGGCGCGGACGCCTTTGGGACGCATGGGCGCGCACGTCAACCGAGTCGCCGGTCAGCTTTTCTTGACGGGCGGGAAGCTGGCCGATTGCGCAGCTATCGGCCCGCCGCTGCAATCCCTCGCGTTATACCCCTAGGCGCATGCGCTATAGGTGCGAGGGGTTGCCGCTCAGCGCCGGGGCGCTTAGTCTTTTCTCATGGCGGGCAGTTCTTCCGACCGGATCGAAAAAGCTCTGGCTCGAATCGAGGCGGCGGCTGCGGCACGTGCCTTCACCACTGCAAAGCTCGTCCGCCGCCACACCCTTCTCCGCGAGCGGATCGAAGATGCCGTCACTTCGCTAGACGCCCTGATCGCTCGCGAAGGAAAGGGCGAGTAATGGCCGAGATCACGCTCACCGTCGCCGGCCGCGGCTACAGCGTCGCTGCCCGCGAAGGCGACGAACCCCATCTGCGCCACCTCGAATCGCTGCTGGCGAAGCATGCCGACACCGCCCAGCGCGCGTCCGGCGGGCTCAGCGCCGAGAAGACCCTGCTCTATCTCTCGCTGATTCTCGCCGATCTGCTCGACGAAGCCGAAAAGAATCCGCCGTCCGGCGTCTCGCCCGTGCTGCTCGATCGCATCGCGGATCGTCTCGAAGCCGTGGCCGCAGCCCTTGAGGATGACGCTTCGAACGCCTAGATATGTCGGCGGTGGGCACTGCCCGATACGAGCTTTAGCGATTATCCCTGAGGCGATTCATCATCCATGGGGGTTGTCCCTGCGCAGATCCTGGTCTGTCGTACATGATCCCCACCTGACGTACTTGGCGTCAGAGGATATTCAGGCAAACGGTCATGGCGGTCCCACCACCCCGATCGGCCCGTAGAGTCGGATCCAGCTTCGCTGTATCGTGCGGTGCCAGCCCGCTCCCCCACCCGGCCACCCAGCACGATAGTAACCTATGGGTGGCCGGGTGGGGGAGCGGGCTGGCACCGCATCCACGCAAGTGGATCAGACTCGAGAAGATCGGATGACGATGATCCCGGACAAACTGGCACTTCGAGCACGACTTCGCGCAGATCGCGATCTGTTCGCCGCCGAATCGGTCAGCGCGATCCTCGCGCCCGATGCCTTTGTCGAGCGGCTGAAACCGGGCCTCGTCGTCACCACCTATATCGCGCTGGGCAGCGAAGCCGATCCGACCCAGCTCGCCGCCGCGGCAGCCGCGCATGGCTGCCGCCTCGCCCTGCCCCGTATCACCGATCGCTCAAGCCCGATGCGCTTCCTCGCATGGTCGATGAACGACGATCTGGTCACCGGCCCGCTCGGCCTGCGCCAGCCCGCCGAGGATGCCGAGGAAGTGACGCCAGACGTCATCCTGACGCCCCTGCTCGGCTTCGACGCCCGGCTCGACCGGCTGGGACAGGGCGCGGGCTATTACGACCGCGCATTCGCCCGCTATCCCGATGCCTGGCGCGTCGGTATCGCGTGGAGCGTGCAGCAGGTCCCCGCCGTCCCCACCGACATCTGGGACGTTCCCCTGCACGCCGTCGTTACCGAGGAAGGCATGTTGTGGCACAAATGACCCCGGACAATTCAGGCGAATCCGGCCCCGAGCCGACGTGGCGCAAGCCCGCGGGCATGTTCGCCATCCTGACGCTGATCCTCGTCTGGATCGTCGCCGTCGCCACCTTCTCCGCCGAGATCGGATCGCTGCCGGTTCTCGTCCAGTTGATCATCTACGTCGTTCTCGGCATCGTGTGGATCCTGCCGCTCAAGCCGCTGCTGCGCTGGATGGAGTTGGGACGATGGAAGTAGATGCGCCCAAGGCCCCGTTTCCGCTGAAGCAGCTGCTCCGCGAATCGCTGTCGCAGATTGCATTGGGGCTGGTGTGGTTCGCCGGCATCTTCCCCGTGAATATGATCTTCGACGTGCTGGTCCGGGGCACCGACTATGGCCAGCGCTGGATTTGGATCACAATGGCGATGTCCGCCGGCATGCTCCTCCTTGCCGCCCCCGTCCTGATCCTCGATCACCGTAAACAGCGCTGCGAGAAGTCCCTCGCCCGACCCTGACGCCCCCGAATCGCCGCCTCCGCCGCGCGACGTGCGCTGGGAGGGCATCGTCGTAGCCGCGACCTTCGCGTTCGGCGGCGGCGCCGTCTCGCTTTCCCTGATCGGTCTCGCATGGCTGCTGATGGGCCCGGGCTTCAACTGGAGCCTCGTTTCCGGATTCGCCACCATCTGCGCCGTCGCGGTCGCGATCGGCTTTCCCGTGCTCGTTATCGACCGGCTGAAGCACCGGGAGAATCGTTAGGAGAGAATCGCAATGTCGGGCTGGAAGCGGATGATTGTTCAGCCCGGCTGGGCGAATCGGGGTGACGCGATCCTGCTCGCTTCGCGACTCATGCTCGGCGCATTTCTGATCTGGGGCGTATGGGACAATATCGTCAGCCCCGCGCGGATGAGCGAGTTCCGCAACTTCCTCGCCTTTCACGGCTTCCCTTTGCCCGATCTCGCCGCACCACTGTCCGTCTGGGCGCAATTCATCTGTGGAGTCGCGTTTATCGCCGGATTCGCCACGCGCTGGGCCGGGCTGCTCTGTGCGGTCAATTTCGCGGTGGCGGTGGCGATGGTGGACGCCAAGCTGGGCATTCGCGGAGCCTTCCCCGCAGCTTGCCTGATCCTGTTCGGATTGATCTTCGCAACCATCGGTGCGGGCCGCTATTCGGCCGACGCCACCCTAGGGTTGGCAGTCAGGTCTCCGCAACGGCCATGATTGCCCGGAGAAGCCCATTGGCAAGGAAGGTTGTGCAGTCGCGTAGCGGCGCTACGCGCAAGCGACCTGACGCCGTCCAGTGGGCTTCTCCGGGCAACTGCGAAGCGGCGGGCCAAAATTTGCGCACAGCGGCGTCACGTCGTCGGTCACGATGCTTTCGCATCGCTCCGCTTCTGGTTCCTACCTGTGCGCAAATTTTGGCTCCGTCCCGGCCATTGCGGGGACCTGACTGACAACCCATACGAAATCCTTGATTTCGTGAGGGATGGCGCGAGTGACGGGGCTCGAACCCGCGACCTCCGGCGTGACAGGCCGGCGCTCTAACCAACTGAGCTACACCCGCTTGAACCAGCGAGGAGGCGGGCACTAGACGCGGGTCCCACCCCTGTCAACACGCTTTCAACCGGATTGATCGCGTCCCCCCGATCTTCTGAAGCGGCTGGCGCTCCGATCGTGCGTCAGCGTGCCGTGTTCGAACAGGAATCCGGCGATATCCGGCTTGCCGGCGGCGTTCATGACCGTCTGAATAATAATCAGCAGCGGCACCGCCAGCAGCGCCCCGGTGGTGCCCCACACCCATCCCCAGAAGCTCAGCGAGATGAGAATCAGGATCGGGCTGATCGTCAAACGGTGTCCGACGATCAGCGGAGTCACCAGATTCGCTTCGATCAGATGCGCGCCGATCATGATCGCGGCGGGAATCAGCGCCACGCCCAGTTCGGAAAAGGTCATCAGGCCGCCCATCGCCAGCAGGAACGCCGCGATCACCGGCCCGAAATAGGGGATGTAGTTCAGCAGCGCGACGATGCCGCCCCACATCAGCGGCGAAGGCATGCCGATGATCGTCAGCGCCCCGGCCACGATCAGGCCCAGCGTCAGGTTGATCAGCGTGATGGTGCCCAGATAGGCCGAGGTGTCGTCCACCACGTCCTGAATGACGCGCGCCGTTGCCATCGCTCCGCCGAAACTGGTCCGGCTGGTGATCGCCGAGCGCCGCAGCCGGGTCCAGCCCGAGAGGAAGAAGTAGATCACGAGAATCGCGAAGAACATCTCGATCAGCGCGGATGGCGCGGAGGTGGAAACCAGATCGAGCAGCGAGGTCGGCGGCTGAGGCGCCTGCTGCACCGGCTGCTGGATCGGGCCCGACGCGAAATTGTGCAGCGTCCGGTTCACCCACTGCTCGAGGTTCGAATAGAAATCGATCAGCGGCGCAAGGTTGCTCTGGATCCGCCCGACTCGCTCGGGAAGATCCTGGATCCAGCGCCACGCCGGCACCACGATCGACGCCAGTGCGACATTGGCCGCAACGAGGAACAGCAGCACGCAGGTGAACGCCGCGATCGGCGCGGGAATGCGATGCCGCTCTAACCACTCCAGCAACGGTACCAGCGCGATGGCGATGACGATCGCGGCAGTCAGCGGCAGGAAGAACTCGCTCCCCGCCCGCAACGCGAACGGCAGCGCCAGCAAAAGTCCGATTCCGGCGATCAGGGTGAGCGCGGCAAGCAGGCGATCGCGCTGCGTCTGCCCCTCGGCCCCCTCGGCGGGCATGATCGGATGCGGCGGCACGGGTTCGGGCGCCGGCACCGCCGCGGCGGCCCCCATATGCGGCGCATCCACACCCGTCATCCCGCCTTTGTCGCTCATATCCTACCCTCTCCGGGGTACATTAGGACTGGCACAGGGCGGCGGCAACGCGTTCTTGTACATCGCGGAGGATGCTTTGCCTTCAGGGGCTTCCGCCGGGGATTGCAATGTTGGACTTCGCTTGCTCCCTTGATCGCGGACGATCGTCCACCGCTCTTTGAAAGGTCCAGCGAGCCGCAAGGCAACCTCCCGCTCGTCCGGCTCGACCTGTTTTCCGGAGAAGCGGTTTTCGCGATATTGGTGTCAACCGTGTCAACCGCCCCGCCCCCCGTTTTCACCGGCGGAAAACCCCGCTAGCCTCGCCGCATGGGAGAGAAACTGCTCGTCATCGACGAAGGCACCACATCGACGCGCGCGATGCTGTTCGCGCCGGACGGGACCGTCCTCGGTTCGAAATCGGCCGAACTCAAGCAAAGCTATCCCGGGCCGGGGCTGGTCGAGCATGACGCCGCCGAAATCTGGACCAAGACGCTCGCCTGCGCGCAGGCGATGGTCGAAAAGGCCGGCGGCGCGGACCAGATCGCGGCGATCGGCATCACCAACCAGCGCGAGACTCTGGTCTTCTGGGACAGGACCAGCGGCGAGCCCCTCGCCCCCGCGATCGTCTGGCAGGACCGCCGCAGCGCCGATATCTGTCGCACGCTCAAGGAAGCCGGCGAGGAACCCGGCGTGCAGGCGCGCACCGGCCTGCTGCTTGATCCCTATTTCAGCGGCACCAAGATCGCCTGGGCCATGCGCAACTGGCCGCAGCTCCGCGAGGCCGGCGACCGTCTCGCCCTTGGCACGATCGAGAGCTGGCTGGTGTGGAAACTCACGCAGGGGCTCCACATCACCGACGCAACAAACGCCTCGCGCACGCTGCTGATGGGGCTTGGCAGCGGCGCATGGAGCGACGGGCTGATCGACCTGTTCGACGCCCCGCGCGACGCCCTGCCCGAGATCGTCGACTGCGCTGGCCGATTCGGCGTGACGAAGCTGTTCGGCGGCGAAATCCCGATCTGCGGCCTCGCCGGGGATCAACAATCCGCCACGATCGGTCAGGCCTGCCTGTCCAAGGGCGAGACCAAGGCCACGTTCGGCACCGGCGCCTTCGTTCTCACCAATGCGGGCACGTCACCGCCGACATCGAAGAACCGCCTGCTCGCCACCTGCCTGTGGCAGCTGAACGGCCGCCGCGCCTATGCCCTCGAAGGATCGGTGTTCGTCGCAGGCAGCCTGATCCAGTGGCTCCGCGATTCGGTGAAGCTGATCGAGAAGGCGCAGGAAACCGAAGCACTCGCTCGCTCTGTCGAGGATAATGGCGGGGTCTATCTGGTTCCCGCCCTGTCCGGCCTCGGCGCGCCCTGGTGGCAGCCCGAGGCCCGCGCCGCGATCTCGGGCCTCAGCTTCTCGAACGGCAAGGCGCATATCGTCCGCGCCGCGCTCGAAGCGATGGCGCACCAGAGCCACGATCTGAAGACCGCCTTCGCCGCCGACGGCGCGGACTGGGCGACGCTGCGCGTGGACGGCGGCATGGTCACCAACGACTGGATCGCACAGGACCTCGCCGACATGCTCGACGTCACGGTCGAACGCCCCGCCTTCGCCGAAACCACCGCGCTGGGCGCGGCGATGCTGGCCGGCATCGGCTGCGGCATGTTCAAGGGTCTGGAGGAAGCAGCGGCAATGCGCGGCAAGGTCGAGATGTTCGAACCGAAGCTGGGAGCCCCGGCCCGCGACGCCCGCCTCGCCGGCTGGAAGCACGCAGTGCGCAGCGTCATCGAATGAACTGAACGCTTTACGCGTTTTCGATACAATGTATCATTCTCGCCCATTAGCAATGGAGGGACGAGGATGCGCACGCACACGAAGATCGCCATCTTGACGGGCCTCGCGCTCGCCACCGCCGCATGCGATCGCGGCAAGCCCGGCCCGGGCGGCCTCGAACGCGGCGAGACGTTGCTTCAGGTCAGCGCCACCGGCCAGAACGAGACGAAACCCGACGAAGCCCGGTTTGGCGCGGCCGTCGTCACCTTTGCCGCCACCGCCGAGTCGGCCTCACAGTTGAATGCCACGAAGATGACCACGGTCATCGCCGCGATCCGCGCACTCGGCATCGACGAGAAGGACATCCAGACCAGCAACGTCAGCGTCTCGAAGGTCGAATGGGGGCCGAACCGCGGAAAATATCAGGCGAGCAACAGCGTCACCGTCCGCGTCCGCGACGTGACCAAGGCCGGCCCCGCGATCGCCGCCGCGACCGGCGCGGGCGCCAACAACATCTCCGGCCCCGATCTGCGCGTCTCCGATCCCGAAAAGGCGAGCCGCAGCGCCTATGCCAGCGCATTCAAGGCCGCGCGCGCCCGCGCCGACACCTATGCCGAAGCGGCCGGCCTCAAGGTCCTCCGCGTCCTGCGTATCCGCGATGGCGGCATTCCCGAGGCGCCGGTGACCGTGGGCATGTACGACAGGCCCGCGGTGGCGGCGATCGAGCAGGCCGCCCCACCGCCGGTCATGGCCGGCACCAGCGAGTCGACCGCACAGGTCAGCGTCGATTTCGCTCTGGGTCCGAAATAACCGCGAAACGTTTCGGCTTTAGCTCCATGTCATCAGCCGTTGACTTCGCGCCTCGCCCAGCCGGGCGAGCGCGGGTCGCGGCCAGTAGTGGAGTAGGAACATGGATCATACCGAGCGCGAGCGGGCGCTGCGACTGCATGAGAGCCTCGAATATATCGGCCTTCGGGCGCAGGCGACGATGGTCGGGCTGTCGCAGCTTTGCACCGAGCTGGCCGCCGCCAATGTGCTGAGCGACGATGCGGTCGAGCGGATCAAGGTCGCCATCGTGCAGGACCTCACCGTGTCCCGCCCCCGCATGCGCAACCATGAGGAATTCGAAGCCGCGCTGCGCACCCGCATCGACGCGATCTTCCCTCGCCCCGCCGGCGGCAGCCGCAGCGCGCGGATCGGTCCCTCGACCGACATGGAACGCGTCCTCGGGCCGACGCCCGAGGAACTGCGCGGCAGCGAAGAAAACTAGGCCGCCGCGACTCCCTCCCCGAACAACGCCTTCAAATCCTTCTTCAGGATCTTCCCGTTGGCGTTGCGGGGCAGCGTGTCTTTCGAGAACAGCACCTTCACCGGCACCTTGAACCCGGCCAGCCGCGCGCGGACCCAGTCCTGCAGCTCGGCTTCGGTCGCGGTCGTTCCGGGCGCCAGATGCACCACCGCCGCCGGCTCCTCGCCCAGTGAGCGGTGCGGAATCCCGACCAGCGCCGCGTCGGTCACCGCCGGGTGGGCGTACAGCACGTCCTCGACTTCGATCGAATAGATATTCTCGCCGCCTCGGATGATGATGTCCTTCGCCCGGTCGACGATATAGAGGAACCCTTCCTCGTCGACCTTCGCCAGATCGCCGGTGCGCACCCATCCGTCGATAAAGGTCTCGGCGGTCGCTTCGGGCTTGTTCCAATAGCCTTTCACCACCATCGGCCCGCGCGCCCACAGCTCGCCGACATCGCCGACGGGCAGCTCTTCCTTGCCCTCGATATCCATGATCTTCACGTCGGCGACCGCCACCGGCACGCCCGCGCTGGTCGGGCGCGTCAGATAGTCCTCGCCCGAATGCTGCGTCACCGTCGCGGTCGTCTCGGTCATGCCCCAGCCATTGCCGGGCAGCGCGCCGAATTCCTCGAAGATGCGCTTCACCAGTTCGGGCGCAGAGGGCGCGCCGCCATAGGAGATGCTCTCCAGCGACGAGAGGTCGTATTTCGCCCGGTCGGGATGCTCGAGCAGCTGCCACGCGATCGTCGGCACGCCGCCGGTCATGTTGATCTTCTCGCGCTGGATCAGTTCCATCGCGGTCACCGGGTCCCAGCGGCGGATGAACACGATCGTCCCGCCCGCCGCGATCAGCGTCATCATCGCCGCGCTGCACGCCGTGACGTGGAACAGCGGGATCACCAGCAGCGTCGTCTTGTGATCGGGCATCTCCGGCGGAATCTCGCCCCGGCGCAGCATCGCGCGCCCGGCGGAAAAGCCGCTCGACATGATGTTGGTCACAAAATTGCGATGCGTACCCAGCGCGCCCTTGGGGTTTCCGGTGGTGCCGCTGGTGTAGAAAATCGTCGCATCGTCATCGGGCAGCACTTCGGCATCGGGAAAGCCGATATCCTCCAAAGTCGCCCAGTCCTTCGTCGTGCCGATCAGCACTTCCAGCCGGCTGGCGGGCGCGAGGATCTCGCCCTTCGCCCGCGCCACCACGATCTTCTCCAGATCGGGCATCCGGTCGTAGCAATCCTTCAGCCGCTCGTGCCGCTCGCCATCGACGAACAGCACCTTCGCGCCCGAATCCTTCATGGCATATTCCAGCTCGCCGCCGGTCCACCACGCATTGAGCGGCACCACGATCGCGCCGATGCTCACCGCCGCGAAATAGATTGCCGGCCATTCGGGCAGGTTGCGCATCGCCAGCGCCACCCGGTCGCCCTTCGCCACGCCCATGTCGCGCAGCTTGTGGCCCAGATGGCTCACCGCGCGATAATTGGCGTCATAGGTGACCCGCTCGTCCTCATATATGGTGAATTCGCGCGGACCATATGCCCGCACCGCCTGCGCCAGCAGCCGCAGCGTCGGCGGCGCATTTTTCCAGACCCGCGTCGGCACGCCGCGGATATCGACCGTATCCATCTCGAACTTCGCGCCCGGCGCGGTCATCGCGGCCTCGACTGCCGCTAGGGAAGCCTTGGGCCAGGAGGGGTCCAGCGGCACGATCGGATCGGTCGACAAGCGGCATCACTCCTATTTGTAGAATGTCGGGTTTGCCCCGAGCTTTCTGATTCCTTATCGAACTAGTGTTGATTCAAGCGGCGCTCAAGGCAATAGGGGATGCGAACGGCGCGGAAACGCTTCGGACAAGATTCGAGTTTAGGGTATGGAGTGGGCATGAAGGTCGCAAAGCCGGAATCACTTGGGTTCGACGCGGCGCGCCTCGCCCGCATCCCCGGCTTCGTGAAGGAGCGCTATCTCGATTCCGGAAAGCTGCCGCACGCCCAGCTGCTGATCGCACGCGACGGGGAGGTCGTCCACTTCTCCAGTCAGGGCGCTGCACGCGAAGGCGGGCCGGAAATCGACGAGACGTCGCTGTTCCGCATCGCGTCGATGACCAAGCCGGTCACCAGCCTCGCCTTCATGATGCTGGTCGAGGAATGCCGCGTCAGCCTCGACACGCCGGTCCATCACGTCCTCCCCGAGCTCAAGGGTCTGGGCGTCTATAATGGCGGCGGCGCAGGCGTGCCCTTCGCGACCAAGCCGACGGCAGAGCCGATGCGGATGGTCGACCTGCTCCGCCACACTTCGGGCCTGACCTACAGCTTCCAGAACCGCAGCAACGTCGACGCCGCCTATCGCGAGGGCAAGATCGAGAATTGGTGGGGCAATCTCACCCTCGAACAATTCGTCGCCGCGCTCGGTCAGATCCCGCTCGAATTCTCGCCGGGCGAGGCTTGGAACTATTCGGTGTCCACCGACGTGCTCGGCCTCGTCGTGGAGCGGCTGTCGGGTATGTCCCTGCCCTGCTTCTTCGAGGAACGCATCTTCACGCCGCTCGGCATGGTCGACACTTTCTTCCAAGTGCCCGCCGACAAGCTTCACCGCCTCACCGATTGCTGGACGCTCGCGCTGGGTAAGGGCCGGATCATGTTCGATCGCGGCGCGGAAAGCTTCTGGGCGAACCCGCCGACCCTCGTCTCGGGCGGCGGCGGCCTCGTCTCCACTTCGGCCGATTACCATCGCTTCAACACGATGCTGCTCAATCGCGGCGAGCTGAACGGCGCGCGCATCGTCAGCCGCAAGACGATCGACCTGATGACGATGAACCACCTCCCCGGGGGTTCGGATCTCGCTTCGATGTCGCAGTCGCTGTTCAGCGAAACCACCAACGCCGGCGTCGGCTTCGGCCTGGGCTTCGCGGTGACGACCAACGTCGCTCCCACGCTGATCCCCGGCTCGGCCGGCGAGTTTTATTGGGGCGGCATGTTCTCGACGGCCTTCTTCGTCGATCCGGTCGAGCGAATCTCGATGGTTTTCATGACCCAGCTCTCGCCCTCATCGGCCTATCCGATCCGCCGCGAACTCAAGACCATGATTTATTCCGCCTTGAACGACTAATCGGGACCCGGCAGCCGCCGGGGCCTAAAAGCCGAGACAGCTCCGGGCAACGCCGGGGCACGATCCAGAAACGGAGAGAAGAATGACTTCCCCCATCACCACCAGCCGCCAGGGCGACGTCCTGATCATCACGTCGGACAATCCGCCGGTGAACGCGCTCGGCGCCGCCGTGCGTCAGGGCATTCAGGCCGGAATCCGCGAAGCCGCCGCCGATGACAGCGTGAAGGCGGTTGTGATCCACTGCGCGGGCAAGACCTTCTTCGCCGGCGCCGACATCACCGAATTCGGCAAGCCCTTCGTCGATCCGGCACTGCCCCAGCTCGTCGACGAGATCGAAGCGTCGGAAAAGCCGGTGATCGCCGCGATCCACGGCACCGCGCTGGGCGGCGGCTGCGAGGTCGCGCTCGCCTCGCACTATCGGATCGCCGTGCCCTCGGCGAAGTTCGGGCTTCCCGAAGTGAAGCTCGGGATCCTCCCCGGCGCGGGCGGCACCCAACGCCTGCCGCGCGTCGCCGGCGTCGAATTCGCGCTCGAACTCGCTGCGAAGGGCGATCCGGTCCCGGCCAAGGTCGCCCAGGCCGCGGGTCTTGTCGATCGCCTCGCGAGCGAAGACAGTCTGCTGGCCGACGCCGTCGCCTTTGCGAACGAAGTCGCAGCCGCCCGTCCTCTGCCCCGCGCCAGCGAGAAGACCGCCACCGCCGATCCGGCGCTGTTCGAAACCTTCCGCAAGACCAACGCCAAGCGTTTCCGCGGCTTCGAAGCCCCGGCCGACATCATCGACCTGATCGAGAAGACCACCGGCATGCCCTATGCCGAGGGCGTCGCGCTGGAGCGTCAGGGCTTCATGAAGCTGATCATGGGCGTCCAGTCCGCCGCGCAACGCCACATCTTCTTCGCCGAGCGCAAGGCGAGCAAGATCGACGGCATCGCCGACGACATCAAGCTGCGCGACATCAAGCGCGTCGGCATCATCGGCGCGGGCACGATGGGTGGCGGCATCGCGATGAACTTCCTCTCGGCGGGCATCCCCGTCACCATCGTCGAGATGGCGCAGGAAGCGCTCGACCGCGGTGCGGGCACGATCCGCAAGAATTACGAAGCGACCGCCGCCAAGGGCCGGATCAAGCCCGAACAGGTCGAACAGGCGGTCGGCCTGCTCAACCCCACGCTCGATTTCGACGCGCTGTCCGAATGCGACCTCGTCATCGAAGCCGTCTATGAGAGCATGGACGTCAAGAAGGAGGTCTTCGGCAAGCTCGACAAGGTGGCCAAGCCCGGCGCGATCCTCGCTTCGAACACCAGCTATCTCAACGTCGACGAGATCGCCGCCGCCACTTCGCGTCCGCAGGACGTGGTCGGCCTGCACTTCTTCTCGCCCGCCAATGTGATGAAGCTGCTCGAAATCGTCCGCGGCGCAAAGACCGCCGACGATGTGCTGGCCACTGCGATGGCCATCTCGAAGAAGATCAAGAAAGTCGCTGTCGTCGCGGGCGTCTGCTACGGCTTTATCGGCAATCGCATGCTCATCCCGCGCCAGATGGAAGCGATGAAGATGCTGCACGAAGGCGCCACGCCGCAGCAGATCGACAAGGTCCATGTCGAATTCGGCATGCCGATGGGTCCGTTCCAGATGAGCGATCTCGCCGGTGTCGACATCGGCTGGCACCGCGACCCGAACCGGATCGAGAATATCCGCGACGCGCTCGCCGCCGAAGGCCGCTGGGGCCAGAAGAAGAATGCCGGCTTCTACGATTATGACGAGAAGCGGAATCCCTCGCCCTCGCCCCGCGTCGCTGAAATCATCGAGGATTTCCGCAAGAAGACCGGCACGCCGCAGCATGAAGTGACCGACGAGGAGATCGTCGAGCGCACGCTCTACACGATGGTCAACGAAGGCGCGAAGATCCTCGCCGAAGGCATGGCCCAGCGCGCGAGCGACATCGATGTGGTGTGGATCTACGGCTATGGCTGGCCGATCTATCGCGGCGGTCCGATGTTCTGGGCCGACACGGTCGGTCTCAAGAAGATCGTCGAGGGGCTCGAAAAGCACGGCTTCGAAGTCGCCCCTCTGCTCCGCGAAAAGGCGGAAAAGGGCGAGCGGTTCAACTGATCCTCTAATCCCCTCTCCCGCGAAGGCGGGAGAGGGGAAGAAGGAAGAGCGGATGCGTACAACCTTGGCTGGATGGTATCCTGTGCTGGCTCTCGCCGGCGCGGTCGGCCTGTCAGCCATCCCCGCTCACGCAGCCCCCGCCCCCACTGGCGAAGCCATCGCCCTCCGCCTCCTCACCGAACTACAGGCCGTCAGCGGCGTCCCCGGCATCGGTGCGGCATATTGGAACGACGGCCGTATCGCCTGGACCGGCAGCGCCGGCCTGCGCGACCTCGAGAACAATCTGCCGGTCACCCGCGACACCCGCTTTCGCTTCGCCAGCATCTCCAAACTGTTCGCCGCAACCGGCGCCGCGCGGCTGTGGCAGCAGGGCCGGCTCGACGTCGATGCGCCGATCGCGCCGATGCTGCCTTGGCTCGGCAATGGCTGGGCGCCGATCACCACGCGGCAGGTCGCGGCACACATCGCCGGCATCGGCCATTATCAGCCGGGCGAATCCGCAACTATCGGCAGCCGGGCGATCGCCGACATGCCCGGCGCCGTCGCGATCTTCTCCGGCCGTCCGCTGCTCTCGGTCCCCGGCACCCGCTACGAATACAGCACCTATGGCTTCACCCTGCTGAGCGCCGTGGTCGAGACGAAGGCCAAAATGCCCTATCTCGACTATCTCTCGAAAGTGGTCGCGCCCGGCCTCGCCATCGGCCCCGACTATACCGGCCGCGACCCGCTGGCCTCACGCGCCTATCTCATGGTCAACGGCGCGCCGGTCGAAGCCCCGAAGCTCGACTATAGCTATAGCTGGGGCGGCGCAGGCCTTGGCGGCACCCCCTCGGCGCTCGCCGAATGGGGCGGCCGTATCGCCACCGGCAAGGTCGTTTCGCCCGCCACGGTCCGCTGGATGGCTACGCCCGCCAAATATACCGACGGCCGGACAGTCAACGACGGCACTTATGATGTCGGCTTCGGCTGGCGCTCGATGACCGATCTCGACGGTAACGCGGCCATGCTCCACGCCGGCGCCACGCCCGGCGCGCGCGGGGTGCTGATCGTCCTGCCCGGCGGACGCGGCTCCGCGATCAGCCTGCTCGCCAATGCGATGTGGACCGCCTCGATCGAGAAGTCGGCCTTCGCCATCGCCGCGCCACTGCGCCCCGCCCCCGTGCTCGCCGCGAAGCCCTGCCCCCTGAAGGCTGCGCGCTACACCGGCGCCTTGAACGGCGAAGCGATCGCCGGCACGGCCAGCTTCGCGATGGAAGGCGGCCTGTGCACCGCCACGCTGTCGGCGGACAATGCGCTGGGCAAATGGATCGGCGGCACCACGCGCAACTCCAACCCGCGCCTGCGCTTCATCGGCATCGATCCGAACGGCGGCTTGCCGCGCGGCGCGCTGATCTCGCCCTTCGGGGCATGGGAAATGCGCCCTGATCCCGCCGGCGCCTACGCAATCCAGCTTGGCACGAACCGTAGCCTGACCCTGAATTTCGAATGATGGCGGGACGCGATCCCGCCGGTGGAGAGGAATGATGAGCGACGAAAGTTTCCGCGCGGAGACGCGGGCATGGCTCGAGGCCAACTGCCCCGAATCGATGCGCCAGCCCGTCCGCAGCGACAAGGACGCGACCTGGGGCGGCCGTAACCCGACCTATGCCCATCCCGACCAGAAACTGTGGATGGACCGCATGGGCGCACGCGGCTGGACCGTGCCCGATTGGCCCGCGGCCTATGGCGGCGGCGGCCTCACGGCGGCCGAAACCAAGATCCTTCGCGAAGAGATGGCCCGGCTGAAATGCCGCAATCCGCTCAACTCGTTCGGCATCTCGATGCTCGGGCCGGCGCTGCTCAAATATGGCACCGAGGAACAGAAGCTCGAACATCTGCCCAAGATCGCGCGCGGCGAGATCCGCTGGTGCCAGGGCTATTCCGAACCCAATGCGGGCTCCGACCTCGCCGGCCTCCAGACCAGCGCCGACGATGCGGGCGACCATTTCGTGGTCAACGGCCAGAAGGTCTGGACCAGCTATGCCGACGAAGCCGACTGGATCTTCTGCCTCGTCCGCACCGACAAGACGACCAAACAGGCCGGCATCAGCTTTCTCCTGTTCGACATGGCCAGCGAAGGCGTCAGCACCAAGCCGATCCTGCTGATCTCGGGCTATTCCCCCTTCTGCGAAACCTTCTTCGACAATGTGAAGGTCCCCAAGGCCAATCTGCTCGGCACGCTGAACAAGGGCTGGGACGTCGCCAAATTCCTGCTCGGCCATGAGCGCGAGATGATCTCGGGCTTCGGCTTGGGCGGTTCGGCGGGGGACCCGCTGATCGAGGCTGCGCGCAAGGGTGTCGATCCGCTCCTCCGTGCCCAGATCGCCCTCTTCGACGTCCGCTCGAAAGCGTTCTCGGCCATGTCGGAGAAATTCATCGACGAGTTGAAGGCGGGCAAGGCGCATCCCGCCCAACCCTCGATGATGAAATATTACGGTACCGAACTGAACAAGTCGCGCCATGAGCTGCTGATGGCCGCCGGCGGCAGCGACGAGCTCGAATGGGAAAGCGAAGCCAGCCGCCACGGCGCCGCGCCGCGCGCCTGGCTGCGCACCAAGGCCAATTCGATCGAGGGCGGCACGAGCGAGATCCAGCTCAACATCATCGCCAAGCGAATCCTGGATTTGCCGTCCTGAAATTCCCTCTCCTCTGCAGGGGAGAAGGCAAGCGAACGAAGCGAAGCGCGGGAGAGGGGCAGGTGTGGTTCACTCTCGATAGCCCCCTCTCCCCTACCCTCTCCCCGCAAGCGGAGAGAGGGAGAAGAAGAAAGAAATAGAAATGCCCCTGTACCTCACCGACGAACAGCAGATGCTCCGCGACACCGCAAAGGACTTCGTCGCCGAACACGCCCCCGTCAGCCATATGCGCGCGCTGCGCGACGCCAATGACGCCACCGGCTTCAGCCGCGATCTGTGGAAACAGTTCGCCGAACTCGGCCTCACCGGCGTGCTGGTCCCCGAAGCCGATGGCGGCCTTGGCCTCGGCCATGTCGAAGCCGGCGTGGTGCTGGAGGAGATCGGGCGGAACCTCTCCCCTTCCCCCTTCCTCGCCACCGCCGTCGCCGCCGTGGAAGCGCTGAAGGGCAGTGCGATCCGCGAACAATATTTCCCCGGCATCATCGCCGGCGAAACCGTCGCCGCGCTGGCGATCGACGAAGGCCGCAAGCATGACGGCGCGATCGCGCTCAAGGCCGAGCGTTCGGGCAACGGCTTCCGCCTGACCGGCGCCAAGCAGTTCGTCACCCACGGCCATGTCGCCGATGTCATCCTCGTCGCCGCGCGCACCGCAGGTTCGCCCGATGACGATGAAGGTGTCACCCTGTTCGCCATCACGAAGGACGCCGCCGACCTCACCGCCGATCCGCAGCGCCTCGCCGATGCCAGCCTCGCCGCCCGGCTCGAACTGAACGGCGTCGAAGTCGATGCCGACGCGGTGATCGGCGATGTCGATCAGGGCCGCATCGTGCTCAACCGCCTGCTCGCCGCGGGCCGCACGGGCGCGTCGGCCGAACTGGTGGGTGTCGCGGGCGGTGCTGCGGACATGACCTATGCCTATCTCAAGGATCGCAAGCAGTTCGGCGTGCCGATCGGCAGCTTCCAGGCGCTCCAGCACCGCGCCGCGCATCTCTATTCCGAGATGGAAGTCGCTCGCGCCGCGGTGCTCAAGGCGCAACAGCTGCTCGATGCCGGGCAGGACGCGACGCAAGCCGTCTCGGTCGCCAAGGCGATGACGGGCCTCGCCACCACGCTGGCGGTGCAGGAAGGTGTCCAGATGCATGGCGGCATCGGCATGACCGACGAATATGATATCGGCTTCTACATGAAGCGCGCCCGCGTCCTTGCCGAGATGTTCGGCGATACCAATTTCCACGCCGATCAATTGGCGGTAGCAGCCGGATACTGATGACCGAAGATATTCCCACGGGCCGGGCCAAGACCACCGAGGCCGCCGTCGCCCAGCTGATCGATCTGCTCGATGTCGAGCAGATCGACGTCGATCTCTATCGCGGCGCACGCCAGCCCGGCGGCGTCGGCCGCGTGTTCGGCGGACAGGTGATTGCGCAGGCGCTGCAGGCCGCACAGCGCTCGATCGGCGACGAGAAGACAGCGCATTCGCTCCATGCCTATTTCCTGCGCGGCGGCGATGAAGGCCATCCGATCGTCTTCCGCGTGGTCCGCGATTTCGAAGGGCGCAGCTTCGCCAATCGTCGCGTCATCGCAACCCAGCAGGGCAAGCCGATCCTCAACATGGCGGCATCGTTCCAGCTGCCCGAGGATGGCGTCACGCATCAGGATGCGATGCCCGACGTCACGCCGCCCGAGGACCTCAAGAACGAAACCGAGCTGTTCGGTGCGGTAGCGGATCGCATTCCCGCGCAGTTCCGCGACTTCGCCTTGCGCTCGCGCCCGATCGAGCTGCGCCCCGTGCGCCCGCGCCAGTGGTTCAGCACCACTCATGCCGAACCGCTCCAGCATTGCTGGATGCGCCTCGCATTGCCGGTCGCGCACGATCCGATCCTGCACCGCGCGATGCTGGCCTATGCGTCGGACATGCTCCTGCTCGGCACCGCGACGCTACCGCACGGAATGCACTGGATGACCGGCAATCTCCAGTCGGCCAGCCTCGATCACGCCTTATGGTTTCACGAGGAAGTGAACTTCAACGGGTGGCTGCTCTACAGCTGCGACAGTCCTTGGGCCGGGCACGGGCGCGGGTTCAATCGCGGCAAGATCTTCTCGCGCGACGGCCGCCTGATCGCCAGCGCCAGCCAGGAAGGCGTGGTCCGCGAACGGCGTTAAACGAAAGGCTTGCAGGCCGCGCTGTCGAACACGAAGACGCGGCCCGCTTCCTCGAACCGCGTCTCGGTGCGCCACCACGCCGCGGCGTCGGGCCGCCGCTCGTTCAGCAGGAAGATTGCGGCATGGCTCTCCACCAGATAGCCGTGCATGAACCTGCTCCTGCCGAGCAGCATCGCCCCGATCTGTCCGATCCAGCTCCGCGGGCCGGTCACGACCCCCGTCGTCCGTATCCGCTTCGGCTCGGACTGCATCAACGGCAGCCGTACGCCGACCCACGCCTCGCGCACCCAAAGCGGCGCTTCGCCCTCAGGCGTCGCGACGATCTCGATCGCGACAAGCATCAGTTGCTCTTCGGCCGCACGACCATGTTGTACGGTACATAGAGGAACACGTCGGTCAGCCCGACCTGCGTCCACTCCACCGGCCGGTCCAGCCCGCGCAGCTCGACGCCATAATCGGGGCCGAGCCGGCCCGAGACCGCCTTGGCATCCGCCGCGACGATATCGAGGATTTCGCCGCGAAACTTGTCCGGCCCGACGATCGACAGGGTCAGATCGTCGCCGCTGCCCCTTATCTCCGCGCGACCGACCGCAGGCACTGCCTTGATGAACTTCTGAACGCGGTCGCGCGCCGTCGCGCCATCGACGCCCGATCCCAGCCGCACCTTCACCATGAAGCTGACCCGGTCCGTATCGGGCCGATTGTCGTTGGTGAAACCGAGGTCGCGGAAATTGGCCACGGTCAGCGGCTCGACCACTTCGTCGCCTGTCGCCAGCTCGACGCCATGTTTCGGGGCCAGCTCGATCGCGCTGCGCACCATCGCCATGATCTCGCTTTGCCGTTTCGCCTCATCGCGCGTGTCGCCCGCGATCGTGACTTCGAGGATCGCGAAATCGGCCGGCCGCCGCAGCCCGATCACCGGACGCGTCTCGTCGAACCCGTCGGATTCGCGGCGCGAAGCCGTCACGACAATCTCGTCATTGCCGTAATCCTGAGCCAGCGCGGGCGCAGGCATCAGGAACAGCAACGCAATCAGGGAACGCTTGAAGATCGACATGGCACCCTCTCCTCTCGGCAATGACCGAAAGCTGTCGCGGTGCCGGGGCCAAGTCAATCGAACCCTAGGGCTTGGGGGAGACGACCATCGTGTAAGGCACATAGAGGAACACATCGGTCAGCCCGACCTGCGTCCACTCCACCGGCCGGTCGAGCCCGCGCAGCTCCACGCCATAGTCCGGTCCCAGCCGCCCGGTGACCGCCTTGGCGTCGGCGGCGATGATGTCGAGGATTTCGCCGCGAAACTTGTCGGGCCCGACGATCGACAGCGTCAGATTGCCCTCGTCGCCCTGAACCTCGGCGCGGCCCACGGAAGGAACCGCCTTCAGGAAGCGCTGGATACGCTCGCGCGCGGCAACGCCGTCCACGCCGGATCCCAGCTTCACCTTGACGCGGAACGTCACCCGATCGGTATCGGGCCGGCCGTCTCCCGTGAAGCCCAGATTGCGGTAATTGGCCAGCGTCAGCGGCTCGACCACGACGCTGCCCGTCGCCAGCTCGACCTGATGCTTGGGCGCCAGCTCGATCGCGCTGCGCACCATCTGCAGGATTTCGGTGCGCCGCACCTCGCGATCGCGCGTATCGCCGACGATCGAGACCTGCAGGATCGCGAAGTCGGCGGCGCGGCGCAGTCCGATCACCGGGCGCGACGCATCGAACCCGCCGGATGCGCGCCGCGATCCGGTCACGACCACTTCGTCATTCGCATAATCCTGCGCCATCGCCGGAACCGGCGACAGGCACAGCGCTACAAACAGGGATCGCAACAGGATCGACATGGCACCCACTCCTCTCGAATACTGGGAGAGAGGCTGTAGCGGGTCCGCCCGCGAGTCAATCAGGCCGCGGTCTTGCCGAACTCCTGCCGCGTCACCGGATGGCTGGTCGAAAGCCCGCCATCGACCACCCATGCCTGTCCGTTGACATAGCTCGCCTCGTCGGACGCGAGGAACAGCGCCACCCGCGCAATCTCGTCGGGCACGCCGGCGCGGCGCAGCGGATTGAGCCGCCCGATCTTGTCCTCAACGCCCTTGTCGCGCGCATATTCGAACGCGCGCTGGGTCATGCCCGTCTCGATCAGGCCCGGACAGATCGCGTTCACCCGCACATTCGATCCCGACAGCTGCTGTGCGCTCGTCTGCACCAGATTGATCACCCCGGCTTTCGAAGCCGAATAGGCCGGTCCGCCCGCGCCCGATCGAAGGCCCGCGACGCTGGCGGTGCACACGATCGCGCCCTTGCCGCGATCCACCATCCGCGGCGCGGCATGTTTGATCGCCAGGAACGGCCCGATCAGATTGACCCGCAACACTTCGGTCCACAGCTCGACATCGGATTCGAACAGGCCGGTAATCCCGCCCGAAATCCCGGCATTGGCGTAGAAGACATCCAGCCCGCCAAATTCGGCGCAGGCCAGCGCGACCACATCCTCGACGTCGCGCTCGGACCCGGCATCCATCTGCACCGCGATCGCCGCGCCGCCCCCTGCCTTGATCGCCTCGACCGTTGCGTTGACCGCATCGGTCTTGTCGGCGGCGATCACTTGCCCGCCTTCCGCCGCGAACGCCCTGGCGGTCGCCCGGCCGATGCCCGAACCCGCGCCGGTCACGATGATCGATTTGCCTGCGAACCGCGTCATATCGTCGTCCCTCCGTCGATCACGATCGACTGTCCCGTGATGTAGGCGCCCGCCTTGCTGGCAAGGAACACCACTGCGCCTGCGACATCCTCGACTTCGCCGAACCGCCGCAGCGGCAGCACCGAGTTCATCGCTTTCACCCGTTCCGGATCCTCCCACAGCGCGCGGGCAAAATCGGTCTTGATCACACCGGGCGCGATGCAGTTTACCCGCACATTGTCCGGCCCCAGCTCGACGGCAAGGTTGCGCGCCAGCTGCATGTCGGCTGCCTTTGAGACGTTGTACGCGCCGATCAGCGGCGATCCGCGCAGCCCGCCGATCGACGAAACGATGATGATCGCCCCGTCCTTGCGCTCGCGCATCTCAGGCCCGACCATCTGCGCCAGCCAGTGGTTCGACAGGATGTTGTTGTCGAGGATCTTGCGGAACTGCTCGTCGCTGATCCCAGCCATCGGCCCGTAATATGGGTTCGACGCCGCGTTGCAGACGAGGATGTCGATCCGGCCGAACGCCCGCCGCGTCTCGTCGACAAGGTTCTGAAGCGCGGCCTTGTCCGAAATGCTCGCGGCCACCGCAATCGCCGTGCCCTCGCCATGCGCTGCGTTGATCACCGCGGCGACTTCCTCGCACGCATCCTGCTTGCGGCTGGAGATCACGACCTTCGCGCCATGCTCCGCCAGCGCCTCCGCCGCCGCGCGGCCGATGCCCTTGGTCGATCCGGTGACGATCGCCACCTTGCCGCTCAGGTCGAACAAATTCACGTCCATTTCTCCGTTCGTTTCGAGCGAAGTCGAGAAACCGAAGTCGTCAACGCCGTGTCTCGACTAGGCTCGACACGAACGGGCGCATCACGCCCCCGCCTTCACCGCGAACTCCCACGCCGCCGCGACCAGCCCCGGCATCCGCGCCACGGTCGCCGCCGCCTGATCGCTCGACGCATTGCCGTCGATCATCCGCTTCTTGATCCCCTGAACGATCCCCGCCAGCCGGAAGAGGTTGTACGAGAAATACCAGTCGAGATCGGGCACCCCGTCGCGCCCGGTCGCCTTGCAATATCGCGCCACGACCTCGTCGATCGTCGGGATGCCGGTGGCAGGGCCTGTCAGCCCCATCACGCCGCTACGCCCCTCGGGCTGGGTCACCCAGCTCATCAGGAAATAGGAAAAGTCCGCCAGCGGATCGCCCAGCGTCGACAATTCCCAGTCGAGCACCGCGATCACCCGCGGATCGCGATTGTCGAAGATCATATTGTCGATGCGGAAATCGCCGTGGACGATGCTCATCCGCGTCTGCTCGGGCACGGTGCGCGGCAGCCACTCGATCAGCTTGTCCATCTCGGGCAGATCGTCGGTCTGGCTGGCCTTGTACTGTTTCGACCAGCGGCCCACCTGACGCTCGAAATAATTGCCCGGCTTTCCGTAATCGCTCAGCCCCACCCGATCGACATCGATCGAATGCAGCTTCGCCAGCGTATCGACAATCGCATTGTAATGCGCGGTCCGCTCCGCCGGAGGCATCCCGGGCAGCGACCCGTCCCACAGCGTCCGGCCCTCGACCATCTCCATGATGTAGAAGGCCGAACCGATGACCGCGTCATCCTCGCAAAGCCCATAAGGTTTCGCGACCGGAAAGCCCGCCGGATGCAGCGCCGCGATCAGCTTGTACTCGCGATCCACCGCATGGGCGGAGGGCAGGATCGGACCGAACGGCTTGCGCCGCAGCACGTACGACCCGCTCGCCGCATCGATACGGTAGGTTGGATTGCTCTGCCCGCCCGGAAACTTCCGGACCGTCATCGGCCCCTTGAAGCCTTTGACGTTCGCCGCCAGCCAGTCGCCCAGCTTAACCTCGTCCATATCGCTCATGGGAAGATGATCACCGATCGCGCGCTGTCTCCCTTGCGGAGCTTCTCCAGCGCGTCATTGACGTCCTCCAGCGCGATCCGCTCGGCCACCATCGTGTCGAGGTCGAGCAGCCCGTCGAGATACATCTTCACCAGCCGCGGCATGTCGATCGGAAAGCGGGTTGAACCCAGCGACGATCCCTGGATCTTCTTCCCGCTCAGGAAGGTCGGCCCGGCCAGGCTCACGCTGTTGCCCGGCGCGATCATCCCCAGGATCGTGGCGGTGCCGCCCCGGCGCAGGATGTTCCACGCCAGCTCCGCGGTGCTCGACCGCCCGACCGCTTCGATCGCATAATGCGCGCCGCCACCGGTCAGCTTCATCACCTGCTTGGCGACATCGTCCGCGCTCGCGTCTATGGCATGGGTCGCGCCCATCTTCATCGCCAGCTCGCGCTTTTCGAGCACCGGATCGATGGCGATGATCATCCCCGCCCCCGCGATCTTCGCGGCGTTGATCGCCGAAAGGCCGATCCCGCCCGCACCGATCACCGCCACGCTCTCGCCCGGCTGCACCTTGCTGTCATGGAAGATCGCGCCCGCCCCGGTGATCACCGCACAACCAAGCAGCGCGGCGCGGTCCAGCGGCATCGCCTTGTCGATCGCGACGCACGCATTCTCGTGCACCAGCATATATTCGGCGAAGGACGACAGGTTGATGAACTGCGTCACCGGCGTCCCGTCGGGCAGCTTCAGCCGCGGCTCCGCATCGGCCGGACGCTTTGTCGAGGGATCGACGCACAACGACGGCCGCCCGCTCACGCAGAATTCGCAGCTGCCGCAGAACACGGTGAAGAAGGTGATGACATGATCGCCCGGCTTCAACCGCGTCACGTCGCTTCCCACCCGCTCAATGACGCCCGAAGCTTCATGCCCCAGCACGGTCGGCACGGGATGCGGCCACGCCCCGTCGGCAAAGTGCAGGTCCGATCGGCACACGCCCGCCGCCGCCGTCCGGATCACCACTTCGCGCGGGCCGGGTTCGCCAAGCTCGACCTCGGTGATCTCCAGCGGCTGCTTTGCTTCTCGAAGGACGGCTGCCTTCATCACCGGCTCACCCCGATATCCCCCGAACTCACCCGGTCCGCCCGGAAATCGTGATACTTCCCGAACTCGTTCCGCGCGATTGCCCGGTTGTGGACCTCGTCCGGACCATCCGCGAAGCGCAGCGTGCGCACCGACGCCCAGTTATGCGCCAGCTCGAAATCGCCCGAAACGCCGCCGCCGCCATGCGCTTGGATCGCGTCGTCGAGGATTTGCAGCGCCATCAGCGGCGCCTGCACCTTGATCATTGCGATCTCGAGCTGCGCCGCCTTGTTGCCGGCCTTGTCCATCATGTCCGCGGCCTTCAGGCACAGCAAGCGGGTCATCTCGATATCGATCCGCGCCCGCGCGATCCGCTGCTCCCACACCGAATGCGACGCGATCGGCTTGCCGAACGCCACGCGGCTCAGCAGCCGCTTCGCCATTGCTTCGATCGCTTCCTCGGCGACCCCGATGGTGCGCATGCAATGGTGGATGCGGCCCGGCCCCAGACGGCCCTGCGCGATCTCGAAACCGCGCCCTTCACCCAGCAGCAAATTCTCCGCCGGAACCCGTACATTCTCCAGCACCACTTCACCATGCCCATGCGGCGCGTGATCATACCCATAAACCGAAAGCATCCGCTCGATCTTCACGCCGGGCGTGTCGAGCGGCACCAGGATCATGCTTTGCTGCGAATGCTTGGCGGCTTCGGTATTGGTCTTTCCCATAACAATCGCGACAGCGCAACGCGGATCGCCGACACCCGAAGACCACCATTTCCGCCCGTTGATCACATAGTCGTCGCCATCGCGAACCATGCTCGTCTGGATGTTGGTCGCATCGGACGATGCCACCGCCGGCTCGGTCATCAGAAAGGCCGAACGGATCTCGCCTTCCATCAGCGGCTTCAGCCAGCGATCCTTCTGCGCGCGGGTGCCATAACGGTGGAAGACTTCCATATTCCCCGTGTCCGGTGCCGAGCAGTTGAACACCTCCGGCGCCCAGCCAATCCGCCCCATCTCCTCGGCGCACAGCGCGTATTCGAGGTTGGTCAGTTGCTCGCCGCGAAACTCGAAACTGTCGTCGACATGCGCCTGGCCCGAATGCGGCGGCATGAAGAAGTTCCACAAACCCTCGGCCTTGGCCTTGGCCTTCACCTCCTCCAGCACGCGGTTGACCTTCCACCGCTCGCCGCTGTCCGCTTCGGCATGATAGTCATGCTGTCGCGGCCGGACATTTGCATCGATGAAGGCTTTCACGCGGTCGCGGTAATAGGTCTCGCGCTCGTTCAGCGTGAAGTCCATGACATCTTCTCCTGATACTGTTCGAATCTGGCTTAGAGCGTACCGGTTTTTCGGTAAAGGGGATTAGCCCCTGAAAAAACGTGGGTTCGAATGTCCCGCGAAATTCCAAAAAACTCTTTTGGATCGCACCGAAATGGCTAAGCTGGCCCGATGAATGCCCCGGACAATATCGCAGCCGACAAGGCGAGCACGGAAGGAGGAACCAAGCGCTTTCAGGCAAAGCGCGACGCGATCCTCGCCGCGGCCGCCGACGCGATCAACGAACAGAGCGCCAAGGGCATGACCTTTGCCGACGTCGCGCGCCGCGTCGGGCTGAACACCACCTCGGTCACTTACTATTTCAAGCGCAAGGAAGACCTTGCCGCCGCTGCGTTCGAACAAACGCTCGACAAGCTGCGCGAGATGCTGACCGACGCGATGCGGGAGCCGACGCCAGAGGCCCGCGTTGCCCGTTATCTGCGCATCAATTTCGAACGGCTGGCGGCGATCCAGCGCGGCGAGGAAAAGGCGCTCGCCATCCTCTCCGATCTTCGCGCGATGGACGGCGCGTTGAAGCGCGAGTTGCTCGCCGGCTGGCGCGAAGTGTTCCGCATGACCCGCAGCCTGTGGGGCGCGGAGGGCACGCGCGCCGAAACCGATCTTCGCGGCGCCCGCGCGCATGTGCTGCTGGAAAACACCTTCTGGCTCACCGCCTGGCTCACCCGCTACGAAGTCGACGAGTATCCGCGTGTCGAGGCGCGGCTGATGCAAGTCTTCAGCCAAGGCATCGCCGCGCCGGGCCAGAGCTGGTCGCCGACCATGCTCGACCTCGAACATGACGAGCCCGAGCCGGGCCGCGAAGCCTTTCTCCTTGCCGCCACCCGCCTGATCAACGAACTCGGCTATCGCGGCGCGTCGGTCCAGAAGATCGCGAGCGAGCTCAACGTCACCAAGGGCAGCTTCTACCACCATCTCGATGCCAAGGACGAGCTGGTCATCGCCTGTTACAAGCGCAGCTTCGACATCATCGCCGATGCCCAGCGCCTCGCGGACGAAGGCGGCGGCACCCATTGGGACCGTCTCGAAAACACCATCGCGACACTGCTCGACGTCCAGTTCTCCGAGCGCGGGCCGCTGCTGCGCACCACCGCGCTGTCAGGCCTGCCGCCACGCGAACGCTCGACCATGATCGACCGGTCGAACCGCATCGCCCGCCGCTATGCCGGCATGCTGTCCGATGGCATCGCCGAAGGATCGATCCGCGCGATCGATCCCCTTGTCGCCTCGCAGGCGCTGATGGCGCTACAGAACGCGGCATTCGACATGCGCAAATGGGCCGGCACCATGCCGCGCGAAAAGGCCGTGGCCTTCTACGCCTCGACATTGGCCTATGGACTGTTCGACGATCGTGTGCTCGATCTCTGACATCAGTTCCCGGGGGAGAATGAACGTGAAGCCGACCCATCTTCTGGCCGCCATTGCCCTGCTCGCGCCGGGAACGGCCTTTGCGCAGGCGTCGGACTGGCGCTTCGTCGACGTGACGGCCAGCGGCACCGAGCGCGAAAGCCTCATGCTCGTCGATGCCAAGTCGGTCACCAACCCCGCCAAGGATATTCGCGAAGCCTGGAACTCGAACGTCTTCGCCCGCAATCAGGATCTCGGCAACGGCACGCTCTATTCCGAGCTGCGGATCAAATATCGCTTCGATTGCGCTGCCAACACCTTCGCGATCCGCGACATCAGAATCCTGCTGGACGGCACGGCGGTGACCGAGACCTCGACCGAAGGAGAGGCCAAGGTGATCAATCCCGGAACACCTGCCGCGAAGATGGCAGCTGCGGTGTGCTCCGGCAATTTCAGCGGCTTCGCGCCCGCCCGGGGCGGCACGCCCAACACCGAACGCCGCGCCCGCTTCGGCGGCTGACCGGCGCGTTCATTCGTAACCGCCAATTCATTCGTAACCGAACGTCGCGTTCCAGTTCACGCTGCCGTCACTCCGGCACTTGAGGGCGCCGGATTCGCACGTCTGCCTGGTGCGGAAGGCATAGCTTCGCACCCAGCCCTGCACCGGTTTGCTCCGCGCAATCTCGGCGGGCGTATAGTCGATCCACTGGCCGTTCGCATCGCGCCGCGCGGTTTGGCGATACTCGACCCGCAACCATTCGCCGCGGCAATCGAGCAGTTTCAGCGATTGGCGCACCATATGCGCATTCACCGCGCCGTCGGGATCGATCACGGCGGCGGTTTCATCGGGCGCCGCGCGCGCCGGACCCGTCACGCCTTGCTCCGGCCGCTGCAGGTCGATCGCGATCGCCCGCGAATGCACCCATCCGGCGCCGGTGTAATTGGGAATATCGTCGCCGATTCCTTCGGAAATCGGGTCCGCGCCATCGATCTGCACCCAGTCGCCCCGCACGTCGACGATGCGGAAACCCGGGCCGTAATAGTCGGGCGGACCGGTCCAGCGATGGCTTTCGGGATCTTCGACCGACTGCAGCACGCCCAGAATCTTCGCCTTCGCATCGGGCTCTGCCCGCACGTTCAGCCCCTTGCGATCCTGCTCGACCGACATGCCCGCGGCGGCGCAGCGCGTCGTGATCTTCTCCACCACGGGGGCAGGCGAAGCGTCATTCCCGCGATCGGCGCTGTCATTCGCCACCGGCGCGTCGCTGCACGCCGAAAGAGCCAGCGTAGCCGCTATCCACAGAGTTTCGCGCGCGCCCCGCATGGCCGGAGCCTAGCGCCCGGAGCGGCGCGAAGCCATCCTCAGCGCGGCGGCTTGGAAATCGTGGCCCGCTGCCCCGTGCGGGTCTCGATCGTCACCGGGCCGCGAGGATTGGGGGGGATCAGCGCCCGCACCCGTCGGAACAGCGTCCGCGCCTGCGTCGGCGTCCGCGTCTTCGCGCACAGCGTCACTTCGCCTTCGCGGCCCCAGCGGTGGCTGGTCGTGCTGCGCACCGTCCGGTCACGCTTCAGCAGCCGCTCGGTCTTGCGCAACGAATTCTGGTCGATCCCCATCGCATAGCTGCCGAACGACACGGTCAGCGAGCAGTCGGTCGGCACGCCCGATTGGATCGGCGTGGTGGCGGCAAGCGCGGCGAGCAGGATGGATGTCATCGTCATGCGGACAATTGAGGCCCGCGCGCCTTAACCGTGCCTGAGCAGCACCCCCGCCCGCCAGTAATGGAAAATCGCCCAGGGCGTCACCGCGGCGAATGTCACCATCGCCCAGCGCAGCGAGTCCGCCCCCAGCGCCGGCTTCAGCAGCGTGCTGATCACCCCGACCAGCGTCGGACCCAGCCCCAGCCCCACCAGATTGATCACCAGCAGTGTGATCGCGGCCCACAGGGCCCGCTGCCGCATCGGTGCCAGTCCCTGGATCAGCGCAAAGCTGGGGCCGAGATAGCTATTCGCCAGAAGCACCTGGATGAAATAGGCCGAAATCGCCGCCACCGGCAGGTCGAGGATCAGAAAGGCCAGCGTGAACGGCAGCGCCATCGTTTTAAGCACTGCGACCATCGTGCTCTGCATGTGCAGCCCCCGCGTCCGCGCGAACCGGTCCGCCAGCTTGCCGCCCAGCACCGCCGACAACATGCCGAGAAAGCCCGCGGGCAGCGCGACATAGAGCGCGATCTGTTCCTTGTCGAAGTCCAGCGAGCGCTGCATGTAGCTCGGCCCGAACGCGGTCAGGCCGTATCCGATCATCGATGTGATGGTCACCGCCATCACCAGATGTAGCGCCGCCGGCGTCCGCAGGATCGCGATGAAGCCGTCGCGCAGCGGGGGCATCGGCGCTGCTGCCGCAGCAGCGTGCTGCGGATCGGACAGTCCCCGGCGCGGCTCGACGACGAACAGCCAGACGATCAGCGCCAGCGCCACACCGGGCAGGCCGATGATGAACATCGCGGTCCGCCAGCCATAATGGTGCGCCACCAGCCCGCCGATCGTCGTGCCGAACGCCGCGCCCAGCACCACGCCCAGCGAGTAGATGCCCATCGCCCCGGCGCGCTTCTCGGGCGGATAGAGATCGGCGATCATCGAATGGCTCGGTGGCGAAGACCCCGCTTCGCCGATGCCCACGCCGATCCGCGCGAGCAGCATCTGGGTGAAATTCTGGGCAAGGCCGCCAAACGCGGTCATCGCACTCCACACCGCCAGACTGATCGCGATGATCCCCTTGCGATTGGCGCGGTCAGCCAGCCACGCGACCGGGATGCCCAAAGTCGCATAGAAGACTGCGAAGGCCAGCCCCGCCAGCAGCCCGAGCTGCCAGTCGACCAGCATCAGGTCCCGCTTGATGTCCTCCTGCAGGATCGCGAGGATCTGCCGGTCCATGTAACTGAAGAAATAGGTCAGCGTGAGCAGCGTCAGCGTCACGCCACGGCGGCGGATCGCACGCGCGTCGGCGTCGCTCTGTGATGGCGATGGCTCGGTCATGACACTCCACGCGACGAAAGGGCCGGCTCCGGTCCGCTGACCCCGAAACGAAGAAGGGCGCGAACCTCAGGTCCGCGCCCCTCCTTTTTCATCCGGCTCAGAACTTGAACCGGCCGGTGATCCCGTAGGTCCGCGGTTCGGCCAGAAAGCTCGAGAAGAGCTGGTTTGCCGTCGCGAAGCTCGGTGCCCCAAAGCCGGGCGCGGTGATCTGCGCGCGGCTGTTCGATCCCTGGAAGGGCGAGTTGAACGCGACCTGCTGATAATCCTCGTTGAGCAGGTTCTGCGCCCAGAACTCGATCGCCCACTTCTCCTCGGGGCCACGGATACCGATGCGGCCGTTGACCACCGTGTAGCCGTCCTGCTCCTTCTCGGGGAACAGGTCGGAGCCGGTGTTATAGTCCGAGGTGGTACGCTGATCGATGTAGAACAGCGCCGAAAGGCCGCTGCTGCCGAGATCCGGCGTCCACGAGAAGGACGTGGTCACGACATGCTCTGGCGCGTTGGACAGATTGTCGCCGGGCAGCAGGAACAGCGCGGGGTCGAGCGGGGTGCCCGTGTTGCGGCCGACCAGATTGTTGCGGAACTTGGTCTTCGAATAGGTGTAGCCCGCATTCACCGCCACGTTACGCGACGGATAGAAGCTGGCTTCCAGCTCGACGCCCTCCGAGCGCACGCCCGGACCGATTTCCCCGGCCGGGCAGGTGCCGGTCGCCGCCGACGGATCCCGGTCAGCCCCGCTCAGATCGTTTTTGCAGCCCGCGATGTTCTGGACCAGGAAGACCGAGCCGTTGAACGTGTTGAGCTGGAAGTCCGAGAAGTCCTGACGGAACAGCGCGACATTCATGTTGAAGCGGCGGCCGTTATATTTGAAGCCGATTTCATAGGCGTTGACCTTCTCGGCGTCGAACTGGAGGTTCGTCGTCCCGAAGGCCGCGCCACGTCCGCCGACATTGCGCGGATCATTCTCGGCATATTGCGGCAGGCCCAGCGCCGAACGGTCGAGGTTGAACCCGCCCGCCTTGTAGCCCTTCGAATAGCTCGCATAGACCAGCAGCCGGCTGGTCGGCTTCCACGACAGCACCGCCGTGCCGGTCCATTCGTCCTCGTCGCGCGTATCCGCCAGATTGAGGGCGTTGAGGCTGCTCGAGCTGTTGCCCTGGCAGGTCAGGTTGACCACGCCGGCGGCAAGGCCCTGAAGCGATGCCGGCAGCGGCGTCGCACCGCCCGTCAGATACGGCGAGAAGAAGGCGCGCTGCACCGGGCAGATGGTGTTATTGTTGTTGAACTTCGCGCTGAAGTCCTTGCTTTCGCTTGTATAGCGGCCGCCAACGGTCAGGTTCACCGTGTCGGTGAGCTTGATGATGTTGTGCGTGAAGACCGCGAAGTTGCTGCTCTTCTGGTAATAATCGGCGTTATTGTCGCCCAGGCTGTTGACCGTGCTCAGCCGGTCGAGACCGGCGAGGAAGATCGGCGCGGCAGCGCCCAGCGCTCCGCCAAAGGCCTGCCGCCCGGTCGCGCCGCCCAGCGCCACCTGGGGGGTCGTGCCGAGACAGCCGGGCTGGGTCGGATCGCGCAGCAGCGCGTTCGGGCTGACCGTCGCGACCAGCCGGCACGATGCAAACGCACCATATTGCGTTCCGAACTTCAGATTGTCGCGAACGTGCAGCTTCTCGTTGGCATAGTAGCCGCCGATCAGCCAGTTGAGGCGATCCTCGAACGCCGAACCCTGCAGGCGGAGTTCCTGCGTGAAGGTGCGGAACTGGCGATAGGAATTGCCGTCGTCGGCGCGGTACAGGATATCGACATTGCTATAGTCGATGTCGCCGCCACCCGCGGCCTTGTAATCGCGATAGGCGGTGATCGACGTCAGCGTCGCGCCGCCGAAATCATAGTTTATCTCGCCCGACAGACCCCAGTCGGTGGTCTTGCCGGTATAGGGCCGGTTCGCATTGGTCGCGATGCGGCGGCTATAGGGATCGCCGGCGCTCGGGTTGCGGAAGCCCAAGCTGGTCATCACCGCGACGATGCGGTTCGACGAAGCCGTGCTGAAATCGCCGGGCACGCCGGGCGTCGGATCGGTCGTCTCGTCGAGGCCGGTATAGACCGCCGCGCAGCAGGATTCGCTGCGACTGGTATAGTCGCCGATCAGGCGGACGCTCAGGTCCGAATTCGGCTGGAACAGCAATTGGCCGCGAACGAAATAGCGGTCGCGGTCGTTGACCCGGTCGATCACGTTGCCGCTGGCGTCGACATTCTCGTAAAAGCCGTCGCGCTTCACATAGACGCCATCGATCCGCGCCGCGACCGTCTCGGACAGCGGTCCGGTAATGCCCAGCTGGCCGCGCCAGTAATTGAAATTGCCATAGCTCGCCTCGGCCTTGCCGCCGAAAGTGAAGGACGGCGACTTGCTGACGATGTTGATCAGGCCTGCCGACGCGTTACGCCCGAACAGCGTGCCCTGCGGCCCGCGCAGCACTTCGATCCGCTCGATATCGCCGAGTTCGTTCAGGCCGATGCCCGACCGCGAGCGGTACACGCCGTCGATAAAGGTCGCGACCGAGCTTTCGAGGCCCGGATTGTCGCCCACCGTGCCGATGCCGCGGATACGTGCCGAACCGTTCGATTCCGAACCGGTCGACGAGACCAGCAGCGACGGGGCCACCTGGTTGAGCTGACGGATATCGCTCGCGCCGGTCTTCTCCAGCGATTCCGCGGTCACCGCCGAAACTGCGATCGGCACGTCCGACAAGACTTCGGAGCGCCCCTGCGCCGTCACGACGATTTCGGGGTTGTTGCTGCCGTCGTCCTGATCGGCGGCATCCTGGGCAAAAGCGGGCGCGGACAGCGCCATCACGAACGCAGGCACAGCACAGGCCGTCAAAAGGCGAAACCGCATCATCATCATCTCTCCCACCATGGCCGGAGCACTTCGCGGCTCCATACCCTATACTCGAATAAGCCGGTTTCCCCGGCGTCCGTCAAGCATAACAAACGTTGCAAAGCAGGACGGTTCTAGGGTGTTGCAGGAAAGTCATAGGTATCGGTACGGCCGGACCGGTCCCGAACCATTTTTCGAAACGGCAGAAATGGGTAAGCGCAGAGAGGCGCCTGGCCACCCCACGCGTCACCCCGGACTTGTTCGGGGCATATCCCTTTCGACCAAACGGGCGTTTTCGTGCTCCGGCGAAGGCCGGAGCGTTGGAGGTAGGGGAGGATGTTGCCAGCGCTCCGGCCTTCGCCGGAGCCCGGTTACCTGTTCGAAAGGGATAAACGCTGACTTGTTCCGGGTCCCACCGAGCCGCGGGGCGATACCCTTTGAGGCGAGCAACGGCGCAGCGACACGATTTTCAAATCCTCCCCCGGAGGGGGAGGGGGACCGAGAAGCGGTGGAGGGGGATTATCCACGAGCGGTGTCGCTCGCGGGTAATCCCCCTCCGTCATGCTGAAACATGCCACCCCCTCCGAGGGAGGAGCGATCCTGGAACCTAGCGGCTCAATACCCGCCTAGCCGCGCGAACCGCTCGCGATGCCAGGAAGCATTGCCCCACATCGTCTCCAGAACGCGCGCGCGCTTCAGGTAGAAGCCCGCATCATGCTCATCGGTCATGCCGATGCCACCATGCAGCTGCACCATCTCGCGACTGACCAGATTAAGCGTATCGCCCGCGATCGCCTTGGCCAGGCTCACCGACTGCGGCACGTCGGGCCGGTTGGCGTCGATCGCCTCGAACGCGCCTTCCACCGCCGAACGCATCAGTTCCAGCTCGGTAAACATCTTCGCCATGCGATGCTGCAGCGCCTGAAAGCTCGCCAGCACCTGGCCGAACTGAACGCGGGTCTTGAGATAGTCGTTGGTCTGCGCGAACGCCGCTTCGGCCATGCCGAGCATTTCGGCGCACGTCGCTGCGGCCGCGCGGTCGGTCACCTTGATCAGCAGATCCGCGCCGCCATCGGCCAGCTTCTCCGCCGCCGCGCCGTCGAATACCACCTGAGCATGGCTCCGCGAATCCGCCAGATACCGCGCCGACCGGCTCACGCCCGCATCATCGCCCGCCACCAGATAAAGCCCGTCGGCCGCCGCCACGACGAACAGTCCGGCGCTGTCGCCCTCGGTCACGAATTCCTTGGTTCCGCTCAGCTTTCCGCCGCTCACGCTTGCCGAGATCCTGTCGGGCGCGAAGCGCGGCCCTTCGTCCACCGCCAGCGTCGCGACCACTTCGCCTGACGCAATTCGGGGCAACCACGCCGCCTTCTGAGCTTCCGATCCGCCCAGCACGATCGCGGCGGTCGCAGCCGAAGTCGCGGCGAGCGGCGTCGCGGTCAGCGTGCGGCCAAGCTGCTCGAGCACCGCACCCAGCGACACGAAGCCCATCTCCACCCCGCCCTGCGCCTCGGGCACGAGGATGCCCGCCCAGCCCATCTCGGCCTGAGCCTTCCATGCTTCGGCATCGAACATCTCCGCCGGCGCGGCATCGCGCATCTTGCGGAAGGCAGTCACGGGCGACTCATTGTCCGCCCACTCCCGCGCCATGTCGCGGAGCATCGTCTGTTCTTCGGTCAGTATGGCCATTCTAACTTCTCCCTCTCCCCTCCGGGGAGAGGGCCGGGGAGAGGGGCAGTCCCTCCACGCGGCCCATTCGATTTTTTCAGACTGCCCCTCTCCCAACCCTCTCCCCGATGGAGCGAGGGCTATTTTCGCTATTGATGATCCAACATCCCCAGGATGCGCTTCGCGATCACATTGTTCTGGATCTCGCTCGACCCGCCATAGATCGACACCGCCTTGCCGAAGAGCCAGTGGCGCGTGTCCTTCAGCGCGTCCTCGTCAAAGCCCTCGCCTTCCCAGCCAAGGCCCGCCATCCCGCGGATCTCGATCAGCAGCTCGGATCGCTCCTGCATGATCCGCGCGCCGACATTCTTCATGATCGACGTCGCGGCGCTCGGTCCCGAATTGGACTTGGCGTCGAGCTGCACCCGGCGCAGCGTCAGTGCGAAGGCGCGCATGTCCATCTCGTGCTTGATGATCTTGGAGCGCAGTTCGCCATCGGCGATCCTGCCTTCGGCATCCACGCCGACATATTTCTTCGCCAGCGCCGACAGCGGCGCGCCCGCGAACAGCCGCGAAGCGCTCGATCCGCCGCCGCCCAGGCTGTTGCGCTCGTGCTGGAGGAGCCTTTTGCCGATCGTCCAGCCCTGCCCTTCCGCGCCGACACGGTTACCCTTGGGCACCTTCACATCGGTGAAAAACGTCTCGCAGAAGGGTGACGATCCGGAGATCAGCTGGATCGGCTTCACCTCCACGCCGGGGCTGGTCATGTCGCACAGCAGGAAGGTGATCCCTTCATGCTTCTTCGACTTGTCGGTGCGGACGAGCATGAAGCATTTGTCCGCCCACTGACCGCCGCTGGTCCAGGTCTTCTGCCCGTTCACCACATAATGATCGCCGTGATCCTCGGCGAAGCATTGCAGGCTGGCGAGGTCCGATCCCGCGCCCGGCTCCGAATAGCCCTGACACCAGCGCAACTCGCCGCGCACGATCGGCGGGATGTGCTCCTGCTTCTGCTCCTCGGTACCATATTCCAGCAGCGTCGGGCCGAACATCATCACGCCCATGCTGCCGCCCATCGGGTTCCACGCCCCGACCTTGGCCATCTCCTCCTGCAGCACCCGCGCCTCGGCCCGGCTCAACCCGCCGCCGCCATATTCCTTCGGCCAGGTCGGCACGCTCCAGCCCTTCGCGCCGATCGCGTTCTTCCATGCCGCCTGTTCGGGCGTGTCGTCATTGGGGCCTTCGACGGCGGACATCGAATTGTCCTTGCCGCGCAGATCGGGGTCGAAGTTCGCCGCCAGCCACTCGCGGGCTTCGCTGCGGAACGCCTCCAGCGGATCCGCCGGCGCGTCGATTTCGGGTGCGGTGGCCAAAGTCTCTCTCCCGGGGCCTGAATTTCATTGTTTCGAATTTGCGGTATGGCGAAGCGCGCGTCAAGCGGGTCCAGTCGCGTCCCCCTGAATTTGCACCGATCCGCGCCGTGTCCGCTTCCCCCGCCCGAATCCTGCGCTAGAACCGTCGCCGAACAGGGGGGCCTTGATGACATTCCACCACCGCGCCGTGCCGATCGTGCTCATGGCGATCCTGATCGACTCGATCGGATTCGGCATCGTCATGCCGGTGCTGCCGAACCTGATCGTCGAGTTGAGCGGCGTTACGCTCGCCACCGCTGCCGAGATCGGCGTGGGGATGCTCGCCTCCTATGCCGCAGCGCAATTCTTCGCCGGGCCGGTGGTCGGCAGCCTCGGCGACAGTATCGGCCGTCGCCCGGTCATCCTCTTCTCGATGGTCGCCTTCTCGATCGACTATGCCCTGATGGCCATCGCGCCGACGGTGGCGTGGCTTTTCCTCGGCCGCGTCGTCGCGGGCTTGGCGGGCGCGGTGTACAGCCCGGCCAATGCCGTCCTCGCCGACGTGACCCCGCCCGATAAGCGCGGACAGGTCTATAGCCTGATGGGCGCAGCGTTCGGCGGTGGCTTCATCCTCGGCCCTGCGATCGGCGGCCTGCTCGCCGATTTCGGCCCGCGCGCGCCGTTCATCGCGGCGGCCGTCCTCGCGGGGATCAACGCCGTCTGGATCATCTTCGCTTTGCCCGAGACGATGACGCCGGACCGGCGCCGCCCGTTCAAATGGAAGCAGGCGCATATCGTCGGCGCATTCCGCCCGCTGGTCAGCGAATCCGGCGCGGCGCGCTGGCTGATCCTCGCAGCGTTCTGCTGGCAGTTCGCGCACATGGTCTATCCCGCTACCTGGGCCTTCTGGGCCGAGATCGCGCTCGACTGGGATCCGAAGATGATCGGCTATTCGCTCACCGCCTCGGGCGTGGCGATGGTGCTGGTTCAGGCGCTCATCACCGGCCGCGCGATCAGCCGCTTCGGCGAGGAGAATACCGTCGTCATCGGCATGATCGCCGCGGGCCTCGTCTTCGCGTCCTTCGCCTTCACGCGGCAGGGCTGGCTGGTCTTCCTCCTGATCATCCCCAGCGCGTTCCAGGGCTTCGTCCAGCCCTCGATCAACGCATTGGTCTCACGCTCGGTCGATGCCTCGCATCAAGGCGCGGTACAGGGCGGGATGCAGAGCCTCGCCGCCATCGCCGCGATCCTCGCGCCGCTGATCCTCGGCTATGCGCTGGCGATCGGCACGCGCAACGGCTTCTCCGGCGGCAATTTCGTCGTCGCCGCGACGCTGGCCATCACCGCGCTGATCATCGTTCTTTTCCGGGTGAGAGGGAAACTATTGCGCCCTCCGGTTGCCTGACGCGGCGCAACCCCCATCTGCGCTCCAACCACGGAGGAGACCCGCATGATCGAGCTGTATTACTGGCCCACCCCGAACGGCCACAAGATCACCCTGTTTCTCGAGGAAGCCGGCCTCGAATACACGATCAAGCCCGTCAACATCGGCGCGGGCGAGCAGTTCAATCCGGACTTCCTCAAGTTCAGCCCCAACAACCGTATGCCCGCGATCATCGATCGTGCGCCGGCGGACGGCGGCGAGCCGGTGACGGTGTTCGAAAGCGGCGCGATCCTGATTTACCTCGCGCTCAAGTCGGGCAAATTCTACGGCGAGACCCCGCGCGAGCGGACCGACATCCTGCAATGGCTGATGTGGCAGATGGGCGGCCTCGGCCCGATGGCCGGGCAGAACGGCCACTTCAACGTCTATGCGCCCGAGAAGATCGAATACGCCATCAATCGCTACGTCAACGAGACCAACCGTCTCTACGGCGTGCTCGACCGGCGTCTCGAGGGCCGTGAATTCGTCGCCGGCTCGGGCTATTCCATCGCCGACATGGCGATCTATCCGTGGATCGTCCCGCACGAGGCGCACAAGCAGGACATCAACGACTTCCCCAATGTGAAGCGCTGGTTCGACGTCATCGCCGCGCGCCCGGCCACCGTCCGTGCCTATGAGATCGGCGGCGAAGTCCGTTCCTACGCCACGCCGATGACCGACGAGCAGCGCGCCGTCCTGTTCGGCCAGACGGCGGCGAGCACGAAGGCCTGACCCTAAAATCCTCCCCCGGAGGGGGAGGATTGAAATGCCCTAAACCTCCCGGCCCGGCCTTCTCGATTGCCCGATGTCGAGATGCGCCCCGGCATCGACCCGTACGATCTCCCCCGCCAGCGACCGGCTCGCCGGATCGAGCAGGTGAACGACATGCACCGCGATATCTTCGGCCATCGTCGCGATCCCCATCGGCACCCCGGCGGCGATCTTCGCGTTGAGCGCCGCGAACCCATCGGGGCCCAGCCGCTTCTCGAACCATCCCGTCCCGACATAGGCCGGCGCGACGGCGTTGATCCGGATCGCCGGCGCCAGCACGCGGGCAAGGCTCTCGGTCATAGTGATCAGCGCACCCTTGGACGCGGCATAGGCCACCGACGATCCATGCCCCGATATCCCCGCGACCGACGCGATATTGACCACCGCGCTCGTCGGCCCCTCGCGCATCGCGGGCGCACAGGCGCGGATCATCTGGAACGCACCGACGGTGTTCAGGCGATAGATGTCGAGAAAATCGTCGGCGGACAGCGCATCCAGATCCTCATGCGCCGCGAACTTTGTCCTGCCCGCATTGTTGACCAGAAAGTCGATCCGCCCGAACGCCTCGACCGCCGCACCGGCCAAGGCGCAGCACGCGGCATCGTCGCCGACATCGGCCCGCACCGCGATCCCGCCCGTTTCGCTCGCCAGCAGTTCCGCATCCTCGCGGCTGCTCGCATAATTGATCACGCACCGCACGCCTCGCGCCGCCAGCATCCGCACCGTCGCCGCACCGATCCCGGTTCCGCCTCCGGTCACGATCGCCACCATGCCTTCCATCCGATCCGTCATGCCGTCTCCCGATTTTTCGAACATCGGTTATGGCATTCCGCGCCGCGCTCGCCTAGCGACAGAAAGGTGAGGGCAAGGGAATCATGAGCGCAGCGGACATATTGGCCGGCAGCTTCGCGACGCTGCCCGAACTCATCCGCGCCCATGCCGCCGAGCGCGGGCAGAAAGCGGCGATCGTCTGCGGCGATCAATGGATAAGCTATTCGGAGCTCGACCGCGCGATGGATCGCGTCGCCGCAGCCCTCCAGCATGACGGGATCGCGCGCGGCAGCGCCGTGGCCATCGCCTCGGCCAGTTCGCTCGAATATGCCCAGGTCTTTCTTGGCGCGATCCGCGCGGGCTGCGTCGCCGCTCCGCTCCAGCCCTCGGCCACCGCCGAGCAGCTCGCGGCGATGGTCGCCGATTGCGCCGCGTCGATCCTGTTCCACGACGCCGCTTCCGCCGGTATCGAAACGAGCGCCCGCAAGATCGCCCTCGACGGCCCGGCCCTTGCCGAGTGGCTGAGCGACGAGCCTCCCGTTCCGGTTATCATCGGCCTCGAAGATCCGTTCAACATCATCTATTCCTCGGGCACCACCGGTACGCCCAAGGGCATCGTCCAGCCGCATTCGATGCGCTGGCAGCATATCGTCCGCGCCCCGCCGACCTTTGCGGACGCGGTGACGATGATCGCGACGCCACTCTATTCGAACACGACCTTGGTCAGCTTCCTGCCCACGCTGGCATGGGGCGGCACCGCCGTGCTGCTCGGCAAGTTCGATGCCCGGACCTATCTCGCGCTGGCCGAGAAGCATCGCGCCACCCACGCCATGCTCGTCCCTGTCCAGTATCAGCGGATCATGGCCCTGCCCGATTTCGACAGCTTCGACCTGTCGAGCTTCCAGTTCAAATCCTGCACCAGCGCGCCGTTCAGCGCCGCGCTCAAGGCCGACATCATCGCTCGCTGGCCCGGCGCGCTGGTCGAATATTACGGCCTCACCGAAGGCGGAGGCACCTGTGTGCTGGTGTGCAACATGTTCCCGGACAAGCTCCATACGGTCGGCCGCCCGGTCGAGGGTCACGATATCCGCCTGATCGACGATGACGGCAACGAAGTCGCGCCCGGCGAGATGGGCGAAGTCGTCGGCCGTTCGAAGGCGATGATGTCCGCCTATCATGGCCGCGAGGACGCCACTCGTGCCGCCACCTGGCACGATTCCGATGGCAACCGCTTCGTTCGTCACGGCGATGTCGGCCGCTTCGACGAAGACGGCTTCCTGATCCTGATGGACCGCAAGAAGGACCTGATCATCTCGGGCGGGTTCAACATCTATCCCTCCGACCTCGAAGCGATCCTGATCCAGCACCCCGATGTGAAGGACTGTGCAGTGATCGGCGTCCCCTCCGAAGCATGGGGCGAAACTCCGGTCGGCTTCTACTCAGGCACGGGCGACGCCGCCGCGATCCTCGAATGGTTCAACGCTCAGGTCGGCAAGACCCAGCGCCTCTCCGCGCTGGAGCCGGTCGACGAACTCCCCCGCAGCGCGATCGGCAAGGTGCTGAAGCGCGAACTTCGAGACCGGTATCTCGCATGACTCCTCTCGCCCAAATTCTCGCCGCCGCCACGCCGACAGAAACCGGCCTGCGCACCTCTATCCCCGAAGACTGGATGCAAGGCCGCACCGCTTATGGCGGCCTCTCCTCCGCCCTCGCGCTCCACGCAGCGATGCAGATCGAACCCGATCTGCCCCCGCTCCGCTCGGCGCAGGTCGCGTTCATCGGTCCGCTGGCAGGCGAAGTGACCGTCACCGCCACCAAGCTGCGCCGCGGCCGCAACGCCGCCTTCATCCAGTCCGATATCGTCTCCGAAGCCGGGCTCGGCTACCGCGCCACCTTCATCTTCATGGCCCCGCTGCAATCGCAGATCGCCCATGACGAAGCCCCGCGCGCGCCCCTTGCCCCGCCCGCTGCCGACGCCAAGATCTACACTGGCCCCGATGGCTTCTTCACCGGCAATTTCAACTTCCACGATCCCAAGGCGACGACCAAGGCCGCCGAATGGCTTCGCTGGGGGCGTCTGCGGGCCCGCGACGGCCTCCACCCGATGGTCGAACTGATGGCGATCGGCGACGGCCTGCCCCCCGCCGCGTTCAAGCTGATCGAGGGCCAGCGCGCGCCGCTCTCCTCGCTCAACTGGCAGATCAACTTCATCACCGCCGAACCGGTGACGCAGGACGGCTGGTGGCTCCTAGGCGCCACTGCCGACGTCGCCGCCGATGGCTATTCCACCCAGCGCATGACCATCTGGAACGCACAGGGCGACCTCATCGCCGAAGCCATGCAGGCCGTCGCGATCTTCGCTTAACCCCCCCCCATCCTCCCCCGCCAGTGGGAGGATTTCGGCTCGACCTTGCGACAATTCGCGACACTTTCCTGAACGCCTGACAAACGGCTGCGACAGGACTCCGACAGAAAGGCACCAACGGCGGGGCATCCCCTCCCCGCCGCCAAGCCAGGAGTTCTCGCCCCATGATGATCAAATTGCTCTCCGCCACGCTCGCCGCGGCGATCACCTTCGGCGGCGGCGCTGCCGCCTTCGCTCAGGAAGCGCCGCCCCAGCGTGGCGGCGGCCTGCTGATGCGCGCCGATGCCAATACCGACGGCATCCTCACCCGCTCCGAATTGATCGCCCATGTCGAAGCCCGCTTCGCGAAGCGCGACGCGAACAAGGACGGCAAGATCGGCGCCGACGAGCGCGGCGGCCGCGGTCCCGGTATGCGCTCGCGGCGCGGCGGTCCCGATGGCATCGGCGGCGGCAACGGCGCGCCCACCAAGGCCGAACAGATCGCCCGCGCCACCCGCGCGTTCGACTATATCGACCGCAACGGCGACGGTAAGGTCGACAAGGCCGAACGCGATGCCCTGCGCGACACGATGGCCGCGCTCCACCGTGGCGGCCCCGGCAAGTTTGGTCATGGCCGTCACGGCCACATGGGTCCCCCGCCTCCCCCTCCCGCCGGCACCCCGAACGCCCCTCAGGGCAACTAAGCCGGCCGGAAGCCGGGCGGGCTTCTGTGCCTCCTCGCCCGCCCGGCACTTCCTTCCCTCTGACGAGTTGCTATCAACCGGTCATGTCCGAGATTCCCCACATCCTGCTCGTCGATGACGAGCGTTCGATCCGCGAGCCGCTGGCGCAGTATCTGACCAAGCAGGGCTTCCGCATCACCCAGGCCGGCGATGCCGAGGGCGCCCGCGCACGTATGTCCGCATATGCGATCGATCTGGTGATCCTCGACATCATGATGCCCGGCGAGGACGGCCTGAGCCTCTGCCGCCACATCCGCGAGACCAGCGACACTCCGGTCATCCTCCTAACCGCCCGCACCGAGGAGACCGATCGCATCGTCGGCCTCGAAATGGGCGCCGACGATTATGTCGTGAAGCCCTTCTCCCCGCGCGAACTCGCCGCCCGGATCAAGGTTGTGCTGCGCCGCCTCCAGGCCGGCGGCACCCGCCAGACCGCGCCCGAAGCCGGCAGCTATGCCTTTGCCGGCCTCGTCCTCAAGACCGGCGAGCGCGCGCTGGTCGACCGCGAAGGCGTGTCGATCCCCCTCTCCACCGGCGAGTACAACCTCCTCCACGCACTGGTCACGCGCCCACGCGCGGTGCTGACCCGCGACCAGTTGCTCGATCTGACCCAAGGCCGCGAAGCCGCCGCCTTCGATCGCGCGATCGACAATCAGGTCAGCCGCCTCCGCAAGAAGATCGAGACCGACCCCAAGAACCCGGTCCTCATCAAGACCGTCTGGGGCGGCGGCTACACGCTCGCGGCGGAAGTCACCAAACTCTGATGCGCTTCTTCCCCCGCAGCCTGACCGGCCAGATCGGCCTCATCGTCGCCGCCGCGCTGTTCCTCGCGCAGGCGATCAATTTCGGCCTGCTGCTCAACGAACGCCGCGAATCCCGCTTCGCCCAGATCGTCGTCCCCTCGGTCACGCGCCTCGCCGACACCGCCGAGCGGCTGGCCAATCCCAACGCCGATCCCCAGCCCGATCGTGTGCGTCGCGGCCCCAACGACGCGGAACGCCCCGGTCCTGACCGCGCGCGTCGGGGCCCGCCCGGCTATGATCAGCGCACCCGCGTCCAGGTCCTCACCACCCCGCCCGAACTTCCCGTCGAGCCGCGCCGCGCCGATATCGAGGACATGGTCCGTCAGGGTTTCACCGATGGCGGCGTCGCGCTGCACGAAGTGATCGCCGTCGTCCGTCCGATCGACGAAAGCCGCCCGCTGATCCGCCACATGACTCCCGAGCGCAAGAAGCGCCTCCACCGGCTCGGCGCCGAGTTGCACATCCTCGTCCACCTCAAGAGCGGCCAGTGGCTCGCCCTCTCCACCGGCTGGCCCACCGCCGAGCGCGTGCTGATCTGGCAGCTGATGGCGCAGACCGGCATCCTCTACATCGTCGTGCTGATCCCGGTGCTGCTCGCCACCCGCCGCATCGCCAAGCCGCTGCGCCGCCTCGCCACCGCCGCACGCGAGTTCCGCCCCGGCAGCGATGCCGGTCCGGTCGAGGAACGCGGCCCCAGCGACGTCCGCTCGGTCATCGCCGCCTACAACGGCCTCGGCCAGCGCGTCACCGCGATGCTCGACGAGAAGGACAAGATGCTCGGTGCGATCGGCCATGATCTGCGCACCCCGCTCGCCGCACTGCGCGTCCGCATCGAATCGGTCGACGACGATGAAGATCGTAATCGCATGGCCGACACGATCGACGAGATGAACCGCACCCTCGACGACATCCTGTCGCTCGCGCGCCTCGGCCGCCCCAGCGAGCCGCCTACCGATGTCGATCTCTCCGCGCTGATCGACGCGGTGGTCGAGGATTTCCGCGACCTCGACATGCCCGTCGCGTTCGAGGAAGCCCCGCGCCTCAAGATGCGCATCCGCCCCAACCTGATGCGCCGCGCCGTCCGCAACCTGATCGAGAATGCCGTCAAATATGGCGGCGGCGCCGAAGTTCGCCTCGTGCCCGGTGAGACCAGCGTGGCGATCGACGTGTGCGATCGCGGCCCCGGCATCCCCGCGGACAAGATCGCCGCGGTGTTCGATCCCTTCACCCGCCTCGAAACCTCGCGCAACCGCGAGACCGGAGGCATCGGGCTGGGCCTTGCGCTGGCAAAGGCGATCGTCAGCGAAGCCGGCGGCACCATCGTCCTTGCCAACCGCGAAGGCGGCGGCCTGATCGCAACGATCCGCCTGCCGCGCGGCTGAAAGAAAACCCTCCCCCGCCGTAGCGGGAGAGGGTGTTCTTCATTCCGAAGGGCTAGCCTCGCGAACGCGTTACAGCCCGTCCACGGCCTTGCTGACCAGCACGTTCACCGCGACGCGGCGGTTCTGCGCCATGCCCGTGGGGCTATCGTTGGGCGCCGCCGGATCGGCTTCCGCCATCCCGGTCGGGGTCAGCATGCGATAGGGTTTCCAGCCGCAGGCCTGCTGCAGATAGTTGACCACCCGCGCCGCGCGCTTCTCGCTCAGCTCCTGGTTGAAGTCCTGGCTGCCCGTCGCATCGGTATAGCCGACCACCAGCAGCAGGGCGTTGTCGGTTCCCTCCGCCTGCGTCGCCACGCCGCACAGATCGGCCTTCGCCTGTTCGGACAGCACCGTCTTGCCGGTGTCGAAGGTCACGTTGGTCGTGCTCTTGACGTTATACTGGTCGATATCGGCCACGCGATTGCGCAGCGATTCCGTGGCGGCCGCCTGTTCGCCGAAACGCTGGTCGGTGCCGTTGTGGATCATCGACGCAGTTCGGAGATCGCGGCTCTTCAGATCGACCCGGCTCGCCACCAGCCCGTCTGCCCAGCGCACCGTCCGGATGCTGACCGGCAGGCCGTTGAGCAGCGACTGCTCGCCCAACCGGTTGCGATTGAGGCCGAGGAAGCCGCCGCTAGACTTGATCTGGGTCCCCTCGCTGATCAGCACCACTTCGCGGGTGCCCGAGGCGGTCGTGACATGCACGGTCCCGTCCCTGCGGGCGGAAATAATGCCTTCGATTTCGGGGCCGGCAGGCAATCCGGCCAGATCGGCGGGTGCTGCGCCGCTGACGGTGATCGATGGATTGGTCTCGCCCTGATCCTGTGCATAGGCGACTCCCGCCGTGCTGGTCAGCATGGCGATCGCGAACAGATACTTCGGGCTGTTGGACATAAAACGCATCCGTGGTTCCTCCACATAAGAACTCGCCAGGATCGTGCGATTATCGTCCGGCGTGGGTGCACGCCGCTTTGCCGCATTTTGCGACCCCGCTCATCGCACAGGATATCCTGAGCGTCGGGCCAACCCTCTCGTCGGGGAAATGCTCCGGCTTATCCTGTGTTAAGCGGACAGGCCGAGCCAATCTTGCGGCCGCCCGATGCCGGCGCGCCATTTCAGGCGCGCAACAACCGTCGTTTTGCTTTCCCCCTGCCGGTCCAACATGCCCTCAGACCGGCGCGCCCCTATCCCGCACCAGCCGTTTGACCTCCCGCAGCACCGGCATTGCCTGCGGGCCGAAGCTGCCATCCTGAAAGATGCCCACGCCCAGCGTCACGGGCACCTGCTCGATCTGGCTGGCGATGATGAAATCCGCCAGTTCCTTCGCCTTGAAACGCGGCGCCGGCATCGGCGTATCCTGCTTGATGTGCAGCCAGTCGGCGTCGAAGCGCAGCGCGACATGTCCCTGCAACCCCTTGGCCACGCCATTCCTGATGACGCGGCCGCCATAGGATTTGACGGGCAGGTCGGTCAGCTCGCCCGCGAAATAGTCCTGCCATTCGGTCTCGTGCGGGAACACCCAGTTGTTCCACGCCACCAGCCGCTCGGGATAGCCGGTCTTCACCGCGGCATTGATCGCGTCGAACGGCAGGTTCGGGAAGCATTCGGTCGCCTCGAAGGTGGAATCGAACCAGTAACCCGCCACGCGAGAGCCGTATCGCGTCCCGAATTCGCGGAACACCTCGATCAGGTGGTTGGCGTAATCGTCTTCGTTATAGGCGGGTATCCCGTTCACCGTGCCGGGATTGAGCGCCATGTTCCCCACGCCGGGCGGGTTCATGTACAGCATCAGGCGGATACCCCGCTTGCCCAACGCATCGGCGAACTCGCTGATCAGGTCGCGCTTGGTGGTAAAGCCGGGATGGAGCTTCTCCCAGCTCTTGATCGGCGCCGGGCAGGTCGGATTGCCGTGATTGACCGTCCAGATCATGTACCCGGCGCCGGTCTCGGCCACCCTGCCGACCAGTTCCTCGACATCGATCCGGTTGACCGCTTCCTCATAGGGAATGCGCGGGCCGCTGGGCGGCTGGGTCAGGTCGAGGAAATGGAACCACACGCCATAGCCCGCCTTGGCGAACCAGTCGGAATTGACGCGCTTCGACACCGCGCGCTTCCTGTCCGCTTCGATCGCGGCGCGCGCGCTCACCGGCGTTACTTCGACCGAGCGCAGGCGGAGCACTTCCCGGCCCGGCAGCGCCTTCTCGCCCAGCACGCGCAGCCGCACGACGTTCACGCCACGCACCAGATCGAACTCGCCCGTCACCGCAACCCGCGCGAAATTGTAGAACTCCTTCAGCCGGAAGAAGCTCTCGCCGCTCGGATCGCCGGGGTTCTCCGCCGGCCCTTCCGGATGCGGATGGAAATAGCCTTCCGTCACCGGCATCGCGAAATCGCGCTCGGTCCGGCCCGCCTTGATCTTCACCGGCAGCCCTTTGACCGTGGTCGAGCAGCATAATGCGATATCGTAGCGGCCCGCTTCGGGCACGGTCACGGTCCATGTGATTTCGCCCGGTCCGAGGAACGGCATCATCGTGCCGATCTCCGCGCCGCCGAACCGGATGTCGCCCAGACGGCCCAGCGCCTTGACCGGATAGAGCCGCATCGTCGGATTGAGCCGCGTGATCGACACCGGCCCAGCGGGACCGGCCCCCGAAGCAGCCCCCGCACCCGAATCCATCGCCGCCGATGCCGCGCGGGCAGTTTCGGGCAGGCTTGCCGCCGCCATCGCGGTCAGGCTGCCACGCAGGAAGTCCTTACGGTTCATCATCCGTTCTGCCCCTCTCCAGACACGCCCGGGCCGCGCCGCATTGCTTGCTGGCGTCAGCGCCGGACCTTGCAAGTAAGTGTCATCCATGACACAACGTGTCAATAATGAAACATTCGCCGCAAACATGGCGAGGGTCCGAAGGAGGGGAAATGCGAATCGTATCGGTCGAGCCGTTCATTCTTCACGCGCCGATCGCGCGCGGCACCATCTCGGATTCGACCAACACCATATCGCACTGGGGCATCGTCGGCGCGCGCATCGCCACTGCCGACGGGCTGGTCGGTTATGGCTTCACCGGCACCCATGCGCATCTGCCGTCGGACCGGCTGATCGCCGCCTGCATCCGCAATTGCTACGCGCCCTTGCTCGAAGGCGAGGATGCGCATGACGGTGACCGGCTGTGGCACAAGCTGGCGCGCCATCCTGCGATCCAGTGGGTCGGCCGCGCGGGCATCGTCCATCTCGCGCTGGCGGCGATCGACATCGCGCTCTGGGATCTGCGCGCGAAAAAGGCCGGGCTGCCGCTGTGGAAACTGCTCGGCGGCGCCACGGTGGACCGGCTGGAAGCCTACAACACCGACATCGGCTGGCTCTCGGTGCCGAAGGACGGGCTGGTCAGCGGCTGTGCGCGGGCCGTGGAGGAAGACGGCTTCCGCCGGATCAAACTCAAGGTCGGCCATGACGATCCGATGATCGATGTCGATCGGATCGCGGCAGTGCGTCAGCGGCTCGGCGACGATGTCACGATCGCGGTCGACGCCAACGGCAAATGGAACCTCCCCACTTGCAAGCGCTTCTGCGCCCGCGCCGAGGGCCTCGACATCTTCTGGCTGGAGGAGCCTCTATGGTATGACGATATGCACGGCCATGCCGAACTCGCCGCATCCACGTCGATCCCGATCGCGCTGGGCGAGCAGCTTTATACCGCCGAGGCGTTCCAGACCTTCCTCGATGCCGACGCGCTGCACTATGTCCAGCCCGACGTGACCCGTCTTGCCGGGATCACCGAATATATCCGCGTCGCCGACGCCGCGCATGGCCGCCGCCGCCCGGTGGTCGCGCATGTCGGCGACATGGGGCAGGTCCATGTCCATCTCTCGTTCTGGCATCCAGCTACGACGATGCTCGAATATATCCCGTGGATCCGCGACTGTTTCGTCGAGCCCATCCTGGTGCGGGACGGCGCCTATGCGCTTCCTGACGAACCGGGGGCCGGATGCACCCCCACCGAACAGGCGATGCGCGACTACGCCCAGCCGCTCTGACCCAGCCCAAAAAGAAACCCTCCCTCGCCTGGTGCGAGAGAGGGTTCTTTTTCACATCGGCGCAATCCCGGCGAACCGGGCGCGGATCAGCCGACGATTTCTTCCGGCTTGAAGAAGAACGCGATTTCGATCGCCGCATTCTCTTCCGAGTCCGAACCGTGGACCGAGTTCGCTTCGATCGACTCCGCCAGCTCCTTGCGGATCGTGCCGGCGTCGGCATTGGCCGGGTTGGTCGCGCCCATGATGTCGCGGTTGGCCTGGACGGCGTTCTCGCCTTCCAGAACCTGAACCACGACCGGACCCGAGGTCATGAAGCTGACCAGGTCGTTGAAGAAAGGGCGCTCCTTGTGGACGCCGTAAAAGCCTTCGGCCTGTTCCTTGCTCATCAGGATGCGCTTGGAAGCGACGACGCGCAGGCCGGCTTCCTCCAGCATCTTGGTGACCGCGCCGGTCAGGTTGCGGCGGGTGGCATCGGGCTTGATGATCGAAAAGGTCCGGGTCGCGGCCATGGCCGTGCGGCTCCATTATTTGAGTTGTGGAAAAGTCGCGGCTCCCTAATCTTCTCGCGGTCAGGATGCAAGCGGGGGCAGCGACTTGAAGCGCTGAAGTGCACGCGCGCTAGGCCACTTTCTCCCAGCGCCCCGCGTCGTTCTGCTTCCAGTAATTGCGAGTCACGCCCTCGCGCTCGGCCAGCCCCTTCCAAGCCAGCCGCGCCTCGGCGATCTTCTCTTCGTCAAAGAAGTGGAACGCCCGGTCGAACCCCAGCGCCGCCTCGCGCCACACGCCGTCGGCCAGCGCGATGTTCCGCGCCCCGTTGCCCGCCTCGGTTTCACCCGCGATCAGCACCGGCTGGCGCGAATCATCCTCCCCACCGGCCTGTCCGTGGGGCAGGAAACTCTCGGGCGAGAAGGTCCATAGCGCGGAATCCAGCCGCGCCCGCGCGCCCTCGTCCCCCGCGACAACCAGCAGCCGTCCGCCGCTTTCCAGCACTTTCTGGGCGATCTGCGGCAGCACGCGGTCGAGGGGCCGGTGCGTCAGATGGTAGAAATCGACCTGCATGGTTCCTTGTTAGCGTGTCGTGCGTTGGAGGCCAACGCGGCGTTGCGACGCACGAACCGGTGCGATAGGGCAGCACAAGGCGCCGCGCGGGAGTGATACAGAAGGTGGGAATGGTCGGGACGCGCAACGCCCTGTTGCTTTCGGGCGCGCTGCCATTGGCATTGTGCCTGGCAGGAGGCGCGCACGCGCAGGACGTGGCCCCGCCGCCCGTCCCCGCGCCACAGGATGATGCCGCGCCCAGTCTTCAGGACCGGCCGGTCGATCCCGCCCCGCCCTCGCCCACCGCGCTGCCCGACGATCCGGATCAGGTCCAGTTTTCGGCCGATCTGCTCGAATATGACAACGACACGGATACGGTAATCGCTACCGGCGATGTCCGCATGTACCGCCGCAGCGACCGTCTGCGCGCCGACAAGGTGACGTGGAACCGCACCACCGGCCAGGTCGTGGCAGAAGGCAATATTGTCGTCACCAATCCCGCCGGCGACGAAGCCTATGGCGACAGGATCGAGCTGACCGATTCGCTGAAGGACGGCGTGGTCCAGAACATGCTGGTCGTGCTCGAAGCCGGCGGCCGCATCGCCGCCGAACGGGGCGAGCGCAACGAGAACGGCATCATCACCGTCCGCAATGCTGCCTACACGCCCTGCACGGTGACCGGCGCGGACGGCTGCCCCAAGGAACCGAGCTGGAAGATCACTGCCGACAAGGTGGTCTATAATCCCGACAGCGGCCGCCTGCGCTACACCGGCGCGCGCGTCTCGGTGTTTGGCTTCGCCACCATCCCGCTCCCGGTCTTCTCGCATCCGGTGGGCGGCAAGAGCGACGACGGCTTCCTGATGCCCGACATCCGGTACAGCCGGACCAACGGGTTGCAGATGAGTCTGCCTTATTTCTTCAGCCTCGCGCCCAATCGCGACCTGACCGTCACGCCGCGCATCTACAGCGCGGTGCTGCCGATGGTGCAGGCCGAATATCGCGAGTTGAACACGCTCGGCGCCTTCCGCGTCTCGGCCTATGGCACCTATAGCCGCCGCGCCGACGACCTCACCGTTCCGGTGACCCCCGCGACTTCGAAGAACGATTTCCGCGGCTATCTCGATGCCAATGGCCGCTATCAGCTGACTCCGAACTGGGCGGTCAGCGGCTCGATCCGCCTCACCAGCGACCGCACCTTCCTGCGCCGCTACGATATCAGCCGCGACGATCGCCTGCGCAACAATGTGCGCGTCGAGCGGATCGACGAGAACAGCTATTTCTCGATCAACGGCTGGGCGGTGCAGACGTTGCGCGTGGGCGAACGGCAGGGGCTGCAGCCCTTCGTCCTGCCCGAGATCGATTACCGCAAGCGGTTCAATGAAGGTCTCGTCGGCGGCCGGGTCGAGCTTCAGCTCAACACGCTGGCGATCGCCCGCACCGGCGGACAGGATTCGCAGCGCGCCTTTGCTTCGGCCCGCTGGGACCTCCGCCGCCTGACCGCTTGGGGTCAGGAAATCACTCTCACCGCCTATGGCCGCGCCGACGTGTACAATGCGCACGATACGCTGCTGACCACCGTGGCGGGCTATCGCGGCGACGAAGGCTTTAGCTTCCGCGGCGTCGCTGCCGGCGCGCTCGACATGAAATGGCCGCTGGTCGGCGAGTTCCTCGGCGGTACGCAGCGGATCACGCCGCGCGTCCAGGTCGTTGCCGCGCCGCGCACCAACAATATCGACATTCCCAACGAAGACGCCCGCGCGGTCGATCTCGAGGATTCGAACCTTTTCGCGCTCAATCGCTTCCCCGGCTACGACCGGTTCGAGGATTCGAGCCGCGTCACATGGGGCGTCGAATATGCGCTGTATCTGCCGGGGTTCAGTCTGGATGCGAATATCGGCCAGAGCTACCGCTTCTCGTCGCGCCCGCTCACGATCTTCCCCGACGGCACCGGCCTGAACGATCGCGTCTCGGACTTTGTCGGACGCACCGTCATCCGCTTCCGCGACTTCGTGACCTTCACGCACCGCTATCGCATCGACAAGGACGGCCTCGCCTTCCGCCGCAACGAAGTCGACATGACGGTCGGTTCGCGCAGCACCTACGTGTCGCTCGGCTATCTGCGCCTTAACCGCAACATCGGCCCGGCGCTGGAGGATCTTCAGGACCGCGAGGAGGCGCGCATCGGCGCCCGCGTGCAGATCGCGCGCTACTGGTCGCTGTCCGGTTCCGCGCTGATCGACTTGACCGACCGGAACGAGGACATATTGTCGGTTTCGGATGGCTTCCAGCCGGTCCGCCACAGGCTCGGCATCACTTATGAGGACGATTGCCTGCGGCTGGGTCTGACTTGGAAGCGCGACTATGAGACAACCGGCGATGCGCGGCGCGGCAACAGCTATCTGCTGAGCCTTTCGTTCAAGAACCTGGGGCGTTAAGTTCTTCGCGGCACCTGTCCGCTCCCCTACCCGGCCACCCATAGAATAACCTGCCGTTGGGTGGCCGGGTGGGAGAGCCGGCAGGTGTGGCAAACATCATAAAGCCTTGGTTCAGGCACAATTGACGATTAAGCGGCGCAATCCCCGGATAGGATGAGGGCAAGGTTTACGTGAACATTGGTGTTGCGACGGCGGTCCGGGTGGCCCGCAAGACTGTATTGGCGTTCGGCCTCGCCGCGATCGCGGTGCCTGCGATGGCTCAGGTGGTGCCCGACGATCAGGGCCCGCCGGTCGCCGGTCTTGACCTGCCCGCGAACCTCCAGATCTTCGGCAAGGCGGATCCCAACGTCCGCAAGCCCACTGCGATCGTCAACGATTACGTGATCACCGGCACCGACGTGGAGCAGCGCGTGGCGCTGATCGTCGGGCTGAACCAGTTGCGCCTTAACCCCGAGGAAATGAACCAGCTGCGCCTGCAGATCCTGCGCCAGCTGATCGACGAGACGCTGCAGATCCAGGCAGCCGCAGCCGACAAGATCACCGTGGACAAGGGCGAAGTCGACCAGAGCTTCAGCCGCGTCGCTCGCAATTTCCAGCGGACCCCGGATCAGATGCGCGCCTGGCTGCGTCAGATCGGTTCGTCGGAACGCTCGATCAAGCGCCAGATCGAAGGCGAAATCGCGTGGAGCCGGGTCCTGCGCCGCCGCGTCGACATCAGCGTCAGCGACGCCGAAATCGCTGCGATGCTCAAGCGCATCGCCGATGCCGCCGGTACTGAAGAATATCACTTCTACGAAATCTACATGAACGCGACGCCCGATCGCGCGAATGAGGTTTTCGCCCAGCAACAGCGCATCATCGAACAGATGAAGCAGGGCCAGCCGTTCGGCGCGCTGGCGCGGCTTCACTCCCAGGCATCGACGCGCGCAACCGATGGCGATCTCGGCTGGGTCCGCCTCGCAATGCTTCCGCCTGAGCTGGCCACGCATGGCGGCCAGATGAGCCCGGGCCAGGTCGCGGGACCGATCGAAGTGCCCGGCGGCTTCTCGATCCTCTACCTCGCCGAGACCCGCAAAATCGCCACCGCCGATCCGCGCGACGCCAAGCTGAACCTCAAGCAGCTGACGATCACCTTCGCTCCCGGCACCACCGAGGCGCAGGCGACCAGCCGCGCGGCGCAGTTCGCCGAAGCGACCAAGTCGATGCAGGGCTGCGGCGACGCCGAACGCGTTGCCGGCCTGATCGGCGCCGAGGTGATCAGCAACGACACGATGACGATCAAGCAGCTCCCGCCGGCGCTGCAGGAACTCATGCTGCCGATGCAGATCGGCCAGTCGACCCAGCCCTTCGGCTCGATCGATCAGGGCGTGCGCGTGCTGGTGCTGTGCGGGCGTGACGATCCCCGCGAATATGTTCCGCCTTCGCCCGACGCGATCCGCGAGCGTATCGAGGAACAGCGCACCAACCTGCGCGCCGCGCGTATGCTGCGCGACCTGCGTCGCGACGCGCTGATCGAATACCGCTGACGGCGGCCGGGGCGGTGGAAAGCCTCCGACCCCTTGCCGTCGCGATGGGCGATCCCGCCGGGATCGGGCCGGAAATCACCGCCAAGGCGTGGAAGGCGCGCGAGCTTCATTCGCTCGTGCCCTTCTTCGCGGTGGGCGACGAACGCTCGGTGGCGGCAGTGTGGGACGGTCCGGTCGTCCGGATCAGCGATCCCGAGGAAACGGCACGGGTCTTCCCGAGCGCCCTGCCGGTCATTTCCGTGGCGGATATGGGCGAGATCGTGCCGGGTTCGCCGGATATCGATGGCGCCCGCTGCGCGCTTCAGTCGCTCGAGCTCGCTGTCGGCCTCACCCGGTCGGATGCTGCCAGCGCGCTGGTGACTGGCCCGGTGTCCAAGGCGCAGCTCTACGGCGTTGGCTTCACCCATCCCGGCCAGACCGAATTCGTCGCCGAGCGGTGCGGCATCTCGAAGGACAACGCCGTGATGATGCTCGCGGGCCCCACGCTCCGCGTGGTGCCGATCACCGTGCATATCCCGCTGGCCGAGGTGCCCACGGCGATCTCGATCGACCTGATCGTGGCCAAGGCACGGGTGACCGCGCGCGGGCTGTACCGCAATTTCGGGATCGAAAAGCCCCGGCTGGCCTTTGCCGGGCTGAACCCGCACGCGGGAGAAGGCGGCGCTATAGGCCGGGAAGAGATCGATTTCATCAAGCCCGCGATCGAGCAGCTCCGCGACGAAGGCATCGATGCGGTCGGCCCGTTCGCGGCGGACACCATGTTCCACGCCCGCGCCCGCGCCGGATATGACGTGGCGCTGTGCCTCTATCACGATCAGGCGCTGGTGCCGCTGAAGACGCTGCATTTCGACGATGGCGTGAACACCACGCTGGGCCTGCCGATCGTGCGGACCTCGCCCGACCACGGCACCGCCTTCGGGATCGCCGGCAAGGACGAAGCCAATCCCGGCGCGATGATCGCTTCGTTGCGCATGGCGTCGACAGCGGCCTTGCGCCGCGCGGAGCTGGCTGCCAGCGGAACGCTGTGACCGACCTTCCTTCGCCTAACCTCCCCCCGCTGCGCGACGTCATCCAGCGGCATGGCCTTTCCGCCAGCAAGGCGCTGGGCCAGAATTTCCTCTTCGACGGGCAGTTGCTGGGCCGCATCGCGCGCGTCCCGGGTGATCTGACCGGGCAGGACGTGTTCGAGGTCGGACCCGGCCCCGGCGGCCTGACGCGGGCGCTGCTGGCGGCGGGCGCCAATGTGGTTGCGGTCGAGCGTGACCGGCGCTGCATCCCCGCGCTCGCCGAACTGGCCGGAGCCTATCCCGGCAAGCTGCGGGTGATCGAAGGCGACGCCCTCGAAGTCGATGTCCCCTCTCTCTTCACCGGCAAGCCGCACATCGTCGCCAACCTGCCCTACAATGTCGGCACCGCGCTGCTGGTCGGCTGGCTGTCGGCCGAATGGGAACCGTGGTGGGCCAGCCTGACGCTGATGTTCCAGAAGGAAGTCGCCGAACGGATCGTGTCCAAGGCGAACGACGACGCCTATGGTAGGCTGGCGGTGCTGGCCCAGTGGCGATCGACCGCGCGGATCGCGATGACGGTCCACAAATCGGCCTTCACCCCGCCGCCCAAGGTGATGTCGGCGGTGGTGCACATCGTTCCCGCCGAAGAGCCGGCGGGCGTGCGGTTCAAGACGCTCGAGACCCTCACCGCCGCCGCGTTCGGCCAGCGGCGCAAGATGCTGCGCCAGAGCCTGAAGGGCGTGCCCGGCGCGCTCGATGCGATGGAGCGGATCGGCATCGATTCCGCTCGCCGGGCCGAGACAGTCTCGGTCGACGAGTTCGTCGCGCTGGCTCGCGCGCTTACGGCTTAGCGGCGGGCGCCGGAGTCGCGGGCGACGGCGCCTGCGGCAGGTTGTTCGCGGTGACGTTGGCCGGCGGCCCCTTGGCGATCGCCGCGGCAAGCACGGTGGCATCGTTGCACGGACGCGTGCCGCAAATCGTCTTGATCCGCGCCAGATTCTGGTTGGCCTTCTCGACCGCGCCCTTCTGCACCATCGCCTCGCCCTGCCCGCGCAGCGCGGTCAGGTCGTTCGGCTCGAGCAGCAGGGCTTCGCGATACAGGCGGATCGCCTTGCCCGGCAGGCCGCGCGTCCGCGCAATCTCGGCCAGCGCGACATAGGCGGCACGATTGCGGGGATCGACCACGAGCGCGGCTTCGAACGCATCGGTCGCGCCATCGATATTGCCGGCAGCCTGCGCCGTGCGGCCTTCCTGCACCAGCGAAACGGACTTCGGATCGATCTGGTCGTCGGGCTTCTGGGCCACGAGCGCCGAGGAAACCGTCAGCAGCATCAGCGCGCACGCCGCCGAGATCGCAGTAATCCGCATCAACATCTCCGAAACTGGAACCCGGGTCGCTATCATGGCCGCACTATCTTCGCGACAAAAAAGCCGTCGGTCGAGTGGGACAATGGGGTGAAGCGCAGCCCCGGCCCGCGCGGGCTGCCGGCGCCGATCGAAATGGGTTCGGCAGTCCAGCCCGGATAGGCGCTCAAAAACGCCTCTGCCTGCCCCGCCCCTTCGGCATCGAGCACCGAGCAGACGACATAGACCAGCGCTCCGCCTGGCCGGACCAGTTCGGCGGCGACGCCCATGATGTGCCGCTGCGTCATGACCAGCCGGTCGAGCCGGTCGCGGGTCATCCGCCAGCGCGCCTCGGGATTGCGCCGCCAGGTGCCGGTGCCCGAACACGGCGCATCGACGAACACCACATCGGCACGCCCGACCTGATCGGCGAGCATTTCGGCTTCGCGATTGGGATTGAGCAATCGGATATCGGCGATCGATACCCCTGCCCGCTCGGCCCGCTGCGGCAGGCGCTGAAGGCGTCCGCGATCGATGTCGCAGGCGAGGATGGTGCCATGATCGGCCATCAGCGCCGCGAGGGCGAGCGTCTTGCCCCCGCCGCCCGCGCACAGATCGATCACATGATGTCCACGCTCGACGCCGGCAGCGCGCGAGACGAGCTGGCTCCCCGCATCCTGCACTTCGATCTCGCCCTGAGCATAGGCGGGAAGCTGATCGACATTGGTATCCGAAGGCAGACGCAGCGCATCGGGCGCGAAATCGAGCAGTTCGGCGCCGGGAATTTCCGCGACCAGCTGCGCCGGATCGGCCTTGAGCCGGTTCACGCGCAGATCGAGCGTCGCGCGCGACAGCAATGCGGCCTGCTCCTCGATCCCGACATCCGATGCGCGAAGCTGCTTGATCAGCCATCCTGCGGCATGGCCGGGCACCGCAACCGGCTCACCGGCTTCGATCACGGCGGGTCCATAAGGCGAGCCATCGAAATGTTCGGCCAATTCGGGCCGCTGCGCCACCAGGGCCAGCATCGCCGCGCGGCCGCTGACGGGAATTTCACCGATCAACCGGATCGATTCATAGACCAGCTCGCGGATCGCACGGCGATCCTTCGACCCCGCATAGCGTCGCGCCGCAAAGCCGCGCGCGATGATGGTGTCCGCCGCCGCTCCCTGCTCTCGCGCGGCAGTGACGATCTGATCAAGCATTTCGATCGCGGCCTGAATGCGGGCGGAAGGAGTCATTCAGCCGCTCCCGCAACGCCATCCGGTTGACACGGTTGACACCCAGAACGTCGAAAATAATGCCTCCCCGTAAATGCCGGAGGCATGGCCGGCGCGCGGGCGAGAAGGGTGTGCGTGTTCATTCGAATAGCGAGAGCAGAACAAACCCAACATTGAAAGCACGGAGTTACGCTGAGGCAAAGTCGCCGGCGAAAGCGGCATGGACGTGGCGATCCGGCGTGATGTCGTAAACCGCCATCACCACATGTTCGAAACAGCCGGCGAATTCGCCCGTCAGCAGATCGTGGAACAGCGCGGAAACCCGTGCGGGATCGTTGCGGAACACGCCGCATCCCCACGCGCCCAGCACCAGCACCTCATGCCTCTTGCGATTGGCCAGCCACAGCAGCTTGCGCGCGCGTTCGCGGTTGACCAATGCGACCTCTCCCACGCGCTGCGGCTCGTTCTGCGCCACCGCGCCCGCATTGACCGCCGGCGAAGTCAGGAAGCTGACAAAATAGGGCTGGTCCAGCAGGCGACCATCGTCGCGCCGGAACACCGGCACACCGGGCGAGTAGATCATCCAGTCCGAATAGAGGCAGCTCGATCCGGCACGGTTATGATCGTAGAATTCGAATTTCGCATTCTGGCTGGCGTACAGTGCCGACGCGCGGGCGAGCGACTCCTCCTGCGCCTGAGAACCGCTGAGGAACCCGCCGCCCGGATTCTTCGCCGAAGCGAAGTTGAGCACGAAGGGATCGGTCACACCCTCACCGGCCAGCCGCTCGGCCGCTTCCAGCGTGGTCTCGCCGGTCAGTTCGAAGCGAGTCCGTCCGGTCCGCCGCTCCGGCTCGATCCGCTCCGGAAAATCGCCATCGCGAAACAGCTCGGTATTCGCCACCGCGCGGTCCACCGCATCGCGGATCGACACGCTCGCGCCATCCGCCGTGGCGTACGTCCCCCGTTCGACGATCGCGAGCGTCTCTTCGGAGAGCGCGACTCTCGCCGAGCGGTTCATCGCCTCACCGTGTCGGGTAGTTCGGCGCCTCGCGCGTGATCGTCACGTCATGGACATGGCTTTCACGCAGGCCGGCATTGGTGATGCGGACGAACTTCGCGCGTTCCTGAAGATCGTTGATCGTCTTCGAACCGGTATAGCCCATCGCCGCCTTGATGCCGCCGACCAGCTGGTGGATCACATCCTTCGCCGGACCCTTATAGGCCACCTGCCCCTCGATCCCCTCGGGCACCAGCTTGAGCTGGTCCTTGATGTCGCCCTGGAAATAGCGATCCGCCGAGCCGCGACCCATCGCGCCGACGCTGCCCATGCCGCGATACGCCTTGTACGAGCGGCCCTGGTACAGGAACGTCTCGCCCGGCGCTTCCTCGGTGCCGGCGAGCAGCGATCCGACCATCGCGGTCGATGCGCCGGCGGCCAGCGCCTTGGCGATGTCGCCGGAAGTGCGGATGCCGCCATCGGCGACGACCGGCACGCCGGCCTTGTTGGCGACGCTGGCGGCTTCCATCACCGCGGTAAGCTGCGGCACGCCGACGCCCGCGACGATGCGCGTGGTGCAGATCGAGCCAGGCCCGATGCCAACCTTCACGCCATCCGCGCCCGCATCGATCAGCGCACGTGCTGCATCGGCGGTGGCGATGTTGCCGGCGAGCACCTGAACGCGGTTCGACAGCTTCTTCACCCGCTCGACCGCCACCGCGACTTCGCGGTTATGGCCGTGCGCGGTGTCGATCACGATCAGGTCGACATCGGCATCGACCAGCGCCTCGGTCCGCTCGAACCCCTTGTCGCCCACGGTGGTGGCGGCGGCGACGCACAGGCGGCCCGCGCCATCCTTGGTCGCATCCGGATAGGTCACCGCCTTCTCGATATCCTTGACGGTGATCAGGCCGACGCAGTGATACCCCTCGTCAACGACCAGCAGCTTCTCGATCCGGCGCTGGTGGAGCAATTTGCGTGCTTCCTCCTTGCCGACATCGGCCGAAACGACCGCCAGATTGTCGTGCGTCATCAGCTCGGACACCGGCTGGTTCGGATTGCCCGCGAAGCGAACGTCGCGATTGGTGAGGATGCCGACCAGCTTGCCGCTGTCCTCCACGATCGGAATGCCGCTGATCCGGTGCTGCGCCATCAGCGCCTGCGCCTCGCGCAGCGTGCCGCGCGGCGACATTGTGATCGGATTGACCACCATCCCGCTCTCGAACCGTTTGACCTGACGCACCGCCGCCACCTGTTCCTCGACGGTCAGGTTGCGGTGGAGCACGCCAATGCCGCCAAGCTGCGCCATCACGATCGCCATGTCGGCTTCGGTGACGGTATCCATCGCCGAAGAGACGATCGGAATGTTGAGCGAGAGGCCGCGAGTCAGCTTCGTGCGGGTGTCGGCCATGCTTGGCAGCACTTCCGATTCCGCCGGGAGCAGCAGCACATCGTCGAAGGTGAGGCCGAGAGAGATTTCCATGTGGGGCGCCAAGGTCCTGAGTCGGAGGTTGGCGAGCCATGTAAACGCGGCCCCCGGGAAACGCTAGGGGGTCGCTTGCTGCAATGCCTTCAGCACCGCCAGCGCGTCTTCGGCCCTGCTTTCCGGAACGAAGACATGATCGTGATGGAAGGCCGCGACCATGTTGCACGCGATCCCGTGCGCGGCGAGCGCCTGCGCGACGGCAGCGGTCAGGCCGACGCCATCCAGCGCGGAATGAACGGTGAGCGTGATCTGCCGCATCGCCAGCGCCTCGATCCCGTGCGCCTCGGCCGTTTCGATTGGAACGACGAAGGATGGCCCCTCCACCTCGGCGAACATCGCGATCGCGACGTCCCTGAACGCGTGGGCCAGATCCCCGTCCTCGCCGCACCCGACGAAGGCGAAGCACCCGGGGCGGAGTTCCGGCGCCATCGACGCGATCATCGCCTGCGTGTCGCGAACCACCATCGGCTCAGGCCAGCTTGTACGGCGTCGGGTCGCCGCGCTCGGCGATCAGTTGCCGGCGCGCTTCGTCCCGGGCTTCGGCGAAGCGAAGGCGGATATCGGGGTTCGTCGCGGCGAGATCGATGAGGATCGCCTCGTCATCCTGCAATGCGATCCGCATGGCCATCGCGTCGGGATCGTGGCCGATCACCGGTGCGAGCAGCCGCATCGTACGGGCGCGCAGGCGGAACTCGAAATCGACCAGCCGGGCCGATTCCGTCTCCTCCTTCTTGAGCAACGCGCCGCGCAGATCGAAGACCATCGTGCAGGTATAACGCGGGAGGAGACGCGCGCAACCAGCGGAGATCGCAATGGAATCGCGCCATTTCGGCCTCGATTGACTGCCGTATCCCGCGGACTTCGCGTTACCGTGGCGGCCACGAACACCAGATCCGGGGGACCGACCATGACGCACGCCAGCGAGAACTTCCTGCAAATCCCGGCGCACCTGACCTTCGCCCCGGTGGAAGGCGAGACGCACAGCAATCCGGACATCCGGCTGCTGGTGCGCGGACAGGGCACGATCGGCTTCGCCATCGCCCGGAAAGCCGCGTTCTCGGTCGAGGTGCGCGGCGAGGATTGGGGCGAACCGGCGTTTCGCTGGGACGTGGATTTCGGCAGCGTCCGGCTGAACGAGCACAAGGACGGCCAGTGGCAGGAGGTCTGGTCGGAACCGCACGGACTCGATCGCGAACCGGCCTGTCCTTACTGGTTCAGCTTCGACAGCCACAATCGCATACTCGGCTACGGCAAGGGCGAGATGCGCAAGGGCTGCGAACTGGCCTGTTACGGCTTCGGCCCCAAACCGGAAGAGGGCCCCGATCCCTATGCCTGGCTGGCGCAGGCCGAGAGCGTGGCGGTATCGGCCACGATCCGGGGCGCGGTGGACATCTGGCGCGATCCGGTGACGGTCGAGCCGCCCCTCTACATCGTGCCGCACGACGAGATCACGATGGACGACATGGCGCATGGCAAGCTGACCGTGCCCGCCAACCTCAGCCCGACCTGCCAGCAACTCTACGACAATGTCGCCGGCAAGGCGTTCGTCCTCGATACGCCCGGCTTCCCCAACTTCGCCGAGGCAATCAAGCGCAGCATCGCGAACCCCGATGGCTGGTGCCACAAGACGCTGGTGGCGAAGGCATCGGAGTTCGGCAAATCCGATCCGCTCAAGACCTATCTGCGGATCACGATGGGCCAGAATCAGGGCGATTCACCCGGCATTCCGTTCGTGATGGAGATCTGGCCGGTGGGCCATTATTCGCCGATCCACAATCACGGCGGCTCGGACGCGGTGATCAAGGTGCTGCACGGCGCGATCACCGTCGACATGTACCCGATGCTGTCGTCCTGCCATGTCGATCCCTTCGCGCGGGCGACGTTCGAGAAGGACGATGTGACGTGGATCTCGGCGCGGCTGAACCAGAATCACAAGCTGATCAACCTGGCTTCGGAGGAACCCTGCATCACCATCCAATGCTATATGTACGCGCAGGGCAACGTCACTCACTGGCCCTATTTCGACTATCTCAACAATGCCGAGATCGGCCATTTCGATCCGAACTCGGACGCCGACTATCTCGAGTTCAAGACGCTGATGCAGCAGGAATGGGAGGCGTGGTACTCGGGCTGAACGGCGCTCAGAGGGCGCGTTCCAGCACCGCCCACGCCTGGGCCACATGCATCGATTCGATCATGCGGTCGCGGAAGCGTTCGGCCCCGCCGGTCGCGGCTTCGATCAACGCGCGGGCGTCGGCGATCTCGGCTTCGGTCGGGCCAAAGGCTTCGGCGGCGACCGCGATCTGGTTGGGATGGATCAGCGTCTTGCCATCGAACCCCAGATCCCGGCCGTGGCGGCATTCGGCGGCAAGCCCCTCGGCATCGTCGAGCCGGTTGAACACGCCGTCGAACGCCCAGCATTCGCCGATCCGCGCGGCAAGGACGATGCTCTGGAGGGATAGCGACAGGCTCTCGCGCCCCGCACCCGAGGGGATGCGCAGCTCGGCGCGCAGGTCGTTGGTGCCGGCGATCAGGCCGATCACCCCCGCGACCGAGGCGATCTCGACGGCGTTCAGCACCCCGCGCGGCGTCTCGATCATCGCCAGCAGCTTCTTTCCGCCCAGCGCCGCGACCACGCGGACGGCATCTGCGGCATGCTCGACCTTGGGCAGGATGGCGATCTCGCACGCCGACGCCCGCACCGCCGCGACATCGGCGTCATGCTCCGCCGCATCGATCCCGTTGAGCCGGATCGCGAAGAGGTGTTCGCCGAACCCCTCGGCCGCCGCCGCGACCGCCATCGCCCGCGCTTCCGCTTTGGCTTCAGGCTTCACCGCGTCCTCCAGGTCGAGGATCACCATGTCGGCGTCCAGCCCCCGCGCCTTTTCGATCGCGCGAGCATTGGAGGCGGGAAGAAACAGCGCGGTGCGCGGTGCGAGGCTGGCGGTGGTCATGGCGGCGTTCTATGCTACCAAGACACAAGTTTTGCGAGGGGAGTCGTGATTATGGACCCGTTGTTCATGCTGGCATTGCTGGCGCTGGCGGTAGTGATCCTCTACCTCTTCTCCAGCCTGAAGATCGTGACCCAGGGCTATCAATACACGATCGAGCATTTCGGCCGCTTCACCGCCGTCGCTTCGCCGGGCCTCAATTTCTATCCCGCCTTCTTCTATCGCGTCGGCCGCAAGGTGAACATGATGGAGCAAGTGATCGATATTCCGGGTCAGGAAATCATCACCAAGGACAATGCGATGATCTCCACCGACGGTGTGGTGTTCTTCCAGGTCCTCGATGCGGCCAAGGCAGCCTATGAAGTCAGCGACCTGTACGTCGCGCTGCTCCAGCTCACGACCACCAACCTGCGCACCGTGATGGGTTCGATGGACCTCGACGAAACGCTGTCGAAGCGCGACGAGATCAACGCGCGCCTCCTCTCGGTGGTCGATCACGCGACCACGCCGTGGGGTGTCAAGATCACCCGCGTCGAGATCAAGGACATCCGCCCGCCCGCCGACATCGTCAACGCGATGGGCCGCCAGATGAAGGCCGAGCGCGAAAAGCGCGCCAACATCCTAGAAGCCGAAGGCACCCGCGCTTCCGAGATCCTGCGCGCCGAGGGCCAGAAACAGTCGAAGATCCTCGAGGCCGAAGGCCGCCGCGAAGCCGCCTTCCGCGACGCCGAGGCCCGCGAACGCGGCGCCGAGGCCGAAGCCAAGGCCACCGAAATGGTCTCTGACGCAATCGCCAAGGGTTCGGCGACCGCGATCAACTATTTCGTCGCGCAGAAATATGTCGACGCCGTCGCCAAGTTCGCGACGTCACCCAATGCCAAGACGATCCTCTTCCCGGTCGAGGCGACGCAGCTGATCGGCACGCTGGGCGGCATCGGCGAACTGGCCAAGGAAGCGCTGGGCGGTCCGTCCAGCCCGCCCGCGCCGCCTGCCCCCGCCCGGCGTGAGCGGCCCCAGCCCTTCAATCCGGAGAGTGGTCAGTGACCGAGATCCAGAACCTGCTGAACGAGCCCGGCATCGCCTGGCTCGCGCTGGCGGCGGTGCTGGCGATCGTCGAGCTGCTGATGCCCGGCATCTTCCTGGTCTTCATCGCCGCCGGCGCGGCGGTGACCGGGCTGATCGCGCTGGTGCTGCCCCTGCCGATCTTCGCCGAGATCGCGATCTTCGCGGTGGCTTCTTCGATCGCGGTGGCGATCGGGCGGCGCTGGTATTCGCGTCATCCGATCGAAAGCAGCGATCCGCTGCTCAACGACCGCATCGCCCGGCTGATCGGCCAGACCGTCACCGTATCCCATGCGATCGTGTCGGGCGAAGGCCGGGTCCGTGTCGGCGACGGGGAATGGCCGGCACGCGGTGTCGACATGCCGACGGGCGCGCGCGTGCGCGTGACCGGGGCGAAGGACGGCTCGCTCGACGTCGAGCCGATCGCGAACTGATTTCCGGAGAAGCCTGAATGCATACCGACCGCCGCCACCTGTTGCTTGGCGCGGGAGCAACCGCCGCGCTCGCTACCCTGCCCGCCCGCGCCCTTGCCGCACCCGGCAACGAAGCCAGGGCGCAGGCGCTGATCGACCGGATCGCCGAACAGGCGCTGAAGACTTCGCCCGAAGGCGCGACCTCGCTCGGCATCGACAATGGCAAGCGCGCGCGGCTGAAGCATCGGCTGGAAGACCGCACGATCCGGGGCAAGCTGGCGGTTCAGGCGAACCTGACCCGGGCCATCTCCGAGATCGACCGGCTCGACCAGACCGGCCTGAGCCACACGATGCGGGTCAATCTCGACGTGGTGAAGACCGCCTATCAGTCGGGCGTCGAAGGGCTGAAGTTCGGCTATGGCGACGTCGCGGTCGGCAGCTGGCGCAACGCGCCCTATGTCGTCGTCCAGAATGTCGGCGCGTTTCTCGATACCCCGCGAATGCTCGAGAACGACCATCGCATCGCCAGCAAGGAAGATGGCGAAGCCTATATCGATCGCCTTGCCGCTTATGCCGGCCAGCTCGACGGCGAGACCGAGCGGCTGAAGATCGCAGCGTCGAAGGGCGTGATCGCGCCCGACTTCCTGCTCGACAAATGCCTGAAGCAGATCAAGCAGGCACGCAGCGGCCATGTCGCGGCATGGAGCCTCGTTACCTCGGTCGCCAATCGCACCGCAGGCATGAAGGGCGATTTCGGCCAGCGCGCCTTCGACATCTGCACCTCGGTGGTCGCGCCCGCGCTAGACCGGCAGATCGCCGAGCTCGAACGGCATCGCGCAAAGGCGACCAGCGACGCCGGCGTGTGGAAATTCCCCGATGGCGAGGCCTATTATGCCTGGGCGCTGCGCGCGGGCACGACCACGACTCGCACGCCGGAAGAAGTCCATCAGCAGGGCCGCGCCGAACTGGCCGAGCTGCAGAACGAGATGGACGGCATCCTCAAGAAGCTCGGCTTCTCCAGCGGCACCGTGGGCGAGCGGATGACCGCGCTCGGCAAGGACGAGCGCTTCCTCTATCCGGACAACGACGCCGGCCGTGCCGAGATCATGAAGTTCCTCAACGAGCGGATCGTCGATATTCGCGGCCGGATGCCGCAGGCGTTCCACACGCTGGTGAAGGGCAATGTCGAGGTGAAGCGCCTGCCGCTCGCCGAGGAACCGGGCGCGCCCGGCGCCTATGGCGGCCCGGGATCGATCGACGGCACCGTGCCCGGCCGTTTCTGGATCAACCTGCACACCACGCGGCTGCACACCCGCTACGGCTTGCCCACGCTGACCTATCACGAAGCGATCCCCGGTCATGGCTGGCAGGGCGAATATACGTTCAAGCTGCCGCTGATCCGCTCGATCCTCGCCTTCAACGCCTATAGCGAAGGCTGGGCGCTGTACGCCGAACAGCTGGCGAGCGAGCTGGGCGTGTACGAGAACGATCCCATCGGGCGGCTCGGCTATCTCCAGTCGATCGCGTTCCGCGCGTGCCGCCTGGTGGTCGACACTGGCCTCCACGCCAAGCGCTGGACGCGGGCACAGGCAATCGAATGGTTCGCCACGACCAACGGCTCGGGCATCGACGAAGTCACCAGCGAGGTCGACCGCTACTGCTCCTGGCCGGGTCAGGCCTGCGGCTACAAGGTCGGCCACAGCGAGATCAACCGGCTGCGCAAGCATACGCAGGCCGAATTGGGCGCGAAGTACGACTTCAAGGCGTTCAACGACGCGATGGTGCTGGGCGGCAACGTGCCGATGACCGTACTGGGCCGTGTGATCGAAGCGCATATCGCCGAGCGCAAGGCATGATCCTGCGCCGCTGGACCGGCCGCATCCGCACCGCGGACAAGGCCGATTATGCCGATTATATCGAAGGCACCGGCGGCGCGGACTACACTTCGACACCCGGCAATCTGGGGTTCCAGATGCTGTTCCGCGACCGGACCGACGGCATCAGCGAAGTCACCACGCTAAGCTGGTGGCGCAGCGTGGACGACATCCGCGCCTTCGCCGGCGAGGATATCGAAGCCGCTCGCTATTATCCCGAGGACAACCGCTTCCTGCTCGATCGCCCAAGAACGGTGGACCATTTCGAAGTGGCGAAGAACAGCCTGCCGCTGGAAGGCCAAGGCTGACATTCTACTTTTAAATCCTCCCCCGGAGGGGGGAGGATTTATTACCCCGCCTGAAATGTTGAATTTCCCCTGCCTGGCTCCGCGCGCCCGGTAGCGGGGGCACACTCTTTTACATCGCGAATCCTCAGGACCAGCAATGGCCGCGACACCCTCGCCGCAGCTACCGCAGAACATGCGGCGCAAGCCTGCGACCCATCGCAGGCTCGCGCCGCCATCAAATCACTTTTTGCCGAACAGACCCGAAGCCATTCCGACAATATCGTTGATCGGATTGCCGTCGCCGTCCTTGTCGAGCATCCCGGCATATTTCGCCAGCGCGCCTTCGCCGCCGATATGGCCGATCAGTTCCTGGATCTTGTCGAGCGGCAGGCCGGTCGCGGCGGCCGCGCCTTCGGCGGTGTCGCCCTGCATCGGATGGTATTTGGCCAGCGCCTGCACCGCGGATTCGACATGCTCGGGCGAAAGGCCGACCTTGGCCGCGAGATTGGTCACATCGGTGTTTCCGCCCAGCTGGCCGAGCAGTCCGTCAAGAATTCCCATCGTCACGACTCCATTGAAGCGAGGCCGTAACGATAGGCTCAGCCAGCCTTGCCGTCGAGGTCCTGCTTGACCGCAAGCAGGCCTTCCTCGCTGGCGACGGCGAGATCGATCGGACGGCCGCCCAGCGCGTCGTCATGCGTATTGAGATAGGCGATCACCGCGGCATTGTCGCGAAACCGCTCCCACGCCAGCGTCGCCGCCTTGCCCTGCCGCGCAGCCGCATCGGGCGCCAGCCGGACGCCATCGAAACGGCGGCGGAATTGCCTGGTCTTCGGCTTGTCGGTTTCGCTGCCGCCAGCGACCTCATCGGTCACCTGCGAGCGCCCTTGCGCTGCTGGAAGCCCATGCTGGCGACGCGTTCGCGATAGACCAGCCGGCCCTTCTCCAGATCATAGGGCGACATCTCCACCATGACGCGGTCGCCGACCAGCGTGCGGATGCGGAATTTGCGCATCTTTCCAGCGGTATAGACGATCACGCGGTGATCATTTTCGAGGCAGACGCGGAAGCGGCCATCGGGCAGCACTTCCTCGACCATGCCGTCGAGGGTCATCAATTCTTCTTTGGCCACGGATCATGCTCCCGGGATTGTAAGCGGGAGCGCGCTGGGTCTCTCAGTCGCGGGCGCCTACGAAGGATTTGCCGCGCGATGGGTGCGATATAGGGATTGAGGCCCAAAAAGCCAACCAATGCCGTGAATTAGGGAAACGGCTTCAGATCCGGCGCAACAAATCCCCGCCGCGCCGCCACCGAGAACAGCAATTCCCGGCTGTAGAAACGCAGCGGCCAGTCGCGATGCCCCATCGGCGAAAGCAGCAGCGCGTTGACCCGTTCGGTCAGGCCGGTCGCCGGCGTATCGCGCAGGAACAGCCGCACGCCCGCGACGAACGCATGGGTGATCGTGTCGTGATAGCCGCCATTATCGTCATTCACGCCGCCCACGCTTTCGTTGAAGCGCGAGATGATGCCGGCGATTTCGGCATCGACATCCACATCCGACCGCTCGGTCAGCAGATAGAGGCAAGCGGCGAGATGCGCTTCATGGGTCCAGTCCTCGCGGACGAGGCTGCACGCGATCAGCCCTTCGCCGAGGCGGATCACCTCGGCGTCGGACGAAAACAGGCGGGGTTCGTGGTCGGTCATCGATCGGGCTTTCTTGTGGGAAGGCCCGATCGAGGATCAGGCCGGGTCAGGCGTTTTCGGTCGCTCCAGGCGCCGCTTGTCGCACCCCTTCGTCGACATGGTCGGCGAATTGGGCGAAGTTGGCGACGAACTCGTCGACTAGCTTGCCCGCGGTCGCATCATATTCGGCCTTGTTCGACCAGGCCGCGCGCGGATCGAGCATATTGGGATCGATCTCGCCCACCGCGACCGGCACCATGAAGCCGAAATTCGGATCCTTGCGGAACTCGGCCGAATTCAGGCTGCCGTCGAGCGCGGCGTTGAGCAGCGCGCGGGTCACCTTGATCGGCATCCGCTTGATGCCCGGCTTCGTCGCCTTGCCGCCCGACCAGCCGGTGTTGACCAGCCAGCACTTCACCCCGCCCTTCGCGATCCGCTCCTTGAGCAGATTGCCATAGACCGACGGGTGGCGCGGCATGAACGGCGCGCCGAAGCAGGTCGAGAAAGTCGCCGAAGGCTCGGTCACGCCGATCTCGGTGCCCGCGACGCGCGCGGTATAGCCCGAGAGGAAGTGGTACATCGCCTGTTCCGGCGTCAGCTTCGCGATCGGCGGGAGCACGCCATAGGCGTCCGCGGTCAGGAAGATGATGTTCTGCGGCACCGGGCCGAGATTGTTTTCCGACGTGTTGGGGATGAAGTCGATCGGATACGAACCGCGGCTGTTCTCGGCCAGCGTGTTGTCGTTGAAGTCGAGCTCGCGGGTCTCGGGGTCCATCACGACATTCTCGAGCACCGTGCCGAAGCGCTTGGTCGTCGCGAAGATCTCCGGCTCGGCCTCGGCCGACAGGTTGATCATCTTGGCGTAGCAGCCGCCCTCGAAATTGAAGACTGCGGTGTCCGACCAGCCATGCTCGTCGTCGCCGATCAGCGTGCGCGACGCGTCGGCCGACAGCGTGGTCTTGCCGGTGCCCGACAGGCCGAAGAACACCGCGGTGTCGCCGTTCGGGCCGATATTGGCCGAGCAGTGCATCGGCATGATGCCCTGTTCCGGCAGCAGATAGTTGAGCAGGCCGAAGACCGACTTCTTCATCTCGCCGGCATAGGCGGTGCCGCCGATCAGGATCAGCTTCTCGGTGAAGTTGACCGCGATCACGGTCTCGCTGCGGCAGCCGTGACGCTCGGGCGTGGCGCGGAAGCTCGGCAGGTCGATGATGGTGTATTCGGGCACGAAGTCCGCCAGCTCGCCGGTCGTCGGGCGCACCAGCAGCGTGCGGATGAACTGGTTGTGCCATGCCAGCTCGTTGATCACGCGAACCTTCACGCGATGTTCGGGCTGCGAGCCGCCGTACAGGTCCTGTACGAACAGCGTGTCGCGCTGGGCCACTTCGGAGAGGAAATCGGCCTTCAGCGCCGCGAAATGCTCCGGCGTCATGCCGCGATTGGTGTCGCCCCACCACACCGTATTCTCGGTCTCGGCGTCACGGACGATGAACTTGTCCTTCGCGCTGCGTCCGGTGTGCTTGCCCGTAGCGACGACCAGCGGGCCATCCTTGGCGAGCTTGCCCTCGCCCCGGCGCAGCGCGTGCTCGACGAGCTCGGCGGCAATGAGGTTCCAGTGAAGGGTGGCCCCGGTCCCGATGCCCTGTGCATCGAGGCCGTGACGCGGCATACGCTCGGTCAAAATAACTCTCCCAGTAGCGCCTTTTCAGACGCATCCACTCCGCATACTCGCCGGTAACCCCCGCCCCGAAGGGGGGTCAATCCCAGGTAAACGCTGTCAGAGTCGAGGTAATCGGTGTCATCGCGTAATTGGGCTATCGAATTTTCGCGAGGCACGAATCCGCGGGAGCGATTTGACCGGCTTTACCCGAATCACGGCCCCGCTTCCGGCCGCCGCAACTGGAATGCAACGCGCGCCTTGCATCAAGCAAAACAGGCAGCGGTCAATTATAGTATTTATTTCTGAATGGCTTTGCGGGCAGCTGCGCCCCGCCCCAATCCCGCCCCGATCCTCGTCCAACCCGTGCGAATTGCGGGGCGCATTGAGGGGCGAGGGAGTTTCGTATAATCGCATGACGATGGTTCTGACACAGGTTCGCACCGCCCGATGACGGCTACGATCGCGCTGGTCGACGACGACCGCAACATCCTCACTTCGGTCTCGATCGCACTTCAGACCGAGGGTTTCCTGACGCGAGTCTATTCGGACGGCGAAAGCGCGCTGAAGGCGCTGGTCGAGAATCCGCCCGATCTGGCGGTGCTCGACATCAAGATGCCCAAGATGGACGGGCTCGAACTGCTGCGCCGGCTGCGCGAAAAGAGCGCGATTCCGGTGATTTTCCTGACCAGCAAGGACGACGAGCTCGACGAGGCGCTGGGCCTCGCAATGGGCGCGGACGATTATATCGCGAAGCCGTTCAGCCAGCGCCTGCTGATCGCTCGCATCCGCGCGATCCTGCGCCGCACCGAAGTGGCCATGCCGGCTGCCGAGGGCGAAGCCGCCGAACCGGCCCAGCCGCTGGTGCGCGGACGGCTGGCGATGGATCCGGCGCGTCACCGCGTGACGTGGAACGGCACCAACGTGACGCTGACCGTCACCGAATTCCTGATCCTCGAGACGCTGGCGCAACGGCCCGGCATCGTGAAGACGCGCAACCAGTTGATGGATGCCGCCTATCAGGACGACATCTACGTCGACGATCGCACCATCGACAGCCACATCAAGCGGGTCCGCCGCAAGTTCCGCCAGGTCGACGGTGAGTTCGACGCAATCGAAACCCTGTATGGCGCCGGATACCGATTCTCGGACGAATGAAGAGCGCGTCCTCGCGCTCAAATGGTCCAACCGGATCTCGCTGACTCCACGGATTCTGGCGGTCAACATCTTCGCGCTCGCCCTGCTGGGCGGCGGCTTCTCGTACCTAGATTCGTATCGCGAACGGATCGTGGAGAGCCGCATCGCCCAGTCGAGCCGCGAAGTCCGCCTGATCGCCCAGTCGCTCGCATCGGCGACCAAGGAGCGGCGCGACCTGCTCGTGCTCAGCCTGGCGCGCGACATGGGCGTGCGCATCCGGCTGTATGACGAAGCGGGCAAGCTGATCTCCGACAGCAAGGAACTGGGCCTGCGCAACTTCGTGCTGCGCGATCCGGACAAGGATCCGTGGAACCAGACGGTCGCCCGCTTCCTCGACGGCGTGATCGACACGGTCGCCGGCGCGGACCGGGTGATGCAGTATCGCGAGCGCGACCCCGCGCACGGCTTCAACTGGCCCGACGTGCGCACCGCCAACGAAACGCATGGCGCGCCCGCCACGGTGTGGCGCGCGCCGGATCGCACCCCGGTGATTACCGCCGCCGCGCCCATCGCCGGGCTGGGCGTGGTGATGACTACGGTCAATGCGCGCGACATCACGCAGACGGTGCGCTCCGAACGCTACCGGCTGGGCGTGGTGCTGCTGTTCGTGTCGCTCGCTTCGATCATCCTCTCGCTGTTCCTCGCGCGGACCATCGTGCGGCCGCTGCGCCACCTCGCCCGCGCCGCGATCCGGGTGCGGCTGGGCCGCGCGCGCGAAGTGGTGGTGCCGCGCCTGCCGACGCGCAGCGACGAGATCGGCCTGCTCGCCCGCGCACTTTCGGACATGAGCCAGGCGCTGCGGGCGCGGATCGACGCGACCGAAGCCTTCGCGGCCGACGTCACGCACGAACTGAAGAACCCCCTCGCCTCGCTGCGCAGCGCGGTCGAGAGCCTGACCACGGTGAAGAAGAAGGAGCATCGCGACCAGTTGCTCGAGATCGTCCGCGACGATGTTCACCGGCTCGACCGGCTGATCACCGATATTTCCGAAGCCTCGCGGCTCGATGCCCAGCTCAGCCGCGCCACGTTCGAACCGGTCGATGTCGGGCAGATGATCCAGGCGCTGATCGACCAGCGCGAGGCGCGCGGGCTGCCCAACGGCATCCGCCTGCGTTTCGACCGGCCTACCGGACGGCCGCTGATCGCGCTGGGCGAAGGCGCGCGGCTGGAGCGGGTGTTCGAAAACCTGATCGAGAACGCCATTTCCTTCTCGCCCCCGGACGGGTTGATCGCGATCTCGGCGGCCAGCGACGGCTACACGCTGACGATCCGGGTCGAGGATGACGGCCCCGGCGTGCCAGAGGCAGCGCGCGAGGCGATCTTCCGCCGCTTCCATTCGGTGCGGCCGGACAGCGAAGCATTCGGCCAGCATTCGGGTCTGGGGCTTGCCATCGCGCGCACGATTGTCGAAGCCCATCAGGGGAGCATCGCGGTGGAAAGCCGCGAGGATCGAATGGGGGGCGCGCGCTTCGTCGTGCGGCTTCCGCTGGCCGAGAGCGAGTGAATGGCTGAACTGCGCGTGCCCGAACTGTCGTCCGAAACGATCCATGCCAGCTGCGTGGCGATCGGCGGCCGCGCCGTGCTGATCGAGGGCCGCTCTGGCGAGGGCAAGTCGGATCTGGCGCTGCGCCTGATCGATCGCGGAGCGACGCTCGTCTCCGACGACCAGACCATCTGCCACCGCGCCAGCCGCGTCGGCGAACTGCTTGCCTCGCCGCCCGTGACCATCGCCGGCAAGATCGAGGTTCGCGGCATCGGGATCATCGAGATGCCGCATGTCGCCAAGGTACCGATCGACATCATCGTGGTGATCCTCGATTCGCCACCGCGCTTTCCCGAGGAACGCCGCTCGCGCCGGATCGCGGGGGTCGACGTGCCCTGCTTCCCCCTGCCCGCGCTGGAGCCCTCCGCGCCGATCAAGGTCGAGCTGGCGCTGAAACAGCTCGGGCGCACCGCGAAATGAGCAAGAAGCGGCCCAAGCAGATCCTGCTGGTCACGGGCATGTCCGGCGCGGGCAAGTCGACCGTGCTGCGGACGCTGGAGGATCTCGGCTGGGAAACGGTGGACAACCTTCCCCTCCTTCTCCTCAACCGCCTGCTCGACACCGCACCCGCCGAGGACAGCGACGACGACCGACCGCTGGCGATCGGCATCGGCGTCGCGACTCGCGGCTTCGATGCGGAGAGCATCGTCCGCCGCATCAAGAAGCTGCGCGAGGAGCATGGCCACGACATCGGCACGCTGTTCCTCGAATGCGCGGGCAGCGAGCTGGAGCGCCGCTACAACGAGACGCGCCGCCGCCACCCGCTGGCGCAGGACCGCCCGGCCAGCGAAGGCATTGCCCGCGAGCGCGAGCTGCTCGCCCCGCTGCGCCGCTGGTCGAACCGGCTGATCGACACGACCAAGCTGGCGTCGAACGAACTGGCGCAGCAGATTCGCGCGACCTTCTCGGGCGAGCGGCTGGGCGAACCGACGCTCTCGGTCATGTCCTTCGGCTATTCGCGCGGCCTGCCCAGCAACGCCGATCTGGTGTTCGACATGCGCTTCCTGCGCAATCCGCACTGGGTCGAGACGCTGCGGCCCGGAACGGGACAGGATGCCGACGTCTCCGCCTATATCGCCGGCGATCCGGCCTATGATCAGGCGATGGTGGAGATCGAGTCGCTGCTGCTTTTGTTGCTGCCGCGTTACGAGGCCGAAGGTAAGGCGTATGTTACGATAGCGTTCGGATGCACGGGTGGCCGTCATCGTTCGGTGCATGTGACCGAACGGATGGCCGCGCGGTTGCGCGACGAGGGTTTTTCGCCCACGGTGACCCATCGCGATCTGCAGACTGCGCCGCAGGATTCGCTTGAGGGGGCGCCGGCGGCTGCATCAGGGGGCGGAGTTTAGGTGAAATGATTGGTCTCGTTCTCGTGACGCATGGGCGGCTCGCCGAAGAGTTCGTCGTCGCGATGGAGCATGTTGTCGGGAAGCAGGAAAGGATCGCCACGATCTGCATCGGCCCCGAGGACGATATGGAAGAACGTCGCGCCGACATCGCGAAAGCGATCGAAGAAGTGGATGGCGGCCGCGGAGTGATCCTGCTGACCGACCTGTTCGGCGGCACCCCGTCGAACCTCGCCATCTCGCTGATGCAGGCGGGCAAGGTAGAGGTGATCGCGGGTATCAACCTGCCGATGCTGATCCGGCTGGGCGGCGCGCGCAAGACGATGAAGGTTGCCGAAGCCGTCGCCGCCGCGCGCGAAGCCGGCCGGAAATACATTACCGTCGCGTCCGAGGTTTTGGGAGAAGCCGCTGCATGAGCGAAACCAGCCGCACCGTTCTGATCTCCAACCGCCGCGGCCTCCATGCCCGCGCCAGCGCCAAGCTGGTCACGCTGGCATCGGCCCAGCCCGTGCCATTGGTCGTCGAGAAGAACGGATCGAAGGTCACCGCGACCTCGATCATGGGGCTGATGATGCTGGGCGCCGCGATGGGCGATTCGATCACGATCAGCGCTGAAGGCGCAGGCGCCGAGGATGCGGTTCAGGCGCTGGTGACCTTGGTCGAGGACCGGTTCGGGGAAGATTGAGCCCCCAGCTTTCGCTTGGGGGACGGGCAGGTTAAAGGCACGACATGCCTCGCGAAATCACCGCCTTTTCCAACCCGCTGATCAAGCGGGTCCGCAACCTGCGCGACAAGAAGCATCGCCGCGAGGAAGGGCTGTTCCTCGCCGAAGGACTGCGCATCCTCACCGAAGCGCGCGAAGCCGGGCGGCTGCCGCAATATCTCTTCTATGCCCGCGACATGGCCAATCACCCGCTGGTCCGCGAGCTGATCGCGGCGGTCGAGAACAAAACCGGCTGGGCGATTGAGACCAATGCCGACATCCTCTCAAAGCTCTCGGGCAAGGATAATCCCGGCGCGGTGGTCGGCGTGTTCGCCGAGTTCGAAGCAAGACTGGAGGATCTCGACCGCACCAGCGCGCCGATCTGGCTGGTTGCCGAGCGGCTGCGCGATCCGGGCAATCTGGGCACCATCCTCCGTACCGCCGATGCGATCGGCGCGGGCGGACTGATCCTGGTCGACGATTGCGTCGATCCCTTCTCGGTCGAAGCCGTGCGCGCCAGCATGGGGGCGCTGTTCACCGTGCCGGTCGCCCGCGCGCCCTGGGCCGAGTTCGCGACCTGGCTCCGCGCAGGGCCGGGCCAACTGGTGGGCCTGAGCCTCGATACCGATATCGACTATCAGGCCGCGCGCTATCAGGCACCGACCTTTCTGCTGACCGGCAACGAAGCGCAGGGGATGCCCGATTTCATGGCCGCCGCGTGCGACCTGACGGTGAAGATCCCGATGCTGGGCAAGGCCGACAGCCTGAACGCTGCTGTCGCGACCGCGGTGATGGCGTATGAAGTGCTCAACCAGCGGCGACGCGGGTAACCGATCATAGGGGGAGAATGCCGATGTTCCGTGTGCTGATCGCCGCCGCCGCGCTGGGCGCAGCGTTTCCCGCCGCCGCTCAGGCGGACAAGGTCGATCAGGCCGGCGACTGGTGGCTGATGCCCAGCGGCGACCTGCGGATCGATGACGAGCTGCTGCTGGTCGACGGCGCGCCGAAACGGCAGGGCAATATCGCGACGCTGCCCACCTTCCTGATGTTCCGCGAAGCCGATAGCGACGGCGTGATCGCGATCCGCGTGGATGCGCGTCTCGATTGCGCGGCGAAGACCCGTTCGGGCGTATTGACGCGCGTCTATTACGCCGACGGCCGGGTCGAGAACGCCAATGCGGGCTTCGATCCCAAGCCGGTCGATGACGGGCTGCTGATCTATCAATATGCCTGCCTCAGCAACAGCAGCGACATGGTCCATTACGGCCGCCGCCCGCGCAGCGAGGTGACGGCGGAAGTCTTCCGCGCCAATCCCAAGCGCTGAAGCGAAAACCGGGCGTTCGACCTGAACGGCAGCGAAACAAATCGGCCACCATGCGTTAAGCCACGCGGGACGATTTGAGCGTTCAAGGAGAACGACCATGAAGACGATGCTTGCCGCCGCTGTTGCCCTGACCGCCCTCGCCAGCCCCGCGCTGGCCCAGCGGGACGCACCGTACAAGGCGGTGGGCACCGAACCCTTTTGGGGCCTGACGATCGATTCGCGGACGATGAAGTTCGAGACCCCGGATCGCCGCCCGGTGATCGTCGCCACGCCCAGGGTGATCAACGGCTTTGCCGGCGAGATCTACAAGACCCGCCGGATCGACGTGAACATCGTTCACCGCGCGTGCAGCGACGGAATGAGCGACCGCACCTATCGCGACACGGTGACCGTCACCGTCGATGGCCGGCGCTATCAGGGCTGCGGCGGCGGTAGCGCACAGGCCGAGAACCCGCGCTCGGTGATCGAAGGCAACTGGCAGGTGCAGAGCATCGGCGGCGTGCCGGTGATGCGCGGCTCGAATGTGACCCTCAGCTTCAACGGCAATCGCGTGTCGGGCAACACCGGCTGCAACAGCCTGAACGGCGACTTCCGCATGGAGCGCGGCTTCCTGAACGCCGGCCCGCTGGCCACCACCCGCCGCGCCTGCCTGGGCCGCTATGCGATCACGCAGGAGCGCAACCTGCTCGACCTGCTCGGCCAGCGCCTGAGCGTGAGCCGCAACCGCGACGGCAAGCTGGTACTGAGCGGCCGCGCGGGCAAGACGCTGGTGCTGGCCCCGGCGCGGGCTCCGGGCCGCCGCTGAGGCCTATTCCGCCAGCATGTCGCCGACCAGCCCGTGCGGGTCGGCGACGAACTGGCGATAGATACGAAAATGGGCGGTATCCTCCAGCTCGACCGGCTCGATCCCGTATTTGCCCATGCCGAGCAGGCGCGCCTCGGGCAGCGCCATCAGGATCGGCGAGTGCGTCACCACGATCGCCTGCGACTGACCGCCGGCCTGCATCCGGCGGAGCAGCTTGAGGAACTCGAACTGGCGCGCGGGCGAGAGTGCGGATTCGGGTTCGTCGAACAGGAAGATGCCGGGCCGGGCACAGCGCTCTTCGAAGAAGCGGACGAAGCCCTCGCCATGCGAATGCGAGAGGAAGTCGGCGGACGGGCTGCCTGCTTCGTCCAGATAGCGGGCGACCGAGAAGAAGCTTTCCGCACGAAAGAACCAGCCGCTGCCGATCTTGGGTAGCCAGCTTGCCTTGAGCCCCGAAGCCAGACTGCCACCGCCTGCCTCGACAGCCCTCGAATTGTCGACCGCGCGATATCCCGGCCCCCCGCCGGATTCGTCGAACCCTGCCAGCACCGCGATGGCTTCGAGCAATGTCGATTTGCCGACGCCATTCTCGCCCGCGATGATCGTGACCGGCTTGTCGAAGTCGAGCTCGAATTCGCCGGTGCGAAACAGCGGAAGGCACCAGGGGTAAGCCGTCCGGTCGATATCGGGCGGAAGATCGAGCCAGACCCGCTTCAGATAGGGCGGCGGCAGCGTGGTGTGCCGGTATTTCGCCACGGCTATTCGGCCGCTTCGTCCACCGGCCCGGAGATCAACCCGGCTTCATCGCCATAGCGCGCCAGCGATTCGACCGGAGGCAGTTCGGGGATCTCCTTCGATGTCGTCTCGATATTGAGATCGCGGAACTTGCGGCCGGTGCTCAGCACGTTGCGTTCGAACGATCCGACGAACTGGTTGTAGCGATTGACCGCGCTGCTCAACCCGCCGCCAACCACGCGCATATGTTCCGCCGCGACGGCAAGACGCTCGTGCATCTCCTTGCCCAGTTCGCCGATCCGGCGCGCATCTTCCGCCAGCCGCTCCTGACGCCACACCGCCGCAACGGTGCGGGCGATGGCGATCAGATTGGTCGGCGTGGCCAGAAGCACGCGCTTCTCGAACGCGAAATCCCACAGGCCATGATCATATTCGAGCGCGGCGGAGAGGAAATGTTCGCCGGGGACGAACATGATCACATAGTCGGGCGCGTCGTCGAACTGGCTCCAATACGCCTTGTTGCCGAGCGCGTTGACATGCGCCTTCATCGACGCGGCATGGGCGGCTAGGCCGATCTGCCGTTCCGCCTCGTCCACCGCCCCGAACGCATCCTGATACGCGTTGAGCGACACCTTGGCGTCGATCACCAGTGCGCGACCGCCGGGCACGCGGACGATGGCATCGGGGCGCAGCCGTCCGCCGTCTTCGACGCCGATGCTCACTTCGGTCTGGAAATCGGTGTGTTCGGAAAGGCCGCACGTCTCGAGCACGTTCTTGAGCTGCTGCTCGCCCCAGCGCCCGCGGGACTTGGGCGCGTTTCGCAGCGAATTGACCAGCTTGGCGGCTTCGGTCGAAACGCGCTCCTGCCCGATCCGCATCTGCTCGATCTGCCCCTTGAGATCGCCGAACGCATCGCGGCGTTCCGCCTCGACCTTCGCGACGCCTTCCTCATAGCGCTGAAGCCGTTCGCTGACCGGCTGGAGCAGCGACTTCAGGTTCTGGCCCGCAGCTTCCTCCGATTGCCTGAAGCGATCGTCGGCACGCTTGAGAAAGCTTTCCTGCGCCTCGGTGAGCGCACGATTGGCGAGGTCGGCGAAACGCGCCTCGAGGCCCGAGGTCTCTGCCCTCAGTGTCGCAAGCTCGATGTCCTTTCGCCCAAGATCCGCCACGGCGGCCTTGTGCTCATTCAACCAGTGGTCGCGTTCTTTCCGCGCCTCCACGGCCCCGCGCCCACCAAGGAACCAGCCGAGCGCCAGGCCACCCAACAGGGCCACGACAACGAGAATGAGAGCGAGCGGGTCCAAGAAACCTCCAAAAGTCACGCTAAGTTGACACTAACTTTACACTATCGCGCTTCGCATGTGAGGCGACACAAGCGGTCGCAGGCCCTTGCACAAGAGCGCTCCACGCAGGAACATAGACCGAACATTTTCTGTGGGACAGCGATTTTTCGCGAGCGTCGCAACGCCCCACTTGCAGGCACAATCAGGGGCGCTACCGTCCGCCCGCATATGCTTTCCGATATCGAGATTTCGCGCGCCGCCGCGCTTCATCCCATTCCCGAAATCGCCGCCCGGCTCGATATTCCCGAGCCGGCCTTGCACTATTACGGGCGCACCAAGGCCAAGGTCGATCTGAGCTGGATCGAGGCGCAGCCGGAGCGCGAGGGCAAGCTGATCCTCGTCACCGCGATCAACCCGACGCCTGCGGGAGAAGGCAAGACGACCACCTCCGTCGGCCTCGCCGATGCGCTGACCCGGATCGGCAAGCGCACCGCGCTCTGCCTGCGCGAACCGTCGCTCGGGCCATGCTTCGGCACCAAGGGCGGCGCGGCCGGTGGCGGCTATGCGCAGGTGGTGCCGATGGAGGACATCAATCTCCACTTCACCGGCGATTTCCACGCGATCACCAGCGCGCACAATCTGCTGGCGGCGATGATCGACAATCATGTCCATTGGGGCAATGCGCTGGACATCGACGTGCGGCGGATCACCTGGCGCCGCGTGCTCGACATGAACGACCGCGCGCTGCGCGACGTGGCACAGTCGCTCGGCGGCCCCGCCAACGGCTATCCGCGCGAAAGCGGGTTCGACATCACCGTCGCCAGCGAAGTCATGGCGATCCTGTGCCTTGCGACGGGTCTTGAAGATCTGGAGGCAAGGCTGGGCCGGATCGTGGTGGCGCAGACGCGCGGCAAGCAGCCGGTAACCGCGCGCGACCTGAAGGCCGATGGCGCGATGGCCGTGCTGCTGAAGGATGCGATCATGCCCAATCTGGTGCAGACGCTGGAGGGCACCCCTGCCCTGCTCCACGGCGGGCCGTTCGCGAACATCGCGCATGGCTGCAACTCGGTGATCGCGACGCGGGCGGGGCTGAAGCTGGCCGATTATGTCGTGACAGAAGCCGGGTTCGGCGCCGATCTGGGCGCGGAGAAATTCTTCGACATCAAATGCCGTCAGGCGGGGCTGAAACCTGCCGCCGCGGTGGTAGTCGCCACGGTGCGTGCGCTCAAGATGAATGGCGGGGTGGCCAAGGCCGATCTGGGCGCGCCCGATGCCGAAGCGGTGCGCCGGGGTGGCGTGAACCTCGCGCGGCATCTGGAGAATGTCCGCCAGTTCGGCGTGCCGGTGGTGGTGGCGATCAACCACTTCACCAGCGACACCGAGCAGGAAGTCGCGGTGATCGCCGAAATCGCGGCAGCACAGGGGGCCAAGGCGATCCGCTGCACCCATTGGGCAGACGGCGGCGCGGGCGCGGAAGCGCTGGCGGAGGAAGTCGTGGCGCTGACCGGCGGCGGGGCGCAGTTCGCGCCGCTTTATGCCGACGACCTGCCCCTGTTCGACAAGATCAACACCGTCGCGACCCGCATCTATCGCGCCGAGGAAGCCGTGGCCGATCCGAGCGTGAAGGCGCAGCTCAAGCGCTGGGAGGAAGCCGGATTCGGCCATCTGCCGGTGTGCATGGCGAAGACGCAGTACAGCTTCTCGACCGATCCCGCCGCGCTGGGCGCACCCACGGGCCATGTCGTGCCGGTGCGCGAGGTGCGGCTTGCGGCCGGCGCGGGGTTCGTCGTGGCGATCTGCGGCGAGATCATGACGATGCCCGGTCTGCCGCGCGTGCCCGCCGCGGAGTCGATCCGGATCGGCGCGGATGGGGCGGTCGAGGGGCTGTTCTGACGGAACGCCGCGCCCGGCTCGCCCGTTTGCCCGGGATGAGAGGATTGCTTCCGCTTGCCGCGCTGGCGCTCGGCGCCTGTTCGTCCGAACCGGTCAACCAGACCGCCGACCTGCCCGAAACTGCGCCGCCGGTTTCCAAGCCCGAACCCGCGCCCTCGGTCACGCCAGCGCCGGCGCCGGAGCCTGCCCGCTATATCGGCCGCTGGGCTGCCAATGCCGGGCTGTGCAAGGACGGCGCGTGGCGGTTTGAGGAGATGGATCTGTCCACCGCTGGCGAGGTGTCGTGCGATTTCCACCGTTTGGCCAATGTCCCCGGCGGCTATGACGCCGCCGCCACCTGCTTCGCCGAAGACGAGCAGAGCGAGGATGTGGTGAAGCTCCGTTTCCCGGCGGGCGGGGGAATGCGCGTGGAATCGAAGATTTTTCAGCCGATTACGCTGATCCGCTGCGGCACCGAGAAGGAGCGTTAACCCTTTCCATGCGATGCCTTCGGCATGGATGCGCTCGCTCCCGTTATCGATCATCTCGCCAGCGCGGCGCCGTGCTGGGCGTTTGCGTTCGCCTTCATGACCGCGCTTGAGCTGCTGCTGCCGCGCAGCAGAACGTCGATCCGCGGGCGGCTGTCCGGATTGCTGTTCTGGGCGATCTTCCTGCCGGTCAATGCGCTGGGGCTCGCGCTGTTTCGCGAGATCTGGGCGCTGATCGGCATCCATCCGCTGATCACCCTGCCGTTGACGATGAGCTGGACCGGGGCGCTGGCCTGGATCGCCGCGCCGATCGCAGGTGCGGTGGTGGGCGACTTTTTCTTCTACTGGTTCCACCGCGCCCAGCATCGCTGGTTCTGGCGCTACCACGCGGTGCATCACTCGATCCGCGAGCTGAGTGCGGTCAATGCCTTCCACCATATCAGCGAGCCGATCTTCTACTCGCTCCTGTTCATCATACCGACCAGCCTGATCCTCTCCGATACCGGGCCGGTCGCGCCGCTGATGACGGTGATCCTGTTCCTCCATTCGAGCTATATCCACTCGCCCGCCGCGATCGATTTCGGACCGTTGCGCAGCGCGCTCGTCGACAATCGCTTCCACCGTATCCACCATTCACTGGAAGAGAAGCATTTCGACCATAATTTCGGAGCGTTCACGACGATCTGGGACCGGCTGTTCCGGACCGCGTGGTTTCCGGCGAAGGACGAGTGGCCGGATACCGGACTGGCGGAAGTGGATCAGCCGCGCACGGTGGGCGAATGGCTGACCCTGCCCGGGCGCTACGACGCCGGATCCGTGGTCGACCCGTTGGCGGATGAGGTCCCCGCCTGATGCCCTTGTTCGATAGGGAATAGTTTCCCTACCCCAACCCCAAACCATCCTCCGTTGCCGTTCCGGCCCTCGCGGCCCATCTCCCGCCGCATGGCAAGCCTTCTCGATCCTTCCGCGCGTGGGCGCGTGATCCTTGTCGGTGCCGGTCCGGGCGATCCGGGCCTGCTGACCGTCCGCGCCGTCGAAGCGCTGCGCGAAGCCGATGTGCTCGTCCATGACGGCCTCGTCGATTCGCGCGTGCTCGATCTCGCTCCTCAGGCGCACCGCATCTCGGTCGCCAAGCAGCGTTCCAAGCACACCCTCTCGCAGGATGCGATCAACGCGCTGATCGTCGCGCATGTGAAGACCGGCGCGATCGTCGTTCGGCTGAAGGGCGGCGATCCGTTCATCTTCGGCCGTGGCGGCGAGGAAGTCGAAGCGGTGCGCGAAGCGGGCCTGCGCGTCGAAGTCATTCCCGGCATCTCCGCGGCGCTTGGTGCCGCCGCCGAAGCGATGCTGCCGCTGACCCATCGCGACTGGTCGAGCGCGGTCAGTTTCGTCGCGGGCCAGTGCAAAGGCCTCTCCGAGCAGAACTGGTCCGGCCTCGCCGGCAAGGGCCGCACGCTGGTGATCTATATGGGCGTCGCGACCTGCCCCGACATCAGCGAGAAGCTGATGAACGACGGCGTCGCTCCCGACATGCCGGTCGCGGTGCTCGAGCGCGGCACGCTGGAAGGATCGCGCGCGATGCGTACTCTGCTCGCGGACCTTGGCCCGATGGTCGAGCGCGAGAAGGTGAAGAGCCCGGCGATCATCGTCGTTGGCGAAGTCGTGATGCTGTCCGACGCCGAAAACAAGCTTGCCCAATGGGCGAAGGCCGCGGAGGCACTTGCATGAAACTCCTCACCGGAAACGATCTGGGCAGCGGCGACGTGACCTGGTGGACCGGCAATGGCTGGTCGCGCCATGTCGAGGATGCCGTTGACGTCGCCGATCAGGGCGAAGCGATCGCGCATGCCGAGGAAGGCGCACGCCGGGTCAACGCCCCCTATGTGATCGACGCGACCATAACCCCCGAAGGCCCCCGCCCCGCGCATATCAAGGACCGCGTCCGCGCACTCGGCCCGACGGTGCGGCCCGACCTCACGCTCAAACCCGCCGACCCGAATGCCGGCAGCTGGGTGATCTGACATGTACAAGTACGACAATTACGATCAGTCGATCGTCGACGCCCGCGTCGAGGAATTCCGCGATCAGGTGACCCGCCGCCTCGCCGGCCAGATCACCGAGGACCAGTTCAAGCCGCTGCGGCTGATGAACGGCCTCTATCTCCAGCTTCACGCCTATATGCTGCGCGTCGCCATTCCCTATGGGACGCTCGACAGCCGCCAGATGCGGATGCTGGGCCATATCGCGCGCAAATATGACCGCGATTACGGCCATTTCACCACCCGCCAGAACCTCCAGTACAACTGGATCAAGCTGGAGGACGCGCCGGACATCCTCGCCGATCTCGCTTCGGTCGAGATGCACGCGATCCAGACCAGCGGGAACTGCATCCGCAACATCAGCTCCGACCAGTTCGCCGGCGCCGCGGCGGACGAAGTCGCCGATCCGCGCCCCTGGGCCGAGCTGTTGCGCCAGTGGAGCACCTTCCACCCCGAATTCAGCTACCTGCCGCGCAAGTTCAAGATCGCCGTGATCGCGTCCGAAGAGGATCGCGCGGCGATGCGCCTGCACGATATCGGCATCCAGCTGGTCGAGAAGAACGGCGTGCTCGGCGGCAAGGTCTTCGTCGGCGGCGGCATGGGCCGCACGCCGATGATCGCGCCCGAGATCAAGGATTTCGTCGGCGCCGAGGACCTGCTGAGCTATCTCGAAGCCTGCCTGCGCGTCTATAACCGCTACGGCCGCCGCGATAATATCTACAAGGCGCGCATCAAGATCCTCGTCCACGAAATCGGCGCGGACGAATATGGCCGCCAGGTCGAGGAAGAGTTCGTCAAGGTGAAGGCGCTCGGCATCGATCCGCCCCAGGCCGAATTCGATCGCATCGCCGCCTTCTTCGCCCCGCCCGCCTATGACGCCGGCGCTTCGGACGCGGTCGACCGCAGCGATCCCGACTTCGCGGTCTGGCTCGACCAGAACGTCATCGCCCACAAGGCGCCGGGCTATGCGATCGTCAATATCAGCCTGAAGCCGCAGGGCGGCATTCCGGGCGATGCGACGTCGGCGCAGATCGACCTGATGGCCGACCTTGCCGAGAAGTACAGCTTCGACGAGCTGCGCGTCACCCATGCGCAGAACATCGTCCTGCCGCATGTGAAGAAGGCCGACCTCCATACGATCTGGCAGATCCTCGCCGACAATGGCCTGGCCGAAGCCAATCTCGACCTGATCAGCGACATCATCGCCTGCCCCGGCCTCGATTATTGCAGCCTCGCCAATGCGCGCTCGATCCCCGTGGCGCAGAAGATCCACAACCGCTTCGCCGATCTCGGCCGCCAGCGCGATCTGGGCGAACTGAAGCTCAAGATCAGCGGCTGCATCAACGCTTGCGGCCACCACCATGCCGGTCACATCGGCATCCTCGGCGTCGACCGTAAGGGCGTGGAGAATTACCAGCTGCTGCTCGGCGGATCGGGCGCGGAGGACGTGTCGCTCGGCAAGATCACCGGCCCGGGCTTCGACGAGGACGGCATCGTCGATGCGGTGGAAAAGGCGACCGACGTCTATCTGGCGCAGCGTACCGACGGGGAACGTTTCCTCGACACCTATCGCCGCATCGGCATGGAGCCGTTCAAGGAGGCGATTTATGGGTGATCTGTTGCGCTATCGCGATGACGAGGCCCATGACGAGCCCGCCGTCACGCTCGACAGCTTCCTCGGCCAGTCCAACGCCACCGCCGTCCGCATCGAGGCCGGCGACGACGTAACGCCGCTGCTCGATCAGCTCGATCGCATCGCGCTGGTCGAAGTCAGCTTCCCCAAGTTTCGCGACGGGCGCGGCTATTCGACCGGACGCATCCTCCGCGAAGCCGGTTACACCGGCGAGCTTCGCGCGCAGGGCGATGTGCTGGTCGACCAGATCCCGCTGATGCGCCGCTGCGGCTTCGACAGCTTCGCCCCCGAAGCCGAGATCGACCAGGCGACGCTCACCGCGTCGCTCGAGCGGTACGAGTTCGCGTATCAGAAGGCCGCCGACGCCTATGTGCCGGTATGGAAACTCCGGCATGGCTGACGCGGACATTGGGAAGATCGGCAGGACCCCTGATCGCATCGACCTGACGCCCCGTTTCACCGAGGCCGATGCCGTGCGCCTCAATAACATGTTCCGCGGCGCCGATACGCTGGAGATGCTCCGCGCCGTGCTCGGCAATCACATGCTCGGCGAAGTCGGCATCGTGTCTTCCTTCGGCGCCGAGAGCGTGGCGCTGCTCCATCTCGTCGCCAGCGTCGATCCCAACATCCCCGTGCTGTTCATCGATACGGGCAAGCATTTCCCCGAAACGCTCGCCTATCGCGATCAGGTCGCCGAGCTGCTCGGCCTCAACCTGCGCATATTGACGCCGGACGCGGAGACGCTGGCCAGGCGCGACGAGACCGGACTGCGCTGGTCCTACGATCCCGACGGCTGCTGCGAGATCCGCAAGGTCGCTCCGCTGGAAAAGGCGCTGGTCGATTTCGACGCGACGATCACCGGACGCAAGGCGTTCCAGGCGAGCACGCGCGGCAATCTGCCCCGCTTCGAGATCGACGGAGACCGGCTGAAGGTGAACCCCTTCGCCAGCTGGACCAAGGCCGATCTGGAAGCCTATTTCGAGACCCACAACCTGCCCCGCCACCCGCTGGAGGCGCAGGGCTATCTCTCGATCGGCTGCGCGCCGTGCACCAGCGTGGTGAAGCCGGGCGAGGATCCCCGCGCGGGCCGCTGGCGCGGCTGGGAAAAGACCGAGTGCGGCATCCATACGCCGGTCGACGACAACGATCCCAACCTGCCGGTATTCTGACGCCGGGTTTGACCGGCGTCGATGATATGATATTACACGGCCATGCTGGTGCTGGCCGCGTTGATCGTCACAACATCGCCGGACGATGACGCCGCGGCCGCGCTGCGCGACGCGATCGTCATCAGGTGCGGCATTTCCGCCGAGCGGATCGCCATCGAACATTGGGAAGGCGAAAAGCAGCCGACCATCGTCCTCAAGGGCGATGCGCCGCTCGGCGACATCGAGCTCAATTGCTTCGGGATGGAAATCGCGGCGACCGGAGCCATCGGCTTCACCATCGAAAATGATGCGATCAGCCGCCGCTACAGCGCGCTCGCCGCGACGCGCGCGCTCGACGAGCTGCAACGTTCGCGCCCCTTGCCGGTGTTCGATGCGGACAGGGAAAGTGTCGCATCCTATGCCGTGCGGATCGAACGGCTATGCGGCTTGCGGCCGCGCTCGACCCTGCGCGCGGTGCGCGGCAATATCGAGTTGATCGACGCTGCGCTGAACCGGAAGGGCGACCGCACCTTCCTGCGGGTGCATTGCGCGATCACCGCTGCCTCGGCGGCCGGATTCAGCCCATTTTCGTCGAGCATCGAACCACCGGGAATCTTCTGACCTTCGCAAGATCAGACTAAGACCAGATCGGCCCAATCTCCGCATTGTCGCGATGTTAGCGATCCCATAGCCTGTTCTTGCGTCAATTCGATGGCGCAAAACTATGGGAGAGTGCAATGTTCAGCGTCTTCGCGACTTTGCTGATGTCGACCAGCCTCCAGACCGCCGGTCCGGAATATTGCTACAATCAGGTATGGGACGAGATTCCGGCCGAATGCGACGTGATCGGCGATGTGCCGATCGGCGGTTGGGATCCGTTCAACACGCCGACGCCGCCGACTTCGCCGCCCCCGCCGCCGCCTCCGCCGCCGCCCCCCTCGCCTCCCGGACCCTGACCCGTGACGGAGGAGCCGGGCCCTGCGCGGCCCGGCTCCTCCACCGGTATCGCACACACGTTACTTGCATCAGCATACACAAGGCCGTTGACGCGCGCGGATTCCATCCTAGCCTCTCACCTGCGCCGGCAATAGCGGCAGGAGTCCGGACCAACCGGGCCCGCCATTCCCGTCAGCCGGAGCGCTTGTGGAGGGTGATGTATGGACCGGAACGCAAAGGAGCAGGCAATCCGCCTGCATGAATGCCTCGACTATATCGGCCTGCGCGCGCAGGCGACTTCGGTCGGGCTGTTGCAGCTTTGCGCGGAACTGGTCGCTGTCGGCGTGCTCGACGACGACGCGGTCGACCGGATCAAGAGCGCCATCCAGCACGACATCGCCGTTTCCCGCCCGCGCAAGCATGGCCAGGCCGAATTCGAGACGGTGCTGCGCAAGCGCCTCGACGCCGTATTTCCCAGCAGCTGCGATCCGCGCATCGGCGTGCGTGTCGGAACCACCCGCGACATGGAAAATGCACTGGAAGGCGGAGCGCACCAGGCCGTCGCCAACTGAGGCCCGCCCGCGAACCGACTGTTTTCCCGGCCGATGATGCGCACCGATTTCGGCGACTATGACTATATCGTCGTCGGCGGCGGCAGCGCGGGGTGCGTGCTCGCCAACCGGCTGAGCGCCGATCCGCGCAACCGCGTGCTCCTGATCGAAGCCGGCGACCGCGACGACTATGTCTGGATCAAGGTTCCGGTCGGCTATCTCTATTGCATGGGCAATCCGCGCACCGACTGGTGCATGACCACCGAGGCCGAACCCGGCCTCAACCAGCGCGCCTTGCCCTACCCTCGCGGCCGGGGCCTTGGCGGCTCCTCGTCGATCAACGGGATGATCTATATCCGCGGCCAGTCCGCCGATTATGACAGCTGGCGGCAGGCGGGGAATGCCGGCTGGGGCTGGGACGATGTCCTGCCCTGGTTCCGCAAGTCCGAAGATCATTTCGGCGGAGCCAGCGAGATGCACGGCGCGGACGGGGAACTGCGCATCGAACGCCAGCGGCTGCGCTGGGAGTTGCTCGAGGCGTTCCGCGACGCGGCGGAAGAAGCCGGCATCCCCAAGGTCGCGGACTTCAACACCGGCGACAATTTCGGATCGGGCTTTTTCGAGGTCACCCAGCGCAAGGGCCTGCGCTGGAGCGCGGCCGACGCATTCCTTCGCCCGGCGATGGAACGAAAGAACCTGCGCGTGCAGACCGGCGCGACGGTCGAGCATCTGACGTTCGACGGGCAGCGCGTCACCGGCGTCGCCTTCCGCCTCCACGGCCGGCTGATGACCGCGCGGGCACTCGGCGAGACGATCCTCGCCAGCGGCGCGATCGGCTCGCCCGCGATCCTCCAGCGTTCGGGGATCGGCGATGCCGCGCGGCTTGGCGAACTCGGCATCGTATCGATCCATCATCTTCCCGGCGTCGGCGAGAATCTGCAGGACCATCTCCAGATCCGCTGCGCCTATCGCGTCGCGGGCGTGCCCACGCTCAACGCGCGCGCAGGGTCATGGCTGGGCAAGGCAAGGATCGGCCTTGAGTATCTGTTCGCGCGATCCGGCCCGATGTCGATGGCGCCCAGCCAGCTCGGCCTGTTCGCGCGCTCCGATCCGCGCTTCGCCACGCCCAATCTGGAATATCACGTCCAGCCGCTGAGCCTCGCCGCGTTCGGCGGCGCGCTCGACCCTTTCCCGGCTTTCACCGCCAGCGTGTGCAATTTGCGCCCGCTCAGCCGGGGCAGTGTGCGGATCGACAGCGCCGATCCGGACCACGCGCCGCGCATCCGTCCCAATTATTTGTCGAACGAAGAGGATGTCCGCGTCGCGGTCGAGGCGGTGAAGCTCACTCGCCGGATCGTCGCCCGGCCAGCGCTCGCCAAGTATAATCCCGAGGAATTCCGCCCCGGCCCCGGCGTCCGGACCGACGCCGAGCTCGCCGAAGCGATCGGCGCCATCTCCACGACGATCTTCCATCCGGTCGGCACCGCCGCGATGGGCAGCGTCGTCGACGCCGAACTCCGCGTCCACGGCGTGGACGGTCTTCGCGTGATCGATGCGTCGGTGATGCCGACGATCCCCTCGGGCAATACGAACGCCCCGACGATGATGATCGCCGAAAAGGGCGCCGATATGGTCCTGAAAGCCGCTCAGTATTCCGGCACGAGGTCGCTGAACTTGGTGAACTGACGATCGAACCTAAGGTCGACAAAGCCAGTCGCGCCGTGACGCTGCTTGGCGATGATCACCGTCGCCTTGTTCGCCACCTGAAGCTGATGCTCCTGCCACGCCTGATATTTGGCGATCTCGTCGGCCGAGGAATTGGCGTCGATCGCCTTGGGGGCCTTGAAATCGTGATAATATTCGTCGCGATAGACGAACAGCACGATGTCGGCGTCCTGCTCGATCGAGCCGGATTCGCGAAGGTCGGAGAGCTGCGGACGCTTGTCCTCGCGGCTTTCGACGCCACGGCTGAGCTGGGACAGCGCGATCACCGGGACGTGCAGTTCCTTGGCCAGAGTCTTGAGACCACGGCTGATTTCCGAAATTTCCTGCACGCGGCCATCGCCCTGGCTGCGGCTCGATCCGGTGAGCAGCTGGAGATAGTCGACCACGACCATGCCGATCTTGTGCTGGCGCTTCAGACGGCGCGCGCGGGTGCGCAGCGCGGCGATGGTCAGGCCGGGCGTGTCGTCGATGAACAGCGGCAACTGCTCCAGATCGGCGGCGGCGCGCGCGAACTTCTGGAAGTTCGCCGGGCTGAGGTCGCCGGTGCGCAGCTTTTCCGACACGATCTCCGATTGTTCGGACAGGATACGCATCGCCAGCTGATCGGCCGACATTTCGAGGCTGAAGAAGGCGACCGGCGCGCCGATCGACTTTTCCTCGTCGATTCCCGCTTCCTTGTCGTCGATCCAGCGCCGCGCGGCGTTGAACGCGATATTGGTGGCGAGCGAGGTCTTGCCCATGCCGGGACGGCCGGCGAGGATGATAAGGTCCGAACGGTTCATGCCGCCGGTCATCGCGTTCAGATCGGTCAGGCCCGAAGTGATGCCCGACACGCTGCCGCCCGAATTCATCGCCCGCTCGGCCTGCTTCACCGCCAGCGCCGCGGCGCGGGTGAAGCTCTTGGCCCCGCCCTCGGTATCGCCCTTTTCCGCGACTTCGTAGAGCTTGAGTTCGGCGATCTCGATCTGCTTCGACGGATTGACGTCCTGGCTGGTATCCAGCGCGCCATCCACCATGTCGCGACCCACCGTCACCAGCGCGCGCAGCATGGCGAGATCGTAGATCTGGTCCGCGAAAGCCCGCGCGCCGATCAGGCTGGCCGGATTGCCGGTCAGCTGCGCCAGATAGGCCGGACCGCCCAGTTCCTTCATCGCCGGATCGGCGGCGAACATCGGGCGCAACGTCACCGGAGTCGCCAGCCGGTTGTCGCCGACGAGGAACGCGATCTGCTCATAGATGCGCCCGTGCAGCGGCTCGAAGAAATGCTCGGGCCGAATCTTCTGCAGCACGTCCTCGGCGACGCGATTGTCGATCATCATCGCACCGAGCAGCGCGGCCTCCGCTTCGATATTCTGCGGAAGCTGCATCCCCTCGGGCGTGCCGGGGGCGGGAAAGGGAATCGGCTCGGCCATGATCCGTCCCTAGTCGCCCACTCCGCGGCGTCCGACAATGGCTGAACGCTTGTGGATCATGGGGATTGCGATAGGACGCACCCAATGTCGGACCCGCGCATCATCGATGTCACGCTGGACGAGCGCACCATATTGTGGCGCTCGGCCGATATCGAGCAGGAGCGGCGCATCGCGATCTTCGACCTGATCGAGGACAATCGCTTCGCTCCGGTGTTGCGCAACGCGGACTATGCCGGCCCCTACAAGCTGCACCTCAGCGTCGAGGAAGGCCGGCTTGCGCTGCACATGATGCGCGCCGACGGGTCCCATCTCGAAACGCTTGTCCTCGGCCTGGCCCGATTCCGCCGCCCGATCCGGGATTACTTCGCGATTTGCGACAGTTACTATCAGGCGATTCGCAACGCCTCGCCCGCGCAGATCGAAACGATCGACATGGCGCGGCGCGGCATCCACAACGAAGCGGCCGATCTGTTGAAGGAGCGGCTGGAAGGCAAGATCGACGTGGATTTCGACACGGCCCGGCGCCTCTTCACGCTGATCTGCGTGCTGCACATCAAGGGCTGAGCGATGGCCCTGCGCGTCCTGTGGCGTCGAACGCGCGTGTTCGCCGGGATCGCACTGGCGCTGGCGCTCATCGCGCTCACCGGGTTGCTGCTGGCGATCAACTGGGTGCCCGATCGCCAGGCCTTTCCGCGCCAGGGGCTCGACGTCAGCGAAGGCAATGGCGAAATCAACTGGTGGGGCGTCAAGAAGACCTACGGGATCGCCTTCGCCTATGCCCGCGCGACGATGGGCGCCACCGATCGCGACGCGCGCTTCCCCGAATATTGGCGCGGCCTGTACGAAGCCGGCATCCCGCGCGGCGCGATCCACGTCTTCTCGCTGTGCCAGCTTGCCGCCGACCAGGCGGGCAACCTGGTTTCCACCGTCCCGCGTTCCGACGACCAGTTGCCCGTCGCCTTGCTGCTCGATTTCGAAAGCGATTGCCCCGCCCGCCCCGAACGCCATGTCGTAATCGGCGAGATCAACCGCTTCCTTGCGGGCGTCGAGGCGCATACCGGCAAGCCCGCTATCCTCAAGGTCTCCAGCGCGTTCGAGAGCAAGTACCGCGTCAGCGAGGGCATCCAGCGAAAGCTGTGGAGCGTGCAGGCCTTCTTCCCGGGTTCCTATTTCGACAAGCCGTGGACGATGTGGCAGGCATCGGGTTTCCGCCGCATCGAAGGGGTTTCGGGCGGGGTAAACTGGGACGTGATGGTCAAATGAACGACGTGAAACCGCAGCATCTTATCGCCGAAGCGCGCAAGGCCGCGCGCAACGCCTATGCGCCCTATTCGGGCTTCGGCGTGGGTGCCGCGGTGCTGCTGACCGACGGCACGATCGTCACCGGCGCCAATTTCGAGAATGCCAGCTACGGCCTGTCGCTGTGCGCAGAAACGGTCGCGCTGGCCACGATCAGCGCCCAAGGCCGACTGCGCGATGTGGCGGAGATCGGCGTGATCGGCGGCCTGATCGGCCCGGATGGCCCGCAGGGCACCACCCCGGTCAGCCCCTGCGGCCGCTGCCGCCAGATCATCAACGAAGCCGCCCAGCTCGGCGACCGCGACCTGCCCATCCATTGCGGCGCGGCCGAAGGCGATGCGATCACGACGTACAAGCTGTCGGAACTGCTGCCGGCGGCGTTCGGGCCGAAGGATCTGCTCTAGATCGGCGATGACGGAGCGCGACGGGATTGCAAGCCTTTCGAGAGATTCCGTTAGCGCTATCATTCTTCGCTTGCCTTGCGCGTGCGGCGCGGCAAACTTCCTCGAAACAGGGAGAGAGACATGCCGTCGAACCGGGCGAAGACAGCGCTGATACGAACGATGCTCGCGGCGCTGGCGCTGACCGCGTCGCCCTTCGCTTCGGCACAGGCGCGGCTCCATCCGATGTTCCAGGATCATGCCGTGCTTCAGCGCGACACGGTGCTGCCGGTATGGGGCACCGCGAAGCCCGGCGAGACGGTGACCGTCACCATCGCAGGCAAGTCCGCCACCGGTACCACCGATGCCGGCGGAAACTGGCGCGCGACGCTGCCCGCGCTGGCGGCGGGAGGTCCCTATACCCTGACCGCCACCGCGGGCGGCGCGACGACCACGGTCAGTGACGTGCTGGTCGGCGATGTCTGGCTCTGTTCGGGCCAGTCGAACATGGAATTCGCGGTGTCGCAGGGTCTGAACGGCCAGAGCGAGATCGCCAACGCCAACGATCCAGAGATCCGGTTGCTGAGCGTCACCCGCGATTCCGGGCCGGAGCCGCTCGCCACCTTCAAGCATCCGGTCGCGTGGCAGGCGGTGACGCCGAAGAGCATCGCCGACTTCTCGGCTGCCTGCTATTTCATGGCGCGCGATCTGAAGGCCCAGCAGAAGGTGCCGTTCGGCCTGATCGATGCGACCTGGGGCGGCACCGCGATCAACGCATGGCGCAGTCAGGCCTCGCTTGCCGACGATCCCGCCGCCAGCGCCGCCAACAACCTGCTGGCCTTGTATCGCCGCGACCGGCCCGCCGCCGCGCTGCAATGGGGCGGCACGTGGAGCGACTGGTGGCGCAAGCGCAGCAACGACGCGCCGGGCAAGGAGCCGTGGCAGCCAAACGCGCCGGGCGAGTGGCGCACCCTGCCCAAGTTCGACTTCTGGGAAGGCTGGGGCGTCCGCGAACTCGAGGCCTATAACGGCATCATCTGGTACCGGACCGAGATCACCCTGACCGCCGCGCAGGCAAAGAAAGGCGCGACGCTCGATCTCGGCATTGTCGACGACATGGACATGAGCTTCGTCAACGGCACGCCGGTTGGCACCACGAACATGTGGGACGAGATGCGTTCCTATCGTCTGGCGCCCGGCGTGCTGAAGCCGGGGGTTAACCGTATCGTGATCAGCGCGCTCGACACGTTCGGGCCGGGCGGGTTGTACGGGAAACCGGAACAGCGGGTGCTGAAGTTCGATGACGGCACCTCGGTGCCGCTGCCCGATGCCGCGAAGTGGCAATATCGCGTCACGCCCGGCATCGGCGATCCGCCCCACGCGCCGTGGGAAACGATCGCGGGGCTCGGTGGCATCTACAATGCGATGATCGCGCCGATGGGGCCTTACGCGCTGCGCGGGGTCGCCTGGTACCAAGGCGAAGCCGATGCCGGGAACCCGGCGGGCTATGCCGGGCGGCTCGCGGGGCTGATGTCGGGCTGGCGCGCCCAGTTCGGGAACCGCGACCTGCCCTTCCTGATCGTCCAGCTCGCCAATTGGGGCGCGCGCAACGCCGCGCCGATGGAGAGCGGTTTCGCGGGCGTGCGCGAGGAGCAGCGCCGCGCGGTGGGCGCCGATAGCCACGCCGCGCTTACGGTCGCAGTCGATCTGGGCGATGTGTGGGATATCCATCCCGCCAACAAGCAACAGGTCGGTCGCCGTCTGGCGCTGAACGCCCGCGCGGTCGCCTATGGCGAGGCAATCCCCCATTCCGGCCCCTGGGCGACCAAGGCGGTGCGCAGCACCGATGGCATCCGCATCCGCTTTGCCGGTGCGGATGGGGGGCTGGTTGCCTATTCGTCGGCGACCCCGATCGGGTTCGAATTGTGCGGCGACGCCTATGGGAGCTGCCGTTTCGTCGCGGCGCGAATCGACGGTGGCGACGTGTTGCTTGCGGGCGATCCCGGACAGGCGTCCCGCGTGCGCTTCTGCTGGGGCGATAGTCCGGTATGCAACCTCTACGACAAGGGTGGATTGCCTGCCGTGCCGTTCGAGCTGAAGGTGGATTGAGGCGGCTTCCGTAGCACCATCCGCTCGTCGAACGGTGCGCGGACGGGACGCAGGTCGAAAGCGGCGAGCATCCCGAGCACCGACTCGCAACATCGGGCACAACGCTTCAATCGGAGCGATCCCGTGGCAGTCATCCACACAAGTCGAGCGGGGTTGGCCAACACCCTCTTGCCCCGCGCGCGTGGACCCGCGAAAGCTGACGCATGGCAATACTTTCCGACCGCTGGATTCGCGAACAGGCTCAGAACCACGGCATGATCGAGCCGTTCGTCGAGGCGCAGCGGCGCGAGGGATGCATCAGCTATGGCCTGAGCTCGTACGGCTATGACGCGCGGGTGGCGGACGAGTTCAAGATCTTCACCAATATCGACAGCGCGGTGGTCGATCCGAAGGACTTTTCCTCGACCAGTTTCGTCGATCGCAAGACCGATGTGTGCATCATCCCACCGAACAGTTTCGCGCTGGCCCGGACGGTCGAATATTTCCGGGTGCCGCGCGACGTGCTGGTCATCTGCCTCGGCAAATCGACCTATGCGCGGTGCGGGATCATCGTGAACGTCACCCCGCTCGAGCCCGAATGGGAAGGTCATGTGACGCTCGAATTCTCGAACACGACGCCCCTGCCCGCCAAGATCTATGCGAACGAAGGTGCCTGCCAGTTCCTGTTCCTGAAGGGGAACGAGCCCTGCGAGACCAGCTACGCCGATCGTGCCGGCAAATATATGGGCCAGCGAGGCGTGACGCTTCCTCGCCTCTGACCCGATTTGGGGCGCCAACGCCCTCAGCCAGAATGCACAAAGGGCGCCGCGATCCGATCGCGGCGCCCTTTGTCTTGCATCAGCCAAGCCCCGCCAAAGCGGGGCCGGAGATCAGCGCGCGGTGAACTGCGTGGTCTCGAGGCGGCGCAGACCGGTGGCCGCGACCGCGTGCGACCCCGCAGTACGCTCGGCCGACAAGTCCATCAGCACGTCGCGCTGGCCCAGCACCTGACGATACAGGCCCCGCGCCTCGCTGGCGCGGCCGGTGCGCGCATAGACCGCGGCGAGATTGAGCAGCAATTCGGGACGGCCGGGATGAATGCGAAGCTCCTGAAGCAGCGCCTTCTCGGCGCCGATCATGTCGCCCTGGGCGATCGCGGAGCTGGCGACTCGGTCGCCTTCCTGAGCTTGGGCCGGCATCGCGACCAGCGCAAGCGGGGCCATCATGGTGAGGCCGACGAGCAGATGACGCATAACTCCCTCCATCTCCGTGACATCACGATTTCAATTACGTGACTCTTTGATGGAGTTTTTATGACATTTATGTTTCACATTCGCAAGCGAATAGCGCGAAGCTGCCCCTGCATCGGGTACATCGGCGCGGAGCCCCTGCCGCGGGCGGGCTCTGGGCCAGTCATCCGGAGCTGTCTGGCGAAAAGCGGGCCAATTTCGGATCGGCCGGCGAAATCACCACGTTCCGAGGCGGGGCCTGATTGGGGCAACCGCGGCGAACGGCGACGATGCAGGAACAAAAAAAGAGGCGACCCGAAGGCCGCCTCTCATTTGACCGGCGCCGAAGCGCGGCCGATCTCTGCAGGGCTTAGAAGTCCCTGCCGTACTGCTCGTTGCCGACGAAGCCGAGCTTGGTGATGTTTGCGCGCTTCACGATCGCGAGAACGTGATCGACCACTTCGTACCGCGCGGTCGGCGCGGGCTGGAAGTGAAGCTCCGGCTCGACCGGCTGCGCCTTGGTCGCGTCCAGATACTGACGAAGCAGCGTGTCATCGACCGGAACGCTGTTCCAGAACACACGGCCGGCTTCGTCGATGAAGATCTTGTTCTTCTCCGGATCGACCGGCGGCTTCACCGCATCCTTCGGCGTCTGCGGAAGGTCGATCTTCACCGCGTGCGACTGGATCGGGATGGTGATGATCATCATGATGAGCAGAACGAGCATGACGTCGATCAACGGCGTCGTGTTCATTTCCACCATCGGTTCGCCTTCGGCGCTACCTGCACTCATTGCCATGAGATAAAATCCTTAAAACGGTAGCCGTTACAGCTGCGAGTTGGGCGGCGGCTCGGAAATGAAGCCGACCTTGATGAACCCTGCACGCTGCATGGTGAAGATCGTGGCGCCGATGCAACGATACGGCGTGTTGATGTCACCACGGATATGCGCTTCCGGCAGTTCGAGATTGGCGGCGGTGAGACCACCCTGCTTGTTGATCTCGGCTTCCAGCTTCTTCTGCGCGCGGTTGTACAGCTCTTCGCTCGTCACCGGAGCCATGCCCCAGTAAACCTGGCACTGACCCTCGGGGCTGGCGCGGACGGCCAGAAGCACGTTCTCCGGCTTCGTTTCGGTCGGCTCGTAAACCACCTTCGGCAGTTCGAGCTCCACCGACTGAATCACCGTCGGGATCGCGATCAGGAAGATGATGAGCAGAACCAGCATGACGTCCACGAGGGGCGTCGTGTTGATGTCCGACATCGATTTTTCTTCGGCGGAATCTCCACCCACACTCATCGCCATTGGCGCTTATCCTATCTTTCGCATCCTGTCCCCGGTCCGAACTTCGGCCCGGGACCGCGCGGCGGGATCACCCGCCGCGCGGCCTGTTCCGAGAGCCCTTAGGCGGCGGTCGTCGAGGCCTGCGGAGCCTTGGCAGCCGGCGCGGCGCCCTTCTTCACGGTCGGGCGCACGCGGCCGTCCGAGGCGAGGTAGCCGAGAACGTCGTTCGAGAACGCACCCATCTGCTCGGCGATCGACTTGTTGCGACGCTGCAGCCAGTTGTAGGCGAGCACGGCCGGAACGGCGACGACGAGACCGAGCGCGGTCATGATCAGTGCTTCACCGACCGGGCCGGCGACGGTGCCGATCGAGGCCTGACCTTCGGCGCCGATCTTGATCAGCGCGCGGAAGATGCCGACCACGGTACCGAACAGACCGATGAACGGTGCGGTCGAACCCACCGACGCGAGGAACGCGAGGCCGGTGCCGAGCTGCGAGTTGATCGTGGCTTCCGAACGGGCGAGCGAGCCGTGCAGCCAGTCATGGGCTTCCATCGGATCGGTCAGTTCCTTGTACTGGTCCTGCGCCTGGAGCGCGTCGTCGACGAGCTGGCGATAGGCCGAGTTCTTGGCGAGCTTCGCGGCGCCTTCACGCAGGCTGCCGGCCGACCAGAAGGTCTGACGGACGCGCTTGCCCTGGTTGAGGATCTTCTGCTGCTCGAACACCTTGGTGAACAGGATGTAGAGCGTGAAGAACAGCATCACGGTCAGGATGATCGCGGTCGCCCACGAAATGATCCCGCCTTCGTTCAGAGCGTGCAGGACGTCGAAGTTGGCGGGCGGCGCTCCAGCATTGGCTCCGGCAGCGAGAATGGTCGTGAACATGGTTGAATCTTTCCTCTAAGAATTTGCTTCGTCGTTTTCACAACTCCGGCGCGCTCGAACCCGGCGCGCCGGACACCCCAAATCAGTCCTTCGGCAATTCCCAACGGAACCGGCTCGGCCAGCTCGCGGGCATCTTGTTCCCTGCACTATCCTCGGCCGGCGAGAACCGGGCGCGGCGCTTGAGCAGCGAACAGGCCGTATTGTCGAGCAAGGACGAGCCGCTCGATCCCGTGATGGTGCAGTTGGTCACCTTGCCAGTCGCGTCCACGTCGAGACGGAAGCTGGTGGTGCCCTGCTGCTCGGCGCGCAGAGCGGCCGCGGGATAGTCGTCGTTCGTCACCCAGCTCTGCGGGCTGCCACGCGGCGTCAGCTTCTTCGCCGGCTTCGGCGGAGGAGGCGGCGGCGCGGGCGGCGCAGGCGGCGCAGGCGGAGCCGGAGGGCTCGTCGGCGGCGGCGGCGGAATATCCGGAGCCGTGCTCACCTGGTTCGGGCTAGGCACCGGGATGTTCGTCGGCGGTGCATAGACCTGAGTCGGCGGCGGCGGAACCGGCGAATCTGGTGGGGGCGGAGGAGGCGGAACCTCCTCGGGCGGGGGCGGAGGATCCTGAACGTCGAAGACGTCCAGCTGCTCAGCCTTCTTCTTGATATATTGATAGGCCAGTCCAGTGACGAAGACGTAGCCCAGGCCAGCCACAATGAGCGCGACCATCACGATCGCGACCATTCGGCTGCCACTTGCATTCCGGTCAGCGTAAGCCATTCGGCACCGTCACTCCTCTATCCCGTTTCGCGACCCCGTACGCGGTATAGTTCGCACACGGGATCACCCGCCTTGCGCTCTGTGCGTCCATCGGCAGAGCGCGAGTCTCTATCGCCCTGCCCCGAACGACGCAAACGCTTTGTCGGACATTTCGTGTCCTACCCGGCATCTGCGGCAGATTTATTTCTGTTTAAGAACGGCACAATCCGGTAACAAAGGCGCATGATCCGTACCCACGCACGCTTCCTTTGTTGCGCGGCGGCACTCACGGCCTCTTTTCCGGCCGCCGCCCAGACGCCGCCGGCCGCCACCACCCAGGCCGCTCCCGCCCTCCCCAGCTATGCGACCGTCGCACGGCAGGTGATCGCGGCCCCGCTGATCATCGACGCGCGCGTTCGCAGCGCAACGCGGGTGAAGGACGCCCAGGCGACGGGCCTGCCGACGGGGCGTGCGCGCTTCTATATAGAGGCCGATGTGCTGGCGCTGATTCGCGGGAATTCCGCGGTTCCGGCCCGGATTTCCTACCTTGCCGACGTACCGCTCGACTCGCGTGGACGCGTGCCGAAGCTCAAGAAACAGCGGGTTTTGCTGTTCGCCCGTCCCATCGCGGCCGCGCCCGATCAGGTGCAGCTGACGGGGTCGGACAGCCAGCGGAATTGGCTTCCCGAACTCGATTCGCGGGTGCGCGGAATCGCTCGCGAAGTGCTTGCCGCGGATGCCCCCGCAGCTATCACCGGCGTGGGCAATGCCTTCCATGTTCCCGGCTCTTTGCCGGGCGAAGGCGAAACCCAGATCTTCCTAATGACGGCGCGCGGCGATCAGATTTCGCTGCAGATTCTCCGCCGTCCGGGACAGCGGGCAAGCTGGTCGGTCTCGACCGGCGACTTCATCGACGAATCGGCCGGCGCCCCGCCGAAGGACACGCTCCTGTGGTACCGCCTCGCCTGCGGCCTTCCGGCGCAGATGCCTGCCTCGGCGCTCGAATCCGAGGACCCGGCGAATGCCCGGATCGCAGCAGAAGATTACGCGCTGGTGCTTCGCGAACTGGGCGCCTGCGCCTGATACGACCCGCCGGACGCGGTTCGATCGATGCACACAACGCAATGATCTGAACCGCAAAAACGGCCCGATTTCGATCGCAATCGAGCCTCAGCGGCGGTTGCGGACCAGATTGATGCCGATCGACTCGCCGTCCTCGGCGATCGCGAGCTTCACGATCTTCACTTCGATTCGCTTCACGCGATCGTCCGAGACGAACAGAGTCTCGCAGATATGGTCGGCGACACCTTCGATCAGGGTGAAGTGAACGCCCTGCGGCAGCGCGGTGGTGGCCGCGTGCTTGATGTCCATATAGCTCTTCGATGCGCTGAGCGGCGTATCCGGCGCGAAGCGTTCCGGCAGCGCGAGATCGACCGTGATCGAGATGCGCAGCGGCTGCGGGAGGTGAGTCTCCTCCGAATAGATGCCGGTCAGGACCTGGACTTCGAGGTCGTGCACCTGGAGCTGGAGGAGGTCGTTCAAGCAACTGCCCTTCGGAAAAACTGGCCGCGCCAATAGCAGAAGCGGGACGGACTGAAAGGCGATTCAGCCTTGCGTCACCCACACACAGGTCTAAAGCGCCCGCCCCCGGCATCGTGGCCGGAGACGAATGGAGGATTATTCGAAGTGATCGCATTGGTGCCGCTTGCTCAGGTTGACCCGCTGGCCGTCGAGTCGTTGCTCGACCATGCTTTCGGTGCCGAGCGACGGGAGCGCACCGCGTATCGCATTCGAACTGGGACCGAGGCGATCCCGGAGCTGAGCTTTGCGGCCATTGCCGAGGACGGCAGCCTTGCCGGAACCATCCAGTGCTGGCCGGTGCTGATCGCCTGCGACGGCGGCGAATCGCGGCCGCTGGTGATGGTGGGGCCGGTCGCGGTCGAGCCGGAGCTGCAGCAGGGCGGCATCGGGCGCGCGCTCATGGACCGGATGCTCGAGGCGGTTCCCGAGGGCGAATCGCTGATGCTGATCGGCGATCCCGAATATTATGGCCGCTTCTTCGGCTTCTCGGCGGACCGCACCGGAGGGTGGCGATTGCCGGGGCCGTTCGAGGCTCGGCGGTTGCTGGCGCGAGGCATCAACGTGCCCGATTGCGCCGGCGAACTGGGGCCGCGAATCCTGTCGCCTGCTTGACTCCGAAGTTGGGGAAAGTGTCGCGGGAGGGCATCCCGCGGCACATCCCTCCAGAGCGCATCCGTCCCCTTGCGGCGGCGGAAGTTGAGCGTGCCGCCAATCGCGCCTAACGAGACCCGACATGCCGACGCCCCCTCCCCCCGATTTCGCGAACCTGTCGCTGGCCGAGATCGCGCGGCTGGTGGAAGAGAAGAAACTGCCGCCGGTCGAGCGGTGGAACCCGACCCATTGCGGCCATAGCGACATGCGCATCGCCCGCGACGGGACCTGGTTTCACCAAGGATCGCCGATCGGCCGCATCGCGATGGTGAAGCTGTTCTCGACGATCCTGCGGCGCGAGCCGGACGGATCGTTCGTGCTGGTTACCCCGGTCGAGAAACTCGACATCGGAGTGGAGGACGCTCCGTTCCAGGCGGTGGAGCTGAAGGTCGAGGGCAGCAATGACAATATGCGCCTCGCCTTTCGTCTGAATACCGACGAGCTGGTGACCGCCGGCCCCGAACGCGGCCTGCGTTTCGAAGCGGGGGAGGACGGCCCGCGCCCCTATCTGCACGTCAGAAACGGCCTGGAAGCGCTGGTTTCGCGCAGCGTCTATTACGAACTGGCCCAGATCGCCCTGTCCAACGGCAGCGAGCCGCCGGGCGTGTGGAGCGACGGCGCCTTCTTCCCGCTGGAACCGTCCTCCGAGGGTGAGGCATGACTCTGGCCGAGCGCCTGCGCGCCGCGCTGGAGACGCAGCACGACCCGATCCTGCTGACCGGCGATTTCCACGATTTCGACCCTGACGAAGTGACCCGCCCCGCCGCGGTGCTGATTCCGGTGACCGACCGCGCCGACCCCGGCGTGATCCTGACCGTGCGCAACGCCAACATGCGACGCCACGCGGGACAGATCGCCTTTCCCGGCGGGCGGATCGACCCCGAGGATGACGGCCCGATCGACGCCGCGCTGCGCGAAGCCGAGGAGGAGATCGCCCTGCCCCGCAGCGCCGTTCAGGTGATCGGCACCGGCGACCGATACCGCACCGTGACCGGATATTGCGTGACGCCGGTGATCGGCGTGGTGACGCCCGATCTGGTGCTGCGGCCCGCCGAAGCCGAAGTCGCCGAAGTGTTCGAAGTGCCGCTCAGCTTCCTGCTGAACCGCGACAATCATGTCGAAGGTTCGGCCGACTATCAGGGGCAGATGCGCCGATTCTATGAGATTCCGTGGGAGGGCCGCCACATCTGGGGCGCCACCGCGGCGATGATCGTCAACCTTTCGAAACGGCTGCAATGGACCGCATGATTCTTCCTCACGCGGACTGGCGCGACCGGGTGGGCCTTGCCGGACTGGCGCGCGTCCTGACACCGGCGCGCTTCGTGGGCGGCGCGGTGCGCGATACGCTGCTGGGAATTCCGGTGGCCGATATCGACATCGCAACGCCGCACCCGCCCGAAGCAGTGATCGATATGCTGAAGGAATCCGGCATCCGCGTGGTGCCGACCGGATTGCAGCACGGCACGGTGACCGCGGTGCTGGAGAGCGGGCCGGTGGAAGTCACCACGCTGCGCCGCGATGTTTCGACCGACGGGCGGCATGCGACGGTGGCGTTCACCGACGACTGGCGCGAGGATGCCGCACGGCGCGATTTCACGATGAACGCGCTGTATGCCGACCCGGTGACCGGCGAGATTTTCGATTATTTCGAGGGACTTGCCGATCTGGAGGCGCGCAAGGTGCGCTTCATCGGCGATCCGTTGCAGCGTATCGCCGAGGATCATCTGCGTATCCTGCGCTTCTTCCGCTTCCTCGCCCGGTTCGGCGACGCGCCCGATGCCGAGGGGCTGGAAGCCTGCGTGACGCGCGCCAAGGATCTGATGGCGCTGAGCCGCGAGCGGATCGCCGACGAACTGCTCAAGCTGCTGGTGGCGAAGGACGCGGTGGGCGTGATGCGGCTGATGGTGGACCGCGGCATCCTGCTGCCCGTGATCCCCGAGATCACTGCCGAGGGCGTCGAGCGGCTGGCGGCACTGGCACCGCGCGAGGCCGAGGCTGGTGTCGCCCCCAATGCGATGCGGCGGCTGATGGCGCTGCTTCCGGCCGATCCGGCGGTGGCCGAGACGGTGGGCGCGCGGCTACGGCTGTCCAAGGCGCAGCGCAAGCGGCTGGCGATTGCGGCGGCGGCGCCCGACAGCGAGCCCAAGGCCCTCGCCTATCGTTCGGGCGTCGAAGGCGCAGTCGACCGGCTGCTGCTGTCAGACCGTCCCGTGTCGGAAACTGTCTCGATTCGGGACTGGGAACCGCCGCGTTTTCCGCTGTCGGGCGGCGCGATCGTCGCGCGCGGGGTGAAGGCAGGGCCGGACGTGGCGCGGCTGATGCGGCGAGTCGAGGATCAGTGGGCCGCGGAGGGGTTTCCTGATGCGGCTCGGGTTGAGGCTATTGCGGATGTGATGGTGGGACAATCACTCTAGTTCTCACTAAAGGCTTAGCCACCCACAGGATGCATTCGCGAGATATTGGCGACTAGCTGCACGACGCGTGGACGACACGTGCGGTTGACGCGACAATGCACCAATGGACCTGAACACTAGAGAGATCGCCCTCGTCGCTTGGATTGCGATCGCCGTGACGGCGATTCTGTTCGCTAAGAGCACTCGGTCATCGGCGCTTGGGGTTCTAGGTGCGCTCCTGCAGCGAAAGATTGTCGATGCCATCGGCCTATCGGTTTTTTATGTGACTGGATGCGTTTGGCTCCTCGCCCAAGCGGATATTTGGGTTTGGAAGAACCTCAAGACGGTTGTTTTCTGGTATCTCGGCACAGCCTTTGTAGCGATGGCCGATGTTAAAAAGCTTGAGCGCGGGCCGATGACCTTATGGGAAATCCTAAAAGGCTCGGTAGCAGTATCCGCGTTTGTCGTGTTCCTCGGAGGCATCAATACGCTGCCATTTCTGGCTGAATTCATCCTACTACCGATACTGACAGTCATCACCGCCATGGCAGCGCTGGCCGCACATCAAAATGAGCATCGCGTTCTTGTCTCGCCGCTCAACACCCTTTTGGCCTGCGCCGGTCTCTATCTGGTTGGCTACAGTATCTATCGAGTGTTCAGCGATTGGCAGCAGGTCGACACGATCCACCAAGTGCGCGAGTTTGCGGTGCCGCTTGCGCTGACCGCGATGTACCTGCCCTTTTTGTATTTCCTCATGCTCTACATGGGTTTGGAAAACGCCGCGACACGCCTTCAATTCACCGTGCCTGACAGCTCGCTACGCAAATACATGATGTGGCGGGGCGCTCTGGCCTTTGGCCTCCAGCTGCGGACATTTGCCCTCTACATCGATACTCTCCGGCGTCTAAACGTTGTGGACAAGGTGGGCGTCAGGAACGCCGTCTCGGAAGTGCGAAAAATGCGGCGGCGCGAAAAGAACCCGCCGTTGGTCGATTTTGCGGAAGGGTGGTCACCCTACGATGCGCGCGAGTTCTTAGCGGATCGCGGTCTGCGTACCGAAGAGTATCATTTCTCGAATGTCGAATGGTATGCCACCTCGCCCAATGTGCGATTGAGTGACGAGGCGCTGCCGGATCAACTCGTATTCCGCATCTCGGGCACCGAGACCGCCGCAACGATGTTGCAACTGGAGCTAAGCGTCCGCGCTGCGCGCGACCCAGCGGCAAGCGACACGAAGTTCTGGGCCGTAGCTGAGCAACTAGTTTTGCAAGCTCTCGGCGACGAAACTGCGGAGCGTCTCTCGCAATTAGCATCCAGCCCACAAGGCTCGATGTCAGCAGGTGGGACGACCCTCTCCACAACCTTTGATGAGTGGGGAAATGCCGAGCTCGGCGGCCATTCTCGAAAGTTGACGATCCGCCACCCAGCCCGCCGAGACCCCTTTTCTTCCTTCGATTAGAGAAGGGGCGCTTGCAACCCGCCTCTTTGTCGAGCGGTTGCGGGATGCTTCGCGGGAAATTATGATGGCAACCAAGTGCCGATATCACTTCAGCCACTTCTTCCGGCTCAAGGCCGGGAAGAAGATAATGGCTTACCCGTTCCGCTGGCCGATCAGGCTGTACGCCTCGCTCTGCGCGAGCGGGCGGGCGTAGAGGAAGCCCTGGCCGTAGGTGCAGCCCAGCGCGGCGAGGGTCTGGGCGAGTTCGTTGGTTTCGATGCCTTCGGCGGTGGTCTGCATGCCGAGCGCCTGCGCAAGCGACAGGATGGCGCGGACGATGGCGACCTTGTCGCGATCGGCCAGCATACCCGAGACGAAGCTGCGGTCGATCTTTAGCAGGTCGATCGGCAGCTTTTGCAGATAGGCGAGGTTCGAATAGCCGGTGCCGAAATCGTCCATCGCCAGCGTGGTGCCGAGATCCTTCAGCGCCTTCATCGTCTGGGTGATGCGATCGGGATCGGTGACGATTGCGCTTTCGGTCAGTTCGAGTGTCAGGCGGTTGCCACCGATGCCGTGGCGGTCGAGCGCGGCGCGCACCATCGTCGGGATCTGGTCGCGCTGAAGCTGGATGGCGGAGAGATTGACCGCGACCTTCACGCCGCAATCGCCGCCGGCCTGCGCATCCCATGCCGCCAGCGTCCTCGCCGCTTCGTCCATCGCCCAGCGGCCGAGCGGAACGATCAGGCCCGATTCCTCGGCGACCGGAATAAAGTCGTTGGGCGAGAGGCTGACGCCATCCTCGTTGGTCCAGCGGGCGAGCGCTTCGAACGAAGTGATCCGGCCGGTGGCCAGATCGCAGATCGGCTGGAAATAGAGCGAGAGCGCCCCTTCCTCGATCGCGCGGCGCAGTTCGGTCTCCATGCCGAATTGCTCGCGGGCGATGTCGAAGGCGTGGGTGTGATAGGTTTCGGTGCGGCTCGACTGTTTGGAGCGCTTCACCGCGAACTGGGCGTTGCGGACCAGATCCTCGCTGTCGCCGTCATTGTCCGATCCGAGCGCGATGCCGATGGCGCAATCGACCCGAATCTCGAAGTCCGAGAGGCGGAAGGGATTGGCGAGCGCGGCCTGGATGCGCTTGGCGACATGCAGCGCATCGTTGGGGCCATCGTCGAGAACCAGCAGCACGCCGAACTCGTCGCCGTTGAGGCGGGCGAGGATGTCGCGGCCGCGCAGCGCGCCCTTGAGGCGGCGGGCGACCGAGATCAGCAATTCGTCGCCGGCAAGGCCGCCCATACAGGCGTTGACCCGGCTGAAGCGATCGAGATTGACGACCAGCACGGCATAGTCGGCAGCCGTACCGGGCGAGAGCGCGGCTTCGACTTCGTCGCTGAACCCGGCGCGATTCGGCAGCCCGGTGAGGCTGTCGGTCATCATCTCGCGGCGCAGGCTCTGTTCGGTGCGCAGCTCGGCGGTCTGATCGATCAGGCTGACCAGCGCGCGATCGAGGCCGCGGACATTGGCGCGCCGGGCGAACATCACCCGGAAATAGCGGCAATCGACTTCGTCGCCGAACTGCCAGTTGATCTCCTGATGCGTCTGATCCGACTCGAAAAAGCGGCGGAGATGCGGGCCGAGCAGGCGGACGACGGGCGATTCGGACGCGATCGTGCCGAGACCGGCGAGGCGGAACGGGCGATTGACTGCTTCGAATTCGAAGTCCCGGCCGCGCCGTTCTATCACCGCGGCGGGGATCGGCATCAGGTCGAGAACCGCGGCGCTGGCGGCCGGGCCGCAGGCGAGCGCATCCGCGCCTGCGGGCTCCGCCGGCGGGGCAGTCGTCACGTCCGAGTTGCGCTTGCGTAGCACCATCACAGACCCGGCTAACCGGGATTAGTTAAGACGTCCTGAAGCACGCGTTATTTCGTAATCGAAATGGATAGTTAGCTGCATTGCAGCGCAACTTGGCCGACGGTGTCAGCAGCTGCTCTTTTCCCTCTCCCGTCGGGAGAGGGAAGAAGGCCTAGAACTTGTTGTCCCGGGGGAAACCGGTGGGCGGCATCCGGCCCGCCGCGCCGCGCGCCGCGCGCCAGGGGGTGAGATCGGTTTCCGAACGGGTGCGGCCGGTGTCGCCGCCCATTGCCCAGCTCAACCCGTCCGCCATGCGGAAGGTCTTTGCGTCGGACAGGCCGCCATCGCGGTACCGCTGGAGCTGGACGCCCTGCCCCCGCGCCATTTCGGCGACTTCGGAGAGCGGGAAGACCAGCATCTTGCGATTGTCGCCGATCGCGGCGACGGCGTCGTCCTCGGCGCCGATCGGCTTGACCAGCCGGAGATGCGCGCCCGGACGCGGGGTGACGACCTGCTTGCCCTTGCGGGTCTCGGCGATCACATCCTCGGACTTCACCACGAAGCCGCGTCCGTCGCTGGCGGCGACGAGCAGCTTCGGAGCGCTGCTGGCGGGGAGCAGGGTCACGATCTGACGCTCGCCCTCAAGGTCGATCATCAGGCGTACCGGTTCGCCGAAGCCACGGCCGCCCGGGAGCTTGTCGGCCCCCAGCGTGTAGAAACGGCCATTGTCGGCAGCGAGGAGCAGCTTGTCGGTGGTCTGGGCATGGAAGGCGAGGAACGGGCCATCGCCTTCCTTGAACTTCAACGCTTCGCCGCCGGTATCCTCGACATGGCCCTTCATCGCGCGGATCCAGCCGCGCTGCGACAGGATCACGGTGATCGGCTCGCGTTCGATCATCGCCTCGAGCGGGATTTCGCGCGCGGGGGCCGCTTCCTCGATGCTGGTGCGGCGCTTGCCGAGCGCGGTTTCGGGGCCGTAGCGGTCCCGGATCCGGCCGAGGTCGCGCTTCATCCGGGTGCGCTGGCGCGCGTCGGACGAGAGCAGCAGTTCCAGATCGGCCTTTTCCTTTTCCAGCCCTTCCTTCTCGCGGCGAAGCTCCATTTCCTCGAGCCGGCGCAGGCTGCGCAGGCGCATGTTGAGGATGGCTTCGGCCTGGCGGTCGGTCAGTTCGAATTCGGCGATCATCACCGGCTTGGGTTCGTCCTCGGTGCGGATGATCTCGATCACCCGGTCGAGGTTGAGGAAGGCGATGATGTAGCCGGTGAGCAGTTCGAGCCGGTCGGCGATCTTCGCCAACCGATGCTCGGACCGGCGGCGCAGGACGACGAACTGATGCTCGACCCAGGCGGCGAGCGCGTCGCGCAGGCTCATCACGCGCGGCGTGCGGTTCTTGTCGAGCACGTTGAGATTGAGCGGGACGCGGACTTCGAGGTCCGACATGCGATAGAGGCTGTGGATCAGATCCTCGGCATTCACCGTACGGCTGCGCGGTTCGATGACGATGCGGATATCCTCGGCGCTCTCGTCGCGCACATCGCCGAGGATCGGGAGCTTCTTCTCGTTGATCAGGTCGGCGATGCCCTCGATCAGCTTGCCCTTCTGCACGCCATAGGGAATCTCCGACACGACGAGGTGCCAGCCCCCGCCCTTTTCGATCACCTTCTCGATGCGCGCGCGGACACGGAAGCCACCGCGGCCGGTATTGTAGGATTCGGCGATGGCGAGCGCGCTGTCGGCGACGATGCCGCCGGTCGGGAAATCGGGGCCCTTCACATAATCGAGCACGTTCGCCTGGGGATTGTCGATCAGCGCGATGGCGGCGTCGATCAGCTCGGCGGCGTTGTGCGGCGGGATGCTGGTCGCCATGCCCACCGCGATGCCCGCCGCGCCATTGGCGAGCAGGTTCGGGAACAGGCCCGGGAACAGCTCGGGCTCTTCCTCTTCGCCGTTATAGGTTGGGCGGAAATCGGTGGCATTCTCGTCGAGGCCGTCCATCAGATCGATCGCGACCTGGGTCAGACGGGCTTCGGTGTAGCGATAGGCCGCGGCGTTATCGCCATCGATATTGCCGAAATTGCCCTGCCCGTCGACGAGCGGGTAGCGCAGCGAGAAGGTCTGGGCGAGGCGGACCATCGCGTCATAGACCGACTGGTCGCCATGCGGGTGATATTTGCCGATCACGTCGCCCACGACGCGGGCGCACTTCTTGTAGCCTTGCGCGGGATCGAGGCGGAGCAGTCGCATCGCCCATAGCAGGCGGCGATGGACAGGCTTCAGCCCGTCGCGCACGTCCGGCAGCGAACGCGCGGTGATCGTCGACATCGCATAGACGAGATAACGCTCGGAAAGCGCGCTATCGAAGGGAACGTCGGACGGGCCAGCGGGTTCGATGATGTCGGTGTCGAGTGCCATTATGTTCCCGCTTAGCAGCGCTTTTCGCCAGTTGCGAGGCGGTGACGAAAAAACTAGCGTATTAGTATAGCAAACCACTTCGGAGGATCGCGATGCGGATTGCCCTCACAGCAATCGCTCTGCTGAGCGCGGGGACCGCTCTGGCCCAGCCGTCGCCGGTCGGGCGAACCTTCCACTATGAGCGGACCAACCGCGACGGGAGCGAACCCGAGCAGATCTATATCCACCGCGCCGCCGAGGATCGCGTGGTGGTGTACAAGATGGTCGAGCGCTGCACCCGCTCGGCGCTGGTCACCGCCACGATCGATCCCGAGACGGGCGAGCCGAAGGGCTTCACCGCCGCGCAGCTGAAGCCGGGCGCCACGTCCGAGCCCTATGCCTCGATCCTGGCCGACGTCCCGGCAAAGACGCTGAAGGGGTCGATCTTCTCGGTCCACCCGCCCCTGCCCCTGACCGCGACGCTCGGAACGCGGCCCTGGCACCTCTACGATTTCGATCTGGGCACGCTGGCCGCGGCGTTTCAGGCGCGACCCGGCAGCCGGATGCCGATGCGGTTCGGGATGGCGATGACCTGGTCCGACGCGAAGAGCGGCCCGCAACTTCTGTGGCTGGGCGACGCGGAAGCGCGGTTTCTGCGGATCGAGCGGCATATGGATCGCAACACGCTGCGCTTCGACGTGGGCGGACCCGCATTCGGCGAGGCGGGCGGCGGGCCGTTATGGGTCGATCCCAGGGACGGGCACATCGTCGACGTGCAATGGAGCCGGCCCAATCACGACAATTACAAGGACTTCCGGCTGAGGCTGATCGGCGAGGAACCGGCGGGCGACGCGGCATGGACCGCACTGCTGACGCGTCATTTCGAAGGCTGTTCCTCTGCATCGGTCGGCACGAGAACGCCGTAAGGGTCGTCGCCGACCGCGGTCAGCACTTCCGCCAGCAGCCATTCGCGGAATGCCCGGACCTTGGGCAGATTGCGCTTGTTCGCCGGATAGACGAGCCAGAAGCCGTTCCGGTAGCTGACGAAGTGCGGCAGGGGCTGAACGAGCAATCCCGCCTCGATCGCGGGCTGCCACATCGGCGGGCTGAGGATCGCGACGCCATGACCGGCGATCGCGGCATTGCCGTCGAGAATCTGCGATTCGAACCGGATGCCCGGCTGCGGCTTGCCATCGGGCTCGCCGGTCGCCGCGGAATCGATCCACAATTCCCACCAGTCGTCATCGGGCGACAGGCGCGGCAGCTTGAGCAGATCGGCGGCTTCGCGAACGGGCGGATATTTGGCGAGGAAATCGGGATGCGCCAGCGGCGTCACCGGCATCCGCATCAGGAAATGCGATTCAAGGCCGGGCCAGGGCGAAAAGGCGCCGCGGATCGCAACATCGGCTTCGCCGGCGGCCAGATCGACGATCCGGTCGGACACGTCGAGCCGCACCGCGAGGCCGGGACGCGAAAGCTGGAAGCTGCCGATCCGGCCCGCGAGCCAGTTGGTCGCGAAAGTCTGCGGCGCGGTGATAGTGAGCACATTCTCGCTCTCGGCGCGGACCGAGCCGAACGCCTCCCCCATCGTATCGAAGGCCGAAGTCACCTGCGGCGCGATGCGGCGGCCGTGATCGGTGAGCATGATCCCCCGCCCGCTACGCGCGAAGAGCGGCGCGCCCAGCCGCTCCTCCAGCAGCTTCATCTGATAGCTGACCGCTGCCTGGGTCATCCCCAGCTCCTCGGCGGCGCGCGTGAAGTTGCCGTGACGCGCCGCGGCCTCGAAGACCCGGACGGCGGCAAGGGGTGGCAGGCGGCGCATCGCGAATTGATAAGCCACACTTGTTACTCATGTCCAACGATTTGTTGGCGCTTTGTTCGCTGCGGGATCATTTGACCGGTGTCGCCCGACGAGGCCCAGAACCGGAGGAACACCCCATGATCACTACCCTGATTTCGCCCCTGATTTTGGGCGCCATGCTCGCCGTCGCCACCCCCGTGCAGGACGTGCCCGCGCCCGGCGTGAGCCCCAGCGTGAGCATCGCCTATGCCGATCTGAACCTGACTCACGCCGCCGGCATCGCCGAATTCGACCGCCGCATCGAACGGGCGGTGGACGCGGTGTGCCCCGCGCCGAAGATCAAGTCGCTTGCCGACCTGCAGGCAGTGGAATCCTGCCGCGCGGCGGCGCTGAACCGGGCTTCGGCCCAGCGCGAGAAGGCGCTGGCGTCGGCGCGCATCAACAACGAGACCCTCGCCAGCGTTCGCTAACCCTGAAAGCGGCACTGACGGGAAGCGGGCGGCGTTCCGGAGCGCCGCCCGCTATTTCGTTTTATAGGAGGTGCGGAATCTCCGTGGCACTGCACCCCGGACCTGTTCCTCGCGACAATATAGCAGTGCTCCGGCGAAGGCCGGAGCGTTGGAAGTATCACGATCCTTGATTGCCGAAGCTCCGGCCTTCGCCGGAGCACAGTCATTTGTGGAGGGTGTGCAAGCGACCGCCACCCGATCCCGCAAGCCACGCTGATCGATCCGCCACCTAGTTCCCGAAACGGAACAGCATGGTTAAGGCAATGTTGGGGGTTCCCGGAATCTCGGCTAAATCTCGCGCGTTCCAGGGAGGAAATCGATGCGAGTCGTTGCGGCATTGGCGGCATTGTTGATGATGGCGGGTTGCGACAATCCGTCCGCGACCGGCGAGGCCGCGAAGCAGGCGGCGATGCAGGTGTCCGCATCCGACGGCATCGATACGGTGGGCCGCAGCGGCAGCGGGTTCGACTATCGCTATGCGTTCCGCCTGCCCGGCGACAAGCTGAAGGCGGTGCTCCAGTCCAACGCCGACGCCTGCGACCGGCTGGGGCCGACGCGCTGCCGGATCATCGCGATGCGATATCAGGTCGGCGCGACCAACGAGATCCGCGCGGTGCTGACGCTGAAGGTCGATCCCGCGATCGCACGCAATTATGGCGAGGCCGTCACCAAATCGGTGACCGGCACCCACGGCGTACTGGTCGACACCGAAATCACCGGCGCCGATTCGACTTCGGCCGCGCGCAGCACCGCCGTGGTGAGCCGATTGCGTGACCAGTTGAAGAATGCGCAGGGGATCGCTGCGTCCAATTCCCCCGACGCCGCCGCAGCCAAGGCGCGTGCGACGCGGTATCAGAGCGCGCTGGAAGCGATCGCCGAAGTGGAAGCCAGCCAGGGCGGTTCGCTGGCGACCGCGCCGATGCTGATGACCTACGAATCCGGCACCGCACTGACCGGACTGGGCAGCGCCGACGCCAATTTCCACAATGCCGGCGCGACGCTGGCGGAATCGGTGTCGCGCGTGCTGATTGTGCTGGGATCGATCGGGCCGTGGCTGCTCGTACTGATCCTGATCATCGTCGTGCTGCGCTGGGTCGTGCATGGCCGCGGCGGCGTGGTACCGCGCGATCGCGACGAGGAAGATGGCTATGCGCCCCCTGCCCCGGCGCATCACGACAATCATGACGATAATCGCAACCTGATCCAGCGCTGGTTCAACCGCGACGACGAGCGGCAGCCCGAGCATCAGTGAGGGCGATTTCCCTCTCCAATAGGGAGGGGAATTGGAGTGCATTGGTCTTCTCAACCGGCCTGGCGCCGGCGTCCGCTCAGCCAAGGCTCCGTACTCAATTAGAAGTCGGGCCGGTAAGATGAGATTGCAGGACAACCCTCTCCCTTGATGGGAGAGGGAGGGGCCCGCCGTCGAAGGCGGTGGGAGGGCGATGGTGACCTCTCCTCATGGCACCGCCCAATGAGGAGAGGTCACCCCCACCCAACCCTCCCCCATCAAGGGGGAGGACTAATCGCCCTTTCCATCTGCACCGCATCTAATTGAGTCCTGACCCGAGCGCGATGTGCTCTATCCTTCAGGGCTTTGCTTGCCTCCCGGTGGATCCCGGCACTGCCGCCGGGATGACGGCGGGATTTAAGGTCGCGAGAACGCCGGATTGCGCCTCTTCATTTATGTGATATTATATCGTTACATAAATGGGGAGAGATGCGATGGCGGCGGCGTGGCGCAGGAAAGCGATACTCTTGGGCGCGGCATTGCTGGCGGTGCTGATCTTCGTCGCGGCGATCGTCGCGTCGCTCCAGCGCAAGCCGCAGCACGAGGCTCCGGTTGTCGCCGATCTGATGGTGTCCGATTCCAGTGCGGCCGCGCCCACGGCACTTGCCAGCGAGCCGCCGCCCGCCGAGGTTCCGGCACCGGCCGAAAGTGGCTCGGGCGGCATTGCGCCGGTGACGGTGAGCGTCCCCAAGCTGGCCTATACCTATCGCCTCGGGTTTCGCCTTCCCGGCCACAGACTGGCCGAAGTGCAGGAAGCGCACCGGGCGCTGTGCCTGCGGATGGGGCCGTCGCGGTGCCAGCTGCTCGCCATGTCGCGTTCGGCGGAGGGAGAGGCCCAGGCGCCGGCGCGGCTGACCCTGCGCGTCGCCAGTATCGAGGCCAAGGCCTTCTCCGACCGGCTGACCGGGATCGTCGCGGGCAGTGGCGGCAAGACGATGGCGACGAGCGTAACCGCCGAGGACGTGTCGAAGGCGATCGTCGATGCCGAGGCGCGCATCCGCCAGCGCGAACTGCTGGTGGCGCGGCTGACCGAGATATTGCGGACGCGGCGCGGCACCGTGGGTGAACTGGTCGAGGCCGAGCGCAGTGTCGCCGAAGCGCAGGAGGAGCTGGACCAAACCAAGGGCTGGCTGACCGAATTGCGCGGGCGAGTCGCGATGTCGGAGTTCGAGATCGGCTATTCGCAGGCGGAAGCGCCCAAGGCCGAGACAGTTCGCGAAGGCCCGTCGATCCTCGACGCGCTGGGCGGATCCGCCGGCGGATTTCTGATGACGCTGCGTATCGTGCTGTTGATCCTGATCTATCTCGCGCCCTGGCTGCTGATCGTGGTTCCGATCGCCTTGTGGGTGCGCCGGGCAGCCCGCCGAAAACGGGACAGCGAAACCGTGGCCGCGACCGCCGATGCTTGATTGCGCCGGGGAGACCGTTTCGGTATAGGCCCGGCCTTCCATTGCCCCGGCAGCCACGCGGTGACCCGCGCCGCCGGGGCCGCGCATTTCAGGGGTACCAGCCGACATGGCACGCCGCCGGCAAATCTACGAAGGCAAGGCCAAGATCCTTTACGAGGGTCCGGAGCCCGGCACGCTGATCCAGTATTTCAAGGACGACGCAACGGCCTTCAACGCCCAGAAGAAGGGCACGATCAACGGCAAGGGCGTCCTGAACAACCGGATTTCCGAGCATATCTTCACGATGCTCGGCAATATCGGCATCCCGACCCACTTCATTCGCCGTCTGAACATGCGCGAACAACTTATTCGCCAGGTTGAGATCGTTCCGATCGAAGTCGTGGTTCGCAACGTCGTGGCCGGTTCGCTGTCGAAGCGCCTGGGGATCGAGGAGGGCACGCCCCTGCCCCGCACCGTCGTCGAATATTATTTCAAGGACGATGCGCTGGGCGACCCGATGGTCACCGACGAGCATATCCTCGCCTTCGGCTGGGCGACGCAGGAAGAACTGCACGACATGGCCGACATGGCGATCCGGGTGAACGACTTCATGTCGGGCCTGTTCGCGGGAATCGGGATCAAGCTGGTCGACTTCAAGCTCGAGTTCGGCCGCATCTGGGACAACGACTATCCCCGCATCATCCTGGCCGACGAAATCAGCCCGGACGGATGCCGTTTGTGGGACATCGCATCGGGCGAGAAGCTCGACAAGGACCGGTTCCGCCGCGACCTTGGCGGTGAAGTCGAGGCTTATCAGGAAGTTGCACGCCGTCTTGGACTCTTCCCCGAAGGTCCCGACTCGGCCGTGCTCGACCTTGAAACCCACCGGAAGCGCCGGGGCAAGTAACGCCCGATGAGCGCCGGGGGGCGCGCTTCGCACGGGATCGCGTACCGGCCCGAGATTGACGGGCTGCGCGCGATCGCCGTGGTGGCGGTCATCCTCTATCATGCCGGCTTCGGCTGGCTTCCGGGTGGCGTGCTCGGCGTCGATATCTTCTTCGTAATCAGCGGATATCTGATCACAGGAATATTGACCAAGGATCTGGAAGCAGGCGAATTTTTGCTCTGGCGCTTCTACGAGCGGCGGATCCGGCGGATCCTGCCGGCGCTGTTGCTGGTCACCGCATTGTGCGTCCCGCTGGCATGGCGGGTGATGCTGCCCGACGATCTCGAGAATTTCGGCCAGTCGGTCGTCGGCACAATGCTGTTCGTCAACAATGTCGTGCTGATGGCCACCTCGGGCTATTTCGGCATCCATGCGCAGTTCCGGCCGCTGCTCCACAGCTGGAGCCTTGGCGTCGAGGAGCAATATTATCTGGTCGTGCCGCTGCTGATGTGGGCGGCGTGGCGGCTGGGCAAGCTGCGCGGCGTGGCGATCGGCATCGCGGCGGTGACGCTGCTCAGCCTGATCGCGTGCCTGTGGCACTGGCCGCTGGGCCCGCGCGGCAATTTCTTCCTGATCACGTCGCGCGCATGGGAACTGGGCGCGGGATCGCTGGCGGTGCTGGCCCAACCGCGGCTGCGGCGGCTGGCGAGCGAACGCGCGGGTGCCGCGCTGGCACTGGCGGGACTGGCGATGTCGGCGGTTCCGCTGTTCCTGCGTGCCGGCGAGAGTGGTCCGGGCCTTTCGACGATCGTGCCGGTGGCGGGCGTCTGCCTGATCCTGATCTTCGGCGGATCGCGCGATCCGGCGGGGCGGCTGCTGTCGAGCGCGCCGTTCGTCGGCGTGGGGCTGATCAGCTACAGCGCCTATCTGTTCCACCAGCCGGTGTTCGCCTTTGCCCGGCTCGTCAGCCTGGAGCCACCGAGCCTCACGACGATGACCCTGCTGCTGCCGCCGGTGTTCCTGCTCGCATGGGCGTCGTGGCGCTGGGTCGAACGGCCGTTCCGCGACCGCACCCGGGTGCGCACGGGCACCGTGCTGCTGACGACGGGCAGCGCAAGTGCGGTACTGCTGGCGATCGGCCTCGTCTTTCACTTCAACGCCGGCTTCTATCGCAACTGGCCCGAACTCAACGACGGCAGCGTCGTGGCGGCCGACAACCCCAACATCGCCTATAACAAGGGGCCCAACCGCTTCAGCGGCGTTCCACTGCCCGAAACGCGCGAGCGGGTGCGCATTCTGGTGCTCGGCGACAGTTTCGGGCGCGATTTCATCAATATGGGGCTGGAAAGCGGCGGCTTCGACAAGGCAGTCGTCAGCATCGACCAGGCGGACCGGTGCGGGGCGCAGACGCCCAAGCTGCGCAGCCAGGTGCGGAACGCGGACTTTATCGTGATCGTCCAGCGCTTCGAGGCGTCGGCGCTGGAATGCCTGCGGCGGCGGATCGAGTCCCTCGGGGAGATCGATGCAACCCGGATTCTGGTGATCGGCCGCAAGGGCTTCGGTCAGAACAACAACGCGGTGATGCTGATGCCGCGCGAGCAACGGCTGAACTGGCGCGCCGGACCGAGTGCGGAAGTCACCGCGGTCAACGATGCCCTGCGGCACATGCTGCCGCGGGAGATGTTCGTCGATGTCATGGCAATACTGGGCGACGATCGAGGCCGCGTGCGCGTGTTTACCCCCGAGGGCAAGTTCATCAGCCAGGATCGCGAGCATTTGACGCGCCCCGGCGCCCGCTATGTCGGCACGATCCTCTTCCGCGATCCGGCGCTGGCGCCGATCGCACGGGCCATCGCGGACTCGCAAAAAGCAGTTCCCCCTACCCGGCCTTAAAGCCCTTCTTAACCAAGCTCCGCTACTCCCCCTTCAGTTTCTCAGGGGGTTTCCGATGCGTTCGATGGGCAAGTTGCTGGCGATCACGAGTGCGCTTTCGATGGCGACACTCCTCTCCGCGTGCGGTGGCGACACCGCGCCGCAGACCGTTGGCAGCGTCGCGCCGCCCGCCGGCGGTACGCCGACCCCGACACACACGTTCGAGGTGCCGACCGAGGTCAAGACCTATGAGGGCATCGGCGTAGTCCAGAATTATCAGTACAACACGCGATCGGATGGCGCCGTCCAGGCGGGCCAGCTCTACGCCGGCGATGCGAATACCGTGCGCAACAGCGGCATCAGCGTCACCTACAGCCCGCGCGACGCGATCTTCGAAGTGACGATCAACCGTCCGGCGGGCGGCGTGAACACCAGCGCCATGCGCTTCCAGGATCCCGCGCACCGCACCGATTTCGGCGGCGCGATCCAGCCGCAGGCCGGCGTGCCGCAGCTCGCGACGAGCAAGAACATCCAGTATCTCCAGTCGGGCAGCAGCACCGGCGCGCGCCTCGGCGCGGGCAGCCCGTACAACACGCCCGGCGCACAGCAGTCCGACTATGCCGTCGGTTCGCCGGGCTACAGCTCGACCGTCCAGACCTTCTTCTACCAGAAGCCAGGCACCACGACGAAATACGTCACCTATGCCGGTTTCGTCCGCAACACGGTGAGCGCGACCGAGCAGCAGGACAGCGCGACCTCGCCCACCTATCTGCGCCAGAGCTACAGTCTCGATCGCGCCGCCTTCGTGTTCGGCGAGCGCACCGCCAACAGCGCGGTGCCGACCAGCGGTTCGGGCATCTATACCGGCGACATGATCGCGACCGTGGCGTTCAACCCCGCGCTCGACACCGATCCGACCACGCCGACCTATTTCCAGTGGATCGAAGGTTCGCACACCACCAACGTGAACTTCGCCACGCTGGGCGTCACCAGCAACTTCACCGGCACGGTGAAGGCTCCGGCGCTCGACGCCTATACCAGCGGCGCCTTCTACCTGCCCGCGGGTTCGACCTTCACCGCCACTTCGGGCGCGACGATCGATCTGGTCAACAAGGGCGGCTTCACCGGCAACTTCTCGGTCGCGCGTTTCGTGCGCCCCGGCCTGCCCGACTTCGTGATCGTGATCGCGGGCTCGAGCATCGACGGTGCGTTCTTTGGCCCGAACGGTCAGGAACTCGGCGGCGGCTTCCGCGTCGTCGGCGGCACGCCGGACGAGCGGATCGACATCCTCGGCGCGTTCACGGGCAAGAAGTGAACCGGCTCCTCGCAGCGCTTGCCTTCATGGCGGCGCTGCTGGTTCCCGCCACGGCGGGGGCCCAGGCTCTTATCGACCAGTGCACGGCGGAAACGTGCAAGGCGCGTCTGACCCCCGACCAGCTGGCCGGGGAAGCCCAGACGCTGATCCTTGCCGGCCGCTTCGACGAAGCGCGGCCGATGGTCGCGGCGCTGATGACCGTGCCCGACAAGAAGTTCGAGGCGCGTTTGCTGAGCGGCATGCTGGCGGCGGGCACCGGCGACCACGCCCGCGCCGCCGAATATTACAAGGCGATCCTGAGCGACGATCCCAGCCAGACCCGCGTCCGGCTGGAGCTGGGCCGCGAGCTGCTGGCGCTGGGCCACACCGCCAGCGCCGACAAGCAGTTCAAGATCGCCCAGCAGGACGGCGACCTGCCCGACGATGTGGCGCGTACGATCCGTTCGGTGCGCGACGTGATCCGTCAGCGCCGCGCATGGCGGCTCGACGTGGATCTGGGCATCGCGCCCGATACCAACATCAACAATGCGACCTCTTCGGACACGGTGACAATCCTGTGGGGCGGCATTCCCCTGCCCCTGATGCTGGACCAGCGCGCCAAGGCGCGCTCGGGGACCGGCATAACCGCATCGATCTCGGGCGGGGTGCGCCTGCCCATCGCCAACAAGATGTCGGCGATCGTCGACCTCGATCTGGCCGGCAACAACTATTCCGGCGCCGCATATGACGATTATCAGGTGCAGGCGGCGGGCGGCGTCGAATTCCGGCTCACGCCCACTTCCAGCGTCTCGTTGCAGGGCGTCGGCGCCCAGCGCTGGTATGGCGGACAGGCGGTCAGCCGCCAGACCGGCGTCAAGGCCGGTTTCCAGATCCGCCTGAGCGACCGCGACCAGATGGGCGTGCAGATCGACAGCCGCCGCACCGACGCGCTGTTCGATCCCTCCTATGACGGCTGGCAGACCGGCGCCTATGTGACCTACGAGCGCGCCGTGGCCAAATCGCTGGTGGTTTCGGGCGGCGGCTTCGTGCGGCGCGACAGTCTGAAGGCCGAAGCCTATTCCAACACCGAGATCGGCGCGATCGCGGGCTTTGGTGGCGAGTTGCCGCTGGGCATCACCTTCGGCCTTTCGGGCAGCGTGAGCCGGGCGAAGTTCGACGCGGCGATCCCGCTCTTCTCGATCGATCCGCGGCAGGACTGGCGATACACGGCGCGCGCGACGCTGGGCAATCGCGGCTGGCGGCTATGGGGCTTCTCGCCCCAGGTGAGCGCGAGCTATTCGCGGATCGACAGCTCGATCGATTATTACCGGAACGACCGGCTTCGTTTCAGGTTCGCGCTCGCCCGCTATTTCTAGGCTGTAGAGCCATAAAGCAGTCGTACCGCTTTCGACCCAGTTGCGGACATTGACATCTCCTTCGCCAGATTGTGGATTGTCCATGTGACGACCGATCATATTCCCATTGAATTGGATGAAGACGGGTTCTCCGGGACCGTCAGGCAGGAGGGTTTCCCGGGTGAAAGCCTGCCGGACTTGATTGCTCATCGCCCGGAGCCTTGGAGATTTCTCCGTTTGGCGAGAGTTGTTGGCGCCGCAAGGTCCATTGCTCGCGATGAGCTCGGCCCAGATGAAGCTAAAGCGATGATCAACGCCATGGCGTCGATTTGTGACTACAAGGGCGACTTTGGTGTCATTTGGCGGGACTCGGGCCACAAGCCGGTTTTTGAGGGTGTCCTAAATCGCGCTCTGGCATCCGAAGGGGAGGACGAAATACTCCACGAAATCGAGTCCGATCGATCTGGTATCGTCCCTCGCTCAGATTAGCGCACTGTCCGCTATCCACCCACTCACGGACGTTCGCGCACTAAGCTCGCGTCCCAGAAGCGGCCCGGCGGCATCCGACCCACTTGCGGACATTGAGCCACCAAGGGCATTGAGTTGCGATGAAGGCTGAAGAGATACGCCAAACCACAGTCACCGAGTTGCTAAAGCTCGGCTTCAATCTTCCGGCTCAGCTTCCGCTCACTGAAGCGTCTTCCTTTCAGAGCGGCAGGACGATTTTTAGCCGCTTCGCCTGCCTGCATCTATGCGCAGCGGTCGCCTACGGGTTGCCCACGGATCGGGCATTGGCGTGGGCCGAGGCAGAAGGCGTGCTTCATCATCTTGAGCCGCAAGAAGATAGCTTTTTGCAGAAACCGTCCGCCGATCCACGTTTTCAGCAGCAGGTTGAAGGGATGTTTGCACTGTGCTGGGCATTGGGAACGGAGGACAGATTGGACTGGTTCACAGCAGTGGACAATCACTTCGTCCGCCGGGTTCCTGACCTGCGGAGTTCCGAAGGGCTGGCATCTTTAAAGCAACGTACGAGAGCGCGCGAAAATGGCGAAATCGCGCAAGCGACGGACCTTGGCTACTGCGTTCACTGGCTTTGGCGAGAAGCCGCGATCGGGCGCGGCGCAACCTTGCCTGTTCCAGAATATGTCGTTGCTGAACGTCGTCGAGCGCTCGAATGGCTGACCGGCCACGGCGCATGGTATGAGATTTCTCTCGATACCTGATGTCCGCTTCCCACCCAATCCCGGCCGTTCAGCATGAAAGGCTGGAAGCGGTCGTTATTGGGTCATAAGCCGGAAAAGGCGACCTCGCGTTCACTGGCGCGCGCAAGCTGGATAAAAAAATCCGCGTTGCGGTCATTGATGCACGCTATTTCCAATTGCCCCAAGCGCCTTGGATCGCCATAGGCGCGGGGCATGAAGCTCCGCATCATCGTAACGCTCAAGAACGGGGTCCTCGACCCCCAGGGCAAGGCCATCCAGCACGCGCTCGGCGGTCTCGGGTTCAACGGCGTCGAAGACGTCCGCGCCGGCAAGCTCTTCGAGCTGGAACTGGCGGACGGCACCAGCGACGAAGCCATTGACGAGATGTGCCGCAAGCTGCTAGCCAATACGGTGATCGAGAATTACCGGGTCGAAAAACTGTGAAGACCGCGGTCATCGTCTTCCCCGGATCGAATTGCGACCGGGACATCGCGGTGGCCCTGGAAGACGTGACGGGCGTGAAGCCCGCCATGATCTGGCACGGCGAAAGCGAACTTCCCCCAGGGCTAGGTGCGATCGCCCTGCCCGGCGGCTTTTCCTATGGCGACTATCTGCGCTGCGGCGCGATCGCGGCACGTTCGCCGATCGTGAAGGCCGTGATCGCGGCGGCCGAGCGCGGCGTGCCGGTGATCGGCATCTGCAACGGATTCCAGGTGCTGACCGAAACCGGCCTGCTGCCCGGCGCGCTGATGCGCAATTCGGGACTGAACTTCGTGTGCCGCGACGTGAAGCTGACCGTGGACAACAGCCAGTCGATCTTCACCAGCGCGTATGACGCGGGCGAGGAAATCCGCATCCCGGTGGCGCATCATGATGGCAATTACTTTGCCGACGCCGAGACGCTGGACCGGCTGGAAGGCGAAGGCCGCGTCGCGTTCCGCTATGCCGAGGACGTCAACGGATCGGCGCGCAACATCGCCGGTGTGCTGAACAAGGCGGGCAACGTGATCGGTATGATGCCGCATCCCGAGCGCCGCATCGAAGCCGCGCATGGCGGCACCGACGGGCGCCGGATGTTCGAGGGACTGCTCGAAGCGGTGGCCTAACCGCCCCCCGGCCGGGCGCCGGAGTCCGCGAAACGCCGCGCACCATAAATTCTCCGCTTCGGCTTACTCGTCCAAAGGCCCGACCGCAGCCGGCTGGCCATCGAACACGCGCGTGAACCGGGCCAGCAGCAGGATCGCCAGCGGCCAGAACATCGTGTTCCAGAGATCGTGGAGGCTCAGGGGCACGCTGACCGCCAGCGGCACGCGGGTCAGCAGTCCGTCGCGAATGTCCCAGGCCTCGCCGATCAGCGCGAAGGCGAGGATCAGCGCGAACGGCTTCCAGCTGCGCAGCGGCCAGCGGAAAAGCCAGACGCTGCCGAACAGCAGGATCAGCGCGAAATAGATGTGCAGCGCGTCCTTCTCGAGCCCGGCGGCGTCGATCAGCCAGAGCTTGGCCTGCTGAAAGAAAGTGGTTCCGGGTTCGACGATCGCGGCGGGATACTGGATCTGGACGTTGCTCACACCTGCGTCCGGAACGGGGTGAAGTCGGTGCCCTCGTCATAGACGTCGACGCCTTCGCGGCGCTTCAGCCCGTTGACCACAAGATAGGTGACGGGCGTCAGGATGACTTCCCAGCTCACCTTGAGCACCCATTGCGTCACCAGCACCTTGAGCACCAGATCGTTGGTCCAGCCCGCCGCACCCCAAAAGGCGAGCGGGTAGAAGATCAGGCTGTCGATCCCCTGCCCCGCCACTGTCGATCCGATCGTGCGCGACCAGAGATGCTTGCCCTTCGTCCAGATCTTCATCTTGGCGAGGACATAGGAATTGACGAACTCGCCCGCCCAGAAGGCGCAGACCGACGCGAGGACGATGCGTGGCACCTGACCGAAGATCGTCTCGTACGCCGCCTGGTTCTTCCAGTCGGGCGCGGGCGGCAGTTCGACGACGACCCACGACATGAACGCCATGAACAGCACCGCGACCGTGCCGGTCCAGATCACGCGGCGGGCGCGGGCATAGCCATAGACCTCGGTCAGAACGTCGCCGATGACATAGGAGAGCGGGAAGAACAGGATGCCTGCGCCGAACGGCCAGTAGGTTTCCCAGAACGGCAACCAGATCTGCGCGACCTTGCCCGCGCCAAGCACGTTGGACAGCAGGATGATGGCGACGAACGCCGCCATAACGAAATCGAAATAGCGGAAATGTCCGCCCGCGATCTGCCCGGCATTGATGGCCGCCGGCTTGCCGTTCCCCTCGGTCATGCCGTGAGTATGATCATGGTTTGCCAACGGCGCAATCCGCGCTAGGCGATGCCGGCGCGCGCCCGTAGCTCAGCTGGATAGAGCACATGCCTTCTAAGCCTGTGGTCGTTGGTTCGAATCCAACCGGGCGCGCCAGTCTTCCAACCTCACCTTTCAACTGCCCTAAAAGCGTGAAAGGTGAGGAGGTTAGCGGTGTTCTAAAGCCCTCTTTTCGGACGTATTGCAGCCGCTCGGGAAAAGCGAGGGCAAGCACCATTCTGCGCATCTCAAAACGGCCAGAAATCCATAATTTATAAGGACTTGAGAAGAACAGCATCGCCGTTCTAAATGCTTCGTCGAAGGTTCCGAGCGGGCGTTCAAGATTGGCCATCCGCTCAGTTATCTCGGCCTTTCGCGCTTCCGATTCCGTAATGCGCTGCTCATAGGCGGCGATCAGCGTCTCGCTGCTCGTTTCCACGACGCGATCAACGAGCTTCTTGATCTGTCCCTCGATCTCGCGACGTTCGAGGCCTAGAGACGTTCTCTGCTCGGCTGCAACTCCACCGCGCAAACTGCGCCCGAAAGTTGTTCGCGGATCATTCCCTGAGCCATGCTTGGATCATCGCCTCAGCGAGAGGATGCGTCAAGCGATCGAGATTGTGCTGGTAGCTGACTGGCAGTTCAGCGGCTGCGGCAACCACGACATGCGCTCCGCGTGGCAAGCTGGCCGCATTTCAAAAAGAGCATGGCGCAATGTCGGCCGCAAAACCGCGCAGGATCTAGCGCGATACATTCTGCGCGATGCCGCCGAGGTCAAACAGCAGAGCAAAGGTGTCGCAGCCACGTCACCACTGGAGAACTTAGAGTCCTCCTCAAACCGACCCGTGTTCCGCGTCGACAGTGAACTGGATCAGGCAGCCGAACGCGGATGAAGCCCCGCCGCGCCAGTCATGAGCCGAATACCAACGGAAGACCCAAAGTGCCGAACCTTGCACGACCGAACGCTCATCTTCCCGGAGTATGTGGATGTCAATCAGGTCGATCTCGGCGTGAAAGAGGCTATCGCCGTTGCTGAATTATGCTGACTTATGCTGATTTATGCGTATGTTTCGTGCGGGGTTGAGAAGCGCGTGTTCACGCCGTGGGTGCCGGGAAGCGGATCATAATGAGCAAAATCAAAAGCCTGCGCTTGGAGGCGAAGCTTTCGCAGAACCAGTTCGCGAGGCTCGCAGATCTGGATCGAGCGACCGTCGCTAAAGCTGAAAAGGGCGGCGCGGTGTCAGAGCTGACACTTCACAAGATCGCAGCAGCGCTTGGTCGACAATTGGATCGGAGCCTCGACGCAGACGAGTTGGTGTCTCAATGAGCGTCGAACCGACGGCCTCTGGTGCGCCATCGCCAAGCTCTAAGACGTTCATCGATTTGTTTTCGGGCTGCGGCGGCCTTTCGCTGGGGCTGCTCATGGCGGGCTGGAAAGGCCTGTTCTCGATCGAAAAGTCAGAGGACGCCTTCTCCACGTTCAGCGCAAATCTTTGTGAAACCGGGGGGCGCTACCAATTTTCGTGGCCAGAGTGGCTTCCATGCGAAGCCATGACGACATCGCACCTTCTCGAAAACTATCGGACACAGCTCAAGGCGCTCAAGGGGCAGGTCGATCTGATCGCGGGTGGCCCGCCTTGTCAGGGCTTCTCAATGGCAGGCCTGCGGAGCAATGACGATCCGCGCAACCGTCTCACCGAGGAATATATTGAGATCGTTCGGCTGATAGAGCCGAGGTATCTCCTGCTTGAGAATGTCCGCGGCTTCCAACACCCGTTTGCCGAGGACGAGATGCCCTATTCTCATCGGGTTGCCCTGCAATTGGCCTCGCTTGGGGAGTTCGGATACGAGGTTTATTCGGAGCTCATCGACACCTCCAAATTTGGCGTTCCGCAGATGCGGAAACGCTTTATCATGGTTTGCATCCGCAAGGATCAGGATGGTTGCGAAAGTGATCCGCTGAAGGTTCTGACGAGCAACATTCGCGCGTTTCGTGACCGTCGATCACTCAATGGCCATAAGGTTGGCGTGCGCGAGGCGATCGGCGACTTGGAAACTCTGCGTGGGGCGTTGATCGACTATCCGTATGATCAACGATTCAAGCAAGTTCGCTATGATGGCAGCGGCCCCCTGAGCACATTTCAGCAGCTCATGCGCACCGGTGTGCCTCCGAGCTTTGCGCCTGACAGCTTGCGGCTTCCCAACCACACGCCCGAGATCGTCGCGCGGTTCTCGCGAATTCTAGAGCAATGTCCGCGCGGTCGCTCGCTGTCCCCTGAAAACCGGGAAAAGTTCAGCACCAAGAAGCAGTGCTTGACCCCCTTGCATCCAGACATGCTCGCGCGGACTGTCACCACCCTTCCGGACGACATGATCCACTATGGCGAGCCCAGGATCTTGACGGTGCGGGAGAACGCCCGGCTTCAAACCTTCCCCGACTGGTTCAGCTTCAAAGGGAAATATACGACCGGCGGCCATCGTCGAAAGAAAGAGTGCCCGCGATATACGCAGGTTGGAAATGCTGTGCCGCCGCTTCTCGCCGAAGCAATTGGCGAAACACTACTTGAGATAGCATCCCATGAGTGAGCTCCTACCCCTGAAGTTCAGCGCGCATGCCAGACTCAAGGACATTGTCGGTCGCGGGCTTATCATCAGCGACGACATTGCGATTATCGAGCTTATTAAAAACTCGAAAGATGCGGGCGCCTTCGATGTCTGGATCGAGTTTCGACAGTTCGGATCCAGCGAAGCAAGCGAGCTGGTGATCTCCGATAACGGGCACGGCATGACGCTCGATGACATCGAGCATAAATGGCTCAACATCGCCTACTCAGAGAAGAAAAACTCCGCCCCATCAGTCGGCGCCTATGCGGGTAGCAAGGGGATTGGCCGTTTCTCCTGCGATCGTCTGGGCACAAATCTGCAGATCATGACGAGGAAGGACGGTCAGAAGCCCGTCAAACTCGACGTCGATTGGACGAAATTCGAAGTTGATGGGCGCGATCAAGAGATTGGCAGCATCGACCTATTTGCTAGCGAACCCACGCTGGAGGAATTTCGACAGGCGATGGGCCCTGAGCGGGCTGCCCATGGGACCGTCCTCACGATCCGAGGATTACGCAGCGAATGGGATGCCGATCGCCTGCGTTCGCTTCGCAAGGAACTTGAGCGCTTTATCATCGATCCGGATAACGAGTTTTCGGTCAACTTCTCCCATTGGAAATATGGCCCGAAGCATCCGCTGAACGGTCCGATTGAGAACAAGATTTTTGAGGAACTCGATTTTCGAGCGTCGTCGATTCAAGCCGACGTCGATACCGAGGGAAAGTTCATCACGTTTGAGTTGCGCCATGACGGCGATTTTCTCTTCAAAAGCACGGAGAAAAATCCTTACTCGGAATTGCGCAACATCAAGCTGACGCTATTTTACTTGAACCAGCCCGCCAAGGCCTTCTTCAAAAGGCGCACGGGGTATCGGTCCGTAGAATATGGCTCTGTCTTCCTGTTCCTGAACAGTTTCCGCGTGTTCCCTTACGGCTCCATCGGAGACGATTGGCTGGGCATCGATAAGCGTAAAGCCCAGGGTCAGCGTCGCTTTTTCGGTTTGCGCGAGCTAGTCGGTTTCATCCAAATTACCGACGCGGATGAGAAGTTCGAACCCGTGTCGAGCCGAGAAGGCCTGAAGCGCAATACAGCGTTCCGAGAGCTTGCCACGGACAGCCAGACCATCAGCAGTTCATTCGACGATGAACTCGTCTACGGCCTATTCCATAAGGCTATGAGGAAGCTCGAGAAATTCGTCGTTGACGGCCTGGACTGGGACAGGATCGACCGCACGATCGGCGAAGATAATGACGAGGAGCTACTCGCGGGCAACTATCAATATCTCCAGGGCGAGAAGCCAGTTCTGGAGACGATTGATTCCGTTGTAACGATCAGATCTCCGCAGAACCATATCATCGACATCGACATCAATCTGAAATATTTGTCGTCACTCGCCGATCAAGAATCTCAGGATTATGATGATCTGGTCGAGACGCTTGAAGAGCGGTTTGACGGCACGCCGATCGATAAGCTGCTACCGGCCGAAAAGCGGGATCTTTCGCGCTTCATTAGCCGTCAGGCAAAGGAACTGGCCCAAAAGAACCGCACCAACCGCGGGCTCGAATTGAAGGTCGGTCAGGTCGAAAAGCAGCTCGAATCCGAGCAGCGGAAAAGGATCTTTGCTCAGTTCGAAAGCACGGCCGACCAAACCCGAATTATCCAGCTGCATCACCAGATTGGGCTTGTCGCTGGGTCCCTCCTGAAGAGAATGGATCGCGTAGTCCGTCGCTACAGGGCGAATGAGGGGAATTATTCAAAAGCGGATCTCTTCGATGTCATCGAGGCGAGCCTGTTTGAGATCGAGAAAATCCAGAACGTTTCGAAATTGGCGTCGAAAGCCGATTTCGACATTTCAACGAACCGCGTGCGAAACGACATGCTGCAGTTCGTGGATGAGTATCTCGAGAATTTCAAAGATGTCGGTCTCGGTTGGAATCTGCGGACGACGTATGAAAATCCTGAGCACTGTCAGCTTGTCCGCTCCTTCCGGCCGATAGAATTGACCATGCTCGTAGACAATCTGGTCGACAATGCCGGCAAGGCGGGCGCCAAAAAGCTCGTTGTCAGGGCCTATAGCAGCGGCAAGAATGTTGTTCTGGAATTCACCGATAACGGTAGCGGCCTAACCGATCGCTTCTCACCCGATGAGCTCTTTGAAAAGGGAATAACCAACACCTCAGGCTCGGGCATCGGGTTGAGTCATGCCAAGCAAATTGTCGACGAACTGCAGGGCAAGATCTCCATCTCGAGCGGCGCCGACGGCGTTGGCGCTACAGTCCGAATGGAATTCAAAGCATGAAAACTGCTTACAACATCCTCTGGATCGATGATGAACCAAAGAGCACCGACACCGACCAGGCGGACGTGCGGGACTTCCTCGAAGAGTCTGGCATCCGGGCCGATATAACTTTCGTCGAGGCGACCGAGGATGGGTCGATCAAGGAGCGGCTAGAGCATCATCTAAAGGATCCGGACCTGGACCTGCTGATGGTGGACTATAATATGGTCGGCTTGCAGGGTGACCAGCTCGTTCGCCTCATCCGAGAGACCGACCACATCTATCTCCCGGTCATCTTCTATTCGTCGAGTAGTGTGAGCGATCTTCACGAGGCCGTGCGAGAGGCACAGCTGGACGGCGTGTATATAGCGAACAGGACCGCGCTCATTCAGAAGGTCAAGAGTGTCGTCGGCAGCCTTTTGAACCGCGAGCAAACGGTGAAACAGGTGCGCGGACTCTTGATGGAGGGCGTGTCCGAAATCGACACCCAATTCTACGAGATCTATCTGAAGGTATGGCCCAAGCTGACCGAAGGTCAGCAGGTTGATGTCGCAAAATACCTGAAAGAGATCGTGGATGAGAGGGCTAAGGCCGCAAAAAAGAAAGCCGATGCCTTTCCGTCGGACGCGGAAGCTTTAGGAACCCATTTGACGGAAAAATTTCTGACAGCGACGTATGACACCTACACCCGATGGCGACTCACCCGCAAAATCCTCGACGCCTCGGGACACGTCGAAGACCACCTCGCTGAGTTGAAAAAGTTTGCCGATATTGAAGGTGACGAGATCCCACTGAACAAGTTGCGCAACGACTATGCTCACAAGAGTCGGAAGACATTGTTGGAGAACCACAATACCGAACGCTGCATTGCGATTCGCAAATCTCTAAGAGCGCAGGCGGCAAATATCGATGCGATTCTAGGATCGGAATGACCGAGTGGACAGCCTCCGGATCAGCCGCACATGAGTTCCAAATTTTGGTCGCTGGCTGAAAGAACGGCCGCTTTCGGCGTTGGAATGAAGCCTCAATGGCGTAGATTGGGGCGAAAAGTGGATGTTATCCGCCCAGCTGCACAGATATTTCCCAATGATCGCGGTGCCCATCTTCGCTATGTCGGGTGCGTCAGGATCCTGATTCGACAGAGTGGGTTAGCGGGTCCGGCACGTGCTGCGGCGGGGCCGAGGGTGGCACGGGGTGACGCTGGGGTAATTCGCGGTGGTTTGCTGGGCTAGGGTGAGGATTGAATGCGGAAGTTAATCCCTCCAACTATTCGGCCGCCTCATCCGAACTAGGGTCGTTTGCCGCTGCCATCGCCCCGACCCCATCCTGGACGCCATCTTCACCAGCAATACCATTCTGTATGTACTTATCGAGCGCATCGATGAACGTTGGTGCGTGGCTTGAGCCCGCTCAAGAAGCGCACGTATTCCTATGACCATCCACGGCGTATCGGGTCCGGTCTTGGCAACCTTCGTCCGGAGCAATAGTTCTTTATCTACGGTCGTCTTTTCCTTCGGAATTGCTCCCATCAAATATCCGTGCACGGTCACGCTGCGCTGGAGTTGGTGGAGGCAATAATTTTCAATTTTTGCCCTGTATATTTCGAGCTGGGTCAAATGGTCGTTGTTGAGCGGCGGCGACGGACTCTTGAGTTCCACTACTGAAATCATGTGCGGCATGCTGGTGTCGCTTAGGACGAATACCAGATCTGGTCGTGTCGGATCGTTCATTTTCGATGGGTCGTCAATGCCCAAGTGCTTTGCGATGGCGACAGAAACACTGCCTAGTCGTTCGTCACTCGTGAGATAACGGGCATATTCCGGTTTGATTAGCCAAGGGTTCTCCTTCAAGAGCGTATGAAGTCACCCCTCAATTCCCTTTACCTTCCAAAGCTCCTCTTCACCTTCCTCAACTAGCTTGAGCAGTGCTATAATGCCGTTTCGGTGACCACGATAGATTTTCAAAGCGTCGCTTTTTTTCAATCTCGGCCAACTCAGCAAGGTTTAGCGCAACAACCTGGAGCGACTTTGGGTCGTGTCCCAATTCACTCAGCCGGATCAGCACCTCGCCCGCATTAACGGACTCAACAACGAGCGGTGCAAGCTAGTTGAACTCGGTCGAGTCGGCACCATGCTTGACAGCTAACGCGCGCAACAGCTGCTTAGTGGAGGTACGTACTTCCCCTGCAAGAGTGTTCGTCAGCCGCATCATTCTCTTCGCAGCCTTAGACTTCTCGATCTGCTGATCGACGTCGCTCTCCCGCCTTTTTGCATGAGCCGCGAGTGACTTTCGTATCGCCTCTTCGATGAACTTAACAAGACTTCCGACGATCTCGTTATCCTCGCGCAACTGCGACCGATTGGTGTTGACGAGGTCAACACCGTGCTGATCCAGCGCGTCGGCGCGGATGATCGCCGGCATATAACTCTAACTGTGGATGTGGTAACTCTAACTGTGGAAATTATGCACGCCAGTGGGTAGCCCGAACATCGGTCGAACGCCTTTCGGTCCATGGTAGTATGGCGGCATGGGCCAAGGGATCGCAATCGGTTTTTAGTAAACTGTCACCGCAATTCGAAATACATGCTTGGCCAGATCGACGCTGACCATCGTGACAGCCGAAAGATCGGCGTTTACCCTTCTCATGTGGATGGTGCTCCTCTGGTGGACTTCGACATCGCACCGTGGATGCCGGGCAACCCCGAATCAAACCCTCAACAGATCGCCGTCCACACCATCACCTTAATTCCCGTAATTCTGTTGCACGTGTCACCGCAATTTGTAATTCGCAAACCGCAACTCACGGTAATATATTACTAAACTACACTTCCCCTCTACCTTCTATCAATATTTTTACACGAATCATATCGATTTTAACATCTTCCAAAATATTGTTAGATATAGGTAATCCTATATCTCCAAGTGACGCACCCTCCCAAGTAATATTTCCGTTTTTATAATCATCCGAAGAATATATTTCCGTTGAAATATAAATAAGAGAAAGATAAAATGCCTGTATTGCATCGATTCCATATGATATTTTTTCTTTAAATTTTCCAATTCCATCTATTCTATAGTGACATTTCCATTCCATATATGAAATTTCTTCGGGAGGAAGAACAGTTATTTTAACATTTTTACCGTCGCGATGTGACAAATATCGCGTAAATTCAACCTCCATAGATAACTCCACATATATATAATAATTATATCATACGCATTAGACTAGTGAATATTTTAGCTAAATTGTAGTGAACAAGGTATAAATTATAGCCCCTCCCACCACAACAATCGTCCCGACTATTGCGGCAGGCCACCAAGATGTTGGCTTTGGTTTATTTTCTTGTTTTGTGGGTGGCGGTACCGGGTTTTGTGATCTTCTGGTAATTAACGGAGGAATGGGCTTTCCTCTACTACGCGCTGCATCCCGATCTGCAGCACTTGCCCAGGACCTACCCCTTGCAGCAGGCGAAGCTAGGCCGCGACATATATTGTAATCATCTTCTGCGGCCCGATCTCGTTCATCATCGTCAGGATCCTGAGTACCCCCTGCTGTATCTTCGCCCGAACCATGGGGACGGAATGACCTCAACAGAGCGGCGTGTCCCGTTGCGCGACTCTTGGGTGGCTGTCCCGTGACAATAATATCATCATTATGGCCAGTTGAATCAATCAAATTAACCGGATCGTTCACCACGTAAGCGTACTGATTCATTCCATCGCCATATCCGATCGGATCAGTCTGTATGAATCGCCCCAACGTCGGCGAATAAACCCGGGCCTTATAGTAATACATCCCAAGCTCCGGCAGCCACGCCTGCCCGGTATATTGGAACCGCCCGGCATTTCCGCTCGCCGGAATCCCATATTCGTCATAGCTGTTGATCACGATCTTCGCGCCCGTTCCGTCACTCCGCACCACAACCGAACCGCGTTCGTCGGTCTGGAGGAAGGTGCGCGTCGTTGTTGTAGGGCCTGTATATTCTACCAGAACCTCGTCTGCACCGGGTCCGCGAACATAGCGCCGTTGCATGATGCCGGAGTCATTCATCTGCGCGATTTGCTCGACGCCGTCATACAGGAAGCGCTGGCCCACTGAGCTGACATCAATCTTGTACAAGCGGCCCAGCGGATCATATTGCAGCGTCGAACTGGTGCTGCCTACCGTCGCGCTGGTAAGCAGGTTTTCCGAACTATAGCCGAAGCTGTCGCTGCCCGAAGAGGTCAGGTTGCCGCGAGCGTCATAGCCCAGGCTTGTTCCGCCGGCAGCGGTCAACTGGTTAAGGTCGTTCGACGTATAGTTGCGACCGACATTATAGTGGCTACCCCAGGCATAACTGTCATTGGTGCGGGTCTGCCCGGCGATCTGGCTGGCGGGACTGTAGGTGAAGCTGGTCGTAACGTCGTAGCCCGAACCCGAAAGATTGTGCGACAGCGACGACAGGCGCGACACATTGTCCACCGTGTAGGTCGTGATCACCCCGTTGCCATAGGTCAGGCTCGTGCGGCGACCCAGATCGTCATAGGCAAAGGTGGCGAGCACGCCCACGCCGGAGGTCGCGCCATTCTCGCGGATCACCGTATTCTCGCCAGTGACGAGATAGTCGTAGGTGACATACTGGCCGTTCGGCCAAGTCATCCGTGTGCGGCGACCTGCAACGTCGTATTCATAGGATACGGTCCCATTATAGCTTGATGTATCGAGTGCCGTGCTGCGCACGCTCAGGTTCCGGCCGAGCGCGTCATAGGTGAAGGTCAGGTCGTTGCCGCTATGGCTGGCGCCCGCCAAGCGACCGAGCAGGTCATAGCTATAGGCGGCGTCCGGCTCACTGCCCGGAAGATTCTTCGCGGTCGGGCGGTTCAGGGCATCATAGGTAAAGCCGATCGACGTGCCGTCGCGCAGCCGGATGCTGGTGACGTTGCTGGCCGCATCATAGGCCGGCTGGGTATAGTCGGTGGTCGAGCTGGTGCCGGCGCCCTTGGTCGTATCCGGGTAGCGCGTCTTGGCGACGCGATCGTGGCCGTCATATTCGTACGTCGTCTTGTTGCCTTCGGCATCGGTGAGAGTCGCAAGCTGGCCGTTGCTGCTATAGGTGGACGTCACTTCGTCGGCCTGGGCGCCGCTGACGCCATAGCCGGTCTGGACCTTCGTCACCTGTCCGGCCGTGTCGTAACTGGTTTTGGTGATCCGGTCCTCGCCGAAGCTGCCCGCGGTGCCAGCGGTACAGGCCGATGACGGCAGCGATCCCCAAGTGGCGCTGTTCATCCGCAGCGCAACGCATTCGGGGCGGCCGACCGCGTCATAGCTATATTGGGTGACCTGGTAGGTGGTCGACGAAGCCGTCACCACATCCTTCGTCTTGAAGCCATTGGCGTCATAGCTGGCGGTAGATTGCTGCTGCGATGCGAATGCCGCCCAGTCGGGATCGCTGGTGCCGTTCACGGTGCCGAACTCGGTCGCAGTCGGCTGACCATCGGCATTGTAGGTCTGCCTGACAGCGCGCCGCTTGAGCGAACCGCTGCCATCCGGATCGGCCGACACCATGCCCACGCGGCGGCGGTCCGCGTCGTAGCGGAAAGTGGTGATGTCGTCGCCGCCGGACTGTGGGCCATCGACGGTTACCAGATTGCCTGACAGGTCATAGGTCGCGCTGGTGGTTGCGGTCAGGCTTCCATCGCCGGCAGCGCGGGTCACGCTGGTCACGTTGAGATTGTCGTCATAGACGACAGTCGTCTTCACTTCGTCCGCGGTGCCGACGCAGCTCGGCGTGTCGCTGGCCTCGCCGACCTCGCATTGCGAGGTGCTGGTCACCTGTGAGATGCCCGCGCTGTTGGCCGAATAGCTGTAGCGCGTCTGCGGGCGCTTGGCGCCATAGGTTGGCGGCGGCGCGGTCACGCTGGTCAGCAATCCGGTCGTGCTGTCATAGGTATAATCGGTGACATTGCCGCGCGCATCGACGGTCGAGTTCGGGCTGTTGCACGATGGCGTGGTGCAACTCGACGGATAGCTGGCGGTCGTGACGATATCGGACAGGCCGGACCCCGATTTCGCCTTGATCCGGGTTTCGGTGACGTTGCCGCGGCCATCATAGGTGTAGGCGATCTTGTTCCCCTCCGGGAACGTGATCTCGGTGACCCGGCCGACGCTGTCATAGGCATAGCTGGTCGTGCGCGAGAGGCTGTCGGTAATCGATGTCGGCCGGTATTTCGTGATGTCCGATACCACGGTCGTGGTATTCGACTGGGCGTCGGTCACCACCATCGTCGCGGTCGATCCCGATAGCGACCGGTTGTAGCCGGTGGTGATGCCATCGCGCGTCAGCGAGGTTACGATGGAGCCCGAATAGCTGACCGACGTGGAGTCGGTGCTGGCGCCGGGGCGGCGAATGCCGGTGATGACATAGCCCGCGCCGGTAAAGCGCCAGACGCCGCCGCCCGGCGCGGTGATCGTGTCTACGCCGCTCGAGGGATTGGCATAGGTGACGGTGTTTACCGTCGTGCTGCCATTCTTCATCGCGACGCTGGTCGGGCGATGCCAGACCGGGCCGGTGCTCGGATTGTTGCTCGCATAGGTCCAGGCGAGCGAATAGCCCCCTCCATTGGCGACGCTGGCAAGCCGCCAGTTGTACAGGCAATTCTGCGGACCTTCCGGGCTGGGTAGCCCCTCGCAGACCGTATCGATCTCCCATTCGAATAGCGCAGACATGCCGCTCTTGCCGGAAATGGATTGCGGCAGAAGGAAGCAATTGTTGTTGTTGACCGCGTCGCACAGATTGGACGTGCCGCCAGGACCGACGGGGATCGGGAAGCTGATCTCGACGCCGTCCAGCGTGCGATAGATCATCTCGCCGCCGGTACCGGACAGCGTCAGCGTCGCACCGCTGCCGCGCGTGGATGCCGGGCCGGCGCTGGTGAACCGGTCGGTGGCGCGTCCGGTCGTGATCAGATAGGTGATCGTGCCGCCGGTGGAGGTCTGCATGAGCGAGATGCTCGACCAATTGTCCGTCTGCCCGTCATAGGCGACCAGTGCCAGCTCGGCTTGCCCGGAGCCGATCGAGGCGATCGGCAGCGTGGGCGTGAACTGGCCCGTCGTCAGGTCGACGCCGTTTCCGTCCGGGTTTGGGTGCGGCGTCTGTGCCAGCGCCGGCATCGCGAGACCGCTTGCCAGGATGGTGCTGAGCGAGAGCGCAACGCGGCCCGCCCAACGGCCGCGCGCGCGGCCGGAGTTGTGGATTCCCATTAGTGATCCCCCGGTAAAAGGTTCGAACTAAGCTATCGGCTTACGGAATTGGCGGCTCAAGGAACTGGCGGCCTGATCAATTGGGCGAGCCGGTGACGTTCACCAGCACGCGGTTCTCGGCCTTGTCATAGGTGTAGTTGGCTTGGAGATTGTTGTTCACGCTGCCCGAATGCTCGACCCGGACAAGCCGTCCGCGCGCATCATAGGTGTAGTTGATCGTCTCGTTGCCGCCAGACCCAGACGCCGCGGTCATCGAGAGACCGGCGAGGCCAGCGCAAACGAATACCGCCGGGAAAAGCCATCGAGCAAAACGCTGCATGCTTCGTTGTCCCCCATGAACGGCGAATCGAAGCGACGCCATTGCCTACGTAGTATCCCTCAGGGAGGGGTCTGCTCCAATATGGATGAAGCTGAAATTTAGTCCGAAATGGCCTGATCCAGAATTCCAGTCACGGACGACGCAGCGAGGCGCCGGCATAGGGATCCGGCTTGGCGTGCCGGATCGACTGGCGGAATGACAATGGCCGGCGAGGGATCGGCCGCCGCTACGGCTGGCGTATCGCCCGAAGCGAAAACGCGGAGGCCGGCAACAATGCTGGTCGCCCCGAACAGAATGAAGCATCCCATAATCGTGGTGGCGCCCTGTCACAGATCGATCCACCCTGTGAGCATCATCACCCCGATCCAGGCAATCGTCGCGGTGGCAATCTTGATGGCGACGGTACCCAGAAGCGTGCCTTCAAGCCATCGAACCGCAGCCAGAATGGCGCCAGACCCGTTTGGGTCAGAGAGGAGAGGCACGTAGTTCGACACGGATGCTAAACAAAAAATTAGACGTATCACATTGATTCATAATGGTTTAATTTCACGCCTTCTAAGCCTGTGGTCGTTGGTTCGAATCCAACCGGGCGCGCCAATTTTGTGAAAAGAGCCTCGCATAAGCTCGGGCGCGCGTTCGCGCTTGCGAACCCTGGCGGGGTCGAAGTCGCTACCTTCAGGCGCGCCAGACCGGTTCCAGGTCCATCGGCACCGAAATCCGCGGCTCGGCGGTCAGCGGCGGGATCACATCGTGGAAGAAGTGCGAGGGGAACAGCGCCAGCCAGCCTTCGACCGGCTTGATCAGCCGTTCGCCCCAGCAGGCACGGTGTCCGCCGGTGCGCTGGTCGCACGGGCCGATCTGGAGGCTCCCGCGCGGATCGTTGGCGGCGCGCACGCTCTGCGGCACCTGCACATAATAGACCGAGGAGAGATAGCCGGTCGGGTGGATATGCTGGCGGTTGCTGCCCTCGTCGCGAATGATCGTGGTGCCCACCCGCATCCGCGCGGCGGGCGGCGGCGGCGGCAGGGCGTGGTGCAGCGCGAGTTCGTCGTAGCGCGCCAGAAACGCTTCCATCCGGCTCCGTACGACATCCTGCAGCACCGCGAGCGCCGGGCCGATATCGGCGGCATAGTTGATCTCCACCCCGGGATCGGCGGTCGTCGCGGGCGGCTGCGCGAGGATCTCGGCGGCAAGCGCGCGATTGAACGCAGCGATATCGGCATATCCGGGCGGCGGCGCGATCGGCTCCCACACGACGTGACGATCGAGATCGACCAGCGCGCGGGCCTCCGCGTCCCTGCCGAGCCGGCTGAGCGCGGCGGCGCGATAGCCGCGGACCAGCGCGCTGCGGCCATGCAGCGGTTCCAGCCGGTCGCACAGCGCAAGCAGCTCCGCCGGGTCGCCGCGTTCGGCAAGCGGCCGCAGCACTGCCTTCAGCGCGAGATGCGGCCGGTCGAGATCGCCGCAGCCCAGCGCCCGGAGGAAGGCCGCATTTGCCTGAGGCGCGAGGCCCAGCTGGCGAAAGGCGAAGCCCCGCCACATGTGCAGATCGTCGGGGCCGCCGGCGCGCAATCCGCGCTCGGCGGCGATCAGCGCCTCCTTCGGCGCGTTCGCCCACATGCTCGTCTCGGCCAGTTCCAGCCAACGATCGAACCCGGCGGGATCCGCGTCGAGCAGCGCGGCATAGGCTTCGCGGGCTCGGGCGAAGCGATCCGCGCGCAGGCAAGCATCGCCAAGCGCTCTCAGCGCGGCCGGATCGTCCGGGCTTCGCACGACGCGGTCTTCGGCCTGCGCGATGCGTTCGCCGTGATTGACGGATTCCGACGCCTGATCGAGCCAGCGCATCGGCGGCCCCTCGCTCAGGCCGCCTGCAGCGCGGCGCGGATGCTGTCCGACGCGGCGCCGAAACTGGCGTAGGACGCCGGATAGGTCAGCGTCCAGGCCGGCACCTCGCCGAGCAGGGCATTGAGGCGCATGACCGATTCGAGGCGCTCGCCCCCCTTCCCGCCGCTCGGATTGAAATAGATGAGCTGGCTCAGCGCGCGGGTGAAGGCTTCGGCGCGGGTGTGGCGCGTCAGTTGCGCGCGGTCGCAATCGCCGCGATTGAGGAAGAAGATGCCGCCGAGCGGCACCGGATCGAGGCTGTCCATGCGCCGCGGGTGGAAGGCGTGCTTGCCGTCATAGCCCTCAAGCGGCGTACAGGCTTCGGGCGGCAGGTTCAGCCCGGCGCAGGATTGGGGCCAGATCGTCACATCGGCGGCGGCAGGCGCGACCATTCCGGCGCCGTCGCCCCAGATGAGCGCCATATCGTCACCCAATATGTCCCATCCCTCGGTCGCGGCGAGGCCGACCGACATGGTCGATTTCCCCGCGCCCGAGGGTCCCATCACCAGAATCGCCTTTCCGTCCCGCGCCAGCGACGCGGCATGATAGGTCGCCCCGCCCTTCAGCTTGACGAGACGCGGCAGCAGCCGCCGCGCGAACAGATCCTTGATGACCGTGGCATCGGGGCCATCCGCGCCGAAGATGCGGACCCGCGACGCCGCGCGATCGAACAGATAGGTGCCCCAGGGCGATCCCATGCGCCACTCGCCGCCCGCCTCGCCCAGCCGCATCTGGAACCGGCCGTGCCAGTCGAAATGCAGCTTGTCCTCGGGCGGAGCCTCGCCGACGCCCGCGACGACTTCGATCCGCGGAAGATCCGGCCGGTCGCCGGTCAGGGACCGCAATCCCGTCAGAGGGATATCGGAAACCAGCTGAACACCGCCGAAAAAATAACCGAAACTCAAGCCAGGCCCCTGGATCACCAATTTCGCCCCAATCGCAAACCCATACCGCAGACGCAACCGATTGATCGCGGGGCACGGCGAGTGCTACGGCGGCGCCAGGCCGATCCGGCCGGGGAAAACATCATGATCCGTTGCGCTTCCTGGGTTTCCTGGGTTCCAAGCTCAGGCCCGCTTACGCTGTTCGACGCGCGGGACGGCAGCTATCACACGCTCAATCGCACCGGCTCGGCGATCTGGAGCGCGCTGGCGACCGGCCAGCAGCCCGACGAGATCGGCGCGATGCTGGCCGCCTCGCACGACGCGCCGCTGGCGCTGGTACAGGGCGATGTCGACGCCTTTGTCGCGACATCGCTCGAGAAGGGGCTTTTGGCGGCCGAATGACCCGTCTCGGCCAAATTCCGTCATGAGCGCGATCGCTGGCATACTCCACACCGGCGGGCGTGACGTAACGGCGGACATGCTCGACGGCATGATCGCCGCGGCCCCGCCGCGCGGCATGGACGGCGTCTCGACCTGGCGCGAAGGCGCGTTCGGCACGGCGCGGTTCGCCCACGCCACCACGCCGGAAGCGGTGGGCGAGATCCAGCCCTTCATCGGCGCCTCCGGGGCGGCGCTGCTGCTGGACGGGCGGCTGGACAATCGCGCGGCGCTGATCGCCCTGCTCGGCCCCGCCGGCGATGCGCTGCGCAACGCGCCCGACGGACGGATCGCGCTGGCGCTGTACGAGCGTTTCGGGCGCGATTTCGTGCAACCGCTGGCGGGCGATTTCGCGATCGCGATCCATGAGGCCTCCGCTCGGAGGCTGTCGCTGTTCCGTTCGGCGCTGGGATGGCGGCCGCTCCACTGGACCTTTGACGGCACGCGCTTCGCCTTCGCGACCGACGCCCGCACGCTGGTCGTCGGGCTGAAGCTCGAGCGGCGGCTGAACGAAGGTGCGCTGGCCGAATTCCTCGCCGGGCGCTTCATCACCGAAACCGACACCTTCTGGGATAATGTCCAGCGCGTCGCGCAGGGCGGCGCGGTGTTCCTCGACAATGGCCAGCTGAGCGTGAAGGCCTGGCATGGTGGTCCGTTCGAAGACTGGCACGGCCGCTCGATGGACGATCATGTCGAGAAGTTCCGCGAACTGTTCGACCTCGCGCTGATCGCGGCGGGGCGCAGCACCGGGCCGGTGACGTCGCAACTCTCCGGCGGGCTGGATTCGTCGGCGATCGTATGCCGCGCGGCCGAGCTCCACCGTGCGGGCAGGCTCGACAAGCCGTTCGGCGCGATCTCGGCGCGTTTCCCCGGCGAACCGCACGACGAAACCGAATATAGCAGCGCTGTCGAGGCGCATACCGGCATCACCGCCGAAGTCGTCGGCGCAACGCCCTTCTCGATCGAAGCGGCGCAGCAATGGTGCGAGCAGACCTATCAGCTGCCGGTCCGCCCCAACGCGCTCGACACGATGGCCGGCGCCATCGCCGCGCTGAAGGCAAACGGGCGGCGAGTGCTGCTGACTGGCGAAGGCGGCGACGACTGGATGAATGGATCGCTGGCGCACTGGCCCGATCTGCTGGCGCGCGGGCGCTGGATTTCATTGCTGGCTCACGGCCGCAAGCACTGGCCCGACGCGCCCTGGATCATCAGCGCACTCAAGACCGTCTATATCGCGGGCCGTCCGATCGTCAGCCCGCGCTACCGGCAGGCGCTGCGGCATCCGCATCTCGACTGGCGCAATCCGGAAGTGCGCTGGCTGCGTCCCGAATGGATGCGCAAGGTGGACCTGCAGGACCGCTGGCACGATTTGCTGCCGCGCGACGGCATTCGCGGTTTCGCCCAGCACTCACGCTACGCCGTATTCACCTTCGGCAACCGCCAGCTGATCGCCCAATCCGCGCTTGCCTATGCCGAGAGCCAGGGCGTGGAGGTCCGCCACCCCTTCCACGACGCGCGGCTGACCCGGTTCATGATCGGCGCGTCGGGAAACCACATGCTGGTGAAGAACTACCGCAAGCTGATCCTGCGCGAAGCGATGCGCGGAACGCTGCCCGAAATGGTGCGGACGCGCACGTCCAAGGCAGCCTTCACCAATCATTCGGTCGACGCGCATCAGGCGATGTTCACCGCGCGGCCGGCCAGCGAGTTGCTGCCGGTGAAGCTCGGCTGGATGGACGGCAAGGAGATCGCCGCACTCCACGAACCCTATCTCAAATGGCGCCGCGAAGGATCGCAGGGCGAATTTCCCCATGCACCGATGGGGCCGGTCTGGTTTGCACTTGCCACCGATATGTGGCTGCACCATGCGTTCGGCCTGAGCTGATCCGGCCAGACCACGGAGTTTAATTTCGATGCCGCAAGCGCTTCACAGCGACGACCTTATCGCACGCCGGCCTGACGTCGTCGGCGCGGATACTGCCGACGAAGCGCTGCTGATGGATATCGAGAGCAGCTATTTCTACCAGCTCAACGGCCCGGCCTCGCGCATCTGGACCCTTGTCGAGCAGCCGATCACCTTCGAAGCGTTGTGCGACGCGATCCGGAAGCAGTTTGCCGTGTCGCCCGACCAGTGCCGCGCGGACGTGGCCGAATTCGTCACCGACATGCAGGGCCGCGGGCTGATCAACGTCACCCGCGCCTGAGCGCGCGGCTTCAGCCCGCCGAAGGCGCGCAGCGTTCGCGCAGATAGCGCATCACAAAGGCTTCCGACACACCGTCCGCCTGCCGCCGCATGCGGACCGGCGGCGGCGCGGCGTCGCTGCCGAGGCTGGCGAACAGCGCGGAAACGCTTCCCTGAAAGTCGTTCGCCAGATCCTCATAGGCGATCGACAGCGCGGGCGCGCCCGATGCCGCGATCAGATTGCGCCAATGGCCGTGGCAGAAGTCGGAATAGCCGACCAGCCGGGTGATCGTGTCCGCATCATATTCGGGCTCGGCGAGGCGCTCCATCTCGGCGCCGGGAATCGAGCGCCACTGCCCGGTCTGGGTGGCGACCATGCCCGAAACGGCCTGACGCAGCCGGTCCCGGCGGTAGAGATGGACATAAAGCGGCGAGGGGAGGATCTCGTCGATGATCTGCGCGACGCGGCGATAGGTCTCCGGCGAGGCGGTCTCCGGCGGTGACTCCAGATCGTCGAACGCGCCGGGCTCGCGTTCTTCCGCGAGTTCCTGAATGTCGCGCCACATCAGCTTGCTCGACAGCACGCCATTCGGGCCGGTGCGATGCCGCCAGACGGCACGCGCGAAACCATCCAGGTCATCGACGCCCCATCGCGCCTCGAACCGGGGCCGGAAACCCGCGTGGAAATATTCGAGAGGGCATCCCAGATCGCGCGCGAAATACAGTGCTTCGCCCAGCAGGGTGCTCCCCGAGCGCGGGTGCGTGCAGATCAGGATGCTGCGAGACGGCGGCTCCGACCGTTCCGGATAGTCATGTTCCGCGGTCGATAGATCATAGGGCCGGCCAGCGATCGTCACAAAACCCCAATCCGTCGAATTCAGATAGCAAGAAGCACCCCGTCCCTGTCAGAACGGGGTGCCCGTAACGCAATAATGTCCCGCGGGGGACGACCCTTTCAGGGGGTCATGTTGGTCAGGCCGTCGCCACGGTTGTAGGAAATGCCTTCCGCCGCCTTGACCGGCGCATAGGATTCCACCTGCGGCTTCACCCAGGTCTCGAGAGCCTCGTCCTGAGCCACGATCGTCTGTTCTACGGGCTTTTCCATCGAATCCATCCTGTACATTTGGCGATATCACTTCGCCTCACCCCACCGACACGCAACCGCGCGCAGCAGATCAAGAAAACCTATTTAGCAACAAGCCGTTGCCTCGCGACACTCGCAAATGCAACCGTTCTCAGAACACGACCCTTTAGGGGGTCATGTTGGTCAGGCCGTCGCCACGGTTATAGAAAATGCCCTCTGCCGCCTTGACCGGCGCATAGGATTCCACCTGCGGCTTCACCCAGCTCTCAAGAGCCTCGTCCTGGGCCGCGATCTTCTGTTCTTGGGGCTTTTCCATCGAATCCATCCTACACTCTAGGCCAGAACATATCGGATGCCCCCCAACATGCCGACCATACTGCGCGCTGCGGGATACTCCCAAAACCCCCTCAATAACAAGGTGGTTCCCGCCACAATCGCAGGCGATCGACGAGATGCGAGGCACCGGCAGTGATGATGTCGCCCGCCACCGTCTCCACCGGCGCCGCGAAGGGCCAGAAAAGCAGGGCCCAGGAGGATTGCGACCCCGCCAGCGGCGGATTTTCGTAGGTGCCCTGATCATCGAAATCGAGCGCGATCCACTGCACGATACCATTCACCGGCCCGCCGGTGGCGCGGAGATCGCGGTGCGTGCTCGCATCGGCAGGGGCTGGACTGGCGGCGAAATCGAAATCGAAAATGTCGGCGGGCTCGCTCCGCAGCGTCAGCCGGGGGCTACCAACCGCGATCTGACGCGACGGATGCCCAATTCGGTTGAACGGCGACAGATCGAAGCCGCTGACGGTCCCTGCCCGCGCCTGTTCCCACAGACGATCCTCGGCCAGCGCCACGCGAATGCGTCCGCGCGCGGGAATGACCGGCGCGCCGGGCTTGAGCAGCCGGGCGACCGCATCGGCATGCGCGGGCAAGACGTATTCGCTGAGCAGGTCGTTGCTGACGATCTCGGAGACCAGAATATCCGCCAGCTCCGGCAGGTCGGCGGCCGGATCGACCGCGGTCGAGTGCTTGTTGATCACCGTCACGCGATCCGCATAGCCATTGGCGGCGATGACCGCGCGCGCCGCGGCGGCGACCGACGGGTCCGCTTCGCACGTGACGACGCGCGCACCGGCCCGCGCCGCCATCATCGCGAGGATGCCCGATCCGGTGCCGATCTCGAGGACGAGGCATCCCGGCGTCACCGCGCGGCGGATGGCGTCTTCATAGGCCTGGTTCCGCGCCGTATCGCGCAGCAGGTTGAAGTGCCAGCGCGGCACGCTGTCGCTCAGTAACTGCCCTGCAAGCGTGCCGGCATTGCCGTCGCCGGCGAGCTGTTCGGATGCCGCGAACGCGAGCTCCACCGCCCTTGCCTGTTCGCCACAGGCGGCGAACTGGCGCGCCAGGGCGACCATCGCGTCCGGCCTTCCCGCGACAGCAGGCTCCATCAGCCGGAGCCGTTCCGCCCGTTCCCGGTCCGTCAGCACAATCGTCCCTTTCCCATAGTGCGCGCCTCTCACCAGATTTCGCCCGGCCCCGCAATCGCAGTCCCGGTTCAGCGCTTCAGCCTGCGGATCAGCCAGCCGAACGGCCGCAGCGCCATGTAGCCCCAGCGCAGGCCCCGCGGCAGCGTGACGAGCATGCGATCGGCAGGCGAGACCAGTTCGAGCGACATCTGCTGCCGCCAGTATCCCAGCCCCGGCTTCATCGCATAGCCGGTGATCCGGCCCAGCACCGAGTTCAGATAGAAGCGCCGCCACGAACGCCGCGGCGCCTGTTCGAACCAGCGCGGATCGGAATGGAAGCGCAGCGTCATGCGGTTCAGCAGGCGGACGGTGCGGTCATTCCCTGCCCGCACCAGAATCGCCGCCGGGACCTCGTGCCCGAACCAGTGGTGCAGCAGCCACAGCGTGTGCAGCAGCACCGGTGCGAGATGGAAGCGCCGGGCATGGGCCAGCGCGGCGTCGATTGCCTCCGGCGAAGCGGTCAGCGGCGCGATGTCGAGCAGCCACATCAGCCGCGCCCAGTTATGCTTCGCGCCGTGGACCGACAAATAGGTCGCCAGATGCTCGCGACCGAGCGTGGGCAGCTGGCGTCCGCCCATCGCCACCGTGTCGCGGGTTTCCCACAATGTCTCGAAATCGGGCGCGAACAGCCCTTCATTCTCGGTCAGCCGGGTATGGACCTCGATCATCATGCCGATTTCGTGATTGAGGTAGCCGATCTCCTTGGGGACGTGACCGGCCAGTTCGTCCTTCGCCAGGTCCATCTCCGGCCGCTCATAGCCCAACGGGCGAAGGATCGCGTCCACTCGTGCCGCGGCGCGGGGTTCGACCAGCAGATCGATATCCTTGCTGCTGCGTACGCCGGGGCTGCCGAACAGCTGGATCGACAGGGCCACGCCCTTGACGAGAAGATACCGGATTTCGGCACTGTCCAGCAGCGCGCAGATACGCAGCGTCTCGCGAAGCTGCAGCAATGCAGTGGCGGCGCCGGCCTGCCGGAGCGCGCGGAGCGTGGCGACTTGAGCGGCCGGAACCGCATCGCGGGCAAGCATCTTCTCCCCGGCCAGATGGGCGAGGCCATGCCGCTCGATGCCCCGCGCGACGACCTGCCAGTCGATGCCCTCCGCATCCGGCACCGGAAGCGACGGATTGCTTGCCTGAAGCACGTATCGAAGCTCGGCCGGGAGCGCGCGCGGGATGGTCATGTCTGCGAATACTCCCGGCACCGTTTCCGGCCCCGCATTTTCAGCCCGGCGAGGTGATCGAACTCAGGCAGCCGAAAGCACCACCAGCCCGTCGCTGGCCAGATCGTCGAGCAGCACGCGCACATCGGCCTCGCATTCGTCCGCTTCGATCTCGAAATCGTCGCTCAGCACCGCGCAGATCTCGGCGAGCGTCTTTTCGTCCTCGACCAGCTTCCAGATCGCCGCAGCCGTCGAATTGAAGCTGTAGCAGGTGCCGTTCTGGATATGCAGGCCGACCATCTCGCCATCGACCTCGGCTTCGATCAGCCCGGCGCCCCGGCGCACCATCAGCTTGCTTGCTTCGACGTGTTCCATCGCGGCGGACTAGCCGAGGATGCCCGGCAAATCGAGACCCTGTTCGCGCGCGCAGTCGATCGCGATCTCGTAGCCCGCATCGGCATGGCGCATCACGCCGGTGGCCGGATCGTTCCACAGCACGCGCTCGAGCCGCTTCGCCGCTTCGGGCGTGCCGTCGGCAACCACAACCATACCGCTATGCTGCGAATAGCCCATGCCGACGCCGCCGCCATGATGGAGCGACACCCAGGTCGCGCCGCTGGCGGTGTTGAGCAGCGCGTTGAGCAGCGGCCAGTCGGACACGGCGTCCGAACCGTCCTTCATCGCTTCGGTCTCGCGATTGGGGCTGGCAACCGATCCGCTGTCGAGGTGGTCGCGGCCGATCACCACAGGAGCTTCCAGTTCGCCGTTCGCCACCATTTCGTTGAACGCCAGGCCCAGCCGGTGCCGGTCGCCCAGCCCCACCCAGCAGATGCGCGCGGGCAGGCCCTGAAAATGGATCCGCTCGCGCGCCATGTCGAGCCAGCGGTGGAGATGCTTGTTGTCGGGCAACAGCTCCTTCACCTTCTGGTCGGTCTTCCAGATGTCCTCGGGATTGCCCGAGAGCGCCGCCCAGCGGAACGGACCGATGCCCCGGCAGAATAGCGGGCGGATATAGGCGGGGACGAAGCCGGGAAATGCAAAGGCATCCTCGACGCCCTCGTCTTTCGCGACCTGACGGATATTGTTGCCGTAATCGAGCGTCGGCACCCCGGCGTGATGGAAATCGAGCATCGCGCGGACCTGAATCGCCATCGATTTGCGCGCGGCGGCTTCCACTTCGTGCGGCGCGGTCTCGCGCTTGGCGAACCACTCGTCGAGCGTCCAGCCGAGCGGCAGATAGCCGTTGATCGGATCGTGCGCCGAAGTCTGGTCAGTTACGACATCGGGGCGGATGCCCCGGCGGAACAGTTCGGGGAAGACATCGGCGGCGTTGCCGAGCAGGCCGACCGAGACCGGCTTGGTCGCGGTGCGGATGATCTCCAGCGCTTCGTCGATGCTGGTCGCCTGACGGTCGAGATAGCCGGTCTTCAGCCGCATCTCGATCCGGCTGGGCTGGCATTCGACCGCGAGGCAGTGTGCGCCCGCCATCGTGGCGGCAAGCGGTTGCGCGCCGCCCATGCCGCCAAGCCCGCCGGTCAGGATCCATTTGCCGGTCAGGTCGCCGCCATAATGCTGGCGGCCGACCTCGACGAAGGTCTCGTAGGTGCCCTGAACGATGCCTTGGGTGCCGATATAGATCCACGAACCGGCGGTCATCTGGCCGTACATCGCCAGCCCCTTGCGATCGAGCTCGTGGAAATGATCCCAGGTCGCCCATTTGGGGACGAGGTTGGAATTGGCGATCAGCACGCGCGGGGCATTCTCATGCGTGCGGAACACGCCGACCGGCTTGCCCGACTGGACGAGCAGAGTCTGGTCGCCCTCCAGATCGCGCAGCGCGGCGACGATCCGGTCATAGCTCTCCCAGTCGCGCGCGGCGCGGCCGATGCCGCCATAGACGACCAGCCCCTCGGGCGCTTCGGCGACGCGCGGATCGAGATTGTTCATCAGCATCCGCAAGGGGGCTTCGGTAAGCCAGCTCTTCGCGGTGAGTTCGGTGCCGGTGGCCGCCTCGATGTGGCGGGCATTGTCGATACGGGTCATTCCTGTTCTTCCGCAAATTCGATGGCTTGGATGAGAATGTGGCGCAGCGCCTTCTGGCAGGCCTCTGCGCGTTTCTCGTTCCACGGCGGCGGCCAGTCATACGGGCCGACCTCGTCCACATAACCGCGCATTGCCAACTCCATCTGGATGGCGTGGACGCCCTTTTCGGGCTGGCCATAATGGCGCGTGGTCCAGCCGCCCTTGAAGCGGCCATTGGTGATCCACGATCCGCCACTGGTCTCGCACACCGATTCCACGGCTTCGGTCAGCTTCGGTGAGCAGGATGCGCCGCTGTTGGTGCCGATGTTGAACTGCGGCAGTTCGCCGTCGAACAGGCGCGGGACATAGCTGCGGATCGAATGCGCTTCGTAGAGTACGATGGCATTATGCTCCTCACGCAGCCGGGCGATCTCGGTCTCCAGCGCCCTGTGATAGGGCTCGAAATAGAGGGTGCGGCGGCGCGCGATCTCGGCTTCGTCCGGTTCGCGGCCGGGGCGCCAGAGCGGCTCGCCGTCGAACGTGGTCAGCGGGCAAAGATCGGTGGTGGTCTGCCCGGGATAGAGCGACACGCCCGAAGGATCGCGGTTCATGTCGATCACGGTGCGCGACAGCGTGGTCCGCACGATCGTCGCGCCCAGCGTCACCGCGAAGGCATAGAGCTTGTCGATGTACAGGTCCGCGTCATAGCGCGCGCGTTCGAGCGAGTGGACGTCGCCTGCCAGATCGTCGGGAATCTCGGTGCCCGCATGGGGGATCGACACGATCAGCGGCGCATCGCCGCGATGGACGGCGATCATTGCGACACTCCCGGCAGCGCGATGCGCAGGTCGCGGAGCAGCGCGGTGGCGGTCGCCATGTCCGGCGCGAAATGGCGGTCCTCGTCGAGCATCGGCACCTTCGTGCGCAGCAGCGCCCTCGCCCCCTCCAGCGCCTGACTGGACTTGAGCGGCGCATGGAAATCGCAGCCCTGCGCCGCGGCGAGATATTCGATGCCGATCACATGGCCGAGGTTCGCCGCCATCTCCAGCAGGCGGCGTGCACCATGCGCCGCCATCGACACATGGTCCTCCTGATTGGCCGAAGTCGGGATCGAATCTACGCTGGCCGGATAAGCGCGCTGCTTGTTTTCGCTGACCAGCGCGGCGGCGGTGACCTGCGGGATCATGAAGCCCGAATTGAGGCCCGGACGCGGGGTGAGAAAGGCTGGCAGCCCCGACAGCGCCGGATCGACCAGCATCGCGACGCGGCGTTCGGACAGCGACCCGATCTCGCAAATGGCCAGCGCGATCATGTCCGCCGCGAAGGCGACCGGCTCGGCGTGGAAATTGCCGCCCGACAGCGCTTCGCCGGTCTCCGCGAAGATCAGCGGGTTGTCGGTCACGCCATTGGCTTCCACTTCCAGCGTCGCGCCGGCCTGCCGCAGCAGATCGAGACACGCGCCCATCACCTGCGGCTGGCAGCGCAGGCAATAGGGGTCCTGCACCCGCTCGTCGTCCACGGCATGGCTGGCGCGGATCGCCGAACCGGCCATAAGGCCGCGCAGGGCGTCGGCGACTTCGATCTGGCCCTTGTGACCGCGCAGCGTGTGGATACGGTGGTCGAACGGCGTGTCCGATCCCTTCGCCGCTTCGGTCGACAGCGCACCGGTAACCAGAGCGGCACGAAACAGTCGCTCGGCCTCGAACAGTCCGGCCAGCGCATGGGCGCAGCTGAACTGCGTGCCGTTGAGCAGCGCCAGCCCTTCCTTCGGTCCCAGCACCAACGGGGTCAGCACATCCTTCGCCGCGCGGCGCTCGCCATCCACGATCACTTCGCCCACGCCGATCATCGCCGCCGCCATGTGCGACAGCGGGGCGAGATCGCCCGACGCGCCGACCGATCCCTGCCCCGGGATCACCGGCATCACGTCGCGGGCGAGCATGTCCTGGAGCATCGCGATGGTCGCGGGCCGCACGCCCGACGCGCCCTGCGCCAGACTGGCGAGCTTGAGCGCCAGCATCAGGCGCACGATCGGCACAGGGACCGGATCGCCGACCCCCGCAGCATGGCTCAGCACGATATTGCGCTGAAGCGTCTCCAGATCGGCATCGCCGATCTTCACGCTGGCCAGCTTTCCGAAGCCGGTGTTGATACCATAGACCGGCTCGTGCCGGGCAAGGATCGCCTCGACCGCAGCGGCGCTGGCGGCGATGGCGTCATGGCACGACGGATCCAGTTCGGCGCGCGCGCCTTCGTAGATCGCCCGCCATTCGGAAAGGCTCACATGGCCCGGCCGGATAATCATATGCCTCCAATCACACGTGCATGGAGCGGGTTGAACCCGATCCGGTAAACCAGTTCGGCGGGACTCTGGACGTCCCAGATCGCCAGGTCGCAAGCCTTGCCTGCCTCGAGTGTGCCGATTTCGCCGGAAAGCCCCAGCGCCGCCGCGGCGTTGCGGGTGACGCCGGTCAGGCACTCCTCCACTGTCAGGCGAAACAGGGTCGCGCCCATGTTCATCACCAGCAGCGGCGACGTCAGCGGCGAGGTGCCGGGGTTGCAGTCGGTCGCCAGCGCGATCGGCACGCCTGCCGCGCGCAGGGCGTCGATCGGCGGCTTGAGCGTCTCGCGCATGAAATAGAAGGCGCCGGGCAGTAGCACCGCAACCGTTCCCGCGGCGGCCATTGCCGCGACGCCCGTTTCGTCGAGATGCTCGAGATGATCGGCCGACAGCGCCTTGTGCTTCGCCGCCAGCGCAGCGCCGTGGAGGTTCGAAAGCTGCTCGGCATGGAGCTTGACCGGCAGGCCATGCGTGGCGGCGGCTTCGAATACGCGCTCGGTCTGCTCGGGCGAGAAGCCGATGCCTTCGCAGAAAGCGTCCACCGCATCGGCAAGCCCGGCCATTGCGGGCATCATCTGGTTGCAGACGAGATCGACATAGCCATCGCTGTCGCCCCCATATTCGGGCGGAACGGCATGAGCGCCGAGGAAGGTGGTGCGAACCCGCACCTTCCGCGCTTCGCCCAGCGCACGGGCGGCGCGGAGCATCTTGGCTTCGTCGTCGAGGGTCAGGCCATAGCCGGACTTGATCTCAACCGTGGTGACGCCTTCTGCCAGCAGCGCATCGAGGCGCGGGAGGCTGGCGGCAACGAGTTCGGCTTCGCTTGCTTCGCGAGTCGCCTTCATGGTCGAGACGATCCCGCCCCCTGCCCGCGCAATCTCCTCGTACGACGCGCCTTGCAGCCGCAATTCGAATTCGCGCGCGCGGTTGCCGGCATGGACCAGATGGGTGTGGCAATCGATCAGGCCCGGCGTGATCCATCGGCCTTCGCAATCGATGGTCTCGTCGGCGTCGGGTGCACCATCGGCCGGTCCCGCATAGACGATCCTGCCGTCGCGAGATGCGACCGCGCCATCCTCGACCACGCCCAGCCCGTAACGCATCGTCGCGAGGCGCGCGTTTCGCCAGATTCGGTCCGCAGGAGTCGTCATGCGCATTAGACTTGGCCAATGCGATGAATATGTCTAGACATAATCGCATGAGCATCTGGTTCGAGACTGCTTTAGTGGATGGTAACCGGATCGATCGGGTCCGGGTGGATGGCCGCGCTATCACGGCCGGCGTCGATCCGCAGCCGGGCGACGAGCGCCATGCGATCGGCATCCCCGGCCTGCCCAATGTCCACAGCCACGCCTTCCAGCGCGGCATGGCCGGCCTCGCCGAAGCGCGCGGACCGGGTAGCGACGATTTCTGGTCGTGGCGCGAGCTGATGTACCGCTTCGTCGAGCGGATGACGCCCGACGATCTCGAAGCCATCGCCGCGCAAGCCTATGCCGAGATGCTGGAAACCGGCTTCACCCGCGTCGGCGAGTTCCACTATCTCCACCATGCGCCCGACGGCTCGCGCTATGCCGACATTGCCGAGATGTCGCACCGGATCGGCGCGGCGGCGGAAGCGACGGGTATCGGCCTGACGCTGCTGCCGGTCTTCTATGCGCAGGGCGGGTTCGGCGGCGCACCCGCCGGTAGCGCGCAACGGCGGTTCCTCAACGATCCCGACAGCTTCGGCGATCTGGTCGACCGTGCGCGTGCTGGCCTGCCGCATGACGGCATCGCCGGGATCGCCCCGCACAGCCTGCGCGCCGCGACGCCCGACCAGCTCCGCGCGATCCTGCCGGTGGCGGACGGCCGGCCGATCCATATCCACATCGCCGAGCAGGTGAAGGAAGTGGCGGACTGCATCGCCTGGAGCGGCAAGCGCCCGGTCGAATGGCTGCTCGACGAGATGCCGGTCGGGGTGGACTGGACATTGGTTCACGCCACTCACCTGACCGATGCCGAGCGGATTGGGATCGTGCGCAGCGGCGCGGTGGCCGGGCTGTGCCCGATCACCGAAGCCAATCTGGGCGACGGCCTGTTCCCGGCGGCGGCGTTCCTCGACGAAGGCGGCGCCATCGGCGTGGGCAGCGATTCCAACGTGCGGATCGATGCAGCCGAGGAACTTCGCCTGCTGGAGTATGGCCAACGTCTCACCGCCCGCGCTCGCAATGTGCTGGCGGCTCCCGGCCAGTCGACCGGCGCGCGGCTGTTCAACGCCGCGCTGAACGGCGGGCGGCAGAGCCTCGGCGCGTCCGGCACCGGCGACTGGGTATCGCTCAACACGAATGACCCCGCCTTCGCCAATCGCAGCGGCGACGCGATCCTCGACAGCTGGATCTTCGCCAGTCGCGCGCCCATCGACTGCGTCTGGCGCAACGGCCGGAAGCTGGTTCAGGGCGGGCGGCATATCCATGCCGAGGCCATCGCGACGCGCTATCGCGCCACGCTCGCCCGCCTGCTCGCATGACCATCGAAGCGCGCATCCGCGGCCAGATCGAAGCGCGCATCCGCTCGGGCGAATGGGCGCCGGGCACGCGCATCCCGTTCGAGCATGAGCTGGTCGCCGAACATGGCTGCGCTCGCGCGACGGTCAACAAGGCGCTGAGCCATCTTGCGCGCGAAGGGCTGATCGAGCGACGCCGCCGCGCGGGTTCGTTCGTTGCCCAGCCGCGCATCCGCTCCGCCGTGGTCGGCGTGCCCGATATCGGCGCGCTGATCGCCGCGCGGGGGGAAACCTATCGCTGGGAACTCGTAAGCCGCGCGATCGACGGCAACAGGCTGATCCTCACCGGTGTGCATCATTCGGGAGCGAAGCCGTTCGGATGGGAAAGCCGCTGGCTCGATCTCGCCACCGTACCCGAAGCCGCCGCGATCGATTTCGCTGTCGAAGCGCCGGGCACCTGGCTGCTCCATTCGGTGCCGTGGACCGATGCCCGCCACCGCATCTGCGCGACCGGCGCTGGACGGACCGAAGCGCAGCGGCTGGGCATAGCCCCGGGCGCGCCCTGCCTTCAGATCGAACGCTGGACGTGGCGCGGCGATGCGCCCGTCACCCACGCGACCCAGCTTTTCCCGGCGGACCACTACGATCTGGTCGAGGATTTCACCCCGCGCAGCTGAAAACCCCCTCGTGGAGCCCCCCTCATACAAGGGGTTGTGCGCGAAGGCGGCCGGCCCGATCCCGGCGCGATGGACAAGGACGAGGACGGCCGGATCGAACTCCCCCGATCACACCCGATCGGCCATGAATTCCGCCACCTCGGTACCCTTCCGGAGCCCCCGCGCTGGGCCGCGGCGCCAGAATTCTCCGCCGAACGAAGGCTGACCGATCCGGTGACGAAGCGGATCGGCTGGTGGTCCGCCTTGCGGGTGCTGATCAAGGCTTCCCGGGTGAAGCGCGACGACCGCGAGGCGCAGCTGAGCGATATCGAGCAGATGATCGTCGCCGGCCATGCCCAGGCCGCGATCGGGCATATCGAACGCCTCGCCGTCGCTCATCCCGACTATCGTCCTCGCTGCCTAGGCCTGCTCAGCCTCGCGCTCTACGATCTCGGGCGCGAACCCGAAGCGATCGCCTGTCATTGCGAGGCGCTGATCCAGGGCGGCGCGCATCGGGCGATGATCGAGATGTTCGGCATCCCCCCAATTGACGGGAATGCCTCCGGCGACGGTTCGTGATCTCCTGCCTCCGCTACGGATCGGGAGGAATGACGATGGGATGGTTCGGCAATCTGTTCGGCGGCGGCACGCCGGAAGAGAAAGCGGTGCGCGCGGCGCTCAAGGCAGCCGAGAAGGACGCAGCGGCGCTCGCCTTGTTCGTTCGCGCCAGCGGCAGGGATCCGGAACACGCCAGCAAGGCCGCGCGCAAGGACGCCGCGCACAGCCTGATGCTGCGGAGCGACGCCCGCGCAATCGATGCGTTCCGCGCCATCGCCGCGGATTTCCCCGACGACGAAGCCGATTGCCTCAACCAGATCGGCGTGTGCCATCACATCGCGAAGGATTATGGTGCCGCGATCGAGAATTACGAAGCGGCCAAGCGTCTCGGTTTCGACGATTCCACACTGGAGGAAAATCTGGCCGAAGCGCGAAGCCAGCTCGCCAGGCGCTGACCCGGACCGAACCGCCGTACCGCACCGCGACAGGCACACGCATTTCCGCCACTTGGCTTTGACCGCTCCACGGCGCAGTATCGGCGCTCGCGGGGAGGAAAATGCGAATCATGTTAAAGCGAGTATCGGTGTGCGTTGCGGCAATCGGCGCCGCCTTCTGGTCGAGCGCGGCGATGGCGGCGCTTGCCGATCCCGCGGGTTCGGGTCCGATCGTCGGCGCGGTGCGCTGGCTCGAAGGCACGTTGCTGGGCACCATCGCAACCGTCGTCGCGGTGATCGCGGTCGCATCGGTCGGCCTGCTGATGCTCACCGGGCGGATCAACTGGCGCTATGGCGCGACCGTGATCCTCGGCTGCTTCATCCTGTTCGGCGCGGCCAGCATCGTCGGCGGCATCCAGCAGACCGCTCAGGTAGCGCAATAGTCCGATGAACGGGCTGGAGCGCGATACCCTGTTCGTCGCCCTCACCCGGCCACAGATGTTCGCGGGCGTCACCTATAGCTATTTTATCGCCAATGCGGTTATCGCGACCGAGCTGTTCCTGATCTTCAAGTCGGTGTGGGTGCTGCTCGCGGCGCTGATCATCCATCTCGTCGGCGTGCTGCTGTGTGTGCGCGAACCGCGCTTCTTCGACCTGTGGCTCACCAAGATGAGCCGCTGTCCCCGCGTGAAGAATTATTCGGTGTGGAAGTGCAACTCCTACAGCGCCTGAGCGCGGACCCGAAGGTCGCCCAGCGCGAGACGCCGGCGGGGAAGCATCTTCCCTATGGCCGGCACGTCGACGATCATACGATCGAGACGCGCGACGGGCTGTTGATGCAGGTGATACACCTGCGCGGCCTGTTGTTCGAAACCGCCGACACCGACGAGCTGAACTATCGCAAGCGGCTGCGCGACGCGATGCTGCAGGCGGTCGGATCGTCGCGCTTCGCCATCTATCACCACATCGTGCGCCGCCGCGTCGATGTGGCGATGGCGGCGGACTATCCCGACGCATTCTCGAAGCAGCTCGACGAAGCATGGCGCGCGCGGCTCGCGGGCAAGCAGCTTTACGTCAACGAACTGTTCCTCACTTTGGTGCGCCGTCCGCTTCAGGGCCGGGTGGGCGTGCTCGACCGGATCCGCGAAGCGCTGGGGCGGCCCGCAAACGGCTCGGGCAGCGGCGAGGCGCAGAGCGCGTACGAACTGCGCCAGCTCGACGTCGCGCGAGATGCGATCCTCGCCGCGCTGGCCAGCTATTCGCCGCGCGTGCTGGGCGTGTACCAGACCGAACAGGGCCCATGTTCGGAGCCGCTCGAGTTCCTCTCCTCGCTCTACAATGGCGAGCTGCGCCCGGTGTTGCTGCCGATGCAGGATCTCGGCAGCTATCTGCCCTATCGCCGGATCAGCTTCGGGCAGGAGACGATCGAGCTGGGCCAGACCGGCGCGACGCCGCGCAGCTTCACCGGCATCGTCTCGATCAAGGATTATCCGGGCCAGACCGCGCCGGGGATGCTCGACGAATTGCTCCGCCTGCCCTTCGAACTGACCGTGTCGCAGAGCTTCGGCTTCGTCGAGCGTCAGGCCGCATTGTCGAAGATGAACCTCGCGCTGCGCCGGATGAAATCGGCCGAGGACGAGGCCGTCAGCCTGCGCGGCGACCTCGCCAGCGCCAAGGACGAAGTCGCGGCCGGCCGTGCGGGCTTCGGCGAGCATCACATGACCATCGCGGTGCGGGGGGATTCCCCGGCACAGGTCGATGAAGGCGTCGCCGAGGTCCAGGCCGCGCTCGCCGATCTGGGCATCATCGCGGTGCGCGAGGAAATCGGGCTGGAGCCTGCCTTCTGGGCGCAGTTCCCCGGCAATTTCAAATATATCGCGCGGCGCGGCATGGTTTCGACCAGCAACTTCGCCAGCCTCGCCAGCGGGCATAATTTCCCGATGGGCGAAGCGGCGGGCAATCATTGGGGCGAAGCGGTCACGCTGCTCGAAACGACGGCTGCCGGCCCCTATTATTTCAACTTCCACCAGGGCGATCTTGGGAATTTCACCGTCATCGGGCCATCGGGCTCGGGCAAGACGGTGGTGCTCAACTTCCTGCTGGCGCAGGCGCGGAAATTCCGCCCGCGCATCATCTTCTTCGACAAAGATCGCGGCGCGGAGCTGTTCATCCGCGCGATCGGCGGTCGCTACGATCTGCTGCGGCCGGGCACGGCTTCGGGGCTGAACCCGCTCCAGCTGCCGGACAATCCCGCCAACCGCCAGTTCCTGATCGACTGGGTCGCGCTGCTCGCGGGCGCCGCGGATATCGATGAAGTCGCGCGGATCAAGGACGCGGTCGACGCCAGCTACGATCAGCCGGTGGAGCATCGCCGCCTGCGCCACCTCGCCGAGCTGTTCCGTGGCGGCCACCGCCCGCATGGCGCGGACCTGTGGGCGCGGCTGCGGCCCTGGTGGGGCGATGGCGAACGCGCCTGGCTGTTCGACAACGAAACCGACCAGACCGACCTTGCCGCCGATGCGGTCGGCTTCGACATGACCCAGATCCTCGACGATCCGGCGCTGCGCACCCCGGCGATGATGTATCTGTTCCACCGCGTCGAGGAGCGGCTGGACGGCACCGCGGCGATCGTGGTGGTCGACGAGGGCTGGAAAGCGCTCGACGACGATGTGTTCGTGCGGCGGATCAAGGATTGGGAAAAGACGATCCGCAAAAGGAACGGGATCGTCGGCTTCGCCACGCAGAGCGCGCAGGACGCGCTGGAAAGCAAGATCGCCAGCGCCATCATCGAGCAGGCCGCGACCCAGATCTTCATGGCCAACCCCAAGGCGCGCGCAGCGGACTATATCGACGGGTTCGGGCTGACGAGCCACGAGTATGAACTGGTCCGCACCCTGCCCGACAATGCCCATTGCTTCCTGATCAAGCATGGCGCGGACAGCGTCGTGGCGCGACTGAACCTGACGGGGGAGCGCGATATCCTGACCATCCTGTCGGGCCGCGAGCGTACCGTGCGGCTGCTCGACGAGATCCGCGAGACCAGCGGCGACGACCCCGCCGACTGGATTCCCCGCCTGCTGGAGGTGGCGTGATGGCTGCCTGTCAGGCGCTCAGCTACGAAAGCGGCTACGTTACCGGCGTGCTGAACTTCGTCGATTGCCAGGCGCAGAATATCGGCGCGGGCGGCTATCAGGCGCTTGCCGTGCCGGGATCGACGCTGTCGCTCATGATCACCGGGCTGCTGACGATCTTCGTGGCGCTCTACGGCTACCGGATGCTGTTCGGCTACACGCCCAGCGCGCGCGATGGCGTGATGGCGCTGGCGAAGATCGGGATCGTGCTGGCGCTGGTCTCCAGTTGGCCCGCCTATCGCGCATTGGTCTATGATGTCGCGCTGCGCGGCCCGGCGGAGATCGTGAGCAGCACCGGCGGCCCCGCCGGTCTGCCCGGATCGCGCGGCGGGATCGTCGCGCGGCTGCAAGGCGCGGATATCGGCCTGATCGAACTGGCCCGCGCGGGCGTCGGCGGCGCAGAGCAGCGCGACCGCTCGACCGTCACACGCATCGTCAACGGCCAGCCGCAGCAAGTCGTCCAGTCCGACCGGATACCCGATAATTTCGAGCCCACCGCCCTGGGCTGGGCGCGCGTGCTGTTCCTCACCACCGCGCTGGCCGGGTTCGCCGCCGTGCGGATCGCCGCGGGTCTGTTGCTGGCGATCGGCCCGTTCTTCATCGCCTTCCTCCTGTTCGAAGGGACTCGCGGCCTGTTCGAAGGCTGGATCCGGGGGCTTGCCGCCGCCGCCTTGGGCGCGGTGGCGGTGACGATCATCCTCGGCGTCGAGCTGGCGCTGATCGAGCCGTGGATCAGCGATCTTCTCGCCCGCCGCGCCGCGGCGCGATCGATCACCGGCGCGCCGACCGAGCTGCTGGTGACGATGCTGGTATTCGCCCTCGCCATGCTCGGCACGCTTGCCGCGACGACCCGTCTGGCGATGGGCTTCCGGATGCCAGCCTCGTGGCGCGCCGCGTCGCAGCGCTTCGTCTCGTCGTTCGGCGCGCAGCCGCAGGTCCAGCGCCCGGCCTTTGCCGGCCCGCAGGTCCCGGCCGAGCAGCGTTCGCGCGCCGCCTCCGTCGCCGAAGCCGTCGCCGCCAGCCAGCGCCGTGAGACCGTCACCAGCGTCGCCGGCCTCGCGGCCCCGCGCGTCACCGCGTCGGGACAGGCGCGCGACCTGCCGGCCGCACCACCCGCCCCGCTGGGGCAAAGCCATTCGCGCCGCACCCGCGCCCGTTCTACAGGTAGCGCCGGCAAACGGGATTCGAGCTCATGAAGATGAAGGCGCGCGAGGCGCTCGACCAATATTACGAGAAGGCCGAGAGCTGGGGCGTCGACCAGCAGGAGACCGTGCGCGGGTCGCGCCGGATCGCATGGATCGTCGCCGCCGTCTTCGCGCTGATCGCGGTGCTCGAGGCGTTCGCCCTCTATCGCCTGACTCCGCTCAAGACCGTCGAGCCACTGACCCTGCTGGTCGACCGCCAGACCGGCTATGTCCAGGCGCTCAAGCCGCTCGATCCGCAGCAGATCAGTGGCAACACCGCGCTGACCCAGAGCTTCCTCGTCCAATATGTGATCGCGCGCGAAGGCTTCGACATCAACGCGCTGCAGGCCAATTACGCCAAGGTCGCGCTCTGGTCCGAAGGCACGGCGCGCTCGCAATATGTGTCGGGGATGCAGGCGGCGAACCCCGACAGCCCGCTCGCGCGCCTGCCGCGCAGCACCGTGCTGGAAACGCGGGTGAAGAGCGTCACGCCGATGGCCGGCAATACCGCGATGGTGCGCTTCGAAACCGTTCGCCGCGATGCGGGTGGCCAGACGGCGGCGGTGCAGGCATGGGTCGCGGTGATCAAATATCGCTATTCGGGCGAGCCGATGCGCGTCGAGGATCGCTTCGTGAACCCGCTCGGCTTCCTCGTCACCAGCTATCAGCGCAATGCCGAGGCGCTGCCCGTCACGCCACCGGCGCAACAAACCTCCGAGGCCGCCTCGGCCGGCGACGAGACCGCGCCCGGCATCGTCATTCCGCAGGCCAGCCCGACCCCGGCAAGCAAGGGCTTTGTGCCGCCCTACGATCCGCGCAACCTGACGCCCTATAATCCCGACCCGCAATGAGAGCGTTCCTCGCCCTTCTCACGGCGTTCGCCGCCCTTCCCGCCGCCGCGCAGGTTTCGCCCCAGGCGGGGACCGGCGACCCGCGCGTCCAGTCGATCGAATATAACGAACAGCAGGTCGTGCTGCTTCAGGCCGCGCCGGGCTATCAGGTGACGGTGATGTTCGCCCCCGACGAGCGGATCGAGAATGTCGCGCTGGGCGACAGTGGTGCATGGCAGGCGACGCCGAACAAGCGCGGCGACTATCTGTTCGTGAAGCCGGTGCAGGGCGGCGTCACCACCAACATGACCGTGCTGACCGATTCCCGCATCTACGCGTTCGAGCTGCGGCCGCTCTACGGCCCACAGGCCGACATGGCCTATACGGTGCGCTTCCGCTATCCCGGCACGGCGCCCGCGACCGCCGGGGGCGATACCGCCGCGACCGCCACGCGCGGCCGTTACCGGCTAAGCGGCGACGCCGCGATCCGCCCCAGCGGGATCGATGACGATGGCGCGAAGACCTATATCGAATGGCCCGCCGATGCGACGTTGCCCGCGGTCTATTCGGTCGATGTCAAAGGCAATGAATCGCTGGTCAACGGCAATATGCGCGACGGCATCTATGTGATCGACAGCGTGGTGCCGCGCCTCGTGTTCCGGCTCGATCGCCAGATCGCCCGCGCTTCGCGGGTGGAGGGGCGCTGATGGCCACCGTTCCGCCCACGGGCGATCCGCGCGTCGCCCCTCCTTCGGGCGGCGAACAGAGCGTCGCGCCGCAAGTCGCGTTGCCGCGCGGCGGTCCGTCATGGATCGTGATCGCGATCGGCATGGCGATCGTCGGCGTAATCCTGTTCAGCGTGCTGGACGCCCGCCGCCGCGCGCGGGAAGCCCCCGCGGTGCGGGTGGGCGCCAGCGACCGCGCCGGCGCCGCCGCGCCGCTGAGCCCGCCCCCGCTCTACGTACCGCCGGCCCCTGCCCCGACGCCGATCGTGATCGAGGCCGCGCCGCTACCGCCGCCACCCCAGCCCGCGCCGCAGCCGCAGATCATCTATGTGCCGCAGCCCGCGCCGCCGCAGCCCCAGCCGGTCGCCCCTGCTCAGCCACCGCGCTCCAGCGCCGAACCCGCGCTCGTCTATGACGGCGGCGGCATGGCGCAGGCCGGTTCCGCCGGTACGACGCCCGACAAGGCCGATACGGACGGTGCCGCGCCGACCACCAGCGCCTCCTCTACATCGGTCGCGGGCAGCCGCGCGCGTGCGGGCGTGCTCGCCAATCGCGGCAGCACCGTGCCGCAGGGCACGCTGATCCCCGCCGTGCTGGAAACCGGCCTCGATTCCACGCGTCCCGGCCTCGCCCGCGCGATGGTGACGCGCGACGTGCGCGGCTTCGACGGCAGCAAGATTCTGATCCCGCGCGGCAGCCGGCTGATCGGCGAATATCGTTCCGACGCACAGCCGGGGCAGAAGCGCGCGCTGGTCAACTGGATCCGCCTGATCCGTCCCGATGGCGTGACGATCGCGATCGGCTCTCCGGCCAGCGATCCACTGGGCCGCGGCGGCGTCGGCGCAAAGGTGAACAGCCACTTCTTCGCGCGCTTCACCGGCGCGATCCTTCAGTCCGTGCTCGACATCGGCGTGAACGTCGCGTCGCGTCAGGTGGGGTCGCCGGTGATCGTCGCCTTGCCGGGCGCGGTGCAAGGAGCTGCCCAGCCGCTGACCCAGAACCAGCAGATCACCCCGACGCTGACCGTGAAGCCGGGCACCAGCATCACCATCTTCGTCGCGCGCGACCTCGACTTCACTGGCGCCGAGAGCCGGCGGTGAGCACCGTTTCGGACGATGGCCGCGTCTATCTGCGCAGCTATCTCGCGCCGCTGAACGATGTTCTGGCGCGCACCGATGTCACCGATATCTACGTCAACCGGCCCGGCGAAGTCTGGGCCGAGACGATCGGCGGGACGGTGGAGCGGCACGAAGTCGCCGGGCTGGACGAAGCGACGCTCGCCCGGCTCGCCCGGCAGATCGCGGCGGTCTCGCATCAGGGCATCAGCCGCGAGCATCCCCTGCTCTCGGCCACGCTGCCCGACGGCGCGCGCGTCCAGATGATCGCGCCGCCCGCGACGCGCGGCCCGATGGCGCTGGCGATCCGCAAGCATGTCTCGTCGGACCTGACGCTCGACGATTATGTCGCCTCGGGCGCCTTCGACACCACCCGGCGCCGCGCCGCGCCGGAACGCTCCGACGCCGACGACGCGCTCGCCGCGCTGCTCGACGATGGCGACATCGCCGGAATGCTCTCCGCCGCGGTCCGCGCGCGGAAGAATATCCTCGTCTCGGGCGGCACCTCGACGGGAAAGACCACCTTCCTCAACGCGTTGATCCGAGAGATTCCGGCGGAGGAACGGCTGATCTTCATCGAGGATACGCCCGAAATCCATCTCCACCACGCCAATGCGCTCGGCCTGCTCGCGGCGCGCAGCGAGCTCGGCGAAGCGCGGGTCGATATGAACGACCTACTCGCCGCCTCGCTGCGGATGCGGCCCGATCGCATCATTCTGGGCGAGCTGCGCGGACCGGAGGCCTATGCCTTTCTCCGCGCGATCAACACGGGCCATCCGGGTTCGATGACGTCGGTCCATGCCGATTCGGCGGAACGCGCGATCGAGCAAATCGTATTGCTCGTGCTTCAGGCGGGCACCCAATTGGGGCGGGACGATGTGCGGCATTATGTGCGAAGTACGGTGGACGTGTTCGTCCAGCTGGCGCGTACGAGCGGCAAACGGCACGTCGCGGAGGTGGTTCTGCCGCGTTGACCCCCTCATTATGGGGATAGCGGCGCAGCGATGAGCCGTGTAATATGCGCGACGAACCGAAACGTGTTTCAGGGTAGAGAGTATTCATGGGCAATCGCATCAAGAGCGGGTTGGGCAGGCGCATCGCGCTGCTGGTTGGAGCTGGCCTGATCGCAGGGCCGCTGATCGCGCAGACCGCGCCCACGCCGACTCCCTCGCCCAGCGGCACGCCGGGCTTAGTGCAGGCCGTGCCGCAGGCGATCCCGCTGCCCCAGCTCGACCAGAGCCAGGCCGCGTCGCTCGTGACGATGCTCAGCGAAGCCCGCTACGCGCACGGCCTCGTCCACAATGCCTCGACCGCGAGCGATCCGGAGAACAACGACGCGCTGGTCCGCGCCGCGCTCGATTACGCCCATGCGGTCCATGCGGGCCGGCTCGATCCCGAGGATTTCCAGTCGGACTGGGGCCTGCGCCCGGCCGCCTATGACCCCCTGCCCGCCTTCGCCGATGCGGTGAAGCGCAACCGGCTGCAGCAGTGGATCAACTCGCTGCCGCCGCCCTATTCGGGCTATGACGGGCTGAAGGACGGCCTCGACACCTATCGCCGGATCGAGGCGTCGGGCGGCTGGAAGGCGCTGGCCGCCGGTCCGGATCTCGCTCTGGGCGCCAGCGGCCCGCGCGTCCTCGCGCTGCGCCAGCGGCTTGCGGTCGAGGATCAGCAGATCATCGCCAAGGGCGACAAGTTCGACGCCGAGCTGGTCGAGGGCGTGAAGCGCGCCCAGCGCCGCTATGGCCTGAATCCCACCGGCACCTTCGCCGCGCAGACCCGCGCCGCGCTGAACGTGCCGGCCGGCGACCGCGTCCGCCAGATCATGGCGAACATGGAGCGCTGGCGCTGGCTGCCGCAGGAACTGCCGCGCAACCGCATCCAGGTGAACATCGCCGCCGCGGTCCTCACCGTGTTCGAAGGCGATTCGCCCGTCGCGTCGATGCGCGTCGTCACCGGTGCGCCGGGCGGCCGCGAAACGCCGATGCTCCAGTCGCGCATCCATTCGATCGTGCTCAATCCGCCGTGGAACGTTCCCGCCGGCATCGCCGCCAAGGAACTGTTCCCCAAGGGCGCGGACTATCTGGCGCGCAACGGCTACAAGGTGATCGGCACCGGCGCGAACCGCCGCCTGCAGCAGCAGGCCGGGCCGCAGAGCGCGCTGGGCCGCTACAAGTTCGATTTCGACAATCCCTATGCCGTCTATCTGCACGACACGCCTGCCCAAGCGAAGTTCGCCAGCTATGACCGGCTGGCCAGCCACGGCTGCGTCCGGCTCGAAAAGCCGGCGGCGCTCGCCCGGCTGCTGCTGCGCAACGATCCGAACTGGCAGCCGGACCAGATCCAGGCGACCGTCGATGGCGGCAAGACCACGCGTGTGCCGCTGCGCGCCGAGGATCAGGTGCAGGTCTATCTGCTCTACTGGTCGGCCTATATGGGCTCGAACGGCATGAATTTCCGCAACGATCCCTATAGCTGGGACAAGACACTCGCGACTCGCATCGAGCGCCGCTCCGCCGTGAAGGCGGGCAGCCTCTCGGCACGATAAACAGAGGAATTCCGAATGATCACCTTCCGTCGTATCGCCATGCTCGCCGCCGGTTCGGCCGCGCTCGCCCTCTCCGCCTGCTCGGGCGGCGGCGAGACCAACGAAACGCCGATCGAAACCAACGTCGCCAACGTCGAAGAGCCCGTGACGAACGTGGTGATCGAGAATGTCGTGGAAGAAACTCCGGTGGTGACCAACACTGCGCCGGTTCCCGCAGCGCGCGGCGAAGACTTCACCGACACCGAGCAGACCAAGGAAGACGCCGACGCGACCGGCATGACCTCGCGCGTCGATCGCAGCGCGGACGACGCTCCGGCGACCGAACCCACCAAGTAACCGGGTGAGCGAAGCCACGCCTCAACCGGCTGGCTTTCTCGAACGCCGGTTCGAGCTGACCGCGCGCGGCACCACGCCGCGCACGGAAGCGCTGGCCGGCGTCACTACCTTCCTGACGATGGCCTATATCATCGTCGTGAACCCGGCGATCCTCAGCGCGGCGGGGATGCCCGTCGCCGCGGTCGCCGCCGCCACCTGCCTCGCCGCGGCGTTCGCCAGCATCCTGATGGGGCTGACCGCGAACATGCCGTTGGCGCTGGCGCCGGGCATGGGCATCAACGCTTATTTCGCCTTCACCGTGGTCGGCGCGATGGGGGTGCCGTGGCAGGTCGCCCTGGCCTGCGTCTTCATCTCCGGCGTCGCGTTCCTGCTGCTGACCTTCGCGGGCATCCGCCAGCTGATACTCGCCGCGATCCCGCCGCATCTGTTTGCCGCTGTCGCGGGCGGAATCGGGCTGTTTATCGGCTTCATCGGTCTGAAAAACGCTGGAATCGTCGTCAGCAACCCCGCGACTTCGGTCGCGCTGGGCGATCTTCACGCCGCCAATGCATGGCTCGCCTTGCTCGGCCTGGCGGTCATCGCCGCGCTCACCGCATGGAAGGTGCGCGGGGCGATCCTGATTGGCATCGCCCTGACTACGCTGGCAGGCTGGGCGAGCGGCCATGTGACCTTCACGCCCCAGCCCTACGACCTCACCGCGATCGGCCAGGTCGCCTTACAGCTCGACTTCGCCGGGGTCTTCACCGGCGGCCACGGCATCGGCATTTTCGAGATCTTGTTCGTGTTCCTGTTCGTCGACCTGTTCGACAACATTGGAACACTCATGGGCGTCACCCGCCGCGCGGGGCTGATCCGGCCGGACGGCAGCATCCCCCGGCTCAACCGCATCCTGTTCACCGATTCGATCGCGACCATGTTCGGCGCGCTGGCCGGGACCAGTACCGTCGTGTCCTATGTCGAAAGCGCATCGGGCGTTCAGGAGGGCGGCCGCACCGGGCTGACCGCCGTGGTCGTCGGGCTGCTGTTCCTCGCCGCCATGTTCGTCGCGCCCTATGCGCAGCTGGTGCCGCTGGCCGCCACCGCGCCCGCGCTGATCCTTGTCGGCGCGCTGATGATGGCGCCGTTGCTCGACGTGGACTGGCACGATCCCGAAGTCGCGGTGCCTGCCTTCCTCACGGTCGCGATGATCCCGCTGACCTATTCGATCGCCAACGGGCTGGCGTTCGGCATCACCGCCTATACGCTGCTCAAGCTGCTGCGCGGGCGGATCACGAAGACCGACTGGCTGCTGCTCGTGCTGGCGCTGCTGTTCGTGATCCGCTTCGTCTGGCTGGCGGCGGAGTAAGGATCAGGCCGGTTCGAGTTCGCCGGGGAAGGTCTCGGTATCGATCTGCGCCTGCATCGCCGGGGTGTAACGATGCCCCAGGATCGCGCCCTCGACGAAGATTGCGTCGACCTGCGCCACCGTATCGGCATCCAGCGTCACCGCCGCCGCACCGATATCCTCCTCCAGATGCGCGATGTTCGACGTACCCGGAATCGGCACGATATCGTCGCCCTGCGCCATCACCCATGCCAGCGAGAGCTGTGCCGGGGTGATGCCCAGCCCGGCCGCCAGCGCATTGAACCGCGCCACGGCCTTGAGATTATGTTCAAGGTTCGCGCCGGTGAAGCGCGGCATCACCGCGCGAATATCGCCTTCGGCATAGGTGTCATCGCGCACGCCATCGGCCAGCAGCCCGCGCGCGACGGGCGAGAAGGCGACGAATCCGATCCCCAGTTCGCGGCAGGCATCGAGCACCGCGATCTCGACATTGCGAACCGCGGGCGAATATTCGGACTGGATCGCGGCAACCGGATGCACCGCATGGGCGCGCCGGATCGTCGCCGCCGACATTTCCGAGAGGCCGATCGCGCCGATCTTGCCGGCTTCCACCGCCCGCGCGAGCGCCCCGACTGACTCCTCGATCGGCACCGCCTTGTCGAGGCGATGGAGGTAATAAAGGTCGATATGATCGGTGCCGAGCCGCTGGAGCGACCGGTCGAGCGATCCCGCGATCGTTTCCGGCCGCCCGTCGAGCACCCGCTTGCCGTCGATCAGGTCGAGCACGCATTTGCTGGCCAGCGTGAACTCGCCGCGCCGGTGCATCACCGATGCCGCGAGCAGCCGCTCGTTATTCCCGCCGCCATAGAGCGCGGCGGTATCGAGGAAGGTCACACCCAGATCGAGCGCGCGGTTGAGCAGCCGCCCGCCCTCTTCCGCCGGCGGCGGCGCGCCATATGCATGGCTGAGGTTCATGCAGCCGAGACCGATCGAAGAGACGGTCAGCGAGCCGATGGTGCGGGTGTGGAGTTTGGTCATGGGATGCCTTTATCAAGCCCCTCTCCTTTAGGGGAGGGGTTGGGGTGGGGCAGTCATCGCCTCGCAGAGACCTGCGTTCGTGGAGACTCCGCCACCCCAACCCCTCCGAAGAGGAGGGGCTTTCATTGTCAGCCCTGAAGCTGCTTCTCCAGCGCATCCAGCACGCGGTAGCAAGGCAGGACCTGTGCCACGCTGGAGTTCGGCTCGCGGCCTTCGCGGATCGCGGCGACGAATTCGCGGTCCTGAAGCTCGATGCCGTTGTTCGACACGGTTACGCCGCTCAGGTCGATCGGTTCTTCCTTGCCGGTCACCAGGTCGTCGTAGCGGGCGATATAGGTGCCGTTGTCGCAGATGTAGCGGAAGAAGGTGCCGAGCGGGCCGTCATTGTTGAACGACAGCGAGAGGGTGCAGATCGCGCCGCTCTCCGCCTTCAGCTGGATCGACATGTCCATCGCGATGCCGAGTTCCGGATGGACCGGGCCTTCGATGGCGTTGGCCTGCACGATCGGGCCGGCCTGATAGGCGAACAGATCGACGGTGTGCGCGGCATGATGCCACAGGAGGTGATCGGTCCAGGACCGCGCCTCCCCCTTGGCGTTCATGTTCTTGCGGCGGAAGAAATAGGTCTGAACGTCCATCTGCTGGATGTTCAGATCGCCCGAGACGATCTTGTTGTGCAGAAACTGGTGGCTCGGATTGAAGCGGCGGGTGTGGCCGACCATCGCGACGAGGCCGGTTTCCTGCTGCTTCTTCAGCACCGCTTCCGCGTCGGCAAGGCTGTCGGCGAGCGGGATTTCGACCTGCACGTGCTTGCCGGCTTCGAGGCACTGGATCGTCTGGGCGGCGTGCATCTGGGTCGGCGTCGCGAGGATCACCGCGTCGAGGCCGGGCTGTTCCAGCGCTTCGGCCAGTTCGGTGCAGGCATGGCCGATGCCGTATTTGTCGGCGACCGCCTGGGTCGGCTCGAGCCGGCGGCCGACGACCGAGACGACCTCGACGCCGTCGATCAGCTTCAGCGCGTCGAGATGCTTTTCACCAAAGGCGCCGGCGCCGGCGAGTGCGATCTTCATAACTTCAACTCCATCTTCGTCACCCCGGCGAAAGCCGGGGTCTTGAGCCGCATGAGACCCCAGCTCTCGCTGGGGTGACGGCTAGGACACAGGCTCCAGCACCAGATGCCCGATCGCGGTGTTGCTGCACGGCACATGGTAATGCCGGTGCAGCGCGCGGGTGGTCTTGCCCAGCGCGCCGCGCATGATCAGCCACATCACCATCTCGATCCCCTCGGATCCGGTCTCGCGCAGATATTCGATGTGCGGGATATGGCGGAGCCGATCGCTGTCGCCGATCATCCCGTCGAGAAAGTCATTATCCCACTCGGCATTGATGAGGCCCGCGCGCGGCCCCTGAAGCTGGTGGCTCATGCCGCCCGTGCCCCAGACCTGCACGTTCAGATCCTCGGGGAAGCTGGCCACGGCGCGCGCGATCGCTTCGCCCAGCGCCCAGCAGCGATTGCCCGAGGGCGGCGGATAGGTGACGACGTTCACCGCCAGCGGGATCACCTTGCACGGCCATTCGTCGACATGCCCGAACATCATCGACAGCGGCACGGTGAGCCCGTGATCGACGTCCATCTCGTTGATGATCGTCATGTCGAATTCGTCGAGGATCAGGCTCTGCGCGATGTGCCAGGCAAGGTCCGGATGGCCATGCACGTCGGGCACCTTGCGCGGTCCCCAGCCCTCGTCGGCGGGCTTGTACAGCTCGCCGCAGCCGATCGCGAAGGTCGGGATGATCTTCATGTCGAACGCCGACGCATGATCGTTATAGACCAGAATGACCACGTCGGGCTTCTGCGCCTTCTCCCATTCGCGGGTCCAGTCGTAGCCGGCGAAGATCGGGCCGAAATAAGCGTCCTTGTCCTTGCCCTGATCGTGCGCGACGCCGAGCAGCGGCACATGGCTGGAGGCAACGCCTGCGGTGATGCGGGCCATTATTTGGCATCCTTGATAGAGCGCACGCCCTCGGGCGAGCGGCCGCCGGCGTTCATCATCGCCTGATACTCCTCGACGCTGGCGCCGGTCATGGTGCTGACCGCCTGCACGAAGCTGAGCCCGTCGGTCGAGAAGACCTTGGAGAGAAAATAGATGTTCCCGCCCAGATCGAGCAGCCGGTTGTAGTCGCGGTCGAGCACGGCCTGTTTCTGCTCGTCGCTCATCGGCCAATCGGCCAGATAGGCGGCTTCGTCGTCCTTCCACCGCTCGCGGTTCTCGGCCTTCATCAGGCTCATCGCGAACTGGTTGAGGTGATAGCCCTGCCGCGCGCGCTTCGCGGTGAAGACGCGGGTGCCGGGGATATCGTCGAACTCGGCGAGATATTCGTGGATGTCGGTAGGAGCGGTCACAGCCCTCGCTCCTTCAGCTTCGCGTCGAGGCGCGGGAAGACGCGGCGGGCATTGCCCTCGAAGATCGCGTGACGCTCGGCATCGCTGATCTCCAGCGCGTCGACGTAACGCTTGGTATCGTCGAAATAGAAGCCGGTCTGCGGGTCGATGCCGCGCACCGCGCCCACCATCTCGCTGCCGAACAGGATGTTCTTGTTCTCGATCACTTCGGCCAGCAGGTTGATGCCGGGCTGATGATAGACACAGGTATCGAAGAACACATTGTTCATCAGATACTCGTCCACCGAGGGCTTCTTCAGCATGTCCGCCAGCCCGCGATAGCGGCCCCAATGATAGGGCACGGCACCACCGCCATGCGGGATGATGAAGCGCAGGGTCGGGAAATCGGCAAACAGGTCGCCTTCCAGCAGTTGCATGAAGGCCACGGTGTCGGCCGCGATATAATAGCCGCCGGTCGCGTGCATCGCCGGATTGCAGCTGCCAGAGACGTGGATCATCGCCGGAACGTCGAGCTCGACCATCTTCTCGTAGAAGGGATACCAATAGCGGTCGGTCAGCGGCGGATGGGTGAAATGCCCGCCGCCGGGATCGGGGTTCAGGTTGCAGCCGATAAAGCCGAGTTCGGTGACGCAGCGTTCCAGCTCGGCGCTCGAGTTGGTCATGTCCGCCTTGGGGCTTTGCGGCAACATGCATACGCCTGCGAAGGTCTCGGGGAACAGGCCGACGACGCGCGCGATCAGATCGTTGCAGCGGGTCGCCCATTCCTTGGCAACCGCTTCGTCGCCGACATGCGGGGCCATCGCCGAAGCGCGGGGCGAGAAGATGGTCAGGTCCGCGCCGCGTTCCTTGATCAGGCGAAGCTGATTGGCTTCGATCGTCTCGCGGATCTCGTCGTCGCTGATCTCGGGATAGGGCGGCGCGGGCACGCCGGCCTTGAACGCCGCCTTCTGTTCCTCGCGCCAGGCGTCATGCGCCTTGGGGAGAACGGTATAGTGACCGTGGCAATCGATGATGAGGGTCACGCGCCCAGTTCCTTCCTGCGAGCCTTGATCGCTTCTAGTTTTGCGGAGAGGCCATCGGGCGCGGCCAGGCCGAGCTCGCCGATGCCCTGCTGCCAGTTGACCGTGCCTTCGGTCATCATCGGCGAGATGCCGAGGCCGAGCAGGGTCTGTGAGGATTCGTACATCTCGGCCGAGCGGCGCAGGCCGTGGATCATCATCCGGTCGAGATTGTAATCGGTCTTTTCGGCCCAGTCGGTGCCGGGCCAGCTGGCGTTGAGCGAGGCGATCACTTCGTCGAGAACGCCCGCCGCGTCCGCCGCGAGCACGCATTCGGTGGTCAGCGCTTCGAGGCCCTTCACCATCACCGAACGGATCATCTTGATCGACGAGGCCCGCCCGACATCGCCGGGCACCACGCGAACCTTCGAAAAGCCGATCGCGCGCAACGTCTCCGCACCCGCTTCGGCATGGGGCCCGCTGACCAGCAGCGGAACGCCGAGTTGCGCGGGATAGACCGGCGACATCACCGCGACATCGACATAGCGGCCGCCCGCCGCTTCGATCGCCAGCGCGGCTTCGCGCTTGGTATCCGGCGCGACGCTGTTCATGTCGAACCAGAGCGCACCGGGTTCGAGCGACGCGGCATAATCCTTGGCCACCGCCAGCGCCTGATCGGCGGTCACCAGCGACAGTATCGCGCGCGCGCCCTTGAGCGCGTCCGCCGCGCTGTCCCGGCTTTCGACCCCGCGCCCGGCAGCTTCGGCCCGCCGCTCGGCTTTCACGTCATAGACGCGCGCAGGCACATGGCCCGCAAAGGCCTGCGCCGCTTCGCCGAAGCCGATAAAGGCGATACCGTTCATGGGTCCGGCCTACCCTTCGCCATCGCGCCCGATCCAATCGGTTTGGATGTCCGCTTATTGGTTTTCCGGAACTATGGCCGCTTCCTGTACCAGCGAAACGAACCGCGCCTGCATTTCGGTCGGCCGCCAGCTGGCGCGGGTGGTGATGCCGATGGTGCGCGTCGTCCCTTCGCGCGGGCCGCCGATCTGGGCGAGGATGGCGTTGTCCACCTCCAGCGCGATCTGATCGGGCGACAGCAGGGTCAGGAAATCGCTTTCCTGCAGGATGCCGCGGATCACCATCACCGAACCACACTCGATCGGCGCGTCGGGCAGCCCCCCGCCATCGAACAATTGCTCCCAATGCGCGCGCAGCGGCGTACCCATCCGCCCGACGATCCACGGGTAGCGCGCCAGTTCCTCGCCGGTCGGCTCGCGCCCGGCAAGCGGATGCCCGCCGCGACCGACCACGACCAGCGGATCGTCCATCAGCGGCACCTGCGCCAGATCGGGCGGCGGCTCGTCGCGCAGCGCACCGACCATCAGGTCGAGTACGCCGTCGCGCAACGGCTCGACCAGTTCGCGCCACGATCCCTCGACCACGTCGATCGTCGCGCGCGGGGCGAGCGTCGCCAGCCGGGCGATGGCGACCGGCAACAGATGCGCGCGCGACAGCGGCATCGCGCCCACGGTGATCCGTCCCGTCATTCCCGAATCCGGCTGGGTCTCGACGATCGCCGCGCCGATCTCGCCCGCCGCGAGTCGCACTCCACGCGCCAGCCGCCGGCCCGCGGCGGTCAGCGCGACGCCGCGCCCGCGCCGCTCGACCAGAGGCACGCCGCCAAGCTGCTCAAGATCGCGCACCGCGCGGTGCAGCGCCGGCTGCGACAACCCGGTCGTCTGCGCCGCACCGAGGAAGCTGCCTGCATCGGCCAGGCTGAGAAATGCGTGGAGCTGGGTCGCGGTCATCAACTGCTCGGGCCGGGCAAAGCCCCGCGCGCCGCTGCGCGCGATCGCCCGCGATGCCGCGCCGAGATGGAAGAAGGCCGCTCGCGCGCGTTCGGCGAATATCTTGCCTTCGGTGGTCGGCACCATGCCGCCGGGGCGACGCTCGAACAACTGGACCTCGACTTGCTTCTCCAGCTTGCCCAGCCCTTGCGTCAGCGCGGGCTGCGACAGGCTCACCGCTTCGGCGGCCGCGCTCATGCTGCCACGCGCGACGATGGCGGACAGGGCGCGCAGATGGCGCAGGTTGAGATCGAACGGCGCGACGGTCATGTGCGACCTATCGTAAAAACTTATCGGCGATCCGCAATTGTTAGTTGCTCCCCGCCCTGCCCCCGCCCATCCCGAAACCAATTCAAGGAGACAGACAGTGGCAGGACGTGTCGTCCAGAATATCGAGCGTGCCGATGCGGCGGTCATCGACGGACTCGCCAAGTGCGGCGTCGCGACGGTGCATGAAGCGCAGGGCCGGATCGGTCTGCTCGCGCCGCACATGCGCCCGATTTATGCGGGTGCGCGGATCGCAGGTTCGGCGGTCACCATCTCGGCACCCCCGGGCGACAATTGGATGGTCCATGTCGCGATCGAGCAGCTCGGCCCCGGCGACATCATCGTCCTCGCGCCTACCAGCCCGTGCGACGACGGCTATTTCGGCGACCTGCTCGCCACCTCGGCGATGGCACGCGGCTGTCGCGGGCTCGTGATCGACGCCGGCGTGCGCGACGTGCGCGACCTGACCGAGATGGGCTTCCCGGTCTGGTCGAAAAGCGTCTTCGCGCAGGGAACGATCAAGGCGACTTTGGGGTCGGTCAACGTGCCGATCGTGTGCGCTGGTGCGGCGATCGAAGCCGGCGACGTGATCGTCGCGGACGATGACGGGGTGTGCGTGGTCAAGCGCGCCGATGCCGCGTCGGTGCTCGAAAAGTCCCTCGCCCGCGAAGCCGCCGAAACCGACAAGCGCGCGCGGCTCGCGGCTGGCGAACTGGGTCTCGATATCTACAAGATGCGCGAGAAGCTCGAGGCGATGGGACTGCGCTATGAGTGACGGCGTTCGCTGCATGTGGATGCGCGGCGGCACCTCCAAAGGCGGCTATTTCCTGAAAGATGACCTGCCCGCCGACATTGCCGAGCGCGACGCCTTCCTGCTGCGGGTGATGGGATCGCCCGATCCGAACCAGATCGACGGCATGGGCGGCGCCGATCCGCTCACCTCCAAGGTCGCGGTGGTCAGCAAGTCCGCGCGCAACGGCATCGATGTTGATTACCTCTTCCTCCAGGTCTTCGTCGATCAGGCCATCGTCACCGACGCTCAGAATTGCGGCAACATCCTCGCCGGGATCGGTCCCTTCGCGATCGAGCGCGGGCTGGTGAAGGGCGAGGACGGCGAGACGCGCGTCGCGATCTTCATGGAGAATACCGGACAGGCGGCCATCGCGACCGTCCAGACCCCCGGCGGCGTGCCGGTCTATGCCGGGGAAGCGCGGATCGATGGCGTTCCCGGCAGTGCCGCGCCCATCCCGCTCGAGTTTCGTGACACCGCCGGATCGTCGTGCGGCGCGCTGCTGCCCACCGGCAATGCGGTGGACGTGATCGAGGGGGTGCGCTGCACACTGATCGACAACGGAATGCCCTGCATCGTGTTCAAGGCCGAGGATGTCGGCGTGACCGGTTACGAGGATCGCGACACGCTCGACGGCGCAACCGATCTCAAGGCGCGGATCGAAGCGATCCGCCTTACCGCCGGTCCGCTGATGAACCTCGGCGACGTGAAGGAGAAGTCGGTCCCCAAGATGATGCTGGTCGCTCCGCCCCGCAATGGTGGCGCGGTGACCGTGCGCAGCTTCATCCCGCATCGCGCGCACGCCACCATCGGCGTGCTGGGCGCGGTCAGCGTGGCGACCGCCTGCCTGATCCCCGGCTCGCCCGCCGCCGAGGTTGCCGGGATTCCCGAGGGCGCGCGCAAGACGCTGTCGGTCGAGCATCCTACCGGCGAAATGAGCTGCGTGCTCGAAACCGATAATAGCGGCGCCGTGGTCAGCGCCGCGCTGCTACGCACCGCGCGCAAGCTGATGGATGGAGTGGTTTTCGCATGAGCACCGACGCAAACGGTCGCATCCGCAGCTGGACGCTGGAGCCATCCAAGCCCGCCTACACGCCGCCGCCGGGCGCGGTCGATGCGCATTGCCATGTGTTCGGGCCGATGGCGGACTTCCCTTTCAGCCCCAAGGCCAAGTATCTCCCGCAGGATGCTGGTCCGGAAATGCTGTTCGCCCTGCGCGACCGGCTCGGCTTCGAACGCAACGTCATCGTCCAGGCCAGCTGCCACGGTACCGATAATGCCGCCACGCTGAACGCGATCGCGCAGTCCAACGGCAAGGCGCGCGGGGTCGCGGTGGTCGACCCCGCCATCTCCGACGCGGAGCTGGATGCGCTGCACGCCGGCGGCATTCGCGGCATCCGCTTCAACTTCCTCAAGCGGCTGGTCGACGACGCGCCCAAGGACAAGTTCCTCGAAGTCGCCCGGCGCATCGTTCGCCTCAACTGGCACGTCGTGATCTATTTCGAAGCCGACATCCTCGAGGAGATGAAGCCCTTCATCGCCGCCCTCCCCACGCTGGTCGTGATCGACCATATGGGCCGCCCGGACGTGTCGCAGGGACCGAACGGCACTGACATGACCGCGTTCCGCGCATTGCTCGACAGCCGCGACGACATCTGGGTCAAGACCACCTGCCCCGACCGGCTCGATTCCGCCGGCGAGCCCTATGACGATTTCGTCGCCTCGGTCCGCCCGCTGGTCGAGGATTATCCCGATCGCGTGCTGTGGGGCACCGACTGGCCGCATCCGAACATGGAAACGCGCATCCCCGACGATGGCGGGCTGGTCGACGTGATCCCCCGCATCGCACCGACCGCCGAGCTTCAGCGCAAGCTGCTCGTCGACAATCCGATGCGGCTTTACTGGGCCGATTGATCCGCCGTTGCAGCGCCTCCGCGCGAGGCGTATAAGCGAGTCGTCGACGGGGAGTCCGCCGGCTTTACATTCGCTTTTCGAGGGAGCCTCGAATGCAATCGAACGATTTCAGCGTCTTTATCGGACGCTTTCAGCCTTTGCACATCGGCCACGAGCATGTGGTGCGCGAGGCGCTTTCCCGGACCAGCCATGTCATCGTCCTGATCGGGTCGGCCAATGTCGCCCGCGATCCGCGCAACCCGTTCACCTATGACGAGCGCGTGGCGATGTTCCGCAAGAGCTTCGCGTACGAGATGGCCAATGGCCGGCTGGTGGTCGAGCCGCTGGACGATCATCTCTATTCCGACACTGCATGGTGCGCCGAGGTGCAGAACCGCGTGAAGCGCGTCGTCCTCGCCGCGGGAAACAGCCCGGCGGAGGCAAAGGTGAACCTCGCCGGATACGGCAAGGACGCGACCAGCTATTACCTCAAGATGTTCCCCGAATGGGAGAATATCCAGGTGGATAGCCAATATGGCACGTTCAGCGCGAGCGATGTGCGGAAGCAGTATTTCCAGCGCATACCGGTGGTGCCGCGCAGCATCCTTTCCACCGGCGTGGCCGAATGGATGGATGCCTTCGCGATGGGCGACGAATTCCGCACGCTGCTGGCCGAGCGCGAATATCTCGACGCCTATCCCGCGCAATGGGGCAAGGGACCGTTCGTCACCGCCGATGCGGTGGTGGTCCAGTCCGGCCATATCCTGCTGGTCGAGCGCGGCCGGCTTCCGGGTAAAGGCTTGCTCGCCATCCCCGGTGGCTTCGTCGATCCGGGCGAGCGCATCCGCGACGCGGCGATCCGCGAACTGCGCGAGGAAACCGGCATCGGCGACGCCAAGGGGCAGATCCCGCCCGCGATGCTGGCGTCCTTCATCGACGACAGCCGCACCCGCGTGTTCGACGCGCCGAACCGCTCGCTTCGCGGCCGCATCATCACCCATGCCTATCTGTTCCGCCTGCCCGAACGGCGCAGCCTGTTCACGGTGAAAGGCGGCGACGATGCCGCGCACGCACACTGGTATCGCATCGGCGATCTGACCGCCGACATGTTCTTCGAAGATCACTGGTCGATCATCACCCAGATGGCCGACCTTTGAAGACCCGCGCCGGGGAGCCCGGCGCGACACACCGCATGTGAGGAGCTCACATCATGACGACCAACCTGATTCTGGCGACCGACAGCTACAAGCAAAGCCACTTCCTCCAATACCCGCCCGAAGCGCGCACGATCAGCGCCTATGTCGAGGCGCGGCCCAATCCGTTCGCGGACGAGCTGATCTTCTTCGGCCTTCAGGCATTCCTGCTCGGCTATCTCGCCCATCCCGTCAGCCGCGCGGATATCGAGGAAGCGGAGGAAGTCTGCGCCGCGCACGGCGTGCCGTTCAACCGCGCCGGCTGGGACGCGATCCTCGCCGATCATGGCGGATTCCTTCCGCTCGAGATCAGCGCGCTGCCCGAAGGCACTCTCGCGCCGAGCGGCGTGCCGCTGGTGCAGGTGGAGAATAGCGATCCGCGTATGCCGTGGCTGAGCACCTGGATCGAAACGGCGCTGCTGCGCGGCATCTGGTATCCCACCACCGTTGCGACGCTGAGCGGCAAAGCCAAGCGAGTGATCCATGCCGGCCTCGTCCGCAGCTCCGACGATCCGATGGGGCAACTGCCCTTCAAGCTCCACGATTTCGGCGCGCGCGGCGTTTCTTCCGCCGAAAGCGCCGCGCTGGGCGGGCTGGCGCATCTAGTCAATTTCGAGGGCACCGACACGATGGAGGCGATCTTAGCCGCGCGCCGCTTCTATGGCGCGAAGGCGATGCCCGGCTTCTCCATCCCCGCCGCCGAGCACAGCACGATGACCAGTTGGGGCCGCGACCGCGAGGAAGCCGCCTATGCGAACATGCTCCGCCAGTTCAAGCGCGAAGGAAAGATCGTCGCGGTCGTCTCCGACAGCTATGACCTCGACAATGCCGTCGCCAATATCTGGGGCGGCAGCCTCAAGGATCAGGTGCTGGCCGAGGGCGGCACTCTGGTGGTCCGCCCCGACAGCGGCGATCCGGTCGAGACGCCCGTCCGCGCGCTGGGCGTGCTGTGGGAGAAGTTCGGCGGCGCCACCAACGGCAAGGGCTATCGTGTGCTCGATCCGCATGTCCGGCTGATCCAGGGCGACGGCATGAACATCGACAGCATCGCCCGGCTGGTCGACCGCGTGATCGAAAGCGGCTTCGCGATCGACAATATCGCGTTCGGTATGGGCGGCGGACTGCTCCAGCACGTCAACCGCGACACGCTGCGCTTCGCGATGAAGGCCAATGCGATGCGCGACGGGAACGGCGTGTGGCACGATGTCAGCAAGACCCCGCTGACCGATCCGGGCAAAGGCTCCAAGGCCGGGCGTCAGGCGGTGCTCGCGGAGAATGGCAGGCTGGTCGCGAAGCGCCTCGATGCCGTGCCGCAGGGCGCGAGCCTGCTCCAGCCGGTGTGGCGCAATGGCGAGATGCTCAAGGAGCACAGCCTCGACGAGGTCCGTGCGCGCTCCGAGGCGGGCCTGCTCGGCTAGGGCACAATTCCGCTGCCAATCGGCAAACGCCCCGCCCGCACAGGACGGGGCGTTTGCGCTATTTCCTCCCGGCACGATCGAGAGGACCCGACCGATGAAGCATCTGCTGGCCGCCACCGCCGCGCTCGCCCTCGCCGCCGCTCCGGCGCTGGCGCAGAGAGCGCCCGTCGTCACTACCGATACCGGCAGATTGAGCGGCGCCACCGCGAACGGCGTCCACAGCTTCCTGGGCGTGCATTATGGCGCGGACACCGGCGGCCAGAACCGCTTCCGCGCGCCGCGACCGGTCGCGCCGTGGCAGGGCGTCCGCCCCGCGACCAAGTTCGGCGATCGCTGCCCCCAGCCGCCGCTCAATATGCCCGGCTTCATCATCGCCTTTTCGGATCTGCCGGTGAGCGAGGATTGCCTCGTCCTCAACGTCTGGACCTCCGCCCTCGAGCCGAAAGCGAAGAAGCCGGTCATGGTCTGGCTGCATGGCGGCGCGTTCGGCTTCGGATCGGGCAGCGACAAATATTATGACGGCACCACGCTGGCGAAGCGCGAGGACGTGGTGATCGTCACGCTCAACCACCGGCTCAACGGCTTCGGCTATCTGAACCTCGGCCCCGAGGCGAAAGGCGATTTCGACGCCAATGCAGGGCAACTCGACATCGTCGCCGCGCTCAAATGGGTCCGCGCCAATATCGGGCAATTCGGCGGCGATCCGGGCAATGTCACCCTGTTCGGCCAGTCGGGCGGCGGCGGCAAGATTTCGGGCCTGATCGCGATGCCCGCCGCGAGCGGCCTGTTTCACAAGGCGATCATCCAGAGCGGCTCCGATCCGCGTCTGGGTACCGAAGCCGAATCGATCGCCGCGCGCGATGCCGTGCTCGCCTCGCTGAAACTCAAACCCACGGACGTCGCAAAGCTGCGCGACCTGCCGATGGCCGATCTGATCGCGGCGTTCGGCGGCAAGGCGCAGTTGCTGACCTATCGGCCCTGGGTCGATGGGACCGTGCTGCCCACCCACCCCTTCGATCCGGTCGCCACGCCGCTGGCGAAGAACATTCCGATCATGATGGGCACCGCGCGCGACGAAGCGACGTCGGTGCTTCTGTCCGATCCGACATGGCCGGCGACCGACGATACCAAGCTCAATTTCATGGGGACGATCCTCACCGGTCCGCTCGCGCAGGAAGCGGTGGCGCTCTACAAGGCGCGCGCGCCGGGCGACAAGCCGATGCACCTGCTCGCCAGCCTGCTCGGCGACAGCATGTTCCTGTGGGGGGCGGTGACGCTGGCCGAGCGCAAGACCTCGCTGGGCGGCGCGCCGGTGTGGATGTACCGCACCGACTGGCGGACGCCGGTGCAGGACGGCATTCTCCGCTCGCCCCACGGCGTGGAGCTGCCCTTCGTATTCGGCACGGTCGGCGTCTCGGCCGATCTGGTCGGCAGTGGGCCCTCACAGGATAGCATGGCCGCGCTGATGATGCATGTCTGGGCGAACTTCGCGCGCACCGGCAACCCGAACGGAAAGGGCATCCCGGCATGGGCGCCCTATGACGAAAGGACGCGGACGACCTTCATCTTCAACGATCCGCCCAGCGTGATCCACGATCCCGATCCGCAGATTCGCGAATTCTGGGGACGCGTGAAGGCAAGGAAATAGACGCGGCTCCCCTCGTGCTTGACTTGCCGCGCCCCCTGCGATTGAAGCCGGAACATGGGGACCGCGATCTCCCCATGAGGCAGCAGCCAAAGCATCGCGTCCACCCTCGTCCGGGACGCCTCCATGCTCAGCCTCCGCCTGTCACTTTCACTCGCCACCGCCCTCGCCGCCGGCCCTGCCTTCGCGCAGGATTCCGAAGGTCTCGATGTCTCGGGCACCGTCCGGCTGCGCTACGAAGCGATCGCCAATCAGCCGCGCGCCGGATTCAACGCGCATGACGACCTCGTCAATCTGCGCACCACGCTGCTGGCGCGATACAGGACCGGGCCGGTAAGCCTCGTCGCGGAGCTGTGGGACAGCCGCGTTTATGGCGAGGAACCGGGAACCCCGGTTTCGACCAACGAAGTCAACGCGCTCGAACTCGTCCAGGCCTATGCCGCCGCGGATTTCGGCTTGGGCAATGGCGCGAAGCTCAATCTGCGGGCCGGCCGTTTCACGCTCAATATGGGCTCGCGCAGGCTGGTCGCGGCGGACGATTACCGCAACACCACCAACGGCTATACCGGCGTTCAGGCCAGCCTGACCGCCAATGGCGGGATCATTGCCACCCTGATCTACGTCCTGCCGCAGCAGCGCCGCCCCGACGATCCGGCGGCAGTCCGCCGCAATGCGATCGCATTCGATCTTGAAGGCTTCGATCTCGTCCTGTGGGGCGGCACCGCGGCGAAGGCGAAGGCGATCGGCCCGCTGACGGCCGAACTCAGCTTCTACCATCTTGGCGAGCGGGACGCACCGGGCCGCACCACGCGCGATCGTTCGCTGAACACCTATGGCGGGCGCATCCTCCGCGATCCGGCAGCCGGGAAAGCCGATATCGAGATCGAGGCATTCTACCAGTCGGGCAACATCAGCGCTTCCACCGCATCCAACGCCGCCCAGCTCCCCGTTTCCGCATGGTTCATCCACGGCGATGTGGGCTACACCTTCGCCGGCGCGTGGAAGCCGCGTCTCTCGCTGGAATATGACCGCGCCAGCGGCGACCGCGCGGGCGGGCGCTATGGCCGCTTCGACACGCTGTTCGGGATGCGCCGCGCCGATCTCGCGCCCTCGGGTCTCTATAATGCAGTCGGCCGCGCCAATATCTCGACGCCGGGAATCCGGATCGAAGCCGTTCCTTCCAAGCGCCTCGATCTGTTCGCCAGCTATCACGCGTTGTGGCTCGCCGAGCCGACCGACAGCTTCTCGACGACCGGGGTGCGCGACGCCAGCGGCCGATCGGGCGGGTTCGCCGGGCACCAGTTCGACGCGCGGCTGCGCTGGTGGGTCCGGCCGAACACACTGCGCTTCGAAGCCAATAGCGTGGTGCTGGCGAAGGGGCGGTTCCTCGAGCAGGCTCCCAACGCGCCGCGGGGTGAGACAACCCTCTATGGCTCGCTCAATCTGACCGCCAGCTTCTAGGCACCCCCCTCCAGAACGGCCGGAAATCCACGGATTTCCGGCGATTTACGTGCTAAACCCTATGTGCCGATCGGCGCACATGCCCGCATAGAGTCCGAGCGGATCGGCAAAGAGCAAGGCAGCGCATCGGGAAAAGCTATCTGATAGGTAGCATCCCACAATAAGCGAAATTACAGTTTGGGAGGGTTGCTTTGATCAAGGTTCTGACCGGCCGCACCGCGTTGCTCGCAGGCACCGCTGCCGTGCTTTTCGCCGCCGCGCCGGCCTTCGCGCAGGATGCCGCTCCCGCCGATGACGGCGCCGGCAATCCGGAAATCGTCGTCACCGCGCAGAAGCGCTCGCAGCGGCTTCAGGACGTTCCCGCGTCGGTCGCAGTGGTCAGCTCCGAAACGCTCCAGCAGCAGGGCGCGGTGAAGTTCGAGGATTATGCGACTCAGGTTCCGGGCCTGTCGCTTTCCTCGGGCCGTCCCGGCCTCACCCAGGTCACGCTGCGCGGCATCACCACCGGCCCGGCCCAGTCCGCCGCCGCAACCTCCTTCTATGTCGACGAAGCGCCGATCGGATCGGTCAACGCCTATACCGGCGGATCGAACACCACGCTCGATCTCGATCCCGCCGATCTCGGCCAGATCGAAGTGCTCAAGGGGCCGCAGGGCACGCTCTACGGCGCCAATTCGATGGGCGGCCTGATCAAGTACGTCACCACCGCGCCGGACTATAACAGCGTCTCCGGCCGCATCTCGGGCGGCGTCAACAGCGTGCTGGGCGGCGGCACCGGCTATGCCGTGCGCGGCTCGATCAACGTGCCGCTGATCAGCGATACGCTGGTCGTTCGCGCCAGCGCGTTCAACCGCCGCGATGCCGGCTTCATCGACATCGTTTCAGGCCCGGCCGCAGCAAAGGACGTCAATTATGCCGACGTCACCGGCGGCCGCGTTCAGATCGCCGCGAAGCTCGGCCCGAACGTGCGCATCAGCCTGCAGGCGATCGGTCAGGACACCAAGGTCGGCGGCACCAGCGTGATCGACGTGGATCCGAACTCGCTGCTCCCGCTCTATGGCGATCTGCGCCAGCGGCATCTGTCGCGCGAGCGCGGCAAGGTCTCGTTCCGCCTGTACAACGGCACGATCAACGTCGATCTCGGCGCGGTCGAGCTGACCTCGTCGACCACCTATCAGACCGCGAAGGCGGATACCGGCGTCGATGCCTCGTCCAGCTTCGGCCTGGCGCTGGGCGGCATCGGCGTGCGTTCGGTCCAGTCGACCACGGTCGAGCGCTGGTCGCAGGAATTCCGCGCCGACGCCAATGGCCTCGCGGGCGGCCTGTTCGATGCTCAGGTCGGATTCTATTATACGCACGAGGACGATGCGAACCGCATCCCCAAATTCTTCACCTTCAATCCGGTGACGGGCGCGGACGTCGCCTTCCCGAACATCGCGACCGCATCGATCACGTCGAAGTACAGCGAATATTCGATCTTCGCGAACACCACGGTCCATTTCGGCGACCGGTTCGACGTGCTGCTGGGCGGCCGTTATTCGCATGACAGCCAGGTCTATGATCACAGCTATGTCGGCCTGATCATCCCCGGCGGATCGAATGTCGGCCACGGCACCGAGAAGGCGGACGTGTTCACCTTCCTCGTCAGCCCGCGCTTCCGCATTTCCGAAAACGCGATGGTCTATCTCCGCGCCTCGTCGGGCTATCGCCCGGGCGGCCCGAACGCGCCGGGCGTCGGCGCGCCGGTCACCTTCGATCCCGATCGCCTGACCAGCTATGAAGGCGGCTTCAAGGTCTCGGCATTCGATCGGATGCTCACGGTCGACGCGGCGCTGTTCCACACCGACTGGAAGGACGTGCAGATCCAGACCAGCGCGGGCGGGTTCAACTTCTTCGTCAATGGCGGCGACGCGGTCAGCACCGGCGGCGAAGCGACCGTCCGGATCAATCCGGTCCGCGGCCTCAGCTTCGGCATCAACGCGGCCTATACCGATGCGCACCTGACCGAAGATGCGCCGGCCGCGGGCGGCCTGAAGGGCGACCGGATGCCGCTGGTCCCGCGCTGGTCGGGATCGGTCACCGCGCAGTACGACTTCAGCCTGGGCGGCGACCTGAACGGCTCGTTCGGCGGCATCGTCGGCCATGTCGGCGAACGCACGTCCAACTATACCAACCGGGCGCTGCGCAGCCTGCCCGAATATACCACGCTGGGGCTGAACGCCGGGCTGAGCTACAAGAATTACAGCCTGACGGTGTACGCTAAGAACCTGACCGACGAGCGCGGCATCACCGCGCTGGGCACGCTGGGCCTGACCCCGGCATCCAGCCCGTTCGCAATGGGCGTGATCGCCCCGCGCACGATCGGCATGGATCTCGCCATCAAGTTCTGATCGTCACGCGGAACGGGAAAAGGGGACCGGAGCGATCCGGTCCCCTTTTCTGTGTTTGGGAAGGAGGGGACCGCGCGGGCGGCGATCCCCTCCCCTCAGCCCTCCCCGGCCATGGTGGAGGACCAAGCTCTCAAAGGCCTTGGCTCAGAAGTTGAGCGACACGGTTGCACCATAGGTGCGCGGGTCGCCCGGGTTGCCGGCGATCAGGCCGGTATTGCCCGGCGTGGTCGCCAGCAGATCGAAATATTCCTGATCGAAGGCGTTGCGGACCCAGCCGAAGATGTTGAACTTCTCGGTGCGGAAGCCGAGCCGGAAGTTGGCCAGCGCATAGCCTTCGATGTCGGTGTAGATCGAACGCGAGGCGTTGGACGAGAATTTCGAGCGGTAGTTGCCGTCGCCGCCGATATAGATCTCGCCATCCTCGCCCAGCAGGTTCGCCGGCACGTTGTATTCGCCGCCGAAAGAGAAGGCCCAGTTCGAGATACCCGGAAGCCACTGACCCGAAATGTCACAGGCAGTCGGGCTGTTGGTGTTGGGCGTACCGGGTGCGCCGATCACTGCGCCGCTACCGCCACCCGAAAGCTCCGGCGGGCACGGGGCGTTCTTGAAGTCGACATATTCGTGATCGGTGTAGGCGCCGTTCACATAGAAGCTGAAGCGGTCGGACGGACGGACCGAGAAGTCGGCCTCGATGCCGCGGACACGGACCTGGCCGGCATTGGCCAGATAACCGCGCAGGGTCGAATTCTGGCCGTCATTGACCAGCGCCTGATAGTCCTTGATCGAGGTCCAGTAGCCCGTGATGTTCAGCGTGGCGCGGCGATCCCAGAACTGGGTCTTCGCACCGATTTCGAAGTGATCGACCTTCTCCGGCTTCACCTGGGCGAACTGGGTCTGGGCGACGCCGGCCACGACCGGAACGCCGTTGAGGTTCAGGCCGCCCGATTTGAACGTGTGCGCATAGGTTGCGTAGATCAGCACGTCGCGGGTCGGCTTGAACGACGCGGTGAAGTCGTAGGTGAGGTTCCATTCCTTGAACGATTCGTCGCGGAAGGCCTGCGGAGTCACTGCCGTGCGCTGCTCGATCTGGCGCGCCGTGCCGCCGGTCGCGGGGACGAGGTTGCCCTGCCCGTCACGCACGATGCTGACATAGCTGCCGACCTTGTCGTCGTAATTGACGCGGATGCCCGGCGAGAGAGTGAACTGATCGGTGACCTCCCAATTCACCTTGGCGAATACCGCGCCGCTGAAGTTCTTCAGGCGGATGTCGTTGTTCGCGGTCAGGCCGTCGAGCACGGTCGGATCGTTCGCCAGCGCGTTGCTGGGATTGATCAGCCAGCGGCTCGCCGCCGGCCCCTGGCGCTGCGTGCCGGTGGTGTGGATGTCCTGATAGAATGCGAAGGCGCCGACGACATAGTCGAAACCCTTGCCTTCGCCGGCATAGCGGAATTCCTGGGTGAACTGGGTCTGTTCGGTCGGATTTTGCGACAGGGTGGTGATCGGCAGGCCGGTGAAGTCGCGATCGTTCTTCGGGCCCCAGTCCCAGAAGCGCCATGCCGAAACCGAGGTCAGCACGCCGTTGCCCAGTTCGAGCTCGGCGCGCAGCGATGCGCCGCCAAGGACGTTGAGCGCGTTCAGTTCGGCGTCGACGTCGGTCAGGCGATCGAACGGGTTGGTGCTCGGCACCGAATAGCCGAATGCCGCGGTCAGCGCCGGATACTGGCGGGCTGCCGCACGCTGGGTCGGGCCATAGCGGACATAGATCTGCGCGCAGCAATTCGGGTTCTGGCGATTATAATCGCCCGACAGAGTCAGCTTGAGGACGTCGCTGACCTTCCACAGCACCGATCCGCGGATGCCGATATTGTCCTGCCCGTTGATATAGGTGCCGCTGGCGACGTTGTAGATCGTGCCCTGGCGGCTGGTGGTCGACGCACCGAGGCGCACCGCGACATTGTCGGCGAGCGGGCCGGAGACCGACGCCTTGGCCTGCTTGAACTCGAGATTGCCCACGGTCACTTCGGCGCGGCCCTCGAAGGTGAAGCTGGGCGCCTTGCTGGTGATGTTGATCGCGCCGGCAACGGTGTTCTTGCCGTACAGCGTGCCCTGCGGCCCGCGCAGCGTCTCGACCTGCTGGATGTCGAGAAAATCGAGCGTGGCGACTGCGACGCGGCTGAAATAGATCTGGTCGATATACACGCCGACGCCCTGGTCGATGCCGTCATTGGTGAGGCCAAGCGGCGCGCCGAGACCGCGGATGTTGACCGACGAGTTGCGCGGGTTCGACGAATAGAATTGAAGCGTCGGCTGGATCTGCTGGAGACGCTGCACATTGAAGCTGCCGGTGCTGTCCAGTTCCTTCACGCCGACCACCGAGATCGGGATCGGTACGTCCTGCACCTGCTCCGCACGGCGGCGGGCGGTGACGATGATTTCGGAAGACGCCGAACTGCGCTGAACATCGTCCTCGGTACGATCCTGATCGCCGGGCGTGCTCGGTGCGCCGTCGTTCTGCCCGGTTACGGTCACCGGATCGCTCGTCTGTGCGAATGCGGCAACCGGCGCGGTGCCGACGAGTAATGTCAGAGCGAGTTTCGTTAGGCGCATTCTTGATCCCCTTTGAACGTTGCCCAATTAAACTCCATCATTCCTATAGGAATAATCGACAAAGGGAATCTTTGGGAAGCCCTAGCGCGCGTTTTACGGCGCGGATCGGGTGCGTTTCGCCGCAGAAAAGCGTGGATTCAGCCCCTCTTGAAACCCGGATACCGCGATCCAAGATAAGGGATACGCGGCGCCGCAATGGGCCGCGAAACACCGCCGGACGCCGATTTCGGGTCCGGATCAGGACGTTCAACTTGCTCAAGAGAGGTTTTGAAATGCGTCAGTTCGACTTCACTCCGTTCCGCCGCTCGACCATCGGATTCGACCGTCTTTTCGACATGCTCGAAGCCAGCGCCCGCCAGCAGGCGTCGGAGAATTATCCCCCCTTCAATCTCGAGCGCGTGGCCGATGACCGCTATCGGATCACCCTCGCCATCGCCGGCTTCAAGTCGGACGAGATCGACATCACCGCGCAGCAGAACCTGCTCGTCGTCGCCGGCAAGAAGGCCGAGAACGAGAATAGCCAGGGCGCGTTCCTGCATGTCGGCATCGCCAACCGCAGCTTCGAGCGCCGTTTCGAACTGGCCGATTTCGTGCGCGTCGAAAGCGCCGATCTGGCCGACGGCCTGCTGACCATCGAACTGGTCCGCGAAGTGCCCGAAGCGATGAAGCCCAAGAAGATCGCCGTCGGCGGCAACAAGCCCGCCGAATCGATCGAGCACAGCACCGCCAAAGCGGCGTAACCCGACCCACCACGGCTCGCGGCGTCTTCCTCCCTTTGGACGCCGCGCCAGGGGGCGCCCGGATCGAGAGGTCCGGGCGCCTTTCGTTTCTGGGTTCAGCCCAAAGCCGTCCGCCCGATATGGAAGCCGAACGCGTCGATATCGGCCTTGTTGGTGTTGGCGAGGATCACCACCGTCAGCGCATCGTCGGGAAAATGCAGCAGGGTCGCGTTGGCGCCCATGATGCTGCCCGGCCGCTGGGCGAATCGGTGCCGCTTCTCGCCGACCTTCAGGCTCGCGATCCACAAGCCGAAGCCATAATCGTCGAGCCCCGGCGTGAGCAGCGCATCGAGTTGCGCCTGGCCAATAAGCTTGCCGCCATAGAGCGCATTGGCGAAGCCGAGCAGGTCGCCCACGGTCGCGTACATGCCGCCGGCCGCGTACCAATTTTCCATATAGACCGGCATGTCGTTGATCAGCGGCTGCTCGCCATATTTGAAATAGGTCGAGGCCAGTCGCGGCATCACCCGGTTCTGGAACAGCAGCCCGGTTTCGGCGAGGCCGAGCGGGGCGGTGATCTCGCGGCGCAGCGCGGCGTCATAGTCGAGCCCGGTCAGCGCCTCCACGATCTTGCCGAGGATGATGTAATCGGCGTTGTTGTACTCGAACGCCTTGCCCGGCTCGCGCACCAGCTTGCCGCTGGCGAACTTGTCGAGCAGCGCGTCGCTCGATTGCGGCAGCTGGTAGGACGGGATGCCGTCCCTGATCGCCGCCTCGTAGCTGGTGACGGAATCGAAATTGGCGATGCCCGAGGTGTGATTGAGCAACTGCCGGATCGTCACCTTGTCCGCGCCCTCCCCCGCATAGCGCGGCAGGCAGGTCCGGATCGTGCGATCGAGGCCCAGCTTGCCCTGCGCTTCGAGCCGGAGGATCAGCGTGGCGGTGAACAGCTTCGTGATCGAGGCGATGCGGTAGCGCGTATCGACCGCACAGGGCGCACCGAACGCCAGCTCTGCCTGCCCGAACGCGCCGCGATAGATCGGCTTGCCGTTCCGGGCGACGAGGATGGTGCCGCTGAAGCCCGAGCTAGCCGCCCGGTCGGCGATTGCCTTGGCCAGCGCATCTTCCTCCGCGGCGAAGGCTGGTTGCGCGGCCATGACGGCAGCCGCGGACACTCCGATAAATCCGCGCCGATCCATTACGCCGTCCCCTTCACGCTTCCGCAGATAGCATCTCGCAGACTCGTGTCACTTTTTTGGCGCGGTTCGGAACCTTTGTACGGATTCGACGTTTCGTGCGCGGGAACGGGGTTTTTGTTTGGGCGTAATGGACGACAATCTAGACAGTTCGAACCCGGCGCACGTCGCGCCGATCAGCTTTTCCGACCCTGAGGAAAGTGACCGCGAAACGCGCGCGGAAACGCTGCGCGCGCAGGCGGCGCGCTGCCGCCGGCTGTGCAGCAGCGTGCTGGATCCGCGGACCCGCGATTCGCTTACGAATATGGCCGAGGAATATGAGGCCGAGGCCGCGCGGCTGAACGCGGGCGACTGATCGCCCGGCCCGCAGCGATCGCCCCGGCCGCTGACCGGGGCTCCCTCATCAGACCAATCGGCTCTGGCGCACCGCTGCTTCGATGAAGCTGCGGAACAGCGGGTGCGGATCGAACGGCTTCGACTTCAGCTCCGGATGGAACTGGACGCCGACGAACCAGGGGTGATCCGGCCGCTCGACGATTTCGGGCAACGTACCGTCGGGCGACATGCCCGAGAAGACGAGACCGCCGGCCTCCAGCGCGTCCTTGTAGTGCGTATTCACTTCGTAGCGGTGGCGATGGCGCTCGCTGATGTCGGTCGCCTGATAGATCGAATTGACCACGCTGTTGCCCGCCAGCTTCGCCGGATAGGCGCCAAGGCGCATCGTACCGCCCAGATCGCCGCCCTGCTCGCGCTTCTGAAGGCCGTCCTTGCCCAGCCATTCAGTAATGAGGCCGACGATCGGGGTATCGGTCTCGCCGAACTCGGTGGTCGATGCATTGGCGAGGCCCTGTGCCCGCGCGCCTTCGACGCATGCCATCTGCATCCCGAGACAGATGCCGAAGAACGGCACCCCACGCTCGCGCGCGAAGCGGACGCTGGCGATCTTGCCTTCGCTGCCGCGTTCGCCGAACCCGCCGGGGACGAGGATCGCGTGCATCGGCTCGAGCTGCGCGGCGATCTCGTCGGCATCGCCCTCGAACAGCTCGGCGTCGAGCCAGCGGACATTGACCTTCACGCGATTGGCGATGCCGCCATGAACCAGCGCTTCGTGGAGCGACTTGTACGCATCCGGCAGGCCGACATATTTGCCGACCACGCCGATCGTGACTTCGCCCTCGGGATTGTCGAGGCGCTCCGTAATGTCTTCCCAGCGCGCCAGCGACGGCGCAGCGCCCGGATCGATCCCGAAGGCACGCAGCACTTCGCTGTCGAGGCCCTGCGCGTGATACTGCGCGGGCACCGCATAGATGCTCCTCGCGTCGAGCGCCGGAATGACCGCTTCCTTGCGGACGTTGCAGAACAGCGCGATCTTGGCGCGCTCGCCTTCCGGCAGGGGCTGTTCGCTGCGGCAGACCAGCACGTCGGGCTGAACGCCCAGCGCGGCGAGTTCGCGCACGCTGTGCTGGGTCGGCTTGGTCTTCAGTTCGCCCGCAGCGGCGATGTACGGCACCAGCGTCAGATGGACGCTGACCGAGTTGCCGCGGCCCAGATCGTTGCGAAGCTGGCGAATCGCTTCGATGAACGGCAGCGACTCGATGTCGCCCACAGTGCCGCCGATCTCGCACAGCACGAAATCGAGGCCGTCGGTGTCTGCCTGGGCGAATTCCTTGATCGCGTCGGTCACGTGCGGGATCACTTGCACGGTGGCGCCCAGATAATCGCCCTTGCGCTCACGCGTGATGATCTGCTGGTAGATCCGGCCCGAGGTGACGTTGTCCGACTGGCGCGACGCGACGCCGGTGAAGCGCTCGTAATGGCCGAGGTCGAGATCGGTTTCCGCCCCGTCGTCGGTCACATAGACTTCGCCATGCTGATAGGGCGACATCGTGCCCGGATCGACGTTCAGATAGGGATCGAACTTGCGGATGCGGACCGAATAGCCCCGCGCCTGGAGGAGGGCAGCGAGACTCGCCGCCATGAGACCTTTACCGAGCGAGGAGACCACGCCGCCGGTGATGAAAATATACCGCGCCATGGGGGAAAATGCCTAGCGTGAATGGACGCGCGCCGAAAGCACCCGAATCCGGGGCAGCGCACTTTTTTTGTGGAAAGCTCCGCGCGGCGGCGGAGCGGCTGAAGAGAAAACCCCGCGTTTCCGCGGGGTTCACCTTACTGACCGAAGGGCCGGCTGGTGTTGCCTGCCGGGGTGGTCGAATTGGCGGGCGCCGCGCCCTGCGGGGCCGGAGCCGCGCTATTGCCGGTTGCGGGCGCCGTGCCAGTGGCGGGCACCGAGGCTGCCGGAGTCTTCTGAAGCGACGCATCGACCGAAACCGAGCGGCGGCTGGCCGCCATTACCGCCAGCGCGATGCACAGCACGATGAACGCCGTCGCCAGGATCGACGTCGCGCGCGTCAGGAAATCCGCAGCGCCGCGCGCCGACATCAGGCCCGACGGGCTGCCGCCCGTGGTCAGGCCGCCGCCTTCCGACTTTTGCATGAGGATCACCGTCACCAGCATGGCGGCGACGACGAACTGAATGACGAGCAGGAAAGTGAACATCGGGAAGCGCGGACCTTTTGCGGAAAGGCGCGACATAGTGGAGGCGCGGTGCGGGTTCAACCATCTTGCGTCGACGCTGCGCCCGAAGCGGCCCGCCGCCCCAGCCGATCGACATGCCGCATCCGAAACGACTCGTCCCGTATCCGTAACATTTCGCCCGCGGACTGAAACTTGCGGGCCCCACGCGCGTTTAGTGGCGGATAACTCCGGCCTGTGCCGGGGCCGTAACGGATAGAGTAAAGACCGTGAACGCCATGTCAGACAGATCGCTTGCCTCCTGGAAGAACACGTTGATCGACTATGTTCGATCGGGAGAGCCGGACCTCACCAATCGCCAGATGGCCCTACTGTTGCTCGTTTACCTCGATCCGGGCCCGCATACCGTGCGCGGCTTGGCGCGGGCGCTCAATGTCTCTAAGCCGGTCGTGACGCGAGCCTTGAACCGGCTCGGCGCGCTCGGCTATCTGCGCCGTCAGCGCGACGATACGGACAAGCGTAACATCTTTGTCGCGCGAACGACTGAAGGGGCTGATTTTCTTGCAGAATTCGGGCACTTCCTCTCAGGGGGAAACATCAGCGAGCCTGTCGCCCAAAGGGCCAACGCGTAAACGCTTCGCACTGACCGGAGTCTCCGCGCCGGTCGATCCTCGCGTCGACGCGGTTCGTGGCGACCTTGCCGATATCCGCCTCGCGGACCGCGTATTCGCGCCACATTATGCCTCGCCGATGCCACGCGCCCTTGCCCGCGCGGTCGCGCTGCGCGCCGGACCCAAGATCGATTCGGACGTGGTTGCCGAACTCGCTGCCGGCGAAACGTTCGAAGTGCTGGAACTGGCCGGGATCAACGCCTGGGGCGTCGCCGCGACGCCGCGGCTTGTCGGCTATATCGATGCGGATGCGCTGGGTGAGGCGCCGGGGGCATGACCATCAAGGTTTTTATCGACGGCGCGGTAGGCACCACCGGCCTTGAGATTCGCGAGCGGCTGGAAGGCCGGAGCGAGATCGATCTGGTCGTGCTCGACGACAAGTCCCGCAAGAACGCGAAGAAGCGCAGTGCAGCGCTTAACGCGGCGGATTTCGTGATCCTCTGCCTCCCCGACGACGCCGCCATCGAAGCGGTTTCGATGATCGAGAATCCCGCGACTCGAGTGATCGACGCTTCGACCGCGCATCGCGTGGCGGATGGCTGGGCCTATGGCTTCGCCGAACTGGAGCCGAGCCAGACCGCGGCGATCGCGGCGGCGCGATTCGTCAGCAATCCCGGCTGCTACCCGACCGGCTATCTCGCGCTGATCCGTCCGCTGGTCCGCGCGGGTTTCATTCCGGTCGACTGGGTGCTCAGCGTCAACGCCACTTCGGGCTATTCGGGCGGCGGCAAGACGATGATCGCCGAATTCGAGGAGGCCAAGGATCACACGACCACCGCCTTCCGCCCCTATGGTCTGAGCCTCGCGCACAAGCATGTGCCCGAGATGCAGAAGCACGCCCGCATGGAGCATCCCCCGATCTTCATGCCCGCCGTCGCCCGCACCTATCGCGGGATGGTGGTCGAAGTCCCGCTGCCGCTCCACGCTTTGCCCCGCAAGCCGTCGCTGGCGACGATCGAGACCGCGCTGGCCGACGCGTACAAGGACAGCCCGATCGTCCGCGTGCTGCCCGCCGGCGACATCTCGACGATCGCGATCGAGGATGATGCCGGCACCGACCGGCTGACGCTGCGGGTGTTCGGCAATGCCGAGCGCGGCCAGGCGCGGCTCGTCGCCACGCTCGACAATCTCGGCAAGGGCGCGGCGGGTGCCGCGGTGCAGAACCTCAACATCATGGCGGGTCTCGATCAGACGGCAGGGCTGGTACTTTAAGCCGTATCGGCGTCGAAGATCTCATTCCTCCGTCCCTAACCCGGACTGACACCGGGTACCCAGAATTGGTAATGACCAATTCTTGTCCGGTACCCTTGATCTTTGCCCCTCTTTCGTGTCGAGCAGGCCCGTCGAACGAGAGAGGATTGCGCATCTGATGTCTCAGCCGGTCGGGAAGCTGCTGCTGTTTGGAGCCACAGGCGATCTCGCCCAGCGGATGCTGCTGCCCTCGCTCTATGGCCTCCATGCCGACGGTTTGCTGCCCGAGGGGCTGACGATCACCGGCACCGCGCGCTCCGATCATGACGACGAGGGCTTCCGCCAGTTCGCCCGCGAAGCGCTCGACGAATTCCTGCCCGCGGATCGCAAGGACGACAGCGCTGTCTCCACCTTCCTCGAACGGGTCAATTATCAGGCGCTTGACGCTTCGAAGACCGAGGGATTCGCCGCGCTGGCCGAGAAGCTGGGCGACATTTCGGGCGGGCTGGCGATCTTCCTCTCCACCGCGCCGTGGCTGTTCGGGCCGACGATCAAGGGCCTTGAATCGGCCGGTCTCGCCGGATCCAACGTGCGGATCGGGCTGGAAAAGCCGCTGGGCAAGGACCTTCAGTCCAGCCGCGAGATCAACGACATCGTCGCCGAGACCTTCCCCGAGGATCGCACCTTCCGGATCGACCATTATCTCGGCAAGGAGACGGTGCAGAACATCCTCGCGCTGCGTTTCGGCAATTCGCTGTTCGAGCCGGTGTGGAATGCGCAGGGCATCGATCACGTCCAGATCACCATCTCCGAGACGGTGGGTCTGGAAGGCCGCGCGGGCTATTATGACGAAGTCGGCGCGCTGCGCGACATGGTGCAGAACCATATGCTCCAGCTGCTCGCGCTGATCGCGATGGAGCCCCCTGCCCGCTTCGACGGCACCGCGATCCGCGACGAGAAGGTCAAGGTGCTCCGCTCGCTACGCCAGATGAAGCCTTCCGATGTACCCAATCTGACCGTCACGGGCCAATATGGCGACGGCGCATCGAAAGGCGAGATCGTAAAGGGTTATGTCGAGGAGCTTGAAAAGCCTTCCAACACCGAGACCTTCGTCGCGATCAAGGCGCATGTCGACAATTGGCGCTGGCAGGGCGTGCCCTTCTATCTGCGCACTGGCAAGCGGCTGGCCGAGCGCCGGTCGGAGATCGTGGTCCAGTTCAAGCCGGTGCCGCATTCGATCTTCTCCGAACGCGGCGGCCAGCTTCAGGCGAACACCCTCGTCATCCGCCTGCAACCCGAGGAATATATCCGCCTGCTGGTGATGGCGAAGCAGCCGGGACTCGACCGCGAAGGCATTCGTCTTAGAGAGGTGCCGCTGAACCTGGCGCTGGACCATGAATTCGCCGGCACCCGCCGCCGCATCGCCTACGAGCGGCTGTTGCTCGATCTGATCGAAGGCGATCCGACCTTGTTCGTCCGCCGCGACGAAGTGGAGGCGCAGTGGGAATGGATCGACCGCATCCGCGCGGGCTGGGAAGCGAACGACGTGCATCCCAAGCCCTATGCGTCGGGAAGCTGGGGCCCGAGCGCGGGCATCGCGCTGACCGAGCGCGATGGGGTGACCTGGAACGAATAATTTTCTTCCCTTTACCCTCCCCCGCTTTCGCGGGAGAGGGAGGGCCCCGCGAAGCGGGAGGGTGAGGGTCTTCTTCTTCCTACGAGCGTTGAAGAAGAAGACCCTCACCCGGCCTCTCCCGCGAAAGCGGGAGAGGCGCAGAAACAGAAGCAGATAGAGAGTTCAGATGACCGAGATCGAATGGTGGGAATATGACGATGCCGGCGAGATGGCGGATGCTGTCGCGGGGGATATCGGCTTCATCATCGAAAGCGCGATCGATGCGCGCGGCGCCGCGGTGATCGCGCTCGCCGGCGGCAAGACACCGCTGCCGATCTACGAAAAGCTGGCCAAGGCCAAGATCGACTGGAAGCGAGTAACCATCGTGCCCGGCGACGATCGCATGGTGCCGCTGGGCGATCCGCTGTCGAACGTCACCGCGATCGGCAAGATCTTCATCCCCAAGGGCGCGCGCGTGATCCCGCTGATCAGCGCCACCGTGGCGGACTATAAGGCGGCGGGTCGCTCGGCCGACGCGATCCTCCAGGATCTGCACTGGCCGCTCGACCTGTGCCTGCTGGGCATCGGCGCGGACGGGCATGCCGCCTCGATCTTCCCCGGCCCCGACTTCGATGAAGCGCTGAACGGCCCCAAGGAACGCCGCGCGCTGGGCGTGATGCCCGATCCGCTGCCGCCCGAGGCGCCAGTGGCGCGCGTGACGCTGAGCAAGGAAGCGATCGTTTCCGCCCGCGCGCTGATGATCGCCCTGACCGGCGACAAGAAGCGCGAAGTGCTCGAAGCCGCCATCGAACAGGGCGCGTCGTCGAGCTACCCGGCCGGCCGCATCCTCGCCGATGTCGAGCTGCCCGTGGACATCCACTGGGCGGCCTGAGATGACGCTTCATCCCGAGATCGCCGCCGTCACCGATCGCGTGATCGAACGATCGCGGGAGAAGCGTGCCGCCTACCTCGCGCTGATGGCGCACGAGCTGGAATCGGGGAACGACCGGCCCAAGCTGGGCTGCGCCAACCTCGCCCATGCCTATGCCGGCACCGACGAGCAGCGCGAGCGGCTGACCGCCGGCCGCGCGATGAACATCGGCATCGTCACCTCGTACAACGACATGCTCTCGGCCCATGCGGTATATTACCGCTATCCCGAGCAGATGAAGCTGTGGGCGCTCGAAGTCGGCGCCACCGCGCAGGTCGCGGGTGGCGTGCCCGCGATGTGCGATGGGGTGACGCAGGGCTATCAGGGCATGGAGCTCTCGCTGTTCAGCCGCGACACGATCGCGATGGGCACGTCGATCGCCCTGTCCCACCGCACCTTCGAAGGCGCGGCTTTACTCGGCATCTGCGACAAGATCGTGCCGGGCCTGCTGATGGGTGCGCTGCGCTTCGGCCATCTGCCGATGGTGCTGGTGCCCGGCGGGCCGATGCGCTCGGGCCTGCCCAACAAGGAAAAGGCGGCGGTCCGTGAGCGCTATGCCGAAGGCAAGGCGACGCGCGAGGAACTGCTCGAGGCCGAGATCGCGGCCTATCACAGCAAGGGAACCTGCACCTTTTACGGCACGGCGAATTCGAACCAGATGATGATGGAGGCGATGGGCCTCCACGTCCCCGGCGCGGCCTTCGCCAATCCGGGCACCAAGCTGCGGCAGGAACTGACCCGCACCGCAGTGCATCGCCTGACCGAGATCGGCTGGAACGGCGAGGATTACCGCCCGATCGGCCATGTCGTCGACGAGAGGGCGATCGTGAACGCCGCCATCGCGCTGCTCGCGACGGGCGGATCGACCAACCATCTGATCCACCTGCCCGCCATCGCGCGCGCTGCCGGGATCCTGATCGACTGGGACGATTTCGACCGCCTCTCGCGCGTCGTCCCGCTGCTGACGCGCGTCTATCCCAATGGATCGGCGGACGTGAACGGTTTCGAGGATGCCGGCGGCCCGGCCTTCGTGATCCGTGAGCTGCTGCGCGGCGGGCTGATGCATGGCGACGCGCTGACCATCGCCAGGGACGGCATGGCCGCCTATGGCCGCAAGCCGGTGCTGGACGAAGCCGAGGCGCTGACTTGGCCGGAACTGCCCGCGAAGAGCGGCGACGATACGATTGTTCGCACCATCGAGGAGCCCTTCTCCGACGAAGGCGGCTTCCGCATCCTTTCGGGCAATCTCGGCCGCGCCTGCATCAAGGTGAGCGCGGTGGAGCGCGATCGCTGGACGATCGAAGCCCCCTGCCGCGTGTTCAGCGACCAGCAGCAGGTGCAAGACGCGTTCAAGGCGGGCGAACTCGATCGCGACGTGATCGTCGTGGTCCGTTTCCAGGGGCCGCGCGCCAACGGCATGCCCGAACTGCACAAGCTCACGCCGCCGCTCGGCGTGCTGCAGAACAAGGGTTTCCGCGTTGCGCTGGTCACCGATGGGCGGATGTCGGGCGCGTCGGGCAAGGTGCCCGCGGCGATCCACCTCTCGCCCGAGGCGCTGGGCGGCGGGCCGATCGGCAAGCTGCGCGACGGCGATGTCGTGCGCCTGTGCGCCGAGGAGGGCATTCTTCAGGCAATGGTGGAACCGGCGGAATGGGCTGCGCGCGAGCAGTGCGAAGCACCGCCGGCGGCTGTCGGCACCGGCCGCGAGCTATTCGCGCTGATGCGCCTGACCGCCAGCGAAGCCGAAATGGGCGGCTCGGCCATGCTTTCTGCGGCGGGGCTATAAGAACCCGCACTGACAACGATGACATTCCCCGCGCAACCGGATAGGGAGTGCTCAGAAGAAGAGCGTTTGGGAGCGGGAATGGAAGTCGTCGCGGTCGATATCGGGGGAACCCATGCGCGGTTCGCCATCGCCGAAGTCGCGGAGGGCCGTGTAGTCTCGATGAGCGAGACGATGAAGCAGAAGGTCGCCGAGCATTCGAGCCTGCAACTGGCGTGGCAGGCCTATGGCGAAGCGATCGGCCGCCCCCTGCCCCGCGCCGCCGCGATCGGTCTGGCCTCGCCGATCAATGGTGACCTGATCAAGCTGACCAACAATCCGTGGATCATCCGGCCGCAACTGATTCCGGAGCGGCTTGGCGCCGACACCTGGACGCTGGTCAACGATTTCGAAGCGATCGGCCACGCCGTAGCCCAGCTGGGCGACGATTCGTTCGAGCATCTGTGCGGCCCGCAGACAACGTTGCCGGATCGCGGATCGATCACCGTGTGTGGACCGGGCACCGGGCTCGGCGTCGCGCAGGTGTTCCGCCACAAGGGCGGGTACGACATCATCGCGACCGAAGGCGGGCATGTCGATTTCGCGCCGCTCGACGAGATCGAGGATGCGATCGTCAAGCGGCTGCGCAAGGCGCACAACCGCGTCTCGACCGAGCGTGTCGTGGCCGGGCCGGGCATCGTCGCCATCTACGAAACGCTGGCCGAGATCGAGGGCAAGCCCGTGCTTGCGCGGGACAATCTCGCGGTGTGGGACCTTGCGCTCGAAGCGAAGGACAGCCTGGCGATGGCGGCGCTCGACCGCTTCTGCCTGAGCCTCGGCGCGGTCGCGGGCGACCTGGCGCTGACCCACGGCCCCAAGGGCGTGGTGATTGCCGGCGGTTTGGGCTTGCGGCTGAAGGACCATCTGCTGCAATCGGGCTTTGGCGAACGCTTCGTCGCCAAAGGGAGGTTCCGTAACCTGATGTCCTCGATCCCCGTAAAGCTGATCACCCATCCCGAGCCGGGCCTGTACGGCGCGGCCGCCGCCTTTGCGCAAGAGCATGCCCAATGACCGGCGGCGCGAGCGACATCACGGGTATCGAAGCGATCATGCGGACCGCGCCGGTCATCCCGGTGCTGGTGATCGAGGATGCAGCGGCCGCGAAGCCGCTGGCCGAAGCGCTGGTGCGCGGCGGGCTGCGCGTGCTCGAAGTGACGCTGCGCACGGGCGCGGCGCTGGAAGCGATCACCGAGATGAAGAAGGTCCCCGGCGCGATCGTCGGCGCAGGCACGGTGGTGAATACCCAGCAGTTCGCCGACGTGATGGACGCCGGCGCCGAGTTCATCGTCTCGCCGGGCCTGACCGAGCGTCTCGCCGATCCGATCATCGCCAGCGGCGTGCCCTTCCTGCCGGGCACGGCCACGGCGGGCGACATCATGCGCGGGCTCGATCTGGGCCTCGAGCATTTCAAATTCTTCCCGGCCGAGACGTCGGGCGGGCTGAAGGCGCTGAAGGCGCTGGCCGCGCCCTTCTATCAGGCGAAATTCTGCCCGACCGGCGGGATCACGCTGGCGACCGCGCCGGACTGGCTCGCCTTCGACCGCATCCTGTGCGTCGGCGGCAGCTGGATCACGCCGAAGGGCGCAAGCGTCGAGCAAGTCGAACAGCTGGCGCGGGAGGCGGCGGCGCTCGCGCGCTGACCGCCCTCAGCGGATCGCTTATTCGAAGATTTCCTCGAAATCCTCGTCCTCGCTCCAGTGACGCTGGAAGGATCGCCATTCCCACAGGAAGGTGATCACGGGCGCCGCGATCCATGTGACGATGCTGATGGGGTCGCTCCGGAACAGGAATTCGCCCGCATCCAGCACGGCTGCGAACGCAATGGCGATCGCCCAGCTGATGGCGGTGGCGAACACCACGCATTTGGCTGCCCGCGCCAGCGGCAGCTCGGCCTTGAACGCGACTTTCGAAATCTGATCGCTGAGGAACAACAGCCACACGACGTTGATCACCAGCAGGAGCGCAAGCAGGATCACTGGATCTCGCCGCGCTGCCGCCGGATTTCGCGCCACTTCTGAACCGCGGCGTCATGCTGCTCATAGGTCTCGTTGAAGACGTGTCCGCCGGTGCCATCGGCGACGAAGAACACCGCATTGGTCTGCGCCGGATTGAGCACCGCGTCGATCGAGGCGCGGCTCGGATTGGCGATCGGCCCCTTGGGCAGCCCGGTCATCGAATAGGTGTTGTAATCGTTCACCGCGTCGATTTCCGAACGCAGGATGCGGCGGCCAAGCGCTTTGCCCCTGGTAATGGGGTAGATGATCGTCGGATCGGCCTGCAGCTTCATGTTCCGCTTCAACCGGTTCGAATAGACGCCCGCGACCAGCCCGCGCTCCTCGGCCTTGCCCGTCTCCTTCTCGACGATCGAAGCGAGGATCAGCGCATCGCGCGGATTGTTCACCGCGATGCCGGGCGCGCGCTTTTCCCACGCTTTGGCGAGATAATTGACCATCGCCTTCTGCATCCGGTCGAGCACCATCTGGCGGGTGTCGCCGCGATTATAGGCATAGCTGTCGGGCAGCACCGATCCCTCGGCGGGGATCTCGATCTCTCCGGTCAAATGCGGCGCCTTCATCAGCGCTTCGTAAACGAGGATCGAGGGGGTGCCGGGCGTGACGGTCACCATCCGCTGGAGCGTCTTGCCGCCCTGAAGCATCGCCAGCACGTCCGACTGGCGCAGCCCTGCGGGGATGCGATATTCGCCCGCCTTGATCGGCTCGCTGCCGCCGAAGACCTGCGAAAGCACCACGAATACCCGCGCGGAGCGGATCGCGCCGGCCTTTTCCAGTTCGTTCGCTGCCCTGGTGAGGCTCGCGCCTTCCGGGATGATTACCGATACATTGGCGCGCGACGGCCCCGGCCCCGCCCAAATCTGGAGCACGCCGAATCCGGCCGCGAGCGCAACCAGGATGAGAACGATGATCGCAACGCAGCCGCCCCTGCCCCGCCGCTTTCTGGGCGGCGGAGGCGGGGCCGGCGACGCCGGCGCGTCGTCAGACAGCTTTCATCACCAAGCTGGCATTGGTGCCGCCGAAGCCGAACGAATTGTTCAGCACAGCCTTCACCTTGCGCTCCTTGGCCTTGAACGGGACGAGATCGACGCCCGCGCAATTCTCGCTCGGATTGTCGAGATTGAGCGTCGGCGGAACGATCTGGTCGCGCAGCGCGAGGATGCAGAAGATGCTCTCCACCGCGCCGGCGCCGCCGAGCAGGTGGCCAATCGCCGACTTGGTCGACGACATGGACAGCGTCTCGATGCTGCTGCCGAACAGGCGGCGGACCGCGCCCAGCTCCAGTTCGTCGCCCAGCGGAGTCGAGGTGCCGTGGGCGTTGATATAATCGATGTCGCTGACGTCGAGGCCCGACTTCTTCACCGCCATCTGCATCGAACGGAACGCGCCCGAGCCCTCGGGATGCGGCGCCGTCACGTGATAGGCGTCGCCCGACAAGCCGTAACCGACGACTTCGCAATAGATTTTCGCGCCGCGCGCCTTGGCGTGCTCATATTCCTCCAGCACCACGATTCCGGCGCCTTCGCCCATGACGAAACCGTCGCGGCCCTGATCCCAGGGGCGGCTGGCGCGCCAAGGCTCGTCGCGGAAGCCGGTCGAGAGTGCGCGCGCCTGGCCGAAACCGGCGATGCCGATCGGGCAGATCGTGCTTTCCGCGCCACCCGCGAGCATGATGTCTGCGTCGTCCATCGCGATCATCCGCGCAGCGTCGCCAATCGAGTGGGCGCCGGTCGAGCAGGCGGTGACCACCGCATGGTTCGGGCCCATCAGGCCGTACTTGATCGAAACCTGACCCGAGATAAGGTTGATGAGGCGGCCGTGGACGAAGTGCGGCGAAACGCGCTTCGGGCCCTTTTCCGCGAGCACGAGCGATTCGCTCTCGATCCCCGGCAGGCCGCCGATGCCCGAACCGATCGAGCAGCCGGCACGAAAGCGCGTGGCTTCGTCCATGTCGGTCAGGCCGGCATCCTCGATCGCCTGTCCGGCGGCATCGATGCCATAGACGATGAACGGATCGACCTGACGCTGGATCTTGTGGTCGACGCGCTTGCCGGCGTCGAAGCCATATTCATGATCCGCCGGCTTCACTTCGCAGGCATAGTTGCTCTGGAAATCGGTTGCGTCGAAGCGCGTGATGGTTCCCGCACCGGACTTCGCGGCAAGAATGTTCTTCCAGGCCGTCTCGACATCCGCCCCGAGGGGGGTGACGAGCCCAAGGCCGGTCACGACTACGCGGCGCATACCATCTCTCCGTCAAACTTCATCGGCTTCGCTCCATAGGGATCAAACGAAGCGGAGTAAAAAAAGAAACGGCCCCCCGCCCCTCGCGACACTGTCGCGTACGGGGCGGGAAGCCGCTTATCCTGCATTATCCGCCATGAGGCGCGATAGCGGGAGCCAATCAGGCGCCCTGATGCTCGCTGATATACTTGATCGCGTCACCAACGGTGGTGATCTTCTCGGCAGCGTCGTCGGGAATTTCCACGCCGAACTCTTCCTCGAACGCCATCACCAGCTCGACGATGTCGAGGCTGTCGGCGCCCAGATCGTCGATGAAGCTCGCTTCCGGCTTCACTTCGCTGGCTTCGACGCCGAGGTGATCGACTACGATCGTCTTGACGCGGTCCTCGGTGCTCATGGTCCCTGTTTTCCTTCTCTGTTGGGCTCTGAATTCGTTGAACGCACGTAGAACGCCGCTGGTGCCGTTGCAAGAGGGGCCGACACCAGCCGGATGCGTTCGGCCGCTCCGGAATTCCGCTTCCCGGTTCAGTTGGCCTTGAAGTCGGCCAGCCCCTTTTCGCGCACGGCGAGAAGGCCGAGCAAACCGCCGGCAAGGTTGGCATTGCTCTCGTTCACTTCACCGGCCGCGAGCGCACCTTCGGCGACCTTGCGGAACGTGTCCGGATTCTCCATCGCCTGGGCGCGTTCGTCGGCCGGCAGCGCCATGAAGCGGCTTTCGACCTTCTTCGGGTCAAGCCGGGCCGCGCGTGCCATGCGATCCGCGACCGGCCAGCCGACCGTCGGCACCGCGTACAGGATCGCCGCCATCGTCGCCGCGTCACTCCAGCCATGCTGGGCCTGGCAAGCCTTGGCTGCCTTCTGGATACCCTGAACCGTGGTGGGAGCGTAGCTCTGCTGCCCCTGGGGATTGGCGAGATTCTTCTCGAGATCCTGTTGCAGCTGGGTGCGGGTGGCGGCATCGAGCGTCTTCTCGACGCAGGTGATCGTCGCGATATCGGCGGCAGATGCCGGCGCGGCGGCAGCGGTCATCGCCAGCGGGGCGGCTGCAAGGGCAAGAGCGAGCTTAAGCATTACGAGAATCCTCCCAGGAAATTGACGCCATGCTGTACCTGCACGGCCGCGCGATCAAGCGTCGTTGAAGGCTTTTTGCCCTTCGAGTTGAAGGATTTGCCCCAATATGCCCTGCGCCAGCTTCTGGGCAAAGGCAGCACGCTCCTCGGCCGGGATCGCGTTGAAATCGATTCCGATCGTGGCCAGCGCCGCCATCGTGGCCGCGGACTGCTCGTTCGAGACCTGACCGGAGACATAAGCCTGCCGAGTCGCCGGATCGAGCGCCTCGACCAGTTCGACCAGCTTGGAATAGGTCAGGCCGTATTTCTTGAGATTGTAGGTCGAATCCGATCCCAGCACGCGTCCGGCGAAATAGCGCAGCGCGGCGTTCTCGCGCGTCTTGCCCCAGCCGTAACGGGCGCGGCAGCGGGCCGTCGCCTGACCGATCTGGTTGATCTGCTCCTTCTCGGTCGGGCTATCGCCGTTCATCCCGGCCCGCACGACCTTCACCAGCGTCGGCCAGTCATTCTTCTTGAGCCCGTAATAGATGCAGGCGACCGGCCCGGTCTTGTCGTTCTTTTCGCGTTCGCCCTGTTGCTCCTGGGTCTGGGCCTGAGCGGGCATGGCAATCACGGCTGCCGCGGTGGCAAGCGCTAGGGAAAGGGCGAAACGGCGCAACGTTGGTCTCCGGAAAATCGAATGCCTGCGAATTAGCTGAAGCATCGCGCGCCGCCAAGCAGTCCGCTCAGCCCGAAGGTCCGTCCTCGAGAATCACCCGCCCCGGCGCGTTGGGGTCCTGGAACTGGATCTCCAGCACCGCGAAGCCCCGCTTGGGCATCGTGCAGAGGTCGAACGGCTGGACTCCCTCGACCAGCGCATCGGTTTCGCGATGCCGCAGCACGACCCGAATGTTCAGCATGCAGTTCATCTTGCGCGGACGCGGAGTCCAGACCGCCTTGTTGCTGTGCAGGCTGAACCCCTGGAACTGGTTCGCGCCCCATGCCACCTGCCCGGCCGGATCGCGCTTGCCGTCGTTGATGTAGAATTGCGCCACGTCATAGACGGGCGACTTGTTGATCACGATGATGCAGCCTTGGCCGCCGCACTGGTCCGCCTCGAAATGGGCAGGCGGCATGCCGCCATACATGCCCATCTGGACGCCCATCGGGCGCAGGTCCTGCGCCATCGGCAGGTGGCTGTCCGGATCGCCGCCGCGCATCTGGGCCTGAGCCGTGGCGGGAATGGCAATTGCGGCCAGAGTGGCGAGAATTCCGAGTCGGTTGCGCAAGATCGTTCCCCTCGATCGAACCGATGCGCAACAAGCGCCTTTTCAGATAAACCGCGGATGAACGGCGCCGCGCGGGGAAAGACCGGTGCCGGTCCCTCTCCCGCTACGGCCTCAGACCATCGCCATGCCGCCGTTCACATGGAGCGTCTGGCCGGTGACGTAACCGGCTTCCTTGCTGGCGAGATAGACGACCGCTGCGGCGATATCCTCACCGGTTCCCAGATCGCCCGCCGGGATCTTCGCGAGCAACGCGGTCTTCTGCGCTTCCGGCAGCACGTCGGTCATCGCCGAGCGGATGAAGCCCGGCGCGACGCAATTCACGGTGATGTTGCGGCTGGCCAGTTCCTGACCCAGCGCCTTCGACATGCCGACCAGACCCGCCTTGGACGCAGCATAATTGGCCTGCCCCGGATTGCCCGTCTGGCCGACGACCGAAGTGATCGAGATCATGCGGCCATAGCGCGCCTTCATCATCGGCTTGGCAGCGGCACGCATCAGACGGAACGCAGCTTCCAAGTTGACGCGGATCACCGTGTCCCACTCCTCGTCCTTCATCCGCATCGCGAGATTGTCGCGAGTGACGCCGGCATTGTTGACGAGAATGTCGAGCTTTCCACCCAGCGCCTCGACCGCGCGCGGAACGAGGCCGTCGACCTCGGCAGCGTCGGACAGGTTGCAGACCAGCGCGACATGATCGCCGCCGAGCTCGGCGCGAAAGGCTTCCAGCTTCTCGGCATTGGAACCCGAAACCGCCAGTCGCGCGCCCTGCGCAGCAAGGCCCTTGGCGATCGCGGAACCGATCCCCCCCGAAGCGCCGGTGACGAGGGCAGTCATGCCAGTGAGATCGAACATCATCCTGTCCTTTGTTCTTCTATTCTTCGGAGTCGGCTTTTAGAGGCTCTTCGCCAGATTCTCGATGTCTTCCATCGAAACCACGCTGGTGACGGTGGCGTCGGGGGAGATGCGCTTCACCATGCCGCCCAGCACCTTGCCGCCAAGTTCGACGAACTCGGTGACGTCGGCCGCAAACATCGCCGCGACCGATTCGCGCCAGCGGACCATGCCGGTGACCTGCTCGACCAGCAGCGTGCGGATCGTGGCGGGATCGCTGACCGGCGCGGCGGTGACATTGGCATATACCGGCACCAGCGGCGCCTGGATCGCGACGTCGGCGAGGGCCTTTTCCATCGCATCGGCGGCGGGCTGCATCAGCGGACAGTGAAACGGCGCGGAGACCGGCAGCAGCAGCGCGCGCTTGGCGCCGTGATCCTTCGCAATGGCGACGGCGCGCTCGATTGCGGCCTTCGCGCCCGAAATAACGACCTGCGTCGGGTCATTGTCGTTGGCGACGGTGCAGATTTCGCCCTCGGCTGCGGCGTCGGCGATGGCCTGCGCCTTGGTCAAGTCGGCGCCGAGCAGGGCCGCCATCGCACCGACACCCACCGGGACCGCCGCCTGCATCGCATCGCCGCGAACGCGCAGCAGCTTCGCGGTGGTCGACAGGTCGAGCGCACCGGCCGCGCACAGGGCAGTATATTCGCCGAGCGAGTGGCCCGCGACGAAATCGGCCTTGTGGGCGAGGCGGATGCCGCCTTCCTTCTCCAGCACGCGCAGCACCGCGATGGCGTGCGCCATGATCGCCGGCTGGGCGTTAGCGGTCAGGGTCAGTTGGTCGTCCGGGCCTTCGCTCATCAGCGTGAACAGGCTCTGGCCGAGCGCCTCGTCGACTTCCTGAAAGACTTCGCGCGCGGCCGCGCTGGCTTCGGCAAGCGCCTTGCCCATGCCGACTGCCTGGCTGCCCTGACCGGGGAAGATGAATGCGCGCATGGCCGCTGCTCCGATGAAATTGAAGGGCGTCGCGTTAGAACCGTTGTCCGCGGATGCCAACCCCGACACAGACGCGAAACATTCGCGACAATGTGCGACCATTTCGCCTGCCCGCCGGGAAATGTCTGCGACACCTGCATCCCAGATTGCACTCAACGCCAATGACGGCGTTCAGTTCGAGGAGTGCAGTCATGAAGAAGTTTATTCTCGCCGCCGTCGCGGTTTCGATGGTCGCCACCCCGGTTCTCGCCGCGCCGCAGAATTATCGCCCGACCCAGACCCAGACGGTCGTCAAGCACAAGCCCAACGGCACCGTCGTGGTGAAGAAGAAGACCGTGAGGCAGGCGCCGGTCCAGTATCGCAACTGGAAGAAGGGCCAGCGCTTCGACAGCCGCTATGCGCGCAACTACCGGCAGGTCGACTATCGCCAGTATCGCAACCTGAAGGCTCCGCCGCGCGGCTATCGCTATGTCCAGTCGGGCAACGACGCGGTGCTGGTCGGCATCACCAGCGGCATCGTCGCCGCCGTGTTCGCCAACATGTTGCGCTAAATTCCTCCGTCGGCTTTCCCCTCGCCGACGTCCCGGGAGACGGCGGGGCCTTCGGGCTCCGCCGTTTTCGCGCGCTCTATCGGCGGCGTTACCTGCATCAATCAGATTCCATCTTCGTTTCGGATGCGATGGTGATATGGTTAACGGCCCGCAACGGAGGAGCGAGTCCCATGATCCGCGCTTGCCTGATCGCCCTGCTCACGCTTTTCCTCGCGCCACTGGCGCTCGCTGCGGGATTCGAGGATCCGGATACGGGCGAGCTGCCTGCCGGATTTCAGGGCCAGGTGGCCTATTTCGGCAATTATACCGGCCGCACTTCGGTGATGGCCTCGCGCAATTCGCGCGCGCCCGACGTGCCTTGCCCGTACAAGGACAATCGCTGCTGGGAGCAGGTGGTCGGCGGCGGCGTGAAGGTCGTGCTGTCGTTCAGCGGCGACCAAGTGACCGGATTCTACTTCAGCGTCGGCGGCTTCATCGGCCCCAACGGACTGAGCCAGGGCTCGCTGACCGGACGCCGCACCCCTGGCGGCTGCGAGTTGTTCGAAGCCGACGGCACCACCTGGGTCGCGACCGTGTGCAATCGCCGCGAGTTCCGCGGGCAGATCATCTCGGTGAAGGGCATCCCGAAACAGTCCGACGTCCGCTTCGGCACTGTCGGCATGTTCGTGCGCGATCTGGGCTGGGTGAACGAGCAGACCGACAAGATCGAGGCGCGCAACCGCCGGATCGACTGGCTCGGCAACCGGCTCAGCCGGCCGGGCACTGACGAATCGCATTTCCGCATCGCGGTGGAGCTCGATTCTTACAGCCGCCGTCCTTACGGCCTCGACGACGACCGGCTTTCCGCCCCAACCATCCCGTCGCGCTACAATGGCGCGCGGAACAAGCCGGGCAAGAATCGCCGCTATTTCATGGAAAGCACCTATACGCGCCGCGACGGATCGACCGGCCGGGTCGGCACATTGCTGTACAACGGCGTGGTCGAATGCGTTCAGTGGGAGAGCGAGGAATGCCAGCCGATCCGTCCGCCGATCGTGCTGACGCCGCCCCAGCCCGACGATGACGGCGGCTGGCTGTCGCGCAGCACCGCCCCGATCGTGATGGGCGGCAACTGAACCGCGCTCACCCGCTTGCCATGACCGCGCACCTCCGCTAAGGGCCGCCCTTCGCGAGCGGGCCCTGCCCTTCGCGTTGCATGAAGACGACAGCCGGAGGGGCGTCACACGGGGTGACGTCAGCGATCGGCCAACAGTGAGAAGAAAGCATGGCTCTTTACGAGCATGTGTTCCTTGCGCGCCAGGATCTGGCACAGGCGCAGGTGGATGCACTGGCGGAAGCCGCCACCAAGATCGTCGAAGATCACAAGGGCAAGGTCGTGAAGACCGAGTCCTGGGGCCTTCGCAGCCTCGCCTACCGCATCGCGAAGAACCGCAAGGCGCACTACGTGATGCTCGAGATCGACGCCCCCACGGACACCGTTGCCGAGCTGGAGCGCCAGACGCAGATCAACGAAGACATCATCCGCTACATGACCATCAAGGTTGACGGTCACGAAGAGGGTCCTTCGGTGATGATGCGCAAGGGCGACCGCGAGCGCCGCGGCCGTCGCGACCGCGATGGCGGCTTCGAGGAGTAATAGACAATGGCACGACCCTTTTTCCGCCGCCGCAAGAGCTGCCCCTTCTCCGCGAAGGACGCGCCCCGGATCGACTATAAGGACGTCCGGCTGCTGCAGGGCTTCGTCTCCGAGCGTGGCAAGATCGTCCCCTCGCGCATCACTTCGGTGAGCGCGAAGAAGCAGCGCGAGCTGGCCCAGGCCATCAAGCGCGCCCGTCATCTGGGCCTGCTGCCCTACATCGTTAAGTAAGGAGCAGATCCGATGGAAGTCATTCTGCTGGAACGCGTCGAGAAGCTCGGCGCCATCGGCGATATCGTGAAGGTCAAGGACGGGTTCGCCCGCAACTACCTCCTTCCGAACAAGAAGGCGCTTCGTTCGAACGCCGCCAACAAGAAGGTGTTCGAAGCGAACCGTGCGCGGATCGAGTCGGACAACGCCAACCGTCGCGGCGAAGCCGAGAAGGAAGCCGTCAACTTCAAGGACGTGTCGGTCACGCTGATCCGCCAGGCCTCGAACACCGGCCAGCTCTACGGTTCGGTCGCGGTTCGCGATCTGGTCGAAGCGCTCGTTGCCGATGGCCACAAGGTCAACAAGGCGCAGGTCATCCTCAACAAGCCGATCAAGTCGATCGGCGTGTATGAAGTCACCGTCGCGCTGCACCCCGAAGTGTCGGTGACCGTCAAGGTCAACGTCGCTCGCTCGCCGGAAGAGGCCGAGATGCAGTCGCAGGGCGTCGACGTGATGGCCGCGATGTTCGAGAAGGACGAGACCGGTTTCGTCGAGGATTACGATCCGAACGCCGAGCCGGGCGCGACCGCCGAAGTCCAGTCGGCGCCTGCCGAGGACGAAGGCGAGACCGCCGAGGGCTGAGCCCTTTGCGAGACGCGATGAGAAAGGGGCCGTTCCGGGAAACCGGAGCGGCCCTTTCCTTTTGTGCCCCATGACTTACGGTTGCACCGAGGTTCATATCCCCGGGGGAGACTATTCGCGATGATCGGTAAACTGGCGGCCGCAATGGCGCTATTCATGGTGTCGCTGCCGGCAATGGCGCAGGACGGGGGCATGATCGACATCGACGGCTGGTCGATCGCCCCGGTCGCACCTCGTGTGTGTCAGGCGGCCGGCACCTTCAAGGGCTCGACCGTGCTCAGCTTCATCGATTCGGATTCAAATCCAGGGATGATCGCGCTTGTCGACAGCGGATTGACGCTGACGGAAGGCGCTGTTCATGATGCGCAGGTCTCGTGGGACGGTGGGAAGACGTCGACCCCGCTGAAGCTGAAGGCCGGCAAGGCTTCGAACGGCCTGTGGACGCTCACTACGCTTACCGACCGCGATTTTAGCCAGCGTACGCGGCAGGCAAAGGGTGTCACGATCCGCGTGCCCAGCCTGAATCTCAACGGATCGGTGAAGTTCACCGACGCGGTGCTGACCGCGCTCAGCGACTGCATCCGCAAGGGTTGAGATGGCCGAGAAAAAAGGGCGCCGAGGAAAGCCGCGACGCCCTTTTCGGTTGAGCAATACTGGCTGTGCCTCGATCAGGGGCAGGCCACGCAGGCACCGATCACCGCAGCCAGCGGAATGAGGGCGAGAAATACCGGAAATGCCTGCTTCATCGTTATTTCCCTGTTATCTTCGTTGCTTGCAGGTGAAACGAGCGGAATGGATTAAGGTTGCACGAATATGAATCGCCTGTTCGTCGCCGGTTCAGAAGCGCGCCCGGCCTGAAAGCGGCGGCACGCCCGGCGCCGTGGCTGTTCGCTGCCCTGCTGTTGCCCGGCGCGAGTGCTCCGCCCCCTGCCCCGGCCCCGGCCCCGGCCCCGCAAACCGTGCTTGAAAGCGCGGTGATTGCCGAGATCAACTTCGCTCGCGCCAATCCCAAAACCTATGCCCGCCGGCTGCGCGAGTATCGCAAGGGGTTTGAGGGGCGGATCGTGCGCTATCCCGGCAATCCCGACGGCTTGCGAACCAGCGAGGGTGTGGCGGCGGTGGACGAAGCGATCCGCTTCCTCGAGCACCAGAAGCCGCTGGGCCCGGTCGAGCCGTCGCGGTTGCTTGCCCGTGCCGCTGCCGACCATGTCGCCGAACAGGGACCGCGCGGTGTCACCGGCCATGCATCGCGCACTGGCGAGCGCGTTGCCGACCGGGTGCGCAGGCACGGCGGGGGCAGCTATGTCGCGGAGAACATCACCTACGGCCCACCCAGCGCGATGGAGGTCGTCCGCCAGCTGATCGTCGACGACGGGGTGAAGGGCCGCGGGCATCGCCGGGTCGTCTATTCGCCCGAATTCCATTTCGCTGGCGCCGGATGCGGTGGGCATAAAGTCTATCGACGGATGTGCGTGATCGTGTTCGGACGCACGGCGGAGGGTCATTAGGGTAAATCGGGAATCTACGGACTGTTTTGGCCGAACGTTAACCGGCAATAGGCAAGTCCCTGATTTCCATCCGCGAATTGTTTGCGGATCGGTTCCCGGGGGGGAACTTCGAGTGCCTGTACTGACCCGCGTGACCGCCGCGATCGGCGTGTGCTGGCTTGCCTTGTGCGGCATGTCCGATCCGGTATCGACTGCGTCGCTGGAAGCCGGCGTGCTCGAGCGGATCAACTTCGCCCGGCAATATCCCCAGGAATTCGCCCAGCAGTTGCGCGACTATCGCCGCTATTTCGACGGCGATATCGTGTTCCTGCCCGGCGACGAGAATGGCCGGATCACTCGAGAGGGGCCGCGCGCCGTGGACGAGGCGATCGACTTTCTGGAGCGGCAGGCGCCCCTGCCCCCGCTGACCCGCGCCGAGGTGCTGACGCTGGCGGCGCGCGACCATGCCGACATGCAAGGCCCGATCGGCGGCACCGGCCATGTCTCGCGCGATGGCGCGACGCCGGGCGAACGGGTGAAGCGGCGCGGCGGCGACATCTATGTCGGCGAGAGCATTTCCTACGGCCATGCCGATCCCGACGAAGTGGTGATGCAGTTCGTCATCGACGACGGCGTGCCCGGACGAGGCCATCGCAAGCTGTTGTTCACGCAGGACTTTCGTTACGCCGGAGTCGGTTGCGGCGCGCATCGCAGCTATCGCCACATGTGCGTGGTCGACCTGAGCGGCACTGCCACCGGCGCGCCTGCAATTCCCGAATGGGCGAGCAATCGCGGCGCGCAGGTGTTCCGGGTGCCGAACCGCTGAGCGTCAGCCGTTCGGGCCGTAACCGATCCGGTAAGTACCGCCGGGCGTGATGGTGAAGCGCTGCGGCCCGGACTGGAGCCAGCTGCAGCTGGTTGCGCCGCCGGGTTGCGAGGCGCAGGTGCCCGAGCGGCCGACCATGATGTCCCAGCAGCCCGCGCCGAGCTGAAAGCTCATCCGCGAATTGTGATAGATCACCTGGCTGGTCAGGCGATCGAGGCCGTGGCTCATCGCATTGCAGCGCGAGAGGGTGAGCACATCGATCCCCACCCCGCTCTGATTCTCGACGATCAGCGTGCCCGACGCCTCGCCCTGCCGGACGAGTTCGCCGCCGGTAAGCGTGGCGCAAGCGGTGAGTGCGACGGCCACGACGGAAAGCGCGGCAAGAAACGACAGACGCTGCTTCATGAGCAATGGCCCCCTGTAATGTTCGTAGTCCGCGACGAATGAACCCTCATGAAATTTGAAGATACCCCTATTTGGGTGATGCGGACTTCAGATTTAACGTCCCGCGACTCGCGCGCTTCGTGACCTTTGGCCGAGGGGCGATGCGCATTCCGGCATTTGCGAGAAGCGCCACGTGCCCCCGGGGAGTTCAACGGTTCAAAGAGCCGTTATGACGGAGCAGGCGAAATCCAACATTGCAAGCGGCTGGGGCTATTTCCGCCCGAACAGCTTCTCGATATCCCCATGCGCCAGCTTCACCCAGGTCGGGCGGCCGTGGTTGCACTGGCCGCTGTGCGGCGTGACTTCCATCTCGCGGAGCAATGCGTTCATTTCCGGCACCGAAAGGATGCGGCCCGCGCGGACCGAGCCGTGGCAGGCCATCGTCGAGGCTACGTGATCGAGGCGTTCCTTGAGTGACAGGGCTTCGTCGAAGCTGGCGAGTTCGTCGGCGAGATCGGTGACGAGGCCAATGATGTCGCCCTTGCCGAGCGCGGCGGGCATGGCGCGGACCAGCATCGCGCGGGGGCCGAAGCGTTCGAGTTCGAGGCCGAACTGGGAGAGTTCGGCGGCGCGGGCTTCCAAGCGGTCGCAGCCGGGTTCGTCGAGTTCGACAACTTCGGGGAGAAGAAGCGCCTGGCTGGGCACCCCGCCGCCCTGCATCGCGCGGCGCATCCGTTCGAGGACGAGGCGCTCGTGCGCGGCGTGCTGGTCGACAAGGACGAGGCCGTCCTCGGCTTCGGCGACGATATAGGTCTTGGCGACCTGACCGCGGGCGACGCCGAGGGGGAACTGGGTGGTTTCGGGGACCGGGGTGTAGGCGGGTTCGGCGCGGGCCATCGGGGGCGGCGTGAGGAAGGTCGGGCGGCGGTCGTGGACGGACGCGCCGCCTGCCCCATATCCGTCATCCCGGGGGAAGCCGGGATCCAGAGCCTCGAACGGCGTCCCTTGCGACCCTGGATCCCGGCCTTCGCCGGGATGACGATCGAACATTGAACCCGAAGTCCACATGCCCAGCGCGGCTTCGCTTGGGCGCTGGACGCTGCGGTGGCCGGCCTCGTCGAGGGCTCTTCGCAAGCCACTCACGATCAGGCCGCGGACCAGCGCGGGGTCGCGGAAGCGGACTTCGGTCTTGGCGGGGTGGACGTTCACGTCGACCTGATCGACCGGGACGTCGAGGAACAGGGCGACCACCGGGTGCCGGTCACGCGCGAGCATTTCGGCATAGGCGCCGCGGATCGCGCCCATCAGCAGGCGATCCTTCACGGGCCGTCCGTTGACGAACAGATATTGATGATCTGCGACGCCGCGATTGAAGGTCGGCAGGCCGGCGACGCCGCCAAGCACAATTCCCTCGCGCTCGAAATCGATACCGACGCTGTTTTCGACCAGCGCGCGATCGGTGAGCCCCGCGACGCGATCGGGGCGCGATTCCTCGCCCTGTACGCCCAGTACGCGGCGGCCGTCATGTTCGACCGAGAAGGCGACGTCGGGCCGCGCCATCGCGAGCCGCTTCATCACATCGAGACAGGCGGCATATTCCGAGCGCGCCGAGCGCATGAACTTGCGGCGGGCGGGCACGCGGGCGAACAGCTGTTCGACACGCACGCGCGTGCCGGGCGGGAGCGCGGCGGGTCCCTCGGCGACGAGCGTACCGTTGTCGACGATGCGCGACCAGCCTTCCGCGCCGCGCACGCGGCTTTCGATGGTCAGCCGCGCGACGCTGGCGATCGACGGCAGCGCTTCGCCGCGAAAACCCAACGTCGTAACCTGATCGATCTCGTCATCGGGCAGCTTGGAGGTCGCGTGACGCTCCAGTGCGAGCGCCATTTCGGCCGGATTCATGCCGCATCCGTCGTCGGTGACTTCGATCAGTTCGGTGCCCCCGCCGCCAAGGCGCACGGAGACGCGGGAGGCACCCGCATCGATGGCATTTTCCACCAATTCCTTCAGCGCGCTGGCGGGCCTTTCGACCACTTCACCGGCGGCAATTCGATTGACGAGATGTTCGGGGAGACGGCGTATTGACACTCGTGTCGCTCTAGACCAAGCGAAGCCATTCCGCGACCCGCATCCGCCAGAAATCCGAGGCTGGAGTCATCCCTTGTGTTTGGCCGCTCCGGAGGGTTGGGGATAAATATTTGTGCGAACAGCGGCGCTGATCGGGCCGGCGCTGCAGGATTGGACGGTTGATGGTTTTCTCGCGCTTTTTCAAATTCATGTCCCATGACATGGCGATCGATCTGGGGACCGCCAACACGGTCGTTTATCTTCGCGGACGCGGCGTCGTGCTCAACGAACCGTCGGTCGTCGCGGTCGAAACCCTCAATGGCGTGAAGAGCGTCAAGGCCGTCGGCGACGACGCCAAGCTGATGATGGGCAAGACGCCCGGCTCGATCGAGGCGATTCGCCCGCTGCGCGACGGCGTGATCGCGGACATCGATGTCGCCGAGCAGATGATCAAGCACTTCATCCGCAAGGTTCACGGGCAGCGCCGCTTCATGCGCTGGCCCCAGATCGTGATCTGCGTGCCTTCGGGCTCGACCTCGGTCGAACGCCGCGCGATCCGCGACGCCGCGCAGAATGCCGGCGCCAGCCAGGTGTTCCTGATCGAGGAGCCGATGGCCGCGGCGATCGGCGCCGACATGCCGGTGACCGAGCCGATCGGCTCGATGGTCGTCGATATCGGCGGCGGCACCACCGAAGTCGCGGTGCTTTCGCTGCGCGGCCTCGCTTACTCGACCTCGGTTCGCGTCGGCGGCGACAAGATGGACGAAGCGATCGTCTCGTACGTGCGCCGCAACCACAACCTGCTGATCGGCGAAAGCACCGCCGAGCGGATCAAGCAGGAAGTCGGCGTGGCCAAGCCGCCCGCGGACGGCATCGGCCTGACGATCCACATCAAGGGCCGCGACCTCGTCAACGGCGTGCCCAAGGAAATCCAGATCAACCAGGGCCAGATCGCCGAAGCGCTGAGCGAACCGGTCGGCACGATCGTCGAAGGCGTGCGCATCGCGCTGGAAAACACCGCGCCGGAACTGGCGGCGGACATCGTCGACCAGGGCATCGTGCTCACCGGCGGCGGCGCGCTGCTGCAGGGCATCGACGAAGTGCTGCGCGACGAGACCGGCCTGCCGGTGACGATCGCGGAAGATCCGCTGACCTGCGTGGCGCTGGGCACGGGCCGCGCGCTCGAGGACCCGGTGTTCCGCGGCGTTCTCATCCAGGTCTAATCGGAAGGCAGGGGGGACATGGCGCCGCCAAGAAACCGGCGCCCGGGCTTTTCAAGGCGGGCGCAATACGGCCTCTTCCTTGGATATGTGGGTGCGGTCGGCGGTGCGCTGATCGGCGCCGGCCTGCTGCTGCTCTCGACGTTCAACCCGCCCGCCTATGCCGCGGTGCGCGGGTTCTTTGCCGAGATCACCACGCCGATCTCGTCCGCGCTCGCCTGGGCCACCAGCGGCATCGCCAACACGCCGCAGGGCATCTCCGAGCATTTCAACGTGCGCGGCGAGAATGAGCGGCTGCGCAAGGAACTGGCGGACAGCCAGACGCTGATCAGTCGCGCGCGGACCCTGAACCAGGAGAATCGCCGCCTGCGCGAGCTGCTGAAGGTGCGCGACGTGACCACCGACGCGGTGGTGACGGCGCGGCTGGTCAACAGCTCGGCGTCGTCGACGCGGCGCTATGCCACGCTGAACGCCGGCTCGTGGCAGAATGTGAAGCGCGGCCAGCCGGTGCGCGAGGCTAGCGGGCTGATCGGGCAGATCATCGAGACCAGTCCGAACACCGCGCGCGTGCTGCTGATCATCGATCCCGACAGCAACGTGCCGGTGCGCCGCACCCGCGACGGGATGCCTGCAATCGCAAAGGGGCGCGGCGACGGCTTGCTCGACATCCGCTCGGCGGGTCTTTCCAACATGATCTTCCAGCCGGGCGACGTGTTCGTCACTTCGGGCACCGGCGGCATCTTCCCGCCGAACATCCCGGTGGCGAAGGTGATCAGCAACCAGCGCGATTCGGCAATCGCCGAGCCCGCCGCCAATCCCGACGCGCTCGACTTCGCGCTGGTGATGCAGGCCTTCCTGCCCGAGCCGACGCCCGCCCCCACGCCGTCCGACGCGCCCGCACCCAAGGCGGCGCCGAAGCAATGAGGGGTCCGGTCCGTTTCGTGCCGCTGGGCGCCAGCGAGAACGCCTCCCGCGCCCGCTGGCTCGCCCCGGTGTCGATCATGATCGGATCGATGGTCACGATCCTGCCCTTCGTGGCGGGCTTTGCCTGGCTGCCCCCGTTCGGCCTCATGATGCTGCTCGGCTGGCGGCTGCTTCGCGCCGACACGATCAAGGTGTGGGCGGCGGTGCCGCTGGGCTTTTTCGACGATATGTTCAGCGGCCAGCCGCTGGGCAATTCGATGCTGTTCTGGACGCTGTGCGTGATCGCGATCGATATCCTCGATACGCGGCTGGTGTGGCGCGATTACTGGCAGAACTGGCTGATCGCGGCGGGATCGATCGCTTTCTGCCTGATCGCCGGGCGGCTGATCGCGACGCCGATCGACGCGCATGTCGAAACCACGCTGGCGCTGCAGATCTTCATTTCTGCTGCACTCTTCCCGCTCGTGGCGCATTACTGCACCTGGCTCGATCGCGATACGAGAGGCTGAGCGCGATGCGGATCACCGAAGCGGCGCAGACCTACAGCTTTTCCCGCCGCGCACTGGTGCTCGGCGGGCTGCAGGCCGGTATCGGCATGATCCTGGCCGGGCGGATGACCTGGCTGGCGGTGTACGAGAACGACAAATACCGCCTGCTGGCCGACAGCAACCGGATCAACCTGACGCTGACTCCGCCGCGGCGCGGCTGGATCGTCGACCGCAACGGCAAGCCGCTGGCGCTGAACCGCACCTCGTTCCGCGTCGACCTGATCCCCGACCGGATCGAGGACAAGGCGAAGGTCGTCGAGCAGTTGCGCGACGTGCTGAAGCTCACGCCCGAGGAAGTCGCGAAGATCGAGACCGATCTGAAACGCGCCGCCGGGTTCCAGCCGGTGCAGGTGCTCGAGAATCTCGACTGGGAACGCTACGCGGCAGTCAGCGTGCGCCTGCCCGAAATGCCGGGTGTCCAGCCGACCCAAGGCTATGCGCGCTATTACCCGCTCGGCGCGGGCGTGGCGCATCTGCTCGGCTATGTCGGCGCGGCATCGGCCGAGGAATATCGCAAGCTCAAGGACCCTTTGCTCATCACGCCGGGCTTCAAGATGGGCAAGGACGGGCTGGAGAAGGTCGAGGAGGACATGCTGCGCGGCACGCCGGGCGCAAAGCGCGTCGAGGTGACCGCGCGCGGCCGGCTGGTGAAGGAACTGGCGACCCGCGACGATGTGCCCGGCAAGAACGTCAAGCTGACGATCGACGCCGGGCTCCAGGAATATGCCGCCCGGCGGCTCGGCCCCGAATCCGGATCGACCGCGCTGATCGATCTACAGACCGGCGGCCTGCTCGCGCTGGTTTCGATGCCGGCCTATGATCCCAACAGCTTCTCCGACGGAATCAGCCGCAGCGAATGGGCGATGCTTTCGGGCGACGAACGCATTCCGCTGATGAACAAGGCGCTGCAGGGCCTGTATCCGCCGGGTTCGACCTTCAAGCCCGCAACGGCGCTGGCCGCGCTGGGCGGCGGGCTCGATCCGAACAAGGTCGTCTATTGCGGCGGCGGCTATCAGCTCGGCAATCGCCGCTTCGGCTGCCTCGGCCGGCACGGGCCGATGACACTGCACACCGCGATCGCGCGCAGCTGCAACACGTATTTCTACACCGTCGGCCGCGAAGTGGGCCCCGACGCGATCGCCATCGCCGCGCGCAAGCTGGGGCTGGGCGCGGAATACAAGCTCCCCCTGCCCTCGCAACGTTACGGCACCGTGCCCGATCCCGCGTGGATGATGCGGCGGCGCAAGACGCAATGGGCGGTGGCGAACACGCTCAACATGTCGATCGGCCAGGGCGACCTGCTCGTCTCGCCGCTGCAACTCGCGATCCTCGCGGCGCGCGTCGGATCGGGCAAGGCGCTGGTGCCGCAGCTGCTCGCCGATCAGATCGCCGGCGCACAGGCGCTGGATTTCCCGGCCGAGCATCTCGCGCTGGTGCGGTCGGGCATGGACGAAGTGGTCAACGGCCACGGCACCGCCGTCCGCTCGAAACTGCCCTTCCCCGACATCCGCATGGGCGGCAAGACCGGCACTGCGCAGGTCCGCCGCATCGCCGGCGGCGCGCGCGGCGGCATAAACGTGCCGTGGAAATATCGCGATCACGGCCTGTTCGTGTGCTTCGCGCCGGTCGACAATCCGCGCTACGCCGCCGCGGTGGTGATCGAGCACGGCATGTCCGGCTCGGGCGCCGCGGCTCCGGTGGCGCGCGACATGATGACCTATCTGTTCGACCCCACGCTGGCGATGACCAAGCTGACGGAGATGGAAGCCGGCTGGGGCGGCGACTACAAGACCCGCATGGCGAAGCAGGCCGAGGCGTTCCGCGCGTCGCAGGCTGCCCCGCCCCCGCCCCCGCCCGAGGACGCCGCTGGCGCAGTCGAAGCGACTGCCGCCGCCGCCTCGAACGAAACCGCGCGATCGGCCGATACGGCCGCGACGCGATCCGGCGAGGCGCCCGAATGAGCCAGCTTGGCCCCGGCTTCGTCCCCAGCCCCGTCGCGCAGCTGCCGTGGAAGATCCTGCTGCTGGTCACCGCGATCGGCATGTTCGGCCTGGTCGTGCTCTATTCGGCGGCCAGCGGCAGCATGACCCCCTGGGCGCTGTCGCAGGGCGTGCGCTTCTTCATCTTCCTCGCGATGGCGATCGTGCTGTCGCGGGTGCCCGAGACCTTCTGGGCGCTGGGCGCCTTTCCGATCTATACGGTCATCCTCGTGATGCTGGTCGGCGTGGAGCTGCTCGGCGCGGTGGCCGGGGGCAGCCAGCGATGGCTCGATCTCGGCGTGATCCGCATCCAGCCGTCTGAGCTGATGAAGCCGGCGATCGTGCTGGCCGTTGCGCGCTTCTACGAGATGCTTCCCGCGGGCGAGACACGGCGGTTCGCCGCGATCTGGCCGGCCGCGGTGCTGATCGGCCTGCCCGCCGGATTCGTGATGCTGCAGCCCGATCTGGGCACCGCGCTGATGATCGTGGCGGGCGGCATTACGGTGATGTTCCTCGCGGGCATCCCGCTGCGCCTGTTCATCGGCGGCGCGCTGGCGCTGGCGATCGCCGCCCCGCTGGCGGTCAATTTCCTGCTCCACGACTATCAGCGCAACCGCGTGCTGATCTTCCTCGACCCCGAAAGCGACCCGCTCGGCACCGGCTATCATATCAGCCAGTCCAAGATCGCGATCGGATCTGGCGGGATCACCGGCAAGGGCTTTCTCAACGGCACCCAGAGCCATCTCGACTATCTGCCCGAAGGCCATACCGACTTCGCGCTGGCGACGATGATGGAAGAATGGGGCCTGCTCGGCGGATTCTTCGTGATCATCGCCTTCGGCGCGCTGATCCGCTGGGGCATCAATGTCGGCGTGCGCGCGCAAAGCCGGTTCGCCCGGCTGACGGCGGCGGGTCTAGCCTCGACCATCTTCTTCTACTGCGCGATCAACATGGGCATGGTGATGGGCCTGGCGCCCGTCGTCGGCATCCCGCTGCCGATGATCAGCTTCGGCGGCACCGCGCTGATGACGACGATGATCTGCCTCGGAATCCTGATGTCGATCGATCGCCAGAACCGGAAAGTGACCCGCTGGTAAGCGAAGTCGCATTTTTCGCGATTTTAGGGTTTGCAATCCGCAAAAGGGGTGCTAACCGCGCCCCTCCCCGACGGCAGGCGACATACCAAGTCGCCATCAGACGCCCCGGTATGGACGCATAGCTCAGTTGGTAGAGCAGCTGACTCTTAATCAGCGGGTCCTAGGTTCGAGCCCTAGTGCGTCCACCATTTTTCAATGACTTACTTCGCCCGGAGCGGATTGCGCTCCGTCTCCCGCAATCACCGAGTAAGCCCCCCCCGGTACGCGGGTCCTTCCTTCGCGCGTCTGGTATCAATGCGGTTACGGACCCCTGAAGCGGGTGGGCTTTGACGTCTCCGACCTGTACGAAACGGCAACGGCCGTCTGTCGCGCAAGCGGGGATCAGAACTCGCTAAGCGTCCTGACCGGACGGTCATGCGTGGATAGCAGGGTGGCGCGGAATTGGGCGCGAGATCCCGCCCACATATTCTGAACATGACACTGCCGCGCTGTGAAACAGCCACCGCCGAGACTGGCTACCGCGCAGCCGACACTGAACCGCTCTGTGGGTTTAATGTCGGCAAAACGACAGCGGGCTTCTAGTGCAACGGCCGCCTAGGTCCGTCCGCTCTTCGATACACGCAGTTCACCCGAAGCCATGCCGGTGTCGCGCAGCAACAGGCTAAGCGCCTCCGCTATCGTATGGTCGCCCTGCCTCGAAGATCATCCGATAGCGGTAAGAGACTGCCTACCAGGCTTTTTTGGCTCCGAGAATCGAGCAGGAACGGTCCTTGCCCTTGGCTGATTCGCGCCTCAATCCCGGCCGTTCAGCCCGATCAGGCGCGGCCCTAAAACCTGACATTCGTTTATCACACTCGGAACCCTGGCCGGTAGCAGCCACCGTCACCCCCGATAACGGAGTGCGTCGAGCAGAAGGGTGAAGGCCGCAGAACTTTGCCGGCGGCTGGGGTAATAGAGGTAATAGCCATCGAACGGCTCGCACCAGTCCTCGAGCACCCGGACGAGCTTGCCTTCAGAGACCAGCGCCGCGACGCGATCCTCGACTAGATGGGCGAGGCCATGGCCGGCCACGGCTGCTGCCGCGATCAGGTCGGTGTTGTTCAGCACCAGTTGGCCTTCCACCCGCACGTTCAGCTCGCGTCTGTCCTTCTCAAATTCCCAAGCATAGATACTGCCGCTCATCATCCGCAGGTTGATGCAGGCATGCCCGGCCAGATCGCGCGGAGATTCCGGTGCCCCCCGTCGCGCAAGGTATTCGGGAGAGGCCACGGTTGCCATACGCAGTCGCGGACCGATCTGCAGGGCGATCATGTCCTGCTCCAGTCGCTCACCAAGCCGCACGCCTGCGTCGAACCGTTCGGCCACGATGTCGGTGAAGCGGGACTCGATGTTCAGCTCGACATGGATGTCCGGATGCTCGGCCGTGAGCCGATCGATTGCAGGCCAGAGGATCGTGCGGGCGGCATGCTCCGATGTCGTGATGCGGAGGGTTCCCGCAGGTCGTGCCTGCAATTCTATGAGGCCAGCGAGGCTGGCGTCGATCTCTTCCAGCGCCGGCTTCAGGCTCGCGGCGAGCCTTTCCCCGGCGTCCGTCGCAGCGACGCTGCGAGTGGTGCGGGTCAGGAGCCTGAGCCCGAGCTTCGCCTCCAGTCGTCGCATGGCATGACTGAGCGCGGACTGCGAAACGCCCAGCTTCGCAGCTGCGCGGGTGAAGCTCCGTTCCTCGGCGACGACGAGGAACATTGCCAGACTTCCCAGATCCTCACGCCGCACCGGCGGTTCTCCTTGCTTCCGGTTTCATGACATCTTCTCATAGACCCAAGCGATTTACCCTGTCTAATCGGGACAACGGGAAAGGACTATCTTGCTTGCAACGGGCAGAGACGCGCCGCGGCGCGCATGCTCTTGCGAGGAAATGGAAATGCAGAAGCGCGTATTGGGCAAGGGTGGCCTTGAGGTATCGGCGATCGGTCTGGGATGCATGGGCCTGAGCTTCGGATATGGCCCGGCCACGGATCGCAGCGAGGCGGTGGCGCTCATTCGCGCTGCTGTCGAGCGTGGGGTTACCTTCTTCGATACCGCCGAAGCCTATGGCCCAGCTCTCAACGAGGAAGTCGTCGGCGAAGCACTCGATCCGTTTCGCGAAGAGGTCGTCATTGCGACCAAATTCGGATTCCGGGACGGCGTGCCGGCGAATGGCCTCGACAGCAGGCCGGAACGCATCCGCCAGGTCGCGGACGAAGCGCTGAAGCGCCTGCGCACCGACCGGATCGACCTGTTCTACCAGCACCGTGTCGATCCGAACGTACCGATCGAAGAGGTCGCCGGCACCGTCAAGGACCTGATCGCGGCCGGCAAGGTCAAGCATTTCGGCCTCTCTGAGGCCGGAGTGGAATCGATCCGCCGGGCGCACGCCGTGCAGCCGGTCGCCGCGCTGCAGAGCGAGTATTCGATGTGGTGGCGCGAGCCGGAGGCCGAGATCCTGCCGCTGCTTGAGGAACTCCGCATCGGTTTCGTGCCGTTCAGCCCCTTGGGCAAGGGCTTCCTGACCGGCCGGTTCGGAGCCGACGCGACCTTTGGCGAGGGCGACTTCCGCGGCAGCGTTCCGCGCTTCTCGCCGGAGGCGCTCAAGGCCAACCAGGCGCTCGCCGATCTCGTGCGCACTCTCGCCGCCGAGAAGCGCGTCACCCCGGCCCAGATAGCGCTCGCCTGGCTGCTGGCCCGAAAGCCCTGGATCGTGCCGATCCCCGGCACGACGAAGCTGCATAGGCTGGAGGAAAATCTCGGAGGTGCCGATATCGAGCTCGGCACCGGGGATCTGGACCGGATCGAGCAGGCGCTTGCCTCCGTCGAGGTGCAGGGCGCGCGCTACGCCGTCTCGCACCAGCAATTCGTCAATCGCTGAGCCGACCTGAAGGAGGCCGACCATGACCAGCAATGTCCCAGCCGTCACGCTGAACAACGGCGTCGAGATGCCAAGTCTCGGCTTCGGTGTGTTCCAGGTGCCCGACCCCGCCGAGTGCGAGCGCAGCGTCCGCGATGCGATCGATGTCGGCTACCGCCTGCTCGATACCGCCACTTCCTACGGAAACGAGGATGCTGTCGGGAATGCGATCCGCAATCATGGCATCGATCGCCGCGAACTGTTCGTAACGACCAAGCTCTGGATCGAGGACGCAAGCTACGAAGGCGCCAAAGCCGCGTTCGAGCGCTCGATCAACAAGCTTCAGCTCGACTATCTCGACCTCTGGCTGATCCATCAGCCCTATGGCGACGTCTATGGCGTCTGGCGCGCCATGCAGGAGCTCCACAAGGCCGGCCGCATCCGCGCGATCGGCGTCAGCAATTTCTACCCGGACCGTCTGCTCGACTTCGTACTCCACAACGAGATCGTCCCGGCGGTCAACCAGATCGAGATTCATCCATTCCACCAGCAGGAAGATGCCAAGGCGCTGCTGGAGGAACACAAGGTTCAGGCCGAGGCATGGGGACCGTTCGCCGAGGGCAAGAACGGGCTCTTCTCCAGCGAATTGCTGCAATCCATCGGCGACAAGCACGGCAAGAGCATCGCCCAGGTGGTGCTGCGGTGGCTGAACCAGCGCGGCATCGTCGCCATTCCGAAGTCGGTGCGCAAGGAACGCATGGCCGAGAATTTGGCGATCTTCGACTTCGAACTCGATGCCGCCGATCTGGAGGCCATCGCCACGCTCGACCGCAAAGCCAGCAGCTTCTTCGACCACCGCGACCCGGCGATGGTGAAGTGGCTGGGGACCCGCAAGCTCGAAGGCTGAGCCGGTCGCGACATCGCTCGCGCCCTGGCGCATCAAACCAAGGAAGGAGAATGGCGTGAACGAGAAAATTACGGGCGGCATCGATCGTCGCGGCTTGCTGCTCTCGGGCGGAGGTCTCGCCGCCTTGCCGCTGGCCGGTGCCGCGTTCGCGGTCCCCGCGAAAGCCGCGAACGTGGGCGACGCGCCGGACCCGGTGCGATCCGCCGACATCGGTCGTCGCAAGTTGGGCCGTCTGGAGGTCTCGAGCCTCGGTCTCGGGGTGCAGAACCACAGCCGGAGATACACCACCGAAACGCCCTGGCGCCCCGAGATGGTCGAAGTCATCCGGACCGCTTTCGATCACGGCGTCACTTTCTTCGATTGCGCCGAAGCCTATGGCCCCCATGAGTGCGAGCGCATTTTGGGTGACGCGATCCAGCCTTTCCGAGAAAAGGTCGTGATCACCTCGAAGTTCGGCTGGAACATCGATCAGGAGACCGGGGCGCGGCGCCCGGGGCTCAACAGCCGACCCGACCATATCAAGCTGGTGGTCGACGGCATGCTCCGGCGTCTGCGAACCGATCGCATCGACCTCCTGTATCAGCACCGGGTCGATCCTGACGTGCCGATCGAGGACGTCGCGGGTGCGGTCCAGGATCTCATGCGGCAAGGCAAGGTTCTGCACTGGGGCCTGTCCGAAATGGGCTTGGGTACGCTTCGCCGCGCGCATGCCGTGCTGCCGGTCACTGCGGTTCAGAGCGAATATTCGATGCTGTGGCGCGGACCAGAGCAGGAGGTGATCCCGACCTGCGAGGAACTCGGTATCGGTTTCGTGCCCTGGAGCCCGCTCGGCGTGCAATTCCTCACCGGCTGGATCGATGCGAATACGCGGTTCGCAGCCGGCGACATCCGGGCCGTGGAAGGGCGGTTTTCCTCCGAGAACCTGCCCCATAATCTCCAGCTGGTAGCGCTCGTGAAGCAGTGGGCGGAACGCAAGCGGGCTGCTCCGGCCCAGATCGCATTGGCCTGGCTGATGGCACAGAAGCCGTGGATCGTACCGATTCCGGGCACGACCAATGCCGCGCATGCCATCCAGAATGCCGGCGCTTGGGCAATGCGCTTCAGCCCCGCCGAGCTGGCCGAATTGAACGCCGGTGTCCGGGCCATCGAGGTGCGCGGCCAGCGCTTACCCGATGCGGTCCTTGTCCACTCGGGCCGGGAAGCGCCTCCCGCGGTGCGCCGATGAGGTGGTTCTTGCCCGCCGCGCTGTTGATAACGGGGGCGTCCGTCCCCGCCATGGCGCAGGAGGTCCCGGCACGCGTCGCGCCCGAAGACATGCGCTGGGTGGCGCCCAAGCTCGCGGACTATACCGACCGGGTGCTCTTCGGCGAGGTTTGGAAGCAGCGCGATCTGTCGCCTCGCGACCGCAGCCTGATCACGATCTCGGCGTTGATCGCGGGGGGGAATACCGCCCAGCTCAAGGGGCATCTCGGTCGCGCGCTGGATAACGGCGTCACCCCAGCGGAGATCGCCGGCGTGATCACGCATCTGGCGTTCTACACCGGTTGGCCCAACGCCGTCTCTGCGCTCGGTATCGTTCGCGAAGTGCTGGAAGCGCGTGGAGTCAGCGCTGCGGAGATGCGGCGAGAGATATCTTCCGCGCCCGCCGCTCTGCGAATCACCCGCAAGGGCGAGGGAGCGATCGCGATTGGTCCCGCCGGCCGGTTCACCGGCACGGCGCGAGTCTTCGCACCAATTGGTGGAGATGGTGATGGTATCAACGGCGCGGCCGTGCGGTTCGAGCCGGGCGCACGCACGGCATGGCATCGTCACAGGCTAGGCCAGACCTTGATCGTTATCGAGGGATGCGGACTGGTGCAGCGTGCGGGCGGAACCGCGCAGAAGATCTGCGCCGGAGACGTGGCGATGATCTCTCCGGGCGAAAAGCATTGGCACGGGGCGATACAGGATCAGGCGATGACCCATGTCGCGCTTTCGCAGAGCCCATCCGTGGAATGGTTCGAGGAGGTGTCCGACGAGGACTACGCACGCGCGCAAAACTGACGATCGGGAGAAGACAATGTTGCGATCCCTCGCTCTGGCCTGCGCGCTCCTGACCGCCACCCCGGCGAGTCCACAGACGTCGAATGCGCAACCGGCCGGATACGGTTCGCCGATCGCGGTCGATGGGGCTCTGAGCATCATCCGGAAAGGCATGGCGGAAAGCACGGCAAAGGGTTTGAAGATGGCCGGCATCTGCCGCGGGCACGGCAAGGAGCCCGAGTTCGTCTGGACCCAGTACAAGGCCTATGCGACGCCTGCCGTGATCAGCGAGTCCAGGCGTCCGCCCAAGGAAAAGCAGACCAAGACGGTCTATTACACGCTGATGCCGGGAATCATCCCGGTGCAGCATCGCGCGGAGGCGGGCGGCGCGTGCCGCGTGATCATGGCCGTCGAATTGGAGATGAAGTGGATCCCCGGCGGCGTCGGCGTCCATTATGCCGACGAAAACCGCCCGGATCCGAATGCCCGGCACGGGGTCGGCGTCCCCTCAGCGCCTGCCGCGCCGCTCGTTCCCAAGGCCGACAGCTGTAACTGAAGCGCGGCCCGGCCGGGAGGTACCACTCTCAGCCCGGGCCAAAGCCGGGAACTGGAACGCGTCAGATATTCTCGCACAGGATCGGTTCCTGCTTGAACCCGTCCTGAAAATAGCCGCGCTGGTAGCCGCCGGATTGCCACGTTTCGTAATAGTCGAGCGCGACGATCCGGCAGCTGCCGTCGGCCCCTTTCACCGCGAAATTGGTGCCGATCTGGCGGTATTCGATCTCGTTCGTGATCGGGTGCCGCTTCACATACCAGTCGCGGCTGTAGAGGCTCTGCTTGATCAGGGTGTCGCCGGGGAAGAATTTCGCGAATTGCTCGCGAAACATCCGCTCCCATTCGGGATTGACCGTTACCGGCGCAGGCAGGCGCGTCGTGGCGATCCTGGCGCGCGGATCGTAATTGCGCTGAGCGCGGACCCGTTCGCGTGCGCTAGCCTTCGGATCGTTGGCGGGCGCGGGCTGGGCCAGCGCGGTGTCGGCGATGAGGAGCGTCAGCGAACATGCGGCGCCCAGCGCGGCGAAGCGGATCAGGGTCATTGGCGGTCTCCTTGAGCCCTGTTCCATGCGCCAGGCAGGCCCGGCGCGCGATCCCCGCAGATGGAGGGATCAGTCGGCCGTCATCGAGTCCGGCGGCAGGACCAGCACGACATGGGTTCCCTCCCTGTCCGACCGCACCGACAGGCTGCCGCCGACCGCGGCAGCCCGGGTTTCCATGCTCTTGAGCCCCCTGCCCCGCCGCAGCGTTTCGGGCAGGCCACCGCCATTGTCGGACACCGCGATCCGCATCCCGCCGCCCGATACGAGGCTGCTGTCCAGCGTGATCTCGCTGGCGCCCGAGTGACGGATCGCGTTGGTCACCGCTTCCTGAAGGATGCGCAGAATCTGGAGCGTCGCGCGCGGCCCTGGCGGCGCCATCGCATCGCCCGCGGTGTCGAAGAACCGGAAGACCATGCCTGCCGCCTCGACCTGAGGCCGCACGCGATGTTCGAGCGAGCGGAGCGTTTCGGACAGGCTTTCCTCGGCGGTATCCATCGAGTCCACGATCAGGCGGAGATCGGCGATGCTCGATTGCAGCCCGGCCTCGACCTGCGGCGGCTCGATCCGGCCGCTGCGCACCTGCATCATCAGCCCGAGCAACTGCCCGCCGATCCCGTCATGCATGTCGCGCACGATCCGCTGCCGCTCCTCCAGCACCACCTGGCGCTGGAGCATCTGCTTCTGCGTTTCATGGGTCTGCGCCAGCTCCGCTTCGCGCTCGGCCAAGCGATCGGCGAGCACCTGATTGGCGGTCATCACCGTGCGTCGCGCTTCGGTCGCCTCTCGCGCGGCCGACATGATGACGCCGAGACCGAGCAGGATCCCGGCGGGCGCCGCGATATAGAAGGTCAGCGGCAGGCTGGGCACGAAGGGCACGGTCAGCGCGAAGGCCGAGTCCGCCGCGTCGACGAGGAAGGCGGTGATGCACAGCATCAGCGCGGCGCGTTCGATCAGGCGTCCGTCCGACGAGCGCGCGGCCGAACGCGCCAGCAGGACGAGCGAGCCGATCCCGACCAGCAGCGACGCGATGCCCACCGCCTGCGGCAGCCGCTTCATCAGATGCTGCGCGGGCGGCCCCATGAAGAAACCGAGCGCGGTGGCGATCACCGTGCCGACGAGCAACGCGATCCACAGCCACGTCACCGCGCGCTGCCAGTTCGGCGCAAGCTGGCTCTCGATCGCGACATAGCGGCCGAACGCCATCAACGCCGAGGTCTCGAGCAGATAATAGATCAGATAGGTGAGAAGGAACGGGATCTCGAAAGGCGTCTGGAAGGTGACGAAATAGGTCCGCGCCATCCACACCGCGAGCAGCACGATCAGCGCGCGGACGCGGCGGCGGTCCTGGGGCGGCCAGTTGACCACGAGGCACAGCAGGATCGCGAACAGCAGGAACGAGACGGCGACGGTCGGCAACGTCTTGCCGACCAGTTCGACGGCCTTGACCGCGCCCGCCGCTTCCTCGGCCGGGCCGATCGAGAAGGGCGCGAGCGCGACGATCGCGCTCTGCGTCTCGACCAGCACGCGGATCTGGTTGCGGCCAGCCTTCAGCGCATCCTTCGGCAGCATGTAGAAGACGGCTTCGCCATCCGAAGCGCCGCGCAGCGTGTCGAGCGGGACATTGGGCTGGAGCAGCCGGCCGTTGACCTCGATCTGCTGAAGCCCCGGCGTGCTGGCGAGGAAGAAGGCCAGCCCGTCCCGGGGTGCTTCGAGATCAAACGGGATCAGGAAAGCGGCGCGCGGGCTGCCGTCGCCGATCGGGGCATTGTAGATCGGATCGATATCATAGGGCGCGCGCGCAAGCGGACCGGCGATCGGCGTCCCGGCTTCGTCGAGGCTCTGATATTCGACCCATTGGCGCGCGGCCATCGACGGCGGACGAGCAGCGGTTTCGCCCCATGCCACCAGCAGCCAGAACAGCAGCTGCACCGTCACCAGGATAAGCGCGGACATGCCCCACAAGGCGGCATCGTTCCGAATGCGGGTGCGCCAGCCCCGCGTCTCGCCCGCCGTCACCGTCGGCCATCCCCCTTCCGGTTCGCATCCCGTGTCCGATAGGTGACCAGCCACCGATCGGTCAGGATGCCAAGACACGCGCGCATTTCACGCGCCGAAATCATTTCGAACCTGGAACCATTCCATGCCCATTTGCGCTCCCAGCCGCAATCGCCGAAGCGCCCGTCGGCGTAGCGCGCGGTGATGATCCCCGTGCGAGCGTCGAAACTGCTGTCGGGCAGATATGGATCGATCGCCGGCCGGCCCTGTTCCGGCCGGGGCAGCTTGCGGATCTCGGGGCCGGTGCCGGTGTCGATCAGCCAGAGAGTCGCGGGGAAGCCGTTCATCGTGCCGCAGTTCACGGCCCAGAGCCGGTGGCCATTGGCGAGCATATGGCGTTTCACGGTGATGCTGCCCGGCTCCGCGCCCACACCGCAGATGCGGTCGCGCAGATCGCGCAGCGCCGAGACCTCGGCCGTGCTTTCGCGTCCGCCAGCCACGCCGGGAATGGGCGCGACCACGGGCAGCGGCCTGGCCGGGAACACTGACGACGCGGGCGAAGCCCCCCTGGCATAGATGGCGGTGACGTTGTCGCGCCTGCCCTGCACCTCGTCGACATAGCGCAACGCGGCGATCATGCCGCGCGTGGTGATCAGGCCGTGCATCGATCCATCGCGATTGCGTGTGGCCGCCTGCGATGTTCTCGCGCTCTCGGCGAGGAAGGCAGGCACGTCGCGCGGATCAACTTCGTCGAGGCCATCGGCCGACCCGATCAGCCGATAGGCCGGCCCGGTCCGGTCGCCTTCGCCGTCATAATAGACATGGAGCGTCAGCGCGCGCCGTTCGGGGACTGCATCCCAGATTCGGCGATCGACGAAGATGCGGGGCTTCGCGCCCGGGCCGGGCGCGCGGACTACGCGCAGCATCGGCATGGCGAGATCGCCCGCGTCGGCGCCAGCGATCCGCGCGGCATATTCAGGCGAGACGCTGATCGCCTCGCAGGTCCGGCTGTTGTCGCAGGCGACGGACCAGTCGTCATGCTCGCGCACTTCAGGCGCGGTCCAGTCCTGCGCCCGGCCGCCCGGGCCCAGCAATGCCAGCGCGGCCAGCGCGCCGAGGATTTGCGCGCGCCTAGCCATGCGACCGCCGAACCCGCAGCCATCGCAGGCCCGTCCAGATACCGAGGATCACGAGCAACGCCGCCACCAGATACTGGATCGGCCCCTGTGCCCCGGTCGCACGCCGCGCCACCCAATCGGACAATTCGGGCCTGCCGCTGTCGCCGGGCAGATAGGTAACCATCACCCGATCGCCTTCGCTGAAGCCCGCATATTCGTCGCGCCCGACCGGAATATCGGTCGAGACGATGGCGAGGTTCGCGTGCGGTGCGGCGCGGCGGCCGGCCTCGAACTCGGCATGGGGCGTGCGGGACAGCGCGTCGTAGGACAAGCGGATGCTGCGTTCGGTACGGCTGCGCGGCCGGCCGCGGCGATCGTCCTGCAGATAGGACCACTCGCTCTTGCCGATCACGCGTGCCTCGGCGGTGACGCCGCGCCGCCGCAGATCGGCGACACGCGCATCATCCTCGACCGTGACGAACACCAGCAACGGCGCGGCCATGAAGGACAGCGCCGAGATGATCAGCAGCCATTCGCCGGGCCGCGCCGCACGCCCCATCCCTTCGCTCCCCGATGTCTTCCCCGCATCTCCATGACGAAGCGCGAGCACCGCACCTATCCCCGCATCTGGGGGGATCATCCCAGCACGCGCCAGCGTCGCGCGAACCAGCGTTCCGGCCAGGCCTCGGGCGGGATCCCCCGGCACATCGGCATCGAACGTTCGGCGATCGCGACGAAGCCCTCGCCCCCGACCCAGCCCCATTGGCGCAGCGAGCCGCAGTCACGCCTGCCATCGCGGTACATGGTGAGAGTCAGGATGGCCGAGTCCGGATCGAATTCCGCCACGCCCGGCATCATCCCGCCGGCAAGGTCCGCAGGGCCAACCAGCCGCGGTGCACCCTCCCGCCGTTGCAGGAAGATGCGCGAGCGTCCGATGCACTGGATGACCCATATCCGTGCGGCACCGTCGAGCGGCCAGCTCTCGACGCTGCGATGTACCGTCCGCCCGCACGGACGGCGCACCCCCGGCGGTAATTCGTGCGTCGCCGGTTCCCGCACCCTGAGGAATTCGAAATCGAAGAGCGGCGACGGGTCTTCATCGGGAATCTCGGGGCTGAGCCGCTGCGAGCGTTCGATCTCGGCCAGCAGTCCTCCGATCCGTCCGCGCGGCATATCGGCATAGTGCAGCCCGCTGGCGCGCAGCACCGTGCGCTCGGTGGTCGAAAGGAAGCTCAGCATCCTGGGCACGCTGTGCTCGGGCACGAATGCCGTGCCGGGCGCGCCCATCAGCTCGAATTCGAGCCGCACCGGCGGCGGCGGCCAGCGCGAACGGGCGGAGAAGAGACGCAGCGTTTTTGGAACGTTGCCCCTGACGCCGGGAAACCGCAGCAGCGCGGTATATTTCGCGTCCGGAAGCGCCGAACGCGCGATCACCACCAGCGCGCGCTGCCCCTTGCGGTTCGTCGCAATGCCGGTGATGCGGCAGGTGTTCCAATTGTCGCACAGCAGGTACCAGTCGCCGCTGCGCATCTCGGACCGGCGCTCGGGCAGCGGCGCGGCGCCCAGCGTCGCCAGACACAACAGAAGCAGGAGCCGGCGCATCAGTCGGGCGAGATGGTGTCGGCACGGTACGTCACGATCCAGTGCTTTTGCGGTATGCCCCGGCACACCGGCATTTCGCGCCGATCGATCATCGCGAAGGCCTCGCCGTCCCACGCCCAGGCTTCGGTGATCCCGCAATCGGCGCGGCGGCCGATATGGCGCGTCGCGCGGACGATGCCTTCGCTCGCGAAGAAGAAGGCGCCGTAAAGCACGCCCTTTGAGCCGCGAGAGGGGCGCGGCTCGCCGGGCCAGTCGACCGGACGGGGCATGGGATCGCCCGCCCGCTCGATGAACCACTGGGTAGGTGCGCTGGCCAGCGGACAATTGCGCTGGATCAGGATGTTGCGATCGTCGAGCCACCATTCGCTGGTCAGCGACGATCCGGGCACGCCCCGCGCGCACGGGCCTTCGGCCAGATCCCAGCGGGTGCCGTGCGGCAGCGCATCCACGCTCACCGCCGTCCGCAGTTTTACCGCCGGCGCTTCGGGCGGGCGCGGATGCCAATAGTCGAGGATCATGCCGTCCGGCTTCGTCACCAGCGCGCCGGGCGTGCCTTCGAGATCCTGTTCGCGGTCGAAATGGACCAGCGCGGGATCGAGCAGATGGGTGTCGATGGCGATCGCCGGAGCCGCGCCGATCCGGATGCGCAGCGGGCGGTCAGACCGCAAGCCGATCAGCACCGCCCAGGCATCATCGGACAGGATACGATACGCGCCGGCGCCGTCGGGCACCGCGCGATAGACACGTTCGGGCGTCGCCGCGAAGATGAGTTCGGCGAAGGCTGCATCGCCGTCGGGTGCGATCACGGTGATTTCCGGGATCGCATCCTGGTTCGGGTGATGGCGGATCTTCAGCAGCACCGGATCACCCCGTCCGGCGCGCGGGCCCGCCGCGATGGCAGTGCAGATGTTGGTGTTGTCGCAGCCCGCGATCCAGTTGCCCGAGACGATCACCGCCGGATCGGCGGGCGCGGCACCGGTGCCGAACAGTGTCGCGAGCGCCAGCCACAGCGTCCTCAGGCAGAATACGGGGCGGAGCACCTCTGGCCAGGCGCTCCGCCCCAACCCCGCGATCGTCTCAGGTGTGTCCAACGACGGCGGGGTTTCCGAAGGCATGGCCTTCAGAAGCCGATGCCCAGGCCTGCGCGGCCTTCGTGACGGTCGGTCTGGCCGACCTGTCCCGAATAGCCGATGCCCAGCGTGACCCGATCCGACACGCGCCAGTCGAGCCGCGCGGCGCCATAGCCCTGAACGCCGTCGCGCGTGTCGCCCTGAAGGACGATGCCCGCATTGCTCGCTGCGAAGGTCACCGGGATGCGGCGGTCGCCCGTCGCGCCGAGATAGCGTGCGCCGGTATCAAGGCGGAAGCTGACCCCGCCTGCGAAGCTGCGTTTCGCCGACAAGCCGGCACGTCCCTCGATCGTGGTCGTTTCGATGTCGCCGACAGTGAGGCGCAGCGGACTGGAGCCGCTTTCGGTGTAGCCGTCCTGGCTCTGGCGAACGAGGCTGGCGCGGCCGCTGACGCCGAAGTCCCAGCCGCCTGCGCCGCCCAGACGGACATCGGCGGCGACATAGCCGCCGATCAGCGATGACTTCGTCTCGCCGGTCACGCCGGCCGAGAAGCTGTTGAAGCTCACGTTACGCAACGTATCCTGATCGACCTTGCCCGCGACGAACCCGGCGGAGAAAGACGCGCCATTGCCCGCATACTGGATCTGCAGCGCGCCGAGCAGGCTGTCCTGATCCCCGCCACCACCATTCGCGCCGAGGACGATATCGCCCTTCGCCCAACCGCCGGACAGACCGGCCGACCAGCCATTGCCGATCGGCACGATCAGGCCGCCGCTCAGGCCGTGGCTGCGATGGCCATAGGACAAGGTGGTGCCCGATGCGCTGCGATTGCCGTCCGCGCCGAAGCCCTGCAGCCACAACCGGCTCCCCTCGCCCGATCGCGGCGCTTCGGCGATGGTATCGACGAAGCCGAGCAGCGTGTCGGCGGCGGCGAAGGACTGGGCGTTGACGGTCGAGGGGCGAGCGGTGAGGACCGACGGCGCCATGATAGCGCTGTTGGTCTGGTAGATCACCGCCAGCGGCAATTGCGCGCCGACCGTTTCCACCGTGGCGAAGGTGCCCGTCACGCCCCCCGTGGCGGTGAGGAAGGTGCCCCCCGACCCTTCCGCCCCGCCGATCGAGATGAAGCGCAGCGTGCCGCCGTTAAGCGTCGCCGAGCCGGTGACCGAAAGCAGGTCGATCCCGCCCGCTCCATCGAACTCGATCTCGAGCACCGATCCCGAGCCGTGGACGTAATTGCCCTGCACGGTGAGCGTGCCGATGCTGTTGCCGGGCGCGACCACGCCGTTGTTGGTCAGATTGCCGACGATCCGCCCGGTGCCGTCCAGCGTCGCGCCCGAAGCGACGGTCGCGTTGGTCGTCGCAACGGTGTTGATCCGCACCCGCCCGGTGGCAACCGTCAGCGATCCGATCGAGAAGGGATTGGCAAAGGTCAGCATTCCCGTGCCGAGCTTGTTGAAATTGCCCGAACCGGCCAGCGCGTTGGCGAAGGTCAGGTTGCCGGTCGCGGTATAGTTGAGCTGCGTCCCCGATCCGATCGTGACCGTACCCGTGCCGAGCGAGCCGTTGCCGGTGACGCTGACCGAACCGCCCTGGATGTCGATGCCGCCGCTATGCGTGTTCGTACCGGTGAGGACGGCGTTGCCTCCCGCGGTCTTGATGATCTGTCCGCCCCCGGTGACGCTGTTGGCCAGACTGATGTCGCCGATGCCGAGAATCGCGCCGAGCTGGACGAGGATCGCGCCCGAGCCGAGCGCGCCGCCATCGTTCAGGCCGATCCGCCCGGCGTTGATCACCGTTCCGCCGGTGAAGCTGTTCGCATTCTGGATGACCAGCAGGCCGCTGCCATTCTTGGTCAGTGCACCCGCGCCGCTGATCGAAACCGAGCTGACATGCGGCGGCCCACTCAGATCGAATACGATCTGGGTGTCGGCTGCGGTCGTGACCGGGCCACTACCCAGCGACGCGACGTCATGGACGATCACGCGGCCGCCGATGATATCGACGCCGCCGGTCAGCGCGTTGCTGGTCAGCGTCAGGTCGCCCACATCCGATTTGCGCAGCTTGCCCGAACCGGAGGCCGTTACGTTGAGCGTCGCCGAACCCGCGATCGAAAGATCGAGGAACGCGCCGCTGGAGACCGAGACCGGCCCGGTGCCAAGTGCCGCGACATCGGTCACGCGGATCGCGCCACCGAAAATGTCGGTCCCGCCCGAATAGCTGTTCGCGCCGGTCAGCAAGACCGTGCCCGCGCCGTTCTTCTGGAGGCGGCCCTGACCGGTGATCGTGTTGGCGAACGTCACCGTGCTGCTCGTTTCGATGTTGAGGAGGGCGCCGCTGTCGAGATTGACTGCCGCCGTGCCGATATTCGCGCCGCTGGTGACGCGCAGCGTGCCCGAGCGGACATCGACATTGCCGGTCAGGCTGTTGGTGCCCGTGAGCTCGAGCACGCCGCTGCCGCGCTTCTCGAACGTACCCGATCCGGTCAGGGTGGTGCCGAGAATCTCGTTGAAGGGATTGTCGAACTCGAGCAGCGTACTGGCGTTGCCGAGATTGACCGTGCCGGTCCCCAGCGCATTACTGGTCTGCGCGTAGAGGTAGCCGTTGATCGAAGCGAGATGGATCGTGCCGCTGAAGCCCGAATTGTCGCCATAGAGCGCCGCGCCGCCGGGGGTGTCGATCAGGATCGTGCCTGCGCCGGAGATATTGTTGCTGACCGAAGGGCTGCTGAACGTATTGCCCAGCGCCAGCACCGCGCCCGCATCGACGCGGATCTGGCCGGTGCCGAGCGCGTCGGCCGAAGCCATGCGCAGAGTCCCCGCGCGGATCGCGGTGCCGCCGGTCCAGCCGTTGATGCCGCCGAGTTCGAGCTCGCCGGTGCCTTCCTTCACGAAGCCGCCGTCACCCGAGAGGAACGGGTTGCTCAGCACCAGCGGCGCGGCGCCATTATAGTCCAGAATCAGGAACGCATTGGTGTTGGCGGTCACCGGCCCGGTGCCGAGCCGCGCCAGATCGTCCACGCGGATGCCGCCGGCGTTGATGACGGTTCCGCCCGAATAATCATTGGTGCCTGTAAGCGTGACGATCCCCGCGCCGTTCTTCGAGACGCTGCCCGGTCCGGTGATGTCGTTGGAGAAAGTCTGATCGGTCGCGAAGTTCAGGTCGAACGTCGTGCCGGGGCCGACGGTGACGAGACCGGTGCCGACCGCGTCCGAATTGGCGATCGACAGCGTACCGCCCTGAACGAAGGTGCCGCCGGTATAGCTGTTGGTGCCCGAGAGCACGCCGATGCTTCCGCCGACCTTCGTGACCGTCCCGGTGCCGCTGATCGTGTTGCCCAGCGTGATCGCGGTCAGTTCGAGCGCGCTGTTGTTTTCGATCGCCGCAGTTCCGAATGCGCTGCTCGACGCGATGGTCGCGGTGCCGCTGGTGATGCGGAAGGTGCCGGAGAAGCTGCTGCCACTGGCGGTATAGGTGACCGTCTGGCCATCCTGCTCGATCGTGCCGCCGCCCGTCAGTGCATGATCGAAGCTGGCCGAACTGCCGAGATTGAGCAGCAACCGCCCGCCAAAGCCGATCCCGACCGTCGAATTGGACTGGCCGAGCGCGGCGAGGTTCGCGACCGAGGTGGTGCCGGCATACAGGTTGACCAGGCTATAGTCGCCGGTGCCGGTCAGGACGCGCGTATTGCCGACGCCCGGCGCGACGAAGAGCTGTTCGATATTGACCGAGCCATAGTTGTTGGTGCCGCCACCTTCGACGAGCAGGCGATCATCGCCGCTGCCGCCGTCGAAGATCAGGTTGTTGCCGGTACCGCCGCCGATCACCGCCCCGGCGTCGAGATAGATCTGGTCGTCGCCGCCGCCGGCATCGATCAGCAGGCCGTTCGGCGCGGCGTTGAGCGTGCCGTAGATATTATAGGCCTGCGAGGTCGATCCGCCGGTCAGCAGATAGGCGCCGCCATTGTTGCCGGTGGCCGACAGCGTGCCGAGCAGCGAGAAGGTCGAATAGCCGCCCGGCGTGGCCGACTGATAGATGTTGCCCGGCGCGGCGGTGACGGTCGCGCCCGCGAGGATGCGGATATAGTTGTTGTCGCCGGTCAGCGATGCGCTGAGATTGTTTGCGCTCGAGCCGTTGGCGAAGATGATCTGTCCGTTCAGGCCGGTCGAGACAAAGTTCAGATTGTTCGACGTGCTGCCGCCGGCGAAGTTCAGCGAGTTGAGGTCGCCGTTCAACGTGACGCTGCTGTTGTCGAGCGTCGCGCCGGGCTGGACATGGACTTCGACGAAGCCAGCATTCGAAACGACGGTTTTTGCGGTATTCGCGCCGGTGCAGGAAACCAAGGTGCCGTCTGCGGTAATGTTGCCGATCGGCTCGGTCACCGGCGTCGGATCGCAATCGGCGAGCGCGGGCGTGGCGGTCAGCATGGTCAGGAGCGACGCGGTCGCGAACAGGGCCAGCTTGCGGTGCGAACGAATGCGGTTCTGAAACACGATAATCCCCTCGGCAATTTTCGAGGGGGAAGCTCTCATGGGGGTCCGCGACACGATATCCCCTCAGGCGAGGGGATCGGCGGGCAGGATCAGTCCCGGTCGATGCGGATCAGCTTGGCCTGGATCGCTTCGAACACCGCTTCGCCGCGCGAGCGGACCTGCAGCTTGCGATAGATGCCCTGAACATATTCAGCGACGGTGTAGGGTGAGATGCCCATCACCCGCGCGGCTTCCTTACGCCCCAGCCCGCGCGCGAGATATTCGAGCAGCTCGCGTTCGCGCGGCGACAGTTGCGGCGTGTCGGTCTTCGGATCGGGCTCGGGCGGATCGTCGCGAACGAGGCTGAGCAAATGGCTGGCGGCGCGCGCGCTGATCGGGGTTTCGCCCGCGATCGTCGCTCGGACATGTGCCAGCAGCTGATCGGGCGGGGTGTCCTTCAGGATATAACCATCGGCGCCGGCCTTCAGCGTGTTGATCACGCTCGCCCGATCCTCGAACACCGTGAACACCAGCACGCGGCAGCCGGGCGCTTCGCGGCGCAGCGCAGCGAGCACTTCGATCCCGCTGCCATCGGGCATGCCGAGATCGAGCAGGGCCAGATCGGGGGCAAGGCCGACCAGCGCCATTCCCTCGGCGACGCATTCGCCTTCGCCGACCAGTTCGATATCCGGCGCATCGGCCAGCACCGCCGCGGCATAGGTGCGCAGAGAGGCATCGTCCTCCACCACGATCACGCGCGCTCGCGCAGCAGGTCGGGTGTTGCCGGGGGTCGCCATCGGCGGATTACTGACCATGCCGATGACCAAAGTCCAATTCCGCCGCGCGCACAGCCATCATCCATTCTCGTCCGATCGATGCGGCGATAAGACCATCCCCGCGCGATACAATCATCCCCGCCAGATGGGGGGATGCCCGGCGTTCAGCCGCGCTTCGGCTTTTTCGACAGGTTCAGCGCCACCGCTGCGAGGACCAGCGCCTTGAGCGCCGCTTCGTCGATCTCCGCGCCTTCGCTGAAGTCGATCGCGCGACGGACATTGCCGTCGAGGCTGGAATTGAACAGCCGCGAGGGATCCGCCAGCGACGCGCCCTTGGCGAAGGTCAGCTTGACCACATTCTTGTAGGTCTCGCCGGTGGTGATGATCCCGGCATGCGACCAGACCGGCACGCCGCGCCACTTCCATTCCTCGATCACTTCGGGATCGGCGTCGTGGATGATCTTGCGCAGCCGGGCGAGCATCGCGCCGCGCCAGTCGCCCAGATCGGCGATCCGCTTGTCGATCAACTGCGTCGGGGTTTCGCCTGCCGCTTCCGTCGTCATCGCCGCATCCTCCTCACATCTTCACCCCGGGCAGATCGCTTGCCTGCCTGATCCATGACGCCAGCTGATCGTCGCTGGTCGCATCGTCCTCGTAGATATCGAGGTAACGCACATCCTTCTGTTTCGACTTGCCCGGCGGCAACGGATCAAGCGATGCGCCCATGAAGAAGGCCAGCTTCACGTATTTCGTCATGCAGTGATAGCTGAGGAACCAGCCTTCCGCGCCCGCCGCGCCATAGAAGGGCGAATTCCATTTCACCGCCTTGCGCACGCCCGGAACGGCGCGTTCGATCAGCGTGTCGAGGCGCTTGCCGACCGCCTGCTTCCAGCCGGGCATCGCGGCGATATAGGCCTGTACCGGGCCATCGCCCTCGCCCTTCGCGATCTGGGGATTGCCGCCCGAAAGCAGCTTCGGCGCATCGCTCATCCCGCGCGCGCCCGGCGCCACTTCGCGGCGTGCGGCAGCACGAACAGATACAGGCCGGTGACGAGCAACAGGATCAGCGGCACCAGCGCGAACAGGCCCAGCCATGCAGGTGGCTGTCCGCTCCCCTGCCCCATCGCGACGATGTAGGCGATCACGCCAAGGGTGAAGGCGATCGACGTCCAGCGATGGAATTGCCGGATCCACTTGCTCATCGAATCTCTCCTCAATCGATCCGCGCCAGCAGCGCTTCGAGCTTGTTCAGGAAGCGCGGCCAGCCGGCCTTGGCGCCATGATAGGCCTGAAGCTGATCGGGGCGGAATCCGGTCTGCTCCATGCGCAGCGTCGCGCCCGTATCGGTCGGTGTCAGCGTCCAGGTGACCACGCTTTCGAGACCGAGGCCGTCCCACGTGTAGGACAACGACCGGCCGGTTTCGATCTCCAGAACCCGGCAATGGACTTCGCCCCATTCGGCGCTGAAGCTGAAACGATGGTCGAGCACCGGGCTGAACTCGCTTTCCATCAGCCATTCCGCGATCAGATGCGGCTGGGTCAGCGCGCGCCAGATGCGCTCGGCCGGGAAAGGCAGATCGCGCTCGACGGTGACCGTGCGGGTTTCGACGGCGGCGTTCATTGGTCCATCCTCTTCAGCAAGTCTTCCAGCGCATCGAACCGCCCTTCCCAGAAACCGGTCATGCGGGCAGTCCAGTCGGTCAGCGGCGCCAGCGCCTCGAGCTGCGCACTATAATGGGTCTGCCGCCCAGCCTGACGATCACGCACCAGCCCGGCCTGTTTCAGCACCCCGAGATGCTTCGACACCGCGGGCTGCGACACGCCCGATTGCGCGGTGAGCGCCCCCACGGTCCGCTCGCCCTCGCGGCACAGCCGCTCGAACAGCGCCCGCCGGGTCGGATCGGCGAGCGTTCGGAACAGCGTGTCGGAATCGGTCTGTATCTGCATTCGATAACTCACGGGTTATGGATATTCCCATAACCACGGAGTTATACGTGGGTCAACTCCGCATCCCGGGAACCTTCATATAAAGAATTCTTTATATCATGCTTGACGGCGGAGCGGACAGCTGTGATGCTTAGAAGGTCGAGGTTCTCCGTGCGGTTCGCCACACGGAGCTAAGACGGGAAGCCGGTGCGATGCCGGCGCTGCCCCCGCAACTGTAAGCGGCGAGCGGCGGCCATAAAGTGTCACTGGCGGAGCGATCCGCCGGGAAGGCCAGGCCGACGTGACGACCCGCGAGCCAGGAGACCTGCCTCCGACGCGATAACGTCCACCGGCGGGGTGTCCGGTCTGGCCGCTCGTATGCCGCGGCCGGGCCATGCCTGTCGTGCGCCTGCCTGTGACCGGTCCGCTGCCCCGCCTTTCATCGGGGTATGAAGACAATGACCGTCACCGTTGCCACGCTCGGCTTTCCGCGCATCGGCCCACGCCGCGAACTGAAGTTCGCACTCGAAAACCACTGGTCGGGCAAATCGTCCGAAGCCGAATTGCTCGAAGCCGCCGCCGGGCTGCGCACCGCCGCATGGGCGCGGCAAAAGGCGCTGGGCGCCGACTGGCTGCCGTCGAACGATTTCTCGCTGTACGACCATGTGCTCGACACCAGCGTGATGCTGGGCGCGATCCCCGACCGCTATGGCGCGGCCGACGGCGAAGCAAGCCTCGCCACCTATTTCGCGATGGCACGTGGCACGACCGGCGGGTCGAATGAAAGCTGCGCGCACGGCCACAGCCTGACCGCGTGCGAGATGACCAAATGGTTCGACACCAACTATCACTATATGGTGCCCGAGCTGGCCGCGGGTCAGAAGCTCGCGCTCAACCGCCTGAAGATCGTGGACGAATATCGCGAGGCCAAGGCGCAGGGGTTCGAAACGCGCCCGGTGCTGCTCGGCCCGGTCACCTGGCTGAGCCTCGCCAAAGGCCGCGACGTCGATCCGTTCGACTTCCTCGATGAAGTCCTCGCGCTCTACACCGTGATCCTCGGCCATCTGGGACAGGCCGGCGCCGAATGGGTCCAGATCGACGAGCCGGTGCTGGCACTCGATCTCGACGACAAGCAACGCAAGGCACTGACCCGCGCTTATGCCAAGCTCACCCGCTGCGGCGTGAAGCTGATGCTCGCCACCTATTTCGGGGCGTTGCAGGACAATCTCGGTTTCGCGGCAGCGTTGCCGGTGGCCGGGCTGCACGTCGATCTGATCCGCGCACCCGAACAGCTCGATCCGCTGCTCAAGGTTGCGCCGAAGTCGCTGCTGCTCTCGCTCGGCGTGATCGATGGCCGCAATGTGTGGCGCGCCGACCTGGAAGCGATCCTCGACCGGATCGAGCCGATCGCGGCGACGCGAGACCTGGTCCTCGCCCCATCCTGCTCGCTGCTCCATGTGCCGGTCGATCTCGCGCTGGAGAGCAAGCTCGACGCCGAAGTGAAGCAATGGCTGGCCTTCGCGGTGCAGAAGATCGACGAACTGGCGACGCTGAAGCGCGCGCTCAACGAAGGGCGCGCCGCGGTCGCTCAGGAACTGGCCGCGTCAAGCCATGCGGCGAAGACCCGCAAATCCTCGATCCGCATTCATGACGCGCTGGTTGCCAGCCGCGTCGCCAGCGCCTCGCCCGCGATGCGCAACCGGCGTTCGGACTATCCGGTTCGCGCGCAGGCGCAGGCGGATCTGCTCAAGCTGCCGCTGTTCCCAACCACCACGATCGGATCGTTCCCGCAGACCGCCGAGGTGCGCAACGCGCGCGCAGAGCATAATCGCGGCAATCTCGACGCGGCATCCTATTACCGTTTCCTCCAGGAAGAGACCAAGCGCGCGATCGCCTGGCAGGAGGAAGTCGGGCTCGACATGCTCGTTCATGGCGAGTTCGAGCGGAACGACATGGTGCAATATTTCGGCGAGCAGCTTTCGGGCTTCGCCTTCACCGTGAACGGCTGGGTCCAGTCCTATGGCTCGCGCTGCGTCCGTCCGCCGATCCTCTATGGCGATGTGTCGCGCCCGGTAGCGATGACGGTCGAATGGTGGCGCTATGCCCAGAGCCTGACCAATTTGCCGGTCAAGGGGATGCTCACCGGCCCGGTGACGATCCTGAACTGGTCGTTCGTCCGCGACGATCAGCCGCGATCGGTCAGCTGCCAGCAGATCGCCCTCGCCATTCGCGATGAAGTCCTCGATCTCGAAACCGCCGGTTGCGAAGCGATCCAGATCGACGAAGCCGCGCTGCGCGAGGGTCTGCCGCTGCGCCGGGGCGACTGGCAGCATTATCTCGACTGGGCAGTCGATTGCTTCCGCCTGTCCGCCGCCGGGGTGCGCGACGGGACGCAGATCCACACCCATATGTGCTATTCGGAGTTCAACGACATCCTGCCGTCGATCGGCGCGATGGATGCCGATGTGATCTCGATCGAGACGGCGCGGTCGCAGATGGAGTTGCTCGAAGGCTTCGCCGCCTTCGCCTATCCCGCCGCGATCGGGCCGGGCGTGTACGACATCCACGCCCCGCGCGTGCCGGGCGAGCCGGAAATGGTCGAGCTGATGCGTCTGGCGCAGCAGCATCTTAGCCCCGAGCAATTGTGGGTGAACCCCGATTGCGGCCTCAAGACGCGCAAATGGCCCGAGGTGAAGCCCGCGATCGAAGCGATGGTCGCAGCGGCGCGTACGCTCCGCGCCGAAGCGCTGGTCGAGGCGTAAGGACATGACGGTGACGAAGGCCGCAGGATCCGTCCGGCTGATCGACATGATCTTTCCGGGCGACACCAATCATCACGGCACGCTGTTCGGCGGCGTGGCGCTCGCGCATATGGACAAGGTGGCGTTCCTCGCCGCCTCGCGCCACGGCCGGGCGCCCTTCGTCACCGCATCCTCCGAACGGATCGACTTCGCCGCGCCCGCACGGCTCGGCGAACTGATCGAAGCGACCGGCACGGTTGTCCGCGTCGGCACCAGCTCGCTCGATGTCGAAATCGATCTGGTCGCCGAAGCGCTGGTCAGCGGCGAGCGGCGGCTATGCACGCGCGGACGCTTCACGCTGGTAGCGGTGAAGGGACCGGACACCCGCCTGCCCCTGCCCCCGCTCGATGCCGCGCTGGCCGATCCCGGCGATGGCGCGCTGCGGATGATGGACATGGTCTTCCCGCCCCAGACCAACCATTACGGCACGCTGTTCGGCGGCGACGCGCTGCGGATGCTGGGCAAGGCCGCTTTCATCGCCGCGACGCGCCATGCCCGCGCGGTGATGGTGATGGCGGCGTCGGACCGCGTCGACTTCACCTCTCCGATCCACGAAGGCGAGATGACCGAACTGGCTGCGCGGGTGAAGATGACCGGGCGCAGCTCAGTGCTGGTGCAGGTCGATCTGCTCGCCGAAAATCTGCTGACCGGCGAACGGCGTCAGGCGGCGACGGCTGCGTTCACGATGGTCGCGGTGGACGAGCATGGCAGGCCGAAGCCCGTCACGCCGCCTTGAGGCTGTCGATCAGTGCGGACAGCGGCCATTCGGGTTCGGCATCTTTCCAATAGGCGCGCACGGGGAACACCGCCCCCGGCGCATCGATCGGGCGGGCGACGATGTCCGCGCCGACATGCTCGACATGGCTCTGACAAATCAGCGCGATCCCCCCGCATTCGGCGACGCGGCCAAGGATGCGCGGCAGGCCCAGATCGATGATCGTGGCGTTGAGCGCCGGCCCCAGCGGCAGGATCAGCCGCGCGAGGAACCGGTGCATGTCGCTGCCGAATTGCTGACGCGAGACGAGGAAGGCTTCGTCGCGAAGCTCGGCGGGGCGGATAGACTCCCGCCCGGCCAGCGGGTGATCGGCGGGCATCGCGACCATCACCCGGTCCTGCCAGACTTCGGCAGATCGCACTCCAGGCTCGTCCTTGCCCGGCAGCACCGCCAGCGACAGGCTGCCCATGCGCAACGCTGGCAACAGCGCGCCGCGCGGCATTTCGTGAACGCCGATGTCGACGCTGGGGCAGATGCGGGAGAAGGCGAGCAACTCGTCCGCCAGCCGGTCGCGGCAGATCGACGCGAAACAGCCCAGGGCGATCGTGTGGCGGCCGATGTCCCCTTCGGCGGGCTCGATCATGCCGGAACCGGCAGGTACGCTATGCATCGGAACACGCTGCGCTATTCCCGCGCATAACGGTCCGGTCTTGCGACGAATGCGACGAAGCTGCGACGAAAGTGTCGGACGCGGCGACCGGGCTGCATCGGGCCCCTCTGCAATAATACGTAGATACGCTAAGGGTCTTCTTGAGGGGACCAGCATGAACATGCGGATCGAACTGACGGAGAAGCAGACGCATGACCGGCGCCACGCCGTGCTGCGCGCGTTCAACGATCAGTCTCGCGACCTGACCGACACCCACGCCATCCTCACCGTGCTTGCCGGGGTGCTGGCGCAGCATCTGGGCACGCCGCATTTCCTGTATGGCGAAACCGATCATGGCGATGCGGAAACGCTCGACGTGTTCCATGCCGTGCGCGGCGAACCGCAATCCGATGCGGCGCAGCGTTTCCATCTCAATCAGGCGTTCGCGGCGCTGGCGCGGAATTATTCGTGGGATGTCAGCCGGGTCGTCGACGACAACCATATGCTCGGCCGCGATCCGGCGGACCCGGTCCAGTTCGCGGCCGACCGGATGGGCGTGCGCGCCAGCATCAACGTGCCGATCGTCCGCGAAGGCGTGCCCGTCGCGATGATCGCGGTGCTCGACACCGAAGCACGCAACTGGACCTATGAAGAGATCGAGATCTGCGAGGAACTGGCTGAGCGGCTATGGACCGCGATCGCCCGCGCCCGCGCCGAAACCGCGTTGCTGGAACGCGAGCGCAACCAGGCCTTCCTGATCGCATGGACCGACGCGCTGCGCGGCGAAACCAGCCCCCGGGCGATCATGGCGACCACGCTGGAATGGCTCGCCCGCCAGCTCGACGTCACCCGCGCCACCTATTCCGAAAGCGACGAGAGCGGGCGGCTCTTCTCCATCCTCGGCGAATGGCGCGATCCGGAGGTGATGAGCATCGCCGACACGCACTTCTCGCTCGACGATGTCGGCGAGACGGTGGAGCGCGAATGGGTGTCGGGCGAGATCGTCCGATACGACGATGTAGCCGGCGATCCCCGTATCGAGGCGGCGGTGCGCCCGGCATATGAGATCCCGCAGATCCTCGCCTTCGTCAGCGTGCCGCTGATCGAGAACGGCAAGGTGCGTTCGGCGCTGTCGGTGCAGCACAAGGCGCCCCGGCCGTGGCGCGAGAGCGAGATCCAGCTGCTCCGCGATATCGCCGAGCGCACCTGGGTGATGCTGAAGCGCGCCCGCGCCGAAGCCGAGCTCCTCGCCCGCGAACGGCAACAGGCGTTCCTGATCGACTGGAGCGACGCAGTGCGCGGCTTGGCGACGCCCGAAGCGATCATCGACACGACGCTCGAACGGCTCGGCCGCCATCTCGGCGCGACCCGCACCACCTATGCCGAATGCGATCCGAGCGGACGGATGTTCACCATCACCGGCGAATGGCGCGACGGCGTGAGTTCGGTGCGCGGTAACGTGTTCGCGCTGCAAAGCGTCGGCGCTTCGGTCGATCGCGAATGGATGGCGGGCGAAGTCATCCGCTACGACGCGGTTGCCACCGATCCCCGGCTCGAACCATCGGCGATCGACCGCTATCAGGCCAACCAGATCGAAGCGTTCGTCAGCATCCCGCTGGTCCGTAGCGGCCAGATGCGTTCCGCTTTGTCGGTGCAGCAGAACCGCGCGCGCCAATGGCATGACAGCGAATTGCAGCTGATGGCCGACATCGCCGAACGCACCTGGGTCGCGCTGGAACGCGCGCGGGTGCAGGCGGCGCTGGAGGAGCGCGAGCGGAATCAGGTCTTCCTGCTCAGCTGGAACGACCGCGTCCGCCGCGAAAGCGATCCGCGCGCGATCATGGAGACCACGCTGGGCCTGCTCGGCGCGCATCTGGGCGTCACCCGCGTCACCTATTCGGAAAGCGACACGGCCGGAGAAACCTTCACCGTGCTCAACGAATGGCGCGACGGGGTGCCGAGCAATCTGGGCAACACCGTGCGGCTGGGCAGCTTCGGCCGATCGGTCGACAGCGAATGGCTGAGCGGCGACCTGGTCTGCTACAACGACGTCACCACCGATCCGCGCGTCGAGGAAGCGGCGCTGCGCCGCTATGCCGAGACCGAGATCCGCGCCTTTATCAGCGTGCCGATCATCCACGGCGGCGCGATGCGATCGATCCTGTCGGTCCATGATCGCAACCCGCGCCGCTGGCGCGAGGACGAATTGCAACTGATGCGCGACATGGCCGAACGCGCCTGGCTGACGCTGGAACGCGCCCGCGCCGAGACCGCGTTGCAGGAGCGCAACCGCAACCAGAGCTTCCTGCTCGCATGGAACGACCGCATCCGCGGCGAGACCAGCGCGCGTGGCATCCTGGCTGAAACGCTGGCCGCGCTGGGCGAGCATCTGGGCGCGCTGCGCACCAACTTCGCCGAAAGCTTCGGATATGGCAGCGAGATGGAGCTGTGCGTGATCCAGGAATGGTCGCGCGGCCTGCCGAGCATCGTCAACCAGCGCTATCCGCCCAGAGCCCTTGGCGAGAAGCTGGCCGAGGCGCATCTGAGCGGACAGCCGGTGCGCGTCGACGACATCCACGACGATCCGCGCTTCGATGCGCAGAATATCCCGCTGTTCGAATCGCTGGGCATCGGCGCCGTGCTGACGCTGCCGATGGTGCGCGCGGGACAGATCGTCGCGGTGCTTTCGGTCCAGCAAGGCGATCCGCGCGTCTGGACCGACGCCGAAGTCGATCTGGTGCGCGAACTGGCCGACCGCACGCTCGCGGTGCTGGAACGCGCGCATTCGGAGGAGCGGCTGGCCGAGAACGAAGCCCAGCTTTCCGCCTTCCTCGAAAACGCGCCGGTCGCGATGCACCTGAAGGACGAGAGCGGCCGCTATCTGCGCGTGAACCCCGAATTCGCGCGCACCATCGGCCGGGGTCAGGAAGAGCTGATCGGCACCCATCCCGACGAGATCCTGCCGCCGTCCATTGCCGCGAGCATCACCGAACTCGACATGCTGGCGCGCAATGGCGAAGTCGCGACTGCCGAAGTCGCGATGGAAGCGCTGCGTCCGGACACGCACATCCTCGCAATGGCCTTCCCGATTCCCGGCGCGGGCGCGGTGCGTACCGGTGGCTTCACGCTGGACCTGAGCGAGCGCAAGCGCGCCGAGGCCGCGCTCGCCCGATCGCGCGAGGCGCTCTACCAGACCGAAAAGCTCTCCGCGCTCGGATCGCTGCTCGCGGGCGTCAGCCACGAGCTCAACAACCCGCTGTCGATCGTCGTCGCGCAGGCGGTGATGATGGAGCGCCAGTCGCGCGGCGGCGAACTGGCCGAACGCGCGCAAAAGATCCGCAAGGCCGCCGATCGCTGCGCCCGCATCGTTCAGACGTTCCTCGCAATGGCGCGGCAGAAGCGGCCCGAACGCGAGCCGGTGGACCTGAACGTGGTGGCGATGGCCGCATACGACCTCGCCGAATATGGCTTCCGCACCGACGGCATCGCCGCGACCCGCCACCTCGCTCCGTCGCTGCCCAACATCTCGGCCGATTCGGATCAGCTCCACCAGATCATCATCAACCTGCTGGTCAACGCGCAGCAGGCGCTGGCGGACGAAGGCGATCCCGATCGCGCACTGACGCTGCGCACCGCGCTCGGCCCGGTGCCCGGGACAGTGATCCTCGAAGTCGCCGACAATGGCCCCGGCATTCCCGAAGACGCCCGCCGCCGCATCTTCGAACCCTTCTACACCACCAAGCCGCAGGGCCAGGGCACCGGCGTCGGGCTATCCTTCTCGCAGGGCCTGGCCGAAGCGCATGGCGGGCGGCTGGAACTGATCGCGGCTCCGCGCGGCGCCTGTTTCCGCCTGACCTTGCCGATCGACCCGAACGAGGCCCTTCCCGCCGCGCCCGCCGAAGCCGCCGCCAATGCGGAACTGCCGCTACGGCGCGCGCTGGTGGTCGACGATGAGGAAGAGATCGCGGAATCGCTTGCCGATTTCCTCATGATCGAAGGCTTTGCCTGCGACATCGCGATCGGCGGTGTTGCGGCACAGAAGAAGCTGGTCTCGGGCGATTACGATCTGATCGTCAGCGATCTGCGGATGCCCGATATCGACGGTCCGCAACTCCACGCCTGGCTTTCGGCCGAGCGGCCCGACCTGATCGACCGCATGGCCTTCGCCACCGGCGACACGTTGGGCAGCAGCGCCGCGCGCTTCCTCGAAGCCGCGCGCCGCCCCGTCCTCGAAAAGCCCTTCATGCCCGAAGCCGTGCATCACTTTCTCCAGCAGATGGATCTCGCATGACTCTCGCCGCTGTTTCCGCTGCCCCGCTGGCCTCGGCCCCAGTCCCTGCACCCTATGTGATCGTCGTCGATGACGAGGAGGACCTGCGCGAACCGGTCGCCGCCTATCTGCGCGAACAGGGCATCGACGTGGACGAGGCGAGCGGCGGTGCTGCGCTAGACCTGCTGCTCGCCCGGCGCGAACCGGCTCTGGTCGTGCTCGACGTGACCATGCCCGACGAGGACGGCTTCAGCATCGCCCGGCGCCTGCGCGCCGAACGCGGCAACATCGGGGTCGTCATGCTCACTGCGCGCCGCGACGTGATCGACCGGATCGTCGGGCTTGAGCTGGGCGCCGACGATTACATCATGAAGCCGTTCGAGCCGCGCGAGCTGCTCGCGCGCATCCGCTCGGTCCTGCGCCGCCTCGCCGCGCTGGCGCCGCCTGCGATCGTTCGCAGCGACCCCGAGCCGGACGACGAGGACGAGGATGTCGCGCCGATCGCCCGCGCCGACTATCACGACGAATTCTGGATCCCCACCACGCGGGGTCAGATCCGCGTGCCGGTGGAGACGATCGAGTGGATCGAAGCGGCCAAGGACTATGCGCTGCTCCACACCCCTGATCGCAGCCACATGATTCGCATCACGATGGCCGCGCTCGAAGCGGGGCTGGACCCGGACAAGATGATCCGCGTCCATCGCTCCGCCTTCGTCCGCCCTGGATCGGTCCAGCGGATCAGCGCGATCGGGCGGCACATGGTGCTGGAGCTGAAATCGGGCACCGTCGTCCGTGTGGGCCCGCGCCATTGGGGCGAGGTTCGCCACCGGCTGAAGGTGTAAGGCTGGCTTATCCTCCCCCGCCAGGGAGAGCGTTGCACAGCCTCAACACATTCGTCGCACCGCCGTCGCACGAACGCTGACAGCGGAATCTGCCTGATCTAGCAGGAACGCACGCCGCTTCACCTCCCCCGGCTGAAGCAGCGCCCCGCATCCGCCCCGCCCCCCGGGCGCGACGCCAGTATCGGCCATCCGGACACCCCCGTCCGGATGGCCGTTTTGCATTTAGCGGCCTGTTTTCCGTCACTTCGGTCGCTTCGTCCGCCCGCCATGCGCTTCCGCCGCAGCTTCGTCGCACCGGTCGCGGGACGGATTCCTTCACGCTTCGATCCGGGTAGCAGGTCGCCAGACGGCCGATCGCGGCCGCCACAACCGCCCCGGCATCGACCGGGGGAAAGTGCAGGGAGTAACATCATGCGTAATCTGATCCTCATCCTCACCACCGCTTCGGCCGTCGCCGCGATGGCCCAGCCGGCCTTTGCCCAGGACTTCACCGGCCCACGCGTCGAAGCCACTGTCGGTTACGACAGCGTCAACGCCGACGTGCCGGTCACGCCGAACTCGCTGGAAGGTGTCCGCATCGGCGGCGCGATCGGCTATGACCTCGAGATCGGCAATGTGCTGGTGATCGGTGCCGAAGCCGGCTTCGGCTTCAACGCATCGGGCAACGTCATCGTCGCCGGCGACAAGCTGACGGCGGGCCGCGATCTCGACGCTTCGATCCGTCTCGGCGCGCGCGTCGCACCGCGCACGATGGTTTATGCCAAGGGCGGCTATGTCAACAGCCGCTTCACCCTCGAATCCGGCGCGACCAAGGTCTCGACCGACGAGGATGGCTGGCGCGCGGGCGTCGGCGTGGAGCACGCCATCAACGATCACATCTATGCCAAGGCCGAGTATCGCTACTCCGATTATGGCGACGACGTGACCCGCCATCAGGCCCTGATCGGCCTCGGCTACCGTTTCTGAGCGCGCATCGCGCCAGTCACGCGGAAGGGCGGCGCCGATCCGATCGGTGCCGCCCGACCGCCGTTCCCAGGGAAAATCTCATGAAGAATCTGATCTCGATCCTGCTCGCCTGCTTCCCGCTCGTCGTGATGATCGACGTGTGGCGGCACACCGTCTGAGCCTCAACGCGTGAGGCCGAGCCACGCCGCCATTGTGTGAAGCTCCCCTTCCAGTTCCGCTCTCGCTTCGCCCGGCGCATCGGGCTCCATGTGCAGCGACTGCACCAATAACCGCCCATTCTGCCGGTCCGATTTGAGATCGACCCGCGCCACCAGCCGGTCGCCGAGCAGGAAGGGCAGCACATAATAGCCATGCACGCGCTTCTCGGCAGGCGTGTAGATCTCCAGCCGGTAGCGGAAGCCGAACATGCGCTCGGTGCGGGCGCGTTCCCAGATCAGCGGATCGAACGGCGCAAGCAAGGCGCGGCCCTCGATCCGGCGCGGGCGGCGCGCGTCGCGATGGAGATAGGCCGGCTTGCCCCATCCGGCGACGTCGACCGGGATCAGCACGCCTTCGTCCACCAGCGCCGCGACGGCCGGATCGCTGTCCGCGGGCCTGATCCGGAAATAGTCGCGCAGCTCACCGCGCGTGGCGACGCCAAGCGCGCGGGCGGATCGTTCGATCAGCCCCTTGTGCGCTTCCTGCTCGGACGGGGTCGGCAGATCTAGGATCCGGCGCGGGAGCACGCGCTCGGTCAGGTCATACACCCGCTCGAACCCGCCGCGCCGGGTCGCGGTGGTGATGTGCCCGGCATAGAAGAGCCATTCGAGGATGCGCTTGGCGTCGCCCCATTCCCACCAGCCCGCGCGGCTGCGGCCTTCCTCGAAGTCCGAGACTGCCATCGGCCCCTGGTCGCGGATGCGCTTCAGCACCACTTCGGCTTCGGCGCGGCGTTCGGTGGCGAAGGCCTTCATGCTCGACCAGCCCATTTCGCCGCGATCCGCCCGCGCCATCTTCCAGCGCAGCAGCGGGTGGAGGTCCATCGGCAGCAACGAGGCTTCGTGCGCCCAATATTCGAACATGCGCCGCTCGCGCTTCGGCCCCCAGGCGCCGCGGTCGAGCAGCTTCGGGTCATAGCCGCCCAGCCGCGAGAAGATCGGCAGATAATGCGCACGGACCAGCACGTTGACGCTGTCCATCTGGTGGATCGCCACCCGGTCGAGCAGCTTGCGCAGATGCGCCGCGTTCGCCGCATCGGGCCGCTTCGCGCCAAAACCCTGTGCGCCCAGCGCGATCCGCCGCGCCTGCGCCGCCGTGATCCGTTCGATCGTCATGGCATCGGGATGCCGGGTACGATCCAACAGGGCAAGCGCCCCCTTGCGCCCGGCGACGTGCGCGGTTAGCATTTCCTTCCATAAAACTCATTTGCACCAATGATAATGCGGTGCGTCAGCGGGAGAGGCGATTTGGTCACGCGTCGTGGAGCGCTCGGCAGCATCGGCGGCGCAGTCGCGGGCGCGCTCGCGGCCCCTGCCGCCCGCGCGGCGACGCCGGCCAACTGGTCCGCGCTCGCCGCGGCCTATCGGATGCCCGACTGGTTCCGTGACGCCAAGTTCGGCATCTGGGCGCATTGGAGCGCGCAATGCGTGCCCGAATTCGGCGACTGGTACGGCCGCAAAATGTATATCCAGGGCGATCCGTGCTACGAACATCACCTGAAAACCTACGGCCACCCCGCCGACACCGGCTTCCTCGAAATCGAGAACAAGTGGAAGGCCGAGCACTGGGATCCCGAATATCTCGTCAAACTCTACAAGAAGGCGGGCGCCAGGTATTTCATGGCGCTGGCCAACCACCACGACAATCTCGACGCCTATGACAGCCGCCACCATGAGTGGAACACGATGCGCGTCGGCCCGAAGCGCGACATCGTCGGCACATGGGAGAAGATCGCGCGAGCGCAGGGGCTGCGCTTCGGCGTGTCGAACCACAGCAGCCATGCGTGGCACTGGTGGCAGCCCGCTTATGGCTATGATGCCGAGGGTCCCCGCGCCGGCCAGCGCTACGACGCGTTCCGGCTGACCAGGGCGGACGGCAAGGGCAAGTGGTGGGAGGGGCTGGACCCGCAGCAACTCTATACCGGCCCCGCGATGGTGCCGCCCGACGGCATCGCTTCGGTCGCCGCGATGAACGACTTCCACGAGACGCACAGCCGCCGCTGGATGGAATTCGCGCCGGAGAACAACCCGCATTTCGTCGCGAAATGGCTCCTCCGGCAGAAGGATCTCGCCGAAAAATACCATCCCGACATCATCTATTTCGACAATTATGCCCTGCCTTTCGGCACGGTCGGCCTCGAGGCGCTGGCCCATTATTACGACCTGTCGATCGCGAAGCACGGGCAGGTGGAGGTGGTCGCGACCGCCAAGACGCTCACCCCCTATCAGCGCACCGCGCTGGTCGACGATGTCGAGCGCGGCTTCCTCGACCATATCCGGTCCGAGCCGTGGCAGACCTGCACCTGCATCGGCGACTGGCACTACAGCCGCTGGCGGTACGACGCGAAAGCCTATGTCCCCGCCGCGAAGGTGATCCAGCGGCTGTGCGACGTGGTGTCGAAGAACGGCAATCTGCTGCTGTCGATCCCGATGCGCGGCGACGGCACGATCGACGGCGAGGAGGAGAAGATCCTCGCCGGCATCACGCGCTGGATGGCGCGCAACGGCGACGCCGCGATCTACGGCTCGCGCCCGTGGCGGGTGTTCGGCGAAGGCCCGTCGCAGCTCGGCAGCGGGATGCACAATGAGGGCAAGGTCGAGTTCAAGCCCGGCGACGTGCGTTATACCACGAAGAACGGTGCGTTGTTCGTTGCCTTCCTCGTCTGGCCCGACGAACCCGTCTCCCTCGCCGCACTCGGCAAGGACGCGATGCCCGATGCCGAGATCAGCCGCGTCACCCTGGTAGGCGGCGGCAGACTGAAGACCGAACGCTTCGGAACGGGGCTGACGATCACGCTGCCGCGTGCCAGAAAAGACGAAATGATACCGGTAGTCCGGATCGACGGGGGAGGATTGATATGAACCAGCCGGCGGCGGGCGCACGAGCCAGATACATCGTCCCGCTGCTGCTGATCGTCAGCCTGTTCTTCCTGTGGGGCGCGGCGAACAATCTCAACGACGTGCTGATGAAGCACTTCAAAAAAGCCTTCACCCTCAGCGACTTCCAGACCGGTCTTGTCCAGTCGGCCTTCTATTTCGGCTATTTCTGCTTCGCGATCCCCGCAGCTTTGTTCATGAAGCGCTTCGGCTACAAGGCGGCGGTGGTGCTCGGCCTGTGGCTGTTCGGCGCGGGCGCCTTGCTCTTCGTCCCCGCCGCCAACATGCACAGCTACGGTTTCTTCCTCGTCGCCCTCTATGTGCTGGCCAGCGGCCTCGCCTTTCTCGAGACATCGGCCAATCCGCTGATCACCGTGCTGGGCGATCCCGCGACTGCCGAAAGCCGCCTCAACTTCGCGCAGAGCTTCAACCCGCTCGGCTCGATCGCAGGCGTGCTGATCGGCAGCAGCTTCATCCTCTCCGGCGTCGAACTCACGCCCGAACAGACCGCGGCAATGAGCGAGACGGCGTTGCAAAGCTGGTACGCCGCCGAAAGCCAGGCGGTGAAAGGGCCGTATATCGCGATCGGCCTGTTCGTGCTGGCATGGGCCGCGCTGGTCGCGTTCGTGCGTTTCCCTGCCGCGGCTGTCGGCCCGGCCGCCGATGAAGTCGGTAGCAAGGGCGATTACCGCACCCTGATCGCCCGGCCGCGCTTCATGGGCGGGGTGATCGCGCAATTCTTCTATGTCGGCGCACAGGTCGGGATCTGGAGCTATCTGATCCGCTACACGCAGGTCGAACTGCCGGGCACGCCCGAGAAGCTGGCGGCGCAGACGATCACCGCGTCGCTGGTGCTGCTGTTCGTCGGCCGCTTCCTCGGCGCCGCGCTGATGCAGCGGATCGCGCCCGCGAAGCTGCTGACCGCCTTCTCCGCCATCAACGTCCTGCTGTGCGCCGTGGCGGTCCTGGCCGGAGGCACGCCCGGCCTCGCCGCGCTGATCGCGACCAGCCTGTTCATGTCGATCATGTACCCGACGATCTTCGCGCTATCGATCCGCGGCCTCGGTCCGCTGACCAAGGCCGGATCGTCGCTGCTGGTGATGGCGATCATCGGCGGCGCGGTGCTGACCGCGCTGATGGGCTATGTGTCGGACATCAGCTCGATCACGATGGCGATGCTGGTGCCCGCGGGCTGCTTCGTCGCGATCCTCGTCTTCGCCCGATCGGTGCGCTGACCCCGAAAGCAAAGTGGCCGCCCAACCGGGGATGCTCTACCCGGCCGGGCAGCCACCGCCGGTGACCGCCGATTGCGTCCCCCCTTTACGGCCGCCGAACCACGATCTCCTTGCCGTCATAGCTGAAGCTGAGCGCCGGATTCTCCGCGAAGTCCGGCACTACCGCCTTGCCCGGGCCATAGAAGCGCACCGAGATCGCACGCTTCTTTTCCATCCCCGGATAGCCGCCCTCGCGCGCACCGATGGTCAGCGTAGCGCTACCCTCGTCCCAGCGCAGCGGCACGCGCGCGAACTGGCCCTTCTTGTAGCCGGGGCTCAGGCCGTCATCCTCGTACAGCGAGAAGCTGCCCGAATTGCCGGTGAAGACGTGGAGCACGATCGGCCCGTCGGGCTGCTCGCCGGTCCATTGCGTCGCCGGACCGGTCGGTACGATCGAACCGGCGCGGACGAACAGGGGCATCCGTTCGCGCGGGGCATCGGCCTTCACCACCTGCCCGCCCTTGTAGAGAATGCCGGTGGCGAAATCGTACCACCCTGCCCCGTCGGGCAGATACACGTCGCGGCTGCGCGCCTTGAACACCGTCACCGGCGCGGCGAGGAAGGCCGGGCCGAACATGTATGCGTCGTCGATATTCCACACGCGCTTGTCGGACGGGAAGTCCATCACCAGCCCGCGCATCATCGTGCCGTCCTTGTGCCAGGTATCGGCGGCGACGGTGTAGATATAGGGCATCAGCCGGTAGCGGAGCCGGGTGTACTCGACCATCGACTGGTACATCGCGTCGTCGCCCGCCGCGATCTCGTAGATTTCGCGCTTGGGCGTCTCGCCATGACTGCGGAACAGCGGCGAAAAGACCCCGAACTGGAACCAGCGCAGATTGAGTTCGCGCCACTCGGGCAGATGCTCGGGTTCGGCGCGGGTGTAGCGATCCTCGACCGCGAACCCGCCGATATCATGGGTCCAGTTGGGCACGCCCGACATCGACAGGTTGGTCCCCGCCGAAATCTGATCGCGCAGATCGTCCCAGCGCGCCGCGACATCGCCCGACCAGAGCGCGGAGCTGGTCCGCTGCGTGCCCCCGAAGCCCGAGCGGGTCAGGATGAAGGGCCGTTTGTCCGGCTGCGCCACGCGAAGCCCGTCCGCCACGCCCTCGCCATGCACCAGCGGATAGCTGTTGAAGAAGGCCGCGCCCGGCCCCTGCGCGGTCGGCCCCATGCGTTCGGCGCGCTGCTCGATCGAGAGGTTGGAATGGATATCCGGCTCGGTCGCGTCCATCCACCACGCGTCGAACCCCTTGTCGACAAGCTGCTCGCGCATCTGCCGGAAATAGATCTGCCGCGCGTCGGGGGCATAGGGATCGTAATCGGTATTCTCATATCCCGGGCCGACCCAATCCTTCTCCTTCGCCTCCAGATTGCCGCGATAGAGATAGCCTTTGGCCGCAAGCTCCTGAGCGTTCTTCGTGTTCGGATAGAATTTCGGCCAGACCGAAATCATGATCCGCACATTCAGTGCATGGACCTCGTTCACCATCCCCACCGGATCGGGGAAGCGCTTCTTGTCGAACTCGTGGCTGCCCCACTGGTCCTCGGGCCAGTAGAACCAGTCCTGCACGATATTGTCGATCGGGATCTGGCGCTTGCGATACTCTCGCACCACGCCGAGCAATTGTTCCTGCGTTTCGTAGCGCTGGCGGCTCTGCCAGAAGCCATAGGCCCAGAGCGGCATCATCTCCGCCTTGCCGGTCAGCCCGCGATAGCCGGCGATCACCCCGTCCATGTTCGCGCCGGTCACGACATAATAATCGAGCCCCTTGGCCACTTCGGACGACATCCACAGCGAATTGCGGTCGGGCGCCGGCAAGGGGTCCGAATGGAACAGCGCGAGATAGCCGGCATTGGGTTCCCACTCGATCCTAATCTCGGCGGGCTTGCCCTTGGTCATCGGCAGCTCGAAATTGCGGAACCACGGGTTCCAGTTCTGCCGCCAGGCGTTCACCACTTCCTTCCCGTCGACGAAGACCTTGATGTAGCTCGACGCATAGAGGCGGAATTTGTGGATGCCGGTGGCGTCGGGCGTCACCGTGCCGCTCCATACGACATGCTGCTTGCCGACAACCTGTCCCGCGGTGTTCTGCCCGCTCTCCGGCGTGGCGACGGTCTGCGCCTTGGCGGCGTCGGGCCAGTTCTTCTGGTCCTTGATGAACTGATAGTCGATGAAGCTTTCCTGCCGCGTCACCGCCAGCCGGTCGCCGAGATAATATTCGGCCTTCCACCCCGGCTTGCCGCCGTTCGCGACGCGCAGCCCCTGCCCGACATGGGCATAGGGCGTCGGATTGCCGAAGCGGGTGATGCCGTTGTTGTCCCACAACAGCCCGTACCCTCGCGTCGAGACGACGAAGGGGATCGCAATGTCCATATTGTGCTGGGCGAGTTCGACGTCCTCGCCATTGTAATTCATCTGCCGGTTCTGGTGCTGGCCGAGGCCGTAAAGGCCTTCGTCGCTCGCACGGTTGAACTGCTGGCGGATCGTCAGATAGCCGGGCGTTGCGGACGGTCCGAAGGCACCGCGCGCGGACTCGGTCAGCACGATCCTGCCCGCAGCGTCGCGGAAGCGGACATTGCCATCGGACAAGCGGATTTCGGCCGTGGCGCGGGGCAGCTTCAGCGTCACGACGCCATTGGCGGTGGTCACTTGCGGATCGCCGCTCGGCTTCGCAGTCACCATCAGGCTGGCCGGCAGATCGAGGCTCTCGACTGGCAGCGCTGTCACCCGAAATGCCGCATCGCCATAGGCAAGCACGCGGACCCGCTTGGCCGGGCCGCTATCGGGCGTGACGACCACGCCATGCGCGACCTGCACCACATCCGATGCCAGCGCCGTTCCGGAATAAAGCGAAAGCGTCAGCGCCGCGACGCCGAGGAAAACCTGCCTCAATTCTCTCTCCCTTATGGCCAGCTGGCCAAGCGTATCCTCAGCACCTGAGGCAAACCAGTGAAGTTCAGCCCGTAATCGGTCTGGTCGCCGTTCCACACGCGGACGAACACCCATTTGCCGTCCTTGAAATAGCCTTCCTCGACCCGGTCGAGCATCAGGTTGCGCGCGCCCGGCTTGGCGAAGCCGAACTCGATCCGCGCGTCGAAGCCGGTGACGAGATACTCGTCCGGTCCCAGCCGTGCGACGACCAGGCCACCACGCGGCTCGCCATTGCCCTTGGGCGGATCGAAGCCGAACTGGCCGCGCCCGAAGGTGACCGTCGCCTTGTGCTCGCCAAGGTCGATCGTCTGGGTGAACTTTGCCTCGGGGTCGGTCGGCTCTGCGACGCCCCACACCTGCCCCTCATAGGCCAGCCGCGCCCATTCGCGCTGCATCGGCGCGAACAGACGATAGTTGCGCGCGAAACTGTCGACCGTATCGTCGTCCAGCACCTTTGCGCCGAGCGGGAAGTTGGAATAGCCGCTCTGGTCCATCCCGAACATCGACCAGCCGATCCCGCCCCGCCCGATCGTCGCGAAGAAATAGCGGGCATAGGCCTTCGCATTGCCCGTTTCGGCGACGAACAGCGGATTGTCCGCCCGCGCATAGGCATCGAGGAAGCCCAGATAGGTCTTGTGATCGGGATTGTAGATGTCGGGCGACACCAGATCGAGGTGCGGCGCGGCGGCCTCGTACACATCGATCACCGTGTTGGCGGGACCACCCGAGGCATAGGTGTTCGGGTCCTGCCACGCGAAGGGATTCCCCGGCAGCGCGGCATTGGCGTACATCGGCAGCGGCTTGATCGCTTTCCCCGCCGCCGCGATCTCGTCGATATAACGCGCCATGTACCAGCTGTGGAAGAACAGGTCGGCGTCGCGGCCATAAAGCTGCGTCCAGGTACCGGGTTTCTTGCCGGTCTGCTTCGCCAGTACATCGGGCACCTGCCCCGCGAACAACCGGTTGGCCTCGGGCGAATGATCGCGCGCGCTGCTGTAGCTGCCTGGCTCGTTCTGCACCTGCATCATGATGACCGTATTCTGCCGGTCGGTGTCGCGGAGATGCTTCATCAGCGCCACGAACGCGCGCTTGTCCGCCTCCAGCGTGGCGCGCGAATGCGGGGTCAGCGCGTAATGCGTCTTGCCCTCGCGATTGATCATCCGCGGAAAGCGTTTGTTATCGGTCTTCACCCAGCGCGGGGCATAGTGCGGGCTGGTGTTCTTCCACGTCGCGAACCACAGCAGCACCAGCCGCACATCATGTTCGCGCGCCTGCCGGATCAGCGTATCGACGAAGGAAAAGTCGAACTCCCCTTCCTCCGGCTCGATCTGCTCCCAGGCGATCGGCACCTGCACCGTGTTCGCCTGAAGCCGGTCGATCACCGGCCACACCTTGGGCAGCATCGCCGGATAGTTGCTCGAATTATGGACCTGCGCCGCCAGCATCAGGAACGGCGCGCCGTCGACCATCAGTGCGTGGCGGCCATTCTTCGAAACGATCGAAGGCACTGCCTGCGCCGCCGCCGGGGTGACGGCGACGGCGCATAGCAACGCAATCAGTACGGGAACCAGCCTCGACCAGTTGAACATCGCCGTCCCGCGCCTCCTTCTAGTTCCGGAAGCGGATGCTGAAGCCAATCCGGCGATCGTCCAACTGATATTTGCGCGGATGGTTGGGGACGTTCTGATACTGGATCTTGTCCTCGTTCGTCAGGTTCACCACGTCGAGCACCAGGCTGACGTTCGGCGACACGTCATAGGCGATCGAAGCGTCGATCTGTCCGTAGGACTTCACATAGATCGGGATCGCCCCTGTGCCGTTGCCCGAGATCGTATCGAGATAGCTGTCGCGCCAGTTATAGGCGACGCGCAGGCGCAGCCCGTATTTCTCGTACATCGCGACGGCGTTATAGCTCCACTTGGACAGGCCCTGCAGCGTGGTCGGCACGACGATGCCGTTGGCCAGCGTACCCACCGCGCCGGGCGCGGAGCTGTCGACATAGGTCAGGTTGCCCTGCACGCCGAAGCCGTCGAACGGCGCGGGCAGGAAGTTGAAGAAGGTGTTCCCACCGATCTCGAACCCCTTCACCTTGCCCTTGGTCCCGTTGATCAGCGCGGTGACCTGGAAGGGCTGAGCGCCCTTGCCCGGCACGTCCGCGTTGAGCGTATAGACCGCGTTGGCAAGGAAGTTGGTCAGGTCCTTGTAGAACAGGGTGCCGTACAGCATCGTGCTGCTGTTCGGGAACCACTCGGCCGAAACGTCGGCCTGGGTCACTTCCAGCGGCTTGAGATACGGGTTGCCGCCGCTGCCGGTACGATCGCGCAGCGTCGGCGTGCCGCCGCCCACCGGCGTCACGTAATTCTCGCTGAGATTGAACAGCGCGCGCATGTCGTAGAAGGGCGGCCGCGAAAGCCCCTTCGATGCCGCGGCGCGGAGCTGGAACTGCGGCGTGATGCGATAGCGCAGGTTCAGGCTGGGCAGGACGCGGGTGTAATCCTGCGCGACGTCGATCGGCGTCTGGACGATGATGTCCGCGCTGGTCGGGGTCGGGCGATAGGTGGTCAGGCTCCACCCCTTCGCCGAATTCTCGGTCTTGACCACGCGCACGCCGATATTGCCGCTGAACGCGTTGCTGTCGCCGAAGCGCAACATGCCATAGGCGGCATAGGTGGTCTCGTCCTGCACGTTGATGTCGGCTGCGGGATTGTAATCGGTCAGCGGCCGGGTGGCCGGGCCGCAGCAGGACGGTCCGGCGCGGTTATAGAGTTCGTTGAAGAACTGGCCCGCGTCGAACAGGCGGTTGTGCGCCAGCGCCGGCAGCGCCTGCACCGTCGCCTTGCCGCCATAGAAATTGTCCACGAACGGGTTGGTCACGCCATAGGCCGACAGCGGCACGACATTGTTGCCGCTCCACGGCGCCGACAGGAAGGTCCAGCTATACGGCGTCGAGCGGTTGACCGCCGATCGATCGGTGTAGCGCACGCCCGCAGTGAAGCTGCGCAGGAAGCTCGAATCGTCGAAATCCCATTCGAGATCGAGCCGCGCGCTCTTCTGGTTCGCGTCGCTGTCTTCCTTATGGTCCATCACCGCGATGAGGTAGTAATTCGCGACATTCTCGGCGCCCGTCGGGCCGAAGGTGATCTGCGGCACGTCGCCGCGCAGATCGACATAATAGCTGCCCGAATCCCGCTGGCCGAATGCCGAGTAGTTGCGGTTCTCGGCGGTCGCGGTGATGTACTGAAAGTCGGCATTCACCCGCAGGTTCGCCGCCGGCGACCATTTGAAGCCGCCCGCCCAGTCGGTGGTGGTACTGATGTTGAAGTTGATCTGGTTGTTGTTGTTGGTGGCCATGCCGTCATAGCCGCCGCGAAGGAACGTGCCGTCCGAGGCGAACTCGAACTGACCCACCGGCGTGAGGCCGGTGACGCCCTGCGGATCGGTCCCGCGCGTCACGAACGTACCGAGGTTCGACCCTTCGATATAATAGCGCGAGTGGAAGACCTGGGCATAGAATTCCAGGTTTGGGCTCGGCGCCCACTGGATCGCGCCATAGGCGCCGCGCCGCTCGCGATCGCCGAAGAAGGTCGCCCAGCCCGCGCCGTCGGTCACTTCCTTTGGACCGGTGATCCCGGCCGGCAGGTTGGTGGTCGAGACATAGGGCTCGATGACGAGTTCGTCCGAACGATAGTTGGACTCGAAATATGAGAAGTTGGCGAGGATGCCGATCTCGCCGATCCCGGTCTCCCAGCGATTGCTGATCAGGAACGATCCGTTGATCCGCGTGCTTTCGCTCAGGCTGTAATTGTTGACGCCCAGCGTCGCCGCGGCGACCAGCCCCTTCGCATCGAAAGGCATCCGCGTGCGCAGATTGACGAGGCCGCCGATCGCGCCTTCGACCAGCTCGGCCGACGGGTTCTTATAGACGTCCACGCCTGCCAGCAGTTCGGAAGGAACGTCCTCGAAGCCCAGCGCGCGACCGCCCGACGCGCCGAAGCTGTCACGGCCATTCACTTCGGTGCGGACCTGGGTAAGCCCGCGGATCGCGATGCTCGAACCTTCGCCGCGATTGCGGGTGATCTGGATCCCCGAGATACGCTGAAGCGCCTCGGCCACGTTGCGATCGGGCAGCGCGCCGATGTCGATCGCGGTCACCGAGTCGACGAACTGGTCGCTGTTGACCTTGATCGACTGGGCCGACGCGACCGAAGCGCGCAGACCGGTGACGACGATGCCTTCCTCTTCGTCGCCCGTCTGCTCCTTGTCGTCGGCCTTCTTGCCATCCTGCGCGAGCGCGGGCGATGCGACGCCCAGCGCGATCGCCGAAGCGCCGAGCAGCAGCCCGTGCCGCAACAGCAGGCCGAGCGCGCCGTCGGCAGCATCCCGATCATAATTCGACATGACATCCTCCCCTTTGCCGCATCCGTGCGGCGGCATTGTTCCTTGGGAGGATCGAGGAGCCCGCATCCCTGCCCGGCCTCGACTCGCGCACTCCCACAAACCGTCTCCGGATTTTTGCTTGTGAAAAGCACTTTCCAGATGTCCAGCGTTGTCGGCGCTATCATCGAACCTGCTAGGCGTCTACGAAAAAATACGACATATATGAAAATCCAGACGGGAGAGGGGCATGACGGACCGCGCAATCAGGAAGCTGCTGATCGTCGGCGGCGGCACGGCGGGATGGATGGCAGCCGCCGCCCTTACGCGCGCGCTCGGAGAGGAACGCCGGATCGAGATCGCGCTGGTCGAATCCGATGCGATCGGCACGATTGGCGTGGGCGAAGCGACGATCCCGCCGATCCAGCACCTCAACCAGCTGCTCGGTTTCGATGAGGACGAGTTCGTCCGCCGTACCCGCGCGACCTTCAAGCTGGGAATCGACTTCCACAATTGGAGCGCGCCGGGCTCACGCTATTTCCATCCGTTCGGCCGGCATGGCGCGGACATCGGCACCCTGCCCTTCCACCAATATTGGCTGCGCCTGAAGCGGGAAGCAGGCGAAGCCGCGGGCGCGCTGGCGGATTACAACCTGCCCACGGTCGCGGCGCTGGCTGGCAAGTTCTGCCGTCCTTCGGAGGATCCGAAGAACACCCTCTCCAACATCGCCTATGCCTATCATTTCGATGCGGGCCTCTATGCCGCGATGCTGCGCGACCATGCCGAGGCCGCCGGCGTGATCCGGCACGAGGGCAGGATCGCCGAAGTGCTTCAGCACGAAAACGGCTTCGTCAGCGGCGTGAAGCTGGAAAACGGCGCGATCCACGACGCCGACTTCTTCATCGACTGTTCGGGCTTTCGGGGGCTGCTGATCGAGCAGACGCTGGAAACCGGCTATGAGGACTGGACCCACTGGCTGCCGTGCGACCGGGCGATCGCCATGCCCTGCGCGAACGCCGGCGGCTTCACGCCCTATACCCGCTCGACCGCGCACGACGCCGGGTGGCAATGGCGCATCCCGTTGCAGCACCGCATCGGCAACGGCCATGTCTATTGCAGCGCCTTCATGGAGGATGACGAGGCAGAGGCGATCCTGCGCGCCAACCTGGACGGCGAAGCGCTGGCCGAGCCGAACCGCATCCGCTTCGTCACCGGCAAGCGGAAGCAGTTCTGGAACAAGAACGTCGTCGCGCTGGGGCTCGCTTCAGGCTTCATGGAGCCGCTGGAATCGACCAGCATCCACCTGATCCAGACCGCGATCTCGAAGCTGGTGAACCTGTTCCCCGACCGCGACTTCCATCAGGCGGACATCGACTATTACAACCGCACCACCGCGATCGAATATGAGCGGATCCGCGACTTCATCATCCTCCACTATCACGCCAATCAGAAGGCCGGCTCGCCCTTCTGGGATCAGGTGCGCACCATGCCGATCCCCGACACGCTGCAGGAGAAATATGATCTGTGGCGGCACCATGCCCGCGTGTTCCGGATCGAGGACGAACTGTTCGACGTGACCAGCTGGGTCGCGGTACTCGAGGGTCAGGGCATCCCGCCGCGCGGCCATGACCCGCTGGCCGATGCGATGCCGGCGGAGAAGCTCCACGCGCTGCTGCCCCGCATCCGCGCCGCCATTGCGCGTGGGGCCGGCGCGATGCCGACGCACGAGGATTTCATCGCGCAGAATTGCGCCTGTGACCGCCCGGCCAGGGCGCAGCCCGCGCCGGCGCCCAGCCGGGCCAGCTTCTCGCTCACCGCCGCGCGGAGCCATTTCGGAGGATTGACGGGGGCCGCGGCGCGCTAAATAAATTCCTCTCCTTCCCGGGGAGGAATTTACGCCACCGCAATTTTCTCCCGCGCGACGCCATACTCATACGCCGCCAGCGACGCCGCCTTCATCTCGATCGAGAAGCCCGGAGCGGCTGGCGCCAGATAGGCCCCGCCACGCACCACGCACGGATCGACGAAATGCTCGTGGAGATGGTCGACGAACTCGATCACCCGCCCCTCCATCGTCCCGGCAATGGCGAGATAGTCGATCATCGCAAGGTGCTGGACATATTCGCACAGCCCCACGCCGCCCGCGTGCGGGCACACCGGCAGATCGTATTTCGCCGCCATCAGCAGCACCGCGAGCACTTCGTTGACGCCGCCAAGCCGGCACGCATCGATCTGCACCACGTCGATCGCGCCGCGCATGATCAGTTGCTTGAAGACCACCCGGTTCTGGCACATCTCGCCGGTCGCCACGCGCATCGGATGCACGCCTTCGCGGATCGCGCGATGCCCCTCGACATCGTCGGGGCTGGTCGGCTCCTCGATGAACCAGGGATCGGCGAAGGCCAGCTTGCCGAGGTGCGCGATCGCCGCGTCCACCTCCCACACCTGGTTGGCGTCGATCATCAGCTTCGCGTCGGGACCGATCGCCCGGCGGGCGATGGTGGCGCGGCGGATATCCTCCTCGACATCGCGCCCGACCTTGAGTTTCACGTGCCGGAACCCTTCGGCCACCGCTTCGCGACAGAGCCGTTCGAGCTTCTCGTCGGAATAGCCCAGCCAGCCGGCGGAAGTGGTGTAGGCGGGATAGCCCCGAGCCTCGAGCGTCGCGATCCGCGCCGCCTTGCCGGCCTCGCGGTCCTTCAGCAGCGCGAGCGCTTCGGCGGGCGTGATGCAATCGGTGATGTAGCGGAAATCGATCAGCCGGACGATTTCCTCCGGGCTCATCTCGCCGACCAGCCGCCATAGCGGCTTGCCTTCGGCCTTGGCCCACAGGTCCCAGACGGCATTGACCACCGCGCCGGTGGCGAGATGGATCACGCCCTTTTCCGGGCCGATCCAGCGCAGCTGGCTGTCGCTGGTCACATGCCGCCAGAAGCGCCCGCCATCCTCGCGGATCCAGTCGAGATCCAGCCCGACCACCAGCTGCGCCAGCGCATCAATCGCGGCGCAGACGATGTCGTTGCCGCGCCCGATGGTGAAGGTCAGCCCGTGCCCGTTCAGCCCCGGCGTATCGGTCTCGAGGATGCAATAGGCCGCCGAATAGTCCGGATCGGGGTTCATCGCGTCCGATCCGTCGAGAAAATCGGAAGTCGGGAAGCGGATGTCGAGCACCCTCAGGCCGGTGATCACCGTCATTTCACAGATGCCGATCGGCCGGAAATCGCCTCGTGCGGCTTCAAGACGGATACCCCTCCCACATATGATCTTTCGTGGATGACGAGCATTTTCATATGTAACAATTCCGGCTGGCGCAAGCCGGGATATTCGCTAAGGTGCCGGCGAGAGGATCCTGGAGGGGAATGATGGGGCGCAGGCTGTGCTTCGCGCTGGACCTGATCGACGACGCGGCGCTGATCGCGGCGTATGAGGCGCGCCATGCGCCGGGCGCGGTGTGGCCCGTGGTGATCGCGCATATCCGCGCCACCGGCGTCGAGGCGATGGAGATCTGGCGCACCGCCGACCGGCTGGTGATGATCGCCGAAGTCGCTCCGGACTATCCCCGCGCCGTGGCCGAACCGCCGGAGATCGCCGATTGGGAGGCGCTGATGTGGCATTTCCAGAAGCCCCTACCCCATGCCGGCGCCGGCGAGAAATGGGTGGCGATGGACCGATTCTTCACGCTGGACGGCGAGCCATGATCCCGCGCCACCGCATCGGCCGCACCGATCTGACCGTGCCCGAACTCGGCTTCGGCACGGCGGCGCTCGGCAACCTGTTCCGGGAAGTGCCCGACGATACCGCCCGCGCGACCATCGCGGCGGCGCTGGCCGCCGGGCTCACCTATGCCGACACCGCGCCCTATTACGGTTTCGGCCTTGCCGAACGGCGGCTGGGCGAAGCGCGGACGGAAAGAGCGATCGTCTCGACCAAGGTCGGACGGCTGCTCGAACCGACCCGGGAACCGCTTCCGCCCGAGCGTCACGGCTTCGTCTCGTCCGAACCGTTCGAGCCGGTCTTCGACTATTCGTACGACGGCGTCCTGCGATCGCATGAAGACAGCCTTCGCCGCCTGAACCGCGACCGGATCGATATCCTCTTCGTCCACGATATCGGCGAACGCACCCACGGCGCGAACCATGAAGCGATGCGCGGCCAGTTGCTCGACGGCGGTTTCCGCGCGCTGGAACGGCTCCGCAGCGAAGGCGCGATCTCCGCGTTCGGCATCGGGGTGAACGAGACCGGGATCGCGCTCGATCTGCTCGACCGGATCGCGATGGACGTGCTCCTGCTCGCCGGCCGTTACACCTTGCTCGAACAGGGCGCGCTCGACGCGCTGCTGCCGCGATGCGTGGCGGCGGACATTTCGATCGTCATCGGCGGGCCGTATAATTCGGGCCTGCTCACGGGCGGTGCGACTTACGACTATGAAGCCGCGCCACCCGAAATATTGGGCCGCGCCCGCCGCCTCGAAGCCGTCTGCGCGCGCCACACCGTCCCCCTCGCGGCGGCGGCGCTGCAATTCCCCCTCGCCCATCCGGCCGTGGCGAGCGTCATCCCCGGCCTGGCCAGCCCCAAGGAAGTCGACGACACCGTGACCCGATACGCGACCCCGCTCCCGCCCGCCTTGTGGGACGAGCTGAAGGCCGAGGGCCTGCTCCACGCCGATGCGCCGACGCCGCAGGCGGTGGCCGCATGAGGCTGGCCGGCAAGACCGCGCTGATTACCGGCGCCGGACAAGGCATCGGGCGCGCCGCCGCCGAACTGTTCGCTCGCGAGGGCGCTACCGTCTGGGCGACCGACCGCGAAGCGATCGACGTCCCCGGCTGCACCGTGCGCCGGCTCGACGTCACCGATCCCGCGCGGATCGACTCCGTCTTCGCCGAAGCCGGGCCGCTCGACATCCTCTTCAACTGCGCGGGCATCGTCGCGGCGGGCAATATCCTCGAATGCGACGAAGCCGACTGGTCGCGCAGCTTCGATATCAACGTCACCGCCATGTACCGCACGATCCGTGCCGCCCTGCCCGCAATGCTCGCGAAGGGCGGCGGCTCGATCGTCAACATGGCGTCGGTGTCGAGCTCGGTGACCGGCGTGCCGAACCGCTTCGCCTATGGCGCGTCCAAGGCTGCGGTGGTCGGCCTGACCAAGCATGTCGCAGTCGATTTCGTCGGACAGGGCATCCGCTGCAACGCGATCTGCCCCGGCACGGTCGACACGCCTTCACTCCAGCAGCGGCTGCGCGACACCGGCAACTATGAAAAGGCGCGCGCCGATTTCAACGCGCGCCAGCCGATGGGGCGGCTGGGCAAGGCGGAGGAGATCGCCGCGCTCGCGCTGTATCTCGCTTCGGACGAGTCGAGCTTCACCACCGGCCAGATCCACGTCGTCGACGGCGGCTGGACGACCTGATTCACTCCTTCTCCCCTTGTGGGAGAAGGAAGGGGCCCGCTCGCGAAGCGAGTGGGAAGGATGAGGGGGAGAGTAGCGCAGACGCTAAGCCCCCTCACCCTTCCGCCGACTTCGTCGGCTCCCTCCCTCTCCCACAAGGGGAGAGGGAATTACGGCCGGCTATCCCCCTCGACGAGCTGCGCCGAAATCCGCTCGGCCGCTGCCTGCACTTCCTTCGCGGTATCGCTGCGCGAAACCGAGGGCAGCAGCTTCTTGAGATAGGGCACGGTCAGCGCCGCCGCCGCCGCGCCGCCGCGCATCACCGGCGCGGAAATGTCGGTCACCCCCGCGACGAAGCGGCTGGGCGTCAGTTCGACGCTGCGCTCGCGGACCTCGTCGGCATGGGCGCGGAATTCCGCCAGTTCCTTGGCGCCAAGCGCGGGATCGAACAGCGCTTCCCAGCGCTGGCGCACATCCTCGGGCTGGAAGGCATAGAGCACGACGCCCGACGCCGCCTGATGCAGCGGCCGCCGGTATCCGACGCGCACCGAGAAGCCGAGTTGCTCGCTCGATTCCATCCGCGCGACCACCACCATCTCGCCCAGCGTATGCAGCGCGAGGTGGCAGGCCTGCCCCACCGAAAGGCTCAGCTGGCGCATCACCGGCAGCGCGATCTCGATCAGGTTGCGCGTGCGCGGCTGCTGCATCCCCAGAGAGAAGAGCCGGTCGGTCAGCCGGTAACCGTCGCTGCCGGCTTCCTGCTCGATATAGCCGCGAAATTCGAGCACCTGGACCATGCGGAACAGCTCGCCATGCGAACGCCCGAGCCGCGTGACGATGCCGGTCAGCGTCACCGGCTCGGTTTCCGCCGCCAGCAATTCGAGGATGTCGATGCCCTTTTCCAGCGCCGGCGCGCGATAGCGGCGGCCGCCCTCGCCGTCTTCGTCCTCGATATCCGCCACGCGCTGTCCTCTCTGAAACGATCGGGTCAGTCCTTACGCCATCGAATGGCCCGGGGACAATCGCGTGTCGCATGGGTGAAAATGCCCTGCACGGCGGGCACCCCCGAAAGCGTGGGGATTGGACGCGCCGCCAAGTCTGTTAACCATATCGATTCTGAGGGGGAACGAGTCGCGGAAATGGCGCTGATCAGGATCATGCTGGCGAACGCGGCGGGCACTGCCGCGGCTCCTGCGACTGCGCCCGAATCCGCCCTGCCGGTGTGGATCAGCGTCGCGGGCGTGACCGGGCTGTTCTCGGCGATGGCCGCCTTCTTCCTCTCGATCGCCGCGGTCGTGCTCGCGCTGCGGCTCAAGGCATTCCTGACGCACGGGCCGGATCCCAAGGAACTGGCCTTCGTGAAATCGTTGCGCGGCGAAGTGCGCGAGCATTCGCGGCGGATCGACGAGCGGCTGGCCGCGCGCATGGCGACCGTCCCCGCCAGCCTCGAATCGCTTCGCGCGCTGCTGCGTGGCCTGCGCGGCGAGATCAGTGAGCCGATGGCCTATCTCGCCCGCATGGCAGCCGTGCCGGTCACTTCGTTCGGCGAGCCCGAGATCAGCAGCGCGTTCGGCGCATGGGCGGGCGTAGTGCGCGCGCTGGGCGAAGCGATCGACCATCTCTACGCCGATACCAGCTATGCCGGATCGGACATCGACGTCCGCCGCGAAACCTATCTGCTGCGCCAATATGGCGTGGAGGCCGAGCATATCCTGGCATTGCGCGCCAAGGTGAAGGAGAGCGCGGGCAAGCTGGACAAGCTCGCCGGCGCCTATATCGTCAAGCACACGCCGAAGGACGGATCGAAGGCCGAATCCGATCACAAGCCAGCCGCCGACCACGCCTGACGCGACGAAAGCTGCCCTGCGCGCGGCCAATGGTGCAACGCGGCATTGAAAGCATTAACCATTCGCCGGTATTTCTGGCCCGGGGTTTACCGGGGTGGGTTAAATGACCGAGTTCCTTGTGTTTCTTTACGCCATGCTGGCGATGTTCGTCGTCATGTCGATGCGCCGCAATCAGAAGCTGCAGCGCCCGTCCTCGCCGATGCTGACGATGGCCGGCTGGGGCCTGTTCTCGCTCTCGACCACGCTTGCGCTGCTGCTCGGCGGCGTCGCGCTGGCGATCGCGATGGGGATGAACGTCCCTCTCGGCAATTTCGAGACGATGCTTTAAACGCGGCGTCATGCCGCTTTACGAAATCGCAGGGCAACGCCCGACCGTCGCCGACACCGCCTGGGTCGCCCCTAGCGCGGATCTGATCGGCGACGTCCATCTCGCCGAACAGGCCAGCGTGTGGTTCGGCGCAGTGATCCGCGCCGATAACACGCCGATCAAGGTGGGTGCGCGCAGCAATGTCCAGGAAGGGGCGATGCTCCATTCCGATCCCGGCATTCCCTGCACCGTGGGCGAGGACGTGACCGTGGGCCATCACGCGATCCTGCACGGCTGCACCGTCGGCGACGGCGCGCTGATCGGCATGGGCGCGACGATCCTCAACCGCGCGGTGATCGGCGAAGGCTGCATCGTCGGCGCGGGCGCGCTGGTGACCGAAGGAAAGGAATTTCCGCCGCGCCAGCTGATCGTGGGCAGCCCTGCCCGCGCGATCCGCACGCTGGACGACACCGCACAGGCTGCGCTGAAGATTTCCGCGGCAGGCTATGTCCACAAGGCCGGCGAGTTCGCCAAGGGCCTCAAGCGGGTCGACTGACCGGCCCTCAGAAAGTCAGCATCGCCCAGTCGGCAATGTAATAGAGCGTCCCGAACGATGCGACGATCGTCGTCGCGGCACGGCTGCGCAGCACGAGCAGCAGCGCCACCAGCGCGAGCGGCATCGCCGGAAGCGTGAACTGGCCGAGATACTGGCCGAACGTCGCATCGCCCGTATCGACGTCGATCCGCAGGAAGTTCGAGATCGCGGTCGCCAGCAACAAGGCGAAGGCGCTGGCGCACATGATCGCCGCTTCGTTTGAAAATGTCCGAATCGCCTGCATCGGAATCCCCCCGGATTTATGTTCTGAGTGAAACAAATCGGAAATATCCGATCGGGGCACCTAGGGAAATATCCCGATCCATCGCACCGCCGGGGGACGCGGATCGCCTTCCCTTACGTCAACTGGACAGCCATTCCGGTTGCGCTATGAAACTCGCATGGCTCTTCCTGCGATTTTCGATCGTCTGCGGCTTCCCGTCATCGGCTCGCCGCTCTTCATCGTCTCCGGTCCGGAGCTGGTCATCGCCCAGTGCAAGGCAGGCATTGTCGGCTCGTTCCCGGCGCTGAACGCCCGTCCGCAGAGTCTGCTCGACGAATGGCTGCACCAGATTACCGAGGAACTGGCGGCGTGGGACCGCGCTAATCCGGACGCGCCCGCCGCGCCCTTCGCGGTCAACCAGATCGTCCACAAATCCAATGTGCGGCTCGAGGAAGACGTCGCGACCTGCGCCAAGTGGAAGGTTCCGATCGTCATCACTTCGCTCGGCGCGCGGCCCGAACTGAACGATGCGGTCCATAGCTGGGGCGGCATCGCCCTGCACGACGTGATCGACGACAAGTTCGCGCACAAGGCGATCGAGAAGGGCGCGGACGGCCTGATCCTCGTTGCGACGGGCGCGGGCGGCCATGCGGGGCGGCTCAACCCCTTCCCGCTCGTCCAGGAAGTCCGCGAATGGTTCGACGGGCCGGTGATCCTCTCCGGCGCGATCGCTACCGGGCGCTCGATCCTCGCGTCGCAGGTGTTGGGCGCGGATCTCGCCTATATCGGCTCGCCTTTCATCGCGACCAACGAAGCGAATGCTGTTGCCGCCTACAAGCAGGGCATCGTCGAGGGCCGCGCAGCGGACATCGTCTATTCGAACCTCTTCACCGGCGTTCACGGCAATTATCTGCGCAGCTCGATCGTCGCGGCGGGGATGGATCCGGACAATCTGCCCGAAGGAGATCTCAGCACGATGAACTTCGGCGGCGCGAAGGCGTGGAAGGAAATCTGGGGATCGGGCCAGGGCATCGGCGCGATTAACGCGGTCGAGCCCGCGGCCGCGCTCGTCGAGCGGCTCAAGGCCGAATATGCCGCCGCAAGGGCTGCGGTCTGCGGTTAAGGATTGTGCTCGGGCGAAGGCCGGAGCGCTGGAGGTAAGCACGGGATTGGGGCCAGAGCTCCGGCATTCGCCCGAGCACAAGTTAACCCGACGCCGCTGGTCTCAGAACGCCAAAGCGAGCCTGTCCATCATCGATCGGGCCGGGCTGACGACCGGCGCGGGTTCGTCGTCCAGCGCTTCGTCGAGCCGGGCCACGCGGCGATACAGGTCGATGCTCGTCAGCATGATCCCCTTGGCATGTTCCGGCATCGACGCCAGCACATGATCCTCGGTCTCCGGCGCGACGCCCAGCCGGCGCGAGGGCGACAAGGCCTCACGCGGGGCCAGTTCGCCCGAATCCACCGCACGCTGGGTCAGCAGCCAGGCGATGATGTGCATCAGCCGGGTGGTGACCTTCAGCGATTCGCATGAGAATGCGACGCGGCTCACCGCTTCCATCGAATCCCGCTCCTCGCGGCCCAGCTCGTCGAAATAGGCGCGAGCCTCGTCGGCGAGCAGCATCGCCTCGACATAGAGCGAGTCGGCGAGCCGCCGGTGAATTCGCGAAGTTTCGGTTTCCCCCATCATGCAAACCTTGCTGCCATAGGGTCCGTGGTAACTGAATGCTTAATATGCGGGTATTTCCGTCCCGTTACGGCACCATGTGCGGGATGGCATTCGCGGGGCATCGCCACGCCCACCCGACTAGGCGATGATATCGGGAATCAGCTGGTCTTCCAGTTGGGCGACTTCGTCCTTCAGCAGCAGCTTGCGCTTCTTCATTCGCGCGATCTGGAGTTGGTCTCCGCTCATCGCCAGCAACGCTGCGATCGCGGCGTCGAGATCGCGATGCTCCGACTTCAACAGTTCCAGCCGGCGCAGAATCTCACTCTCTTCCATGCATCCTTCCTGCCCGAAAGCCGCACCGCTCCGCAACGGCCCGTCTCGCCTTTTCGCCGATTCAGCGAAACTCCCGGAAACCAATGGCGACAATCGATTGGAAAGGTGTTTTACTCACTCTCCCACCTGAGTCTTGAAGGAGGAACGCTTCCATGCACACCGCGCATCTCTCGGCCCTTAACGCCAAGCATGCAGTGCTCGACCAGCGAATCGCCACCGAGTCGCAGCGTCCGAAACCGGACGACATCCTGCTGCGGGAACTCAAGCGCCAGAAGTTGCGCGTGAAGGAAGAGATGGGCCGCTAAACCAGCCTCCAATCTCACGATCCGGAAATCGCTGACCCCGGCCTCGCGCCGGGGTTCGTGACCGCTCAAACCCGAAAACTACAGCATCCGGACACAAGAATGCCGGGACAAATCCCGGCATACGCCTCCGGTGATCGATCCGTGGCGTTCAGCGCCGCGGCAGGATCGGCTTTACATAAGACGGGGTATGGGTGCCCTTGCCCACGGGCTTGCGCGCAGCCATCGGATCGATTTCGCGATCGAACGCCACGCCCACGCGGCCCTCGGCCGCCCAGGCGATCCGCCCGCCGATCCAGCCCACGCCACGCACCTCGACGTCGAGCAGCGTGCCGACGGCGATCGGCTCGGCATATTCGGCCATCATCCCGCCCGAGGAAAGATTGCGCACGCGCACGGTCGCATCTGGCTTGCCCACGATGCGGAACTGCGCGGTCAGCATCAGGCTGTCGCGCGCACCGTTACGCTGCCCGGCGACATCGTCGACCGACACAGCGTTCAGGGGATCAAACGAAAACTGGTCCATTCAGACTGCTCGATCGCGTGTTACCATCGCGCAGGAATAGAGCAGCAATCCTTATCCAAAGCGTTAACCCGGAGCCGATTCTGCGCTGCAAAATCGGCCCGGGACGCTTTTTCTACTCCTCGCGGGAGACCTTTTCGTTCCGCTCGTGGCGCTCCTGCGCCTCGACGGTCATCGTCGCGATCGGACGCGCTTCGAGCCGGCCCAGCGAAATCGGCTCGCCGGTGACTTCGCAATAGCCATATTCGCCATCCTCGATCCGGCGCAGCGCTGCGTCGATCTTCGAGATCAGCTTGCGCTGGCGATCACGGGTACGCAGCTCGATAGACCAGTCGGTCTCGCTCGATGCGCGATCGGTAAGATCCGCCTCCCGCAGCGACTCGCTCTGCAATTGCGACAGCGTCCCGGCAGACTCGCGATGAATCGCGTCCTTCCAGGCCAGCAATTTCTCGCGAAAATACTCAAGTTGCCGAGGATTCATGAAAGGCTCGTCGGCGCCCGGACGATAACCGTCGCCGTCATTGGCCGCCGCCGGCGGGCCTTTCTCAGGATCTTCGACTTGTTCCAAAACCGAAGCCATTCCCTAACTCTCCAACACCGGTTCCCCAGTGGCGACGCCGCTGGAGACCGCCTTTTGCCCGCAGGCCCTATACTTACGCGCGAGACCATTCACAAGGCGGGGAATCGGCAAAATCGCGCGCGAACACCCTATATCTTGGGGGAAATTAGCCGCTGCTGAACCGAAGACCATAATGTTCCGCCTTCGCAATTAACCAGTTGCATTAATAAATTGGCAATGAACAGTAAGGTGATTTGTCCCAGCTTCGGACGTTAACCAATGAATACGGCTTCCGGCGCGGCAATTTCTGTCAAGTTGATGGTAAACAGTCGTTAATCGAGTTGCGCTTAATATTTTGTTCTGCACTTTTGCGGCATGAGCGGCGTGCAAGCTGCTGGCGGTTCCGTCGGAGAAAGCACGCAGGCAACGGGAAGAGTGGGACATCATGTCGGTTCGCATGGCCTTGGCAAAACTCTGCGCTTGCGCCTGTGGTGGCGCAATCGTCGGCGGTGGCGCGGTGCATGTCGCCGAATCCGCCCAGACGCAGCGAGTCTATGCCCAGCAGAAAGCATCTGTCGCAAAGAAGCGCACGACCGTTCGCCGCACCGTGGTGCGCCGTCCGGCCAAGCGCGTCGTGCGCCGCACGGTCACCCAGACGCAGGCCCAGTGCCCGCCGGCGGTGGTGACCGTCACTAGCCAGGGCTCGCCCATCCCCCTGCCTCCGCCCCTGTACGGGTCGAGCGGGGAGATTCCGATCGTATCGTCCAGTTCGAGCGGCTCCAGCAGCTCGTCGGGCGTCGTCGGCGGTTCGAGCGGCGGCGGCTTCATCGGTGGCTTCTTCGCCGGCGGCTTCTTCGGCAGCTCGGGCAGCGGCAGCGGTTCTTCGGGCAGCAGCGGCATCAACATCGATATTTCGTCGACCAGCACCTCGAGCGGTCAGGTTTCGACTTCGACCGGCGGCGTTTCGACCTCGACGGGCGGCGTATCCACTTCCTCCGGCGTGTCCACGTCGTCGGGCAATGTCTCGACCTCGTCGGGCGTGTCGTCCTCGACCTCGACGGGTGGCTCGTCCACCTCGACCGGCGGTTCCTCGACCTCGACGTCCACGGGCGGCTCCTCGACCTCCACTTCGTCGGGCGCGACCTCCTCGTCGACCTCCTCGGGTGCGACTTCGTCTTCGACGTCGACCTCGTCGGGCATCTCGACCAGCTCGTCGAACTCCTCCTCGACCTCGTCGTCGAATTCCTCTTCGACCAGCTCGTCCAACTCGTCCTCGACTTCGGGTTCGACCAGCAGCTCCAGCTACGGCTCGAGCAGCAAGGGTTCGTCTGGCTGGAGCAATTCGTCGGGCTGGCACGGTTCGAGCGGCTGGAGCAGCAACGGTCACGGCTCGTCGAGCCGCGGCGGCAGCTCGGGCACGTCCTCGGGTGGCCCGTCGCCGGTGCCCGCTCCGCCGATGATCCTCCTCTTCGGCGGCGCCGCCGCCGCGCTGGTCGCCCGCAAGCGTCTGGCGAAGAAGAAGGCCGAAAAGACCGACGGCGAATAAGCCGGACAACCGGAAGCGAAACAGGCCGTCCCCGCCATCGCGAGGGCGGCCTTTCGCTTTATTCGGCCTTGGCCAGCGCGGCTTCGATCTCCGACACCGGATGCTTGGTCAGATCCTTGTCGATCTCGGCCGAAATCCGGTCGCTCACTTCCTTGTGATAATGTTTCCGCAGCTCGCCCAGCGTCTTGGGCGGGGCGACGATGATCAGCGATTCGAACTCGTTGCGCAGCGCGCGTTCCTTGAGCAGCTCGGCGGTTTCCGCGGCGAAGCGGTCCTCTTCGAGCTGGTGGAAGTCGGTATTCTCGACATTGCTGCTGCCCCAGGCACCGCCCGAAGTCCGCGTTCCCATCGCCCGGCCGGCCAGGTCCGCCGCCTGCTCGTGATCGGCCGGGTTCACATCGACCCGCTTCTTCTCGACCTGCAGGTTCGGATATTCGGCATCGCCTTCGTTGCGGAAGAACAGCATCTTCCGCCCATCGGCGACGACGACAACGGCATTATGGGGAACCCGCATGGCAAATCTCCTTGTGATCTGCCGGTATAACGGGTGGGGACGACGACGGTTGCGGCTCCCCCAGGCTACCCCATACCGCTGCGCCTCGACCGGCCCTCAAGCCGGGTTGCGCCCATCGCCGCCCCCGCTAATACGCCAAGCCGATGCATGACATTCGCTCAATTCGGGAAAAACCCGCAGATTTCGACGCCGGCCTTGCGCGTCGCGGCCTCGAACCGGCTGCCGAAGCCCTTGCCGCGCTCGACGAAAAGCGCCGCGCGCTGATCCACGAAGTGCAGCTCGGCCTCGCCCGCCGCAACGAAGCGTCGAAGGCGATCGGCGCGGCCAAGGCACAGAAGGACGAGGCCACCGCTGCTTCGCTGATGGCCGAAGTCGCGACGCTGAAGGAGCGCCTGCCTGCGCTCGAAGCCGAGGAAAAAGCCCTTGGCGACGATCTCACGGCACGCCTCGCCGCCATCCCCAATCTGCCGCTGGCCGATGTGCCCGTCGGCGGTGGCGAGGACGACAATGCGCTGGTCCATCTGATCGGCACCCAGCCCGAATTCGCGTTCGAACCGAAGGAGCATGACGCGATCGGCCCCGCCCTCGGCCTCGATTTCGAGACTGGCGCACTGCTCGCCGGATCGCGCTTCACCTTCGTTCGCGGCTCGGCGGCGAAGCTGCACCGCGCGCTCGGCCAGTTCATGCTCGACACGCTGACCCGCGATCATGGCTTCGAGGAATGCGTGGTGCCGCTGATGGTCCGCGACGAAGTGATGTTCGGCACCGGCCAGTTGCCCAAATTCGCCGAGGACAGCTTCCAGACCACCGATGGCCGCTGGCTGATCCCGACCAGCGAAGTCAGCCTGACCAATGCGATCCGCGAGCAGATCCTGCCTGAACACGCCCTGCCGCTGCGCTTCACCGCGCTGACGCCCTGCTTCCGCTCCGAAGCGGGTTCGGCGGGCCGCGACACGCGCGGCTATATCCGCCAGCACCAGTTCGAGAAGGTCGAGATGGTGTCGATCGTCACGCCCGAAACCTCGGACGAGGAGCATGAGCGGATGACCGCTTGCGCAGAGGATATCCTGACCAGGCTCGGTCTGCATTTCCGCCGCATGAAGCTGTGCACCGGCGACATGGGCTTCTCCGCCGCGCGCACCTACGATCTCGAGGTCTGGCTGCCCGGCCAGAAGCGCTATCGCGAGATCAGCAGCGTCTCGACCTGCACCGATTTCCAGGCGCGCCGCATGAATGCGCGCTATCGCCCGGAAGGCGAGAAAGCGACGCGCTTCGTCCATACGCTCAACGGTTCGGGCCTCGCGGTCGGGCGCACGCTCGTCGCGGTGGTCGAGAACTACCAGCAGGAAGACGGTTCGATCGCGGTGCCCGAAGCGCTCCAGCCCTATCTGCGCGGGCTGAACCGGCTGGAACCCGTCGCATCTTCCTGAATTAACCACGTTCGCGCTATACTCCCCGCACTGGGAGGGACGGTTATGTGGAAACAAGGGCTCGCGCTGGCTGCGTTCGCGCTGACGGCTGCGTGCGGCCCGCTGGTTCCGCGTGCGGTGGAATATGGCGACGCAGCGCCGCAGCGCCGTCAGGACTATAGCCCCCCGCCGCGTCAGGATGCGCCGCGTGTCGATCCCGATGTGGAGCGCCTCCCCGCGCCGCCGCCCGCATGGCAGATGCGCCCCGTCACCGCCGATGCGCGCGACGTGCCGGCCAGCACCTATGTCGTCCGCAGCGGGGATTCGCTGCGCCTGATCGCGGTGAAGACCGGCGCCGGCTCAGAAGCGATCGCCCGCGCCAACAATCTCGCCGCGCCCTACACGATCCAGCCGGGCCAGCGGCTGACGATCCCCCCAGGCCGCTATCACACCGTGCGCGACGGCGAGACCGGCATCGCCATCGCGCAGGCCTACAGCGTCGACTGGGGCCGTATCGTCACCGTCAACGCGCTGCAGGAGCCCTATATCCTGCGCACGGGCATGCGGATCCTGATCCCGTCCACCGGTCCGGAGACGCTGGAAGAGCGCGCCGCGCGCTTCCGCATCGATATCGACGATATCGTCACCGGCGGACAGCCCGCACTCGCGGAGAAGGCCAAACCCGCGCGTCCGACCGCTTCGTCGGCACGTGTCCTGCCGTCGACCACGCCGGTCGCCGCGCCTGCCAAGCTGAACACCGCGTTCCAATGGCCGCTAAACGGCACCATCGTGAAGCGGTTCGGCCCCGGCGCAAGCGGCGAACGCAGCGACGGGATCAAGATCGCCGTCCCGCTCGATACGCCGGTCCTCGCCGCCGCGGACGGTGTCGTCGCTTATGTCGGCAGCGACATCCCCGCGCTGGGCGGTCTCGTCATCCTGCGTCACGGCGACAGCTGGACCACCGTTTACGGCCATGCCGGACAATTGCTTGTCCAGCGCGGCCAATCGGTGAAGAAGGGGCAGATGATCGCGCTTTCCGGCAATTCGGGCCATGCCGACCGGCCCGAGCTTCATTTCGAGATCCGTCAGGGCCGCACGCCGGTCGACCCCGTTCCACGCCTGCCCAAACGCTGATATCCGCCGCAGATGCTTCCGCCTGCCACGCTGAAACGCAAGTCGAGCCTGCCCGTCTGGGTTTCGATCGGCTGGCGCGTGCTTGCTGTGCTCGCGCTGCTGGCGCTTGCGATCGGCGTCCACTGGTTCGAGCGCCACGGCCTGCGCGACAATAGCGACGGGCATGTCAGCTTCCTCGACATCATCTATTTCACGTCGATCTCGATCACCACCACCGGCTATGGCGACATCGTTCCGGTCAGCGACAGCGCGCGGATGTTCGATGCGCTGATCGTCACGCCGATCCGCGTGTTCGTGGTGCTGCTGTTCCTCGGAACCGCCTATAATTTCGTCCTCAAGCGTACCTGGGAGAAGTGGCGCATGGCGCTGATCCAGCGGAACCTGTCCGGCCACATCGTGATCGCCGGATATGGCACGACCGGCTCCGAAGCCGTCGACGAACTCATCGCCCGCGGCGAAAAGCCCGAGCGCTTCGTCGTGATCGACGAGGATGAGGAGGCACTGGAGCGCGCCAAGGCGTGCGGCTGCATCGTCCTGCACGCCGATTCGACCCGCGATCAGGTGCTGAGCGACGCCCGGATCGCGCAGGCGGAATCGATGATCGTCTCGGCGGGGCGCGACGACACCTCGATCCTGATCACCCTTACCGCGCGCCATCTCGCGCCGGACCTGCCGATCAGCGTCATCGTCAAGAACGAGGACAACGAACTCCCCGCCCGCGCCGCCGGCGCCACCACCGTGGTCAATCCGGTCAGCTTCGCGGGGCTGCTGCTCGCCAGTTCCTGCACCGGCCCGCACATCGCCGATTACCTGACCGACCTCGCCTCGTTCCACGGGCAGGTCCAGCTTGCGGAACGTGCGGTCGCCGCCGCGGAAGTGGGCAAACCGCTATCGGCGATCGCGACGGGGCTCGGCCTGCGCGTCTATCGCGACGGCACACATTACGACCGCAAGGCTCCCGAAGCCGGTGCGCTTCAGGCCGGTGACATGATCGTCGAGATTTTGAGCTAACTCCTAACCCCGTTCGCCCTGAGCTTGTCGAAAGGCAGTCCTTCTTCACTCCGGCAGGGAAAAGAAGGAACGGTGCTTCGACAAGCTCGGCACGAACGGAAAGTTGGAAGTCCCGCTTGACGCCATCGCCGGCTCGGCGATGGTCGCGCCATGCTGACTCCCCTCGCCGCTCGCATCGTTCCGGTCGCCATGCTCGCCATGTCGAACGTCTTCATGACCTTCGCATGGTATGGCCATCTCAAGCACAAGAGTGCGCCGCTGCTCGGTGTGATCCTGGTCAGCTGGCTGATCGCGCTGCCCGAATATCTGCTCGCGGTGCCCGCCAATCGCTGGGGCAGCAGCGTCTATTCCGCCGCCCAGCTGAAAGCGATTCAGGAAGTGCTGACGCTCACCATCTTCGCGATCTTCTCGGTCCTGTATCTGGGCCAGAAGATCACGATGAACCACGTCATCGGCTTCGCCCTGATCGCCGCCGGCGCATGGTTCGTGTTCCGCGCGCCGGCCTGACCGGTCAGATCAGCAGCCCGATGATCAGCCCCATCGCGCAGAAATTGACGATCCAGTATCCCGCGTCGATCGCGAACAATTTGCGGGACAGCCCGCTGAACAGATAGTTCACGCCCATCGCCGGCACGACGAAGCCCAGCGCGATCACCGCCGATGCGATCACCCAATGGCCCACGCTCCCGGGATGGAAGCCGCCGAGGATGTGGACCAGCATGAACGCCATCACGAGGTTCAGCACGAACGCGGTGCCGTAGATCAGCGGCATGTTGACCTTCTTCGCGGCATCCATCGTGATCCCGCGTTCCTTCATCCATGCCTTGGCGAACAGCGGCCCGTACCACACGCCGCCCACCGCAAAGCCCGCAAAGCCCGCGACCAGCACCGCCAGCCAGTTGATTGCCTGATGCATTGAAACCTCCCCCGATCGTTTCGATGGCGGGATAATACGCCTCATGCAGCGCGACGGAAAGAACCGGGGAAAACCCGCAACTAGCTATTTTCGCAGAAATCCCTATGTGCGCGGCCAATCATGGCAACTCGTCTTCCCGAAGCCCCTCGCGTGGGCATGGTCTCGTTGGGCTGTCCCAAGAACCTCGTCGACAGCGAACGCATCCTCACCAAGCTGCGCTCGGACGGCTATTCCATGTCGCCCGACTATGCCGGCGCGGACGTGGTGCTGGTCAACACCTGCGGCTTTCTCGACAGCGCGAAGGAAGAATCGCTCGAAGCGATCGGCGAGGCGATGGCCGAGAATGGCCGCGTCATCGTCACCGGCTGCATGGGCCAGGAAGCCGAGACGATCCGTGCGCGTTTCCCCAACGTTCTCGCCGTCACCGGGGCGCACCAATATGAGCAGGTCGTCGACGCGGTGCGCGAGCATTCGCCGATGCCGCCCAACGCCTTCCTGAACCTCGTTCCGGAAAGCGGCCTCAAGCTTACCCCGCGCCATTACAGCTATCTGAAGATCTCCGAGGGCTGCAACCATCGCTGCGCCTTCTGCATCATCCCGTCGATCCGCGGCGACCTGGTGTCGCGCCGCCCCGATGCGATTCTGCGCGAAGCCGAGAAGCTGGTCGAAAGCGGCACGAAGGAATTGCTGGTCATCAGCCAGGACACTTCGGCCTACGGCGTCGACATCCGCAAGGAACCGCGCATGTGGAAGGGGCATGAAGTCGTCCCCCACATGACCGATCTCGCCCGCGAACTCGGCAAGATCGCGCCGTGGGTCCGCCTGCATTACGTGTACCCTTACCCCCATGTCGATCAGGTCATCCCGCTGATGGCCGAGGGGCTGGTGCTCCCCTATCTCGACATCCCGTTCCAGCATGCCAGCCCCAAGGTGCTGCGCACGATGCGCCGCCCCGCCAATGAAGCGAAGGTGCTCGAGCGGCTGAAGAACTGGCGCGAAATCTGCCCGGATATCACCATCCGCAGCTCGTTCGTCGTCGGCTTCCCCGGCGAGACCGAGCAGGATTTCCAGTATCTCCTCGACTGGCTCGACGAAGCCCAGCTCGACCGGGTCGGCGCGTTCCGCTTCGAGCCGGTCGAAGGCGCAGCTGCCAACGACCTGCCCGGCGCGGTGCCCGAAGAGGTGAAGGAAGAACGCTACGCCCGCGTGATGGAAAAGACCGCGGCGATCTCCGCCGCCAAGCTGCAAGCCAAGATCGGCCGCACCCTCGAAGTCATCATCGATGTCGTGGACGAAGACGGCGCCACCGGCCGTTCCCAGTCCGACGCGCCGGAGATCGACGGCGAAGTCCATCTCCGCGACGCCGGCCATCTGGCGCAGGGCGATATCGTGAAGGTCGAGATCGAGGACGCCGACGATCACGACCTGTTCGGGGTGCCGCTGGACTGATTCTTTCTGGCCCCTTCCCTTCAGGGGAGGGGCGTTAGACCCATGCCCCACACGCCTAGCCCTGCCCCCGTTCGGAATAGCCCCACCTCGCCCCGCCTCCCTATGCTGCCCCCAAACCCCGGAGGTCGCATGATCCGTCGCCCGTTGCTTCTCGCGATAGCTTTTCTCGGCCTGTCCGCCGCCGCCGATCCCGACCGGCCGCGTATCTCGCCGGTCGATCCGCTGACCGTGCAGGACGACGATTTCGCCCGCCACCGCGATCCCGCCGAGTGGAAGGGACTGAAAGTCGAGCGCATCGAGTTCACCGAAGAGCGCGCCGACTGGCGGCTGTGGCGCATCACCAACACCGCTCGCCCGCGCGGCCCCCTGTGGTTCGTCCCCCACGATAACGAGAATGGCGGGTTCGAAGCTGCCCTGGCCGCACTGCGCAACTATGGCGGCACGATCGTCGCGGTCGATGCCGGCGTCCATCCCGAGCATGACGGCCAGCGCTTCAACTATGCCGTCGCCTATGGCCGCCCGGTCGATCCCAACCGCAATTTCGACAGCGCCCTGCCCGGCTATGCCCGCATCATCCTGTCGAACCACCGCCCCGCGGACGGCCCGGTGATCGCGCTGCACACCAACCAGAAGGGCTTCAACACCGCGGAATCGAACTGCAACAAGTCCGATCCGCCGGGCAACGGCATCATCTCGATCCGCTATTGCGACGATTTCTACACGCCGCACGCCTCGACTTCGAAGGCTTTCCCGTTCGACGATGACGACAGCGTCGCCTTCGTCACCCACCTCACCGGCCGCGATCCGCAGGCCGCCTTCTGCTGGGCGCTGACCCAGAACGATTTCAACGTGGTGCAGGAGCGCGTCGTCGTCACCGATCGCTCGGCATCCAACTATGCCGCGCTCCACGGACTGAACTATCTCAACTTCGAGACGCTCGACACCGGCCTCGAACCCGCTGCTCTGGAGGGGCAGCGCAACCGCCTCACCGCGATGGTCGATCGCGCGATGGCGCTGTGCGCGCCCGAAGTGAAGCCCAAGGGTTAGAAGGCTCGGCTGCCTCCGCGCCCTCCCTGAACACCCGGCGATCCTGACAACCGACAAAACCAGTGCAATCGCCTCTAGGCGATCCGCTCGCGCATCCCTAAATCAACCCGATGTCCGATCTCACCACGCTGATTCAGCCCGATCGCGGCCAGGCCGCGCGCACCATCCACCTCGTCGACGCAAAGGGTTGGGAAGCCTGGCTCAATGCCCAGCCGCCGCGCCATCGCGCCGCGATCGCCGCGCAGAAGCTGTCGCCCAGCCCCTATGCCAGCGCCACCCTGCCCGGCGACGCGCCGGAGGACTGGTCGGTCGTGTCGGTGGTCGCCAATGTCGATCGCCTCTCGCCCTGGTGCTTGGCCAAGCTCGCCGAGACGCTGCCCGAAGGCACCTATCGCGTCGAAGGCGCGGAGCCCGGCGCGGCGCTCTATGGCTGGCTGACCGCCCAGTACAAGTTCGACCGGTACAAGAAGAAGGACGACAAGGCCCAGGGCCCGCGCGTGCTGCTCACCGCCGACCCCGCCCGCATCGACGACGCCGTCCGCCTCGGCACTGTGACGCAAAAGCTGCGCGACTGGATCAACACCGGCGCGAACGATTTCGGCCCGGCCGATGTCGAAGCCGCAGCGGCCGAGATCGCCAAGACCTATGGCGCGACGTTCACCGTCACCAAGGGTGCGGAGATCGAGAAGGGCTATGGGATGATCTGGGCGGTCGGCAAGGCTGCCGGCAAGGGCCGCGACCCGCGCCTGATCGAGATCGAATGGGGCAATCCCGATCATCCCCGCGTCGCCATCGTCGGCAAGGGCGTTTGCTTCGATTCGGGCGGCCTCGACATCAAGCCGGCCTCGGGCATGCGCCTGATGAAGAAGGATATGGGCGGCGCGGCCCACGCGCTGGCCATCGCCGAGCTTGTCATGAGCGCGCGCCTGCCGATCCGCCTGCACATGCTGGTCCCCGCGGTCGAGAATTCGATCAACGGCGAAGCCACGCGTCCGGGCGACGTCATGCGCTCGCGCAAGGGCCTCACGGTCGAGAACAGCAACACCGACGCCGAAGGCCGCCTGATCCTCGGCGACGCCTTTACGAAGGCCGGCGAGAACAATCCCGAGCTTATGATCAACTTCGCCACGCTGACCGGCGCCGCGCGCGTCGCGCTGGGCACCGATCTTCAGGCGCTGTTCTCGAACAACGATACGCTGGCGAGCGAAATCCTGGCGGCGGGCGAGAGCGAAGCCGATCCGATCTGGCGCCTGCCGCTCTACGATCCGTACAAGGACATGCTGAAGTCCGACGTGGCCGACATGGTCAATGCCGCCGAGGCCCCGTGGGGCGGTGCGCTGACCGCCGCGCTGTTCCTCAAGGAATTCGTGCCCGACAAGGCCGAATGGGCGCATCTCGACATCTTCTGCTGGCAGGGCTCGCCCAAGCCCGGCCGCCCCAAGGGCGCCGACGCCGCCGGCCTCCGCGCCGTGTGGAAGGTGCTGAAGGACCGCTACGCGGGCTGAGGGATCAGTCGAAGTGCTCGACGTTCGCGCCGGGCACTTCGACCCAGGGCTGCTTCCGCACTTCCCACACCGAATATTGCGGCTCGAACGCCCCGACCTCGGCGAAATTGCCGATCGGTACCGCGATCACGTCGGGCTGCACCTCGAGCGCGTACCAGACGCCCGATCCGCAATTCGGGCAGAAATGGAAATCGGCGCGATTGCCGTCGTCGTTGATCCGCGTCCATGCGCGCGTCTCGCCGCGGATCGTCACTTGCTCCGCCGGAAACCGCACCTGCGCCGCGAACGCGCTCCCGCTGCGCTGCTGGCAGTGGAGACAGTGGCACACCGAGACGCGCACCGGATCGCCTTCGCACGTCACGCTCACCGCGCCGCACTGGCACGTCGCCGTTTTCGTCAAGGCACCGCTCCCTTCATTGCCGCCGCCGCAGCGGTGTTGCACAAGGCTGCATGACTGGCGAGACCCACGGCGGCGCGAAGCATCCCACGCTCACGCTGGTCGCCTGCATCCTCGCGTCCAGCCTCGCCTTTATCGACGGTTCGGTGACCAACGTCGCGCTGCCCGCGATCGGCAAGGATCTCGGCGCGACGCCCGCCGAACTGCAATGGACCATCAACGCCTATCTGCTCCCCCTCTCCGCCCTGCTCCTGTTCGGCGGTGCGGCGGGGGACCATTTCGGGCGGCGCAAGCTGCTGATCGGCGGGATCGCGCTGTTCACCTTCGCCTCCGTCCTGTGCGCCATCGCGTCGGACCTGACCCTGCTCCTCGGCGCCCGCGCGCTACAGGGCGTCGGCGCCGCGATCCTGCTGCCCAACAGCCTCGCCACGCTGGGCCACGCCTTTACCGGCGAAGCGCGCGGCAAGGCGATCGGGACATGGGCAGCGGCCGGCGCGATCGCGGGCGCAGTCGGCCCGCCGCTCGGCGGCTGGCTGGTCGATGCGATCGGCTGGCGTTCGATCTTCTTCGTCAACGTGCCGGTAGCCGCCATCGCGATCCTGATCGCCTGGCGCCACGTCGAGGAAAGCGTGGCGAAGGAAATACCGCTCGACTGGCCCGGCGCGCTGACCGCTACCCTCTCGCTCGGCGCGCTCACCTGGGGCCTGACGATCTGGTCGAGCCACGGCGCCGCCGATAGCCCGAGTATCGTCGCGCTGGTGGCGGGCGGGCTGCTCGCCCTGATCTTCGTCGGGATCGAGCGTCATCGCGGCGATCGCGCGATGATGCCGCTGGCCTTGTTCGGCTCGCGCGCCTTTGCCGGGCTGACCGTCCTCACCTTCCTGCTCTACGGCGCGCTCGGCGGCGTGCTGCTGCTTCTGCCCTATGTGCTGATCGAAGCGAGCGGCTACACCGCGCTTCAGGCCGGACTCGCGCTGCTGCCCCTGCCGCTGGGCATGGCGATCGCCTCGCGCATCACCGGCGGGCTGACCAGCCGCCTCGGCCCGCAATGGCCGCTCACCATCGGCTCGCTGATCGTCGCGGCCGGATTCGCATTGCTGATCCTGGTCGAGGAACAGGGCAGCTATTGGACGATGGTGCTGCCCGGCGCGTCGCTGATCGCGGTCGGCATGTCGTGCGTCGCCGCTCCGCTGACCACCGCCGTGCTCGCCACGGTGGACGACCGCCATTCGGGCACCGCCTCGGGCTTCAACAGCGCCATCGCGCGCACCGGCGGCCTGATCGCCACGGCAATCGCCGGCGCAGTCATCGCATCGGCGGGCGCGGCGCTGATCGCCGCGTTCCACGCCGCCGCACTGGTCGGCGCCGCCCTCGCCGCCCTTTCGGGCGCGGCGGCGTTCCTCACGCTTGGGACAGTGAAGCCGCCGCCTCGATGATCGGCACGAACTTCTCGGCGGTCAGGCTCGCCCCGCCGACCAATGCGCCATCGACATCGGCGCAGGCCAGCAGCGACGCCGCATTGGCTCCGTTGACCGACCCGCCATAGAGGATCCGCACCTTCGCCGCTTCGTCGCCGATCAGCGCGGTCAGCTTCGCGCGGATCGCGCCATGCATCGCCGCCACATCGACTTCGGTCGGCGTCCGGCCCGTGCCGATCGCCCAGACCGGTTCGTAGGCGAGCGACAGCCACGCCGCATCCGCGCCCTCGGGCAGCGATCCCGCGACCTGCGCAGTCACCACTGCCTCGGCCTGGCCCGCGTCGCGCTCGTCCAGCGTCTCGCCGATGCACAGGATCACGCCCAGCCCCGCCGCGTGCGCCGCTTCGGCCTTGGCCTTTACCTGCGCGTCGGTCTCATACTGGTCCGCGCGGCGCTCCGAATGGCCGACGATCGTCAGGCCCGCGCCCGCCTCGACCAGCATTGCCGCAGAGATGCAGCCGGTATGCGCGCCCTTGGCCGCCTGATGCACGTCCTGCGCGCCCACCGGCATGTCGCCCGCCGCGACCGCCGCGGCGGCGATCAGCGTAAAAGGCACGCACAGCGCGGCATCGACCGACGGATTCGCGCCCGCTGCCGTAGCGATCGCGGTTACTTCGCTCAGGTCGGCCTTCAGCCCGTGCATCTTCCAGTTGCCGGCTACCAGCTTGCGGCGCATTCGCATCTCCTGTCCTGTTTGGACAAGCCGATAGCGCGCCTACCCGCGCGCGCAAGCTTGAAGGCCGCGTTCGCACCCCCTAAAGCACCCTCAAACACTCTCGCACGATCGGCCTTCAATGCTCAGTTTCTTTCGTAACTTCACCAAGTCGCGCGTCGGCATCGTCGTCGTGTTTCTGGTGCTCGGCATCATCGCCATCGCCTTCGCGCTGGGCGACGTCACCGGCCTGCGTACCGCCGGCGGCCCGAGCCCCGTGCTGGTCCGCATCGGCAAGCAGACCATCACCGAAGCCGATCTGAAGGATTCGATCGATCGCTGGCTGACGCAGCAGCGCAATCGCGGCGCGAATATCTCGATGCAGGATTTCGTGGCGCGCGACGGCGTGAATCTGGTGCTGAACGAGCTGATCGTGGCGCGCACCGTGCAGGAGTACGGCACCGATTCCGGCATGTTCGTCGATCGCAAGATGATCGACGCCGATATCGTCAACGATCCGAATTTCCACGGCATCGACGGCAAGTTCGATCAGCAGAAATACGAAGCGACGCTCGCCCAGCTGCGCATCACGCCTGCGCGGATGCACGCCGATATCGCGCAGAACACCTATGGCCGCTGGCTGCTCGATCGCCCGGGCCGCCCGTCCTATGTGCCCAACGGCATCGTCGCGCCCTATGCCTCGCGCGGGCTTGAGCGCCGCCAGGGCCAGGCCACGCTGATCCGTCTCGCCGACATGGATGTGGGGCCCGCGCCCGACGACAAGACGCTGACGGCCTTCTACAACCAGCACCGTGCCAGCTACATGGTGCCGGAACGCCGCATCATCCGCTACGCGATCGTCCGCCCGGATCAGTTCAAGGCCGCCGCCGCCGCGACCGACGCCGAGATCGCCGACGCCTACGCCAAGGCCGGTACGCGCTTCGCCGCGACCGAGAAGCGCACCGTGACCCAGATCGTGCTCGCCGATCAGGCGACCGCCAACGCCGTGGCCGCCGAGGTCAAGGGCGGCAAGTCGATCGCCGACATTGCCCGCGCCCGCGGCCTCGAACCGCGCAAGTTCGACGCGGTGGAGAAGCCCGCGCTCTCCGGCGAGACGTCGGCCGCCGTCGCCGATGCGGCCTTCGCCGCGCCGCAGGGCAGCGTCGCCGGTCCGGTTCGCTCCGCCTTTGGCTGGGCCGTGCTGCAGGTCGAGAAGGTCGAGAAGATTCCGGCCAGGACGATCGAGCAGGCGCGCCCCGAACTCGCCAAGGAGATCGAGGAACGCAAGACCGTCGCCGCGATCGTCGCCCAGCGTCAGACGATCGACGATTCGATCGGCAACGAGGACACGTTCGACGAGATGGCGGGCAAGGCCAAGCTGCAGGTCCAGCTCACGCCCGCGCTCACCATCGCCGGCGTCAATCCGGACGACGCCGCTTCGAAGCCGGACCCCGCGCTGCTGCCGATCATCCAGGGCGGTTTCGCCGCCGATCCGGACAGCCCGGAGCCGCAGATGGTCGCGCTCGGCCAGGATGGCAGCTTCGCCGTGCTGATCGTGAGCAAGGTGGTGAAGCCCACCCCGCGTCCGTTCGCCGGCATCCGCGACGATGTCCGCCGCGACTATCAGCACGACATTGCCGTGAAGCAGGCGCGCAACGCCGCGCAGAAGCTGATCGCCGAGCTGAAGAAGGGCACGCCGATGGCGCAGGCGATCGCGATCGCCGGTATCAAGGCGCTTCCGCCGAAGGACTTCAACCTGGCCTATGCCGATCTGAACAAGGATACGCCGCGTCAGGTCCGCATCGCCTTCTCGGTCGCCCCGAAGACTGCGCGCCTGATCGAGAGCCCGGACGGGAACGGCTTCTTCGTCGTCTATGTGTCGTCGGTCGAGCAGCATGACGCGTCGGGCAACGCCGCGCTGATGGCGACCTATCGCTCGCAGCTGGGCGAGAGCAGCTATGGCGAGCAAGCCATGCAGTTCATCCACGCGATGCAGAAGCATATGAAGGTGAGTCGCGACGAAGCCGCAATCGCCCGGTTCCGCGCCCAGCTCGCGGGCCAGGACGTCACGGGTCAATAAGTGACTGAAGGTGTCGAAGCCGCCCGGGCCGCACTCGGAGCCGGGCGGCCTGCGCTGCTGTGGCGGCGTCAGGTCGCGGATACCGAAACGCCGGTCGCGGCGGCGCTCAAGCTGATCGAATCCGGCCGCGGCGATTTCCTGCTGGAATCGGTCGAGGGCGGCGCGACGCGCGGGCGGCACAGCCTGATCGGACTTGCGCCCGATCTCGTCTTCCGCGCCACCGGCAACGACGCCTCGATCAACGCACACTGGCTCACCGATCGCGATGCGTTCGCGCCGTGCGGGGCGCCGACGCTCGACGCGCTGCGCGCGCTGGTCGCTGGTTGCCGCATGGACGTGCCGGCGGAATTGCCCCGCGCCCTCGCCTGCCTTGTCGGCTATTTCAGCTACGACACGATCGGGCTGGTCGAAAAGCTGCCGCGCCCGCCCGCCAATCCGGTCGGCGTGCCCGACATGATCTTCGTGCGCCCCACGGTGATCCTGATCTTCGACCGGCTGGCCGATGCGCTGTTCCTTGTCGCCCCGGTCTGGCCGGATAGCGATGGCAGCGACGATGCGGACGCCGCGATCGAAGCCGCGGCCGAGCGGATCGACGCGACCGCCGCCCGCCTCGCCACCGCGCCGCTGCCCGCGCCCGTCCGCGCGGAGCCCGATGCGGTCCAGCTTACGCCGGTGCTTCCGGAAGGCCGCTATGGCGAGATGGTCGCCGCCGCGAAGGATTATATCGCCGCGGGCGACATTTTTCAGGTGGTGCTGGCCCAGCGCTTTACCTCGCCATTCACCCTGCCGCCGTTCGAGCTCTACCGCTCGCTGCGCCGGATCAATCCCTCACCCTTCCTCTATCATCTCGATCTGCCGGGCTTCTCGCTGACCGGATCGAGCCCGGAGATCCTCGTCCGCACCCGCGACGACGAAGTGACGATCCGCCCGATCGCCGGCACCCGCCCGCGCGGCAAGACCGCCGCCGAAGACGAAGCCAATCGCGCCAGCCTGCTCGCCGATCCCAAGGAATGCGCCGAGCATCTCATGCTGCTCGATCTGGGCCGCAACGATGTCGGCCGGGTGGCGGAAGCGGGCAGCGTGCGGGTGACCGACAGCTACACCGTCGAATTCTACAGCCACGTCATGCACATCGTGTCGAACGTGGTCGGCAGGCTGGCACCGGGCAAGGATGCGCTCGATGCGCTGTTCGCCGGTTTCCCGGCGGGCACCGTCAGCGGCGCGCCCAAGGTCCGCGCCTGCGAGATCATCGCCGAGCTCGAATCCGAAACCCGCGGCCCCTATGCCGGGGGCGTCGGCTATTTCTCGCCGGACGGGTCGATGGACAGCTGCATCGTGCTGCGCACCGCGCTGGTGAAGGACGGCGTCATGCACGTCCAGGCCGGCGCCGGCATCGTCGCCGACAGCGATCCGGCCTATGAACAGCGCGAATGCGAAGCCAAGGCCGGCGCCCTCTTCGCCGCCGCGCGCGAAGCGGTTGCGAGAGCAGGCGAAGCCGGGTTCGGGCAGTAAAATAAAAGCCCTCCTCTTCAGAGGAGGGGTTGGGGTGGAGGATATATTCTCGGCACCGGCCTCTGCGAGGCTATGACTGCCCCACCCCGACCCCTCCCCTAAGGGGGAGGGGCTCAGAAGAGCCTCACTCCTCGGGACCCATTTCCCGCCCGCGCTTGGCTTCGGTTTCGAGCCGTTCCTGATACCATTGCCGGATCATCTGACGGGTGCAGCCGCTCTGGCCGCCGGTGCCGATCGGCGAGCAGCTGTTGGGCAGGCCCGCGCGGTTCACTTCCTCGACCACTTCGACGCGGCGCGACCAGCTCTGCGCCGCCGGGCCTTCGGCCGGCTGGTTCCGGAAACGCTTGGGGATGCGATAGGGCGAATCGCCGCCGCTCGCGCACACCACGATTTCGTCCGGATCGGTCGCGGGCGGGCACTTCTCGTCCCCGAAGGTGATGACGCTGCGGACGCGCTTGGGCGGACCATCCTGCGCGTCCTGCGCCGCCGCGGGCACCGCGAACAGGATCAACGGAGCGGCGAAAAGAAACCTGGAAAACATGCGACCTCCAAAAACCGGCCCGTAACAACGCCCCCGCGTCGGCACGGTTGCCGCTGCACTATGGCCGCAATGCGGCTTGTTTCGGGGAACACAAGAACTAAGTCGGCGTGATGACGATATTCGCCCGTCTGGCTCTCGCCGCCGCTCTGCTGACACTGGCCTCCTGTGGCGCGCCCAAGAGCCGCAACGGCATCGACGCGGCCTGCGCGAAGGTCGCATTCGAGGGCAGCGAATTCACCGTCTGCCACGCCGAGCCCGGCAAGCACGATCTGATGCTGGTCAACAAGGGCGCGGACGGCAAGCCGATGCGCAACTTCGACGCGCTCGACAAAAGGCTGGGCGATCGCTTCCCCCGCGTCGCGTTCGCGATGAATGCCGGCATGTACGATCCGAAGGGCAACCCGATCGGCTATTATGTCGAGGACGGCGCCGAACAGGCCCCGCTCAACCGCCGCGAGGGCCCCGGCAATTTCCATCTCAAGCCCAACGGCGTCTTCTATGGCGATGCCGCGGGCTGGCATGTCGCCACCACCGAGCAATTTTCGGCGGGCAAGCCCGATCATGTCCGCTTCGCCACCCAGTCCGGCCCGATGCTGCTGATCGGCGGCAAGCTCCACCCGCAAATCTCGGAGAACGGCGTCTCGCTGCAGATGCGCAACGGCGTGGGCGTTTCGGCGGACGGCAGCGCATGGTTCGCGATCAGCGACGAGCCGGTTTCGTTCGGCCGTTTCGCCCGGCTGTTCCGCGATCAGCTGAAGGCGCCCGACGCCCTCTATCTCGACGGCGCCGTCTCGCGGCTGTGGGATCCGGTCGCGGCGCGCACGGATGCGGGTCCGGAAATCGGCCCGATTGTGGTGGCGCTGCAAAGGAAATAGGCTGTTCCAGTTCCGCACCCGGGCGAAAACCGGGATGGCAAAAGGGGAATGACAATGGCCCGCCTCCTCGCCCTGCTCGCGCTGCTCCTCGCTGCCCTGCCCGCCTCGGCCCAGTCCTGGCCCGGCAAGGAAGGCGACCACCTCATCAAGGATTTCCGCTTCGCCAGCGGCGAGACGCTGCCCGAACTGCGCATCCATTATCTCGCGCTCGGCACCCCGCATCGCGGCGCGGACGGCAGGATCGACAATGCGGTGATGGTGCTCCACGGCACCGGGGGCACGGGCAAGCAGTTCCTCGCTCCCCAATTCGCGAACGAACTGTACGGTCCCGGCCAGCCGCTCGACCTCGCCAGATACTACGTCATCCTGCCCGACAATATCGGTCATGGCGGCTCGTCCAAGCCCAGCGACGGGCTGCGCATGGCTTTCCCGAAATACGACTATGCCGACATGATCGAGGCCCAGCGCCGCCTGCTGGTCGACGGGCTCGGCGTCGACAGTCTCGAAGCGATTATCGGCACCTCGATGGGCTGTATGCACGCGTTCATGTGGGGCACGCGGCATCCCGGTTTCGCCAAGCGGCTCGCCCCGTTCGCCTGTCAGCCCGTGGAGATCGCCGGCCGCAACCGCATGTGGCGCAAGATGATCATCGACGCGATCCAGGCCGATCCCGTCTGGAACAACGGCAACTACACCGCCCAGCCGCTCAACGGACTGCGCACCGCCGCCTATCTCTCGGTGATCGCCGGCGGCAACCCGGTGGCGCTGCAAGCCGATTACCCCACCCGCGCCAAGGCCGAGGAAGCGCTTGCCGCCGCCTTCGCAACGCGCGGGCGCGGCGTCGATGCCAACAACGCCCTCTATTATTACGACGCCTCGCGCACCTACGATCCCTCGCCCGATCTCGAGCGGATCACCGTGCCGGTCCTGTGGATCAACTCCGCCGACGACTTCATCAATCCGCCCGAACTCGGCATCGCCGAACGCGAGGTAAAGCGCATGCCCCGCGCCCGCTTCATCCTGATCCCCGCGACGCGCGAGACCAAGGGACACGGTACCCATACCTGGGCGAAGTTCTGGAAGGCCGATCTGGCGCAATTGCTGGCAACGCCCTAAAGCCCCGCCCATGATCCTCGTCATCGACAATTACGACAGCTTCACCTGGAACCTCGTCCATTACCTGATGGAGTTGGGCGCCGAGGTGAAGGTGGTGCGCAACGATGCCCTCACCGCGCAGGAAGCCATCGCCAGCAATGCGCAGGCATTCCTGATCTCGCCCGGCCCGTGTACCCCGAACGAAGCCGGGATCAGCCTCGATCTGGTCGCCGCCTGCGCCGAACTGAAGAAGCCGCTGCTCGGCGTCTGCCTTGGCCACCAGTCGATCGGCCAGCATTTCGGCGGCAGCGTGGTGCGCGGCGGGCTGATGCACGGCAAGACCTGCCCGGTCGAACATGACGGCACCGGGCTCTTCACCGGCCTGCCCTCGCCCTTCACCGCGACGCGCTATCACTCGCTGATCGTCACCGACATTCCCGAGGATCTGGTGGTCAACGCCACCGCCAGCGACACGTCGGTCATGGGCTTCCGCCACCGCGGGCTGCCGATCCACGGCGTCCAGTTCCACCCCGAAAGCATCGCCACCGAACATGGCCATGCGATGCTGGCGAACTTCATGCGCCTGTCGGGGATCGAGGCAAAGGCGCTGGCTTAACCCGTCTGCGCGACGCTAAGCACATTCCCTTCGGAATCGGGGAAGAACGCCACCTTGTTCTTCCCGTCGGGTGAGGTCCAGATGCCCAGCGCGTCCTGCCCCATCCCTTCATAGATGATGCATTCGACGCCGCGTTCGCGCAGCCCGGTCACGCTCGCTACGATGTCGTTCACTTCCCAGCCCAGCACCGGATGCGGCCCGGGCGCATAGCCCGGCATCGCCGTCATCCGCACCAGCGCGCCGCCCAGATCGATGAAGTCGCCATGCGCATCGGCGCTGCGCGGCGCGAAGCCCAGCGTGTCGCGATAGAAGCCCAGCGCCCGCTCGCGATCCATCACATAGAGAAACGCCACCGGCGTCGCCGATCCCAGCACCATGCCCAAACTCCCTCGGCTGTCGTCGCCTATCTAGCCGGGATCGCACACATTTTGCGACAATATTGCCGGTTCGTTGCAATCCCCCGGTGATCTGGCGGCCCCATTCCGCCTCCATCGCCCCATCCGGGCGCGAATGGAGATTGGAATGAACCAGAAACTGAAACTCGCCGGGGCCGCATTGGCCGGCGTCCTGCTCACCGTCGCGGCAGGCGGCATCGCTTCGGCCGTGACCGACAAGGGCCTCGGCCCGATCGGCAATGCCGATCTCGACGGCAATGGAGAGATCACCCGCGCCGAATGGCTGCAAAAGTCGGGCGCAGGCTTCGACCGCCTCGACGCCAACAAGGACGGCAAGCTGATTGTGGGCGAAATCCCCTCGCCCCGCGGCCCGCACGGTCCGGGCCGTCGCGGCCACGGTCATGGCGGCTCCGGTTTCGACCGCGACGGCGATTGGGATCGCGACGACGCGCCTGATGCTGCTCCGGCGCCGGCCGCAGCCCCCGCACAGAACGCAACGGCACCCGCCACGCAGAAGTGATACCATCCCCTCCGCCACGCCTGGTCTGACCCGGCGTGGCGGCACGGGATCAGATGTCGATCCACAACTTGCCGACATGCCCGCCCGACTGGAGCCGGCGGAAGCCGTCCGCCAGTGCATCCAGCCCGAACCCGCTGTCCATCACCGGCCGGATGCCATTGGCTTCGATCGCCCGCACCATGTCGATCTGATCGCGCCGGCTGCCCACCGTCACGCCCAGCAGCTTCAGCCGCTTCATCTGCACCGTGACGAACGGGATGCTGTTCCCGTGCAGCCCGTCCACTGCGCCGATGATCGCCAGATGCGCCCCCGTCCGCGCCGCGATCAGCGATTGCGGCAAGGTGCCCGGTCCGCCGACTTCGATCACATGATCGACGCCCAGACCGCCGGTCAGCGCCAGCACCGACTCGCCCCAGTCGGGCGTCTCGCGATAGTTGAGGACATGATCCGCCCCCAGCGCGGTCAGCCGCTCCAGCTTCTCCGCGCCGGAGGACAGGGCGATTACCCGAGCGCCCGCCGCCTTGGCGAACTGCAAGGCGAACAGCGAAACCCCGCCCGTCCCCTGGATCAGCACCGTCGCGCCGGGCTTCACCTGCCCGTCGGTCACCACCGCCCGCCACGCGGTCAGCCCGGCACAGGTCAGCGTCGCGCTTTCGACGTGCGACAGCCCCTTGGGCGCATGGGTGAAATGCGTCGCGGGCCGCGTCGCCCATTCGCACGCAAAGCCGTCCTTCGGCCCGCCGGGGCTGGCCAGCAATTGCGCGCGCTCCATATGCCCGTCGATCCAGCCGGGATGGAAAACGCTGACCACCGCATCGCCGACCGCGAACTCGCTCACCCCCTCGCCCACCGCGACGACTTCGCCCGCGCCGTCGGACAATGGGATCAACCCCTCCGGCGAAGGAATCACACCGGTCACCACCAGCATGTCGCGATAGTTAAGCGACGACGCACGAATCCGGACCTTTATCTCACCCGGCCCCGGCGCGGCGGCTTCCAAGCAATCCATACGGAGCGTATCCAGCGTTGCCGGGGCGCCAATCCGAACCGCATTTGCGTCATCTGTCACGACATCACTCTCCACAACCGATTCGATATGATGCTGGCTATGGTCGAGTACAGCTTCGGACTCAATGTCCGGACAATATCGAGATGGATGTCGCAGCGCCCGTCGCACAGCTTTTCTATCTCGACTCCGGGAGCACCGGGCGGAATAGCAACCGCGTGACCCTATTCGCGACACTCCCCGATCCATCCTCGCCCCTCGCGCGCGAAACCGCCGCGCAGGCCTTCTCCGATCTGCTCGACGGCGGCGTGCCCGAGGGCGAGATCGAAGCCTTCCTCATCGCTTTGTCCGATCGCGGCGAAACCAGCATCGAGATCGCCGAGGCTGCCCGCGCCATGCGCGCCCGCCTGATCCCGATCACCGCACCCGAAGGCGCGATCGACGTGTGCGGCACCGGCGGCGATGGCCATCACACGCTCAACGTCTCGACTGCGGTCAGCCTCGTCGTCGCGGCGGCAGGCGTGCCCGTCGCCAAGCATGGCAACCGCGCCGCTTCGTCCAAATCGGGCGCGGCCGACACGCTCGAAGCGCTCGGCCTCAATCTCGAACGCGCCGCCGCCCGTGCCGAGGAATCGCTGAACGATCTCGGCATCGCCTTCCTCTTCGCCCAGCATCACCACCCGGCGATGGCGCGCATCGGCCCGATCCGCCGCCGCATCGGCCGCCGCACCATCTTCAACCTGATGGGTCCGCTGGCGAACCCCGCGCATGTCACCCGCCAGCTGATCGGCATCGCCCGCCCCGATTACGCGCCGATCTATGCCGAAGCACTCGAACAGCTCGGCGTGCACAGCGCAGCAGTCATCTCCGGCGACGAGGGCCTCGACGAACTCTCGACCGAAGGCGCCAGCGTCGCGGTGAATATCGGCGGCGCGAGCCTGCCCACGCGCATCGTGCCGGAGGATGCGGGCCTGCCCCGCCATCCGCTCAGCGCGATCCGTGGCGGCGATGCCGAACACAATGCCCTCGCGCTGCGCCGCCTGCTTCAGGGCGAGAAATCGGCCTATCGCGACGCGGTGGTCCTCAACGCCGCCGCCGCGCTGATGGTCGCCGGCCGCGCGTCGGACCTTCGCGAAGGGGCCGAGGAAGCCGCCGAATTCCTCGACAACGGGCTTGCCAATGCGCTGCTCGACTGCTGGATCGCCTTCTGATGGCTGACATGCTCGACAAGATCCTTGAGACCAAGCGCGAGGAAGTCGCCGCCCGCAAGCGCGCGACCACGCTGGCCCAGCTCGGCGACCTGGCGCTCGCCCAGACACCCCCGCGCGGGTTCCGCGCCGCACTCGATGCGAAGGCCGCGACCGGCTTCGGCCTGATCGCCGAAATCAAGAAGGCCAGCCCGTCCAAGGGCCTGATCCGCCCCGATTTCGATCCCCCCGCCCATGCCCGCGCCTATCAGGCCGGCGGTGCAGCCTGCCTCTCGATCCTCACCGACGCGCCCTATTTTCAGGGGCATGAGGACTATCTGATCGCTGCCCGCGCCGCCGTATCGCTCCCGGTGATCCGCAAGGATTTCATGGTCGATCCGTGGCAGGTGATCGAGGCGCGCAGCATCGGCGCCGATGCGATCCTGATCATCGTCGCCGCGCTGGAAGACGGCCAGATGGCCGAGATCGAATCGACCGCGTTCGAACTGGGCATGGACGTGCTGGTCGAGGTTCACGACGAATCCGAGCTGGATCGCGCGCTCGCGCTCCGGTCGCGGCTGATCGGTGTGAACAACCGCAATCTCAAGGACTTCACCGTGTCCTTTGATCGCACCTACGAACTCGTCGGCCGCGCGCCAGCGGGCTGCACCTTCGTCGCCGAATCCGGCCTCACCGGCCGCGCCGATCTCGACGCGATGGCCGAGCATGGCGTCCGCTGCTTCCTGATCGGCGAAGCGCTGATGCGCCAGGCCGATGTCGAGGCCGCGACGCGGGACCTGATCGGGTGAGCAACCTCACCCATCTCGACGAAGCCGGCGCCGCGCATATGGTCGATGTCGGCGGCAAGGCCGTCACCGCCCGCGAAGCCGTAGCCGCCGGCCGCATCGAGATGTCCGCCGAAGCCGCCGCCGCGATCGCACAGGGCCTCGTGGAGAAGGGCGACGTCCTCGCCGTCGCGCGCGTCGCGGGCATCATGGCGGCCAAGAAAACCAGCGATCTGATCCCGCTGTGCCACCCGCTGCCGCTCACCAAGGTCTCGATCGAACTTCAGCCCGACGAAACCGGCGTTACCGCCACCGCGACTGCCGCGACCGACGGCAAGACCGGGGTCGAGATGGAAGCCCTTACTGCGGTCAGCACCGCGCTGCTGACCATATACGACATGGCAAAGGCCATCGATAAGGGCATGATAATCGGCGATATCCGTCTGCTGTCCAAGACCGGCGGCAAGTCCGGCGACTGGAAAGCGTGATCCGGCGCGCTTGAACGCGCCGCCGCGCCGCCCTATCTTCGCGGCTCCATTCGAAAGGCCGTACCCGACCATGTGATCCCTTCCCGACAGCATCGCCCCTTCGCCTTGCCCCCGGGAATCCCGCATGTCCGCCATCACGCTTTCGAATCTCAGCTGGTCCACGCCCGACGGCGTTCCGCTCCTCACCGACCTCGATCTCGGCTTCAGCCCAGAACGCACCGGCCTTGTCGGCCGCAACGGCGTCGGCAAGACGACGCTGCTGCGCCTGATCGCCGGCGATCTCGCGCCGCAATCGGGCAAGGTGTCGGTCAACGGCACCCTCGCCACCCTTCGCCAGTCGCTCGCTCCGCAACCCGGCGAGACCATCGCCACGCTGTTCGGCGTCGGCGACGCACTCGCCCTGCTCCGCCGCGCCGAGGCCGGCGACGCGACGATGGAAGAACTCGCCGAAGCCGACTGGACGCTGGAGGCGCGCATCGAATCCGCCCTCGCCCAGTTTCGCCTCGACGTCCCGCTCGATACGCCGCTCACCGCCCTGTCCGGCGGCCAGCGCACCCGCGCCGCGCTTGCCGCCGCGGTGCTGGCCGAACCAGACTTCCTGCTGCTCGACGAGCCGACCAACAATCTCGACCGCGACGGCCGCGACGCAGTTCTCTCGCTCCTCGCCGGATGGCGCGCGGGCGCGATCGTCGTCAGCCATGACCGCGAACTGCTCGACACGATGGACGCCATCGTCGAGCTGACCGGCCTGGGCGCCACCCGCTATGGCGGCAACTGGACCGCCTATCGCGAACGCAAGGCGCTCGAACTCGCCGCCGCGCGCCATGACCTTGCCGATGCCGAGCGCCGCGTCGGCGAAGCCGCGCGCACCGCGCAGCAACAGGCCGAACGCAAGGCTCGCCGGGACGGTGCGGGCAAGCGCAAGGCGGCGAAGGGCGACATGCCGAGGATCATCCTCGGCATGATGAAGAACCGCGCCGAGAACAGCAGCGGCGAAGCGGCCCGCTTGGCCGAGCGCCAGCGCAGCGAAGCCCGCGACGCCGCCAGCGCCGCGCGCGAGAAGATCGAGATCCTCCAGCCGCTCACCGTCACGCTCCCGCCCAGCGGCCTGCCCGCCAACCGCAATGTTCTGGAGCTTCATGACGTCACCACCGGCTATGACCGCCCGATCCTGTCGAGCGTCTCGCTGTCGCTGAACGGTCCGGAGCGCGTCGCGATCAGCGGCCCCAACGGCAGCGGCAAATCGACCCTGCTTGCGCTCGTCACCGGCCGGCTTGCGGCGTGGTCCGGCACCGTCCGCGTCACCGATCGCATCGCCATGCTCGATCAGCAGGCCAGCATCCTCGATCCCGCAGCGTCGATCCACGACAATTTCGCCCGGCTCAATCCCGGCGCGACCGAAAATGCCTGCCGCGCCGCCCTCGCCCGCTTCGCCTTCCGCGCCGACGCCGCGCTCCAGATCGCGGGCACCCTGTCGGGCGGCCAGCGCCTGCGCGCCGCGCTCGCCTGCACGCTGGGCGGAGAAACCCCGCCCTGGCTCCTGATCCTCGACGAGCCGACCAACCATCTCGACATCGACTCGATCGAAGCGGTCGAGGCCGGCCTGATCGCCTATGACGGCGCATTGCTGGTGGTCAGCCACGACGCGCCCTTCCTCGAAGCGATCGGCATCGAACGGCAGGTGGAACTGGGCTGAGCGCGGCCCGTTCGGCATTCATGCTCGATCACACCGGAATCGTCGTCACCGATCTCGCCACCGCGCGCGCCTTTTACGATGCGATCGCTAGGCCGCTCGGCCTTCTGACCGTCAGCAATGGCGAAGGATCGTTCCTGCTCGGCCGCGGGCCGGAGGACTATCCCTATCTCTGGATCGGCGCCCTCCGCCCCTCTTATTGGGTCGAAGGCTCCCGCCCCGGCATCAACCAGATGCACATCGCCTTCACCGCAGAAAGCGAGGCCGCAGTCGACGCCTTTCACAAAGCCGCGCTGGAAGCCGGCGGCAAGGACAACGGCCCACCCGGCCCGCGCGAAGGCGTCCCCGACTATTACGGCGCGTTCGTGCTCGATCCCGACGGCAACAATATCGAGGCCTGCTACCGCAACCGGTGACGCGCCTCACACGCCTCTCAAATGCCCGCCGCTCACCCCATATTCCGCGTTCAGGTCGAGCAGGCGGTGCCCCGCTATGGCGCGCGCCCAGCGGTCGATCACGATCACCAGCATCGCGTTGAACCGGCCTGTTCCGATCAGCACCTGATCGAACCGTCCGCTACCGTCGCGATAGACATAGTTCACATCGTTGAGGTGCGGCACGCCCAGTGCGTCGAGGTCGATCGCAGCGGCATAGGGCCATATGTCGACGATCGCTTCGGCTTCTGCGGTCACGTCGCGCATCGGCTCGCTGAAGCAGGCGCGAAACGCTTCGTCGGACAGCAGGCGTGTCGCGGTCATCGCCTGAAACAATCCGGGGCATGATCGTTCACCATTCCCACCGCCTGCATCCAGGCATAGACGATCACCGGCCCCACGAACTTGAACCCCCGCGCTTTCAGCGCCTTCGACATGGCTTCGGATACCGGCGTCTTCGCGGGCACGCTCACCCCGTCGTTCACCACCGTCTCGCCCCCGGCCAATCCCCATACCCAGCCCGAGAAATTCTCGCCATCCGCCTGCATCTGCTGGTAAATTCGTGCAGCCGCGATCGTCGCTTCGATCTTCGCCCGCGCGCGGATGATCCCCTCGTCCTGCATCAGCCGCTCGACATCCGCCGCGCCGAACGCCGCGACCTTCGCCGGATCGAACCCCGCGAAGGCACGGCGAAATCCCTCGCGCCGATGCAGGATCGTCCGCCACGAAAGCCCCGCCTGAAACCCTTCGAGCATCAGCATTTCCCACAGCATCCGGCTTTCGCGCACGGGCACGCCCCATTCGGCGTCGTGATACGCCGCCATCACCGGATCGCCTTCCGCCCATGCACACCGAACCGTCATCCGCAGCCTCCCATGATCCGTTCCCTTCATGACAGTCCAAAGCCCGCTTGCACATCCGCGCAAATCGGATTACTTAGCCAATAAGCTAACTATTGCGAGGCACAGATGAACCCCCAGCTCTTTGGCCATCCCTTCTCGTCCTATTACCAGAAGGCGCTGATCGCCTTTTACGAGAATGACATCGCGTTCGACTTCCGCCTGATCAGCCCCGAAGAGGAAGCCAATTGCCGCGAGTTCGCCGCGCTCGCGCCGATGGGCAAGTTCCCGGTCCTCGTCGATCGCGGCCGGACGATCTTCGAATCGACCGCGATCATCGAATATCTCGCGATTCACCATCCCGGCCCGGTCGCGCTGATCCCGGCCGATCCCGACGCCGCGCTCGAAGCGCGCATGTTCGACCGGGTGTTCGACAATTACATCATGAACGCGATGCAGCCGCTGGTGAACAACATGCTGCGGCCCGAGGATCAGCGCGATCCGCATCTGGAAGGCTATATCCACCGCACGCTCGACCGGGCCTATGCCTGGATCGACAGCCATATGGTGGGGCGCGAATGGGCCATAGGCGACAGCTTCACACTCGCCGATTGCGCCGCCGCTCCGTCGCTCTTCTATGCCGACTGGGCCTATCCGATCCCGGCCGAACACACCCATCTCAAGGCCTATCGCGCACGGCTGCTGGCCCGTCCGTCCTTCGCCCGCGCAGTCGATGGCGGACGGCCGTTCCGCCACTATTTCCCGCTCGGCGCGCCCGACCGCGATTAACTGCGATTAGGAGGTTAACGGGCTGTAGGATTAAGACTTTCTTCAGCCCGGAAGCCCAACCCTTCGCGCGGGATTCGGTGGGGTTTTTGGTATGACGGAAGGACTCAGGTCCGCGACGATTTTCTGCCTGAGCGCAGATCTTCCAGCTTCGATTCCCAACCCCGCCCATATCGATCATCTCGATCCGGCCACGCTGATCGGCGCAGACGCCAGCCGCGAACGCTGCTTCGTGCGCAAGCTCAGCGCAGCCGGCGCCACGCTCCGCCTGCTTGAGACCAATGTCGAGGATGGCGACCGCTTCACCCTCGAACTCGAAAATGGCCAGGCGATCGAAGGCGAGATCAGCTGGATCGACGAAGACGAAGCCGGCTTCCTGTTCGACGCCCCGATCGACGTGGTCGGCGCGCTCGCCCGCAACCTCGCTCATCTTCCCGCCGAGCGCCGCAGCGTGCCGCGCGTCGAACTCCACCAGACCGTCTCGATCCGCCGCGGCAACAAGGTGGAATTCGCCCGCACCCGCGACGTGTCGCAGGCGGGCGTCGGCATCGACATGGAATTCGCGCTGGCACCCGACGAGGAAGTCCAGATCGCCTTCGACGGCCTCCACCCGATCGTCGGGCAGGTCCGCTGGTCGCAGGGCCGCCACGCCGGCATCGCCTTCGAAAACGAGCTGGGCTGGCAGATTCTCATGCCCTGGCTCCGTCAGGCGCAGAACCGCCCCTCGCGCATCCACACGATCCGCACGCTCGGCATCCATGAGGAAGAGAAGGGCTTCGGCCTGAAGGCGGACAAGGCCGCACTTCATCTCGACGCCCCCGGCCGCGTCCGCGAAGGCGCGCGCTGGTGGAACGTCCGCGTCCGCAGCCTCACTTTCGGGCTGGTCGAATTCGAAGCCGACGCCTCGATCGAAAAGGGCACCCCCCTGTGGATCACCCTGCCGGGCACCACTGGCTGGCCGGCGACGGTGATCGAAGCCGATCAGGGCCGCTATCTCGCCGAGTTCCGCATCCCGCTGCGCCAGCACGAACTGGACCGGATCGCCGCGCGCGATCTCTGATCCTCAACGCTTTGGCATGATCTCCGGAATGCGTGTCGCGACCGCTTCCCTGGTCTTGCGCTCGATCGACCAGAGGATGCGCCGCCCGCCCCGCTCCCACGCGATCGCCTGACCGTTGGTGGGGATGGCCAGCGTGGTGACCAGTTCCAGCCGCGACCCCGCCTCGGGCAGGCGCAGCGCATAAAGCTCGGGCCGGTCATGCCCGGTCACATAGAGCAGCCCGTCATCGCCCCACACGCCGCCCGACGAGCTATAGGGTGCGAAGCGTTCGAGCACTTCGGTGGGGAACAGCCAGGCGCCCTCCTCCACGAATTCCGGCGAATAGCGCACCAAAGTCGTCAGCCGATGGTCTCGGCCCGCCTCCCCGCCCTTGCCGTCATAATTGGCGAAACCCGCCCACCAGCTGCCGTCATGCCAGTCGAGCCAGGTCAGCGACCCCCGGCCGGGGCCGAGGCTGCGCGAGCGGACATGTTCCATCCGCGCCGCGTCGAACCATTCGATCGAACTCGCCATCGGCGTGTCCGGATAGTTGGACGCGGCACAGACGATCTCGCGGCGCAGCAGGATGCAGCTGTTCATGTGCCGGAACAGCTTGGGATCGCCCTGCCAATGGCCGATCCGCTTGCCCGTGGCGCGATCGTACTTGCCGATCTCCGCATTGGAGACGGCATAGACGAAGCGCCGGTCGGCAACGACGCCCTGCCGCGCCTCCGCGGCCGGCATCCGTGCGACCACCTCCGGTTCGGGCGGCGTCTGTCCGAATGCGAGGAGGAGCGGCAGGAGCATCTGCATCAGAACTTCACCGATACGCCGCCATAGACGGTGCGGCCGTAACGCTCGTTCTGCGAGATCCAGTCGGTCCGGCCGCCCTGATACTGGCGAGTCGGCTCGTCGGTCAGGTTCTGCGCTTCGACGAACAGCGTGGCGCCAGTGAACACTTCGAAGCTCGCCTTGAAATCGAGCCGGCGCAGATCGTCGTTATACTGGTCCTGATAATCCACCCCGCCCGGCGCGATCAGCGAGTGGCCGGTATTGTGATAGGCGATCGACGCCTCCACCCGGCCGCGCTGGTAGAAAAGCTGCGCGCCGTACAGAAAGCCCGACTGGCTCGGGAAGGTCGAGGTGCGGCCGCTCGGCAGCTGCAGGTTCGAGTCCGTCAGCGTGCCGTTCAGTTCGATGCCGAAGCCCGACAGGAAGCCCGGCAGGAAGGTGAACTGCTGCTGGTACGCCGCTTCGATGCCGATGATGTCGCCGCTGTCGGCGTTCAGCGGCTGCGAGAAGCCCAGCCGCTCGAACGGACGGCCGGCGAAGCTGGTGTTGGTCAGCACGTAATTCTGCACGAAGATCGGGTTCTTGATGAACTTGGCAAACACGCCGACGGTCAGCAGGCCGCCCTTCGAGAAATACCATTCGCCGGTGAAATCGAGATTGTCGGCGCGATACGGCTTCAGCGCCGCATTGCCCGCACTGAACGATCCCTCGAACTGCCCGTCCGAATTGGCATCCTCATAGCTCAGCGACCCGCCGGGCGAGAGCTGGCTGTAGTTCGGCCGGCCCAGATTGCGGGTATAGCCAAGGCGGAATACCGTGTTCCGCGACGGCTCCAGCCGCACGATCAGGCTCGGCAGCCAGTCGTCATATTCGTTCAGCACGGTCGCGGGGACCACGGTGGTGCCGCCTTCCAGCCGGTATCCGGTGACCCGCGACTTGGTGTGTTCGAACCGGATGCCCGGCGTCACCGTCACCGCGCCGAAGCGCAGATTGACCATCGCGTAACCGGCGGTCACGTCCTCATCGATCCGGAAATCGTTGAGCGTCGCGTTGGCCAGCGACGCGGTAGTATCGCGAACGAAGAACGGGCCGGACAGGTTCGAGGCAGTGAAGTCGCGGATCGCGGCGAGGTCGATCGTCGGCGCATTGAAATAGGGCCGGTCGTCGCCATCGGGATAGACCGTCACCGGCGCCCCGGAAAGGTTGAACTGCGCCAGCGTGAAGCGGGTCGCCGCATTGCCGCCGCGGGTCCAGGTGTCGTTGGCGCTGTCGAACCATTTGTCGGTCGCGCGATACTTGCCGCCCAGCTTCACGAAGCTGCCTTCGTCCAGCCCGGCGATGTGCCAGGTCAGGTCGGCGCGGCCCTGCCAGATATCCTCGTCGCCGCTTTCGTTCTGCTCGGTGTACTGGCGGAAATTCAGCTGCGACGACGTGCATTCGGTACGCGGGGTCGCGCTGAACACCTTCTCGGTCAGGTCGAAATCGACCGTGCCGGGGTTGCAGCGGAACTGCCACAGCTGGTTCGGCTCGCGCACTTCGTTGTGGACGCGCGCCACGACGTAATCGAGCGTCACGTCGCCAAAATGGCTCGATCCGCCCAGCATGCCGGCCAGGATCGACTTTTCCTTATATTCGAAACGCAGATCCTGCCGCCGCTCGGGGCCGACGCCCGCGCCCACGCCGGCATTGGGCGTGCCGGTGACGGTGCCGGTCAGGCCACCGGGATTGAAGGTCAGCCGCGGCAGCAGCGCGTCGCTTGCGAAATCGAGGCGATAGCGCTGGCGATATTCCTCCTCGGTGAACTTCGAATAGATGCCGCGCACATGGAATTGATGGTTCTCGTTCGGCCGGAAATCGAACGAACCCGCCGCGCCGATCCGCTCGCGCTGCAGGCTGTAATCGGTGAACTTGATGTTGACCGGCAGCGCGCCCCGCGCCGACTGGGCGATCACCGCCGTGGCGGGCGTGGTCGCCGGGCGCCAGTCGTCGGGATAGACGCCATAGCTGGCGAAAGTGCGGTTCGAATAGCTCGCGCCCAGCGCGATGCCGAACTGCTCCTCGGATCCGAAACGCGCCGCGATGCTGGCGTCGCCGCGCACCGGGACCTTCTTGTTCAGTTCCTGATAGCCGGCCTGCGCGTTCAGCGTGACGTTGAACGCCTTGCGGTAATCGAACGCGGTCTGGGTCACCAGGTTGATCGAACCGCCGATGCCCTGTCCGTCCAGATCGGCGGTCTTGGCCTTCACCACTTCGACCCGGTTGAGCAGCTGGCCCGACACCACGTCGAGCGGCAGCGAGCGGCTGGTGCCGTCGGGATTGCCGATCTCGACGCCGTTGACCGAATAATTGTTGAGGTCCGAAGGCACGCCGCGGATCGCGACATAGCGGCCTTCGCCCTGGTCGTAGGTCACGCCCACGCCCGGCAGCCGCTCGATCACTTCGGCGACGTTGCGGTCGGGCAGCCGCCCGATTTCGTCCGCCGCGGCCACATCGACGATGCTGATCGCATCGCGCTTCAGCTCGATCGCGCGCTCCTGCTGGGCGCGCTGGCCGGTGACGGTGATCTCCTCGCCTGCCTCTTCGGGCACGTCCTGGGCATGAGCGGCATTGGCGAAGGCGAGCGCGGCAAGCGCGCCCGCGGCGAGCAGGCTGGATTTCATCTGGTGTGACCCCTTTATGGTTCAGGGGGCCGGTAGGCGGGGCCGGAGACTCGGTGGTGAAGGGACGGTTGCGCCTGCATGACGGTCTCGCGACCAATCCGTGTCACCGGCTCGCGCCGATTTCCCCTGTCCCAACCCGCCCCTTCTGTGCCACCGCAACGTCATGGCCGGTCCCGCCCTCCTCCCCGTCGCCGATGCGCAGTCCCGCCTGCTCGCGCTCGCGACGCCGCTCCCGGCCGAAACCGTCCCCCTCGCGCAGGCGGCGAACCGTTACGCCGCCGCCGATATCACCGCGCTGCGCACCCAGCCGATCGCCGATCTTTCCGCGATGGACGGCTATGCGATCCGCTTCGCCGACATGCCCGGCCCCTGGACGGTGATCGGTGAGAGCGCAGCGGGCCGCAGCTTTGGCGGGCAAGTCTCGCCGGGTCAGGCCGTGCGCATCTTCACCGGCGCCCATGTTCCCGCCGGCGCCGACACGGTTCTGGTGCAGGAAGAAGCCTCACGCGACGCCGCCGCCCTCACGCTGACCGGCGAAGGCCCCGCCTATGAGAGCCGCAACATCCGCCGTCGCGGTCTCGATTTCGCGGAAGGCGACACGCTGATCGCCGCCGGAGACCGCCTCACCCCCGCGCGCCTCGCGCTTGCCGGGGTCGCCGGTCACGCCACTCTGCCCGTCCGGCGCATCCCGCGCATCGCCATCGCCGCCACGGGCGACGAACTCGTCCCGCCCGGCGCGGACATCGGCCCGGACCAGCTTCCCGAAACCAACCGGCTGATGCTGACCGCGCAGCTCGCCGATCTTCAGGTCGAGATCGTCGATCTCGGCATCCTCCCCGATCGCGCCGATGCGCTGGAGGCGGCGTTCCGCGCGGTCGACGCCGATCTGCTGGTCACCACCGGCGGCGCGTCGGTCGGCGATCACGATCTGGTCCGTCCCGCGCTCGAAGCTGCCGGCGCGACGATCGATTTCTGGCGGATCGCGCTGCGCCCGGGCAAGCCGATGATGGCCGGGCGGCTCGGCAAGGCAGTTATCCTCGGCCTTCCCGGCAATCCGGTTTCGGCTTTCGTCACCGCCCAGCTCTTCGTACGCCCGCTCGCCGCCTATCTGGCAGGCGCACGCAATCCCTTTCCCCAGCCGCGCGCCGCCATCCTTGGCGAGCCGCTGCCGGCGAACGGGGAACGCACCGACTATCTTCGTGCCGAACTGCGCGATGGCGCGGTATCGGCTTCCACCATCCAGGACAGTTCGATGCTCCGCACGCTGGCGCGGGCCAACTGCCTGATCCTGCGCGCCCCCCACGCGCTGCCCGCAAATATCGGCGACTCGGTGGAAATCCTCGGCATCGCTTGACAAGCTCGCGGAACATTGCATAAACGTTCCCAGTCTGTTCCCAAGAGAGGATCCCGGGAATGCTCACGCGCAAGCAGCACGATCTGATCTGCTTCATCAACGACCGCCTGAACGAGACCGGCGTTTCCCCCTCGTTCGAGGAAATGAAGGAAGCACTGGATCTCAAGTCGAAGTCGGGCGTCCACCGGCTGATCTCGGCGCTGGAAGAGCGCGGCTTCATCCGCCGCTTGGCCAATCGCGCCCGCGCCCTCGAAGTCCTCAAGATGCCCGAGCGTGGCGGAGAGACGAAGAAGGCCGCGCCGGCACCGGCCGCCGACAATGTCGTGGCGCTCAAGCCCCGCGCGCCCGAGCCCGCCAACGACGTGATCGAGATCCCGCTTCACGGCCGCATCGCCGCAGGTACGCCGATCGAAGCGCTCGAAAGCTCGACCATGCTCCCGGTGCCTGCCGCCCTGCTCGGTTCGGGCGAACATTATGCGCTCGAGGTCGCCGGTGACTCGATGGTAGAGGCCGGCATTCTCGACGGCGACTATGCGCTGATCCGCCGCACCGAAACCGCGCGCGACGGCGAGATCGTCGTGGCGCTGATCGACGAAGCCGAAGCGACGCTGAAATTCTTCCGCAAGGAAGGCGCGATGATTCGTCTCGATCCGGCGAACCGCAGCTACGATCCGCAGCGCTACCGCCCCAATCAGGTGCGGATCCAGGGCCGCCTCGCCGGCCTGCTGCGCCGCTACTGACCTTCCGGCCCCGGCCCCAGCTCAGGCTGGGTGCCGGGGCTGGCCGGGTGGTTGCGGACCGCCCAGAAATTGATCGCGAACCGCGAATCCGCATAATCCCCTGAAGGGATCCCGATCCGCAGTACTTCGTGAATCGCCCAGCTCGGGAAGGCGATCAGCATGTTCTGGCCCGGCGTCAGATCGATATGCGCAGGTGCGCCGTCTGGCGGCGCGATCTTCGGAACCAGCCGCAATTCGCCGCCCGTAAAGCCGCGCGGCTCGCGGTGGAAATAATAGACGATCGTCACCACCCGATCGCGCTTGTGGCGGCTGAGCCCCGTCGCCGTATCGTGATGCCGGTTGATGAAGCCGCCATCGGGATAGACCACCATCTCGGTCTCGAACCCGTCCATCGCGAACGACGCCATGCCCAGGTCCGCCAGGATGCCGGGCATCAGCGCGGCGATGCGCGCGCTCATCCCCTGCTTCCACGGCGCATCGCCATACAGGCTGCGCGCGTTGCGCTGGTCGGCAAGCACGCGATGTCCGCCGACGCGCGACGGTACCAGCGCGGCTTCGTTCGCCATCGCCCATTCGATCAGGGCCGCATGTTCGGCCTCGGGCAGGACATCGTGCCGCATCGTATGCGGCGGAATGCGCTGGAGCGGATTGATGGCCCGCTCCTATTTCTTCAGCGCGGCGCGCTGGCGCGCCAGTTCGGTTTCGAAGCCCATGCGCGCCGCGGCGACACGTTGCCCGAGTTCCTCCGGCGCGACGAAGGCGAACGGATCCCCGGCAGCGAGCCGTGCCCGCTTCGCTTCCATTCCGAACGCGCCGGGATGGAAGTTCAGGAAAATGTCCGCCCGCATCCGCCCCAGCGCGGCGAAGGTGTCGAGGAACTCGCTTTCCGCTGCGGGCGTCAGCACGCGCCCCGCCACCGTCAGGCTGCACGCGAACAGCACGTCCAGCGTGCGCCCCGCTTCGGTCACCTTCATCGACCAGCTCGTGCAGCCGCGCGTATGCCCTGGCGTCAGGTGCGTGGTCAGGTCGGTCGCCCCGATGCGGATATGCGTTCCTTCTCCGATCACCCTGTCTACCTTCACCGGCGGAAAGCCGAGCAGATCGGTCCGCCCCAGCGTCCGCCCGCGCTCGATATCCCGGCGATCGCCTTCGCTCACCATCAGCGTCGCGCCGGTCGCCTTCCGGATCTCCGCCAGCCCGCCCGAATGGTCGAAATGCGCATGGTTGATCAGCAGGTAGCGCACGTCCTTCGCCTTGAAACCGAGCTTCGCGATATTGGCGAGGATCAGCGGCGCGCTCTCGGGCAGACCGCCATCGATCAGCACATGCCCCTTGGGATCGGTGATAAGGAACGCCGAGAGCCCCTCGGTCCCGACGAACCAGACATTGCCCGCGATCCGGAACGGCTCGGCCGGCACATTCCATTCCCGCCGCTGCTCCGCCCAGGCATCCTGCCCGTCATGCGCCGGTGCGGCACCCGCCAACAGGATCGGAAGCATCAGGGCAAGCGCGCGCATCATCGGCCTTTCGGGATCGGTCGCGGCGCAGGTGGCGGCATTACGGTCGGCGGGTCAACCCACGGATGCCGTCCCGCCGGTCCGTTCACCGTCGTTACCCGCCCGCTCGCAAAGGTCACCGCCACGCCGCCGGTATGCGCCAGCGTCTCGCGATCGAGCTTCATCCATCGCGGCGCGCAACCCGGCGGCAGGCGGCGGTCGCTCACCACGATGTCGCTCGCCCTGCACAGCGCCATCATCTCGCGCCACGGCACCAGATAATTGCTCCGGGTCGCCGTCACCCGCCAGCGCCGCGAACCCGCGACGACATCGATCATGCACAGATCCGCGCTGCATCGCGCACCGGGCTGCTCCGCCAGCAGCGCCAGATCCGCTTCGCCGCCATTCTCGGCCAGCATGTCGCGCGTATAGTCCCCCGCCCGGTCGCGCAGCAGCGCCATCCCGCCATCGGGCGTCCGGATCGCCAGATGCCGCCCGTCGCCGGTCACCAGCAGGTCGGGCGGCGGCGTCATCAGCGCCCATGTCGCGCCGATCGCCAGCGGCAGCGCCCCGGCCAGCCGGGCGCGGCTCCGCCACAGCGCGATCCACAGCCCGCCCGCCGCCATCAGCGCGAACGCGCCCGCCGGCATCGCGGGCAAGGCAGCGACGGCGCCCGGCGCCGAAGACGCCGCATGGGCCAGCCACAGCAGGAAATGCAGCGCCTGCTCGGCAAGCCACCACACCGGCGCGCCAAGCCCGGCCAGATCGAGCGTCAGCGCCAGCGCTTCCAGCGGCATGATGACGAATGTCGTCAGCGGGATCGCCACGATATTGGCCAGCGCGCCATAGACGCCTGCCTTGTGGAAGTGGAACAGCGCCAGCGGCATCAGCGCCAGCTCCACGGCGACGCCGGTGAGCAACAGCGACCCCAGCCCGCGCAGCAAGCGCCGCCCCCATCCCTCCTCGCGCCGCAGGAACCAGCCGCGCACAACCGGATGCTCGTGCAGCGCGACGATCACCGTAACCGCCGCGAAGCTCAGCTGGAAGCTCGGCCCCGCCAGCGCCTCGGGCCAGAGCAGCAGCACGAAGCACGCCCCCGCCGCGACCAGCCGCAGCGTGATCGCCTCGCGCCCGAGGCTCAGCGCCAGCAGCACCAGCAGCGCCGCCGCGCACGACCGGATCGTCGGCACTTCGGCGCCGGTCAGCAGCGTATATCCGATCGCCGCAGCCGCGCCCGCGCCGGCCGCCACCAGCGGCAGCCGCCACGTCAGCGCCAGCCACGGGCTGAGCGCCAGCAACCGCAGGACCAGCAGCATCGTTCCCGCTGTCACCGCAGTCACGTGCAGCCCGCTCACCGACAATAGATGCGCGAGCCCGGATCGCTGCATCGCTTCCGAGTCTTCGTCCGAAATCGCGCCGCGATCCCCCGTCGCCAGCGCGCTCGCGATCCCGCCCGCGCTGCCTTCCACCCGGCTCTGGATATGCGACGAGAGCCGCGTCCGCAGGTCCGCGCGCCCACCGTCTGACCCAGCGGTCACCGTCACCGGCGCGAACCCGCGCCCCGTCGCGCCGATCCCGTCGAACCAGGCGACCCGCGCGAAATTATAGGCCCCCGGCACCGAAGGCGGCGGCGGCGGCATCAGCCGCGCCCGCAGCCTCACCACGCTCCCGCGCGCCAGTCCCGCCGGCACATCCTTCTCCGCCAGATTGACGCGCACCAGCGGCGGCAAGTCCGCCCGGCCGACCGGCGCCAGCCTCAGCCTGACCAGCGCGCGTGCGGGCAGTTGCTCGACGCGCTCCACCCGCGCTTCGAACGCCACCACCGCCGCCCGCGCCAGCACCGGCGCCGCCACCCGTTCGGCCCGCAACCAGATCCAGCCGCACCCCAGCGCCATCGCGATCGCGCTCGCCAGCACCACCCGCCCGAGCCGCGTGGTTCCGGAAACCGCCAGTCCGATCAGGCCCAACGCCCCCGCGCCGGTCAGGAACGCGATCCACGCCGCCTTGTCGGGCAGCACGAACCATGCGGCGATCCCCACCCCCAGCATCACCGGCAGCCACAGCACCAGTTGCTCGCGTTCGCTCTCCAGCCAGCGCTCCAGCGCGTCGCGGCACTGGGAAATCAGTGTCGGCGCTCCCATTTGAAGGGAGGGGAACCCCGTGCTAGGGGCCTCGGCGGCTGAACTGGCCACCGAATTTCAAGTCTGGGAGCAGGCGCAGTTGAGCGCAGTATCTGACAACGGCAGCACGCCGAAAATCTCTGGTGTCGTCACCCGTTTCGCGCCGTCCCCCACGGGCTTCCTCCATATCGGCGGCGCGCGCACCGCGCTGTTCAACCTGCTCTTCGCCCGCCATCACGGCGGCAAGTTCCTGCTGCGGATCGAGGATACCGACCGCGCCCGCTCCACACAGCCTGCGATCGACGCCATTCTGGATGGAATGCGCTGGCTCGGTCTCGACTGGGACGGCGACGAAGTGTTCCAGTTCGCCCGCGCCGATCGCCACGCAGCGGTCGCGCATGAAATGGTCGAGAAGGGCGCGGCCTATCGCTGCTACCTGACCCAGGACGAGCTCGCCGCGATGCGTGCCGAAGCCGAAGCGGCGAAGAAGCCGCTGCGCATCCGCTCGCCCTGGCGCGACAAGCTGCCGAACGAGGAAGGCAAGCCGTTCGTCGTCCGCCTCAAGGCCCCGACCGAAGGCGCGACCACGATCCGCGATTCCGTTCAGGGCGAAGTGACCGTCCAGAACAGCGAAATCGACGATCTGGTCCTGCTCCGCTCCGACGGCACGCCCACCTATATGCTCGCCGTCGTCGTCGACGATCACGACATGCGCGTCACCCACGTCATCCGCGGCGACGATCACCTCAACAACGCCTTCCGCCAGCTGCCCATCTATCGCGCGATGGGCTGGCCCGAACCAGTCTATGCCCACATCCCGCTGATCCACGGCGCGGATGGGGCCAAGCTTTCCAAGCGCCACGGCGCGCTGGGCGTCGATGCCTATCGCGACGAGATGGGCCTGCTGCCCGAGGCCGTTTCGAACTATCTCCTGCGCCTCGGCTGGGGTCATGGCGACGACGAGATCATCAGCCGCGAGCAGGCGATCGAATGGTTCGATCTGTCGGGCGTCGGAAAATCACCAAGCCGGTTCGATCAGAAGAAGCTGGAGAACCTGAACGGTCATTACATCCGCGAAGCGGATGACGATCGACTGGCCATGCTGGTTGCCGCCCGGATGGGCTTCGAACTCAGCGAATCGCAGTTCGATCTTCTGCGTCGCAGCATGGCCGAATTGAAGCCGCGCGCCGCGAATCTCCTCGAATTGACCGATGGCGCCGCCTTCCTATTTCGCACTCGCCCACTGGAATTGGACGAAGCGGCAAAGGCTCTGCTAGAGGGCGACGCGCGGGCATTGCTGGCCCGGCTGCACGCGGCGCTTGACGCAGCGGAAAGCTGGGATACGGAAGCGCTCGAAACGGCGGTACGTGCTGTCGCCGAGGATGCGGGGGTCAAGCTTGGCGCCGTCGCGCAGCCGCTTCGTGCTGCGCTGGTCGGCCGCAAGACGTCGCCCGGCATCTTCGACGTGCTGGTGCTGCTGGGCCGCGAAGAAAGCCTCGGGCGGATTGCCGATCAGATCGGCGTCCCCGCCTGACGAGAAACGAAAGGAACGACGATGAGCGACGCAACCTTGAAGATCGGGGACTCTGAGTATCCCGTCCTCTCCGGCAGCGTCGGTCCCGACGTCGTCGACATCCGGAAGCTTTATGCCAAGACCGGCATGTTCACCTACGATCCCGGCTTCACCTCGACGGGCAGCTGCGAATCCGGGCTGACCTATATCGATGGCGACCAGGGCGTGCTGCTTCACCGCGGCTACCCGATCGGCCAGCTCGCCGAAAAGTCGAGCTTCATGGAAGTCAGCTACCTCCTCCTGAACGGCGAGCTGCCGGATCAGGCGGAACTCGACAAGTTCAGCTACACGATCAGCCGCCACACCATGCTGCACGAGCAGCTCGCCACCTTCTATCGCGGCTTCCGTCGCGATGCGCATCCGATGGCGATCATGTGCGGCGTCGTCGGCGCGCTTTCGGCCTTCTATCACGACTCGACCGACATCACCGATCCGACGCAGCGGATGATCGCCAGCCACCGGCTGATCGCCAAGATGCCGACGATCGCGGCGATGGCGTACAAGTACAGCGTCGGCCAGCCGTTCCTCTATCCGCAGAACGACCTGTCCTACACCGGCAACTTCCTGCGCATGACCTTCGGCGTTCCGGCCGAGGAATATGTGGTGAACCCGGTGATCGAGCGCGCGCTGGATCGCATCTTCATCCTCCACGCCGATCACGAACAGAACGCCTCGACCTCGACCGTGCGCCTCGCCGGTTCGTCGGGCGCGAACCCGTTCGCCTGCATCGCGGCCGGCATCGCCTGCCTGTGGGGCCCGGCACATGGCGGCGCGAACGAAGCGGCGCTCAACATGCTGCACGAAATCGGCACGCCCGATCGCATCCCGGAATTCATCGCCCGCGCCAAGGACAAGAACGATCCGTTCCGCCTGATGGGCTTCGGTCACCGCGTCTATAAGAACTACGATCCGCGCGCGACCGTGATGCAGCAGACCGTCCGCGAGGTCTTCAAGGAGCTCAACGTCTCGAACCCCGTGTTCGAAGTCGCGCTCCAGCTCGAGGAGATGGCGCTCAACGATCCGTACTTCATCGAGAAGAAGCTGTTCCCGAACGTCGATTTCTATTCGGGTGTCATCCTCTCGGCGATCGGCTTCCCGACCACCATGTTCACCGCGCTGTTCGCGCTCGCCCGCACCGTGGGCTGGGTCGCGCAGTGGAACGAGATGATCTCGGACCCCGAGCAGAAGATCGGCCGCCCGCGCCAGCTCTACACCGGCCCGACCCAGCGCGACTACGTGCCCGTCGGCCAGCGCTAAAGGCGGACAGGCCTAAATCCCTCTCCCTTCAAGGGAGGGGCAAGGGGTGGGACAGCGGCGGACGAGGCTCGATGCCTCGTCCGCCGCTGTCGTTCCGGCCACCCCGGCTTCTTCCTCTGCGGGCGTAAAGCAGGCCCCCGGATCAAATCTGGGGCGACAAAGAGATAGTGGATGCGACCCCGGGGCCGTACTTCGCTCAGCGCGAGGAATTTGAAGAAGCCTGCGTTTAGTCCGTCAATCTCGGCCCTCCTGATGCGTATGGCACTGCCACAAACCGAATGACCGCTTGTCGGCCCGTAGCGGCCTGGCAGGTTGTGAGCAGAATATCCCTTGCGCAGACGTTGGAACTGCGAAGTGGCGCTCTCGCCACGGCGGCTGGTCCGCTGGCGATGCGCCTACGAGGTACATTCCGGTTGGAATGCGCGCGTCACAGGCTCACGCTGTTCTCCACTTCACCGGAATGCGCAAATAGCTGACGCCATTCGCTTCCGCCACGGGGAAGCGGCCCGCGCGCACGTTCACCTGGATCGACGGCAGCAACAGCCTGGGTACTGCGAGCCCGGCATCGCGCACTTCGCGCATCGCGACGAAATCATCCTCGCTGACGCCTTCATTGACGTGAACGCTCGCCCGCCGCTGCTCCCCGACGGTCGATTCCCAGCGATAGTCATCGCGGCCCGGCGCCATGTAATCGTGGCACATGAACAGCCGGGTCTCATCCGGCAGCGCCAGCAGCCGGTGGATCGAGCGATAGAGCGTACGCGCGTCGCCGCCCGGAAAGTCGGCGCGCGCCGTGCCGTAGTCCGGCATGAACAACGTGTCGCCGACGAACACGGCGTCACCGATGCGATAGGCAATGTCAGCCGGGGTGTGGCCCGGGACGTGCATCACCTCAACCGATAGATTGCCGATCGCGAACCGCTCTCCATCCTCGAACAGCCGATCGAAATCGGAGCCGTCGGTCTTGAGATCGGTCATCGCGAAGACCGGGCGGAAGATGCGCTGAACGTCGCGAATATGCGCGCCGATACCGATCCAGGCGCCGGTCTTCGCCTTGATGAAAGGCGCGGCCGACAAGTGGTCGGCATGGGCATGGGTTTCCAGCACCATCTCGATCCGCCAGCCCTGCTTCTCGGCATGGGCCAGGATCCGCTCGGTCGAACGGTTGTCTGCCTCTCCGCTGGCCAGATCGAAATCCAGCACGGGATCGATCACCGCGGCCACGCCCTGAACCGGGTCGGCGACCAGATAGCTCACCGTATTGGTCGGTTCGTCGAAAAATGCCTCGATATGCGGGGTCGTCATCGTCGCCTCCAGTCTCGTGCTTGACTATATATTAGCATATTCTATATTAGCAAGTACTAACGGAGTGATGGAATGATCAAGCCCCCGATGGATCTGGCGACGTTCGAGGCTAAGGCCGAATCGGTCGCCGCGACGCTGAAGGCGATCGGCAATGCCCGGCGGCTAATGCTGCTGTGCAAGCTGGTCGAGCATGGCGAGATGCCTGTCGGCGATCTCGCGTCTGAAACGCAGCTGTCGCAATCGGCCTGCTCGCAGCACCTCGCGCGGATGCGGGAAGAGGGCTTGGTTGCCTACCGCCGGGAGAGCCAGACGCTTTGGTATCGCATCGCCGATCCGCGCGTCGAATCCCTGCTGGCCACACTCTACCAACTCTATTGCAAGGACTGACACGATGGCGATCAAGACTCTCGATCCGCATGCGGCGCAGGCCATTATCGACGGCGGCGCGCGGTTGATCGACATTCGCGGGGCTGACGAACATGCGCGTGAGCGCATTCCCGGCGCGATCAACCTCCCGCTCGAGCGGATTGGCGAACTGGCCAATGACGGTCGCCCGGTGGTGTTTCACTGCCGGTCTGGCATGCGCACTGCGGGCAATGCCGCGCAGCTCCAACAGTCGGCGAGCGACTGCGACACCTATATCCTGGATGGCGGCATTGATGCCTGGCGCCGCGCCGGTCACAAGATTATCGCCGACGCTTCGCAGCCCATCGAGGTGATGCGCCAGGTGCAGATCGCCGCCGGGTCGCTAGTGGTGATCGGTGTGCTGCTGGGCCTGTTCGTCGCGCCAGAGTTTTTCGGGCTGGCGGCATTCGTCGGCGCAGGCCTGATCTTTGCCGGCGTTTCGGGCTGGTGCGGCATGGCGCGGCTGCTGCGCGCGATGCCGTGGAACCGCCGGGCAGCGGCCTGACCCACTATGGACACGGCTACCATCGGCGCGGCGCTGGGCGCTGGCGGGCTGATCGGGCTCGTCCTAGGGCTGGTCGGCGGCGGGGGATCGATCCTCGCCGTCCCGCTGCTCGTCTATTTGGTCGGCGTGGGATCAACCCATGCCGCGATCGGCACTGCGGCAGTCGCGGTCAGCGCGAACGCGCTGGCGAGCCTGATCGGCCATGCGCGTGGCGGGCGCGTCAAATGGCGTTGCGCGGGGGTGTTCGCGATAGCCGGCATAGTCGGCGCGGCGCTGGGTGCGGAACTGGGTAAATCGGTCGATGGACTGCGGCTGCTGCTGCTCTTCGGCCTGCTGATGATTGGCGTGGGCCTCTCGATGCTGCGCCCGCGCCGCACCGCGCTCGCACCCGATGTGCGGCTGACTCGTGAAAGCGCCAGCGTGCTGCTGCCCCGGCTGGTGCCGATCGGGCTGGCGGTGGGGTTCGCCGCGGGCTTTTTCGGGATTGGCGGCGGGTTTCTGATCGTGCCGGGCCTGATGCTCGCGACGCGCATGCCGCTCAATTTCGCCATCGGCACATCGCTGGTGGTGGTGAGCGCGCTCGGCGCGACGACGTCGCTGTCCTATGCGATGTCGGGGCTGGTCAACTGGCCCCTCACGGCGCTGCTGATCGCGGGCGGTGTTGCGGGCACGATGGCGGGCATTGCTCTCGGTCATCGCCTTGGCGCCGGCAAAGGCCTGCTCGAACGCGGCTTTGCCGGTATCGTCATCACGGTTGGCAGCTATGTAGCGCTGTCGTCGGTATGACTATCTTGAACGGCAGCTTTCGTGGCCTGCGATCCGCACCACAAACGACCGATTATGAGGCGCATAGTCGCCCGATCCCCGCAAACACTCCCTCCCGGGATCGAAACCAGCTAAAAGCGCATTAACCCCTCATCCCCCCGCACCCGCCGGGGACCGAGACGGAGACAAAAGCGTGCGTCATTCGATCCTGACCTTCGCCGGCATCCTCGCGGTGATCTTCGGCCTGATCTTCATGCTGCAGGGGCTGGGCGTGATCCGCTATCCCGCGTCCAGCTTCATGGTCGACAACAGCGTCTGGGTGATGCGCGGCGGGATCATCGCCGCGCTCGGCGCGCTGCTGGTCGCGGGAATGCGCGTGGTCCCGGCCAAGCGGCGCCGCGATTGATCAGGCCGCCCGACAAACATGACGACGCCGCGCTCGGCTATCTCACCGGGTTCTTTGGCGCGGGGCTGCTGCTGATCTCGGGCGGCGGCTTCTGGTTCCTGATCCGCTACGGCCAGACCGTGCGCTATCGCGGCGACTATCTGTCGGTCGGCGAAACGCTGCCGATCCTGATCCTGCTCGCCGTGGCTGGCGCCGCACTGCTCCGGCTGGCGACGAAACTGCTCCCGCCTCGCTAGAGACAGGCTCGCCGATGTCCGTGCCCGGCTTGCAATGTTGGATTTCGCCTGCTTGGCTCGCACGGGTTCGGGAAAGCCGTCCGCTCTTTGAATTCGTCAGCAACGCCGCGCGTTTCGCCGGAAACCGGATTTTCGCGATATTGGTGTCAACCGTGTCAACCAGACCCTGAGAAGTGATTGTTTTTCAACACTTATCGAATTGCATGGATTCCCCGGAGATCCACTCCCGAAACGCCGTCATCGCCGGGCTGGGCGTTCGCGACTTCAGCCAGGTCAGCCAGTAACGCCCGCTCCCCACTTCCTCCGCGAACGGCCGCACCAGCGCACCGCTCTCGATCGCGCGCGCCAGCATCGCGGGCGGCGCCAGCGCCACGCCCACGCCCTGCATCGCTGCCTCGGCCATCGCCAGCGAGGAATCGAACACCGGCCCGCGCAGCGTCGGCGCACTCACGCCCACGCTCGCCAGCCAGCGCGGCCATTCGTCGGCGCGATAGGAGCGCAACAGCGTCAGCCCCAGCAGGTCGCGCGGCTCTCCGATCTCGCGCGCCATCGCGGGCGTGCACAGCGGCGTCAGCGGCGCTTCGATCAGCGCCACACTCTCCGTCCCGTGCCACGCCCCGTCGCCGAAGCGGATCGCGTAATCCAGCCCTTCGCCCGCCAGATCGACGCGGTTGTTGTTGGTGAACAGCCGCAGGTCGATCCGCGGGTTGGCGGCCCGAAACGCCGGCAGGCGCGGCAACAGCCAGCCGGTGGCGAAGGTTCCCACCGCCGCGACCGACAGCAATTGCGCCGCAGTGCCCGCCGCGATCCCCTCGACCAGTTCGGCGATCCGGTCGAAACTGTCCGCCAGCGCCGGGACCAGCGCCAGCCCCTCGTCGGTCAGCGCCAGTCCGCGCGGCAATCGCCGGAACAATTGCACGCCCAGCCGCGCCTCCAGCCCCTTCACCTGATGGCTGATCGCCGCCTGCGTCACGCACAGCTCGATCGCTGCGCGCGTGAAGGAAAGGTGCCGCGCGGACGCCTCGAAGGCGCGCAGGGCGTTGAGCGGCAAATGCGGGCGGACCATCGCCGATCCATAAGTTTTTCTGGGGTCAGACGCCAGCTATCATCCTTTGTGCGACACTCGCCCCACCGTCACTCTCGCGCCCACACCCTAGCAGGAGCGCCACCATGACGATCGACCGCCGCAACTTCACTCGTATGTTCGCTCTTGGAACCGGCTATGGAATCCTCGGATTTCCCGGCCTTTCCGAAGCCGCGACGCCAGCAGCCGGCACCCGCGCCTTCGTCATGGTCGATCATGCCAGCGCCAGGATCCTTCACCGCACGGGCGCCGCGGCGACCCGCTTCACGCCTTGCTCGACCTTCAAGATTCCCTTGGCCTTGATGGGCTTCGACGCGGGCATCCTCAAGGACGCGCACACCCCCGCCTGGGACTATGACCCGCGCGTCCACCAGGCCAGCCGCGCCGCCGAGAAGCAGCGCACCGATCCGACCAGCTTCGAACTGAACTCGGTCATCTGGTATTCGCGCGAGATCACCCGCCGCCTCGGCGCGCGGAAGTTCAAGGCCTATATCGACCAGCTCGGCTACGGAAATCGCGACGTGACCGGCAATCCGGGCAAGAATGACGGCCTCACCCATAGCTGGCTGCTGTCCTCGCTGCGCATTTCCCCCGACGAACAGGCAATGTTCGTCCGCCGCATGCTCGCCCGCCGCCTCATGGTCTCGGCACAGGCCCAGTCGCTCACCCAGAGCATCCTCCCGGTGTTCGAAGGCAGCGGCGGCTGGACCGTCCACGGCAAGACCGGCAGCGGATCGCTCGACAAGGACGACAGCAAGCCGCTCGGCTGGTTCGTCGGCTGGGCCGACAAGGGCAAGCGCCGCGTCGTCTTCGCCAAGTTCGGCGCGGGCGCGGACATGCGGCAGGACATGGCCGGCGGCATGGCGATGCGCACCGAGCTGCTCCGCGATATCGGCAAGCTGGCGGGCTAGGCTACCAGCGGCGGCGTAGGATCAGGCCCCGAACACCGGGCTTCGGCCCGGCAATTCGCGCGCGGGCATGGTGAACACGAAGCGCGCGCCCATTCCCGGCGCGCTGTCCACCGTGATGTCGCCGCCCATCGCGCGGGCGAGGCGGCGGGCGATGTAGAGGCCCAGGCCGCTGCCGCCCGGCTCGGTCGGATCGACGCGGCCGAACTTGTCGAAGATGCGGGCCTGATCCTCGTGGGCGATGCCCTTGCCCTGATCGGCGACGATCACATGGGCCCGGCCTTCGCTGCCCTCGATCCGGATCCACACCATCCCGCCCGGCGGCGAATAGCGCACGGCATTGCCGATCAGGTTGACGAGGATCTGCAAGGCGCGCTTGAACTCGCCGGTGACCGGCAGGGTCTCGCCAGCCGCGGGGCGGTCGATCCGCACCTCGGCCTGCGCGGCGCGCACCGCCAGCAGCCCGGCCGCGCGGCGCGCGACATCGGCCAGGTCGATATCCTCCGCGATCGTCGTGAAATCGTCGCGCTCGATCGCCTGAAGATCGACCAGATCGTCGACCAGCCCCAGCAGGTGCCGCCCGGCGTTGGCGATGTCGCTGGCATATTCGGCATAATCGGACTTGAGCGGCCCTTCGGTCTGCGCGCTGATGCTGTCGGCGTTCGCGATGATCTTGCCCAGCGGCCCGCGCAGCGCGCGGTCGAGGCGCTGGCTGAACGAGTCCGGAAAGCCGCCGAACGGCGTCGCCGGCAGCGGAGCATCCACCTTCGGCGCGGGCGGCGTCTCGTCGTCGAGCATGTGCGCCCCGCCGACGAAGCCGGCAAAGCGCCCGCCCGGATCGGTGCGCGGCGTGGCATCCAGGCGCACTGTGCGACCGGTGCCGCGCAGTTCCGCCTTTTGCCCGTCGAACCGCGCCTGCGCCGCGACCGCGCTCAGGATCGGCAGGTTTCCGCTGGCGTCCTCTTCCAGTGCGAACAGCCGGGTCAGCGGCTGGCCCAGCATCGCCGAGCTGTCGAACCCGTACCGTGCGCCCGCTTCGATCGAGAGGAAGGTGATGCGCAGCGACGCATCGGTTTCCCACAGCCAGTCGGCCGCCGAACGGAAGAAGTCGCCGTCGCGCTCGGGCTCGGTCGCCGCGGCGCGCCACACTGGTCGCAGCCGCCAGCCGCTCACTTCCAGCCGCACGCCGCCGTCACGCGGTTCGGCGCGGACCCATAGTTCCAGATCGTCCTCGCCGTCGGCGGCGATGACGTTGCGCGAGATGCCGATGCCCAGCCGCTGCGCCAGCCGCGCCAGCGTCGCGATCTGCGGCACCGCCAGCGGCAGTCCGACGCCGCCGCCCGCGCGCTCGTTCAGTTCCTGCAGGCGCGACTCCGCATCGACCAGCCGGCCATCGCTGTCGATCTGCCCGATGGCGATGGGAAGTGCGGGGTCGATGGCGTTCACTCCGCCCCCCCGGCCCTGCCGAGCGCAAGCACGGCGGCGCGATAATCGGGGTTGAGCTTCATCGGCGACAATGCCGCCCGCGCCTCGCCCGCGCCGATCGACGCGATCGCGTCCAGCGTGTCGGCGAAACTCTCCAGATCGCGGCGCGGATCGGCCTCGCACAGCGCGTACCCGATCTTGGCCACCGTATCGCGGCTCAGTTCCAGGGCCCGCAGCGCCAGCCACAGCCGGTCGCCAACCGGGTCCAGCACGATGTCGCGGGTCAGCGAGTAGCTCACGCCCAGCGCGTGCGCGAGCAAGGCGTTGAACAGCACGATCCGCCGGTCCCCCAGCGATTCGACCAGCAATTGCGGCAGTTCCTGCCGCTGCGCATCGATCGCAGCGGCAAAGCGCATCGCCGTCGCTTCCAGTCGGTCGCCTTCGTCATAGGCGGACAGGCTGCGCGTCGCGGCATCCGACAATGCCTGATCCAGCGCGTCGAACGCACCCTCGGCTGCATCGGCCACCCGCTCGCGGATCGCAGCCGCGACCCACCACACCAGCCGGTGGTGAAGTTCGGCCGGAAGCTCGGTCTGGCTCAGCTGTCCCGATTCGGGACTGCCCCGCCGGCGGCTTTCCGCGATCAGCACGGCCATCGCGCCGGCGGAAACCACGCGATCGGGGTGCTGAACGAATCGGTTGATCAGGCTGGGCCGTTCGGGATCGACCGCGCCCTGCATCGGCAGCGCATTGCCGACCAGCTCCTGGCGCACGCGCGCCATCAGCTCGGTCATCAGTTCGGGATCGCGCAGCAGGCCCGATCGGGAGAGCCGCGCGAGCACCGGCGCGGTGTCGTTGGCCAGCGCCTGCGCCAGCACAGATTCACCACGCGAAGCCAGCAAACGCGTCGAATGTTCGCGGATTTCGGCCTCTACCGTCTCGACCAGACCGCGCAGCAGCACCGCCATTGCCGAGCGGGTCCGCTCGTCCAGACGCTGCTCTTCGGGAAGGAAGAAGTCGTCGGTCGCCACCACCAGGCTGCGATAGGCGCACGTCTCCGCAGCCGCCGCACGCGCGAGCAGCTTGCGAGCGCCGGTGGCTAGGCCATCGCGCACGTCGACGGGATTGTCCGACATCGACCTCAAACTAGCGGGAGTTTACTTAAGACGATGCTAAGCTTTTTCGCGCGTCGCCTCAACCGCCGCAGCGAGCGTGGAAAATGCGTAGGCCGCAATTATCGCAAGCCCTGCCTCGGTGAATCCGGCCAGCGCGAACGGGGTCAGAATCAGCAGATGCGCGGCCGGACTGGCCCACCAGCGGCGATGCCGCGACGGCGCGCGTTCGACAAGTCCCTGGCATCCGATCGCGGTCAGCGCGAGGATCACGGGAGACACATGGGTCCAGTCGGTCCAGGCGCTCCATCCGGCCGCGGCGGTCATCGCGCCGAACAGGCCGGTGATCGCCAGCTCGAGCCCGTCGGCCCGCTTCGCCTCGCCCCGCAGCGCCGCCATCGCCGCCCCCGTCGCCAGCGTCGCGACCGAAAGCAGCGCCACGACCATCCCGCCTCCGGCGCCGGGCCAGCGATAGAGGGTCAGTCCCACGCCCGTCGCGCCGAAGATCGCGGCCAGCAGGATCAGCGCCCATCCGGGCACGTTCCGCGTCACGAGTTCAGGCAATACCCAGCGCGCGATCCGCGTGAATACCCAGCGATCGGCCCAGCTGGTCCGCCGCTCGGTCAGCGCCGCCAGCACGTCATTGCTGCGCGAAGCCAGCGCCTGCGCGTTGAGCTCGACCAGATGCCCGCCGCGCTCCTGCCCTGCCGTCAGCGCGACATGCTCGGCTCCCGCCTGCACCGCGACGCGCAGCAGCGCCGACTGGAAGTCGTAATCCGCGGGCATGGTCGCGATCTCGGAAAGCTGGCTGCCCGAGACGCGAGCGATCCCCGCCCAGCAATCCTTCATGTCCAGCCGCTCGATCGCCGCCGGCGATTCGGGATCGTTGGTGACCAGCAAGGCCTCACCCGTCCCCGACGCCATCCGGTCGATCACCGGATCGGTCGTGACGAGGCCGTCTGCCATCACCAGCACGCAGCTGCCCGGATCGACCTTTTCGGCCGCTTCCTCGGCCGACCGTACGACTTCGACCAAAGCCTCGCGCTTGCCGGCCCGCGTGACGGCGGCAAGCAAGGCCGGTGTCATTCGCCCCACCGCGACGAAGATCCGCTCGGCCCCGGCGCCTGCGAGCAGCCGCACCTGATATTCGAGCAGGGTCATCCCCCCGAACGGCAAGGTCGCTGCCAGCGTCCCCGGCCGGTCGGTTGCGTCCTCGATGGCGAAAATCAGTCCTGCGAGCATGATCGGGTGGTTATGCGGAATGCCATCGGGGCGCAATTCCCCGGCGGGTGTTCTTCGCCGGATCATGGGCAAAGCACGGGCATTTCCGCCGGCTGGGTAAACCGGCTAGAGTCACAAAAGTCACACCGGCATCGCGGCGGGCACGCACCTGCCCATGTGCGCCCGCACGCGATGGGTCGCGGTAAGGGGCCCCGCATCGCGAACGATGCAGGTTATCGATGTCGGAAAGGGGTTCGAAGCTTCGAGCGGATTAATGGAACAAAATGAGAACAATGTCAAGCGATTTATGCGGCTGGAGCGGCCTGTATCTCGCGCGACAACCATAATAGCCGCCTGCATCCCGCCGGAATCTCGCGAACGCCGAATCTGCCTCGCGCCATCCAACGCGCGAGGATGAGCTTCGCGCCGGGATGCCCTTGATCGGCGGCATGACTCAGCAAAGGCCTGACATCTCTGCCGGTGGCAAGTGTCGGGGACCGTTTGTAACGATACCAGGCCAGCCAGAAAGAGGACGGGACGAAGCCGCCGGCCAAACCTTGTTCCAGCATCGCTTCGGCTTCGTCGAAACGCTCCAGCCCTACAAGAAGGCGGGCAACCTCAAGGGTTGCCGTCCACGATCCGGCGCCGATCGCCCTATTATAATAGTCGAGCGCCCGATCGACATCCACGGCGGTGCCACGTCCCGTCTCAAGGCGGTCGCCAACCTGTTCCATCGCCCATGCCGAACCGGCATCCGCAGCTTCGCACAACAACCGGAACGCCGCTTCGGGTTGAGTTTCTTCAAGCGCCCGCGCCCGAGCGATCCGCTCGCGATTGATGTCGGAATCCGCGCTCCACAATTCCCACTCCGTGGAAGCATCCCGCTCCCATTGGGAAGACAGGTCCCACAAGGCCGCCTTGGCTTGGGCGGAGCTCCGTGAAAACCGGCTATTGATCCATGCGCAAAACCTGCAAGCCACCGGACCGATACTCCGCTCAGTATAGCAAATGGGGTCGCCTTACTTCTTCCCATGCCGATTCATCGGGCAACGTCACCGCATCCAGACCGCCCGCGACCGAACCCGCATCGTCCACCCACTCGCGCAACCCCGGTCCGCCGTTGATGACGTCGATCGCCAGCTTGTCGAACACATATTCGTACGGGAAATCGCGCCACAGGTCATATTCGGGATAGAGGTTGCGGATCGCCTTGAAGCCGGCGGCCTGCAACCGCCACGGGCGGAAGGCGGCGTGGTCGTAGCCCGGACCCCCGGCATGGATGAACACGCCCGAGCAGAGCTGGCCGACATGCTTGTGGAAAGTCGGCTGGAACCAGAAGTCGCGCAGGGTACAGCCTGCCAGCCAGTCCGGGGCGATGCGGCGCATCTCGGCGATTACCGCCTTGGCATCGATATCCGGCGCGCCGAACAGTTCCAGTGGCCGCGTTGTCCCGCGGCCTTCGGACAGCATCGTGCCTTCCAGCATCACCGTGCCGGCATAGGCGCGGGCCATGTTGACGTTGGCGGCGTTGGGGCTGGGATTGATCCAGGGGCGCTCAGGCGGCCAGCCGAAGCCGGGCGCTGCATCGGGCTGCCAGCCTTCCATTTCGATCACGCGATAATCGACGTTCAGCTTGAAGTGATCGATGAACCAGTGGCCCATCTCGCCCAGCGTCATGCCGTGGCGCATCGGCATCGGCCCCGCCCCGACAAAGCTCTCCCATCCGGGCAGCAGCGTCAGTCCCTCGACCGGGCGGCCGGCGGGATTGGGGCGATCGAGCACCCACACCGACTTGCCATGCTCGGCAGCGGCTTCGAGGACGTAGAGCAGCGTGGTGACGAAGGTGTAGATGCGGCACCCGACATCCTGAAGGTCGATCAGGATCGTGTCGAACGTGTGCATCGACTGGCCGGTGGGCCGCCGCACTTCGCCGTACAGGCTGAACACCGGCATCCCGTAGGTCGGGTCGGTATAGTCCGGCGACTCCATCATATTGTCCTGCAGGTCGCCGCGCACGCCATGCTGCGGGCCGAATACCGCCGACATGTTGAGGCCACTCGCGACCAGCGCGTCGAGCGAATGGGTCAGGTCCGCCGTCACCGAAGCGGGATGCGCGAGCAGCGCCACGCGCTTCCCCTCCAGCGGCTTGCGGAGTTGCGGGTCGGCGAGCAGGCGATCGATACCGAATTTCATGCCGCGTTTGCTGCCGGGAGTTCGAGGGCGAAGCAAGCGGGATCGTGGAAATCGGGCTTTCCGGGCGGATGGGCGATCGCCCAATAGGATTTGGTCCCGTCCGCTTCCTCGATCACCGCGGTCAGCCCGAAACCCCATGTCCCGCCCGGCAGGCCGGAAAGATCAACCGTCACACGAACCCCGTCCGCCAGCGGTTCGATCATCGGCACCGGCAGCGGCAGATCCGCCATCCCGGTACGATACCCATCCAGCCGGTACGCCGCCCACCGCGTCGAAGGCGAGAAATTGAACTCGTAATAGGCCTCGCCGTCATCGGGTCTTACGAACAGCTCGAAACAGGTGGTCTGCCACAGGCCATCGGTCCGCTCCGGTTCGGAACGCACCGCCATCAACGGCGGACCGCCGATCACGCGCCAGCTCAGCGTACTGACGCCATGCCGAACGTCGGCGGTGACTTCGATGCCTTGGATGGCGGCAGGCGGATTGGCAGGATGCGGGATAAGCTTCACGGCATCCGGACTAGGCCCGGCAACCGCGCCTGCCAATGCCTCAGCCGATCATCATCAGGCTGGCATTGCCCCCCGCCGCCGTGGTGTTGATCGACGTGACGACCTCTTCCAGCAGCAGGGTGCAGGGATAGCCATCCGCGCCACGGGCATGAACCGTCACGATCGGGCCGGGCATCGCAGCGGCCTCGGCAACGACTGCAGCAACGCGTGCCGCATCACCCTCGACCAGCGCCGCCGAAAACGGCTCGGCAGCGGCCGGCGCGAAGGTGGCCGCAACCGAGGCCGGCAGCCCCTGCGGCAGCGCAATGTCCTGGACCGTCCCGCGATTGCCCGTCGCCAGTACGGCCGCCATCTGTTCGAACAGCCCGGAAAGCGTTTCCGGCTTCAGCAGGATCCGCCCGCGCGGGTGCAGCGCATAAAGGTTGCGCTCGCCGACCGGCCCCGGAAGCGTGGTTTCGAACCCGAGCGCCGAGTCCGCGCCATAACGGCGCGCCTGTGCGGCGGCATCGGCCTGCCCCTGGCGTTCCAGCCAGTCGATGAAATCGGCCAGCCGCGTATTCACGGCGTTCGCGCGCCCTTCAAAAGCCGGTGCGGTCGCCACAAGCCGCCCGAGATAAAGTGGCCCGCCCGCCTTCGGCCCGGTGCCCGAAAGCCCGCGTCCACCGAACGGCTGCACGCCTACGATCGCGCCGATCACGTTGCGGTTCACATAGAGATTGCCCGCCTTCACCCGCGCGGTGACGTCGGAGATCGTCTCGTCCAGCCGGGTGTGCAGCCCGAAGGTCAGGCCATAGCCGGTCGCGTTGATCGCATCGATCAGCGCATCCAGCCCGTCGCGGCGGAAGCGGATCACGTGCAGCACTGGGCCGAACACTTCGCGCTCCAGATCGGCGATGCTTTCCAGCTCGATGATCGTCGGCGGCACGAAGGTGCCATGCGCGGTGTCGGCGGAAAGCTGCTGCTGTTCGACGTTGCGACCGCGCCGGCGCATCGCTTCGATATGGGCGTTGAGATTGCCCTGCGCTTCGGCGGTGATGACCGGGCCGATGTCGATCGCCAGCGCATCGGTGCGGCCGATACGCAGCTCCTTCAGCGCGCCCTTCAGCATCGCCAGCGTGCGATCGGCGACGTCTTCCTGAAGACACAGGATGCGGAGCGCCGAACAGCGCTGGCCCGCGCTGTCGAAGGCCGAAGCGATCACATCGCCCACCACCTGTTCGGCCAGAGCCGAGGAATCGACGATCATCGCATTCTGACCGCCCGTCTCGGCGATCAGCGGGATCGGCTTGCCTGCAGGCGACAGGCGCGTCGAAAGCTGGCGCTGGATCAGCCGCGCGACTTCGGTCGATCCGGTGAACATCACGCCCGCCGTCTCGGGGGCGCCGACCAGAGCCGCGCCGATCTCGCCAGCACCGGGCACGAACTGCAATGCGTCGGCGGGGATGCCCGCTTCATGCAGCAGACGCACCGCTTCGGCGGCGATCAGCGGAGTCTCCTCGGCCGGCTTGGCGAGCACCGCATTGCCCGCGACCAAGGCGGCAGCGACCTGCCCGGTGAAGATCGCCAGCGGGAAATTCCACGGGCTGATGCACACGATCGGGCCAAGCGGCGTCTGAGCGGGACCGAAGGTCGCCCGCGCCTGTGCCGCATAATAGCGCAGGAAATCGATCGCCTCGCGCACTTCGGCGATGGCGTTGGCGGTCGATTTGCCTGCTTCGCGCATGATCAGGCCGAGCAGCAGCGGCATCCGCGCCTGCATCGCATCGGCGGCGCGTTCGAGCGCAGCGGCGCGATCCGCGACGGGCGTTTTGCCCCAATCGCTGGCCGCCGCGCGAGCAACCGCGGCGCGCGCCTGATCGGGGCACGCCTCGCCCACCGCGCCCACGACATCGCGATGATCGGCAGGGTTAAGCACCGGACGCATTACCTCCGCGCCATCGGCGGGGGCAGCGGTCCATTCGATCACAGCGCTCTGCTTGAGCGCCTCGGTCAGCGCCGCCAACGCGCGCTCGTCGGTCAGGTCGAGGCCGTCCGAGTTGCGGCGGTCTGGATAGAGGCCGGCGGGCGCCGCGATCAGATCATGCCGCGCGCCGGGATGCGGCATCGCCTTCACGATCTCGACCGGATCGGCGACCATCTCATCGATCGACACCGCGGGATCGGCGATCCGATTCACGAACGACGAGTTTGCGCCATTCTCGAGCAGGCGGCGGACCAGATAGGCCAGCAGCGTCTCGTGCGTGCCTACGGGCGCATAGATGCGGCACGGCCGGTCGAGCTTCGCCTTGCCGACGACCTGTTCGTACAGTGGCTCGCCCATGCCGTGCAGGCACTGGAATTCGTAATCGCCGATCGCGAAGTCGGGTCCGGCAAGGTGATAGATGGTCGCCAGCGACTGGGCATTGTGGGTCGCGAATTGCGGGAACACCGCGTCGCGCGCCGCCAGCAGCTTCTTGGCGCAAGCGACATAGGCCACGTCGGTATGGAGTTTGCGGGTATAGACCGGGAAATCGGCGAGGCCGTCCACCTGCGCGCGCTTGATCTCGGCATCCCAATAGGCGCCCTTGACCAGCCGCACCATGATCCGCCTGTCCGAACGCCGCGCCAGGTCGACGATCCAGTCGATCACGAACGGGCAGCGCTTGCCATAGCCCTGCACGACGAAACCGAGGCCATTCCATCCGGCCAGTTCGGGATCGGTCGCCAGGCTTTCCAGCAGGTCGAGCGAGAGTTCCAGCCGGTCGGCTTCCTCGGCGTCAATGTTGAAGCCGATGTCATAGCTCTTCGCCAGCAGCGCCAGCTCGCGGACGCGCGGCAGGAGTTCGTTCATCACGCGGTCCGCCTGACTGCGAACATAGCGCGGGTGCAGGGCCGAGAGCTTGATCGAGATGCCCGGCCCGCCATAGACGCCGCGCCCGGCCGAAGCCTTGCCGATGGCGTGGATCGCGTTGGTGTAATCGGCGTGATAGCGGCTGGCGTCGGCGGCGGTCGTCGCCGCTTCACCGAGCATGTCGTAGCTATAGCCGAAGCCCTTGCCTTCCATCGCCTTCGCGCGCTTCAGCGCCTCGTCGATCGTCTCGCCGGTGACGAACTGCTCGCCCATCATCCGCATCGCCAGATCGACCCCACGTCGGATCACCGGCTCGCCCGCGCGCGCCACCAGCCGGGTGAGCGCTGCGCCGAGACCACGGTCGTCCACGCTGCCGACGAGCTTGCCGGTCACCACCAGACCCCAGGTCGCCGCATTGACGAACAGCGATCGCCCGCCGCCCAGATGCGAACCCCAGTCGCCATCGGCGATCTTGTCGCGGATCAGCGCGTCGCGAGTGTCATTGTCGGGAATCCGCAGCAGCGCTTCGGCAAGGCACATCAGCGCCACGCCTTCCTGACTCGACAACGAATATTCCTGTACCAGCCCCTCGACCCCGGTGCCCTTGTGATTGGCCCGCAACGCCGAGATCAGCGTGGTCGCCGTTGCGCGAACCGCTGCGCGGCTTTCCTCGGAAAGCGTCGCCGCTTCGATCAGCGGCGCGAGGCATTCGGCTTCGTCGCGGCGATAGGCGGCGGTGATCGCCCGCCGCAGCGGCGATTGCTCGCGAATGGCGGGGGCGAAGGCGGTGAATGGGGGCTGGCTGGTCATACCGGCAATATAATCACGGCCCCAAAGTCGATCCGACTTTTCAGATACGCCATAGCGACGATCTTGCCTTATAATCGGCATATGATAGGCAATATGGATGGAAAAGAAGGCTGAAACAGTCGATCTGGACGAGTTCGACCGCAAGATCGTCGCGACGTTGCGCGCCGATGGCCGGATTACCGTCACCGATCTCGCGTCGAAGGTCGGCCTGTCCAAGACCCCCTGCCAGGTCCGCCTGCGCAAGCTGATCGACAGCGGCGTGATCCGCGGCTTCGCGGCGATCGTCGATCCGGCCAAGCTCGGCCTCGATCACGTCGCCTTCGCCGAGGTGAAACTGTCCGACACGCGCGAAGCGGCGCTGCGCGAATTCAACACCGCCGTCCGCCGCATCCCCGAGGTGGAGGAATGCCACATGATCGCCAGCAGCTTCGACTATCTCCTCAAGGTCCGCACTTCGGACATTCGCCGCTATCGCGCGGTGCTGGGCGAGAAAATCTCCAGCCTGCCCCATGTCGCCAGCACCTCCACCTTCGTCGCGATGGAAACGGTGAAAGAAGCCGGCCGCTAGGCTGGAGTTTTGGCGGCTGAACCAAAACTATCTTCCGTCCGCCGTTCAATTCCTATCAATTAGGAGGATGATACACACCGGCTTCTCGACCGAAATCGCGGATGCGGTTTCCGCGCTGAACGCGACACGCGCCGAATGGCGGGTGCGGCAGGCGGGCCGGTATGGCGTCACGCGCTTCCCCTCCCCCGCGCGGCTCGCCGAAGCGGTGCAGCATCTGTCGGCAGCGCTCTTTCCGGTGCGTCTGGGCGGGTTTCGCGGCGGCGCGGCGCGCGAAGATGATTTCGTCGCGGAGCAGTTGCGCGACGGTCTCGCGATCCTGCGCGAACAGGTGGCGAGCGAACTCGATTACTGGCAGGCCGAATGCGACGCGCCGTTCGACGAGGATCAGGCGGAGATGATCGTCCGACACTTCACTGCGTCGCTGGCCGAGATCCGCTCGCTGATCGACGCCGATGTCGAAGCCGCGTTCGTCGGCGATCCCGCCGCGCGCAGCGTGGACGAGATCCTGATCAGCTATCCCGGCGCCTTCGCGATCCTGCACCATCGCCTCGCGCACCAATTGCATCAGCTTGGCGCGGCGATCGTCGCGCGGCTCATTTCCGAACTCGCCAATGTGCGCACGGGCATCGACATCCACCCCGGCGCGACGATCGGCCCGCGCTTCTTCATCGATCACGGCACCGGCGTGGTGATCGGCGAGACCGCGATCATCGGCGCGAACGTCCGTCTTTACCAGCACGTCACGCTGGGCGCGCGAAGCCCGCTCGGCCTGTCGCAAGTCTCCCCGCGCGAACGCTTCGCCCGCCACCCGATCCTTGAGGACGATGTCGTCATCTACGCCGGAGCGACCATTCTCGGCCGCGTCACCATCGGTCGCGGCGCGACGATCGGCGGCAATGTCTGGCTGCTGGACGACGTGCCCGCGGGCGCGGTGATCGTCCAGCCGGGCGCGGTCCGCCTCGATACCGACGCCGCACAGGGTGTCGCCGCGCAACTGGCGGGCCGCGCCAGATGACCGCGCCCTTCTTCCGCCGCCGCCCGGCCGGTCCGCGCAAGCCGGTGATCGGCGTGCTAAGCTGCAACGAGTTTGCCGACCGCCCAATCCAGTCGGTCGCCAGCCGCTTCATCGAGCCGCTGTCGCGCATCTCCAACGCCACAGTGCTGCTCGTCCCCGCCATCGCCGACGTGCTCGATGCGCCGGCGCTGACCGACCGGCTCGACGGCCTGCTGCTCACCGGCTCGCGATCGAACGTCGCCGCCAGCAATGGCGGCTGCGCCGGACAGAATGACCGGATCGACGAACAGCGGGATTTCGTCGCGCTGACGCTGGCCGAACATATGATCGAGGCGGGCCGCCCCGTTTTCGGCATCTGCCGCGGGCTTCAGGAACTCAACGTCCTGTTCGGCGGCACGCTGCAATGCGCGGGCGATCACCATCACCGCGCCGAGGACGGCCTGTCCTTCCCGGAACTGTTCGATCACGGCCATGAGGTTTCGCTGGCCGACCAAGGCCTGCTGGCGACGGCCACGCGCAGCCGTTCGCTCCACGTCAATTCGGTGCACCATCAGGGAATCGACCGGCTCGGCAGCGGCCTCGACATCGAAGCCGTGGCGGCCGACGACGGGCTGATCGAAGCCTTCTCCGCCTCGCCCTGCGGCGCATCGGTACTGGCGGTGCAATGGCATCCCGAATGGGACGTCGATCGCCGCGCGGACGGTCAGGCCTTTTTCCAGCTGATCGGGACGGCGCTGCGCACGGTGGATGCGTGACGGTTCAATTGCCGGGATACAGGTGCAGGTTCGAATTGAGATAGACGGGATCCCCGGTAACTTCCGGACCCAGCCAGTCGGGCCGGTCGAACACCGTATCGGCAGCCGGCAGTTCGATCTCGGCGAGCACGAGCCCGGCCAGCGCACCCCCGAATTCGTCGATCTCCCAGACCAGCCCGCCCGAAGCCGGCACGATATGGCGAACCTTATCGATCGCCCGCTCCGCGCAAAGTGCCAGCATCGCCTCGCCGTCGGCGAACGGCACCTCATATTCGAACTCCGCCCGAGCCAGCGCGTCCATCCCCGCCTTGACCGTCAGCAGAGCCTTTTCGCCCTTCGTTCGTACGCGGACGGACATGCCGGGATTGCGCATCAGATAGTTTTGACGGATAGCGCCGGATCGAACCACCGCGCTCCGCCATCCTTCGCCCGCGATCAGGAATTTGCGCTCGATCTCGATACCCATCGCCTGCCCCTGTCCCATTGACCCTGATCCGCCACCTAAAGACACCTGCGCGAGAGCGCGAATGCGTTTGTCGATATTCGCCGCCTTCGCTATGCGGCGCGCACTATGACCGAACACAAGTCCGAACTGCTTCGCCTGCTGGCCTCGCGTGGTTACATCCACCAGGTCACCGATGCCGCCGCGCTCGACGCGCTTGCCGTGAAGCAGATCGTGCCGGCCTATATCGGCTTCGACCCGACGGCGCCGTCGCTGCACGTCGGCAGCCTCGTCCAGATCATGCTGCTCCGCCGTATCCAGCAGAGCGGGCACAAGCCGATCGTCCTGATGGGCGGCGGCACCGGCAAGGTGGGCGACCCCAGCTTCAAGGACGAAGCGCGCAAGCTGATGACCGCGGAGACGATCGCGAGCAACATCGCGTCGATCAAGACCGTGTTCGAACCGTTCCTGACCTTCGGCGACGGCCCGACCGACGCGATCATGCTCGACAATGCCGAATGGCTCGATGCGCTCGAATACCTCCCCTTCCTGCGCGATTACGGCCAGCATTTCTCGGTCAACCGGATGCTCAGCTTCGATTCGGTCAAGCTGCGGCTCGATCGCGAACAGTCGCTCAGCTTCCTCGAATTCAACTACATGATCCTCCAGGCGTACGACTTCCTCGAACTGTCGCGCCGCCATGCCTGCCGGCTTCAGCTCGGCGGGTCGGATCAGTGGGGCAATATCGTCAACGGCATCGAACTCTCGCGCCGCGTCGACGGCACCGAAGTGTTCGGCGTCACCACCCCGCTGATCACCACGGCCGATGGCGGCAAGATGGGCAAGACCATGTCGGGCGCGGTGTGGCTGAACCCGGATCAGCTGTCGCATTACGATTACTGGCAGTTCTGGCGGAACACCGACGATCGCGACGTGGGCAAGTTCCTGCGCCTGTTCACCGATCTGCCGCTCGACGAGATCGCCCGGCTCGAGAAGCTCGAAGGCGCGGAGATCAACGAAGCGAAGAAGATTCTCGCCAACGAAGCCACCGCGATGTGCCGCGGCCTGGCCGCGTCGCAGGAAGCCGCCGAGACCGCGCGCCGGACCTTCGAGGAAGGTGCTGCGGGCGAAGCGCTGCCCAGCCACACCGCATCGGGCGACATCGGAATCGTCGACGCGCTGGTCGCGCTGGGCCTCGCTGCATCGAAGGGCGAAGCCCGCCGTCTGATCAAGGGCGGCGGCGCGCGCCTCGATGGCGAGAAGGTGGAAGACGAAGCACTGGTCATTACGGCTACGTCGGCATCCCTGCGCATTTCCGCAGGTAAAAAGAATCACGGAATCCTCAACTTCGCACAGTAGAAAACCGTAGCCCGCAATAGCTGAGCGTTAATCACTTTCGTTGCATAGCGATTCACGCGGCAACGTTATTGCTGCACCGGTACCACTTGTGTTCGTGGGGTGTGTGTGAGTTTTGGAACGGGAAATCTGGCTTACGCCGAGATCCGTCGCGAGGGGCGGGACGATGTTCATTACCGCGCCAAGGCGTTCGGCCCGGATGCTCGCCCGCACACGCTGCTGATCGTCAATCTCTCGCCGCATGGCCTGATGGCGCGCTGCGATCACGACTTCCAGCCCGGCGACCGCCTCCGCGTGACCTTGCCCATCGTAGGCGTGACCGTCGCTGAAGTGCGCTGGTCGCTCGGCGGCCGCGTCGGCTGCCAGTTCGATCACGCGATCGACCTTGCCGGCTATTACGAGCTGATCGCGGTCGTCCTCAAGTCCAACCGGCCCTGACCTAACCGGCCCTCAGCAGCCCCACCGCTGCATCGCGCTCGAACAGATAGAGCGCCACCCGCGCCGCCTGGCCCCGCTCGCTCTTCAGCGCGCGATCCTGATCCTCCAGCAACCGTGCGTCTGCATTTGCGGCAACGATCAGCGAGGCGAGGCTCTCCGGCGTCGCCAGCCGGAACGTCTGCTCGCCCGACTGGCGCGTGCCGAGCAACTCCCCTGCCCCGCGCAGCTCCAGATCCCGTTCGGCGATCAGGAAGCCGTCGGTCGTGTCGCGCATCAGCCCCAGCCGCGCGCGCGAGGTCTCGCTGAGGCTGCCGCCGCGCAGCAGGATGCAATGCGACTGCCCCCCGCCCCGCCCTACGCGGCCACGGAGCTGGTGGAGCTGGGCAAGGCCGAACCGGTCCGCTGCCTCGATCACGATCAGCGTGGCATTGGGCACGTCGACGCCCACTTCGATCACTGTCGTGGCGACCAGCACGCCCAGTTCGCCGCTGGCGAAGCGCGCCATCACCGCATCCTTTTCCGGCCCCTTCATCCGGCCGTGGACCAGACCGACCTTGGCGCCGAACCGCATCGTCAGCTTCGCCGCGCGATCCTCGGCGGCGGCGAGATCGGTCTTCTCGCTTTCCTCGACCAGCGGGCAAACCCAATAAGCCTGTTTGCCTGCCGACAGATGTCGCCCCAGCCCATCGACCACCGCGTCGAGCTTGTCTTCGGAGATCACCGTGGTCTGGATCGGCTCGCGCCCCGGCGGCATCTCGTCGAGCCGACTGACATCCATTTCACCGTGCGAAGCCAGTTGCAGCGTACGCGGGATCGGCGTTGCGGTCATCACCAGCAGATGCGGGGGAACCAGCGCCTTGGCCTGCAACATCATCCGCTCGGCCACGCCGAAGCGGTGCTGCTCGTCCACCACCACAAGCCCCAGATCGCGATAGGCGACGCCCTGCTGGAAGATCGCATGGGTGCCGATCAGGATGTCGATCTCGCCCGAAGCCACGCCCATCAGTGTCGCTTCGCGCGCCTTGCCCTTGTCGCGCCCGGTGAGGATGGCGATCCTCACGCCGAGGCCGGAGAGAAGGCGGGAGAGATTCTCGAAATGTTGGCGCGCAAGAATCTCGGTCGGCGCGAGGAACGCGCCCTGCGCCCCTGCTTCGGTCGCGATCAGCAGCGCCATCGTCGCCACCAGCGTCTTGCCCGATCCCACATCGCCCTGAAGCAAGCGGAGCATGGGGTGCGATTGGGCCATGTCGCCTTCGATTTCACCGATCGTCCGCGTCTGCGCGCCGGTTGGCGTATAGGGCAGCTGCAGCTTGTCCCTCAGCCGCCCGTCGCCTTGCAGGGCGCGCCCCCGCTGCCGCCGGGTCTGGCCGAGCACGAGCGTCTGGGCGAGCTGATTGGCGAACACCTCGTCATAGGCCAGCCGCTCGCGTGCCTTCGCATCGGACGGATCGGCGTGGATCCGCACCAGCGCCTCGCGCCAGCCGGGCCATTGGTTCTTCGCTTTCAGGCTCGACTCGACCCATTCGGGCACTTCAGGGGCGCGCTCGATCGCCTGCGCCACCAAAGCCGCGATCCGCTTCGACGTAATGCCTTCGGAACAGGGATAGACGGCCTCGCGCCCGCCCGCTTCGGCTTCCTCCGAAACCTCGGGATGCACGATCTGGAGTTCCTGCCCATATTGGTCGAGCCGCCCGGAAACCCAGCGCGGTTCGTTCAGCGGCAGCAATTTCTTCGCCCAGCCCGAATTGCCGCCGAAAAAGACGAGGCTGACATGATTGCCCAGCGCGTCGACCGCCTGCACCCGCGCCGGAGAGCGGCGTGTGCCGCCGAAGCGATAGTTCACCGGCGTAATCCGGATCACGATCGTCCGCCCCGCATCCACCGCGTCGAGTTCCTCGCGAAACTCACGGTCGATCCAACCCGTCGGCAGGTGGAACAGCACATCCACCACTCGCGCGATGCCCAGCCGGTCGAGCGGCTTCGCCAATGCGCTGCCGATGCCCTTCAGCGCCGTCACTTCGGCGAACAATGGATTGAGAAGTTCTGGACGCATGGCTATCTCGCAGCCCTACACCCAAGCCGACCGCGCATTCCAGCGCTGTCGGCCAATCGCCGTTGGATTTGATGGATAGAGAAACCCGCCTGAAACGCCTCCGCTTCCGTGCATGGCACCGCGGCGTCAAGGAAGCCGACCTGATGATCGGCGGCTTTTTCGACGCCCATCACACCGGCTGGAACGATGCCGAGATCGAGCTGTTCGAAGCGCTGCTCGAGGAACAGGATGTCGACATCATGGCCTGGGCAATGGGAACCCAGAGCGTGCCGCCGGAGTATGAAGGCACGATCATGGCTGCGCTGAAGACGCTGAACTACGTGCCGATCGCCGAATAATCTCCCTCTCCCCGCTTGTGGGGAGAGGGTCGGGGAGATGGGAAGTGCGACGCACTATCCGCTCCTGCCCCTCTCCCAACCCTCTCCCCGGAGGGGAGAGGGCTAGAAAGAAGAAATGCCCGAACTCAAGACGATCCTCTCCGCCAGCAAGCCCCTGACGCTCGCCGGTGCACCGAACGGCTTCCTCCCCTGGATGCTGGCCGACCTCGCACGCGCGGGCGGCACCGCAGTATTCATCGCCTCGGACGAATCCGCGATGCGGGCGATGGCGAGCACCGCGACCTTCTTCGCGTCCGAGATCGAGATCGTATCCTACCCGGCATGGGATTGCCTTCCCTATGACCGCGCCAGCCCCACGCTGCGCGTCATGTCCGAACGGCTCGCTGCACTCCACATGCTCCAGACCCCCGCGAAGAAGCCGCGGCTGTTCGTCACCACCGTCAACGCCGCTACCCAGCGCGCGCTGACCCGCTTCCGCATCCGCCAGCTTGTCGCCCGTCTCGCTCCCGGCGAGCGTATCTCGCTCGACAAGCTTACCAATCTGCTGTCGTCCAACGGCTATGTCCGGCTCGACACCGTCAACGACGCGGGCGAGTTCGCAGTGCGCGGCGGTCTCGTCGATCTGTTCCCCAGCGGCGCGGAACAGCCGCTCCGACTCGACTTCTTCGGCGATGAGATCGAAAGCGTCCGCACCTTCGATCCCTCCGACCAGCGCACCACCGGCCGGGTCGACGGTTTTACCCTGCTTCCGGCAAGCGAAGCGCTGCTCGACGAAGACAGCATCAAGCGCTTCCGCACCCGCTATCGCGAGAAGTTCGGCGCCACCGCGACCGGCGATCCACTTTACCAGGCGATCAGCGACGGCCGCCGCCTCGCCGGCATGGAGCATTGGCTCCCGCTGTTCGAGGACAAGCTCGAGACCCTGTTCGATCATCTGCCCGACGATGCGATCATCGTTCGCGATTCCGGCACTGCGGGCGCTGCCGAGCAGCGTTTCGAAGCCATCGCCGATTATCACGCCAACCGCGTCCGCGCCGAATCGACTGCGCCGGGCAGCTATCGCCCGCTCGAGGCCGGTGCGCTCTATCTGACCGCCGATCAGTGGGAGACCCGGCTGGCCGAGGCCCCGGTCCACGCCGCCACGCCGTTCCACGAACCCGAATCGAAGACCGTCCTCGACTTCCACGTCGACGGCCCCCGCGACTTCGCGCCCGAACGCGCTGCCAGCATCAACGTCTATGAAGCGGTGGTCGATCACATCGACAAGCTGCGCAAGGAGAAGCGCAAGCCGATCCTCGCCAGCTATTCGATCGGCGCGCGCGAGCGGCTGACCGGCCTGCTCAACGATCACGGCCTCACCGGCGCGCACCATGCCGAAAGCTGGCACGAAGCGATGGGCATCGCCGACAAGGCGGTCGCGCTGATCGTCCTCCCGCTCGACCACGGCTTCAGCGCGCCCGACGTCGCGGTGCTGACCGAACAGGACATGCTCGGCGACCGCTTGGTCCGCCGCGCGAAACGCAAGAAATCGACCGACGCCTTCCTCAACGAACTGGCGACGCTCTCGCCGGGCGATCTCGTCGTCCATGTCGATCATGGTATCGGCCGATACGAGGGCCTGACCCAGATCCCGGTGCAGAAGGCGCCGCACGATTGCGTCGCGCTCAGCTATGCCGGCGGCGACAAGCTCTACGTTCCGGTCGAAAATCTCGAAGTCCTGAGCCGCTATGGCGCGGGCGAGGAAGGCGCCGCGCTCGACAGGCTGGGTGGCGAGGCTTGGCAGCGCCGCAAGTCGCGGATGAAGGAGCGCATCCGCGAGATTGCGGGCGAGCTCATCGCCACCGCCGCGCGACGCGCCGTGCGTCCGGGCGAAGTGCTCGAGCCCGATGCGGGCGGCTATCCCGCCTTTGTCGATCGCTTCCCCTACGAGGAAACCGACGATCAGGACCGCGCCATCGGCGACGTCATCCACGATCTGGGCGCGGGCAAGCCGATGGATCGCCTCATCGTCGGCGATGTCGGCTTCGGCAAGACCGAGGTCGCGCTGCGCGCCGCCTTCGTCGCGGCGATGGCGGGGCAGCAGGTCGCCGTCGTCTGCCCCACCACCCTGCTCGCCCGCCAGCACTTCCAGAACTTCACCGAACGCTTCCGCGACTTCCCGGTGAAGATCGGCCGTCTCTCCCGCCTCGTCCCCGCCAACGAGGCGAAGACCACCAAGGAAGGCATGGCCCAAGGGACGATCGACATCGTCGTCGGCACCCATGCGATCCTCGCCAAGGGAATCGACTTCAAGCGCCTCGGCCTCGTCATCGTCGACGAAGAGCAGCGCTTCGGCGTCACGCACAAGGAGCGGCTCAAGTCGCTCAAGGCCGACGTCCATGTCCTGACCCTCACCGCAACCCCGATCCCGCGCACCTTGCAAATGGCGATGTCGGGCCTGCGCGAACTGTCGGTCATCCAGACCCCGCCGGTCGATCGCCTCGCGGTGCGCACCTATGTCATGCCGTGGGACCCGGTCGTCCTGCGCGAAGCCCTGCTGCGCGAACATTATCGCGGCGGCCAGGCCTATTTCGTCACGCCGCGCATCGCCGACCTGCCGGATATCGAGAAGTTCCTGCGCGAGGACGTACCCGAAATCACTTATGTCGTCGCGCACGGCCAGATGTCGCCGACCGAAGTGGAAGAGCGTATGTCCGCCTTCTACGACCGCAAATACGACCTTCTCGTCTCGACCACGATCATCGAATCCGGCCTCGACATTCCGTCGGCAAACACGCTGATCGTCAACCGCGCCGACAAGTTCGGCCTGGCCCAGCTCTACCAGATCCGCGGGCGCGTCGGCCGGTCCAAGACTCGCGCCTATGCCTATATGACCACCCCGCCCCAGCGGCAGGTGTCCGAAGCCGCGGAAAAGCGCCTCAAGGTCCTGTCCGATCTCGAATCGCTCGGCGCGGGCTTCCAGCTTGCGTCGCACGATCTCGACATTCGCGGCGCGGGCAATCTGCTCGGGGACGAACAGTCCGGCCATATCAAGGAAGTCGGCTACGAACTCTACCAGTCGATGCTGGAAGAGGCGATCATGGACGCCCGCGCCGGCGGCCTGCGCGACGACCTCCGCCCGCGCGACCTTTCGCCTCAGATCAATGTCGACGCGCCGATCATGATCCCCGAGGACTATGTCCCCGATCTCGACCTGCGCATGGGCCTGTACCGCCGCCTCAACGACGTCGAGGACAAGGCGGGGATCGAGAGCTTCGCGGCGGAACTGATCGACCGGTTCGGCAAGCTGCCCGAAGCGACCGACAACCTCCTTCAGCTGATCGAAGCCAAGCTCAACGCGAAAAAGGCCTGCATCGCCAAGCTGGATGTCGGGCCGAAGGGGGCGCTGGTCAGCTTCCACGAAGACAAGTTCCCGAACATCGACGGCTTGCTCGCCTATGTCGGCAAGCTGGGCGAAACCGCGCGGCTGCGGCCGGACATGAAGCTGGTGATCAACCGCGTCTGGGCCGATCCGCGCGCGCGGCTTCACGGCGCGCTTCAGCTTTCGCGCGGGCTTGCCAAGGCCGCGGGTTAACCTCCGGGAAACCCCGTACTGCTCAGGAATGGCCCGTAAACCATTTGGCGCTAGGCCTGACGCAGGTTAGGGAAAGCGTCATGGAAGTTGCGAGCCTCGAGCGGCGCCGCCGCCTTATGGATACGCTGGGCCAATTGGCTCAGGTCGATACGATCGAAGCGCTCGTCATGACGCTTCGCGGCTCTGCTCGCGCGATCGGCAATGCCGACGGGATCACGGTCGTCCGCCGCATCGGCAATCGCGTCGCCTATGTCGCCGAAGACGCCGCCAGCCCCTTGTGGACCGGTCAGGATTTCCCGATCGAAGCCTGTATCTCCGGCCTCGCGATGATCGAGAACCGCCCGATCGTCATTCCCGATATCTTCGCCGACGATCGCGTGCCGCACGAAGCCTATCGCGCCACCTTCGCCAAGAGCATGGCCATGTTCCCGATCGGCGTCGCCGAACCGCGCATGTCGATGGGGGCCTATTGGGCGAAGACCGGCGAAATCGATCCCGAAGCCGTCGCGCTGCTGTCGAACCTCGCCCGCGCCGCGAGCCGCGTGTTCGATCGTGTCGAGGGCAGCCGTATGGGCGCCGCCGGCTAAGCTTCAGCGGACCGGCGTTTCCAGTTCCGCTTCTTCCTCGGCTTCCAGTTCGGCTGCGGAGAATTTCTCGCGCTGCATCGTGAATCCGGCGCCGAGACCATCCACGTTCCATCTGCCGGAGATCGTCGTGCCTTCCGCATCGATCGAGCCGGAATAATCGACGGCGTGATCCCAGCCGTTGCCGCCATCATATTGCTTGAGGAAGCGGACCGCCGATCCCTCGCGCCCGCCCGTCACATAGGCGCGCCGGATATCCGATACCCCGCTGTCGTCGGGCTCGGTGATCGTCCCGCCGAACGCACCGGCCGTTTCCTCCAGCAACGCGATGAAGCTGTTGTCGGAACCGCGGAAGAAGCCGGTATAGCGCCCGTACCAGACGCCGCTCACATCGCGCTTGTCGGCCATCAGCTGCTATGGTCCGCGATGATCTTCCAGCCCGTGGTTTCGCGACGGAACACCAATGTGGTCATGCCGGTGAGTTCCTTGCCGCCCGCATCGACCAGCTTCCACCGCGCCGTCAGCAGGGCGTGATCGGTGCCGAGCATCCGGAAATCCTCGAAGGTGAAGGACAGCCGCGTCGCGCCCGCGCCCCGGTTCGGTCCGAACTGTTCGGGATAACCCGACAGATAACGCGCCCGCACCGCCGGTTTGCCTCGCGCAATGCCCTTTTCGGTGGTGAAGCTGGTCGCCGGATCGTCGGAATAGATCGCCAGGAAGCGATCGACGTTCCCGGCATCCCACCCCGCCGCACTATCGGCCATCCCCGCCTCGATGGCGGTACGCGGGTCCTGCGCCGCCGCGGGCAGCGCAAAGACCAGCGCAAGCGAGATCAGCAACCAGCGCAGCATCGTCTTTACTCCTCAGACCCCGACCAGCGACGCCAGCGCGCTGCTTTCGATCGGTGCGGAACACAGGAAGCCCTGGAAATACTGGCACCCTTCCTTGGCCAGCAGATCGAGCTGCTCGGCCGTCTCCACGCCTTCCGCCACCACGGTGAGGCCGAGCGAGCGCGCCATGTCGATCACCCCGCGCACCACCACCCGGTCACGTGCGCTCCCGGTGATGTCCTGGCTCAGATGCTGGTCGATCTTGAGATAGTCGAGCGGCAGCGCCTTCAGATAGGCGAGGCTCGAATAGCCCGTCCCGAAATCGTCGATCGCCACGCGGCACCCGGCGGTGCGCAATTCGCTCAGCAGCCGCGCCGCATCGCCCAGATCCTCCATGATCCCGCTTTCGGTGATCTCGATCGTCAGCCGCTTGCGGGGAAAGCCGCTCGCATCGACTCGCCCGAGCAGGCTGTCGGCAAAGCCCGGCCGCCCGACATCGCCTGCCGTGACATTGATCGAGAGGCGCAGCTTGCCGAGGTTCATCGGCCAGCGCGCCGCCTCGTCGAGCGCGCGCCGCTGGACATGATCGCTCACCGCGCCTTCCAGACCCGCATGGGCCGCGGCGGCGAACAGCGTCTCCGCTCCGATCTCGCCCAGCCTGGGATGCCGCCACCGCGCCAGCGCCTCGACACCGGTGATCATCTTGGTCGCGATCGATACTTGCGGCTGGAACAGCACGCTCAGTTCGTTGCGTTCAAGCGCAAGGCGCAAATCCCCGGCCAGCACATCGAGCGAAGCCGCAGACTCTTCGCGCGGCGCATGCCCGTCGAACAGCGTGTCGCTCGCCCGCCGCAACAGGCTTGCGGCGCTGTCGCCCTCGACGCTGATCGCAGACGCCAGCTTGGCTCCGAGCGGCAGGAAATTGCCCGCGACCACGAACGGCCGCTCGATCGCTTCCTCGAACTTCGCCGAAGCCGCCGCGATCGCGTCGGCATCCGCATCGTCGCTCGCCACGAGGAATTCGGATCCACCCATTCGCGCCACGACCGCGCGCCGTCCCAGCGCTTCGCGCGCGGCTTCCGCCAGCCGCCGCGAGACCGCGCGAAGCAACGCATCGCCCGCAGGGCGGCCATAGGCAGTATTGACTGTCTCGAAGCGCGTGAGCCCGATCAGGATCGCCGAAACCGTGGCGCCGTCGCCCAGTCGCCGGTCGATCCAGCGCCGCGCGCCCGCCGCATCGCGCGTTCCGGTCAGCGCGTCGCGGACCGCAGCTCCCGCATCGGGCGCGTCGCCCAGCCGCTCCACCAGGCCGCTCAACCGCCCCGTCCGCGTATCGCGCTGGATATGCTGCACTACGCGGCCGATCCCCGGCAGGTCATGCGCGAAGGCCGTGGTCGGCTTCTCCACGGTCAGCCGCCGGATCGCCACCCGGCCGAGCTTGCGGTCAGCGCTATCCGCCAGCCGAATCGCTTCGCGCAGGCCGGGCGCATCGCCCAGGCCGAGCAGCGCCGCCAGCGCTGGCGTGACCTGAAGCGACCGGAGTTCGCCATCATAGCGCCAGCCGAGCGGCTCGGTAACGTCGCCTCCGCCGCCGAAGCCGCTCGCCAGCCGCTCGACATGGCGCAGGGCAAAACGGATCGCCTGCGCGATCCCCGCGGTCGACATCGGGCTGCTCAGGAAATGAGTCGCGCCGGCATCGTAGAAATGGCGCATGTGGATCGTGTCGCTTTGCGAAACGAGGATCAGCATCGCGCCGCCATTGACCTCGATCGCGCTTCCCAGCGCCTTCGCCGCTTCCAGCCCGTCGCTCAGCGCACCCCGCGCGTCGATCACCGCCAGCGCCGCGCCGCTGGTCAGGAAGCGCCGCTCGACCCCCTCGCCGCGCCGCGCAGCAACCACGCGCCACCCTGCCCCGGCCGCAGCGGAGGCAAGCTCGTCCCGCTGGCGGAACGAAAGCACGAATACGGGCGCATCGGCGGGAGTCGCAGGATCGGTTTCGGTCACTCTCCTACGCTTCCCCGCTCTGCAACGACTTGTCGAGGCTTGTTTGCCCGGATGTTAGCGCTTACGCCACCCTGCATGGCCTGCGCGCCCTCCTTGATAGACGGTCACGGCCGCGCGATCCGTTATCTGCGTATCTCCGTGACCGATCGCTGCGACCTTCGCTGCCGCTATTGCATGGCGGAGGCGATGACTTTCCTGCCGCGCGACGCAGTGCTCAGCCTCGAGGAAATCGCGCTGATCGCCGAGCGCTTCATCGCCAGCGGCGTGCGCAAGATCCGGCTGACCGGCGGCGAGCCGCTGGTGCGGCGCGACATGATCGATCTGGCCCATCGCCTCGGCCGTCAGATCGGTACAGGGCTGGACGAACTCACCCTCACCACCAACGGCACGCGCCTCGCGCAACATGCCGAGGCGCTCCATGACGCCGGCATCCGCCGCGTCAATGTGAGCATGGACAGCCGCGATCCGGGGACATTCCGCTACATCACCCGCCACGGCGACGTGTCGAAGGTGCTGGAAGGCATCGCCGCCGCGAAGGCTGCGGGTCTCGCGGTGAAGATCAACATGGTCGCGCTCAAGGGGCTTAACGAGGACGAGATCGCGCCGATGCTGGCATGGTGCCGCGACGAAGGCCACGATCTCACGCTGATCGAGACGATGCCGCTGGGCCTGATCGACGAAGACCGCGCCGATCGCTTCCTGCCGCTGACGAAGGTGATGGACGTGCTCAAGGGCCAGTTCGACCTGTCGTTCGACAGTCACGTCACCGGCGGTCCCGCGCGCTACTGGCGCATCGCGGGCACCGACACTCGGCTCGGCCTCATCTCGCCACTGACCCAGAATTTCTGCGCGACCTGCAACCGTGTCCGCCTGTCGACCGACGGCAAGCTGCACATGTGCCTCGGCCATGACGATTCGGTCGATCTCAAGCGGGCGATTCGCTCCGGCGGTCTGGCCGAAGTCGATGCGCGCATCGCGGAAGCCCTCGCGCTCAAGCCCGAGCGGCACGACTTCAGCGTCGAACGCGGCGCCGCACCCGCCGTCGGCCGCCATATGAGCGTGACCGGCGGATGAGCATCGCCCGCGCGCTGGTCGCATCGCCCACCCCGCCCGCGCAGGCCGCGGAAGAGGAACTGCGCCAGGCCTATGACTGGGTGCCGTTCAACGAAGCCGACACCGTGGTCGCGCTTGGTGGCGACGGTTTCATGCTCCAGACACTGCACATGATGCTGGAAGCGCGCCGGATCGTGCCGGTGTTCGGCATGAACCTGGGCACCGTTGGTTTCCTGATGAACGAATGGCGGCTGGAAGGGCTGAACGATCGCCTGATCCGCGCCAAGCCGTTCAAGGTCTCGCCGCTGCGGATGCACGCGGTGACGATTCATGGCGAGCAGGTCGAACTGCCGGCGATCAACGAAGTCTCCTTCCTGCGCGAAACCCGCCAGACCGCGAAGCTGGAAGTGACGGTCAACGATCGCATCGTCTTGCCCGAGCTGGTGTGCGACGGGTTGCTGGTCGCTACGCCCGCCGGCTCCACCGCTTATAATCTGTCGGTTCAGGGCCCGATCCTGCCACTGGGCTCGGGAATGCTGGCGATGACGCCGATCAGCCCCTTCCGCCCCCGCCGCTGGAGCGGAGCGATCCTGCCTGAAAAGGCGCGAATCGGCATCCGCGTGCTCGAGGCGGACAAGCGCCCGGTCAGCGCGGTGGGCGACCAGCGCGAAGTCCGCGAAGTCTCGCGAGTCGATATCGTGATCGATCCGCTGCGCGATCTCACCTTGTTGTTCGATCCCGAGCACGCGCTGGATGACCGGATTACGATGGAGCAATTCGTCGCCTGACCGCGGCGGTGCAAAATTCATCGCATGACCCGCTTGCATCGCTCGAAAGCAGCGCTATAGAGCGCCCTCCGGCTATTCCCTGATAGCTCAGCGGTAGAGCTCTCGACTGTTAATCGAGCGGCCGTAGGTTCGAATCCTACTCAGGGAGCCAGCCGGCTCAGGCGCCCATCGGGCGGCGCCGAAGCCTCCGAAATCGTGAAGCGACAGTCCGGCCTCGACCGGCGCCTGCCCTTGCGCTTTGTCCGCATTGCATTGCATGACATTTGCGAGTGAGTCGCAACAAGGAAGTGCCATGCTCGAATTCCAGCGGATCGAGACCGAAGCCGGGCTTCGCGAAATCTATGCCGAGCCGAGCAAGCCGGTGCGCGACAAGAGCTTCCCGCATCTCGACAAGCACAGCCGACGTTATCTCGAACTTTCGCCCTTTTTCTGCATCGGATCTGCGCGTTCCGGCGAACTGGGCGACGTATCCCCGCGCGGCGGCGAGCCCGGCTTCGTCCATGTCCTCGACGATACTCACATCGCCTTCCCGGATCGCCCCGGGAACAACCGGCTCGATACGCTGGTCAACTTCATCCACAATCCGGCCGTCGGGATGCTGTTCTTCCTGCCCGGCGTGCAGGACATGATGCGGATCAACGGCATCGCCGCGATCACCGTCGACGCCGGATTGATGACGCGCTTCGTCCATGACGGGAAACCGCCCCGCTCGGTGATCGTGGTCGAGACCCGCGAAGTCTATTTCCACTGTTCCAAGGCGTTGCGCCGTTCGGACCTGTGGAATCCGGAGAAGCATGTTCCGCGCGGGGGTTTTCCGACGCTGGGCCAGATCGCGAAGGATCAGGCCGGCCTTCCAATCCCCGCGAAGCTGATCGACTTCGCGCTGGGCCGGGATGCACGCAAGAACCTGTATTGAGAGGCCCGATACACCGCTTGCGCGCTTCCCCGCCCCCTGCGATGTTCGCCTCCCATGAGCGACCTCGACGCCTTCATCGCCGGCCTGCCCAAGGCCGAGCTTCACCTCCATATCGAAGGCAGCCTCGAGCCCGAGCAGATGTTCGAGTTCGCGCAGCGCAACGGCGTGGAAATCCCGTTCAAATCGGTCGAGGAAGTGCGCGCCGCGTATGAATTCTCGAATCTGCAGGACTTTCTCGACATCTATTATGCTGGCGCGAACGTGCTGCGCACCGAAGAGGATTTCCGCGACCTCGCCCTCGCCTATTTCGATCGCGCGGCGGCGGACGGCGTGGTCCATGCCGAGATCTTCTTCGATCCCCAGACCCACACCGCGCGCGGCATTCCCTTCGGCGTCGTCGCCAATGGCCTGCTCGCGGGCATGGCGGCGGCCGAAGCGAAGCATGGCCTCACCTCGAAGCTGATTCTCTGCTTTTTGCGCCATCTCGACGAAGCCGACGCGTTCCGCACGCTGGAACAGGCCCAGCCCTGGATCGACCAGATCGAAGGCGTTGGGCTCGATTCCTCCGAAGTCGGCCATCCGCCGTCCAAATTCGAGCGCGTCTTCGCCGCAGCCGCCGCGATGGGCCTGAAGCGCGTCGCCCATGCCGGCGAGGAAGGGCCGCCCGAATATGTCCATGAGGCGCTGAATCTGCTCCGGATCGACCGGCTCGATCATGGCAACCGCTCGCTGGAGGACCCTGCTCTCGTCGCCCGGCTGGCGCGAGAGGCGATGACGCTGACCGTCTGCCCGCTTTCCAACGTCAAATTGTGCAACGTCGCGTCGATCGACGTCCATCCGATCGACCGGATGCTGAAGCTCGGCCTGCGCGCGACGATCAATTCGGACGATCCGTCCTATTTCGGCGGCTATATCGGCGACAATTATCGTGCCGTGGCAGGCGGGCGCGGGCTCGATCGCGACGATCTGGTCACGCTGGCGCGCAACAGCTTCCTCGGCTCCTTCCTCCCCGACGATGCCGTGGCGGCGCACCTCGCCCGGCTCGACGCCTATGCAGCGGCGAACTGACATGGAAATCGTCTTCACGCCCTTTACCCATGCCGAAATGGTCGAAGGCGTTCAGGCCGTCGCGGACGCGATGGATGCGGAAGGCTGGCGGCCCTCGCTGCTGGTCGGCGTCGGGCGCGGCGGGCTGACCCCGGCGGTCTATCTGTCGCACCGCATGGGCCTTCAGCTCGTTTCGATCGATCACAGCGCGAAAATCGCGCCGTTCGGGCAGGAACTGGTGACCGTGCTGGCGCAGCGCACCCGCGACGGCGATCATTTGCTGTTCGTCGAGGACATCAACGACAGCGGCAAGACGATCGGCGAGATCCGCGACGCGCTGACGGCCGAAGGCGCCGACCTCAGCCAGATCCGCTTCGCCGTGCTGCTCAACAACCTCAATTCGTCGCAGACCGTCGATTACTGGTTCCGCGCGATCGATCGCAGGGTGGACAAGGACTGGTTCGTCTTCCCGTGGGAAGCGATGGCGCCGGATTCGGTCCTGGCGGCCGAAGCGATGGAAGTGCCCGAGCGGCTCGCCTGAACATCCGTTCAGGCCCGGTCAATCGCGGATGTGCAACGGTTCGCCGTCGATATCGCCGGATACATTGTCCCGGCGGCGCGTTCGGATCGCCAGAGAACGGAGAGAAGTAATGTCCGGGAAAATCTTTAGACATCCACGCCTTAGGGCTCTTGGCCTGGTGCTGGCGGCAAGCGTGGCGGTTACCGCCTGCGCCTATCCCACGCCATACCGCGCGGCAAACACGGCGAGCGACCGCACCGGCTATTCGGATCAGCAGATCGAGAATGACCGTTTCCAGGTCAATTTCGCGGGAAACAGCCTCACCTCGCGCGAAACGGTCGAGCGCTACCTGCTCTATCGTTCGGCGGAACTGACGCTGCAAAAGGGCTTCGACCATTTCGTGCTGGTCAGCCGCGATACCGAGACTCGCACGACCACGACCGTCGATCGCAGCTGGGGCGCCGGCGGCGGCCCTTGGGGCTATTGGCGCCCGTCATGGCGCTGGTATCGCCCCAGCTATGGCTGGCGCAGCTGGAATCCGTTCTACGACGATCCCTTCATGCGCGATTTCGACGTGCGGACGATCAATCAGTACGAAGCCACCGCAGAGATCGTCACCGGCCGCGGTCCGAAGCCGGCGGGCAATGTCCGCGCCTTCGACGCGCGCGAAGTGGTCGATCGCCTCGGCCCTTCCATCGAGCTGCCCAAGCCGCGCAACTGATCGCGGCGGATCGCCGAAACAAAAAAGGGGAGGGTTCGTACCCTCCCCTTTTTCTTGTCCCGAACGCCCGGCTTACGCGGTCAGCGCCCCGTGGCAATGCTTGTACTTGCGTCCCGAGCCGCACGGGCACGGCGCGTTGCGGCTGACCTGACCTTCCCACTGGGCCGGATCCATGCCGGCAAGCTCGCCCTCGGGCTGTGCCAGGCCGAATTGCGGAATGCGCGTGGTGATCAGGCCGGACGCTCCCGCGTCCCAGTCCATCGTATTGTCGTCGCCGGTCAGCGGATCGATATGCGTCGTCAGGAAGTCCGGCAGCTCGGGCAGCGCCGGCGGCGCTTCGTAGCGGAACTGGGCATAGGCCAGCGTGCGCGTCACGTCCTCGCGGATGCTGCTCAGCATACGCTCGAACATCGCGAACGCTTCCTGCTTATACTCGTTCAGCGGCGTCTTCTGCGCATAGGCGCGCAGATGGATCACCTGCTTGATCGCGTCGAGCAGCGCGAGATGCTCCTTCCAGTGATGGTCGAGATTCTGGAGCAGGATCGACTTTTCGATGCTGGTCCAGGTTTCCGGTTCCAGATCGGCGGCCTTGTCGTTGACGACCTTGTCGGCCGCTTCGCGAATCCGCTCCTCCAGCGTCTCGGGCTCGATCGCTTCCTCGTGCTTGATCCACTCGTCGATCGGCGCGTCGACATTGAGCGTCTCGAGCACGCGCAGCTTGAGCGCCTCGACGTCCCACTGTTCCGGATAGGTGTCCGGCGGGCAGGCGGTGCCGACGATCTCGTTCACCGTCTCGGCGCGCATGTCGATCACGACGTCGCCCACGGCGTCCGCGTCCATGATGTCCGAGCGCTGCTCGTAGATCACCTTGCGCTGATCGTTCATCACGTCGTCATATTCGACGACCTGCTTGCGGATGTCGTAGTTGCGCGCCTCGACCTTCTTCTGCGCGGTCTCGATCGCCTTGGTCAGCCACTTGCTGCCGATCGCTTCGCCGTCCTCGATGTTCGAACGCATCATGCGAGCGAACAGGGTATTCGAACCGAAGATGCGCAGCAGATCGTCGTCGAGCGACAGATAGAAGCGCGACAGGCCCGGATCGCCCTGACGGCCCGAACGGCCGCGCAGCTGGTTGTCGATGCGGCGGCTCTCGTGACGCTCGGTGCCGAGCACGAACAGGCCGCCCGCGGCCTTCACCTTTTCCTTTTCCTCGGCGACCTCGGCCTTGATCCGCGCGATCGCGGCGTCACGCTCCGGCCCCTCGGGCATGTCCTTCAGTTCGTCCTCGACGCGGAACTCCCAGTTGCCGCCCAGCTGAATGTCGGTGCCGCGGCCCGCCATGTTGGTCGAAACGGTGACCACGCCCAGGCGGCCCGCCTGCGCGACGATGTGCGCCTCGCTCTCGTGGAAGCGGGCGTTGAGCACCTCGTGCTTCACCTTTTCCTTGTTGAGGAATTCGGAAAGCAGCTCGGACTTTTCGATCGAGACCGTGCCGACCAGCACCGGCTGGCCCTTGGCCTGATGCTCCCGGATCTTCTTCGCGATCGCGGCGAACTTGTCCTTGGTGTCCTTGTAGAACTCGTCTTCCTCGTCGATGCGCTTCACCGACAGGTTGGTCGGGATGGTGACGACGTTCATCTTGTAGATGTCGAAGAATTCCGGGGCCTCGGTCGCTGCCGTGCCGGTCATGCCGCCCAGCTTGGGGTACATGCGGAAATAGTTCTGGAAGGTGATCGAGGCGAGCGTCTGGTTCTCCGGCTCGATATCCACGCCTTCCTTGGCTTCCACCGCCTGGTGCAGGCCGTCCGACCAGCGCCGCCCGTCCATCATGCGGCCGGTGAACTCGTCGATGATGACGACCTTGCCGTCCTTCACGATGTAATCGGTGTCCCGCTTGAACATCATGTTGGCGCGCAGCGACTGGTTCAGGTGGTGGACCACCTGGGTGTTCTCGTAATCGTACAGGTTCGCACCCACCAGCACGCCGGCATCCTCGAGCATCCGCTCGGCCCGCTCGGTGCCGCTCTCGGTCAGGATGATCGAGCGCTGCTTCTCGTCCTTCTCGTAATCCTCGGGGACGAACTGCTTCACGATCGCGTCGACGCTCATATAGAGCTCGCTGCGGTCGTCGGTCGGGCCGGAGATGATCAGCGGGGTGCGGGCCTCGTCGATCAGGATCGAGTCGACTTCGTCGACGATCGCGAAATTGAACGCGCGCTGGGTCATCGACGCGCGGTCATATTTCATATTGTCGCGCAGATAGTCGAAGCCGAACTCGTTGTTCGTGCCGTAGGTGATGTCCGAGGCATAGGCTTCGCGGCGCTCATGGTCGGACAGGTTGGGCACGATCACGCCCACGGTCAGGCCGAGGAAGCGATAGACCTGCCCCATCCACTCCGCGTCGCGGCGGGCGAGATAATCGTTCACCGTCACGACGTGCACGCCGGTGCCCGGCAGCGCGTTGAGATAGGTCGCCAGCGTCGCCACCAGCGTCTTGCCCTCGCCCGTGCGCATTTCGGCGATTTCGCCGCGATGGAGCACGATACCGCCGATCATCTGCACGTCGAAGTGCCGCATCCCGAGCACGCGCACCGCCGCTTCGCGCACGGTGGCGAAGGCTTCGGGAAGGATGTTGTCGAGCTTCTCGTCATTGGCGAGACGCTCGCGGAACTTGACGGTCTGCGCCGCCAGCTCCTCGTCGCTCATCGCAGAGATGGTGGGTTCGAATGCATTGATCTTGGCAACGATGCTGTGAAGCGACTTCACATAGCGTTCGTTCGAGGAGCCGAAGAGAGTCTTGGCCAGACCGCCGAGCATTGGAATTCCTGTCGTATCTTGAGATGGATCGATGCGTGCGCGCCGCTGAACGGCTTACGCGCGCAGAAGTGCCGGATGGCGGCACATGAAATGGAAACGGCCCGCGCGAACGGCGGGCCGGACTCATTCGAGACGGCGCTCGAAGACCTGTGCGATGCTGCGCAGCGGGGCGGCGGCGAGGCGCGGCCATGCCGAGCGCTCCGGCCGCGCCGCGATGGCGGGCATCACCGATGCGGGGATCGCGCGCCGCGCCGGCTGGACCGCAGCCTGCACGCCCTGCGCCGAACGGACCACCGCCACGCCCTGAACCTGACGCGCAACGTCAGCCCGATCGCCGGACGAACCGGTCAGGCTGGCGAAGAACGCGGTAAGGAGAAGCAGCAGTTCCAAACTCAATCCCTGTTTACTGCGACGCGAGACGCAGTTGAGGTGCGGACATAGTGCCTCGGACCCAATTCGCCAATCCGAAATGAACCGTTGCTGTCCCGGTTTCCGATGCAGGCTCCGGAAATAGGGCTCAGGTGATCGTTTCGCCGGGACCTGCCCGGAACGGCTGTTTGACGGGCTGTTGAGGCTGAAGACGCAGGCGCAGAACAGCGCGCATCGACGTCACCCGATGCGACTTTCCGTCCGCCGGTGCAAAGTAGCGCAGCCGGCTTGGACAGGCCCGGGGCGGATCGCCCGCCTGCCCCAGCCCGCGCGCCTCGACCAGCGTACAGCCGGAAACCGTGCCGTCCTTGCCGATGGTGTAGCGCAAGCGGATGAGCGCCAGCACCTCGACACCAGCAGGAATAGCCGACGCCTCGGCACCATCCACGACATGAGATTCGCGAACTTCGATCACCGCACCGCCGTGATTCTCTCCGAGAAGCTGCGTTCGATCGACTGTACGCACACGCTGCAGCCACCCGCACGGATTGGTATAGCCGGGCACCGGTCCGGCGCTTTGCACGGCGCAGCCGACGAGCGTGTTCGAAGGATCGAAGGTAAACCGGTTCAGCCGGGTCCAGGAGGCAGGCGCCTGTGCTTCCATATCCAGCATCCAGCGAAAGCGGCTGGGCCAGCTCGATGCGATCGCCCGCCCCGCGGCGTCCCGGGCCGGCTCGAATTCGGCGCGCTCGCGCATCAATTCACAAGCGCGGGTATCGAGCAGCGACCATCCGCTGGAAGTCGTGATGTTGCATGCGGTGACCGCGCCATCCGCGCCGACGCTTATCCGGAAGCTCGGCCATCCCTCCGCCTGAACCAGCATGGCGAGCAGCGGATAATCATCATTGGTGACCCAGGTCTGCGGCATCCCTTTGGGTCGGGGCCGTGACGTCGATGTTGGTGCCGGCGCGGCAGCCGGCGGCGGCGCGTCCTGCCCTGCCATCATCATGGCAAGCATCGTCAGCAATAACGGCATCCGTTCCTCCGATAAGGTCGCGATTGTGCGTTCCCCGCCCCGGAAACGCAATCGCCGCGCCCGGGGGCACTCCCGGACGCGGCGATCATAGGCGACCCTCTTCGGGAAGGTTACATCTTGAAACGCGCACCGATCAGGATGGTGCGGCCGAAATGGTTGTACTCGTAATTCCGGTCGGCGCCGAAATCGGTGTAGCGATCGCGATAGGCGTCGGTCAGGTTGGTGCCTTCCACCGAGAGTTCGATCTGCGGCGTGAGCTTGTACCGGATCGACGCGTCGACATTGGTGATCGCGTTATAGCCCTCATAGAGGTTGCCGGTGCCCGACAGCGCATCGACATAGGGTCCGCGATAGCTGACCGAGACGCGCGCCGAGAACTTGCTGTCCTCATAGTAGATGGTGCCGTTGAACGCGCGCTTCGACAGGCCGAACAGCGTCGAGCTGCTGGTGATGCTCGGCAGCGTCAGCGAGCCGTTCGCGTTCACCGCCGTCGCCGGGCCGCTCTGCGTATAGCTCGCGGTCGAATCGACGAAGGTGGCGTTGGCGATGCCGCCGAAGTTGCCCAGGAAGCCCGGCAGGAACTTGAACGGAGCCTGCAGCGAGATTTCCATGCCCTCCAGCGACGCGCCCGTGCCGTTCACCGTCGAATTGACCGTCCAGATCGGCTGGGTCTGCTGAACCGGGTTCAGGAACGCCGGCGACGACGCCGCCAGAACCGAGGCCGGCAGGCCGGTCGAAGTGAAGGTCACGCCCGTCTGGGTGCTCGCCACGGGGAAGCTGGCGACATCCTTCTTGAACACCGCGACCGAGAAGATCGACTGCGGCGCGAAATACCATTCCACGGCAAGGTCGTAGGCCGTGGCGCGGAACGGATTGAGGTTCGGATTGCCGAAGGTGACGCGATAGTTGAAGCCGTCGGCCGAACCGCCCGGCGTCAGGTTGCCCAGGCTCGGCCGGGTCATCACGTCCGCGGCGGCCGCGCGGATGATGATGTTGTCGGTCGGAAACAGCGCGAGGTTGAACGAGGGCAGCCAGTCCTCATAGTCGCGCTTGAACGTCACGGTCGCCGCGCCGTTGATGCCCGTCGATTCCTGATCGGTGCGGGCATAGCGGATGCCGGCGTTCAGCGCGTAGCGCAGGCCGAGCAGTTCGCCCTTCGCATCGAACTGCAGATAGCCGCCGCGAACTTCCTCCGTGACGCTACGGTTGTTGCCCACGTCGAGCGCCAGCGGGCGGTTGTACAGGTTGGTGAAGGCCGCGGCCGCGCCGATATTCGGCACCAGCCACTGATTGGTGTTCCCAGCCGGCTGGCCCGCATTGCCCAGCGTGAACAGCTCGGACAGCGCCGCCGTGGCGGGGAAGCCATAGACTGCGGTCGGCCCGAACAGCGAAGTGGGCGAGCAAGTCAGCGTGCCGAGTATGCGATCGACGCCGCCATTGCCGCACACCGCGGTGTCGCGCTGGAACGCGATCGTGTTGTAGTCGAACCGGCGATAGACGCCGCCCGCCTTGACCGTGAAGCCGTCGGCGACATCCCATTCGGTGCGCAGGTTCACCGTGGTGAATTCGTTGGTGACGGTCGACGGGCGATCGCGGATTTCGGCGAGCTGGAAGTTCGCCGGATCGGTGACGCTGGTGCCGAACTGCAGCAGCGGGCTGCGGCTGTTGGTATAGTCGAACTTGTAGCCCTGCGCGTCGCGATCGTCGAAGATGATCGTGGTTTCGACGGGGATGTCGGCGGTCGACTTCGAATAGCCGCCAGCCAGGGTGAAGCGGAATGCCTCGCCCACATCCTGATCCCAGGTGCCGCCGATCTGGTAGAATTCGGTCTCGGACTGGCGCGAATAATGCTCGGTGCGGACCCACGCGTCGTTCAGCGTCGCCGACACCATGTTGCCCTGGCTGTCATAGACCGGGTTGACGACGTTGATCGACCGCTCGTTCGAGCGCAGCAGCACTTCGCCCCACTTCTCTTCGCGGGTTTCCTTGAAGCGCGAATAGAGCGCGTCGATCGAGACCTTGGTCGCGTCGCTCGGCGACCACTGGACGCTGCCGGTGATGCCCAGACGCTCGCGGTCGTGGCGCACTTCGCCATAGCGCGGGATACGCGGGTGGAAGGCGAGCGCCGCCTGGGTGCACGCCGGAACCGCGAGCCAGGTGCCGCCCGAATTCGGGGTGCTCCAGCAGTTCACGCCATTGACCTGGTCGAACGACGCCTGCGCCCAGCGCACGGTGTTGTTGCCCAGTTCGAGATTGTCGGTCTTCTGCCACGCAGCCGACACCGCGACGCCGAAGCTGCCGTCCGGCGACTTCCACGAGAGCAGCCCGGCAACGCGCGGGCCCCAGTTCTTCGACAGGTCATTGTAGCTGCCCTGCGCCGACGCGACGAGGGTGAAGCCCGACTTGCCGGCCAGCGGATTGCCGGTGTTCAGATCGACCACCGCGCCCAGCGAGCCTTCGTCGAGCGAGGCTTCGGCGGTCTTGTGGACCACGATCGAGCTGAACAGCTCGGATGCGAACACGTTGAAGTCGAATGCACGATCGCGGTTGGCGCTCGCGCCGTCGGTCGAAGTCGCGACGGTCTCGAGACCGTTCAGGCGAACGCGGGTGAACTGCGCGCCAAGGCCGCGCACGGTGATCGCACGGCCTTCGCCGGCGTCACGCTGGATCGAGATGCCCGGAATGCGCTGCAGCGACTCGGCGAGGTTCTGATCGGGGAATTTGGCGATGTCCTCGGCGACGATCGCGTCGACCGACGACACCGATTCGCGCTTCACGTTGAGCGCGGCATCGAGCGATGCGCGGAAACCGGTGACGACGATTTCCTCGCCCTCTTCCTCGGCTGGCGCGTCCTGCGCCTGCGCAGCCGTCGCCAGCGCGAGCGTCGAAGCCGCAGCCAGCGCCATGCAAACGCGCAGCCGTGAACGAGTCGTGATTCGCATCGGAAAAACCTCCCCTATGTGCGGCCGCAGCCGAGCAAGATGCCGCCACGTATGCTCGTGGTCGGCGGGTTGCGGTGTCCATCATTGGATACCGGTGTCATCAGAAACTGGAAGCATAACCCGGCCGTGTCAAGCGAGAGATCGTGGCATTCCGGGCGATCGCGGCTGTCCCGTGTCTTCCCGGATACAGGTGCTTCGTCGCAATTAGGGACAATATGAACGCGCTTGCCGATCGCCCGGCCAATCGCCCCATTCCAGCGAGCGCGGTACCACGCCGAGGCACGGCGATTATATTTGTCCTTATATTACAATATTATAATCGAACGATATGAATGTTTCGCCGTGCTTTGCGGAAGGCCGGAGGTGACATCTCTTGTCATTGACACCGGTATTCCATAAACAAGCCCGATATGGGGAAAGAAGAACCGGGGATGGGAGAGGCACTGAGGATCGCGCAGGCTTTCGTGGCCGCGCGGCGGGGAGCGCATGGGCTTCCCGACTATCCCGGAACCCCTCCCGAGACGCTCAGCGAAGCCTATGAGATTCAGCGCCACGCCATCGCGCTGTGGGGCGAGTCGGTCGCCGGATGGAAGGTCGGCCGCATCAATCCGCCGCTCGATACGAAGCTCGGCGCCAATCGCCTGGCCGGACCGATCTTCTCCAGCGCGATCGTCAATGCCTCGCCTGCCCCGGCCATGCCGGTGTTCGCGGATGGCTTCGCCGCCGCCGAAGCGGAGTTCCTGCTGCGCATCGGCGCGACGCCCGATCCCGCCAAGACCGACTATACGCTCGACGAAGCCGCCGCGCTGATCGATGCGGTGCATGTCGGGTTCGAGATCGCCAGTTCGCCCCATCCGGGGATCAACACCGGCGGCCCGACCGTAACCGTCTCCGATTTCGGTAACAATTACGGCCTCGTCGTCGGTCCCGAAGTCGCCGGATGGCGCGACCAGTCGTTCCTGAAATGGCCGATCAGCCTGTCGATCGACGGGATCGAGGTGGGCAATGCCAGGGCCGAGGACATGCTGGACGGCCCGTTCGGCGCTGCGGCTTTCCTGTTCTCGCTGGCGGCGCGGCTGGGCTTCACGCTCAAGCCGGGCCAGTGGATCTCCTCGGGCGCGGTCACCGGGGTCCACGAAATCGCGGTGGGCCAGAGCAGCACGGCGAAGTTCGGCGACGATTACGAGATAAGCTGCTCGATCACGGCTGCGACGGCGGCGTAACGCCGTCAACGGCATTGATCTTTCCGCCGCCCTGTCCGATGCGCTGCCAGACCTAACCGGAAGGCAGATGCCCGTGTCCATTGCCCGTTCGCCCCTCGCTCCCGAAGGCTTTCCCGATCTGCCGCAGATCGCCGGCGTCACGCCGCGCGTGGCGCGCGCGCGCTACAAGACGTGGGACCGGTGCGACCTGACCTTCGTGACGCTCGATCCGGGCACCGCCGTCGCCGGCGTCCTGACGAAGAGCCGCTGCCCCTCGCCTGAAGTCGAATGGTGCCGCGACGCGCTGCCGCTGGGCACCGCGCGCGCGCTGGTGGTCAATGCCGGCAATTCCAATGCGTTCACGGGAAATCGCGGCCGGGCGGCCGTCGAAGCCATCGCCGCGCGCGTGGCGGGGCATCTCGACTGCAATCCTTCGGACGTGTTCGTCGCCTCCACTGGGGTGATCGGCGTACCGCTGCCGGTGGACAAGGCCGAAGCGGGTCTGGACGCCGCCTTCGCCGCGCCGCAATGCGACTGGCAGGACGCCGCCGCGACGATCATGACCACCGACACGTTCGAAAAGGCCGCGGTGACCAGCGCGGTGATCGGCGACCGGACAGTAAGTCTCGTCGGCATCATCAAGGGTTCGGGCATGATCGCGCCCGACATGGCGACGATGCTCGGCTTCATCTTCACCGACGCAGCGGTCGAACCCGCCTTCCTCCAGGCCGCGCTCGGCGACGCCAATGTCCGCAGCTTCTCGTGCATCACCGTCGATGGCGACACCTCGACCAGCGACACCGTCCTCGCCTTCGCCACCGGCAAGGCAGGCAATGCGCCGATCGCCGGTGACGACAGCGCGGGTGCCGACGCCTTCCGCGCGGCGCTGACAGATCTTTGCACTCAACTGGCGCATCTGGTGGTGCGCGACGGCGAAGGCGCGAGCAAGTTCATCACCATCGATGTCGAAGGCGCGGAAAGCGACGAGAGCGCGCATCGCATCGCGCTGTCGATCGCGAACTCCCCGCTGGTGAAGACTGCCATCGCCGGTGAGGACGCCAATTGGGGCCGGGTGGTGATGGCCGTGGGCAAGGCCGGCGAACCCGCCGAACGCGACCGCCTGTCGATCCGTTTCGGCGAGACGCAGGTCGCGGTGAACGGGCTGGCGGTCGAAGGCTATGACGAAGCTCCGGTGGCCGCACACCTGAAGGGCAGCGACGTCGATATCGGCGTCGATCTGGGCCTGGGCGACGGCCGCGCGACGGTTTGGACCTGCGACCTGACGCACGGCTATATCGCGATCAACGCGGATTACCGGAGCTGAACGACGATATTCGCGAGCGCCTGATCGAGGCATTGATCGCCCGGTGCCGGACGGAAGCGGGCGAAAGCAGAGCAGTGGACCGCTTCACCGATCCGTGCGCGCATCTTGGGATTTGTGAGGAGGATCTGGACGAGGTTCAGATCGACGCGGCCGCCGCAATGGGGCTGCGGCCACCCTGTCCGGGCGAAGCGCTGACTATCCCGTGGAGTGGCCCCGAAGTGCCGCTCGATATCGAGCAGCTTGCCGAATGGATGGCGGCGAACGGCCGCCCGCTGGACGCCCCGCGCGAGGCGTAACGGCGCGGAACGGGCTTGCCGTCCCGCGCCGGAAAGGCCGATTACAGGCCGCGTTCGATCCAGGCCTTGATCTGGCTCTTGGGCATCGCGCCCGGCTGGGTCTGGGCGACTTCGCCATTCTTGAACAGGATCATGGTCGGGAAGCCGCGCACGCCGTACTTGGTGGCGACGTCGAGATGCTCGTCGGCGTCGATCTTCACGATGCTCACCCGATCGGCCATCTCGTCGGCCAGTTCCTCGAGCGCGGGCGCGATCATCTTGCACGGCCCGCACCAGGTCGTGAAGAAATCGACCACCACCGGCTTGTCGGACTTCAGCACATCGGCCTCGAATGCGGCCTCGCTGGTCGTAATGGTTCCCATTGGAATCTCCTTTGCGTTGACCGGTATCTATGAAGCCCGTCGTCCCGGCTCAAGCGTTCGAAGCCAAGCTTTGCTCCGTGGTGACGAAGCGCGGCTTGTGTTCGGCGAGCAATTCGGGCGGCAATTCGTGCAGCGCCGGGCCGGCGGTATAGAGCAATGCCGCCTCGATCGCGCGGTCGGGAAAGATCACCGCAAGCGCGGCGGCATAGGCTGCCATCTGGCGCAGATGATAAGGCGGTACATCGTCCAGAGCCGCAGGCGCACGGCGGCCGGTCTTGAAATCGACGATGCGGATACGCTCCGGCGTGACGACCAGCCGGTCCACCGTGCCCGAAACCACGATCGTATCGACCACCGCGGCGATCGGCGCTTCGGCCAGCGCATCCGGGCCGAACAGTTCGGCAAAGCGCGGATCCTCGGTTACACCCAGTGCAGCCTTGACCAGACCGGCGCGCGCGGTGGCTTCGGCCACGCCCCCTGCCCCGGCCAGCCAGCGCTCGGCGGCCTCGGCGCGCTGCGCGGAGGGCACCGACGGCAGACGCTCGAACAGCGCATGGAGCAGGCGCCCTCGTTCCGCCGCCGCGCGCATCGCTGGGTTCGGCGGCGGATCGGAGACGCTGTCGTCCCCCAGGGAGGAGGGCGCAAGCGGACGCGGCGGTCGCGCTTCTTCCGGCGCCTTGCGGCTAACCCAGTCGGGCAGCGGCGCAGCTTGCGCGATCGCCTCGGCCGCCTCGGGTCTGGCGGGAATCGGACTTGCCGGGGTAAGGCCGCGAAACTCACGCTCGCCCTCATCCGCGATTCCGAACGCATCGAACGCCCGCGCGGCGGCGGTGTACCAGCTGTTCGCTGGTGCCTCGCCCTTCGCCATCGGCCCGAGCGCACCGGCGATCACCAGCCGTTCCTCGGCACGCGTCGCGGCGACGTAGAACAGCCGCCAATGCTCCTGAAGTTCGCGCTCGTCAGTCCGCGTCATGACCTCCTGCAACGCCCCGCCCCGCTCCCCGGCGCGCGGACGGAAGATCGGGAAAGGCTCGCCCTCATGCCCCTCAGGCTGCCAGTTGAGGATGTCGCGCGGGCTGCGTGAAGGATCGGCAGTCGCGTCGGCCAGGATCACCAGCGGTGCCTGAAGCCCCTTGGCACCATGCGCCGTCATCACCCGAACCGACCCCTGAGGCTGCGCCGCATCGCGGACGATCTCCACATCGCCACGATCGAACCAGTCGAGGAAGCGCTGGAGCGACGGCGTCGCCACATTCTCGAAATTCAGCGCGGCATTGAGCAGTTCGTCGATCGGATCACGCGCTTCCTCGCCCAGCCGCAGCAACAGCTTGCGGCGGCCCTGCATCGGCCCGGACAGGATTTCCTCGAGGAAGCGATAGGGCGTGGCGATGTCCGCGCGGCGGAGGATTTCCTGCAACGGGGCAAGGCGCTCGTCGCTCTGCGTCGCGCGAAGATGCCGCCACAGCCCGCCCTTGTCGCGCACCGCCCCAGCCATCAGTTCGTCCTGCGTCCAACCGATCAGCGGCGACACCAGCAGCGACGCCAGCGACAGATCGTCCTCGGGCTGGAGCGCAAAGCGGATCGCGGCAAGCAGATCCTGCACGGCAAGCGGCGCGTTGAGCCGCAACCGGTCTACCCCGGCAACCGGCACACCCTCGGCATAGAGCCGCGCGACGATCAGCGAGGCCAGATCGCCGCGCCGCTTGACCAGAATCATCACATCCTCGGGCCGCAGCTTGCGTCCCTTGCTCTCCAGATCGAGCACCCCGACCCAGGATTTGATCGCCCGCGCAATCTGTTTGGCCAGCGCGCGGGTGGCGTCGTCGATCCAGCCTTCCTCGCCTTCGTCGCTTCCTTCGACAGTGACCGGCCACAGCGTGACGGTGCCCGGCCCCGGCACTTCGCTGGCATGCTGCTCGATCGCGCTATGCTCGCCCATCGATTGTTGGGGCAGCGCGGCGATGGCGGCATCGACGAACTCCAGCACCGGCCGGGTCGAGCGGAAGCTGGCTGTCAGCGACAACGTCTCCAGCGGCTGCGCGCTCGGCGCCCCTTCCAGCGGATCGTAACGGTCGGGATCGAGCGCGGCTTGCGCCAGCTTCTCGAAATGCCGGTGCGCCAGCGCGAAGAAGAAGGGATCGGTGCCCTGAAAGCCGAAGATCGCCTGCTTGTAATCGCCCACGGTGAACAGCGTGCGCGTCCCCTCGCCGCGCGTCGTCTCGCCCGCGAAGAATTCGTCGGCGACCGCGCGGACGATGGTCCATTGCTTCCAGTTGGTGTCCTGCGCTTCGTCGATCAGGACATGCTCGGTCACCTGATCCAGCTTGTAGCGAACCCATTCGCCCATGCCCGGCTGGCCCAGCAGCTCGACCGTACGGCGGATCAGATCGTCGAAGTCGACGGCGCCCACGCGGCGCTTCGCGGCGGCATAGGCGCGGGCATATTCGCGCCCAGCTTCGAGACCGCGCGCGAGGATGTCGGCATAGCCCGCCTGCGCGCGCATGGTGAGAAGCGCGCCGCATGCGTCGTACAACCCGGTAGCGACATCGGCATAATCTGGGTCCTGAGGCGCCTGTCCCTTCGCAAATGACGAGATGTCCCCGTCCGCCTTCGCCCAGACCCGGTGCAACGCCGCCAGTCCCGCTGCGCGGCTTGCAGGATCACCCGCGATCCACGCGGCCGCGATCTCGACACGTCCGAGCCCTTTCTTCGTGCCCCAGGCCGCATTCATATCCGACAAGGCACGTAGCGACTGCAGATCGAAAACATCGTCCGAGCACCATTCCGCGATCTTGGCTTCGACATCCCCCTGCGGCAGCCCCATCGTCCGCCGCAACCACGGCTGGATTCCGGTGGGCAAGCTCTCCAGCGCATCCCCGGCCCGCGCGCACTGGCGCAGGAAATTCTCCGCCCCGCCCTCGCCCAGCCTGAGGCTCAGCGCGCCGACATGATCGACCAGCGCCGTGCGCCCCTCGCGCTCCGCATCGACCAGCATCTCGGCCAGTGCCTCTCGGGCAAGGACATATTCCTCGCGCCCGTCGAGCGGACGAAATCCGGGAACGAGCCCCGCCTCCACCGGAAAGGCCGACAACAGGCTCTGGCAGAAGCTGTGGATCGTCTGGATGCGCAGCCCCCCGCCGGGCGCGTCGAGCACCTTGGCGAAAAGAGTGCGGGCGAATTCGCGCTCGCGCGGGCCATACTCCTCGCCCAGTGCTTCGAGATCGCGCTGCAGCTCAAGATCATCGATGCGGACCCACCGCGCGAGGCGGCCGGTGACGCGCGCCGCCATTTCCGCCGCACCTGCCTTGGTGAAGGTGAGGCACAGGATCGCCGCCGGATCGGTCCCGCGCAGCAGCAGGCGAAACACGCGCGCGGCCAGCACCTGGGTCTTGCCGGTGCCAGCCGAGGCGGACAGCCAGATGTTGCGGCGCGGATCGCTGGCCGAACCCTGATTGCCCTTCAGCGGCGGGAGGGGCGAAAGACTAGTCCCGGCCATACCACTCATCCAGACGCATCAGCTGATCGTAATCGGCAAAGGGCGCGTATTCGGGCACCTTCTTCGCGGTGAACGGCTCCGGTCCCGTCAACCACAAGTCCGCGGCATCCTTGAAATTGGCGGCGGCGATCGAGACGAATTCGGAGGTGACGATCCGGTCGCGCTTGCCCTCGGGATCGACCGGCGTCGCGATATAGCCGAACGCATCGCCCTTCTTGGCCAGCGACCAATATTCGAATCCCGCCGCCTTGCCCGAGATACCGGCGAACCCGCCCTGCTCCGCGATCAGCCCGAGCAGGCCGAGCTGGAGGCTGTATCCCGCGCGAACCGCCTTGGCGCTTGGCGGCTGGCCGGTCTTGTAGTCGACGATCGCCAGCCCGCCGCTGTCGAAGCGATCGATCCGGTCGAATGTGCCGCTCAGTGTCACGCCGGCGAACTCGATCTCTCCGCGCTGCTCGACCGCGAGGACGCGGCGGCCTTCGCCAGCCTTGGTGGTGATTTCCTCGGCGATCCAGTCGATCGCTTCCATCAGACGCGGCTGCCACAGCGCGCGCATCATCGGATGGGTCCGCTCGTCGGTCAGCATCGCGGTGGCGCGGTCGCGCAGCTTCGCAGGATCGCACGCGTCCTTCGCAAACCATTGTTCGAGCACCGCATGCACCGCCGTGCCGCGCCACGCCGCGCTGGGATCGGCATCGACCGGATCGAGCGGCGAAAGCCCCAGCATCCGCCGCGCGTAAAAGGCATAGGGATCGGCCTTGAGCCGATCGACTTCGGTGACGCTGATCGCCTTGGGCCGCGCGGCGACCGGCGGCGCGGGTTCGGGGCGCGAAGCAGGCTGCGGCCTGCCGGGATCGTCGAGCGCACGGAGCCACTGGACGATCTCGCCAGCCGACTCGATCTGGTCGCCTGCCAGTGCGAGGATGCGCAACCAGAAGCGCGAAGCGATGGTCGGTGCGGAGGCATCGCGGCGCGCGCGAGTCAGCAGCACTTCAGGCGCACCCAGTGCCCCGGCAAGATCATGCGCGGAGAGGCCGATGCGCCGCTCCAGACCCGGCAGGCCCAGATCGGCGCGAATGCGCGGGGCCAGCCAGGGATCGGGTGCGGGCAGGCCCGGCCACACGCCTTCGTTCAAGCCTGCAAGGATCATCAGGTCGGCCGTCTGCAACCGCGCTTCGATCAGGCCGAGGATGGCAAGGCGCGGATGCCCGCCCTGCGGCGGCCGCACCGCCACTTCATCCATCAGCGTGCGCAGCATCGGCGCGAGGCTGGCGGGATCGGCGCGCGGCGGTCCGGCAGCGGCTTCGCGCTCGAGGCTGTCGAGCAAGTCCGCCGCGGCGCGGCCGTCAGCCCGGCCCCACAGACCGTCGCCGCCCAGCGCCTGCGCGGTTTCGCGAACTACCGCCAGCAGCACGGGGACCGGTTGCGGCCCGGCGGAGAAGGCGGCTTCGAGCGGTTCGAGGATCGCGCGCGCCTGCGGCCACCAGCCCTGCGCGGCGCGGCGGAGATGCCCGTCGCGGCCTTCCTGATCGGCGAGGTGCCGATCGACGCCCGACAAGCCCGTCGCGGGACGCGGCCCGCGCAGCGCACGGTCGAGCGTACGGACGCCCTCCAGCCACTGCAGGCGATCGCCGGGCATCGCCAGCGGATGCTTGAGCAGACCGAGCAACGGCAGCGGTGCAAACGCCTGCGCCGCCGCTTCGGCCAGCGCCAGCAACAGCGTCCCCGGCGGCATTACCGCCAGCGGCTGACCCGCCGAATCGTCGATGGCAATGTCCCAGCGGACAAGATGCGCCGCGACACGACGCGCCAGTGCGCGATCCGGCGTCACCAGCGCGGCGGTCCGGCCTTCGGTCTCCAGCGCCTCGCGCAGCGCCAGCGCGATCGCCTGCGCTTCCTCGGCCGGTGTGGCGACTTCCAGCATCCGCACGCCATCCAACCGGCGCTCGCCCTTCCCCAGCCGGATCCATTCATGGGTCAGTTCGGGCGGCTGCATGGCCGATGCGATCGCCTTGCTCCGCGCGGGCGCCGCGTCATGCTCGCTCTTGCCCTGCCACTCGGCGAACTCGCCCCGCCCGACGCTCATCCGGTCGAGCAGCAGCTTCAAGTGGAACTGCGGATGGGTTTCGATCGCGCGCTTGCGGCGGCCATAGGCGTCGGGCTGGTGCGGCCCCAGCGATTGCCATTCGGCGTCGCTGATCGTGGTGGCGAGGCCCGGCAGCACGACCATGCCCTGCGGCAGTTCGGCAACAACCCGCATCAGCCGTGCGATCGACGGCGCCGAGGTGGTGATGCCGGCCGTGCAGACGAACCCGGCCGGCGGATTCGCTTTCCAACGCGCCGCAACGCGGTCGATCAACTGTGTGCGCCGCTCCGCCAGATCGATCAGGCCCAGCGCCTTCAACTCCTTCGGCCAGCGCGCCAGCACCAGCTCGAACAACTGCAACGATCGTTCCCAATGCTCGGTCAGCTCGCCAAGATTGAGTTCGCGCAGCAGCCGTGGCTCGACTTCCTCTACCAGCAATTGATCGAGCGTCCGGGCGAGATCGCCCGCAAGCCGCACCGCTTCGGCAGCATCGATCTCGGGTTTCGTCTCGACGATCAGCCGGGCAAGGATCATCCGCCGCTGCAGCGGATCGACTGCGCGGGCGACCGGCTCGCTGTCGTCGGCAAAATCGAACACGGCTTCGTCGAGTTCGGGATCGCCAACCGCGACCAGACGCGGGAGGAGCAGCCCGCCCTTGCTCTCACGAACGAACGCGTCGGAAATGGCTCGCTTGGCGCGGTTCGACGGCACCAGCACCAGCCCGCGCGCGAGCCGCATCGGATCGCCGCCGAAGCGCCGGATCAGCCCGGCCGCCAGCGCATCGGCAAAGGCGCGGTGCGGCGGGATCGTGTAGAGATGGAGGCGTTCGGGCATGAGCCTTCTTGTTCCCCTTCCGCTTGCGGGAGGGGTCGGGGGAGGATGCGTCAGTTTAGTCTGACATGCCCTCCCCTAGCCCCTCCCGCAAGCGGAAGGGGAACAGATCAAGCATCCGCCAGCGCCGCCTCGGCCATACCGATCGCCTCGGGCGTGCCGATGTCGAACCACAGCCCCTGATGCACCACGCCGTACAGGCGCCCGGCTTCCATCGCGCGGGTCCAGAACAGGTTGGTCGAGAACGGCCCCTCCGGCCAATCGCGGATCACGCGCGGGCTGAGGATCTGCACGCCGATATAGACGAACGGCGCGACGCGGCCCGGCTTGCGGCGCTCGGTGATGCGGCCGTTCGCATCGACGCGGAAATCGCCCATGCCGCGATGGCAATTGGCGCGCGCCAGCGGCACCAGCAGCAGCAGCGCGTCCATCTTCTCGTCGTCCCATCGCGCCGCCAGCGCGCGGATCGCGTCGATCGGGCCGTCGATCCACAGATTGTCGCTGTTGACGCACAGGAACGGCTTGTCGCCGATCATCTCGCGCGCCTTCACGATGCCGCCGCCGGTTTCGAGCAGCCGCTCGCGCTCGTCGGAGATCAGGACTTCCATGTCCCTTACCCGCGCGCGCAGATGCGCTTCCATCTGGTCGGCGAGGTAATGGACGTTGACCACCGCACGCTTCACACCGGCAGCGCGAAGATGATCGAAAGTGTGGTCGATCAGCGTCTTGCCTGCCACCTGCACCAGCGGCTTGGGCCGCGTCGCGGTCAGCGGGCGCATCCGTTTGCCCAGCCCGGCCGCCATCACCATCACCGTTTCCGGCACCGCCGCGTCGGGCTGCGGACGGATCGACAGCGTCTTCTTGCCCTTCATGGCGCTCATTTCATTCACCGAGGATCGCCATCGGATCGCCGCGCATCTCGGGCGGCAGATTGGCGTCGAACCAGTCCGAAACGGGCTTCAGCGCCGGATGCGCCAGGTCGCGCTCCAGATAGCGCCATACGCGCGGGCACAGGCCCGCATAACGTGGCTTGCCGTCGCGCTGCCACAGCCGGGTGAAGATGCCGACGATCTTGGCGTTCCGCTGCGCGCCCAGCACATGATAGGCGACGTCGAACGCATCGCCCGCGCCGGTCATCCGCTTGTAGTAATCGAGCATCTGCGTCTCGAGCACCGCGTCCACGTCGCGCCGCGCATCCTGCAACAGCGAGACGAGATCGTACGCCGGATGCCCCGCCAGTGCGTCCTGGAAATCGAGCAGGCCCAGCGTCTCGCTGCCCTCGATCAGCATGATGTTCTCGGCGTGATAGTCGCGCAGCACCGTGACCGGGGCATGGCCGGTCAGGACCGAAGCCAGCACCTGATCCCATGCATCGGTATAGCCCTGCGCATCGACTTCGAGGCCCAGCGCCGGGCAATACCACTCGGTGAGCAGCCCCACTTCGCGATGATATTCCTTCAGGTCGTACGGACGAACATCCGCCGCTTCATGCTGGTGCAGCCGCACGAGCAGGTCGATCGCCGCTTCGTAGAGGCGCAGTTCGCTCTCGGGCGCGGCATCGACGGTTTCACGCATCCGCGCGTCGCCGAAATCCTGGAGCAGCACGAGCCCGTCCTCCAGATTCTCGTGCAGGATCTGGGGCGCCGCGAAGCCGCGATCGGTCAGCCAGCGCGCGATGTTGATGAACGGCGTCGGGTCCTCGCCCTTGGACGGCGGCGAATCCATCAGGATCGCACTGCGCTCATGCTCGACGACTCGGAAATAGCGGCGGAACGAAGCGTCGCCGGCAAGCGGCAGGATCTGCGCGCCTGCCCAGCCCGCATCGGCGAGGAAATGGGGCGCAGCGGCGGGCGGGTTCATGTCAGGGGCCATCGCGCGCTCCATGCCTCAGGGACTTTTGCTGTCAAGCTGCGCGCGCCGTCCGCTGTCACATCCAGGGTCAACCACAGCGCATCGTGCCAATATTGTTCGGGCAACCGCTCTGGCCATTCGACCAGAAGCAGCGAATCGATCCGCGCATCGTCGAGGCCGAGTTCACCGGCTTCGGACGGATCGTCGATGCGATACAGGTCGACGTGCAGCACCGGCAGGCGCACTTCGGGCGGATCATAGGGCTGGACGATCGCAAAGCTGGGCGACGGCGCTTCCCCTTCCAGCCCCAGCGCAGCGAGCAGCCCGCGCGCGATGCTGGTCTTGCCCGCACCGAGTTGCCCCGAAAGCGCGATCACATCCCCGGGCCGGACGACCCCGGCAAGGCGTTCGCCAAGCGCCAGCGTTTCTTCGAGATCGGCGAGACGGATCACTCCGAAGGCGGCCCGTCGCTCTCGCCGAGCTTCGCCACGGCGGTAAGCGCGAGGCAGACGCCCGCCAGCGCGAGCAGCGAGGTACCGAGCTCGCCGACCAGCCCGCTGATCAGCAGGAAAGCGCCGCCCGTGGCCATCAGCCCCCAGATCAGGTTCATCCGCAGCGCGCGCGACGATTTGCGGCGGGACCATCCTTCGTAGAACAATGCGAGCGCGGCCAGCGTCAGGATGCCGCCGAACAGGAGATGGACGCCGGGCGGCGACCAGCCGATCAGGCCGAGCACGCCCGAGAAGATCGCCACGCGCAGCGCGATGTCGGCGGGGGAAAGGTCCCTCATCCGCGCGGCAACTCGACGGTGACGAGGGTGCCTTCGCCGGGTTCGGAGATCAGCGCGATCTTGCCGCCATGCGCTTCGACGAACTGCTTGGCCAGCGGCAGGCCAAGACCCAGCGCGCGCTCGCCGCTGCGTGCGATGTCCGCCTGCGCAAAGCGGTCGAACGCCCGGGCCTGCGCCTCGTCGCTCATGCCCGGGCCATCGTCGGAAACGATCACCCGCGCCACGCGCTGGTTGCCGTCGAGGTGGAGCAGAACGCGGCCCTGCTCGGGTGTGCCGGAGACGGCATGGCGCAGCAGATGCTCGATGATCTGACGGATGCGCTTGGGATCGCCCGTGACGCTACCCGCGGTCCCCGCCATCTCGACCGCGAGATCGATGCCCCGCGCCTTGGCCAGCGGCGCGACCAGTTCGGCAGCATTGTGCGCGGCCAGTTCCATGTCCACCGTCTCGCGGTCCAGCGGTTTGCCTTCGCTGCCGGTCAGGTCGAGAACGTCGTCGATCAGCGCGCCGAGGCGGTCGACCGAGACGAGGATCGCTTCGGCATATTCCTCGCCGCTTTCGCTCAGTTTTCCGGCGAATCCGCCATGCAACATCTCGGCAAAGCCCTTGATCGAGGTGAGCGGCGTACGCAGTTCGTAGCTCATATTCGCCACGAACGCGGTCTTCACCCGGTCGGCGGCTTCCAGCGCTTCGTTGCGGTCGCGCAGCGCGCGCTCGACGCGGTGGCGGTCGCTGGTGTCGAGCATGGTGAGCAGCGCATTGCCGTCGGGCAGCGGCACCGCCGCAATGTCGTACCAGCGCCCATCGGCGAACTGGATCGAGCTGCCGCGCTGCTGGCGATCCTTGGCCGCCGAGCGGATCAGGTCGCCGATCACCTCGGCCTGTTGCGGCCGCGTCAGGCGCGGACCGGCGGCCTTGGTGAGCGCGACGATCTGCGGATGCCCGTCGAGGAACCCGTCTTCGAAGCCCCACAGCCCGCTGAACTTGCGGTTCCACAGCTGGAGCCGTCCCTTGCCGAACACCGCCACGGCTTCGGACAGGCTCTCCAGCGTCGCGGTGCGCACCGCCTGCATCTCGCCATGCTCGCGCTGGAGTTCCAGCTGTTGCGTGCGATCCTCGAAGATCAGCAGCAACCCGCCCTCGGGCAACGGCTGGCCGACGACGCGGAGATGCGCGCTGCCGACGGTCCAGGTCTCCTCGACCGCGTCGGGCGCGGTAAACCAGTCGCGCCGCTCCGCCTTCCATGCCGGGAAATCGCGCATCTCGGGCAAGCGATTGGCTTCGCGCATCCGTTCGAGCACGCGATCGAATTCGGGCCGGTCGGCCAGCCACTCATTCTTCATCGCGAAGATGCGGCGGAACGGCTGGTTGCAGAAGACGAGGCTGCGGTCCGGCCCGAACTGGGCGACCGCGGCCGAGATGCGATCGAGCATCGCGCGCTGCGCTTCGCCGAAGCGCTTCATCCCGCCGCGAAGCTGCTCAAGCTCCTCGATGTCCACCGCGAACCCCGCGACGCCGCCGGTCGGCAGCGGCACGTCGTGAAGGCGCAGCATCCGCCGGGCGCCGCCGATCGTGGCGGGCATGGCGGCGGTCTGCGGCTCGCCGGTATCGCGCGCGATCGCGGCATTGGCCAGCGGTCCGCCCAGCCCCGCCCCCTCGACCAGTTCCAGCCCGCGCTCGACCGTATCCTCGGCATCCTCGCCCTCGACGGCGCGGACATAGGCGGTGTTGACCATCAGCAGCCGCAGGTCCGGCCCGCGATACCACATCGGCATCGGCGCGGCTTCGATCAGCGAGGTGAGCGCATCGAACGCATTGCGCAGCCGTCCGCTGTCGCGCTGCAACCGGCTGATCTCGTCCTGGCTCTCGGTCGTGTCGAGGAACCACAGCACCGTCCCGCCCGGTGCGCGCACCGCATCGGCCGCACGATCGCCGATCACCAGCAGGGCGCGTTCGGAGCCCTTCGCGCGAACCGACAGGCTGAACGGCCGCGCGGCCTTCTGCGCCGCGGTCACCTGCGCGTTCAGCGCGGCCGCATCCTCGGGCACCAGAGCCTCGGAGACTTCGCTGAGATCGATCGGCAGATCCGCCTTGCCCAGCCAGTCGGACAATTTGCGGGAAAGCTCGACCCGCCCGTCGGAGCGGATCACCATCGCCTGCGCCGGCGATCCCTTCGCCAGCGCCTGAAGCCGGCTGTTGGCGTCCTGCATCGCGCGCGCGCCGGATCGCGCACGCAACCCGGCGGCCAGCGCCCAGGTCGCGGCCACGACCAGAAATGCCAGAACGGCCCCGGCGAGCGCCGCCGCGGAAGTGGAAATCTCGATCAACGCACGCCGTCCCGGGCCTTCATAATCGATCCTTATGCCAATCGCGGGGCCAACGGGAAGCGGGGCAAAAGAAAAAGGGACGATATGGCTGCGAACCCGGCCCGGCCGAGGCTATAGCGAGGCGTCAAGTTCAGGAGTTCGTGCCGCGTGTCCGCCATTTCCCGCACCGAAGCCGAAGCAATGCTCGCGCAGGGCCGCGATTACGATCCCGCCGGCACGAACATCCGCATCACGCCGGGCCTCGCGAAATGGATGCTGGCCAATGCCTGCTCGCTGGCCTTCACTTCGTACCAGACCGGCCAGCTGTTTCTCGCCGGGGTCGCGCCGGACGGACGCATCGCGTTCAGCGAACAGAATTACGCGCGCGCCACCGGCCTCCACTTCGCCGATCGCACGCTGAGCGTCGCGTCGATGTTCCAGCTCTGGACGCTCAGGGACATGCTGCGGCCGGGCCATTTCGCCAACAATGCCCATGACGCGGTGTTCGTGCCGCGCGGCGCGCAGACGGTGAACTATCTCGACCTGCACGAGCTGGGCATGGAAGCATCCGGCCGGCTGGTCTTCACCAACAGCCGCTATTCCTGCCTCGCCACGATCGACGAGACATACAGCTTCCAGCCGCTGTGGAAGCCGTCCTTCATCTCCGCGCTGGCGCCCGAGGATCGCTGCCATCTGAACGGCATGGCGATCACCGATGGCACGGTGCGCTACGTCACCGCTTTCGGCACGACCGACAGCAAGGATGGCTGGCGCGCGAACAAGGAAAGCGGCGGCATCCTGATCGACGTGCCCAGCGGCGAGATCGTGGCCACCGGCCTGTCGATGCCGCACAGCCCGCGCGTGCATGAAGGCGCGGTGTGGCTGCTCGACAGCGGGCGCGGCTGGATCGTGCGCATCGATCCCGTTAGCGGCAAGCGCGAGGACGTGGCCTTCTGCCCCGGCTTCCTGCGCGGCCTCTCGTTCCACAACGGCCATGCGCTGGTCACCATTTCGAAGGCGCGGCACGACGATTTCGGCACTCTCCCGATCGAAGCCGAACTGGCGAAGCGCAGCGCCGCGGCGGCATGCGGCGTGATGGTCGTCGATCTGGCGAAGGGCGAAGTGGTCGAATCGATCGGCTTCGAAGGCGCGATCACCGAATTGTTCGACGTGACCGTCCTGCCCGGCATCCGCAATCCGATGTCGATCGGGCCGGCCACCGTAGACATGATCGGCACGGTCTCGATCGGGGATTTCGGTACGCTCGGCGCTTGACCGCAAGCCTCCCCCCCTGGCGGGGGGGGATTTGAAACAAAAAAGGGCCGGACAGCATCTGCTGCCCGGCCCCTTTTTTCGTTGCGGCCTCCCGGCTCAGAAGCCGATCGACGCGCCCATGCGGAAGTAACGGCCCAGAACACCCGGGAAGTAGGTGACCGTGCCGCCACCGGTCGGCGACGGGAACGGCGGTGCCTGGTCGAGGACGTTGTCGACGACGAAGCGCAGGCTGAACCGCTTGTCGAAGCGATAGCTCATGCCGGCATTGACGAACACCACGTCACCCACGCCGCTGATCGAACGCGCGGTCGGGCTGGCATCGGCGTCGAACACGGCCTTGCCATAGTAGTTGGCCTGGATGAACGTGTTGAAGCCGCCATTGGTGTAGTCGAGGCTGGCAACGCCCTGATGGCGCGAATAGCCGATCTCGGTCGCGGTCTGCGCGGTGGCCGAATTGGCGTCCGCACGCGACGTCAGCGTATCCAGATACTGGTAGCTGACGTTCAGCCCGATCGTCGAGTTGGCACCCAGGAACGGGGTGCCCGTGCGATAGTCGAGCGACGCGAGGACGCCCTTGTAGCGCAGTTCGGCTGCGTTGAAGTAGCCGCTCTCGATGAACGACAGCTGGTTCGAGGCATCGCGCTGGATGCGGCCGCAGAACTCGTTCGCCGGGAAGTTGCTCGAGTCATAGCAGTTCGCCACGATCTGATCGCCGCTCAGCTGGGTGATCACGTCGTTCACGGTGATGTCGACATAGTCGGCCGAGAAGGACAGGCCCGGGATGAAGCGCGGACGGAAGATCGCGCCAACGGTGAACGCGTCGGACTTTTCGTTCTTCAGGTTCGGGTTGCCCGCGATTGCCTGGAGGAAGCTGGCATTGTCCGACGTTGCGTTGAAGTTGGTCGGCAGGCCGGCCGCGGCGCAGTTTGCCGCACGAGTGGCCGGGCTCGGGCCCTCATCCTGCTCGAACTGATCGCAAGGATCGGTCGCGAAGTCGAAGAAGCTGCTCGACGGGTTGAACGCCTCGGTGATGAACGGCGCACGGATGGCGCGGGTAAAGTTGCCGCGGATCGTGACGTCGCGGATCGGCTGCCAGCTTGCGCCCGCCGTCCAGGTCAGGTCGCCGCCCGCGGTCGAGTGATCGACCCAGCGCGCCGAGCCCGCCAGTTCCAGCGAGTGGATGAACGGGATATCGTTGTTCGGGCCGATCAGCGAAGCGCGAAGCTCGCCGAACACTTCGTTGGTCTTATACTCACCATACAGCGGCTGCATCGTGACGCTCTGGCCGAACGCAACGCGATCGTTGGTCGGATCGCCATCGCCGTCCGCATCGGTCAGCGGATCGGGATCCGGGCCGCCACGGAAGAAATCGCCCGGATCGAAGTCCTGCTTCTCTTCGCGATGCTCGTAACCGATCGCGAACGAGAAGTCGCCGCCCGGCAGCTTGAACAGCGCGCCGGAAAGCGATGCGGTGAAGATCCGCTGCTCGTTGACCGAACGCGGATGGGCGATCGCGGTCACATAGTCACGCGCAGCCTGCGACGACTGCTGGCCGAACAGGTTCAGCGGCGCGCAGGTCGAGCTGATCGTCTGGGCAGCCGAATTGGTGTAGCCCGGACGGCACACGATGTTGCCGTTGCCGTCGAGCACTGCGTCGACTGCGTTGAAGAAGTTCTGCGTCGCGATCGTCGGAACGTCGCCATTGGTTTCCGAACGGCCGTAATTGCCGACGATCTGGAAGGTCCACTTGTTGCCGCCGATGCCGGTGAACGAACCGTCCAGACCCGCAACGAAGCGAACGATCTCGACATTGCCGGTGGCATAGCCAGTGGTGATGTCGGTGTTGGCGCGGTTGAGGTAAAAGGTGCCGCCAGCCGACTGCGCCTGGATGATCGAGCGCGCCTGCGGGGTGAGGAACGGATTGTCCGTGCTCATGATGATCGCGCCGGCCGGATCGCCTGCATAGCCGAACAGATAGGAGTTATACTCCGGCTGGTCGCGCAGGTTCACGCCCTGGCTGCGGCTGTACCAGCCTTCGCCGAAGAAGCGCAGATTGTCGCTGATGTTGAAGCTCACCAGCATGTTGCCGCTGTAGCGCTCGGTGTCCGTCAGCAGGTTGGTCAGCGGCACGAGGCTCAGGCCGTTGCCGCCCGATGCGTCGGTCTGGAAGGTCGTCGGATTGCCGTTGGCATCCAGCGGACCGAACGAGGTGCCGAAATCGATCGGGATCAGGTTGCCGGTGCGGTCGAAGCGGAGCGCGCGGCCCTGCGCATCGACGAAGCCGCCCTGCGGGAAGCCGAGATTGGCTTCCTGGCCCTGGCTGACCGGGATGAAGTCGAACACGGTCGGGATGCCGAATTCCGAGATGGTCGGGATGCGGCGGTCGCGGAAGATCACTCGGTCGAACGGCGAGCTGGGATCGTTCGGACGGCCGAAGAAGCCGCCGTCGAACAGCTCGGGACGATCGGTCGCGAGCAGGCCTTCGCCCTTGTTGTACTCGCCCGAGACGGTGATGTTCAGGCGGCCGTCGAAGAAGTTGCGGCCGGCCAGACCGCGGAAGCGGTAGTTGCCAGCATCGCCGCGGCTGGAAATGCCGTACTGCGCGTCGAGCTCGAGGCCCTCATAGTCGCGCTTCAGGATGACGTTGACGGTGCCCGCGATCGCGTCCGAACCATAGATCGGCGCGCCGCCGATCACGATCGTCTCGACGCGGTCGACCAGCTTGGTCGGGATGACGTTGAGGTCGACCTGGTTGCCGCCCTGCCCGGTCGGACCGAAGATCGACGCGGTGTTCGAACCGACGAAGCGGCGGCCGTTGACCAGCGTCAGCGTGCGCTCCGAGCCGAGGCCGAGGAAGTTGACGAAGCTCTGGCCGGGACCGAAGCTCGACTGGCCGCCGACCGGGCTGCTGCCGGGAACGCCGAAGGCCGGCAGTTCGTTGAGCGCCTGACCCAGCGTTTCGAAGCCGCGTGCTTCGATCTGCTCCGAACCGAGAACCACCGAAGGTTCGATCGTGTCGTAGTTGGGACGCGCGATGCGCGAACCGGTGACGAGGATTTCATTCCCATCTTCTTCGGCCTGCGGCGCGGGCGCCGGATCCTGAGCCTCGACGGGGTCGCTCTGAGCCCAGGCCGGAACGGCGTGAGTCATCGCGATGGCGGCAAGCGAAGCGGTAAGCGTGAGGCCCGCGCGGGACCGGGCAGCGAAAATACGCATGAAGAAACCCCTTAATACTGAAGGCTCGCGATCAGACGAGAACATTTCTGCTCTTTGTCCAAGCCATGTCCGGGGGACGCTTAACGGGCCGTTTCGGTTGCGATTCGCAACAATTCTGTAAGAGTGTGCCTTTCTCGACACAGCGCCAGCTGTATTATCACAGCAAAACGGCCACCCCTCCCGAGGGAGAAGCGGCCGTTTCGTACCTCACGCTTTCGCGCAGGTCGGATCAATAACGATAGTGATCCGGCTTGAACGGACCTTCCACCGGCACGCCGATGTAGCCGGCCTGCTTCGGGGTCAGCTTCGACAGGCTCACGCCCAGCTTTTCCAGGTGCAGCGCCGCGACCTTCTCATCGAGATGCTTCGGTAGGACGTACACTTCGTTCTTGTAGTTCTCGCCGCGGGTCCACAGCTCGATCTGGGCCAGCGTCTGGTTGGTGAACGACGCCGACATCACGAACGACGGGTGGCCGGTCGCGCAGCCCAGGTTCACCAGGCGCCCCTTCGCCAGCACGATGATCTGCTTGCCGTCCGGGAACTTCACCAGGTCGGTGCCCGGCTTCACTTCGTCCCACTCATAGTTCGAGAGGGCAGCGATCTGGATCTCGCTGTCGAAGTGACCGATGTTGCAGACGATCGCCATCGGCTTCATCGCCGCCATGTGCTCGGCGGTGATCACGTCGGCATTGCCGGTCGCGGTGCAGAAGATGTCGGCGCGCTTCACCGCCTCTTCCATCGTCACGACTTCGAAGCCTTCCATCGCCGCCTGCAGCGCGCAGATCGGATCGATTTCGGTGACCATCACGCGCGCGCCGCCGTTGCGGAGCGACTGGGCCGAGCCCTTGCCGACATCGCCGAAGCCGGCGACGCAGGCGACCTTGCCGGCCAGCATCACGTCGGTGGCGCGACGGATCGCGTCGACCAGCGATTCCTTGCAGCCGTACAGGTTGTCGAACTTCGACTTCGTGACCGAGTCATTGACGTTGATCGCCGGGAAGGGAAGCTCGCCCTTCTTGGCGATCTCGTACAGGCGGTGAACGCCGGTGGTGGTCTCTTCCGAAACGCCCTTCAGGTTCTTGACGGTCTGCGTCAGATAGCCCGGATACTTGGCGATGAACGCCTTGAGCGCGCGCTGGAACTCGACTTCCTCGTCATTCTCCGGCTCGCCCAGCGTCGCGCCGGCTTCGAGCTTCGCGCCCCACAGTGCGAACATGGTGGCGTCGCCGCCGTCGTCGAGGATGATGTTCGCGGTCGTGCCGTCGCCGTCCGCGCCCCAGTTGAAGATGTCGCCGACATAGTCCCAATATTCGGCCAGGCTCTCGCCCTTCACGGCGAACACCGGCACGCCGGTCGCGGCGATCGCGGCGGCGGCATGGTCCTGGGTCGAGAAGATGTTGCAGGTCGCCCAGCGGACGTCGGCGCCGAGCGCGGTCAGCGTCTCGATCAGCACCGCGGTCTGGATCGTCATGTGCAGCGAACCGGTGATGCGCGCGCCCTTCAGCGGCTGCGACGGACCGAACTCGCTGCGCAGGCTCATCAGGCCGGGCATCTCGGTCTCGGCAATCTCGATTTCCTTGCGGCCGAATTCGGCCAGGCCGATGTCCGCGATCACATAGTCGGGTTTGTCGACGACGGTAGCCACTGAGCGTTCTCCATTGGAAATTCCGGGGCCGGAGCCATGCTCCACCCACGATGGTGCGGCCCATAGCGGTTTAGGTGCAGCGCCGCAATCTAAATATAAAGATATCTTTATATGATGTCGGCACCACTACCGGCCGCGCGGCGCGCACCAGTTCCATTGCGCCCCGGGATCGAGCGCGATCGCCGCTCCGGTCACGTTGGTGAAGCGGATCGCCAAGCGGTTCTCGCCGTCGATATAGCCGTTCCACATGATCCCCGCCGGCGGGACCCGGCCCGGAGCAGGGTTGACGAACAGCTGGTGCTGAAGCGCGGAAATCCCGTCGACAGCGAACAATTCGGTAACGCTCGATCGCGGCGGAACCGATGCCGTCCTCGCCGCCAGCGTCCCCGTCTTCATCCCCGACAGCGTGCTCCCATCCGCGAACGCGATCGGCGAGAGGAAGTTGATCGGCGCGTTGGACCATTCCATCACCCCGTTGTTCGCCCCGCGAATGCCCCGGATGTGGAGCAGTTCGGGCAATTGCCCGCCTTCCCATTTCGCCGGATCGCTCAGCAGCTTCCACGCATCCTCGACGCATTCCTCGAAGCGAAAGGTGACTCCGCTCGATCCCCTGCCCTCGGCCGCCGCGCCGAAGCCGTTGCCGCGCGAATGGAAGAACCAGCGCCCCTTCGGGTTCGGCCCCTGCCCGCCCGGCTCGGGCATCGCGCCCAGCCAGGCAAGGCCGCGCATCACCACTTCGCAATTCTCCGACCGGCGCATGTCGAGCAGCGCGGCGGGCGCGGTGCGGATGACCCGTTCGATCACCACCTTGCCGGTGGCGCGCACCTTGAAGTTGAGCGGCTGGAACGGCGCTTCGCAATGGAAGGTGTCGACATGGAATTGCTTGACCACGGGCGAGGCCTGATAGTCGAATTCGAGGTCGCATCCCTTGCCCGGCCCTTCCGAGATACAGCCGTTCACGCGCACCGCGTCGCTGCCGAAGATCGCGAAGGAAGAGACATGGGTGTTGCTGCCGAACACGCGGCAATTCTCGAACACGCTGACATTGCTCGCCGAATTATACTCGGTCGCGCCCGGCCATACCTCGCCATGATCCGATCCCGCGCCGGTCTGGAGCACCGCGCCGCGCCTCGCGCACATATGGTAACGATTGTCGCGCCACGCGCTGGCCAGGCAGAAACTGCCGATCGAGCCATAGTCGAGCATCAGGAACAGGCAGTTGCGCACCACATTGCTGTAGGTCGCGCCCAGATGCAGCCCGATCTGGCCCGCCAGCCCCGTGCCGCGGAATTCGAGGTGATGGATGTCGTAGCTCGACCGGGCGATGATCCGGTCGGCTTCCTCCTGAGTCTTCGGGATACGGCTCAGGATCGTGATCGGCTTGTCGGTGCGCAGCATCCCGCCGCCGCCGTCGATCTCGATCGGCATGAACACCGGAATGGTCGGCAGGATCAGCGGCCGCGACACATAATAGCGCGCGCCGAGCAACTGCACCGGCATCGCCACCGCGCGCGCGGCGATGCTGTCGAACATCGCCTGGATCGCGCCGCTGTCGTCGGTCCGGGCGTCGCCCTTCGCGCCGAACATGAAGGGGTTGAGCACTGCCTCCGCCAGTTCCCACCACGCGCCATCGCGCGAGCGGAACTTGCCTTCATGGTTCGGCTCGGCGGGGCGGCGCACATAGAGGCCCTGCCCGCGATCGCCTTCCACCGCATAGCCTGCGCAGAAGATCGCGCGGACATCGCCGGCAAAGGCCTGCGCCGCCGCCGCCTTGCGGCTGACGGCCAGCGTCGCGCTGTCCCCCGCCCGGTCTTCCGCAAGCGGGGCGGCAACCGCGGTCCCGGATGCGGCAAGCGCGGCGGCGGTGAGAAGCGAACGGCGGGAGGTCTTCGTCATGGCGCGGAGCCTAGAGGGCGAGCGCCCCGGCCTCAACCGCGCCGCAGGATCGCCGACCAGATATGCTGGCGCCAGCGAAAGCCCAGCGCTTCGTACAGCGCGATCGCCCCCGCATTGGCGGCATAGCTGTGCAGGAACGGCGTCTCGCCACGTTCGAGGACGCGCCCGGCCACCGTCCGCATCAGCGCCCCGGCATAGCCGCGCCCGCGATGATCGGGATGGGTGCAGACCCCGCTCACTTCGGTGAAGCCCGGTACGCGCAGCCGCTCGCCCGCCATCGCGACCAGCCGGCCGTCCACCTTCACACCCACGAACGCGCCCAGCCGGTGCGTGCGCACATTATACGGCCCCGGCTGCGTCAGCCGTGCGAGCACGAACATCTCACCGGCATCGCCATCGCCCAGCGGGGCGATCTCGAATGCGGGCGGATCGGTGGGAGTCAGCGCATCGGCGGTCATCTGCGCCAGCAGCACCTGCCGCGTCATCACCGCACCCGGCGGCGGCGCCGTTTCCTGCGCATCCACCGTCCAAAGCTCGCCATCGGCCGGGACCAGCGCCGCCATCGCCGCCTGACATTCGGGCGAAGCATCGCGCGCGGCGACGAATACGCCATAATCCTCCGCCAGCCGCCACGCCCGCGCGTCGCCCTCGGCCAGATCGGACTGGCGCGAGGTCAGCGCATTCCACACGGGACGATCGAGCAGATGGGTCATGCCGTTCCGCTATCGCGGTGCTCGCGGATATGCCAGTCTGGCGCGATGCATCCGATTGCCCTGATCCTCGCGCTGGCCGGCTTTGGGCAAGACGCCTATCCGCTCGACTGCATCTACACGTCGCGTGCGGAGAAGGAGATCGTCGTCGCCCGCAATTGCGCGGCGCGAACCGGCGATGGCGGCATCCGCCTCGACCCCACCCGGTTCCGCGACCTGACCTTCAGCACGAAGACCGGAATGGCCGAAGTCGATGTCCGGGGCTGGTATTATGTCCGCCGCGACGGCGTGTCCGCGCCGGTGATGGCGTTCGACAATTCCCCCGACGAATTCCACAACGACCGCGCCCGCTCTCCCCGCGACGGGAAGATCGGCTACGTGAACCGTCGGCTGGCGCTGGCGATCCCTGCACGGTTCGACGGCGCGTTCCCCTTCGAGCATGGCCGCGCGGTGGTCTGTTTCGGCTGCACCAGCGAAAGCGATGGCGAGCACAGCTTTTACGCGGGCGGAAGCTGGACCTGCATCGACATCAGAGGCCGCGAAACCCGCCCCCGCATCGAAGCCGCTCCGGGCAAGGTGGGCGCCACCGACTGCAGCCGTCGCGCGAAGCCCTAACGCCGCGCGATGCTCACACCGATCCTCTATCTTGCTGCGGCGCTCACCGAGATCTTCGGCTGCTTCACCTTCTGGATGTGGCTGCGGATGGACAGATCGCCTTTCTGGCTCGTGCCGGGCATATTGTCGCTCGCTGCGTTCGCATGGCTGCTGACCCTGGTGCCCAGCGAAGCGGCCGGGCGCGCCTATGCAGCCTATGGCGGCGTCTATATCGCCATGTCGCTGCTGTGGCTGTGGCTGGCGGAGGGAATGCGGCCCGATCGCTGGGATATGGCCGGATCGGCGATCTGCCTCGTGGGTGCGTGCCTGATTCTGTTCGGACCGCGCGCGGCCTGATTCAGGCAGTGCCCGCGCTGTTCGCCAGCATGCGCGGATCGATCCCGGCGGCGGCGAACCCCATTTCCCAGCGATCGTCGGCATCGACGTCGTAGATCAGCCCGACTTCGCCATCGGTGTTGAACCAGCCGTGCCGGCCCATCTCGTCGTCGAGCTGTCCTTCGCCCCAGCCGGCATAGCCCAGCGCGACGATCCATTCGCTCGGGCCGCTCCCCTCGGCGATGGCGCGCAATATGTCGATCGTGCCCGACAGCGCCCAGCGGCCCGCCACGTCGATCGTGTCCTGCCCGCTCCAGTCGGTCGAATGGATCACGAAGCCCCGCCGTGGCTCCACCGGCCCGCCGAAATGCACCGCCACGTCGGGCGCCGATCCCGGCTCGATCTCGAATTGCTTGAACAGATCGTGCAGGCCCAGGCCATCGATCGTCTCGCCGATGCCGATGCCAAGGGCACCTTCATCGTCATGCGCGCACATCGCGATCACCGCGCGTTCGAAGCGCGGATCGCCAATGCCGGGCATCGCCAGCAGGAACTGTCCGGTAAGAAAGGGGGTCGACTCCATGCACTCACAACATATCTGCGTCGTTTCGGCTCCGCCACGCTTGAAAATGTCACGCAGGATGCCGATTGGGGACGGGAACCAACAAGGAGAGTTCCGATGACCATCAGCGTAGGCGATCGCGTTCCCAACACCACCTTCACCAAGGTGACGGCCGATGGCCCCGAGCCGGTCGAGTCGGACAATTTCTTCGCAGGCCGCAAGGTCGCGCTTTTCTCGGTCCCGGGCGCCTTCACCCCCACCTGCTCGGCCAAGCACCTGCCGGGCTTCGTCGAAAAGGCCGATGATCTGAAGGCAAAGGGCATCGACGAGATTGCGTGCACCGCCGCCAATGACGCGTTCGTGATGGGCGCATGGGGCAAGTCGGCCGAAGTCGACGGCAAGGTGACCATGCTCGCCGACGGCAATGCCGCATTCCCCAAGGCGATCGGCCTCGACGCCGATTTCACCAAGTTCGGCATGGGCACGCGCGGCCAGCGCTTCTCGATGGTGGTCAACGACGGCGTCGTCGAGCAGCTCAATGTCGAGGGTCCGGGCGAATTCAAGGTCAGCTCGGCCGAACATATGCTCGAAACGCTCTGATCGACGGAACTGCACCCACGGGCCGGAGTTGATCTCCGGCCTGTTTCTGAAAGGGATTGCATCATGGTCACCGATACCCCGGCGAACGAAACCGCCGTCACGCCTGCCGCTGAAGAGCCCAAGTCGTTCCTCGAACAGGCTCAGGCCGCACTCGAGAGCGCACAGGAAGCCATTGGCGACGCGTTCGAGTCCACGGTCGAAGCCGCGAAGGAAAATCCGGTAGCCGCCGCCGCGATCGCGGCCGGTGCGGTCGCCGCGGTGGGTGCTGCTGCTTACGGCATCAGCCAGCTGGTCGGCGGAGACGACGACGCGAAGAAATAAGCATCCTGCCCGCCCGGCCCGCCGGGTTGCAATGTAGGATTTGCGCTGCTCTGCTCGGGCGGTCCGCGTGTTTCTGCGCGGATCGCCCGTTGCATGAGGAGGAAGGAATTTCCGCATTATTGGTGTCAACCGTGTCAACCGGAACAGCGTCTTCGCAGGCTGACGCGCGGGTCACGGTCTTGCCAGAGTCATTTTCCGGCATTAGCCGCATAAGATGACACAAGCAGAAAACATCGTAGCCGAATTGGATCGGCTCTATCGCGGCTCCGTCGAGCGACTCCAGGCCGCCCTTACCCGTTATATGCAGGACGGCACCCCGCCCGATCCCAAGAGCCGCACCGACGGCTCGTTCGCATATCCGGAGATCCGCATCATCTATCGCGGCGGCAATGATCGCCCCGCCCCGCCTCGCTCGTTCGGGCGCCTGGTCGATCCGGGCGATTACCGCATCAGCGTCACCAAGCCGGCAATGTTCAACGACTATCTGGTCGAACAGCTGACCTTCCTGATCGAGGATTTCGACGTCGAGGTCGATGCTCATCCCGGCACGCAGGAAATCCCTTTCCCCTACGTCCTCGACGCCAGCCTGGCGCTCAATCTCGATCAGGTCTCGGCGACCGAACTGGCCCGCCACTTCCCGGCGACCGAGCTGGCGCATATCGGCGACGAGATCGCCGACGGCCTGTGGCGCGTCGACGTGGACAATCCGGTCCGCCCGCTCGCCTTTTTCGACGGCCTGCGCACCGATTTCTCGCTGGCTCGCCTGCGCCACTATACCGGCACGCCGGTCGAGCATGTCCAGCAGTACATCCTGTTCACCAACTATCACCGCTATGTCGACGAGTTCGTCCATTGGGCGTGCGAGCAGCTCGGCCCGGAAAGCCGCTTCACCGGCGTCTCGGGCGCGGGCGGGATCGTGATCGAGAACGCGGCGGACAAGGACCGGCTGATCAGCGACAGCGCATGGCGCCGTCACCAGATGCCCGCCTATCACCTGATGGCGCCGGGCAATACCGGCATCACGCTGGTGAATATCGGCGTCGGCCCGTCCAACGCGAAGACGATCACCGATCACCTCGCGGTGCTGCGCCCAGAGGCGTGGATCATGATCGGCCATTGCGGCGGCCTGCGTCCCAGCCAGCGGATCGGCGACTATGTCCTCGCCCACGCCTATCTGCGCGACGATCATATCATGGACGACGTCCTGCCGCCGGAGATCCCCATCCCCGCCATCGCCGAAGTCCAGCTGGCGCTGGTCAAGGCCGCGGCGACCGTCTCCGGCCAGAGCGAGAATGAGCTCAAGCAGCGGCTGCGCACCGGCACGATCGTCACCACCGACGATCGCAACTGGGAGCTTCGCTACTCGGCCTCGGCGCTCCGCTTCTCGCTGAGCCGCGCTGTCGGCGTGGACATGGAGAGTGCGACGCTGGCGGCACAGGGCTACCGGTTCCGCGTGCCCTACGGCACCCTGCTCTGCGTGTCGGACAAGCCGCTCCACGGCGAGCTCAAGCTGCCCGGCCAGGCCAACCGCTTCTACGAACGCGCCATCGCCGAGCATCTCAAGATCGGCATCGAAACGATGGAAGAGCTCCGCCGCGAAGGCGCCAAGCTCCACAGCCGCAAGCTGCGCGCCTTCAACGAACCCCCCTTCCGGTGAATCGCCGTTCCCGGCTGGCAATTTTCTGTTTCCAGCCAGGAATAGCACTCGCGATCGTTCCGCACCCGTGCCACGGGAAGGCGTCGCCACGGCCCGGCCGGGGCGACGCGTATGATGTGGTTGCGTGAGGTGCTGACCGGATGTTCGAGGTCGAATATGATCGCCGCGCCAATCTGGTGCGGATCGTCGTGGCAGGTTTCTGGGAACCGCACGACGTTCCACCTTTCGCCGCGGCGGTGGAGGCCAAGGTCCGCGAAGCCAGCGCGGTCTCCGGCGACTTCGACGTGCTCGTGGAATCGTTGGACTTCCCGGTTCAGGCAAACGACGTCGCCGATCTGCTGACCGGCGTCATGCAGCGCGGCATGCCGCTGACGACCGGCCGCTCGGCGGTGGTGGTGGGCAGCCAGCTCAACAAGCTTCAGGCCGAACGCACGCTGTTCCACCCCCGCGTCGGCGTATTCCGTTCGCTGATCGAAGCCCGGGAGTGGCTGGGCCAGTAAGCTCCGCGCCTCAGGGTTCGATCACGAACTCGACAAGGACTCCGGCCACAACCCGAACGGTGCCGGGGCTGTCATTGTCGAACATCGTCCGCAATGCTTCCGCCCCCCCGGACATCATCTCCCCAAACTTGTCCTGCATGCCGAAGGGCAGCATGCCGTCGATCTTCTCGCTGATCCGCACGATCCGGACATTGCGCATGCCCAGCGTGGCGGCATAGGCCAGCGCATCCTCGCGAGCCACACCGACTGCCTTGCTCTTGGCCTGCCGGCGCAGCGACGCCGGATCGCCGGCCTCGGCGATGGGCCTGCCGAAAGTGACGTCGAGCTTCTCGAGCGATGCTTCGAGCGATTCAAGCTGATCGAGGCTGGTCAGACGCAGCACGCCCCGGTCCCCATAACTCTTGCGGTCCGGTTCGCCCGCGCTGTCCGAAGCGTCGGTCACGATGACGGGGAAAGCGATCTCGCCGGATCGCACCGGTACGAGGACCAGGGTATTGGCAGGAAGACCCGCCTTCGCGACGGCCGCGCGGACCGCCGCCCTGTTCTGCTCCTGCTTCCCGCGTGCCTCCACTTCGTTGTCGCCGGTCGAGGTCCAGTTCAGCGTGACCTTATAGGAGGTCGCAGGCACTTCGACCGTCCCGGTGGCGACGATCTCGACCCGAACCGACTTGTCGCCGGTCTGCGCCAACGCAACTGCCGGCAACATCAGCGCCAGCACAACCATCAACCTGACGAACATTCATCCCTCCCCTGTTCGCGCCATTGCTAACGCGAACAGGGGCGGATGTCTTGCCTTACCAGCCGGAAGGCTGACCCTTGTTCTGCTCGTCGAGCCATTTCTTGAGCGGCGCGAAATATTCGATCAGCGCCACGCCCGAAATCTCGCGGGTGCCGGTGAAGGCCTCCAGCGCATCGGGCCAAGGCTTCGACGCGCCCATCCGGAGCATCGCGTTCAACCGCGCGCCGACTTCCTTGTTGCCATAGAAGGAGCAGCGATGGAGCGGACCCTTCCATCCGGCCTGATCGCAGGCCGCCTTGTAGAACTGGAACTGGAGGATGCGCGCCAGGAAGTAGCGCATATAGGGCACGTTGTTCGGGATGTGGTACTTCGCGCCCGGATCGAACTTGTCCTCGCCGCGCGGCACCGGCGGGGCGACGCCCTGATACTGAAGCCGCAGCGCGTTCCACGCCGACTGGTAGTGCTCGGGCTTGACCTGGCCCGAGAAGACGCCCCAGCGCCATTTGTCCATCAGCAGGCCGAATGGCAGGAACGCGACCTTGTCCATCGCCTGACGCAGCAGCAGGCCGGTATCCTTATCGGCGCTTGGCACCTTCGCCTGATCGAGCAGCCCGATCTGGACGAGATAGTCCGGCGTGATCGACAGCGCGACGAAATCGCCGATCGCTTCGTGGAAGCCGTCATTCGCGCCGTTGCGGTAGAGGAAGGGCTGATCCTTGTAGGCGCGCTGGTAATAATTGTGGCCAAGCTCATGGTGGATCGTGACGAAGTCGTCCGAATTCACCTTGATGCACATCTTGATGCGCAGATCGTCCTTGTCATCGAGGTCCCAGGCCGAGGCGTGGCACTGCACTTCGCGGTCGGCCGGCTTGAGGAACAGCGAACGGGTCCAGAAGGTATCGGGCAGCGGATCGAGGCCGAGCGACGAATAGAAATTCTCGCCCGCCTTCACCATCTTGATATGGTCGTAGCCCTTGGCCTGGAGCAGCTCGCCCACGTCATAGCCGAGGTCGCCCGATCCCGGCGGCGCGACGATATCGTAGATATTGCCCCATTCCTGCGCCCACATATTGCCGAGCAGGTCGGCGCGGATCGGTCCGCTCTTCGACTGGACCGCGTCGCCATATTTCTGGTTGAGCTTGTTGCGGGTGTAGGTGTGCAGCGCTTCGTAGAGCGGCTTCACCTCGACCCAGAGCTTGTCGACCAGCTTGGCAAACTCCTCGGGCGACATGTCGTAGTTGGAGCGCCACATCGCGCCCGCATCCGCGAAGCCCAGCTCCTTCGAGCCTTCGTTGGCGAGGCCGACGATCTTCGCATAGTCCCCGCGCATCGGCGCGCCGACATTGTCGTGCCAGCTGACCCACATCTCCTGCAGCTCGGCCGGATTGCGGTTGGTGCCCATCTCGGCTTCGATATCGCTGCCGCTGATCGGCTGGCCGCGCAGCGTGCCCTTGCCCTTGCCGTAGAGCGAACCGATGCGGGTCGAGAGATCGGCGAGTTGCGTCGCCGCCCCTTCGCGCGTCGGCGCGGGCAGAACGATCGCGTTGCGCAGGAAATCGAGCATCCGCTTCGTATCGGGCGACAGGCCGGGCACGTCGTTGTAGCGCGCGGCCTCGAGCGCGAAGCGGACCGCCATCTCGGTGCCGCGTGCACCATATTCGGCGGAGAGCGCGTCGGTATCGTCGGTGATGAAGTTCGCGTTGATCCAGGCGACACGGTTGGCAATCAGGTTGAACGAATAATATTCGGCCTGCGCCTTCGCGACAAAGGCGTCGGCATCGGCTGCGGTAAGCGCCGGGGCGGGGGCCGGTTTGGTAGTTTTGGCCTTACCCTTGGGCGCGGTCTGAGCGCCGAGCTGGGTGGGTGCGACAAGGAGCGCGGCGAGCGCGAACAGGGAGATACCGGAGCGGATCATGGTTTGACCTCGGACATTCATGGATGGCGCGGACGATGCGCGCCACCCTGTCCGGGGTCAAGCCGACAGGAAGTCCGCGATCACCTCGCCCAGCTCGCGCCGCGTGACCGCGCTCATGTGATTGCCGGGAATTTCGACCAGCTTGCCGTCAGGCAACAGGTCCGACAGCTCGTGCGCGGGGCCGTTATCGTCGTCCTCGACGCCGGAGATCACCACGGTTGGCTGCGCAATCGCCGCCACTTCCTCGCGCGGCGTATCGACGAAGGTATCGAGGATGCGCAGCAGCGCTTCGGGATCGCCCTTGGTGGTGTTCAGGAACGCCTCGGTCAGCCATTCGGGCGTCCCGCGCTCGAAGCTGCCGAGATTGGTCAGCACCCGGCGGAAATAGGTCCCCCGCCCCTGCGTATCGGTCAGCCCGCGCAGGCCCATGCCGGAGATCACCACGCGGCGAGGCGTCACGCCATTGGCCAGCATCCGCACCGTGGTGCGCCCGCCCAGCGAATAGCCGCCGAGATCATAGTCGGTCAGACCGAGATGCCCAATCAGCGCAAGTCCGTCGCGCATCAGCACGTCCGGCGGATAGGAAGCCGCGTCGTGCGGTTTCGCGCTTTCGCCATGCCCCCGCAGATCGGGCATGATCACCCGGAAGCCGGCATCGGCGATCTTCTCGGCATGGCCGTAGCGGATCCAGTTGACGAAGGCATTGGAGAAATAGCCGTGGATCAGCACCACCGGCCGGGCGTCAGCTCCCCCTGCGCTCATCTCGTGCCACGCCAGCTGAGTGCCGTCGAAGCTGCTGAAATGATGGGTTTCGGTGGGGTATTTCGCCACGGGTTTCGATCCTTAGCGCCTTGATATCGGCGGCACCGGTAGCGGTCCGGTGCGGCGGTGTCGACCATCGCTTTCCGTTCTCGCAGGGTCGCGAAAGTGCGGCGCAAACGCATTTTCGCCGGTTGCGCGAGCCGCAATTGCTGCACCGCACAACGCAACTGCATTGCATATTGCAATTTATAACTATACTTATTATATGCTGCGTATGACCGAGACGCTTGGATTTGTGCTGAAGGACCTGTCGCATGTGATGCGCCGCGCATTCGACGCGCGTGCCCGCGCCATCGGCGTGACTCGCGCCCAGTGGCAGACGCTGTTCGTGCTCTCGCGCAACGAGGGAAGCAATCAGGGCACGCTGGCCGAACTGCTCGACGTCGAACCGATCACCTTGTGCCGCATGGTCGACCGGCTGGAGGAAGCCGGTCTGGTCGAACGCCGCCGCGATCCCGCCGATCGCCGCGCCTGGCTGATCTACCTGACCCCGGCCTCGCATCCGATGGTCGCGCAGCTGCGCGAGCTGGGTGATGCCCTGAACGAAGAGGCGCTGGACGGCATCGACGACGCCGAGCGCGAACAATTGACCGCAACACTCGCCAAGGTTCGGGCCAACCTTGCCCGCACCACGACCGACATGAACGAGACCGCCAATGGCTGACGCAGACCCCAAGATCGATCCGAAGAAGGTGGAGGCCATCATCGTGGAGCCGGAAACCCTTGAGATCGTGACCGAATCCCCCATCCCCGCCGAAAAGCCGAAGCGCAAATGGCTGCGCCCGCTGCTGATGTTCGGCGTGCCCGCGCTGATACTGGCGATCGGAGGCTGGTTCTGGCTGACTTCGGGCGGGACCGTCTCGACCGACAATGCCTATGTCCAGCAGGACAAGGTCTCGGTCTCGTCCGACGTGGCCGGCCGCATCGTCGAAGTGAATGTCCGCGAGAACCAGCAGGTCAAAGCGGGCGACATCCTCTTCCGCATCGACCCCGAACCCTATCGCATCGCACTGGCGCAGGCTGACGCGTCGATCGCCGGGGCGCAGGTGCAGCTGACCACGCTGGAGACCAGCTATCAGGGCACCGGTTCCGATATCGAGGCAGCCCGCGACCGGCTGACCGCAGCGCAGCAGGATTATGCCCGCCAGAACGAGCTGATGAAGAGCGGCTTCACGACTCGCGCCCGGCTGGAACAAGCCGAGCATGCGCTGGAACAGGCCCGCGCCGGCCTGTCGCGCGCCAATGCCGATGCTGCCGAGGCCCGCGCCAAGATCGGCACCGGTTCGCAGTTGCCCGGCGAGAACCCGGCGATCGCCGCCGCGCGCGTCCAGCGTTCCAAGGCGCTGCTCGATCTGTCGCGCACCACCGTTCGTGCGCCGACCAGCGGCATCGTCAGCCAGGCGGACCGGCTGCAGGTCGGCCAGATGCTGATGACCGGCCTGCCCGGCGTGACCATCGTCGGTGGCCGCCCGGCATGGATCGAAGCCAATTTCAAGGAAACCGACCTCAACAAGATGCGCGTGGGCCAGACCGCTTACGTAACGTTCGACGCCTATCCCGGCCTGCGCCTGAAGGGCCATGTCGCGTCGATCGGCGCGCTGACCGGCTCCGAAAATTCGGTGCTGCCGGCGCAGAACGCCAACGGCAACTGGGTGAAGGTGACCCAGCGCGTGCCCGTTCGCATCGTGTTCGACGAAACCAGCCCGCGACCGATGATCGCCGGCCTCTCCGCCAAGGTGACGGTCGACGTGCGGTGATCCGCACCCGATCCCACCCTGTCGTCATCCCCGCCGGGGCAGGTGTCGCCCGCCTGCCAAGCCTCCCCCTCCCGAGCCGGAGGGCGGCCCGCCCCGCGCGGGGGTGACGTTACCCTTTTCGAGTTGCGCCAATGGCCAGTGCCGCCGCTAACCCATCCGCAGTCCCGGCCGCTCCCGCCGCCGGGGTCGCCGCGCTTCCGGTAAACCGGCGCGGCCTGCTGACGCTGGGCGTGATGCTCGCGACGATCATGCAGATCCTCGACACGACGATCGCCAACGTCGCGCTGCCGCACATGACGCCGCAGCTCGGGGCCACCAACGACACCATTACCTGGGTGCTGACCAGCTATATCGTCGCATCCGCCATCGCGATGCCGGCTACCGGCTGGTTGTCCGACCGGATCGGATCGCGCAACCTGTTCCTGCTTGCGGTCGTCGGCTTCGTTATCGCGTCCGCCATGTGCGGCGCCGCGCAGAATCTGGAGGAGATGGTCGCCTTCCGCATCCTTCAGGGGGTGTCGGCGGCGTTCATGAACCCGCTGAGCCAGACCGTGCTGCTCGATATCAACCCGCCGGAACGGCAGGGCAAGGCGATGGCGATCTGGGGCATGGGCATCATGGTCGGCCCGATCCTCGGCCCCGTCATCGGCGGCTGGCTGACCGAGAATTTCGACTGGCGCTGGGTGTTCTTCGTCAATCTGCCGCTGGGCGTGATCTGCATCGCCCTGCTATGGTTCCTGCTGCCCAGCCGGCCGATCCGCAAGCGAACCTTCGACATTTTCGGCTTCACCCTGCTCTCGATCGGGCTCGCGGCGATGCAGCTGATGCTCGATCGCGGTCAGGGCGAGGACTGGTTCGGATCGACCGAAATCTGGATCGAGGCACTGGTGATGGGCATCGCCCTGTGGATGTTCACGATCCACATGTTCACCGCGAAGCAGCCGATGTTCGAACGCAGCCTGTGGAAGAACCGCAATCTGATGACCGCGGTGGGCTTCATGGCGGTGATGGGCGTGGTGATGATGGCGACGATGGCGCTGCTGCCGCCGATGCTCCAGTCGCTCTATGGCTATTCGGTGCTCGACACCGGCCTGTTGCTGATGCCGCGCGGCATCGGCGTGGTGCTGACCATGGCGGTGGTCGCGCAGATGCTCCAGCGCGGGGTCGATCCTCGCTGGCTGGTGGCGATCGGCTTCGCGATCGCCGGCTTGTCGCTGTGGCAGATGACCCAGTGGACGCTGATGATGGGATCGTCACATTTCATCATTTCGGGTTTCGTGCAGGGCGTCGGCATGGGGCTGGTGTTCACCCCGCTACAGGGCATGGCGTTCGCAACACTCGCCCCGCACCAGCGCACCGAGGGATCGAGCCTGATGAACCTGTCGCGCAGCATCGGCGCGTCGGTGGGCATTTCGGTGGTCACGACGGTGCTGGCGCGCAGCATCCAGACCAGTCATGCAGATCTGGCGCCGCACGTCTCGTCCGAAGCGCTGTCGACCTTCGATCCGGGCCTGCTCAACATGCTGGGCGGCAGCGGTCAGGCGGTGCTGGCGATGGCCAATGCCGAGGTCAACCGGCAGGCTGCAATGATTGCCTATCTCAACGACTTCTGGCTGATGGCGATCATCACCGTCGCTGCGATCCCGCTCGTGGTGCTGCTCCAGCGGCCGAAGGGACGGATCGAAAGTGATCCGTCGGCGGCGGGGCACTAGGAGAGTTCCGCCGCACCGCCGTCAGGCGGGCGGATCGCAGCGAACGAGATCGAAGAACTGCTTCGTGGTGCCTTCCCGGCGGTCCTGAGGCGTGCGGTACCACATTGCCCGGCGCAGATTGGGGATCAGGAAATGCGCCGGAGCGTCGTCGCCGTGCCGCGGGACCGCCTCGAGCACCGCATAATCCGCATCGGCGGTGATCCATTCGATATCGCCCAGCGGCCTGACCGCCATCGGCCGCCAGCCCGGCGTCGCGGGATCCGGCGTCGAGGCGAGGTTCTGATGTCCATTGGTACCGCCGTTCCAGGGCAGCCACCAATAGCTTCGCCCGGTCGCCGCGAAATCCATGCGAAGCGCCAGCCCGACCGGCCAGTCTTCGGTGACGGAAACCCGGAGGAACCGCGCCGTCACGCCGGGCATCGTACGAAGCGCGTAGTGTGCGCGCTCGACCGGACATTGCCCGGTGGAAAGCGACATGGCGGCGATCATACTGAAAAACATCGGCAAACCCCTCGATTCGCCCTCAGTCTAGCGCGATTTCAGGCCGGCCGCTGCGGGCCTTTCGCGCCCGCTCAGGTGGAAGCGAGCAGCCGGTACCATTGGTCGAGCGGCGGCACTTCGTCATATGCCGGCACCCCGTCCGGCAAGGCGATCCACGGCTGTTTCGAGCGGACATAGATATGGGCACGCGGAACCAGCCCGGCGCTGTCGTCGAGCGTGCCGGCGCGCACCACGCCGAAGCCCGGGCGACGATCATTGATGTTGTAGATGCGGACCAGACAGGCCGCGCAGTAGAAATGGGTGCTGTTCGCGCCGCTCGGCGTCACGATAGTGGCTTGGGCCAGATCGCCCTCGATCTCGAATCCGTCGATCGAAACGGGCAGTTGCAGCGCGAACGACGCGCCGCTCACTGTCTGGCAATCGGTGCAATGACAGCAATAGGTGACCGGCGGGGAGGCCAGATCGACGCGGTATCGCACCGCGCCGCACCGGCATCCCCCCGCCAGCACCGTATCAGTCCGCCTTCTTCAGATGGCGGCGGCCAAGCAGTTCGGCGATCTGCACCGCGTTCAGCGCCGCCCCCTTGCGGAGATTGTCGCTGACGCACCACAGGCTCAGACCGTTCTCGACGGTCGAATCCTCGCGGACGCGGCTGATATAAGTCGCGTACTCGCCGACGCATTCGATCGGCGTGACGTATCCGCCGTCCTCATGCTTGTCGACGAGCATGATGCCCGGCGCTTCGCGCAGGATATTCTTGGCCTGCTCGGCCGAGATTTCGTCCTCGAACTCGATGTTCACGGCTTCGGAATGACCGACGAACACCGGCACGCGGACGCAGGTGGCGCTCAGCTTGATCTTGGGATCGAGGATCTTCTTGGTCTCGACCACCATCTTCCACTCTTCCTTGGTCGAACCATCGTCGAGGAAGCTGTCGATGTGCGGAATCACGTTGAACGCGATCTGCTTGGTGAACTTCTTCGGCTCGGCGGGGTCGCCGACGAAGATGTTGCGGCTCTGCTCGAACAACTCGTCCATGCCCGCCTTGCCCGCGCCGGAAACCGACTGGTAGGTCGCGACGACGACGCGCTTGATCTTGGCCACGTCATGCAGCGGCTTGAGCGCCACGACGAGCTGCGCGGTCGAGCAGTTGGGGTTCGCAATGATGTTGCGCACCTTGTAGCCGTCGATCGCTTCCGGATTCACTTCCGGCACGATCAGCGGAACGTCGGGGTCCATGCGGTAGAGCGACGCATTGTCGATCACGGTGCAGCCAGCTGCGGCGAAGCGGGGCGCATGCGCCTTCGATCCGTCCGAACCGATGGCGAAAATCGCCATGTCCCACCCTGTCGGGTCGAAATGCTCAATATTCTGAATTTTATACTGTTTACCGGTCTCGCCGAAATCGACCATGTCGCCGGTCGAACGCGAAGACGCGAGGACGGCGAGATCATCAATCGGAAACTCGCGCTCGGCGAGGATGTTCAGCACTTCACGCCCGACATTGCCGGTGGCGCCAGCGACCACGACCCGGTAGCCCATTTCAAACTCCAATATGGGATGGAGCGCTGCCGGTACGCGCAGTCACGGGCTTGCGCAAGAAAGCGCTGCTACTGCGCGCCGTTACCGCACATTTATTTCCCGCCGGAATTAATCAGCTGCTTCTCGATCGTGTCATGCGAGACGACGCGAGGCGCGAGTTCCTCGAACAACTGGACCACGCCCGCCTCGCGTTCGCCGGCCGGGAAGTCGTTGGGATGGACGAACTCATCGGCGAACCACGGATAGCGGGTACCGTCGAACGCGTCGCGGATCCAGTCGACCGCGGCGCGCACCGCGGGCGCGTTCTTCGCGGCGGCGTGGTAATAGATCCACAGATCGAAACGCAGCTGGAACGGCAGGTCGAGCGGGATCAGATCCTTGCTCAGCGCACGGGTATAGGTGGGGAACGCGCCGATGCCCGCGCCGTTCACCACCGCCCAATAGACCGACATCGCCGAGTTCGAACGGATCGGGATGAAACCCGCCGGCCGCGCGGTGCCGAAGAAGAAATCGACCAGCTGCGATTTCACCCCTGGCGTCGCCTGCTCGATAAAGCGGTGATTGTCTCGGATATCCGGGAAGGATCTGGGCTGGCCGTATTTGCGCAGATAATCCTGGCTGGCGAACAGCATGAAGTGCAGCGCGCCGATCCGGGAGCGGATCAGGTCGGGATTCTGCGGCTCGGAAAAGGTGATGCCGACATCTACTTCGCGGCTGCGATCGCCGCCCGCATCATAGCTATGCTGCAACGAAAGGGTCAGCTCGGGAAGCTGCTCGTGCAGCGCCATCATCCGCGGGGTCAGCCACACGCTGCCCAGCGTCTCGGTGCAGCCGATGCGCAGCTCGCCGGGGTTGATGAGGACGTCGACCTTGCCGTCGCCCGGATCGAGCTCGGTCGTGGCCTGTACCTCGCGCGCGACGCCCAACAGGGTGTTTCCGGACTCGGTCGGGGTCACACCGTTAATGTCGCGGCGCAGCAGGATGGTGTTGGCCTGTGCCTCCAACCGTTCGACCCGGCGGCGCAGCGTATTGACCGAAACCCCGCAAGCGGTGGCCGCAGCACGGAAGCTGCCGCTTTCGCAGACTGAAAGGAAAGCCTTCAGGTCATCCCAATGGATTCGCTTGGCAAAATCCCTCGCCCGCAGCGCGTTCCATGCCGGAACGGGGTGTTCCGAACTTGGGATCGCGGGTTTGTTGTCGCTCCCCATTATGGTGCCCCCCAACGGCCCACCAGATCGGCCTCGACGCGCGGAGTTGCACATGAGAACCGACAGTAACCTTAACAATGCAACCCATATTGGACGGATTCGCTTTTCAGAACAAGGCGAACGCTTGATCGCAACGTTCAAGGATCTGGCCGAAAACAGGACGCGCGCGACCTGGCCGGAAATCGAGGCCTTGCTGCGCAGCATGCCGACCGATTTCGAGATCGCATCGGTCGAGGCAGTGAAGCGGATCTGGGACCGCAACCCCAATGTCTTCTGGCGCTTCGACGGGCCCGAGGGCACCAATCCGGGGGCCTTCGCCTATCTGCCGCTCAACGCGCTGGGCGCGACGCGGCTGATCGCCGGGATGCTCGACGGGCTGAACCCCGACCCCGCCTATATCACCGCGCCGGGCGAGGAGCCCGTGGCACTTTATTTCTGGCTGACGGTCATTCCCGGTCGCTTCGCCAAGTCGCTGCCCGCGCTGGCCCGCTGCATCGAGGATGCCTCGTCCGAGCCGGTGCCCTTCTTCTCGCGCGCGGTGACCGATCATTCGCGCAGCGTCAGCGAGGGACTGGGCTTCATGTCCGCCAAGGAAGTCTATCCCGGCGCGCCCGACTGGCTGCTGGTGATCCTGCCCGAAGCGATGAAGAGCCGGCCTTCGGCCATCACCGTGAAGATGGTCCGCAATTTCGAGGATATGGCGAAGATCTACGCCATCCGTTCCTCCACCTATCTCGCCGAGCAGTTCTGCCTCTACTCAGAGGAGTTCGATGGGAACGACTTCTGCTCGACCCAGTTCATCGGGTACGTCGATGGCGATCCAGCGGGTTGCATCAGGATGCGCTATTTCGGCGACTTCGTGAAACTGGAGCGCCTGGCGGTGCGCCGCGAATACCGCCACACCCGCCTCGCCTTCCGCCTGGTGCGCGAAGCCGGCGCGATTGCGCGGCGCAAGGGCTTTACCAAGGCCTATGGCCATGCCCGCGAGGATCTGGTGCCCTTCTGGCGCATGTTCGGCGGCAAGGAGATGGATCGCCCCGCGTTCCGCTTCGCCGACTTCAATTATCGAGAGATGGTGTTCGACCTGGGCGACGTTCGTGACGACGCCCTCCGGCTCGGTCTCGATCCGCTTGTCTCAATCCGGCCCGAAGGGGAGTGGGATCGGTTGGGACCCCTCGAACTGTCGAACCTGCGTCCAAGCAGGGAACAGCTCATCAAGCAGCACACCAAGACAATCCGGGGGACAGTAAATGCCTGAAACTACGATGGAAACCACCCTGACGCCGCTTCAGCGCGCGCAGGCCCTGTACGACCTGCGCCGGGCGCGCGAACCGTTTTTCGGCGCCAATGCCGATCTGTTCGGCGAACCGGCCTGGGATATCCTGCTCGATCTCTACATCGCGCACGAACGCGGCATCGATACCTGCGTCAGCGACGCGTGCATCGGCGCCTGCGTGCCGTCGTCGACCGGCATCCGCTGGCTGGCGATCCTCGAGGAGCGCGGACTGATCGAGCGCGAGTCCGACCGGTTCGACGCGCGCCGCCGTTCGGTGCGCCTCACCCGCCGCGCGCGCGAGCTGCTTACGGCTTACTTGCTGAGCTGCTGAGCGCCGTCGCTTCGGTTCGTTCCACATGGGCGCGGAGCATCTCCACGCCCGTATGGATATGCACGCTGGCAAGCGATTGTCCGGCGTCGTCGCTGATTCGGATCAGCTCCTCGCCCAGCGCGATCGCGCGGCGAAGGGGGTCGGTTTCTTGCGGCAATTCGAATCGTTCCTGTACGCTAACGAAGATATTCCGTTCACACGGATGTCAGTAGCGGACAAGCCAGGGGCCAGCCCTTATCTGCCCCGATTCGGAACTATTCGACGTGCCGTCTGCGGAAGGGCTGGCGCTTTACATAGGCAAGCGAGCGCCACGCCCATTCCAGCGGACCGCTGGTGAAGTAGCGCACCCAGATATTGGCGAGGATCACCTGGCCGGCGATCACTGCGATCACGACGCTGTGCATCCCGCCCCAGCTCAGCTTGCCCCACAGCCCCGGTCCCCACGGCGCGAACAGGATCCACAGGCCGATGATCGTCTGCATGAAATAGAGGGAGAAGGCCGTGCGCCCCGCTGCCTTGAACGGCGCCAGGATCGCCCTGCCCGCCCCCGATTTCACCAGCAGATTGATCAGCGCGAGATGGCCGACCGACGCCGCGATCCGCGCGAATTCCTGCGTAGCCCAGAAACTGCGCGGGATCGGCACCATCGTCAGCATCTCCTGCGCGCCCATCCAGCGCAGCGGCAGGGCGAAGGCGTAGCAGCCGAGCATCAGCACCGCATAGAAACGCGCGCTTCGCCCGCCCTGTATGATTTCCCATTTCCACAGGGCGATGCCGAGAAGCATCACGCAGAACGCCTCGATCACGCCGAGATACAGGCCGCCATCGGCGACGATGAAGAACCACAGCCCGATATTGAGCATGGCATAGTCGAGGAAGCCGCCGCTATGGCCCTTGATCTCCTGCTTCTTCATCTCCTGAAAATCGGGGCTGTTGCCCTTGCGGCGCTCGATCGCCTTCTTCCAGTCCTCGACCGCCTTGGTCTCCTTCTTGTCGAGCTTGGCACCGCTCGCCGCTTTCGTCTGCGCGGATTCGGCGCGGTGCATCAGGTCGGCGCGCTCGGCATAGCGGATGCCGCCGGTCACCGCGGTGAACAGCGCAAAGCCCATCGCCAGCACCAGCAGCCACCGCGCGCCCAGCTTGCGGAAGGGGAACAGGAACAGCGCCGCGATGGCATAGAGATGGAGGATGTCCCCCGCCCAGAAGAGCAGGAAGATGTCGGCCAGCCCGAACGCCAGCAGCCACAAATTGCGGCGGAAATAGAGATCGGCGATCGCCACCGGCCCATCGGGCTGCATCGCCCGCGCAGTGAGCACCATCATGCCTGCGCCGAACAGCAATTGCAGCATCCCGCGCTGGGTGCCTTCCAGCAGCACCTGCACCGCCGTCCAGCTCGCCTGATCGACCGGCGTCCAGCCGAGCAGCCGCACATCCACGAACAGCGCCGGAAGCGACGCCGCCATATAGGGGATGTTCATGAAGAAGATGCCGAGAATGGCGATGCCGCGCAGGATATCGAGCACGTCGATCCGCGAAGTGCCGGTCACCGGCGCGAGATTGGTGTCCGTGGTGTCGGTCATGGCTTGCCCCCCATGTCTGGAGAGCAAGCTATGTCAGGTGCGTGAGGGAGTCGAGCGGGACGCGGCCGGCCTCAACTACCGCCGTCACCCTGAACTTGTTTCAGGGTCCATTGCTCCACCCGCGATGAAACCGTTTGTAGCACGATGGATACCGAAACAAGTTCAGCATGACGAAAATTGAGAGGCCCGGCCTTATTTCGCCGGCGCGCTGCGATCGAGGAAAGTGAAGATCAGGTTCCACAAATGAACGCTGACCTTCGGCCCGCCGACCTTATGCGTGTGTCCCGGATAGAGCATCACTTCGAACGGTACGGCATTCGCCTGCAGCGTCGCCATCATCACCGTCGAATGCTCCAGCACGACATTGTCGTCGGCCATGCCGTGGATCAGCAGCAGCGGATCGGTAATTTTCGTGGCATTCTCGACCGTGTTCGATGCCTTGTACGCTTCGGGCACCACGCGTGGATCGCCCATGTAACGCTCGGTATAATGGGTGTCGTACAGCTCCCACTTGCTCACCGGCGCACCGGAAATGCCCGCCGCGAACACGCCCGGCGCGGCTTCGAGCATCTTGAGGGTCATGTATCCGCCGTACGACCAGCCATAGGTGCTGATCCGGTCCGGATCGACGAAATCGAGCGTCTTGAGATAGGCCGCACCCGCAAGCTGGTCGGTCACTTCGACCGTGCCCATCGCGTGATAAATTGCGTCCTCGAACACCTTGCCGCGATTGGCCGAGCCGCGATTGTCGATCTGGAACCAGATATAGCCGCGATCGACGATCGACTGCTGCAACGCCCCGCCCCAGCTGCGCGAAACCGACTGATTATGCGGCCCGCCATAATGCTGGAAGAACACCGGATAGCGCTTGCCCGGTTCCATCTCCGGCGTGATCATTTCCCAGTGCAGCGTGGTGCCGTCCTCGGCCTTGATCGTGCCGAAGGTGCGGACGCGGTGGCTGGCGAGATAGGGGTTATAGGGATGCGCGGCATCCTTCACCGAATTCTCGTTGACCCAGGCAAGGCGCTTGCCGCTGGTATCGGCCAGATAGACCTGCGCGGGCTGGCTGGTGTTCGAACGGGTGACGATCATCCGGCTCGCGGCCTTGTCCATCGTCGCCATGTTCCACCAGCCCTCTTGGGTGAGCTGTGAGGGCGTGCCGGGACGGTTGAGATCGACCCAATAGAGCTGGCGTTCGAGCACGTCGCCGCGATTGGCAAGGAAATAGACGCGGCCCTTCGCTTCATCGACCCCGGTGACCGAGAAGACTTCCCAATCGCCCTTGGTCAGCTGGGTGAACTTGCCCTTCTTCCAGCGATAGAGATGGCCGTGCCCGTCGCGTTCGGACCACCAGATCAGGCTGCCGTCCTTGAGCGGGGTGAAGGCGTTGGAGAGATTGACCCAGCTCTTCTCACCCGAACGCTCGGTAAAGACGACCCGCGACTTGCCGGTCGCCGGATCGACCGCGAGCAGATCGAGCACGGTCTGGTCGCGATTCTGGCGCTGGACGTAGAGCGTTTTCGCGTCGGGCGACCATTTGACGCGGGCGAGATAGATATCGGTTTCCTGGCCCAGATCGACGCGGACCTTGCCGCTGCCGTCGGGGTTCATCAGCCACAGTTCGACCAGCACATTGGCGGTGCCCGCCTTAGGGTAACGCTGCTGGACGATGGTCGAGGTCTCGGCGCCGATCGCGGCGCGGGTGACGATGCCGACCGGGGCTTCGTCGAACTTCTGCACAGCGATGCGGCTGTCGTCGGGCGCCCACCAATGGCCGGTGAAGCGGTCCATTTCCTCCTGCGCGACGAATTCGGCTTCGCCCCAGTGGATCGTGTCCTTGCCGTTGCTGTCGGTCGGCACCACGGTCTTCCCGCTGGCCAGATCGAGGATCGAGAGGTTCTGCGAATGGACATAGCTGACATGGCCGCCCATCGGGCTCATCGTGACGTTGAGCTTGGGTCCGCTGCTGGTGTCGAGCTTGCGCACGCTGCCGTCGAGCAGCGCGAGATAGACTTCGCCTTCGAGCGGCACGACGATCGACTTGCTGTCGGGCGACCAGTCATAGCTGATGATGCCGCGGGTGCCGGCGATGCGGGCGCGTTCCATCTGCATTTTCTCGGCTTCGGAGAGTGCCGCGCCCGATCCGACCTTCTTCGAATCGACCAGCATCCGCCATTCGCCGGTTGTGGTGTCCATCGCCCACAGATCGAACCGTTCCTTCTCGTCGGCGCGGTTGCGCAGCACGGTAAGATACTTGCCGTCGGGCGACAGTTTCATCGAACGCGGCTGGGTGCCGGCCAGGTCGGGGCTGGCGAAGACGCGCTCGAACGACAGTTTCGGAGCCTCTTGAGCTTCAGCCGGCATCACCGAACCCACCGCCAACGCAACACCCGCAACCCATTTCCACATTCCGCAACTCCGGATGGTTTCACCTGATACCAGGACCTGTGGGCGTTATCGCGGCGGAATGGCGGCGGGTAAAGGGTGTCACGCCAGCTCGCGCGGTGCGATCACATAGCGCGGCCCTGCCCCGCTGCGCGCGGCGCGGTCGTCCGGATTGTATAGCGCACATTTGCTCAGCGACAGGCAGCCACAGCCGATACAGCCGTCGAGAATGTCCCGCGTCCGCTCGAGCATCGCGATGCGCTCGTCGATCAGCTGGCGGAATCCGTTGCTGATCCGCTTCCAGTCGGTCGCATTGGGCGCCCTGCCCTCGGGCAGCTTGGCCAGTTCGGCCGCGATCTGGGGAATGGTCAGCCCCATTTGCTGCGCGATCAGCGCGAATGAGATGCGGCGGATGTCTGAGCGGAGAAAGCGGCGCTGCCCGCCCGAGGTGCGGAAGGCGCTGACCAGCCCCTTGCCTTCGTAAAAGCGGATCGCCGAGACCGACACGCCGGTCCGCGCGGCGAGATCGCCGATCGCCAGAAGCTCGTTTCCGCGCGACATCCCGCCTCCGAATTAAGCCCTTGACCTCAACTTAGGTTGAGGTTGTACCTGCTTCTCGCATGGCAATCCACAGACAAGGACCATGCGAATGACGGCTCCCTTCATCGAGCATATCAACCTGACCGTGCGCGACCCCGAGCGCTCGGCGCAGCTGCTGAACGACCTGTTCGGCTGGCATATCCGCTGGCAGGGGCCGTCCCAGCTCGGCGGATGCACCATCCATGTCGGCGACGCGCGCTTCTACATCGCGCTCTACACCCGTGACGGCGCGGCGAGCCCGGACGAGACTTTCATCAAGGGCCGGCCGTTCAACCATGTCGGTATCGTCGTGGACGATCTCGACGCGATCGAACGGCGCGTGGAGACTGCCGGGCTCGTTCCCTTCTCGCATGGAGATTACGAACCGGGGAAGCGCTTCTACTTTCTCGATTTCGACGGCACCGAATATGAGATCGTCAGCTATGCGTGACGGGTTGCCGGGGAGCGCCGAACAGGACGGGCCTGCGCTCCCCGACACAAGCTCATCCGGCGGAACAGAGGGTCAGCATGCGGCTGGCGATCTCGCGCTCGCCCATCACGACTTCGGGGACGCCGGCCTTTTGCAGGAAGGCGACCTCGGCGTCGGAATGGGCGCGGGCGATGATGCGGATGCCGACGTTCAACTCGCGCGCCCGCTCGGCGATCGCCCCGGCCTCGAACCCCTCCGGGATCGCGATCAGGAGCTTGCTGGCGTCGCGAATGCCCGCGGCTTCCAGCGTATCGGGATCGACCGCGTTGGCCTGCACCACATCGATCCCCGCCGCTTCGGCCTCGCGCGCCATGTCGGCCTGATCCTCGATGATAGTGAACGGTTTCCCGCTCTTGGTCAGGTCGCCCGCGATCAGCTTCCCGACGCGGCCATAGCCGATCAGGATGACGTGGCCCTTGTGCGCGCGGGGCTTCGGCGCCTCGTCAGGGATCTCAACCGCATCGCCGCGCTTGGGCACAAGCGAGAAGATGAAGGGATTGAGGAAGATCGAGATGATCGCACCCGCCAGAATCAGATCGCGCCCTTCGGCGGGGAGGATCTGCAGGCTGGTGCCCAGTGAGGCGAGGATGAACGAGAATTCGCCGATCTGGGCCAGGCTGGCGGCCGCGGTGATCGCAGTCTTGCCCGAATGGCGCAGCGCGCGAACGATGGCATAGGCCGCGACCGACTTGCCCACGACGATGATCGCGACCGTCGCCAGCAACGGCAACGGCTGTTCGATCAGCACGGACGGATCGAACAACATGCCAACCGACACGAAGAACAGCACCGCGAACGCGTCGCGCAGCGGAAGCGTCTCCTCGGTCGCCTGACGGCTGAGCGGCGTCTCGCCCAGGATCATGCCGGCGAAGAAGGCGCCAAGCGCGAACGAGACCTGAAACACGAAGGCGGCGCCGAACGCCACACCCAGCGCGATGGCGAGCACGGCAAGGCGGAACAGCTCACGCGAGCCGGTATGCACCACCCAGTGCAACACCCACGGGATCACCTTGCGGCCGACCAGCAGCATCAGCACCACGAAGCCGGTGACCTTGAACAGCGTGCCGGCCAGCGGCACCAGAAGCGCCGCGGCGTCACCGTCCGGGCTCTTCATCACATTGGCCAGCACCGGCAGCAACACCAGCGCCAGCACCATCACCAGATCCTCGACGATCAGCCAGCCGACCGCGATGCGGCCGCGCTCGGTCTGGACGAGGTTCGCGCCCTGAAGCGCGCGCAGCAGCACCACCGTACTGGCGACCGAGAGCGCCAGGCCGAAGACGAAGCCAGCCAGCGGATCCCAGCCCAGCGTCCAGGACAGGCCCATGCCGAGCAAGGTCGCGACGGCGATCTGGCCGATCGCGCCGGGCACGGCGATCTTGCGGACCGCGAGCAGATCCTTGAGCGAGAAATGCAGGCCGACGCCGAACATCAGCAGGATCACGCCGATCTCCGCGAGTTCGCTGGCCAGGCCCGCATCGGCGACGAAGCCGGGCGTGAACGGCCCGACTACGACGCCTGCGAGCAGATATCCGGCGATGGGCGACACCTTCAGCCGATGCGCGATCGCGCCCATGACGAATGCGATCACCAGGCCGGCGACGACCGTGGCGATCAGGGGGGTGTGGTGCATCTGAATTCCTTGATTGCGCCGCGCGCGGGCGGCGTAAACCGGGCCGGAACATGTCCGGCCCGGGCATTTGATCTAACGAAACACATCATTCCGCAGTTGCACCGATCACGGCTGCCGCAAGGGCTGCCGATCCGGCGATGCCGCTCCATACGGCGGTTACGAACCACCAGGGCGGGCGCTTTCGCTTGTTTGTACGTGCCATTCTGCTTCCCCGGATGCGGAGCCGCGCGGAGTCACGCGCGGTCTCTCATCTCGAAACATGCGGCCTGAGGCCGCGGCGGGAAGTCAGGCTTGTGGGGGACCGCGCGGCTGGGCGGTCTCGCGCGGTGCGCGCGGCGGCGCACCGACGACGCCGAAGGGCGACGGAACGCCGTCGGCGGTCGCCAGGGGGACCGGAATGCCGGCCATCTGGACCGGCGGCAGGGCGTCGGACGCAACGACATGTGCGCCCTTGTGCCCCGAACCGTCGTCATCCGCTGGATCGACCGCCGTCCGCAGCCCGGAGCTGGAAGCGCCGAGCGCGACCTGGGTGGTCGAGGGATTGAACGCTGAGCCGAGCGCGGTGGTGAGCGGGGCGCCGACTGGCAGCACCGCACAAAAGACCGCGGTCACCAGCGACAGCCACAGCGACGCCGCGAACAGCCTCAGCTGCCCTAGTCGCTTGTCGTGTGCATCGCTCCGCATGGCTGGCATAGTAGCGTAACACGCCGGAAATTTAAAGTATCCCTGGGCGGAAAACGAAACAGCCAAACGAAACGGGGCGCGAAGGCATGTGCCTCCGCGCCCCGCGCTTGCTTCGTTAGCCTCGGGCTTACTCGGCCGCGGCAACCTCGGTCGGGCGCGGATCGCGGCGCTCGGCGATACGAGCCGACTTGCCGGTGCGGCCCCGCAGATAATAGAGCTTCGCGCGGCGCACGACGCCGCGGCGAACGACTTCAACCGAATCGATGTTCGGCGAGTAGAGCGGGAACACGCGCTCGACGCCTTCGCCGAACGAAATCTTGCGGACGGTGAAGTTGCTGCCCATGCCCTTGTTCGAGCGGGCGATGCACACGCCTTCGAAGTTCTGAACGCGGGTGCGCTCGCCTTCGACGACCTTCACGCCGACGCGCAGGGTGTCGCCCGGGCGGAATTCCGGAATCTTCTTCGCCTCGTTGAACTTGGCGATCTGCTCGGCTTCGAGCTGCTGGATGATGTTCATTCGAACGTTTCCTGTTTTCGTCGCCGCGCGCCAGAGGGAGGTTGAACCCGAGCGCCCTCATGGCGCTCCCAAAGGTCCGGCCTCCTTAGCCGTGTATCGGTCTCGGCCTGGCTTTTACGCCATGCCGCGATCCTCGCATGATCCCCCGATCGCAGCACTTCGGGGATCGTGCGCCCTTCCCATTCAGCAGGTCGGGTATATTGCGGATATTCGAGCAGCCCCGTTTCGAAGCTCTCGTCCATACCGCTGGAAGGCGCGCCCATTACTCCGGGAATGAGGCGAATGCAAGCGTCGAGAAGGGTCAGCGCCGCCATCTCGCCGCCGGAGAGGATATAGTCGCCGATCGAGACCTGTTCGATCTCGCGCGCGTCGAACAACCGCTCGTCGAACCCCTCGAACCGGCCGCACAGCACGACCACGCCGGGGCCGTCCGCCAGTTCGCGGACCCGGGCCTGGCTGAGCGTGCGCCCGCGCGGCGTCATCGCCAGCACCGGGCGGCCCGCAGGCAAGCTGTCGAGCGCGGATGCGAGGATATCCGCCCGCATCACCATCCCTGCCCCGCCCCCGGCCGGGGTATCGTCGACCGAGCGATGCTTGTCGGTGGCGAAGTCGCGGATCTGGACCGTATCGAGCGACCACAGCCCCTCGCGCAGCCCCCTGCCCGCCAGCGACACGCCGAGGGGGCCGGGAAACATCTCCGGGTACAGGGTCAGGACGGTGGCGGCGAAAGTCATGCGCGTCCTTCGTCCGTTGGCGCCGGATTGGCAAGCGGGCCGTGGCCTAGCGCCCGCCCTTCCTCCCCCGCGTCCGGAACGCGACGATCAGGGCGATGGGGAAGCCGACCGCAAGGATCAGCATCCCCTGCAGCACCCCATAATGGAGCATGTCGACCGCGGGCACGGCATCGCTGACGGTCCCGGTTCCGGCCTCCCCGATCCGGGCCAGCGTCTGTACGATCGTCCAGCCGACGATCAGCACGAGGATGGCGAGCATCAACACGATGGCCAGTACCGCGGTGCCGACCGGATGGAGCCAGCGCATCCTGCGCTGGAGCATCCACGACAGCGCCGCCGATGCGAGCAATACCGCCGCGCCGATGCCGATTACACCAAGCCACTCCATTACGGCTTCACCAGCTGAAAGCGCAGCGCCTGCACGCTCAGCGGGTTGGTGGGGGCGAGCAGGATCTGGCCGTCGAGCTTGCCCTTCTCGCAATTCCAGCGGAACGAAACCGTCAGCGCGCCGGTGGCGTGGAGCGGCTCGGCGGTGGGGCACGCGCCCAGCTGCTCGCGCAGCTTGCCGAGCTCGATGCGCCAGTTGGCGGCGGTACGATCCATCAGGAAGTTCATCGCCAGCGGCAGGACGGTCACGTCGCCGCTGGCATAGGCCGCGCGCGCCTTGTCGTGCATCGCGGTGAGCGCCGGCGTCACCGGAAGCTCGCGCGGGGTGAACGCCCCGGCATCGTTCAGCAGGAACGCCGCGTCCCACGCCAGATTGGCCGCGCCGGTATAGGTGCGATTGGTGAAGACGAAGATGCCGACACCATATTCGGGAAGCAGCAGCACATGGCTGCCATAGCCGGGATAGCCGCCGCCATGATGCATCATCAGGCCCAGCTGGCAGTCCTGCGCGACGCGGAAGCCCTTGCCATAGGCTTCGGACTGCATGCAGCCCTTCTCGCCCGTGGCGCCGATGCGGCGGCGGGTGCGCGTGAAATTCTCGCCCTGCGCCAGTTCGCGAACCGTTGCGCGGCGGACCGGCCCCGCATCCGCGCCGTCACGCGCGGGCCAGCCGGAGAGCAGGAACGACACCCATTTCGCATAATCGTTCGCGCTGACCTGAAGCCCGCCCATCGCGCCGAACGCGCCATGCTTCATCGTCGGCTCCTCGAGCCAGGCGTCATTCTCCCAGCGATAGCCGATCGAACGGCGAGCGATCGGCCATTCGCCGACCTCGAAACCGGTGCTGGTCATGCCCAGCGGCTTGAGGATCGTCCGCTCGACATAGGTGCGGTACGGCATGCCCGATGCGTTCGCCACGATCCGTCCGAGCAGCGCATAGCCGAAGTTGGAATATTCCATGCCGGTCTGCGGCGGGCGGGTGAACGGCACGCCGTCGCGGATCATCCGGGTGAATTCGGCTTCGCTCAGCACTTGCTGGCGATCGCCCCAAGGATCGTCGGTGACGAATCCGGCGGTATGGCTCAGCAGATCGCGGACGCGGATGCGCGGGCTGTCCGCGGTCGGATAGCGCCAGCCCTTCATCTCGGGCACATATTTCTCGGCCAGATCGTCGAGCGACAGCTTGCCCGCATCGCGCAGTGACAGGATCGAAAGCGCAGTGAACGCCTTGGTCATCGAAGCGATTCGGAACAGGCTGTCGGGCGTGACCGGGCGCTTCTCCGCGATGTCCTGCACGCCGAAGCCGCGAACATGGACCAGCCGGCCATTGGCGACGATGCCATAGACGAGACCGGGTGTCGGGTTTTTCTTCTGGAACTCCTCGAACATCGCGTCGATGCGCGGGACGTTCGTGCGGATCACCGCTTCGTCGGCAGGCGCGGTCTGGGCGAACGCGGGCATGGCGATGAGGAGCAGCGCCAGCGCCGCCAACGCGACAATCGGTTGACACGGTTGACACCAATATCGCGAAAAAATCCCCCGCCCCGGAATGCGTCCGGCCACCGGACTCATCGCCACAAAATCAGCCTGCCGACCGCTCATTTCATATCCCCGGGATTCGTTTCGGGGCAAAGGCTAGCGGAGGAAATCCGTGTAGGACAGCGCCGGCTCAACCGCCCCCGCATCCGCCGCAGCCGCCCCCGCCGCAACCGCTACCGCCGCCGCCCCCATCGCTGCTCGATCCGCTGTCGCCGCTCGACGAACTTCCATCTCCGGCGCTGCGCATGCGGTGATAGTCCGCCCATGCCGATCCGGCGAGAACGGTGGTGCCGAACAGGGCGACCGCCAGCCCGGTCTCCTCCGCAGTCGGCGCACGGCGGAGGCGATCGGCGCCGCGCCTTGCCTGCGCGACCGCAGCCTTTCCGCCACGCGTGCGCCGGTCGACCATAAGGAAGCGGACCAGCGCGAGGATCGCGGTGAGGATCAGCAGCAGCGTCAGATAGCCGACCGGCCGGTCGCGGCTCATCCCCACCTCGAGCTTGATCGCGCCGAACAGGAGCAGGAGGAGGTAGGGCGTGGTCTGCCAGAAGCGCAGCTGGAGCACCGTGCCGCCGTCCATCAGCAGATCGTTCGCGATCAGGCGGCGGCGGATCGGATCGGCATGGGGATGGATCGCTCCCTGCACGCTATTCCATTTCGCCGGAGAAGACAGCGCCAGCACGCTGCGTTCGGCAGGAGTGCGTCCCTGATGGTGCGGATCGGGCTGGAACGCGTCCTTGCTGACGATGAGCAGCGCGCGCGCCGCGAGCAGCCGCGCGACCACCGCATCGGCGAAGCGCGCCTTGCCGCCCGCGAGCCACGCGAGTTCGTCGGGATCGCTGGTGCCAGCCGATCGCCCGTCCGGACGCAGCCAGCGGGGGATCAGCAGGCCGAGAATGATCGTGACGACGAGCAGGACGCCGTAAAGTTGGAGGAAGGGTCCGCCCGTGAGGTCGAAAGGTCCCAGTCCCATAAGTCAGCTCCCTTGAGCGATCATCCAGACGAGCAAGGCCGCAGCGACCACCGCTACGGTCAACCACATTGCGCGTCTCGGGATGACGAGGACGTCGCGCGGATGCACCCGCCGCGCGCGCGGGTCGTCGATCAGCCGCCGGGCCGCATCGGGCCAGAGATCGGCTGGAGGGGTGCCGAACGCCGCTTCATAGCTTTTGAGCGTATCGGCATATTGCTCGAAATAGCGCTGCTGCTCGTGCGGGCCGCCCGCCGTGGGGCCGTGATGCAGGGCCATTCCGAGGATTTCGGGGCAGAAGCGATCCCAATAGTCGCGGGTATAGGTGAGATGCAGGTGCCAGGCCTGATCCACCGCATCCGAAGGCGTGACGGGATGCCCGGCGGTGACCGCGAGATAGCAGAAGCGCTTATATTCCGCGATCACCCGTTCGGCCTCGGCAAGGCTCCAGCCATTTTCGCGCGCCAGCCGCTGCGCGAAGCTCAGCGCGGCGTCTTCGGGTCCGATGCGGTAAAAGGAGAGCCTGTCCCAAAGCTGGGGTTCGGCGAGGCAGGAAGCGCGTTCCGTGTTGCCCATCTGGAAACCCCAGTAGAATAGTCGAGTTACAAGTCGATGACAGTCCCGGCGCGTTCAAGCACGAAAGCCACGCGCTCGGCCACCGGCGCAAGGGGCAATTCGACCAAAGCATAGCCAGCCTCGCCATAGACGGTGCGCATCGCGTCGCAGGTGCGGATGGCCTCGGCGAAATCCTGTTTCCGTTCGGCATCCCGCTCGAAGATCGCTTCCCAGGGCGGGGCGATGAAGACGGTCGGTGCGTAGCAGCAGGCGGCGACCGCAGCCTCGACTTCCGGCAAGGGCGTCTCGCCGATCAGGCGGAGATAGCCCTGCACGTCGGGAATGCCGCGATCGAAGAAAGTCCGTCCCGAAGCCCCGCGATATGCGGCGACGTCGCGTTCCAGCATCAGCCGGGCATAGGCGACGCGATCGGCCCAGGGCAGCGCATCGCCGCCCCGCGCCACCTGATCGCGGATGATCGCCCTGCCCGTTTCCCCGACCACGGCGTGGCCTGCGGCACGGAGCGCTTCGATAAGGGTGGACTTGCCCGAGCCGGGACCGCCGGTGATGACGTGGAAGGAGTGCAAGAAGAAATTTCTCCTTCTTCTTCGTCACCCCGGGCTTGTTCGGAGTGACAAATAAACTGAAGCTCCGCTATTCGACGAAATCGTCCGCCACGACCAGCCGTTCGGCATCCCATTCGGGCACCGCTTCGGGCTTCATCGGCACCATGAAGCGCTTGCCGGTTTCGCGCTCGATCTCGATCACGTCGCCCGCGCCGTAATTGTCGATCGCAATCACGCGGCCGAGCGCTTCGCCGCTCGCGGAGACGGCGGGCAGGTTCAGCAGATCGACATGATAATATTCGCCCTCGCCCAATGGGGGCAGCGAGGTGCGCGGCACGGTGAGTTCCGTGCCGCGCATCGCTTCGGCTGCGTTGCGGTCCGCCACTTCGGCGAAGCGCGCGATCGCGCCATTATTGCCTGGGCGCAGCGACTTGAGCGTCAGCGCGCCGTTGTTGAATGCCTTGTGGGCATTCAGGTCCTCGGCGAAGACCTTCAGACGGACCTCGCCCGTCACGCCGTGCGCACCGATGATGACGGCGAGCGTGACGGGGCGATCCTGCGTCAAGGAATCAGCCCTCGGCCTTTTCCTCGCCGGCTTCGGCAGCCGGAGTCTCTTCAGCAGCGGCCTCGGCAACGGCTTCGGCTTCCGGAGTCGGTGCTTCGGTCGCAGCTTCGACTTCGGCGGCGACGACGGCTTCGGTCTCGGCCTGGGCTTCCTCGACGGTCTCTTCAGCGACCGGCGCCGGAGCAGCCGCTGCCTCGGCGGCGGCTTCCTCGGCTGCCTTCAGCTTCTCGGCACGCTCTTCAGCGCGCTCGACGGCCTTCTCGCCCGGCTTGCCCTTGTTCGGGTTGTTCTTGGCGGCGCGCTCCTTGATGCCGGCAACGTCGAGGAAGCGGGCGACGCGGTCGGTCGGCTGCGCGCCGACGCCCAGCCAATACTTGGCGCGGTCACCGTCGAGAACGATGCGCTTGGCGTCGTCCTTGGCGAGCAGCGGGTTGTAGGTGCCGATCTTCTCGATGAACTTGCCGTCGCGGGGCGAACGGGCGTCGGCGACGACGATGCGGTAATACGGGCGCTTCTTCGAGCCGCCGCGCGACAGACGCAGGGAAATAGCCATTATTCGATTCCTTCTTTCAATTTGAATTCAGTGTGTTGGGTTATTTCTTTTTCAGGAATTTCTCGAGGCCGGGGGGCAGGTTCGCCCCCGGTCCGGGCAGGCCGGGAAGGCCGGGACCGCCCATCTTGCCCATCATGTCGCCAAGCTGCGAACCCATTTCCGGGCCGCCCATCGCGTTGCCGAGACCGCCCATGCCGCCGCCGGGTCCGCCCTTGCCGAGCATCGCCATCATGCCCTTCAGGCCGCCCATCTTCTTCAGGCGCTTCATCGCGGTCTGCATCTCGAGATGCATCTTCATCAGCTTGTTGACGTCCTGAACGGTCGTCCCCGATCCCTTGGCGATGCGGATCTTGCGCTTGGCGTTGATCAGTTCGGGCTTGGCGCGCTCCTTGGGCGTCATCGAGCCGATCATCGCGTCCATGCGGAGCAGGATGCGCTCGTCCACCGCGCCGCCGGCCATTGCCGCCTGCGCCTTCTTCATGCCGGGGATCATCCCCGCCAGCGCGCCGATTCCACCCATCTTGCGCATCTGCGCCAGCTGGCTGCGCAGGTCGTTCATGTCGAACTGGCCCTTGGCAAGCCGGCTCGCCATGCGCTCGGCATCTTCCGCCTCGATCGACGCCGCGGCCTTTTCGACCAGCGACACGACGTCGCCCATGCCGAGGATGCGGCCGGCGACGCGCTTGGGATGGAACGGCTCGATCGCGTCGAGCTTTTCGCCCATGCCGGCGAACTTGATCGGCTTGCCGGTGACATGGCGCATCGACAGCGCCGCGCCGCCACGGGCATCGCCGTCCATGCGGGTCAGCACCACGCCGGTCAGCGGCACCTGCGCCGAGAAGCTGGTCGCGACGTTGACGGCGTCCTGACCGGTCAGGCTGTCGACCACCAGCAGGATTTCCTGCGGCTTCGCGATATCCGCGACGGCCTTCATCTCGTCCATCAGCGCCTGATCGACGTGGAGGCGGCCGGCGGTGTCGAGCATCACCACGTCGAAGCCCTGCAGCTTCGCGGCGGAGAGCGCGCGCTGGGCGATCTCGACGGGGTTCTGGCCCTTGACGATGGGCAGCGTGGCGACTTCGGTCTGGGTGCCGAGGACCGCGAGCTGCTCCTGCGCCGCGGGACGATTGACGTCCAGCGACGCCATCATCACCTTCTTGCCTTCGCTCTTGGTGATGAGCTTGGCCAGCTTGGCGGTGGTGGTCGTCTTGCCCGAGCCCTGAAGGCCGACGAGCATGATGACGGCGGGTGGCGTGACGCCAAGGTTCAGCTCGGCCGTGTCCGGCCCGAGCATCTCGACCAGCGCGTCATGGACGATCTTGACGACCTGCTGGCCCGGCGTGATCGAGCGGAGGACTTCGTGTCCGACCGCCTGTTCGGTCGCCTTGTCGACGAACGCCTTGGCTACCGGAAGCGCGACATCGGCTTCCAGCAGCGCCACGCGGACTTCGCGCATCGCGGTCCGCACATCGGCTTCAGTGAGCGCGCCACGGCCCCGCAGGCGCTCGAAGACGCCGCCCAGCCGCTCGCTCAGACTCTCGAACATGAGACCAAAATCACTCCGTTTTTCGTCCCCCGAATCGCCAAACGCAAAGCGAGCCGGCGGACGAAACCTCGTCGGCCGGCCTGCACCCGTAGGCGCTGATGCGATCGCGTTCCGGGGAACGGATGGCCGGGCACATAGCGGGAGAGGCCGTTCAGTGCAAGCCGGACACAAGCAACGAAAAATCCGCAATAAAACCGTTCCGGGCTTAACCCGTTCTATACCCTGATCATGAGAAACCTGCACCCTCATGCATTGGGGGAGCCTTCCGGCAATGGCGCTGGATCTCGAGGAAAACGCGGAAAACGACGCCGGCAAGGGCGGCGACATCGTCACCGGTGCGATCAGCGTCGCCGCGATTCTCATGTTCGTGGGCACGGGCAGCTCGGTGCTGTCGACGACGCTCCAGCATTATTTCGAAGGCGGCGCCCCGGCGGATCGCACGCTGGTGATCGCGCTGCTGCTCAACGTCGCGCTGATCCTGTTCGGCTGGCGGCGGCACCATGCGCTGAGCATGGAGGTGCGCGTGCGCACCGCTGCGGAGGAACGCGCGCAGATGCTGGCGAGCCGCGATCCGCTGACCGGGTTCCTCAACCGCCGCAGCCTGGCCGAGGAAGGCGCCGCGATGTTCGTCCGCGCCCAACGCCGCCGCAAGGCGATGGCGCTGCTGATGCTCGATCTCGATCACTTCAAGACGATCAACGACATGCACGGCCATGCGGTGGGCGACGCCCTGCTGCGCGCGGTCGCCCAGGAAATCGCCGCGGCCATGCCGCCGATCTCGCTGACCGCGCGGCTGGGCGGCGACGAATTCGCCTGCGGCTTCCTGTTCGATCCGAGCCAGCCCGGCACGGTCGAGCGGATCGCGGAGAAGCTGGTCAGCCGCATGTCGCAGCCGTTCGACGTCGAAGGCCTGCGCCTGCACATCTCCTGCTCGCTGGGCGTGGCGCGCTCGGACTTCGAATGCGCGAGCATCGACGCGCTGATGCGCTCGGCCGATATAGCCATGTATCAGGCCAAGAAATCGGGCCGAAACCGCTTCGCATGGTTCGACCAGTCGATGGAGCGCGAGCTCCAGACGCGCAACGAACTGGAAAGCGGCCTGCGCACCGCGATCCCGCGTCAGGAGATCGTCCCCTATTTCGAGCAGCAGATCGATCTGGCCAGCGGCAAGCTGCACGGGTTCGAAGTGCTGGCGCGCTGGGAGCATCCGGTGCGCGGGCTGATCAGCCCCGAACTGTTCATCCCGATCGCCGAAGAAACCGGCATGATCGCCGATCTGTCGCTGTCGATCATGCGCCAGTCGTTCATGGCCGCGCGCGACTGGGATCCGTCGCTCAGCATCTCGATCAACATCTCGCCCTGGCAGCTGCGCGACGCGTGGCTGGCGCAGAAGATCATCAAGGTGCTCACCGAAACCGGCTTCCCCGCCAACCGGCTGGAAGTGGAGATCACCGAAAGCTCGCTGTTCGACAATCTGGCGCTGGCGCAATCGATCGTCGGCAGCCTGAAGAATCAGGGCGTCCGCCTGGCGCTCGACGATTTCGGCACCGGCTATTCGTCGCTGGCGCACCTGCGCGCTTTGCCCTTCGACCGGATCAAGATCGACAAGAGCTTCGTCATGTCGCTCAACGAGAATGCGGATTCGGCGGCAATCGTCAACGCCATCGCCCGGCTGGGCGAAAGCCTGAACCTGCCGGTGACGGCGGAAGGCGTCGAGGACGCCGCGATCGAGGAACGCCTGCGCGCAATCGGATGCGCCAAGGCACAGGGCTGGCTCTACGGCCGTCCCCTGTCGGTCACCGGCGTCCGCCGCCTGCTCGCCGAGCGGCGCCTGCTGGTGGCCCAGCAGGGCGCACCGGTTGCAGTCGAAACCTCGCCGGAAATCCCGAGCCAGCGACTGGCGGGCTAAAGCATCCGCCGCCGGATAAGGCGGTCGCGCAGCACCAGTTCGTGCCATAGCGCAGCGGCGACGTGGAGCAGCACCAGCGCGATCACTGTCCAGCTGCTATACACATGAATGTACCACGCATTCGCCCGCCAGGTTTCGTCCTCGGCGGGCGGCGTGAACAGCGCCGGCAGCTCGAACAGCCCGAGCACGTCGCGCGGCGCATCCATCCATATCCAGATGACATAGCCGCTGACCGGCATGGTCAGCAGCAGCGCATAGAGCGCCCAGTGCACGGCCGAGGCAGTTCCGCTGCGCCAGCGCGGCTCGCTTGCGTCCGGCGGTGGCGCGCCCTTCGCGACGCGCCACAGCAGCCGCATCGCCATCAATCCCGCAAGGATCACGCCCAGCTGATAATGATTGCGGATCAACTGGAAACTGGCGTGACGGTCCTCGGTCCATTCGGAGGCCCAGCCCAATCCGATCTGCACCATCACCCCGATCGCGACCACCCAGTGGAGCAGGCGCGCGGGCAGCGCGTAACGATGGCGCGATTCCGGCCGCAACGGCTTCCCCTCCCCTTCAATCCCGCATAATTTGCGCAAAACTGATGGAGCGGATGGGACAGGTCAATGACGCTGGATCGGCGAACGGCTTTGCTGACACTCGCAGGCAGCGCGGGCACGCTGATCGCCTGCCGCTCGATTTCGGCCGAACCTGCGGCCCCACGCGATACGGTGAGGGCCGACCTCTATAATTGCGAAGGCTGCGAAGCGGTGGCCGAGCGGGCGCCCGCCGGGCTCACGGCGACCGTCCAGCTCGCCGCGGCCAGCGAACCGGGTGAGCGGATGATCCTGACCGGCCGCATCACCGGCGCCGATGGCGTCACTCCGGCGGCCGGCGTGATCGTCTATGCGCATCACACCAACGCGAAGGGCCTCTACGCCAATGGGTCGGCCGAGAGCCAGTGGAGCCGCCGCCACGGCCGCCTGCGCGGCTGGGCGAAGACCGGCGCGGACGGCATCTACACCTTCCGTACGATCAAGCCGGCGCCCTATCCGGACATGACCATGCCCGCGCATGTTCACCTGTTCATCGGCGAACCGGGGCGGCGGCCCTATTATATCGACGATGCCGTGTTCGCCGGCGAGTTTGGCGTGACCGACGACTATCGCAGACGGCAGGAGCTGCGCGGCGGGAGCGGTATCGTGACGCTGGGCCGTGCCGCGAATGGGGAGTTACTCGCCCGCCGCGATATCCGGCTCGAACGCCATCCGGGCTGAAGTTACCAGCTAACCGGAGAAGCGGCGAGCCATTCGGCTTCGGCAGGCGTGGTCTCCCGGCCCAGCGCGGCGTTGCGGGTCGGGAAGCGGCCGAACCGCTCGATCACCGCGGCATGTTCGCGAGCGAAAGCGATATTCTGCTCGCGGCCCAGCGCATCGAAGCATTTGAGGCACAGCGCCTGAAGTTCGGGATCCTCGGCGTGCATCAGCGGCATGTAAAGGAACTGCCGCCGCTCCTCGCTCATCCCTTCGTCCCAGCCACTGACCAGCGCCAGTGCGGTGAGTTCCTGCGCCAGCGGATCGGCGGCGAAGGCCTCGGCCGTGCCGCGATGGATGTTGCGGCTAAACTGATCGAGCACGATGATCGCGGCCAGCAGCGTGTCCGGATCGTCGCGCCAGCCTGCGGCACCGCTGCCCAGCACGAGATCGCGCAATGGGCCGAACAGCGCGCGTACTTCGTCGTCGAACGAGTTCGACTGGGCGAACCATTGCTCGGGCATCGCCAGATCGAACCAGAAGCCAAGTACTTCGGTCGCCCGCTCTTGAATTCTTGGCGCGTGGACATCGAGGTCCGTCACACCTAGATCGTCCGCCAATGCCACTCTCCTCGCCACATGTGATCAGTCTGGGCTGCCGTCTCAACCTTGCCGAGAGCGAAACGATCCGTTCGCTTCTGACAGGACGTGACACCGTCGTGGTGAACAGTTGTGCCGTCACCAACGAAGCCGTCAAGCAGACGCGCCAGGCGATCCGCCGCGCACGGCGCGAGCGGCCCGGCGCGGAGCTGGTCGTGACCGGCTGCGCGGCGCAGATCGATCCGCAGGCGTTCGCGGCGATGCCCGAGGTGGACCGGGTGATCGGCAATGCCGAAAAGCTCGACGCAGCGGCATGGGCCAGCGAAGCCGCGCTGGTGGTGCAGGACATCATGGCCGTGCGCGACACCGCGCCGCATCTGGCCGCCAGCTTCTCGACCCATGCCCGCGCCTTTGTCGAGGTGCAGAACGGGTGCGACCACCGCTGCACCTTCTGCGCGATCCCGTTCGGGCGGGGCAACAGCCGCTCGGTGCCGGCCGGCGCGGTGATCGACCGGATCGCGGCGCTGGCCGAGAGCCATGCCGAAGTAGTGCTGACCGGCGTGGACCTGACCAGCTATGGCCACGATCTGCCCGGCCAGCCCAATCTCGGCACGCTGGTCGAGCGCATCCTGCGCCATGTGCCCGTGCTGAAGCGCTTGCGGCTTTCGTCACTCGACGGGATCGAAGTCGACGACCGGCTGTTCGCGCTGCTGACGCAGGAAGAGCGGGTAATGCCGCACGTCCATCTGTCGCTGCAGGCCGGCGACGACATGATCCTCAAGCGGATGAAGCGCCGCCATTCGCGTGCCGAAAGCGTGGCGCTTGTCGAACGGCTGAAGACGGCGCGCCCGGATATTGCGATCGGCGCGGACCTGATCGCGGGTTTCCCGACCGAGGACGACGCGATGTTCGCCAACTCGCTGGCGCTGATCGCCGATTGCGACATCGTCCATGCCCATATCTTCCCCTACAGCCCCCGCGCCGGCACGCCCGCCGCGCGGATGCCGCTGGTGGAGGCGGAAGTGGTGAAGGCGCGTGCTGCACGCTTGCGGGACGCCGCTGCGACGCGCAGGACGAGCTGGCTCGAAAGCCTTGTCGGCAGCGAGCAGGAAATTCTGGTAGAGCGCCCCGGTGACCGGGGCCATGCGGGCAACTTCGCCGAAGTGCGCCACGCCCAAACCGAGGTTGGAAAGATAGTGCGTTTGAAGATCAACAGCGTTCAGGACGGAAAGCTGATCGCATGAGCACCTCTTGGCACCAGCGCCTGCTTGGCGGGTTCAAGCGCACGTCGGACCGGCTGATCGGCAATCTCGCCGGGCTCAGCCTTGGCCGTCTTGACGACGCGACGCTCGACGAGATCGAGGAAGCGCTGATCGCTTCCGATCTAGGTCCGGGCACCGCCGCGAAGATCCGCAGCCGCCTTGCCGACGGCCAGTTCGAAACCGGCATGGAAGAACTGGGCATCCGGTTGGTCGTGGCCGAAGAGATCGCCAAGGCGCTCGAACCCGTGTCCAAGCGGCTCGAGATCGAAGCATTCCCGCGTCCGCAGGTGATCCTCGTCATCGGCGTCAACGGCAGCGGCAAGACCACCACCATCGCCAAGCTCGCCAACCTGCTGATGGAGCAGGATTACAGCGTGATCCTGGCCGCGGGCGACACGTTCCGCGCCGCCGCCATCGGCCAGCTCAAGACCTGGGCCGAGCGGATCGGCGTTCCGATCGTCACCGGCCCGGAAGGCGGCGATCCTGCGGGCATCGTGTTCGAAGCGGTCAAGCAGGCAACCGAAAAGGGCATCGACGTGCTGATCGTCGACACCGCCGGACGCCTGCAGAACAAGCGGGAGCTGATGGACGAACTGTCCAAGATCCGCCGCGTGCTGGGCCGCCTCAACCCCGCCGCGCCGCATGACGTGGTGCTGGTGCTCGACGCCACCACTGGCCAGAACGCGCTGAACCAGATCGAGGTGTTCAAGGAAGTGGCCGGCGTCACCGGCCTCGTCATGACCAAGCTGGACGGCACGGCGCGCGGCGGCGTGCTGGTCGCGGCGGCGGAGAAATACGGCTTGCCGATCCATGCGATCGGCGTGGGCGAAAAGGTCGACGATCTGCGCCCGTTCGACGCGAACGAGGTTGCGCGGATCATCGCCGGCGTGGAAGAACTGACCAATGGCCGCTAAGACCGAAGCTTCCCCGCTGCTGCGCATGGCGATCGACATCGGGCCGCTCGCGGTCTTCTTCCTCGTCAACTTCCTCGCGCCGGGACCCGGTATCGCCCGCCTGCTGGCGGCGACGGCGGCGTTCATGATCGCCATCTCGGTGGCGATGGCGGTGTCGTGGTGGAAGACGCGTCACATCTCGCCGATGCTGTGGATGTCGGGCGCGCTGGTGCTCGTGTTCGGCGGGCTGACGCTGTATTTCCACGACGATTTCTTCATCAAGATCAAGCCGACGATCATCTACTGCATCTTCGCGCTGTTCCTCGGCTATGGCCTCGTGACGAAAAAGCCGGTGCTGGAGACCCTGCTAGGCACCGCCTATCCGGGCCTGTCGAAGCGCGGCTGGCAGTTGCTGACGATCAACTGGCTGGTGTTCTTCCTCGTGCTGGCGGTCGCCAACGAAGTGGTGCGGCTGAACTTCAGCAGCGACGTGTGGGCAGCGTTCAAATTCCCCGGCGTGGTGATCGTCACCTTCGTCTTCGCCGCGGCGAACATCCCGATGCTGATGAAGCACGGCCTCCAGCTCGAAAAGCCGATCGACGCGCCGATCCCGCCCGAGGGCTGAGCCGATGCGGGTCGCAGTGTTCGGCGCGCGGTCGTACGACCGGAAATTCCTGACCGCGGCGAACGCGGCGTTCGGACACGATCTGCACTTTCTCGAGGCCGGACTGAACGCCGATACGGCGCCGCTGGCCGCCGATTGCGGCGCGGTGTGCGTCTTCGTCAACGACCGGCTGGACCGTGGCGTGCTGGAGCGGCTCAAGGCCCTCGGCGTCGGCCTGATCGCGTTGCGCTGTGCCGGGTTCAACAATGTCGATCTGGCGGCAGCCGATGCGCTCGGCCTGCCCGTGGTGCGCGTTCCCGCCTATTCGCCGCATGCCGTATCCGAATTCACCATCGCGCTGCTGCTGGCGCTGGACCGCAAGATCCACCGCGCATGGTCGCGCACCCGCGAGAACAACTTCGCGCTCGATGGGCTGGTCGGCCGCAATTTGCACGGCCGGGTCGCAGGCGTGGTCGGCACCGGCAAGATCGGCGCATTGGTGGCGCGGGCACTGCACGCAGGCTTTGGCTGCGAAGTGCTGGCGAGCGATCTGGTCGAGGATGCCGAGCTGAAGGCGCTCGGCGTCCGCTACGTCCCGCGCGAGACGCTGCTGCGCGAGAGCGACATCGTGACGCTCCACTGCCCGCTGACGCCCGACACGCATCACCTGATCGACGCCGCGGTGCTGAAAGCGGCGCGGCCTGGCCTGATGCTGGTCAACACCAGCCGGGGCGGTCTGATCGACACCGGCGCGCTGATCGAGGCGCTCAAGCGCGGCAACGTCGGCGGCGTGGCGCTCGACGTGTACGAACAGGAAGCCGACCTGTTCTTCCGCGACCTTTCGGGCACCATCGTTCAGGACGACGTCTTCCAGCGGCTGCTGACCTTCCCCAACGTGCTGGTCACCGGCCATCAGGCGTTCCTGACCGAGGAAGCGCTGAGCGCGATCGCGGAGACCACGCTGGCCAGCATCGCCGATGCCGAAAATGGCCGCCCGCTCGCGAACCGCGTAACGGCCGAACGGATCCGCTAGCGCGTCCTGCTGCGGGCGGCGATCACGTCGTCGCGCAGCAGATCCTCTCGCGTGCCCAGTTCGGCAATTTCGGAATCGCTAAGGCCGCCGCTGCGATAGCGGCTACGCATCGCGTCGATCCGGTTCGCGTCGCGGCGCAGGCGTCGCGCGGTGCGCCGATCGATCTGGCCGTTCTCCAGCGCGGAATCGATCTCGCCGCGAATCTGCCGCGTATCGCGCCCGCTGGTCCCGGCCGAACCGATGCGCGTCTCGCTTTTCGGAAGCCGCACCTCGGGTGTGCGCGGCGTGAACCGCTCCGCGCCGCCCGAAGGACCGCCCCAAATCTGCGCCGAAGCCGGAGCGGCCATCGCCACCAGAGGAACCGCCATCAGCCAGACCCGCATCGCTCGCTCCCGTCGCCGTTGGCGGCAAGCTCGCCCGCATCCGTTGAACGACGAATGAACAACGAAAAGGGCGCCGGACCTGCATCCGACGCCCCTTCTTCGTGCGATCGTGATCGATCAGCCCTGATCGGCGCGGCTCACGCCCTTGCCGTCGAGATTCTCGGCCACGAATTCCCAGTTGATCAGGTTCGCGGTCACCGCTTCCAGATACTTCGGGCGCGCGTTGCGGTAATCGACGTAATAGGCGTGCTCCCACACGTCGATCGTCAGCAGCGGGGTCATGCCCTCGTGCACGATCGGGGTATCGGCATCGTGCAGCGAACCGATCTTGAGCGTGTCGCCATCGAGCACCAGCCAGCCCCAGCCGCTGGCGAAGTGATTGGTCGATTCCTCGATCAGCTTCTTAACCAGCTCCTCGGGCGTGCCGAAGCTGTCCTCGATCAGCTTGGCCAGCTTGCCCGACGGAGTCTGCTTCGCCGGCGACAGGCTCTTCCAGAAGAAGCTGTGGTTCCAGATCTGGGCCGAGTTGTTGAACAGGCCCTTGTTGCCCTGTGCCTTGGCCGCCTTGATCACTTCGGACAGGCTGGCATTTTCCAGGTCGGTGCCCGCGATCAGTCCGTTGGTCTTGTCGACATAGGCCTTGTGGTGCTTGCCGTGGTGGAACTCCAGCGTCTCGGCGGACATGTGCGGCGCAAGGGCGTCCTGGGCATAGGGAAGTGCTGGAAGTTCGAAAGCCATGATTACTCTCCGTATGAAGCGGTTCGCGGGCAGAACGAACGCCCGCGCGATCCGGTCCCGGCACTAGGCGAATTCCGCGCGGGGAACACCGATAAATCGTTGCATGTGACAAACGATTTCTCCCGGCATAGGGTGAACCGCGAAGGTGGTCCCGGGGCAAGTGGACCGCCCAACAGAGGGGACCGTTCGATGGACAAGTTTTTCGGAAATCTGCACGCCGTGCTCGCGGTCGGCTTCGCGCTGGCGATCGGCCTGATGCTCTCGCCGCTGGCCGCATCGATGCCCACCCCGCCCGCGACCAGCGTGTTCCAGTGGCTGCATGTATTCTTCGGCATCACCTGGATCGGCCTGCTCTATTATTTCAACTTCGTGCAGATCCCGACCATGCCGTCGATTCCGGCGGAGCTGAAGCCGGGTGTATCGAAGTTCATCGCCCCCAAGGCGCTGTTCTTCTTCCGCTGGGCCGCTGCGTTCACCGTGCTGACCGGCCTGATCCTCGCATGGCTGTATGACGAGCTTCACGAAGCGATGGCGCTGAAGGAAGGCTTCCAGCTGATCGGCATCGGCATGTGGCTGGCGGTGATCATGGCTGCCAATGTGTGGTTCGTGATCTGGCCGAACCAGAAGAAGGCGCTGGGCATCGTCCAGGCCGACGACGCAGCGAAGGCCAAGGCCGCGAAGATGGCGATGATGGCGTCGCGGTTCAACACGATGCTGTCGATCCCGATGCTGCTGTGCATGGTGGCGTTCCGGTAAGCACTGATTCCTCCCCCGCAGGGCACCTGCGGGGGAGGTGGCAGCGCGAAGCGCTGACGGAGGGGGCTTACCCCGTGGAATTGAAGGGCTGGTCAGGCGCGAAGCGCGCCGCGCGCAAATCCCGCAAGGAAATGAGCCCTGCAGAAATCCGGCTGTGGCTGGAACTGCGCAAGGAGCCGGGCGGCCACTATTTCCGCCGCGAACATCCGGCGGGCCCATACCGTCTCGATTTTTACTGCGCCAAAGCCAAGCTGTGTATCGAGATCGATGGCGAGGCGCATGGCTATGGGGACCGGCCGGCGCGGGATGCGAAGCGCGATGCGTGGCTCGCAACCCAAAACGTGCGCACCCTGCGCATCCCTGCCCGCGAGGCCATGAAGAATCTCGACGGCGTACTTCTACACATACTGACCACCATAGCGGTGAAGGGGTAAGCCCCCTCCACCCCCACCTTCGCTTCGCTACGGTGGGCGGTCCCCCTCCCCCGCTGTCTTCGCAGCGAGGGAGGAATGGATAAGGTCATCCGCCCGCGTTCAGCAGCTCGTGCCGCTTCAGCGCGTGGCGCAGCTGGTCATAGGTCAGCCCCAGCGCTTCCGCCGTCGTGCGCTGATTGTAGCGGCATTCCGCCAGCGCCCGCGCCAGCAGGTCGCGTTCGAAGCGATTGACCCGCGTCTTGAAATCGCGCGCCTCGTCGGGCGCCTGGGCGATCACCACGATCGGCGCCGCCTCTTCCCCCGCGCCGGCGGCAGCAGCAGCCGGCGCAGGCTTCGCGGTGCGCGGGCGATAGGGCGACTGGAACGGGTCGATCTCGATCGAGTCGATCGGGCCGTCCTGCTCCCAGCGATAGACTGCCCGCTCCACCACGTTGCGCAGTTCGCGGACATTGCCCGGCCAGTCGTAATTTTCGAGGATGTCGGTCGCGCTCGGCCCGAAGCCGGGCCAGTCCTCCTGCCCGATCTCCGATCGCATCCGGCGGCCATAGAATTCGGCGAGCACCATCACGTCGCCGCCGCGATGGCGCAGCGGCGGCAAGGTGACGACTTCGAAGCTCAGCCGGTCGAGCAAGTCGGCGCGGAACGTCCCGGCTTCCACCCGGTCAGGCAGATGCTCGTTGGTCGCCGCCACGATGCGCACATCGACCCGCACCGGCCGTGACGATCCGATGCGGTGGATCTCGCCATATTCGACCGCGCGCAACAGCCGCTCCTGCGCGCCCATCGACAGCGTGCCGAGTTCGTCGAGGAACAAAGTGCCGCGATGCGCCTCCTCGAACCGCCCTGCCCGCGCCTTGGTCGCGCCGGTAAAGGCCCCCGCTTCGTGCCCGAACAATTCGGCTTCGATCAGCGTCTCGGGCAGCGCGGCACAGTTCATCACCACCAGTGGCTGGTCCCAGCGCTGCGACAGGCGGTGGAGACGCTCGGCGACCAGTTCCTTGCCGGTTCCGCGTTCGCCGATCACCAGCACCGGGCGATCGAGCGCAGCCGCGCGGCTGGCGCGTTCGAGCGCATCGAGAAAGGCCGACGACTGGCCGATGACCTGCGTTGTGCGTTCCATGCCAAATCCTTGGCGAATTTTCCCAACAATTGGCAAGTGCAAAATGCCAACTGAACGCTGTGTGAACAGCAAAAATGGCGGAAAACCGTGGCTTTTTCGCATTTGGCACGCATCATGCTGAGTATCAGGCAAGCCCGCCAACGGGCCACCAAAAACAAGACACAAGGTTCAGGGAACAGACAATGACCTACCAGAGCAACTACTACCGCAACGCCTTCGCAGCCGTCGCACTCACCTTCGTCACCGGCATCGTCCTGATGTCCAGCGTCGTCGGTTCGGCGGTCACCGCGGTCGCGTAACCACAGACCCCGCCGATCGCCCGCCCCGGCGATCGGCACCCGGCGGGAGGGATACCCCCTAGTCCCTCCCGCCACAGTACAAGTTCCGAAGGAGTGAAGTCAGATGGGCATTTTCTCGCGAACCCGCGATATCATCGCAGCCAACGTCACCGACCTGCTCGACAAGGCGGAAGACCCGGCCAAGATGATCCGCATGATCATCCTCGAGATGGAGGAAACCCTGGTCGAAGTCCGCGCCAGCGCGGCGCGCACCATCGCTGACCAGAAGGAAATGCGCCGTCACATCGCCCGCCTCGAAAAGCTCCAGGAGAGCTGGACCGAAAAGGCCGAGCTGGCGCTGTCCAAGGATCGCGAAGACCTGGCCAAGGCCGCACTCGTCGAGCGCCAGAAGGCCGCCGACATGTGCGAGCAGCTCGGTGAAGAGATCGCGGTGCTCGACGAAGCTCTCCAGGCGTCGGAAGCGGACATCCAGAAGCTCCAGACCAAGCTGCGCGAGGCTCGCGCCCGCCAGAACTCGATCCAGACCCGTCTGGAAAGCGCCAACAACCGGGCCCGCCTGCGCGAGGTGACCAACGGTTCGCGGATGCAGGACGCCTTCTCGCGCTTCGACGTGATGGAGCGCCGGGTCGATCTGGCCGAGGGCCGCGCGGACGCCGCCGGCATGGGCAGCGAGCCGAAGACGCTCGAGGAAGAAATCGCCGAGCTCCGTTCGTCGGACAAGGTCGATGCCGAACTCGCCGCGCTGAAGCAGCGCATGGCCAAGAAGGGTTGATCCGATGGAAGATGTCTTCCTTCCCATCGTGATCGTCGGGATGCTCTTCATCGGGCTTCCCTGGGTGATCTTCCACTACATCACCAAGTGGAAGACCGCCGCGACGATCACCGGCGAGGACGAGAAGCTGCTCGACGAGCTGCACTATCTCGCCCGCCAGCTCGAGGAGCGGCTCCAGACCGTCGAACGCATCATTGCCGCCGACAACCCGGATTTCCGCCCCGCCCGTCGCTCGGAAGACGACGCCTACGACTTCAGCAGGAGGAACTAAGATGTCCGCCAGCCGCACCAAATTCTACCTCGACAAACAGAACGGCAAGGTTTTCGGTGTCTGCTCGGGTCTCGCCGATTACACCGGGATCGAGGCTCTCTGGCTCCGGGTCGGCATGATCCTCCTGACGCTGATGACCAGCGGGATGGTGATCGTCGCCTATATCCTGATCGCGATGATGGCCCCGGCCAAGCCGCGTGAACTCTACACCGGCGCCGAGGACCAGAAGTTCTGGCAGGGCGTTCGCAGCAACCCGAAGCGCTCGACCGCCGAGGTTCGCTCGAAGTTCCGCGACATCGATCGCCGCCTCGCCGACATCGAGATGTACTATACGAGCCGCAACACGCGTCTCGCCGACGAAATCGACAGCCTGCGCTGATACCGGCAGCGGCTGACAAAGGGAGGAAAGACAATGGATTGGGGTGGACCTGGCTTCGTCATCGCCATCATCGCGATCTCGACCGCCGGCTGGCTGATCAGCACCTGGATCCGGGCCAAGCACGGATATCCGATCGAGAATGAATGGTCGGGCAGCACCGCCAAGAGCGACCCGGCAGCCGAACGCAAGATCGAGCTGCTCTCCAACGAGAACGGACGGCTTACCGGCCAGATCTCGCGGCTCGAAGAGCGGATCGCGGTCCTCGAACGGATCGCCACCGATCCCGCCGAGCGCACCGCCCGCGAAATCGACAGCCTGCGCTGAGAGGACAGACGATGGAAAAGATCATGTTCATGCAATCGGTCTTCCCCTTCATCGCCGTGATCGTTTCGATCGCGATCGGCGGATGGGTTCTGACCACCTGGCTCCGGATCAAGAACGGTTACCCGCTCGACGGCGCCTGGGGACAGGCAGTCTATCCGAAGAACAACGACGAAGCGATGGAACGGATCAAGCTGATCAGCCAGGAAAACGCTCAGCTCCGCGCCGAGCTCGGCTCGATCAAGGACCGGCTGGCGAATGTGGAACGCATCGTCACCGACAGTTCGCACAGCCTGGATCGCGAGATCGAGCAGCTGCGCGGCACCCGCAACTAACTGGCCGAACTGAGGAGAGACTGACATGAGCCCGATCTGGGTCCCCGTCCTCGGCATTCTCTGCGGAACGATCGCCATCTTCGGAGGCGTCTTCCTCAAGGCTTGGTTCGCATTGCAGCAGCGCAAGATGGAACTGGAAGCCCAGATGGTCGCCGAAAAGGCCGCGCAATATGCGGCGCAGACCGAACGGCTCGAACAGCGGGTCCGGGTTCTGGAGCGGATCGCCACCGACAAGGGCGCCGATCTCTCCGACGAAATCGAGCAGCTGAGGGATCAGCCGCTCAACTAGGAACAAGGGTCCTCGCGACCCGACCAGAAGGACAGTATCATGATTATCGTATTCGGTGTGCTCGCCGCGCTCTGCGGTGGCTTCATTTGGCTCGCCGAGAGCCGGGACCGCCCCCGCCGCCGCGCGGAGCGCCAGCAGATGATCCAGCCGGCCGAATAAGCGCCAGCGGATCACAGACGAAAAAGGGAAGGAAAAGGCGATGAATCCGTTCGAAATGGTCATCGGTATCGTGCTGATCGTGTCGATCGCCGGGGTTCTCAAGGCCAAATACGGGGTCCGCAAGGATCAGTGGGGCAACGAAACCCATGTCGATGATGGCCGCTCGGCCGCCGAGAACCAGCGGCTCCGCGGCGAGATCGCTTCGCTCAAGGAGCGCATCCAGGTGCTCGAACGGGTCATCACCGATGACCAGACCAGCGCAAGCCGCCTCGATCGCGAGATCGAACGGCTCCGCGACAAGAACAACGTCTGACGGGAGGACGATGTGACCAACGACGTAAATCTCTACATCACGATGGCCACCGCCAGCCTTGCCGGTCTCGGCATGGTCACCGCGGCAGGACTTTCGGGCTGGCGCAGCTGGCTCTCGCTGAAGCGCGAGGAACTTCACGGTCACCAGGCGCTCAATGCGCCGACCACGGATGGCGGCGCCCCTTCGGTGGCTTCGCGCATCGAACTGGCGGATCTGAAGGAACGGATGCGCAAGCTCGAGGCGATCGCCGCCGGCGTCGACCTCTGACGGAAAAGCCGTCGCCCCGGTCAGGGAGACGGGGGTCCGCGGCAAGGGGAACCGGGTGGCTATCCCGGCCCAGGGTTCCCCGGGATCGCGGGTGCCGGACAATGATCCGGCATGACGGTGGATTAATCGAGGGTCGGCGCTATAGGCTCCAGCCATGCCGACCCTCACCGACCTTCAGGAAGAATATGAATTCCTGGAACCCGACGACCGCTATCGCCTGCTGATCGATCTGGGCCGCTCGCTCGAGCCGATGCCCGATCCGCTCAAGACCGATGCGACTCTGGTGCGGGGCTGTTCGGCGGCGGTATGGGTCTATCCCACCCGCGCGGACAACGGGACGCTCCATTTCCTCGCGGACTCGAACGCCGCGATCACCAAGGGCATCATCGCCCTCGTCCTGCTCACCGTGCAGGATCGCAGCCCGGCCGACATCCTCGCCACCGACATCGAAGCCGCGCTCGCGCCGTTCGACTTGCGCAACCAGCTCAGTTCGAACCGGACGCAGGGCATTCCCAACATGATCGCACTGGTGCGCGAAACGGCGACGCGCTACGCCTGAGCGCCGCTTCCCCGCCGTCCGCGCCTGCGATATGCTCGGCGCAAATCGCGGCGAGGAGGGGAACGCCATGTCGAGACCGTGGATGCTGCTGCTGGCAACTGCGCTGGCCCTGCCGCTGGCCGCTCACGCCCAGACCCCCGATCCAGAGACCCGGCCGCTGCCGCGCAGCCTGACCAGCCCGACACTCGAACGCTTCTCCAGCGAGGGCGAGTTGCGCGCCTATCTCCGCCGCGTCCGCGCCGAAGCGAAGAAGCGCGGCGCGTGGTGGGCGGGCCGCAGCGGCCCCGTGCTGGTCGCGCAGTTGCAGGACCCGCAGGATCCCCCCTGCCCGACCCCCGAAGATTGCCCCAAGGGTGAGGGCGAGAGTATCCTCGTCACCGGATCGCGCGCCGCGCCGCCGGCCAGCATCACCAATGTGCAGGAAGCCGGGGTCGACGAAGGCGATATCGTCAAGCAGATCGGCCCGTTCCTGCTGGTGCTGCAGGACGGGCGCATCTTCGCGATCGATACGCGCGGCAGGGACGGGCTGGCGCTGGTCGATCGGGTCAACGTCTATCGCGACAAGGATTCGGGCGCCTGGTACGACGAGATGCTGGTGCAGGACGATCACGTCATCGTCACCGCCTATTCCTATGAGGAAGACGCGACCGAAGTCTCGGTCTTCAGCCTGAGCAAGGAAGGCAAGCTCGCCTCCGAGGGCGTCTTCCTGATGAGCTCGAACGACTATTACGATACCGAGAATTACGCGACGCGCCTCGTCGGGGATCAGCTGGTCGTCTATGCCCCGCTCGATCTCACCGATTTCGATCCGGATTCGAAGTTCGAATGGCCGGTGGTGCGCCGCTGGCTGCCCGAAGCGGAGCGGGAGAAGGGCGAAGCGCGGGGCGTGCCGCTGTTCGATGCGCGATCGATCTACAAGCCCATCCAAGAGACGATCCAGCCGACCGTCCACACCATCTCGACCTGCCCGATCGGCGCGATCCGGCCCGGCCGCGACATGCGCTGCCGCACCACTGCGGTGATCGGCCCGGGCGACCGGCAATTCTATGTGACGCCCACCGACGCCTGGCTGTGGGTCGGCCCCGCCAATGACGAATATGATCCCTCTCGCTGGGACCCGGATTGCGACGAGTGGGGCCGGCGCGGGCCTGCCGACGCTCATCCCGCCGCGCTGTTCCGGATGCCGCTGTCGGGCGACGAACCGACCGCGCTGCGCACCAAGGGGATGCCGTTCGACCAATTCTCGTTCGATGCCCGCGACGGACGGTTTCGCGCGCTGCTCGGCTGGGTGCCGATCGTGTGCGGTGGCAAGTCGAGCGAGGAGTATCCGACGCCCAGCCTGCACCTGATGGACGTACCCCTATCGGCACTCGACTGGCGCCCCTATGAGGCGCCGGCGCGGGCCTATACGCTCCTGCCCTCGCCCGGCGCGCGGATGGTTGAAAACCGCTTCACCGACACACAACTGGTCTATGCCGGCCGCACCGGATGGGGCCATAGCCGACCCTATGATGCCGACGACGATGACTTCAAGCCGCTGAGCACGACCGCAGTGGCCGTGCCGCTGCGCGATCCGCGCGCGGCGAAAAGCCTGTCCGTGCCGCACAGCGTCGTCCGCCTCGAGCGGATCGGCGAGGATGCGGTGATGACCGGCTATACCGACGGCGCGGGCCTGAAGATCAGTGTGCTCGACCTGTCCGGCGAGCAGCCCAGGCTCGGCGCGCCCACCTTCCTTCGCAACCGGTTCGAAAGCGAAGGGCGCAGCCACGCGTTCAACAGCATGATCGCGCCGGCCGGCGACGGACTGTTCGGGCTGCCGACCGTCGTGCGGGAAGACGACGATACGACCTGGTACTGGCGCAGCGCGCCATCCGACATCAGCTTCTTCGCCATCGATCGCGCTCGCGAGGTCACCCGGCTGGGCGAACTGAAGGCCTCCCCGCGCGATTCCGCGGTCGACCCGGATTATGAGTGCGAAGTCTCGTGCATCGACTGGTACGGCAATTCGCGTCCGATCTTCACCGGCGGACGGGTTTTCGCGCTGTCCGGCACCGAACTGGTCGAAGGAAAGGTCGAGGGCGCGCGCATCGTCGAGATCCGCCGGCTCAACCTGTCGAAGCCGCTGGCGAAGCCCGCCACGGAAACCAGGCCCTGAACGACGAAGCGCGCCGCAGCCGGAGCCGCGACGCGCTTCCTGTCGTTTCAGGGCGCTGAAGTTACTTCTTGAACGCCTTGGCACCGAACGCGCAGGGAGCCGACGAGCAGCCCTTCATCACCACGCGCGCGGTGTAGGTGCCGGGAGCGGTCGCGCCGACGATCGGGAAATCGTCATCCTCGACGTCGGAATCGACCAGCTTGCCGCTGGCGTCGGTCAGGTAGATGTCGAGATTGCTGCAATCGGTGTCGCAGACGCCGACGATGCTGAATTCCGATCCGCCCTTCAGCGCGACCTGGAAGCTCTGCTCCGCGCCCTGCTTCATCTCGCCGCGGGTTTCCCAGCCGGTGGGCGAATAGCCCTTGCCGCCATAGATTTCGGTCGCCTTGTCGAACAGCATCTGGACGATGTCGTTCTGCGTCGCGGCAGTCACGGCGGCGGTGGGGAGCAGCACGGCGGCGGCTGCGGCGGCGGCATAAGCGAGCTTGATCATTTTACACCCTCCCGATGAATTCGGACTCGTTTCGCACCCTGTCTTCGGGAATGCACCTCCCCAGTCAAGCCGAGGCGCCGGTTTCCGGGCGAATCACAGCATATTACGGCTCGGGAGAGCGTTGCCACCGGTCTCCGTCACCGTCGGTCGGCGGGAAAAGCGCCCTCCCGTCCGCCAGGGCGATGCCGGACGAATCGAAAAGGCCCTGCGCTCCGGGTGGAACGCAGGGCCTTTCGTCACCGGTAAAGCCGACGGCTGATGCTTACTGCTTGAACGCCTTGGCGCCGAAGCCGCAGGGCGCGGCGGTGCAGCTCTTCATCTCGATGCGGGCGGTGTACGTGCCCGGAGCCGAAGCGGCGACGATCGGGAAATCGTCATCCTCGACGTCGGAATCGACCAGCTTGCCCGACGAGTCGGTCAGATAGATGTTCAGATCCTTGCAGTCGCCGTCGCAGACGCCGACGATGCTGAACTGCGAACCACCGTTGAAGGTGACCTGCACGCTCTTCGAAGCGCCGTTGCCCAGCTCACCGCGGGTTTCCCAGCCGGTCGGGTTGAAACCCTTGGTGCCGTAGATTTCGGTGGCCTTGTCGAACAGCTGCTGGATCAGGTCCGCCTGAGCGGCGGCGACCGGCGCAGCGATGGTGAGGCCGATGGCGGCGGCGGCATACGCAAACTTCTTCATAAACTTACCCTCCCGGATAGAACGCGATAACACGTTCATGGATGCGCAATTGCAGTCCGGCTGTACACCCCCATTTGGGTGTAAATCCGGGACACTCCCGCAGCGATTTCGCTGTGAGGGCAAGCGCTTCCTGCCGATACTGGCCTGAATTAGAGCTTAAGTGCGGCGGCAACCTCGTTCAGATCGGCGCCGGCGGGCACCAGCAGCCAGTCGCGGCTCTCCGCGCCATTGACCACCGTCACCGCGCCCTTTGGACAGACGCCGAGGCAGCGGACCTCGACGATTCCCGCTGCGGCCTTACGGCCCTTCTTCAATTTCAGGTGCTTGCGCAGCGCCTTTGCCAGCGGCGCCTTGCCCTTGCGGCCGAACCCGCCATCCAGCTTCCGCGAGCATTTGGCGCAGACCAGCAACGCGCTCGACCAGTTGGCGGGCAGATGCCTCAATCGGGCTTCCAGGTCCGCCGCTCCTCCGCGGCCTTGAGCACTTCATAAGCCGCCTGGATCGCCTGGAAACGCTTCGCGGCATCGGCATCGTTCGGCTTCACATCGGGATGGTTCGATTTTGCCATCCGCCGCCACGCCAGCCGCACTGCTTCGAAATCGGCATCGACTTCGAGTTCGAGCACTTCCAGTGCGCGCATCTCGTCGCGCGAGCGGCTGCCGTCGCCAGGCCCCGCCCAGCCATTATGCTTCGATTCCGCGAACCCGCCGGCATCGCGCCGCTCATTCGCCTCGCGCTCGGCGGCTTCCTCGGCGGTCAGCCCTTCGAAATAGTTCCAGTTGCGGTTGTACTCGGCCGCATGCGCCTCGCAGAAATACCAGCGTTCGGGGCTGTTGGGCGATTTGGGCGCGGGCCGGTCGCCCGGTTCCTCGCATCCGTGGCGGTCGCACAGGCGTACCTGCACGGCTTCGCGCTCTGCGCCATAGCTGCGCCAGCGGGGAAAGCCCCAGTCGGAAGATCGGGTGGAACGCGCCATAACCGCCCGCAAATAGGCAGCAAGCCGGCGTAACGCCAGCCTCTCCTTCGCTACGCCGCTCAAGAATGGCGCATCCACGCATCCGGCCGGATTCGACACGACCGCACCGCAGCAGCATTATTGCTAATGCGACGCAACACTAGAAACAAATATCTGCAAATCGGGACATTTTTCTCTCATTTCATCGGCGTGAACGCACGATCCATCGCCACGCTGGTGCGCGGCAGTATTTGTGCAATGCAGTAGAGATATCGCCTTCCTGTCACGGCTCGCTGGGGGCGGCAGCCGTGAAAACAATAAAAATGGAGAACTGCGTGCCACGAACACCCCAATCCTCCGCCACGTGGCGGCAGGATGTCCCTGCGTCGATCGTCGTCGCGCTGGTAGCGCTACCGCTTTGCCTCGGCGTCGCCCTCGCCTCAGGCGCACCGCTCATGTCCGGTCTGATTGCGGGCATCGTCGGCGGCATCGTCGTCGGCGCGCTCAGCAAGTCGCCGCTCTCGGTCAGCGGCCCCGCCGCCGGCCTCACCGTGATCGTGCTCGCCGCGATCCAGAGCCTGCCTTCGTTCGAGGCCTTTCTCCTCGCCGTCGTGCTTGCGGGCACGATGCAGCTCGTCTTCGGCCTTACCAAGACCGGCATCCTCAGCGAATTCATCCCCAGCTCGGTCATCACCGGGATGCTCGCGGCGATCGGCCTGATCCTGATCCTCAAGCAGGTCCCGCACGCGATCGGCTATGACGGGGATTACGAAGGCAGCTTCGCTTTCCTCCAGCCCGACGGGCGCAACACCTTCTCCACCCTGTGGTACGTGCTGCAGGAGAAGATGGTGTGGGGCGCGGCGATCATCGCAGCCGTGTCGATCGCTTTCCTGTTCTGGTGGGACAAGGCCCGCCCGAGCGAAGGCCCGCTGCGCTTCGTGCCCGGCCCGCTCGTGGTCGTCGTGTTCGGCGTCGTCGCCAACTCGATCTTCGCCAATGCCGCGCCGCAGTTTCAGATCAACCCCAGCCATCTGGTGCAGGTGCCGGTCGTCGAAGGCTTCGGCGGCGTCATCGGGCTGCTCGCCTTCCCCGACTTCGGCCAGATCGGCAATCCGGTCGTGTGGACCACCGCGGTCACCCTCGCGCTCGTCGCCAGCCTCGAATCGCTGCTCAGCGTCAAGGCGGTCGATCAGCTCGATCCCCAGCGCCGCACCACCGACAAGAACCGCGAACTGTTTGCGCAGGGCAGCGGCAACCTGGTCTCCGGCCTGATCGGCGGCCTGCCGGTCACTTCGGTGATCGTCCGCAGCTCGGCCAACGTCGATTCCAACGCGGCCAGCAAGAAGTCGACGATCCTGCACGGCCTGTGGCTGCTGCTCAGCCTGTTGCTGATCCCCACCGTGCTGAACCTGATCCCGCTGGCTTCGCTCGCGGCGGTCCTGATCGCGACCGGCTACAAGCTGACCAAGCCGGACCTGTTCCGCAAGAAGTTCGCTCAGGGCTGGAGCCAGTTCGTGCCGTTCACCGTCACGGTCGGCGCGATCCTGGTCACCGATCTGCTCACGGGCATCTTCATCGGCCTGGGCGTCGGCTTCGCGTTCGTGATCGCACGCAACTTCCGCCCGGCGATCAGCTATGTCTGCGAAGGCCGGGATTGCCTCGTCCGCGCACGGCGCAACCTGTACTTCATGCACAAGGTTGAGCTGCAAACCGTGCTCGATCGCGTGCCCGACGGCACCGACGTGCTGATCGATCTGTCCAGCACCGAGTTCGTCGACATCGACAATATCGACATCATCAATGATTTCATCCGCGCCGCCGAGTATCGCGACATCAAGGTCGTGGTCCGAGGCGATCTCGCGGAGCGTACCGCGCCGCGCATCCGTGCGCCGCGCCAGGAGGTCGTTTACGCATGAAGGATTATCGCCAGCTGCTGCTCGCCAATCGCGCCTGGGCAGACGAACACACCGCCGAACGCGCCGATTTCTTCGAGCGTCAGGTTCAGGGCCAGAAGCCGCAATTCCTGTGGATCGGCTGTTCCGACAGCCGCGTCGCGCCCGAACAGATGACCATGACGCCCCCGGGCGGCATGTTCATCCACCGCAACGTCGCCAATCTGGTGCATGAGGACGACGTCAACCTGCTCTCGGTCGTGCAATATGCGGTCACCGTGCTGAAGGTGCGCCACGTCATCATCTGCGGCCATTATGGCTGTGGCGGCGTGCGCGCGGCGCTGGACGGTGGCACCAGCGGACCGGTCCATGACTGGCTGGAAAATGCCCGCACGGTGTATTGCGACCATGCCCATGAAGTGGACGCGATGGGCGACGCCGATGCCCGCGCGAACCGCCTTGTCGAGCTGAACGTGCGCGACCAGCTGGTCCGCCTCGCCCAGCTCGAAACGATCCGCCAGGCTTTTGCCGAGGGGCAGGAACTCTTCCTCCACGGCTGGGTGTACGACATGCGCGACGGTCTGATCAAACCCCTGATGGAGATCGACCGCGAAACCGTGCTCGAGGAAGTCGGCCGGCCGGAACGCGTGCTGGTCTGATATCCGCGCGGCCGGGCGGGGGGAATCCCCTGCCCGCCCGGCACGCGATCACGCCTCGCTTTTACCTGCGTAGCGATCCGTCGCGCGGATCAGTTGGTCGAGAATGCCCGGCTCCGAGAATGCGTGCCCCGCGCCGTCGATCAGGTGGAAGTCCGTCTCGGGCCACGCCTTGTGCAGCTCCCAAGCGTACCGCGCCGGGCACGGCATGTCGTAGCGGCCGTGAACGATCGTCCCGGGGATCGCGCGCAGGCGCTGGGCGTCTCGCAGCAACTGGCCCGGCTCCAGCCAGCAATTGTTGACGAAATAATGCGCCTCGATCCGGGCGAAAGCGAGCGCGAAATGGCCGTCGTCATGCTGCGCCGACATCGCCGGATCGGGCAGCAGGGTGATGATCTCGCCTTCGAAGATGCTCCACTCGCGTGCGGCGGCGACCTGATCCTCCAGCGAGCCGGTGGTCAGGCGGCGGTGATAGGCGGTCAGCATGTCGCCCCGCTCCGCCTCCGGGATCGGCGCGACGAAGCGCTCATATTTCTCCGGGAACAGCTCCGACACCCCGAACTGGTAGAACCAGTCCAGCTCGGGCTTGGTGCACATATAGATGCCGCGCAGCACCAGCTCGGTCACCCGCTCGACATGCGTCTCGGCATAGGCGAGCGCGAGGGTCGAGCCCCATGAGCCGCCGAACACCAGCCATTGCTCGACCCCGGCCAGCTCGCGAAGCCGTTCGATATCGGCGACCAGGTGCCAAGTCGTGTTTGCCTCCAGCCCGGCATGCGGCGTCGATCGGCCGCAGCCGCGCTGGTCGAACAGCATGACGTCGTACAGCGCGGGATCGAACAGCCGCCGGTGCGTCGGCGAAATGCCGCCGCCGGGGCCGCCATGCAGGAACACTGCGGGCTTGGCGCCGGGCGTGCCGCAGCGCTCGTAATAGATGACATGCCCATCGCTGACATCGAGCATGCCGGTCTCATAGGGTTCGATTTCGGGGTAGAGCGTTCTGAACATCCCTCCTCCTCCGCCATTTCGGACGGGAGGGAAAGGAAAATGCCAGAGGGTCTGTAAGCCGGGTTCTGTCCACCCTCGAAAGGGATAGGCGACCATTCCTCTAGGCGACGGATCGCTCCGCCGCTCAAGCAACCAACCCGGACGACGGGCCGGAACGAGGCCCATATGCCGTCCCTATTCGGTTTTGCTCCCGGTGGGGTTTGCCGTGCCGCTTCCGTTGCCGGTCGCGCGGTGCGCTTTTACCGCACCCTTTCACCCTTACCCTTAGTCCTTACGGACCAGTGGGCGGTCTGCTCTCTGTGGCACTTTCCCTAAGGTCACCCTCGCCGGGCATTACCCGGCACCGTCGTTCCGTGGAGCCCGGACTTTCCTCGCGTGCTTGCACACCCGCGGCCGCCCGACCCTCTGGCAAGGCGCGCGATACAGCGAGGATCACCGCTTGGCAAACACCCGCCGCGCGGCGGGCCACCAGCTGAGATATGCTTCTGCCGCCAGCAGCGGCAGGACGAGGCTCAGCCAGCCGCGCGTGGCGTAGCGAAGCTCGGGCCAGTCGAGCCAGCCGAACAACACCGCCTCCCCCGCCTGAAGCAGATGGAGCAACACGAACGAAGTGGCGATGGCGAAGCTGCGGATGGTGAACTGGCGATGCGCAGTCCAGTCGCGCTTGCGCGCCGCGAGCCACGCCAGCGCGGAAAAGCCGATCCACAACAGCCCGAACATCACCAAAGGCAATTCGGTCCCCTGCGCTTCCATCGTCAGCCCCAGCGCGACCGCCATCACGCCCGCGACCAGCGACAGACCCAGATACACCCGCCCCAGCCAGCGATGCACCGCCGGCCGGGCGCCGCGGATACCCGCCATGAACTGAATCGGCGCGATCAGCAGCACAGGCGCTGCGGCCGCGACATGTCCGCCATACCAGAGCCAGCGCGCAGCGGGCATCTCGCGCTCCGCCGCAGCCGAAATATCCAGGCAGAGATACCAGCCCGCCGCCCCGGCCAGCCCGGTCAGCGCGAGCGCAAGGGCTCGGTTCAATCGTCGCCCTGCGGCTGGGGCAGCAGCAAGGCGAGCAGCAGGCAGCAGCATTCGCGGTCGATCTCGCCGTCGATCATCTCGGGGCGGAAGCGGCGCTGGAAGGCGGTCACCGCAGCGGGCGCGTCGTCGATGTCGTAGCCGAAGCGCTGGAGCGCCAGCATGAAGCCCGCATCGCTCCAGCCGGGATCGACCAGATTGCGGGTCGGCCTGGGCAGCGCCAGCCGCAGCCGCGCCAGCGCGTGCCAGTTGAACAGCTCGCCCGGATCCTCCTTGCGGGCCGGGGCGACGTCCGAATGGCCCACCACATTGCCGCGCGTGATGCCGTACCGCTCCTTGATCTCGGCCACGAGCGGGATCAGCGATCCCATCTGCGCGGGCGGGAATTCGCGATAGCCATGTTCGTGGCCCGGATTGACCAGTTCGATACCGATCGACGCCGAATTGACGTTGGGAATGTCGCGCCAGTGCGATTTGCCCGCGTGCCAGGCGCGCTTGTCCTCCGCCACCAGCCGGTGGATCGTTCCGTCCTCGTCGATCAGGTAATGGGCGGAGACTTCGGCCAGCGGATCGCACAGCCGCGCCAGCGCTTCCTCCGCGCTGCGCATGCCGGTGTAGTGCAGCACGATCATGCTGATCTCGGCGTCGCGCGCGTTGAAATTGGGCGACGGGGTTTCGACGATGTCCAGGCCGCTCATGGCACAATGACTAGCGCAATCGCTGCCCCAGTCTAGGGTCTGGTTCGTCGCTGTGCCGTGGCTCAGCGCAGCGTCACAAGGACTCTAGCCCGCGCGGCGCAACGGCTCCGCCTTGGGCTGGGCCGGATGATAGAAGCCGCGGAAGCGGTCGCTCGGCACGAACTGATCGGTCTGGCCGATCACCGTCTCGCCCGCGCCCAGCACCAGCATCCCGCCGGGCCGCACCGCGGCGAACAGCGTGTCGAACACCTGCTTGCGCAGCGCGCCCGAGAAATAGAGCATGACGTTGCGGCACAGCACGATATCGAACTTGCCCGGCGGCGGCGGATCGCCGGCAAGGTTCTGCTGGCGGAACTGCACCTTGCGGACCAGATCCGGGTTGGCGGTCCATTCGCTGCCGTTTCCGTCGAACCAGCTCATCATGCGGCGTACCGAAAGCCCGCGCTGGATCTCGAACTGCGAGAATTTGCCCGCCTTCGCCCGTGCCAATGCGCTCGGCGAGATATCGGTCGCGACGATTTCCGGCTGGGTGCCGGGATTGCTGACGCTGCGCTCCTCGAACAGCATGGCAAGGCTCAGCGGCTCCTGCCCCGTCGAGCAGCCCGCCGACCAGATGCGGAGGCGCTTGTGCGGCGTCTCGGCCTGCAGCTCGCGCGCGGCATCGGCGACCATGTCGAGCACCGCTGCGTCGCGGAAGAAACTGGTTTCCTGATTGAGCAGGGCATCGACCACCATGTCGGAAAGTTCCCCCGTCCGCGTCGCTATCAGCTGGGTCACCAGCTCGTCGAGCGTATGCAGTCCGCGCTCTCTCAGCAGCGGCTTCAGCGCCGTCTCGATCCGCCATGCGCGATTGGCGGCGATCTGCTGGCCCGTGCGCTGTTCGAGCAGCGCGGCGATCATGTTGTTGGCCGCCGAGGACGAAGCCGGCGACGGCGTGTGCGGCGTGATCATGACGGCCGCCGGCGGCTGGCGACCAGCCGTCCGATCTCGTCGGGCGGCAGCACCGCGCTGGCGCGTCCGGCCGAAGCCACCGCGCCCGGCATCCCCCACACGACCGAGCTTTCACGGTCCTGCACCACGATCTTCGCCCCGGCGTCCACCAGATTGCGTGCGCCTTCGCACCCGTCACGGCCCATGCCGGAAAGGACGATGGCCAGCGCCCGGCTGCCGAACACATCGGCGATCGATTCGAACATCGGATCGACCGAGGGCATACAGCCGCTCGACGACTTCTCATGGGTCAGGCGGATCGCCGCCCCTTCGCTCATCCGCACGACGCGCATATGCGCTTCGCCCGGCGCGACGATGATCCGGCCCGGCCGGATGCGCATGCAATCGGTCGCGACTTCGCACGGCCGGCTGCCCAGCACCGCAAGCTGCGCCGCGAAATAGCTCATGAACGACGGCGGCAGATGCTGCGTCACGAGGATCGGCACGTGGAAACTCGCGGGGATCGCGCGCAGCAACTGGCTCAGCGCGTGGATGCCGCCGGTCGATGCGCCGATCGCCACGATGTCATAATCGTCGGGCACCGCGATCCGCGACGGCGGTGGGGCCGCGAGCGGCGCTTCGGCATGGGTTTCGACCAGCCGGCCCAGCTTTTCCTCGAGCACTTCGGCAAAGCGGCCGCCGAACGCGCCGACACCCGGCTTCACCAGCGTATCCGCCGCGCCCAGCGCCAGCGCCTGCACGGTAGAGGCAGCGCCTTCGTCCGCCGAAGAGGAGACGACCAGCACCTTCGCCCCGCGTCCCGCGACCAGCAGGTCGGGCAGCGCGGTAAGGCCGTCGATGCCCGGCATCTCGATGTCGAGCAGGATGATCTCGACTTCCTGGTTCTTCAGATACTGGAGCGCGGCATGCGCATCGCTCACCGCGCCCGCCACCATGAAGCGGCGCGTACCGTCGATCATCCGGCCCAGCACCGATCGCGCGACGACCGAATCGTCCACGATCAGCACGCGCGCGGGAATGCTCGCCCGCACGGCCGGATTGGCGATGTTCAGCTGATACGCCACGCGTGGCTCCCGCGCCCGAAGTTCAGGCGACGCCGACGATCTGCAGCTTGCTCTCGAGCGTCTCTCGATCGAACGGTTTCATCACATATTCGTCCGCACCCGCTTCGATTGCGGCGCGGATATAGGCCATGCCGTTCTCGGTGGTGCAGAACACGACCTTGGGCTTCTGCTGAATGCCCGAATCCTTGAGCGCGCGCAGGAAATCCATGCCGCTCATCACCGGCATGTTCCAGTCGAGCAGCACCACGTCGGGTACTGCCGCCATGCAGCTGTCGAGGGCTTCGCGGCCGTCACCGGCCTCGCGCACTTCGAAGTCCAGCGTCTCGAGGATGTGCCGGGCCACCTTGCGGATAACCTTCGAGTCGTCGACGACGAGGCAAGTCTTCATAAAACCCATTTCCCTGTTGGGGGCGATCCCGCGAGCACCTTGCCCGAAATCCGTAAGCGCGCCGTTAATTGCGCAAAATCTAGGTATTATTCCGCGGCGACGGCATGTCCGGGTACCAGCGACGCCAGGTCCACCACCAGGATCGGCTCGCCATCGCGCTCCACGATCCCGCGGCCCACATGACGCCATGCGTTGCCCAGCGCGACGCCGCTGGCCAGCGGCAGCGGATCGAACGGCGCGACATCGTCGAGCGCATCGACCAGCAGCGCGTAATGATGCCCGTCGATCAGCGTGATCACCGCGCGGCGCGCTTCGCTGCCATGCGAATCGAGCCCCAGCGCCGACTGCGTGTCGACCACCGTCACCACCCGGCTTCGCAGCGCAGCGAGACCGCGGACATGATCGGCGGCGCGGGGAATGGCAGTGACCTCACCGATATCGACCACCGATTCGACCTGATCGGAATCGATCGCGACCGTGCGCCCAGCGATCTGCGCGATGAGATAGAGATGCGACATCAGCGGCTTCCTACCTTGGCTTCCAACGCGGAGAGCAGGCCCGCGCGATCGTAACGATAGATGCTGTCGTCGCCGGGCTTGGCCGCCTTGCGGCGGCGCAGGCGCACCACCGGCGCAAGCGCGCCCTGCACCGCGACATCGTCGCTGGAAAGCACCACCGACGCGCTTTCGCCCGGCGCCAGCTCGGTCTTCACGCGATAGCCCGCGCCTTCGAGGATCGGCCGAACGAACGATGCCATCCAGCCATCGGCATCGCCGCTCAGCAGGCACAGCGGACCCGTTTCTTCCTCGGCTTCGTCTTCGCCATATTCGCCGAACACCCAATAGGCGTCGAGCAGTTCGACTTGTTCGCCATCGAGCAGCACCACGCCCGCGACCACGCCGGGCTCGCGCGCCGGAGCCAGTTCCTCGGGCAGCACGACGATGTCGAGCGCTTCGTGGATGGCGTAGGCGACTTCGCTCTCGCCATCCTTCAGGCGCAGCACGCTCACCTTGCCCGCGTCGAATTCTGCCTGCGCGACCAGCGGCAGGATGCGGCCCTCGATCGCCAGCCGCTGACGGCCGGCGGAATGGAGGATCGCCGAAGTATCGACCTGTTCGACGCGATCGACGATGCCCAGCGCGACCGCGCGGCGCGCGCCGTCGAGATCGCGGAACAGCAACGCCGGCGTGCCCGGCACTTCGGCCTCGACTTCGGCTTCGTCATAATCGCGGCTGGCGTCACGGCTGAAATCGAGCTTCGCGGCGCTGGCCATGCCTGCGCAGTCGAGCATCAGCATCGGCAGGCCGCTGTCGGGCAGCGTCTGCCCGGCATAAAGGCCGGTCGACATCACCGCGGGCGACGCCGGCTTGATCACCAGTTCCTCATTGTCGAGCACGGTGTCGACACTCAGCGCATAGCTGCCGTCGCTGACGCTGACGATTGCCAGCATCTGTCCGCCACCCAGCATGTCCGGTTCCGCGCGTTCGATCCCCAGCAAATTCGCCAGATCGACCAGCGGGATGCGGCGGTCGCGCACGGTCGCGACCTGCGATCCGCCGATCATGTCGATCCGGATCGCGTCGCCGCGCTCGGTCACGATCTCCTCGATCGCCTGACGCGGCATGGCGAAGCGCTGCTTGCCCACGCCGACTACGATCGCCGAGATGATCGACAGCGTCAGCGGCACATGGATCGCGATGCGCAGGCCCTTGCCCGGCACGCTGTCCAGCTCGACGCGCCCGCCGATCTGCTCGATCGATGCGCGGACCACGTCCATGCCGACGCCGCGGCCCGAAACCTCGGTGACTTCGTCCTTGCTCGACAGGCCCGGCTCGAACACCAGCGCCAGCTTGGCCTTGTCCGACAAAGCCTGCAGTTCGCGCTCGCTGCGCGGGCCGGTGGCGGAAAGCTTGCGGATCAGGCGTTCGGTATCGATCCCGCGCCCGTCATCGACGATCTCGATGATGATCTGGTTGCCCGACTGGCGGGCGGAAACGATCAGGCGGCCATTCTCGCGCTTGCCGGACATGCGGCGCTCGGCGGGATGCTCGATGCCGTGATCGATCGAATTGCGGACGATATGGACCAGCGGGTCGCGCATCACTTCGATCATCTCGCGATCGAGCTCGACGTCCGAACCCTCGATGTGCAGCGTCACCGACTTGCCCAGCCCCGCCGCCGTATCGCGCACCATGCGCGGCAAGGCGGAGAACAGGGCGTCGATCTTCTGCATCCGCGTCCGCGTCACGGTGTCGCGCATTTCGCCCACGGTCAGCGACAGGCGTTCGAGCGCGGCTTCCACGGCAGGATCGATATCCCCACCACGCAGCCGCCGCGCGAGTTCGTTGCGCGCCAGCACCATGTCCGACATGCCGGACATCATCCGGTCGAGCAGTTCGACGTTCAGCCGCACGCTGCGCGACGCCGCGCGCTGGATGCCGGGAACGGCAGCCTGAACGACTTCCTCGGCCCCTTCGGCCAGCGCCGCGACCAGCAGCTCGTCGCCGCTATCGTCGAGCGACGTGCCCGAATCGATTGCCTCGACCAGTTCACCGATGCGATCGACGATCGCCAGCACGGCATTGACCAGTGCCCGGTCCGGCACCCGCTCGCCCGCGCGCACCTGCGCCAGCACATCTTCGGCCGCATGGCTGAGACGTCCCAGCCGCGGCAGATCGAGAAAGCCGCAGCTCCCCTTCACCGTGTGCACGAAGCGGAAAATCGCATCGAGCCGGCCCTTGTCGTCCGGGCTCGATTCCCACGCGACGATCTCGCCCGATAGCGCCTCGAGCGTTTCGCGTGTCTCCGCGATGAATTCTTGCAGCAGGTCGTCCATGGTGCCCCAGGCAAATTTGCGTGGGTACTTTGGACGTTAGAGGGTTAATTCGAGGTTAGTGCGGGGATAGGTTTCGCCCCTCACCCCACCCGGAACGACGCCCCGAACAGCAGCACTTCGGCATCCGGCGGGCTTACCTGCAGCGCGCCGCCGCCCTGGGTCACCAGCGCATGGACCAGATAGGCCGCCGCCGCGCGCGGGGTGATCGGCACGTCGTCCTTTCCGCCGGCCAGCGCGCTGCGCAGTTCGGGGTCCAGCACGATGCGCGGGCCGTCCGCGCGGACCACGATCTCGATATTGCCGGTCACCAGTTCGGCGCCGATGTCGAGCTGGCCGCCGCGGATCAGCGCGTCGCCCGCGATCAGCGCGAGATTGAGCAGCACCTTGATCGCCTGTTTCGCCAGCACCGGCTCGTCGACCATCCAGCCGATCTGGATGCGGTGATTGTCGCCGAACAGTCCCTCGATCGCCGCCTGCGCCTCGCGCGTGTCCACGGTCTCGCCGAAACCGCCCGCCGCGCCGAACGCCAGGCGGAAGAATTTCAGCTTGTTGGCGGATGCCCGCGCGCTTTCGTTGAGCAGTTCGAGGCAGCGCTGGCGCATCTCGGGATCATGCTCGTCGGCCAGCAGTTCCAGCCCGTTGTTGAGCGCCCCCACGGGGCTCAGCAGGTCATGGCAAAGCCGCGAACAGAGCAGGCTGGCAAAGTCGGTCGGGGTGATGTTCAAGGACGGCGCTCCAGCGTTTCCGTCTCTTTGAAGCAGCATGGGGCAAGCCGCAACCCGCATGGTCGAAAGCGGCGATTGTACGGTCCGTCGCCCAGCGATATCCTGACCGGCGCGGCGACCCGCCGCCCGGGGGAATTCAGGGCTCATGTTCTCGTTCGTCGCCGCATCCGCGCTGGCCGCGCTCACGCCCTTGCCGGTTCAGGACGCGCCGCCGCCGGCTACGGCGCAGGAAGCCCCTTCCCCGGCTATGGCCGCGGCGAACGCCAATCGCGCGAAGGTGAAGACTCGCCCCAGCTTCAAGGACGGCCCTTCCGCCGATCTGCCCGCGGCGTCGCGCGCCATCGGCGAGCATGGCAAGGTCGAGATCACCGGGATCATAGGCGTCGATGGCCGGGTCACCGAGACCAGGATCACCCAGAGCAGCCGGTCGCCCACGCTCGACCGGATCGCGCTCGAAGCGGTTGCCGGATCGTCGTACGAGCCCGCGAAGGATGCGGAGGGCAATCCGATCGCGATCCCGGCGAAGATTCCGTTCGACTTCGGCAATCTCCGCACTCCCGGCAAGGGTGGCGGCATCCTGCGCTACAGCTGCGCGCAGTTCGTCCTCGATCAGGACTGGTGGAAAGCGACCTGGGGCGAGGATGCGCGCGGCGACGAATTCTTCCATATGTCGCTCGGCATCGCGATGCTGTCGCGGCCGGGCGGCCTGACGGGTATGTCCGGCAAGGATCTCACCGCGGCCGTGGCAGATTTCGGCAAACGCTTTGACGACGCGCTCGGCAAGTGCCGGAAATCGCCGGAGAAGATGGTGATCGACGTGTTCAAGCCTTATGGCGACGTGATGCGCCGCCTCGCCAGCCAGGGTTAGCGGCAGCCCCAGCCCGCATTGCAATAGCTGCTCCGCGTATTCTCGCGGGCGTTCCGGTAGATTTCGCTCTCGCTGATCCGCGGCGTCGGCGTGTAGCTGCTCGACGAGGAGGAGCTTGACGACGAGGACGGCGTCCAGCTCCACGAACTGCTCGATCCGCCATAGGAAGGCGAAATCCGCGCGCTTTGCCTCGCGGCCAGATCGCGGCTGCGCTTCTCGGTCCGCACCAGCGCATTCGCCGCCGGAGTCAGCTGCCAGGTCTCGAACGAGACGAAATAAATGTCGTCGATCTCGGCCAGCCGCCCCGCCGATTGCGCCGCGGTCAGCACGCGCGACACCTGCTCGGGGCTGCCCATCACATAGGATGCATGGTTGATCGCCCCGGCATAGTTGCCCGCCGACAGGAAGCGGTCGACTTCGGCCCTGCCCGTCGCCTGCTTGCGGTTCCACTCCGCCCATTGCGCATCGGACTGGGCCTTGTCAGCCAGATAGCCGTCGATATCGCGCTCGGCCTTGCACGCTGTCGGATCCCGATTGATCGCGCAGGCGCGGCCATACCATTTCTTCGCGGTCAGCCAGTCTCGGCGCTCCCCGGCCAGATAGCCCAGGTTCATGCAGCCGCCATGATGGTTCATGTTGCAGCCGAGCTGGGCATAGCGGTCGGCGATCGCCTCGTTCTTGGGATAGCCCCGATTGCCTTGCGCCAGCCATCCGGCGAGCACGCAGGAATCGGCGCGCGCGGCGGTGCAACCCATCTGCGCGAACTGCATCGACTTGCGCACGTCGACGCGGTTCTCGCCCTTCTCGCCGCTGGCCCAGATTTGCGCGAGATAATGGCAGCTGTCGCCTTCGCGCAGCGTGCAGGCGCGCTCGTAATAGGCCATCGCCAGCCGCACATCTGCGGGAACGCCCTGCCCGCTCTCGGTACGGATCGCGGCGGAGAGGCAGCTGTCGCCCAGCCCCGCTTCGCAACCTTTCTTGAACAGCGCGAAGGCGGCGCTCTGGTCGCCCCCGCTCGCGGTGCGCGATGCGGCGATGTAGCAGGCTTCGGCGACCGCGAGATTGCAGGCCCGGCTGAACGCGGCCAGCGCCTTGACCGGGTCCTTCGCCACGCCTCGCCCGGCGCTCAGCGTTTCGCCCAGCGTGAAGCAGGCGACGGCATCCTTCGCGGTGCATTTGCGGTCGAGCGTCGGGTTCCAGGTCGAAGGTGCTGCGGGCTGCGCCACTGCCGGCAGGGCCCAAGCCAGCGCGCCCGCCGCCAGCGCCCGGATCATGTGCTTCAGCATCGCCCGTCTCCCTTTTTGTCCGCTCAGCGGCAGCCCCAGCCCGCGTTGCAATAGGTGGTGCGCGTGTTCTCGCGGGCGTTGCGATAGATGTCGCTCTCGCTGATCCTCGGCGCGGTGTAGGTCGTTCCGCCCGACGAGAGTGACGAAGACGACGGAGCCGACCAGCTCCAAGACGAACCGCCCCCGCCCGAAGGCGCCAGCCGAGCCGCCTGCCGCTGCGCCGCGTCGCGGCGGCGCTTTTCGGATGTCACGATCATCCGCGCTTGCGAACTGATGTTCCACGTCTCGAACGCGACAAAGTAGATGTCGTCGATCTGCGCCAGCCGGCCAGATGAACTCGCCGCCAGCAGGATGCGGGTGACCTGCGGGATGCTGCCCATGTCGTACGCCGCCTTGTACATCGCGCCGTTATAGTCGCCGCTCGCCAGCAACCGGTCGATCTGCGCCGCACCCTCCGCCTGCTTCGCATCCCACCGGGCGCGCTCGCCATTGTCGCGGGCGAGAAACTCGTCGAGCTTGCGCGCTTCCTGACACGCCGAGGCCTGATCGCGTCCGCCGGGCAGCTGGCACGACCGTGCATAGCTGTTGCGCGCTGCGGTCCAGTCCTTGCGCTGGAAGACCATGTAACCAAGGTTGAAGCAGCTATCGGCATGGTCGAGGCTGCAGCCCATCCGGGCATAGCGCTCGCCCGCCGGCTGATCGTAACCGATCCCCATATTCCCGGCATAGAGCCACGCCGCCGTCACGCAGGACGGTCCGTCGCCGATGTTGCAGCCCTTCACCGACCAGTCGAGCGTCTTGCGGCCATCGGTGCGCGTTCCGTTGATCGGCTCGCCGAACGCCCAGATCTGGCTGAGATAGCGGCAGCTCTCGCCGTCGCGCAGCGCGCAGCCGCGTTCGTAGAACATCAGCGCGCGCGGATAATCCTTCGCCCCGCCCCAGCCGGATTCGGTGTAGATGCCGGACGAGAGGCAGGACGAACCCAAGCCCGCTTCGCAACCTTTGACGAACAGAATGCGTGCGCCTGCGGCATCGCCACGCTTTTCGAAATCGGTGCGCGTGGCGGCGATATAGCAGGCCTCGGCAACGCCGAGGTCACAGGCCCGGACGAAAGCGGCAACGGCCTTCACCGGACTGGCCGCCACGCCATTGCCCTTGAGCAGCGATTCACCCAGCGTCCAGCACGCCGCGGCGTCGTTCGCCGCGCATTTATTGCCCAGCGCGGGCGACCAGGTCGATGGCTGCGCCATCGCCGGCACGGCCCACGCCAATATCCCGGCGACTGCGATTCCGATCACCCGCTTCAACATCGATACTCTCCCCTCGGGACCGCGCATCTCTCGATCAGCCGCACGCGCGCCGCATCCTTCAAATGGAGGATAATTCAATCTGTTCGTTTGTGCATCTATCAAGAATGGGCAATCCCCGATTGGGGTGTCCCGTCAGTCGCGGATGCCGATGTCCACCCGTTCGAACCGCCCGTGCAGCCCGCTCTCCCCCGCGCGCCACGCAGCGATCGCGCCGCCAGCCACGATCAGCCACAGCTTCCCGTCGGGCGCGGCCATCGCCGCATCGGTGGCCGATGGCGTCGCGTCGCCGCTGGGGTGCGAATGCCAGTATCCGGCCAGCGCCGGCCCGCCATTCCGTTCGGCCCGCAGCGCGGCGAACAGCGCGCGCGGATCGATCTCAAACCGTATCTCGGGATTTTCCGATACGTTTTCAGTAGCTTGAGAATCGGTGATTTCGTCCGCGTTTCCGAACAGCAATCCGCACGCCTCGCACGGCGCGGCAGCTTGCGATTCCTGCCGTATTATCTCGGCAACGCACCTTGAAATCCAACACCGCATACCCATCTTCATCTACATAATGGACCGGGGGGTTACTACGCACGAAGCACGCATTTCAGACGCCGCCGATGGCTGGCGTCTCGATCGCGCGCTTGCCGATGCGCTGCCGATCCTTTCACGTGAACGCTTGAAGGTACTGATCGCCGCAGGTCAGGTCTCCGGCCCCGAAGGGCTGGTCCGCGACGCGAAGAAGAAGGCGGCGGGCGGCGCACTGTTCAGCGTGACGATCCCCAATCCGGAACCCGCGCACAACGAAGCGCAGGATATCCCTCTCAACATCGTGTTCGAGGACGAACATCTGATCGTCGTCGACAAACCTGCGGGCCTCGTCGTCCATCCGGCGGCGGGCAATCTCGACGGAACGCTGGTCAATGCGCTGCTTCATCATTGCCGCGGCAGCCTGTCGGGCATCGGCGGAGTCGCGCGGCCCGGGATCGTCCACCGGATCGACAAGGATACGTCGGGCCTGATGGTCGCGGCCAAGACCGACCGGACCCATGTCGGCCTGGCCGAACAGTTCAAGGCGCACACGATCGACCGCCGCTACAAGGCGATCGTCGCGGGCCGCCTGACGAGTTCGGAAGGAAGAATCGAGGCCCGGCTCGGCCGCTCCTCGGCAAATCGCAAGAAGATGGCGATCGTCGGGGAGAGCCAGGGGAAGCACGCCATCACGCACTGGCGCAGACTTCACCAGCTTCGGGACGCGGAAATGGTGGAATGCCGGCTCGAGACGGGCCGCACGCATCAGGTCCGCGTTCACATGGCATCCATCGGCCATCCGCTACTCGGCGACCCGGTGTATGGCAGCACCCGCAAGTCGCACCGGCAAGTTTTGGAAACCTTGAATTTCAAACGCCAGGCCTTGCACGCGGCTCGTCTGGGGTTCATCCACCCCGTGAAAAGCCACGCTTTGGCGTTCGAAAGCGAAATCCCTGCAGATATGCAGGAACTGTTCGATAACCTCATCGTATGATTTTCGGCAGACCGATGCCCGCCTATACAGGGGGCAAGGCGGTCGGCCCAGTGAAAGGGAGAAGTGATCATGGCTAGCGGAAGCAACGTCCCGGCGACGATCCCCGCGCTTGGCGGTGAGGCGAGCCTCAACCGCTATCTGGCTGAGATCAAGAAGTTTCCCCTGCTCCAGCCGGAGCAGGAATACATGCTTGCAAAGCGGTTTCAGGAGCATGGCGACCCCGAGGCCGCAGCTCAGCTGGTGACCTCGCATCTGCGCCTCGTGGCGAAGATCGCGATGGGCTATCGCGGCTATGGCCTGCCTGTCTCGGAGCTGATCTCCGAAGGCAATATCGGCCTGATGCAGGGCGTGAAGAAGTTCGAGCCCGATCGGGGCTTCCGCCTGGCGACCTACGCCATGTGGTGGATCCGCGCCTCGATTCAGGAATTCATCCTGCGCAGCTGGTCGCTCGTGAAGATGGGCACCACCGCCGCGCAGAAGAAGCTCTTCTTCAACTTGCGCAGGATGAAGGCCAAGCTCGACGCGTTCGAGGATGGCGACCTGTCCCCCGAGCATCTCGCCAAGATCGCCACCGATCTGGGCGTGACCGAGGAGGAAGTTACCTCGATGAACCGCCGCATGGCGATGGGCGGGGACACCTCGCTCAACGTGCCGATGCGCGAGGATGGCGAGGGTCAGTGGCAGGATTGGCTGCAGGACGACAGCGCCCTGCAGGACGAAGTCGTCGCCGAAGCTCAGGAAGCCGATGTCCGTCACGAGATGCTCGTGTCGGCGATGGACGACCTGAACGAGCGCGAGAAGTACATCCTGACCGAGCGCCGCCTGACCGACGATCCCAAGACCCTCGAGGAACTCTCGCAGGTCTATGGCGTGTCGCGCGAGCGCGTTCGCCAGATCGAGGTCCGCGCCTTCGAAAAGCTCCAGAAGGCGATGATGCGCCTCGCGGGCGAGAAGCGGTTGCTGACCGTCTGATATGGGCATAGCTTCCTCCCGTCAGTGGCGGGAGGGGCAGCCCATGTGGAAGTGGATCCGGATTCCAAAGGGCATCGCGCTGGTCGCGTTCGTCCTGCCCTGGCTCACCGTTTCCTGCTCCGGCACGAAGATCGTCAGCGCTACCGGCTTTGGTATCGCATTCGGCCGCTTCACCTCCGAACTTCCCAATACCGAGCGGACACCCGGCGCGGGTGAGATCAACTATCTGATCCTGCTCGCATTGATCGCCGTGGCCATCGGCCTTGCGATCGCCTTCACACCACAGACCCGGCAAAAGGCCGCGGCGCTGATCGGCACTTCGGTCGGCGCCTTGGTCCTCATCTGGGCAGGCACGCTGAAATACAGCAAGTCCACCATCCTCGCCGAAGCCGCGAAGAAGAATGGCGGCCAGCGCAACGAAATGAGCGACGCCGCGCTGGCGATGATCCAGATCGACTGGCAGTTCGGCTATTGGCTCGCGATCCTCGCCCTGCTGACTGCCGGCGTGATGGCCTGGCTGGCGTTCAGCGGCCGCGGCGCCGAAGTCGAGGAACGCGTGCGCAGCAGGATGTCCGGCGCGCCGTCCGGACCGCTCGTAAACTGCCCGCAATGCGGCAAGGGCCTGCCCGCGGACACGCGTTACTGCCCCGACGACGGCACGCCGCTCATCTAAGCCGCAACGGGACGTGTTAACGCTTAACCCAGGTTGCTCCCCGCGCTCCGGCGCGGCACATGACGTTGCATGAGCGAACCGAACGGCGACGACGAAGACCGCAAGCTGCCCTCCGAGCCGGAAAAGCCGGTTTGGGCGCAACCGGCGATCGAACCGTTCGAACCCGCCGAACCGCCCTTCGAAACCTATGACGAGCCGGGGTTCGATCATGACCCCCTGCCCCCGCAACGGCCTGCGGTGGCCTCGACGATCCAGGTCTCGACGCCACAGGGCTGGCCCCCCGCCGCTGTCCCGACCCCGCTTGGCAAGCCCCCGCTACCCGACATCGAGCCGATCAAACCGCCGCGCAAGCGCCGTGGCTGGGCTGCACGGATCGGCATCTGGGCGGCCAAGGGCATTGGCGGCTTCGTACTCGTTTCGGTGCTGATGGTGGTGATCTTCCGCTTCGTCCCGCCGCCGGTCACCTGGACGATGATCGGCGACATCTTCGCGGGCAATGGCGTGACCAAGGACTGGATGTCGCTCGACGAAATCTCGCCCAACATGGCTCGCGCAGCGATCGCCGCCGAGGATGCGCGCTTCTGTCAGCATGGCGGGTTCGACTATCGCGCCATCGCCGCCGCCGCGGCGCGCAACGCCACCGGCAAGAAGACCATCCGGGGCGGCTCGACGATCAGCCAGCAGACCGCCAAGAACGTCTTCCTGTGGCAGGGCGGCGGCTATTTCCGCAAGGGACTGGAGGCATATTTCACCGTCCTGATCGAAAATATCTGGGGCAAGCGGCGGATCATGGAAGTCTATCTCAACGTCGCGGAGACCGGGATCGGCACCTATGGCGTGAACGCGGGTTCACAGCGCTATTTCAGGCACGATGCCTCGAAACTGACGCCGCGCGAAGCCGCGCAGATCGCTGCGGTCCTGCCGCTGCCAAAGAAACGCGCCGGGATCGACCCGAAAGGCTTCACCAGGCGCTATGGCAATTCGATCACCGCACGGATCGGCGTGGTGCGCGGCGACGGGCTCGACGCCTGCCTCAAATAGCCGCGGCTATTCCTTCTTCTTCTCGGTCCCGCCGGTGCTGATCGCGTCGCCGGCCTTTTCGGCGGTGTCGCCCACCTTGTCGGCCGCCCTCTCGACGCCCTTTGCGGCGTCGCTGATCGCATCGGTGCGGATCGCATCGTTCTGGCCCTGATTGAACAGGTAGAATGCGCCGGCCGCCACCGCGATCAGCAGGATCACCGCGATCAGGATGCCCGCGCCGCCGCCACCGCCGCGGCGCTCCACGATCACCGTGCCGCCGCCGCTGTCATGTTCGGTTACGCGTTCGGCGGTCACACCGTCCGAACGCTCGGTCACACGATCCACCATTTATAGTCCTCCTCGATATACTGCCTGCAGCAACCGAGAGGGCCGACCGATGGTTCCACCCGCCTCAGAAGGGCAGCTTGAACCCCGGCGGCAGCGGCAGGCCCGCGGTCATCTTGCCCATCGCTTCCTGCGACGCGGCATCGGCCTTGGCGCGCGCATCGTTGAACGCGGCAGCCAGCAGATCCTCAAGCATGCCCTTTTCGGAAACGTTCATCAGCGAATCGTCGATATCCATGCCGAGGATACGGCCCTTGGCCGAGGCGCGGACCTTGACCAGCCCGCCGCCCGAGACGCCCTCGACCTCGATCGTATCGAGATTGGCCTGCGCCTTGGTCAGCTCGGCCTGGACGTTCTGCGCCATTGCCATGATGTCTTCGAGGCTCTTCATTTCAACTTCCTGTCTTGGTCCAGCCGATCAGCTCGGCATCCGGAAAGGCTTCCAATGCTGCCGCCACCAGTGGCGAGCTCAGCACAGCATTGCGCTCGGCGGCGGCATTCTCCGCCTCGATCTCGCGTAACGTCTTTCCGCTCGTGTCCGATCCGGTGAGCAATTTCCAGTTCTTGCCGGTGGTTTCGCGCATCGCCGCCGAAAGTTCGCGGACGAAATCGATCGGCAGCGGCCGGGTCGACGCGAATTCGACCTCGGTTCCGTCGAAGCGGATCGGGCGGAGCAGGTGGCGGACCTGCTCGGCAAGGCTGTAGCGGTTGTTGGTCTCGAGATGCTGCGCCAGTTCTGCCATGTCACGCGGCATCGCCGGCTCGGCGCTGGCGGCCGCAGCCGGGGACGCGGCGGCGCCCACCGTGATCGCCCCGCTGGCGATCTGTTTCGCCAGTTCGCCCGGATCGGGAAGCTGCGAGGCATGGATCACGCGCAGCAGCGCCATCTCCGCCGCTTCGATCGGCAGCACCGCGCGCGCCACTTCGTCATGGCCGCGCAGGATCAGCTGCCACAGCCGGTGCAGCATCGGGAAGCTCAAGCCCGCCGCCCAGCGCTCCAGAGCCTTCACTTCCTCGGCCGATTGCGCCGGATTGGCCTCGGTGCCCAGCTTGATCAGCGTGGTGGCATGGACCGTCTCCAGCAGCGTGCGAAGCACCGCCTGGGGATCGACGCCCAGATCATATTGCCCGCGCAGCGACGCCAGCGCGGCAGGCGCATCGCCGCTCAGCAACAGCCCGAACAGATCGCGGATCGCGCCGCGATCGGACAGGCCGAGCATCGTGCGCACCACATCGGCGCGAACCTTGTCGCCTTCGATCCCCGCATGCGCGATCGCCTGATCGAGAATCGACAGTCCGTCACGCGCCGATCCTTCGGCAGCACGCGCAACCAGCATCAGCGCCTCGGGCTCGGCCTCGACGCCTTCGGCTTCGCAGACATAGGCGAAATGCGCGGCGAGCTTGTCCGCGCCGATCCGGCGCAGATCGAACCGCTGGCACCGCGACAGCACCGTCACCGGCACCTTGTTCACCTCCGTAGTGGCGAACAGGAATTTCACATGCGCCGGCGGCTCCTCAAGCGTCTTGAGCAGGCCGTTGAACGCGGCCTTGGACAGCATATGGACTTCGTCGATGATGTAGATCTTGTAGCGCGCCGAGACCGCCGAATAGCGCGACGCCTCGATGATCTCGCGGATATCGTCGATGCCGGTATGCGAGGCCGCGTCCATCTCGATCACGTCGATATGGCGCCCCTCGGCGATGGCGCGGCACGGCTCGCACACGCCGCACGGATCGATCGTCGGCCCGCCCTGCCCGTCCGGCCCGATGCAGTTCAGCGCCTTGGCAATCAGCCGCGCCGTCGAGGTCTTGCCCACCCCGCGCACGCCAGTCAGCAGGAACGCATGGGCCAGCCGGTCACGCTTGATCGCATTGCCCAGCGTGGTGACCATCGCATCCTGCCCGATCAGCTCGGAAAAGGTCTGTGGCCGGTATTTGCGCGCAAGGACGCGATATGCCTCCGGCTTGTGCGGCTGGGGCGGTTCGCCAAGATCGAAGGAAGATTCGTCGCTCATCTTGGACCTTTCCTAGCGGCGGAAAAGCCTCGTGTCGAAGCAAGTCGAACAGGTTTCTGGGGAGATCGGGCAGCGCCACGGCAAAGCCGCGTCGTCGGTCGGCGCTTTCCGCGTCGCCAGCCGCGCGCGCTTCGCGGCATCGCTTTGGCTTCGCTAAATCTCGGCAGCGCGCGGTGGGAGCCGGAACGACCCGCGGCGAAATCGTTGTGGCTGCTTCCTTCCGGATCTGACCAAGTTGGCGACGACCACGTCCGCCCGACTCCCGCGGCGCATATGGTGGAAGTGATCCGGCGACGCAAGAGGGGCGGCCCGCAGACCGCCCCTTCATATCATCTCGCCTCAGCGGCTTAGCGCCAATAGCGGACCCGGCGGCAGTCGCGATGGCGATAGCCGTTGCGCCAATAGGTACGGCAGGTGCGCTTCCAATAGCCGCGACGCGCGTGACGGCGCTCGTAGCGGCGGTCGCGCTGGTAGCGGCGCTCGCGATAGTGGCGGCGGTCCTGCTCGATCGCGGTGCCCGCGCTCGACCCGATCATCGTCGACACCATCGTGCTGGTTAGCGGCGCGGTGGCCGGCGTGACCGACGCGCTGGCCGGAACCGTGAAGGCGGCAAGAACCGCGGCGGCGGCAAGGGGAAGGATTTTCATGCGCACTCTCTCCTGACTGACAGGCCATTAACCCCGCTGGTGCTGGACGCGGGGGCGGTGCGATTGGTTCCCTTATATCGCCGCCGGTTAAGCAAAGCAGTGCTCCGGCGAAGGCCGGAGCACGATTGGATCAGACTGGCCCGCACTCGAATGCTCAGTGCAGCGCAGCCCCCTCAAGATGCGCGAGCTTGTCGGGATTGCGCACGATATAGATGCGCGTCACCCGGCCCTCCTCGATCTGCAATGCCGTGGTCTGGATCACCCCATCGGCTTCCATCGTGATAAAGCCCGGCAGCCCGTTGATCCGCCCATAGCGCAGCAGACGCGACTGCCCGCCGGTGAAGAAGCGCGCGAGGCTGGTGTGCAGCTTGATCGCATCGTCCACGCCGAAGATCGGCTTGAGGCCCGCGTGACGCCTGCCTCCGCCGTCCGAGTATATCTCGACATCGCTGGCGAGCAGCCCCCGCAGCGAGCTCATATTGCCTTCGCGCGACGCCGCGAAAAAGGCCGCCGCGATTTCCATGCCGTGCGCCCTGGGCATGTCGAAGCGCGGGCGATCGGCGCGGACATGCGCGCGGGCGCGGCTGGCAAGCTGACGGCACGCTGCGGAATCGCGCTGGATCGTCTCGGCGATCTCGTCGAACCCCAGCCCGAACACGTCGTGCAGCAGGAACGCCGCACGCTCCAGCGGCGAGAGGCGTTCGAGCGCGATCAGCAGCGGCAGGGTCACGTCCTCCACCGCATCCTCCGGCTCGACCACCGGCTCGGGCAGCCACGGGCCGACATAGGTCTCCCGCCGCGCCCGCGCCGATTTGAGCTGATCGAGGCACAGCCGGGTCACGACGCGGCGGAGGAACGCCTCGGGCACCTCCACCGCATCGCGATCGGCATCCATCCAGCGCAGGAACGCATCCTGCACCACATCCTCGGCATCCGCGACCGATCCCAGCATCCGGTATGCCACCCGGATCAGTTTCGGGCGGAGCGGATCGAAGCTCTCGGCTGCATCAGCCATCAGGCCGCCGCCTTCCGCACGCCGAAGCTCTGCGTCATGCGCAGGCCCGCGCCGAAACGGTTCCAGGCATTGATCAGCGCGATGGTCATGGTCAGCTTCACGATCTCGTCCTCGCTGAAATGCGCATGGACTTCGTCATAGACATGGCGCGGCGCGCGGCTTTCGGGAAGCAGGGTCAGCGCATCGGTCCAGGCGAGTGCGGCGCGTTCGCGGTCGGTATAGATCGGGGCTTCCTCCCACGCGCCGGTCAGCAGGATACGGTCCTCGCTCTCGCCATCCTTGCGCGCCTCGGCGGCGTGCATGTGCAGGCAATTGGCGCAGCCGTTGAGCTGCGACGCGCGGATCTTGACCAGATGGGCAAGGTGCGGATCGATCAGATTGGGGCTGATGCCCATGCTGAAATCGATGAATGCCTTCATCGTGGCGGGATCGGCGGCGAAGGGGTTCAGGCGGGTGTCCATGTCATGTCCTTTCGGTTGGGTTCCGAAAGCATGACGAGATGGCGGCGCGGGTTGTGACATGGCCCGCGAAATATTCTGGCCCCTTGCAAGATTTGGGGCGCCAGGATCGTACTCCGGCGAAGGCCGGAGCGTTGGCCGCCACCCATTCCCCTTCCAAAGCTCCGGCCTTCGCCGGAGCATGGCGACTGTGGAATGGCAAAGCGCCTGTTACGTTCAGCGCCCCTGCATATCGCGATGTTCGGAGGGAATGCGGACGGTGATCCCGTCGAGTTCGGGGGTTAGCACGATCTGGCAGGCGAGCCGGCTGGTCCGCGTCGCGCCGAAGGCCAGGTCCAGCATATCCTCTTCCTCTTCCACCGCTGGCGGCAGCCGGTCGAAATCCGCGGCATCGACGATCACGTGACAGGTCGAACAGGCCATCTGGCCTTCGCACGTTCCTTCCAGCGGCTGGCCATCGGCCTGAGCGATCTCGAGCAGACCCGAACCCTCGGGCGCGGAGACTTCGCGCGTGTCGCCATCGGTGCCAATGAAACGGACGCGGATCATGCGGCGACGTTCTGGCTGCGCGCGGCAGCATCGATTCGGGTGAGCGCGGTCATCAATTCCTCTTCGGTCGTATAGCGGCCGAAGCCAAGCCGGATGCTGGAACGTGCCTCCGCGTCGGACAAGCCGATCGCGCGCAGCACATGGCTGGGGCGGCCCGATCCGCTGGCGCAGGCCGATCCGGCGGAAAAGGCGATGTCGCGCAATTCGGACATCAGCCGCGCAACGTCGAGGCCCTGGCGGCGAAGGTTGAGATTGCCGTGATAGCGATGGTCCGGCGAACCGTTGAGGACCCATTCCTCGCCCAGATGCGCGCGCGCCGCCCGGAACAATTGCTCGGCATGCGCATGATCCGCGCCGAAACGCTCCTTCGCGATACGCGCCGCGACGCCGAACCCGGCGCACAGCGCGGGCGAAAGCGTACCCGATCGGCCGCCGGGCTCCTGTCCGCCGCCATGCATCAGCGGGGTCAGCGTCACGCCGTCGCGGATCCATAGCGCGCCGATCCCCTTGGGGCCGTGGATCTTGTGCGCGGAGAGGGCGACCAGGTCGCATTCATCGGGAATAAGAACCCGGCCATAGCCCTGCACCGCATCGCACAGGAACAGCGCCCCTACCTGATGCGCCATCGCGGCCAGCTCGGCGACCGGCTGGATCACGCCGATCTCGTTATTGACCAGCATCGCGGAGACGAGCGCGGTGCCCGGGCGGATCGCGGCGCGGGCGAGGTCCAGATCGACGCGCCCGTCAGGGCCGACCGCCAGCACCTCCACATCGCGCGTCGCGGCGGTATCGAGCACCGCGGCATGTTCGGTGGCCAGCGTCACCACCCTCCCCGGCCCGACACCCTTGATCGCCCAGTTGAGCGCCTCGGTAGCCCCGCTGGTGAAATTCACTTCGCCATTCTCAGACAGCAACCCGGCCACCTGATCGCGCGCCACCGCCACAGCCGCGCGAGCGCTGCGTCCCGGCGCATGCGCGGAGTGCGGATTGGCGAAATTGCTCTCCAGCCACGGCCGCATCGCGGCGAATGCTTCGGGGGCGATCGGAGTCGTCGCCTGATAATCGAGATAGATCATGCCCGGGCGGATGCCTCCGCCGCGATCTTCACCCAGGCGTCGGTAAAGGCGTCGATCTCGGCCGGTGTCGTGCTCCAGCCGATGCTCATGCGGATCGTGCGCTTGGCGACATCCTCGGGAATGCCGAACGCCGCCAGCACGCGGCTGGGCTTCAGCGTACCCGAGGCGCAGGCGCTGCCCGCCGATACCGAGAAGCCGACCATGTCGAACCGCATCACCTGAATCCGCGCATCCATTCCCGGCATCGCGATGGGGAAGATAAAGCCGCTGAACTCGCCATAGCCACCGACGAAGCGCCCGCCCGCATCGCCGATCGCGTCGCGCATCCGGCGCAGCGCGGCGAGCATATCCTCGTCCACCCATTGGCGGCACGCTTCCAGCGCCGCGGCAAAACCGAGGATGGCAGGCAGGTTCTCGGTCCCGCCGCGATAGCCGAATTCCTGCCCGCCCGTCGGCTCCAGCGTCGCGATGTCATGCACCAGCAGCGCGCCCACGCCCGGCGGCCCGCCGAACTTGTGCGCGGAAATCACCACCATATCGGCGGTCGGTAGCGGATATTTGCCGGTCGATTGCGCGCAATCCGCGATCACCATCCCGCCCGCGCCGCGCACCATATGCGTGATGTCGCCAATCAGGTTCTTGCGCCCCGTCTCCGGGTTCACATGCTGCACCGCGACCACCGGCCGGTCGCCCTTGGCCAGTCGCGCTTCCAGCCACGCCTTGTCGAACTCGCCTTCGCGATCGACCGGCATTACTTCGGCGCCCGGCGCGGCGCGCAGCACCGCGTCATGCTCGACCGACGAGACGATCCGCGGCCCGCCCTTGGCCCGGCCCAGCGCCAGCATCAGCGCTTCGCTCGCCCCGCTGGTGAAGATCAGATGCCCGCCCCAGTTCAGCTTCTGCCCGACGCGGCGGCGCGCATCCTCGATCTGGCGGCGCGCGTTGCGGCCGTCTGCGTGCGGGCTGCTCGGATTGGCCCAATGCAGCATCCCCTCGACCATCGCTTCGCGCGCTTCCGGGCGCATCGGCGAAGTCGCGGCGTGATCGAGATAGATGCGTTCGGCCAAGTTCATCGTTCCAATTGCGCAAAAACGCGCTGTGCCTATATAGCGCGCAACTTCACGCGCTCCACCGGCGCCCATAGATATTCAGCAGGTCATCGATGCCAGAAGTCATTTTCCCCGGTCCCGAAGGCCGCCTCGAAGGCCGTTTCGCCCCTGCGCCCAAGCCGCGCGCGCCCGTGGCGATGATCCTCCACCCGCATCCGAACGCGGGCGGCACGATGAACAACCGCATCGTCCAGGAGATGTACAAGACCTTCCAGCGTCGCGGTTTCGCAACGTTGCGCTTCAATTTCCGTGGCGTGGGCAAGAGCCAGGGCACGTTCGACAATGGCATCGGCGAACTCTCCGACGCCGCCTCGGCGCTCGACTGGGTGCAGAGCTTCCACCCGGAAGCATCGACCACCTGGGTCGCCGGCTTCGGCTTCGGCGCGTGGATCGGCATGCAGCTGCTGATGCGCCGCCCGGAAATCCGCGGCTTCATCTCGGTCGCGCCGCCGGCGAACATGTTCGACTTCACCTTCCTCGCCCCGTGCCCGGCCTCCGGCATCATCGTGCAGGGCGAGAATGACGAAGTCGTCACGCCGGGCGCGGTGCAGAAGCTCGTCGACAAGCTGCGCACCCAGCGTCACATCACGATTCACCACGACACCATCCCCGGCGCGAACCATTTCTTCGAGCATGAAATGGACCAACTGATGGGCAGCGTGGACAACTATCTCGACATGCGCCTCGACCCCAACTCGCCGATCCGGTGATCGCATGAAGCATATCGACGTCACGGTGACGGGCGGCTGCCAGTGCGGCGCGGTCCGGTACCGGGCGTCGGCGATGCTCGACAATTCGCACCTCTGCCATTGCCGCATGTGCCAGAAGGCGAGCGGCAATCTGTTCGCCGCCCTCGTCGCCGCGCCCAACGAGGCGCTGGCCTGGACGCGCGGCGAGCCCGCCACCTTCCGCAGCTCGGAACATGTCGATCGCGGCTTCTGCGCCGCCTGCGGCACCCCGCTTTTCTATCGCGGCAACAGCGGCCGCACCAATCTGATGATCGGTACGCTCGATGATCCCGCCGCCTTCGAGCCGAAGGTCCAGATGGGCAGCGAAGCGCGGATGCCGTGGTTCGCTGACCTTGGCGCGCTGCCCGATGAAGGCGAGACCGGCGCGGACGACCCCGACTGGGCCGAAGCGATCCGGGCGACCAGCCGCCAGCATCCCGACCATGATTGAGCGCCCGCGCACGATCGGCTAGGCTCCGCCCATGACCGATACGAGCAACGCCTGGTTCCGCTATGAACCCAATGCCTCGCTGCTAAGCGCCCGCCCGCTGAACGGCGCCGCATGGGGCGTGACCGCGGCGCTGATCCTGGTGCCGATCCTCGCCATCTGGATCGCCGGCGCGCTTACGCCCGGGCAGGGCGCGGGCTGGCCGCTGATCGTGGCGATCGTCTTCTTCGGCGCGGCCTATTTCGCGGCGCTCCAGATCCTGAAGACGAAGAGCCGCCCGCGCTGAAACTGCCGGGTTAACGCTTCAGATTCTTCGCGCCACCCGCGAGCGCCGCGGCGGTCGCTTCGTCGGCGCCGCGATAGGCTTCCTGAAACTCAATGCTCCAATATTTCAGGTCCTCAAGCGCGATCCGCTCCCCACTGACCGCGCACAGCACATAGGCACCGCGCTGGAGCACATCGAAATCCGCGGCTTCGTACCGCAACACCGCTTGTCCCGCCGAACCGAACATCTCAGACCGTCCAGATCGCGACATTGCCGAGCAGCACGACCGCGCAGATCCACATCAGCACGCCCTTGCGCTTGTCGTTGCGGCGGAAATACATCTGCCACCCGCCCCAGGCGAGAAACAGCGCCGCCAGCACCAGAATGCTAAGCGTCAGCGATGCAGCGGTGCCAATCTGCGGGCTCACAGCGCCCACCGCACCAGCAGCACGACGCCCAAGATGATCGCCGCGAACAGCGCCATCCACTTCACGTCGCGGCGATAGATCACCCGCAACATGCCATAGACGCCGTGCGTGAGCAGCCATGCCGCGCCACTGAGCAGATTCGCCAGGAAATTACCGGCCACTTGGGTCACCTTCAGTCCTTCGTCGCGAGCACCCGGGCATAGGCTTCGGGATCCGCATTGCCGCCGGAGAGGATCACGAGCGTCCCCGGCCTGATCTCAACCTTTCGCGCCAGCAGCGCCGCCAGCGCCACCGCGCCGCCCGGCTCCACCACCAGCCTGAGTGTCCGCGCCGCCCAGCGCTGGGCCTCGCGCACCTCATATTCGCTCACCGCCACGCCCTTCGCATCGCGCCGCGACAGCACGTCGAAGGTCAGCGGCGACACCTGCTTCGTCTGGAGCGCATCGCAGGCCGTAAGCGGCGGATTGTCGCCCACGGGCTCGATCCAGCCCGCTTCCAGGCTGCGGCGCATATCGTCCCACCCTTCGGGTTCTACAAGGACCATGTCCGCTTCGGGCAGCGCCAGCGCGACTCCCGCGGCCAGCCCGCCGCCACCGCATGGCACGATCACATGATCCGGATCGGGCAGCTTCGCTTCGACCATCTGGGTCATCGCCTCGATACCCAGGCTCCCCTGACCCTCGATGATCCACGCATCGTCGAAACTCGGCACCAGAGTGGCGCCGCGGGCATGGGCGAGATGCGCGGCGATCTTCTCGCGATTCTCGGTCGCGCGATCGTAGCGGACGATTTCCGCGCCCATCGCCATCGTCGCTTCCAGCTTCACTTTGGGCGCATCGGCCGGCATCACGATCACCGCGGGAATGCCCAGCCGCTTCGCTGCCCAGGCCACGCCCTGCGCATGATTGCCCGATGAAAAGGCGACGACGCCTTTGTCGCGAGTCGCGGGGTCCAAAGCCGTCAGCCGATGCCATGCGCCGCGTATCTTGAACGCCCCGACCGGTTGCAGCGTCTCGGCCTTGAACGAAACCTGCTGCCCGTGAATTTCCGCTGTAAGAAGAGGCGTTTGCGGCAGAATGGCTGCGATCTTTGCGGCTGCGTCCCGCACCCCTGCCCGCGTCGGTTGTCGTACAATCGTCACAGTTCGCCCCCGGCGGAAAAATACGGATCAAGAATCACTTTACACGCGGACTCGCCGACCCTAAATGCCCGCTTCCCGCTGCCCCATGGGACTTCCAACCGCAAGGCAGCTTTGTTCAACGACAGCCGTAAGGCACTTGGAGGTCCCTTGAATTGCACAAGCACCATAGCGCGCTGGGGCTAGCGACTGCCCTCCGACCGGTCCAGCCGGTCACGCTCATTCGTCCGCACGCCGCATCGCGTGCCGCCCGCTTCTTCGCCGAGAAGTTTCCGGGTCGGTCGATGTATGCCGTGAAGGCGAATCCTTCCCCGGAACTGATCCAGATCCTGTGGGAAAGCGGCATCACGCATTACGACGTTGCTTCCATCGCGGAAGTGCGCCTCGTTGCGCGTACCCTGCCGGAAGCCACGCTTTGCTTCATGCATCCGGTGAAGGCCGAGGAGGCCATCTCCGAAGCCTATTTCACGCACGGCGTCCGCACCTTCAGCCTCGACAGCATGGAAGAGCTGGAGAAGATCGTCCGCGCCACGAATGGCGCCGAGGATCTGACCCTGTGCGTCCGCATCCGCGTGTCGTCGGACCTGTCCAAGCTGAGCCTCGCTTCGAAGTTCGGCGCGATGCCGGGCGAGACCAAGGATCTGCTGATCGCCACCCGTCAGGTCGCCGATGCACTGGGCATCTGCTTCCATGTCGGTTCGCAGGCGATGTCGCCCGACGCCTATGCCCAGGCGATGGAGCGCGTTCGCGCCGCCATCGTCGAAGCCGGCGTCACCGTCGACGTCGTGGACGTGGGCGGCGGCTTCCCGTCGACCTATCCCGGCATGGAGCCCCCGCCGCTCGAACTCTATTTCGAGACGATCCACCGCGCGTTCGAGAGCCTGCCCGTCAGCTACTCGTCCGAACTGTGGTGCGAGCCGGGCCGCGCACTGTGCGCCGAATACAGCTCGCTGATCGTGCGCGTCGAAAAGCGCCGCGGCGACGAGCTGTACATCAACGACGGTGCCTATGGCGCGCTGTTCGATGCAGCGCATATCGGCTGGCGTTTCCCGGTGCAGCTTCTGCGCGAGCCGGATTCGAACGCCCGCGACATGGAGTTCAGCTTCTACGGCCCGACCTGCGACGATCTGGATCACATGACCGGTCCGTTCCTGCTGCCCGCAGACACGCAGGCCGGCGACTATATCGAGATTGGGATGCTCGGTGCCTATGGCTCGGCCATGCGCACTGCGTTCAACGGCTTCGGATCGGACGAGACCGTGGTGATGGAAGACGAGCCGATGGCTTCGCTCTACACGCCGGCGGAACGTGCGCTCCACTCGAACGTCGTAAAGCTGTAACGACCAGGTTCTAGCGAAATTGGGAAGGCGGGTGCCCCGGCATCCGCCTCCCTACGGGTTTCCGCGTCCCCTAATGACGGCGGCATGAAGAAGATGGGAGCAACCCATGACCGAGACGACCCTCAACAAGCAGGCGACTGCGAACGCGCCGATCAACGACACCCGCAAGGCGGAGCTGCTGTCGAAGCAGGTCAAGCATATCGACATCACGTCGTTCGACGCACGTCCGATCGTGGACGCGATGGCGGACATGAGCTTCACCAGCCGCGACCTCGGCCGCGCGACCAAGATCTATAACGAGATGCTGGCGGACAAGGATTGCACCGTCTGTCTCGTGATCGCGGGTTCGACTTCGGCCGGCGGCTGCATGGACCTCTATGCCGAGCTGATCCGCAACAACATGGTCGATCTCGTCGTCGCCACCGGCGCGACCATCGTCGACATGGATTTCTTCGAGGGCCTTGGCCACAAGCATTATCAGGCGCTCGAAATCCCCGACGACGACACGCTGCGCTCGCTCTATATCGACCGCATCTACGACACGTACATCGACGAGGAAGCGCTCCAGAACGTCGATCATACGATCTTCGAGATCGCCGAGACGCTGGAAGCCAAGCCCTATTCGTCGCGCGCCTTCATCCGCGAGATGGGCAAGTATCTCGTCGAACACGGCAAGAAGGACAACAGCCTCGTCAAGCTCGCTTACGAGCATGACGTGCCGATCTTCTGCCCGGCATTCGTCGACAGCTCGGCGGGCTTCGGCCTCGTCAAGCATCAGGTCGATCGCGCCAAGGCCGGTCAGCCCTATATGGTGCTCGACGCCATCGCCGACTTCCGCGAGCTCACCGAAATCAAGATCAAGGCCGGCACCACCGGCCTGCTGATGATCGGCGGCGGCGTGCCGAAGAACTTCATTCAGGACACCGTCGTCTGCGCCGAAATCCTCGGCCACGAGGATGTCGAGGTGCACAAGTACGCCGTGCAGATCACCGTCGCCGACGTGCGCGACGGCGCCTGCTCGTCCTCGACGCTGCAGGAAGCGGCATCGTGGGGCAAGGTGAACACCGGCATCGAACAGATGGTCTTCGCCGAAGCCGGTTCGGTGATGCCGCTGCTGGCCAGCGACGCCTATCACCGCGGCCACTGGAAGAATCGCGCCAAGCGCGGCTGGGCGAAGCTGTTCGCCTGATCCTTTCGGCGCAAGCCAATCAGGGGCGGTCGTGGCGCAAGCTGCGGCCGCCCTTTTTCTTTGCGAGTGGATTTCACGGCGCCGGATCGTCAGAAAGCAGGGCTGAAGGAGCGGAATGATGATCGACAGACGAACCGTGCTGGGCGCCGCCGCCGGGCTGACCCTAGCCTCCGCAGCTGATGCGCAGCAGGCTGCGGCGCTGCCCGATATTCTGTGGCCGCCTGCCGAACATTTCGCGCTCTGGCCCGATACGCCGCCGGGCGCACCTTCGCCGCTTCCTAAGCCGGTGCGCGAACGCAACGGCTATCAGGGTGCAGAACTGTGGCTGCGCGGAATCGATCGGCCCATCGTCGGCGTCTTTCGTCCCAAGACGCCGGACGGGCGCGCTGTGCTGGTGATTCCGGGCGGCGGATATGGCTTCGTGTCGGTCAGCAACGAGGGGATCGACGTCGCGGGCGAACTGACCCCGCACGGCATCACCGTGTTCGTTCTGGCCTATCGCCTGCCGGGCGATGGCTGGGCCAATCGCGCCGATGTGCCGCTGGCGGATGCCCAGCGCGCGATGCGGCTGATCCGCGCAGGCGCGGCCCGGTTCGGCATCGATCCGGCGAAGCTGGGGCTGCTCGGCTTCTCGGCGGGCGGTCACCTCGGCGCCACCCTCATGACCCGGCATGGCGATCGGGTTTACGCGCCTGTAGATGCCGCCGATGCCCTGCCGGCGCGGCCGGCTTTTGCAGGTCTCGTCTATCCGGTCGTCACCCTCGCCGATCCCGGCCTCAACAGCCTGTCGAGCACGCGCCTCCTGGGCGGAACCAGCGACGCCACGCTGATGGCGCGCTATTCCCCGGTGCGCGGAATCGACGCTTCGACGCCCCCGGTCTTTCTGCTCCATGCGATCGACGACCGTACCGTGCCCGTGCGCCATAGCCTCGACACGCTCGAAGCCTGCCTCGCCGCCCAGGTGCCGGTCGAGGCGCATATCCTGGAAAAGGGCGGGCATGGCTTTGGTGGCGCGCATCTGCCCCCGGGCGCTTCGGGCCGTCCCTGGCCCGAACTGTTCGCGCGCTGGACCGCCAGCCGGTTCGGCTGAATTCCGCTCCGGCGCGAGACCCGTTGCGCTAGCGAACTGATTGCTGCAGCCTCCCGCAACTTCAGGGGGAGGAAACATCATGCATTCACCTATTCTCGTGCCCGTCGTTGCGCTGATCGCGTGGACGCTGATCATGCTCGTCTGGCTGGTCGCGGTGCGGATGCCTGCGATGAAAGCGGTCGGAATCGACGTGAAGAAGGTCGTCGGCGGGAAACCGGGCGCGCTGGACGGGGTGGTGCCGGACAAGGCGCAATGGCCCGCGCATAACTACATTCATCTCGTCGAACAGCCGACCCTGTTCTACGCCATCTGCGCGGTACTCGCGCTGTTGCAGGCAGGGGGCGGATCGAATGTCTGGCTGGCCTGGGCCTATGTCGGGCTGCGGATCGTGCACAGCCTCATCCAGGCGACGATCAACCGCGTCTATTTCCGCTTCATTCTGTTCGCATTGTCGACGCTGGTGCTGATCGCGCTGGTGGCTCAGGCCGTGCGGGCGATGATCCTGACCGGCGCGATTTAAAGAGATTCAGCCGAACAACCGAGTCAGGCTGCGTTCGAGCATCAGCAGCTGCCACAGGGTCCGGCCATGCTCCGCGCGGCCGGACCGGTGGTCGGCGGCCAGCGCCTGGATCGTCGCGGCGTCGAACCAGCCGGTATCGGCGAGCACCTTCGACCTTGCGAGCGCCGCCGCTTCGTCGGCCAGTGCGGTACGGAACCAGGCGCTGATCGGCGTCACGAAGCCCATTTTGGGCCGGTAGAGAATGTCGCGCGGCAGCCAAGGCTCCAGCGCCTTCTTCATCAGCCACTTGCCCTGCCCCGAGCGGATTCGCATCGACGGCGGCAGCGTCGCGGCGAACTCGACCAGCCGGTAATCGAGCAACGGCTCGCGCGCCTCCAGGCTCACCGCCATGCTGGTGCGGTCCACCTTGGTCAGGATGTCGCCGGGCAGATAATGTTTGATGTCGGCATATTGCGCGCGGTCCAGCCCGTCGCGGGCGGGCGCCAGCCGCATCGTATCGGTATAGCGCTGCTCGGCATTGTGCCCGGCCAGCGCCTTGAGCGCCTTGCGGGTGTAGAGCCGGTGGCGGAGTTCGGGGCCGGTGACGCCCACGGCCTTGGGATAGGCATATTCGCCCCCCTCGGCCAGCGCGAGCAGGGTCGTCTTGGCGCGGAACGGACGCGGCGCCCAATCGGCTTTCGGAAAGTATTTGCCAAGCGTGCCGAACACGCCCGAACGTAATCCGCCCGGCAACAGCCCGCGCATCCGCTCCTCGGCGGCAAAGAATTTGTACCGGCGATAGCCCGCGAACGCTTCGTCCGCGCCGTCACCGGAGAGCGCCACGGTGACATTCTCGCGTGCCAGCTCGCACACTCGATAGGTCGGCAGTGCGGAGGCATCGGCAAAGGGTTCGTCGAACGCATCGACCAGCGTATCGATCAGCGCGAAATCGTCCGCCGCGACCTTGCGCGCGCGATGTTCGGTGGCGAAGCGGTCGGCGATCAGCTGCGCGTGCGAGGTCTCGTCATGATCGGCGACGTCGAACCCGATGGTGCAGGTCTTCACCGCGCTGCGGCTCGCCTCGGCCATCATCGCGACCACCGCCGAACTGTCGACGCCGCCCGAAAGGAAAGCGCCGAGCGGCACGTCGGAGATCATCCGCGACGTGACAGCCGCGCGGAGATGCTCGACCAGTTCGGCCTGCAAATCCTTGGGCTTTCCCGTCGCGCGCTGCGAGAAATCGATATCCCACCACTGCACCGGCTGCGGCACGGGCTTGCCGCGCTCGATCAGCATGAAATGCCCGGCGGGGAGCTTCTTCACCCCCGCGACGATCGAGGCATCGTCGGGCACATAGCCGAGGCCGAGATAGTCCTCGACCGCGCGGAAATCGGGCACGCGGCGGAACGAGGGATGCGCGAGGATGCCCTTCAGCTCCGAAGCGAACGCCACCGCCCCGTCCGAAAGCTGGGCATAGTGAAGCGGCTTCACGCCGAACCGGTCGCGAGCGAGGAACAGGCTCTTCGACTTTGCATCGTACAGCGCGAAGGCGAACATGCCGTTGAGCCGCGCCAGCATATCGGGGCCCCAGGCGCGCCAGCCGTGAAGCAGCACTTCGGTGTCGCTATGCGTCAGGAACTGCGCGCCCAGCCGCTCCAGCTCGGCGCGGACCTCCTGAAAATTGTAGATCTCGCCATTGTACGTGACTGCGATCTGCTGGTCCGGCGTCAGCATCGGCTGCGCCCCCCCGCCAAGATCGATGATCGACAGGCGGCGATGGCCAAGGCCCACGCCAGGCGCGGTCCACACGCCCGACCCGTCCGGCCCGCGATGCGCCTGCGCGTCGCTCATCTGCGCGACGCGGGCGGGGTCAACCGGCTTGGCAATATTGGGGTAATAGAGCCCCGCGATCCCGCACATCAGCGCGTGCCGGACATGCGGTCCGCAAGCGCGTCGACAGGCCCCGCCGCGCGCAGGAAGTCGCCGATCGCATCGCGCGAGTCATGGCCCGCGCCACGCTCGGCAGAGATCAGCACCGCGACGCCGCGCTGCGGTCCGCCGAAGAGTTTGACGAAAAGGGTCTCGAGCTTCACGCGGTTGGGGCTCCCGGTCACGATGTTGCCGACGCGGTACCATGTGACGACCTCGCGCTCCACCCGTCCGGGGCCGGTCATGCGAAGAGCCGTGCCGCCTTCGAGATCGGCCAGATCCTCGATGCGCACCCAGCGGTCGTTCTGCCGGATCGCGCCGATGCCGAAACCCACCAGTTCCTTGCCATCTTCCTGATGATCGAAGACCGCGACGGCGAGATCGACTGCCCTGCCCTGCCGGTCGACATAGCGGCCCATCAGCATGTGGTCCGCGCCGGGATAATTGGGCGACCACGGCGCCGAACCGCTCAGCGGTGCGCGTTCCCAGCCCACCACATTGGGCAGATCGACATTGGCGGGCGACGGCGTTGCGCTGGCGGCGATCGCGCTCGACCAGCCGAGAAACAGCGCGGCGGCGGTCAGCACCAACAGCGATGCAACCGGCACACCGACGCGCTTCGTGGGCGGGGCCTGAAGCGTCGCGGGATCGAACCAGCGCGCGTCGGGATCGCGGTCGAACCATTTCCAGCCGATCGCCAGCACGATCGCCATCACCAGCCCGAAGAACACCCAGCCATAGACGATATGGTCGTATCCCGTCGCGGCCTCGACCGAGGTCCACCAGGCGGCATAGACGGTGCCGAACGCACGGAAGCCATTGGCGATCACCGGTACGACGAGCGCCATCGCCAGAAACGCAATCCGCCGACGCCACGACACGTAGCAGACGTTCGCGACCAGCACGCCATAAGCGATCATCGCGATCAGGAACTTCGCGCCCGAACACGCCTCGGCCACTTCGAAATAGCCATTGGGCGTGGTGATGAGGACGCCGTCCACCGTCGCCGGCACGCCGAACAGATGCAGCAGCGGCATCATCATCGCGACCGTCAGGTCCTGAAGCGGCCCCTCGAAGAAATCACCGAACGGCACGAGGAACGCCATATAGGCCAGCGGGAACAACAGCGCCCGGCTGACATTGGGCCCGAGCACGGTCACCACCGCGCCCTGCATCATCAGTACGAGACCGGCATGGCGGAACAGAGCAACGCCCGCGGCATCGCCCAGCAGCCAGCCGAACCCACCTGCTGCGACCAGCGCGAGACCCGGCCACCAGCCCTGCGGCGTGACCTGCGACAGCTCGTTTCGGCGCTGCCACACCAGCCAGCCGACAACCGGCGCGATGAACAGGCAATGCCCGTAGGTGGTGTTGGTCCAGTAGATCTCGGCCAGATCCCGCGCATCGTGGCGGAACAACAGGATCAGCGCGGCCCAGACACCCGCGAGCATCACCGCATGACGCTGCCACCGCGCATCGAACGAAACGCCCGAAGGCGCGCGCGATGCGGCGATCGCGGTCACGCCGCGGTCCTCCGTCCGCTCGGCTTGATGCCGAGGATCGCGTCGAGACCAGAAAGCCGCGCCTCCCAGCTATAGCGTTCCTGCACCTGACGGCGCGCGGCGGCGCCGAGTTCGGCGGCCTTTTTCGGATCGGACAGCAACTGGCTGACCGCCGTGGCGATCTCCCCCACGGTCGATCCGACGCGGATCGTGTCGCCATGCTCGATGCCCTGCGCAGCGGCAGCCGAAGCCACCACCGGCCGCGCCATCGCCATGCCTTCCAGCACCTTGTTCTGGATACCGCGCGCCAGCTTCAGCGGCGCCACGACTACCGCCGCCGCCGCCAGCCAGCCGCGCACATCGGCGACTTCGCCGGTTACGGTGACGCCGGGATGCTTGGCCAGCGCCTTGACCGCTTCGGTCGGGTTGCGACCGACGATCACGAAACGGGCATCGGGATGATCGACACGGATATGCGGCAGGATCGTCTCGACGAACCAGGTCACGCCTTCGATGTTCGGACGATAGTCCATCTGCCCGGTGAACACGATCGGGCGGCCCATCGTGTCGATCCGCTTGAAGCTGGCCGAGGGGTCATATTGTTCGGTATCGATGCCGTTCTCGATCACCATCACCCGCTCGGCACCGGTGCGTTCGCGGAAGAGTTCGGCTTCGGCTTCGCTGACGAAGATATTGGCGTCGGCATGCTTCGCCGTCGCCTTTTCGTGCGCCAGCAACAGGCGCGCCTCGCGGCCGAGCATCCAGCCCATCGGACCCTTGCTGGTCTGCGAATAGGCCGCGAACTTCGCCGAATCCATGTCGACGAAGTCCATGATCACCTTCTGCCGCAGCCGCGCCGGCACATATTGCGCCATCTGGCTGGAGAAGACGTAGATCGTGTCGATCGCGTGCCGCTGAAGGATATTCTCGACCGAGGCGCGAAGCTGCTGATTGTCGAACGCCGTCAACGACACCGGACGATGCGACAGCAACGCCTGGATCGCGGCCATCGTCTGCGACTTGGCGCGCCAGATGATCGAACGATTGCCGGTATAGCGGGCAAGGCCGCCCTTGCGCTTCAGATCCTTGGGATCGTCGGCGAAGGCGATCAGGTGGACGCGCTTCTTCGTCGAGAGATATTTCAGGATGTGGAAGCCGCGGATCTTGTCCCCCCGGTCGGGTGGGTACGGGATGCGATGCGCGAGGAACAGGATATCGCCCATCAGCCAAGGCCCTTCGCGATGAAGGGGCCAACGGTATTGGCGGCCCAGAGCGGCAGCTTCTTCCACACCGCGATCTGCAACCGGTATTTCGGGTTGAGCGGGCTGGCGTCGCGCGGCTTCTCGCCGTCGGCGGTGCGCTCGTAATAGGTCAACGGCTGCGGCTCGAAGCCCCAGGTCTTCTTGTATGCCGCAGGTCCCGTGCCGGTCTTGGAACGGCCGAAGTCGAAGCGGGTGCAGCCCCGCGTGCGGGCATGGCGCATCAGCTCGAAATACATCCGGTCGTTGGCGCGCAGCGCGCGCGCGGCGGCGGTGCCTCCTCCCCAATAGGGATAGACCGTGCCTTTCCAGTAGAGGCTAAGTACGCTCGACACTGCAACTCCGCGATGCCGCACGATAAGGATGTCGGCGGATTTGCCAAACTCCCGCAGCACCTCGGAGAAAAGTTTCTTCGGGAATACGGGCGTACCCAGATTGCGGACCATCTCGGCATAGACCGCATAATGGACGTCCGCGTCCTCCACGTGACAGCCCGTGCTCACATCGAGATCGAAGGAAAGCGACTTGCGCACCTCGGCGCGCTGCTTGCGCGGGATGGCGAGCAGTTCGGCTTCGTCGTCGGCCGCCAGCGGGCGGACGAAGCCCAGATAACGCCCCGTATCGACATGCCAGTCCGGACCGGGCAGCGGCCCGCCGCGAACTTCCATCGTCGGGCAGTTCAGTTCGCCGGCCAGCGCCCAGGCGCGCTCGGCAAGCACCGACGCGGCGTGAGCGCTATCCGCCAGGATACCGCCACCGACGCCGAAGCCGGCGGAAACCAGCGCCTTGCCGAACAGGGGCGAGCTGCATTCGGTCAACGGCATCACGCCGGTGATCTCGCCATTGCCCTTCTCGGCGACGAGGTAGTGGCTCTTCTGCCCGCACCCCTTTTCCACCGCCACGCTCCATGCGGGCAGGTGGAACGGCGTGCCGTCCTTATGATCGTGGACATAGGCACCGATGCGCGCACGCTCGATGGGATCGCTCAGATCGGCGACATGAAGGCCCAGCGGGCGCACGAACATGGGAGCATTCACTGGAGCCGCTCCGCTTCGCGTGCAACGATATGATCCATCCGGCCCCATTCATGCCCCGCGATCAGCGTCTCCAGCTTGCCCGACATCGCACCGAGCCGGGCATAATGGCGCAGCTTCGAACGGAGCGGCGCATTGGCGACGCGCGGCTGGGCGGGATCGATTTCCCACGGGTGGAAGTAGAAGATCGCCGGACGCGCCTCGCGGTTAGCGGCGCTGACGGCAGTGCTGGTGATCGATCCGGGCAGCAGGCGGAAGAAACCGCCGCCGGTCGTCACTTCCTTGCCCGCGACGCGCGCGATGGTGATCGGCACTTCGATCAGACCGGCGTCGCTCACCGGGCGATATGCGCCGCGCGGGGCATCGGCCCAGCCATAATGGTCGTGCCGGATCGGGGCTACGCTGGAGGAATAAAGATAGCCTTCCTCGGCCAGCACCTGATGCGCCCAGGGCGTTCGGGTGTCGATCGAGAAGCTGGGCGCGCGATAGCCGGTCACCTTGGCGCCGCTGGCGTCCTCGATCGCGGCGCGGGCGCGGGCCAGATCGGCGCGGAACTGCTCCGGACCCATCGTGAAGACGCGCTGATGATCCCAGCCGTGGCTGGCGATCTCATGCCCGTTCTCGACGATGCGGCGCATCAGTGCGGGATAGCGCTCCGCCACCCAACCGAGCGTGAAGAAGGTCGCCTTGACGTTGCCCGCGTCGAACAGCGCCAGCACTTTGTCGGTATTGGCTTCCACCCGGTGTTCGAGCGAATCCCAGTCCCGCCGGTCGATCACCTTTTCAAAGGCGCCGACCTGGAACCAGTCTTCGACATCGACCGAGAGGGCGTTGACCACCATGAGGGCGCTTACGCCGCGTTGCCGCGAAGCGCGGACAGATCCGGACGGGCAACCTTGTTGTCGCTGTTCTCGACCCAATCGACCAGCAGGGTCAGCACGCGGCGCAGCGCCTCGTCCTGTTCCTTCACATGGGCTTCCAGCTCGGCGATGCGCTTCATCGAATCGTCGGCGGGAACCGTCTCGGGCCGGATCGGGCGCGGTTCGCCCATCACCGGTGCGGGTGGGGTGATCGGCATCGGCGTGGGAGCGACTTCGTGAAGCTCGTACGGCGCCTCGGCGACCGGCGCGGGCGCAGACATGGCCGGCTGATACGCCGATTGCGGGGTATCGTTATCGAGATCAGCGATCACCGTGGCGAGGTCTTCCGAGCCAAAGGTCTCGATCTGCTCGATCGCGCCGAACAGCAGGACGCGGCCGGCAAGCTGGTTCAGCCGGCGCGGGCTGCCGCCCGACCAGCGGTACATCGCGGCCACCGCATCGTTGGTGAAGCGCGGCTTGCCCCGCCAGCCGACGCACGACAGGCGGTGGATCAGATAGGGCTCGACTTCGTCGGCCTCCATCGAATCGAGATGGTGCATCGCGATCACGCGCTGGCGCAGCTGCTCGAGCCGCGGGTCCTGCAGCGTGACGCGGAACTCGGGTTGGCCGAGCAGGAAGATCTGGAGCAGCGGATAGCCGCCCGCCTGGAAATTGGAGAGCATACGCAGCTCCTCCAGCGTCTCCAGCGGCAGCGACTGCGCTTCGTCGACGATCAGCAGCGTGCGCTGGCCGTTGCGCGCGACGGTATGCAGCCCGCGCTCGATCGCCGAGAGCATCGCCGATTTCGGCAGGTCCACCGCATCGATCTGAAGCCCCGCCGCGACGAGGCGCAGCAGATCGTTCGGCGCGAGCTGCGTCGTGACGATCTTGATCACGTTCATCCGCTCGCGATCGATCGTGCCGAGCAGATGGCCCATCAGCGTGGTCTTGCCAGCACCTGGATCGCCGGTGATCACGACAAAGCCCTCGCCCTGGCTCAAGCCATAGCCGAGATAGGCCATCGCCTTGCGGTGCGTGGCGGTATCGAACCAGAAGCGCGGATCGGGCGTCAGCTGGAACGGCCGGCCGCTCAATCCATAATGGTCGTCGTACATATCCCTGTCCCGACCCCTTAGAACCCGTACCGCAGACCAACGAGCGCCTGCGCCGAAGCTGCATTCTCGTTGTTTTGTCCTTCGAAACCGGAAACGCCGGCTGCCAAAGTCGCGCCGATCGGACCGAAGCGCTGGGTATAGACCGCATTCGCGCCCCAGCCCATCACGCCATCCGCACCGGCCAGCCCGCTGTCATAATAGCTGACATAGGCATTGCCGCCGAGCGACGCGTTGCGGCCGACCGACTGCGATGCGAAGATCTGACCATAGAAGGTCTCGTCGGTAACGCCGTTGATGTTGACGCCGTTGCCGAAGCCGGTGCTCGGCGCGATGAAGGTGCGGCGCGAATAGCCGCCACCGATACCGAACTGCGTCCCGCCACGGCCCAGCACGAGCACGCCGGTCACGCCACGCGCGCGGTAATTGCCCGTGGTGGTCGAAGCGAGGATGCCGTTCATGCAGCTGCCTGCCGCATTGCCCGCCGTGCCGAACACGCAGCTGCTGTTCTGGTTGCCCAGCGGATCGTTGTTGGTCAGGAAGCCGTTCGGCAGCGAAGCGACACCGCCGTTGATCTGCCGGCCAAAACTCTCGATCGAATCATAGACGCCGATCTGGATGCCGCTGCTCGGCCCGATCTGGTAGCTGAACGACCCGGTATAGCTCCACGAGCCATAACGCTTGCCGACGCGCGCTTCGAGGAAGGTGCGGCGGCTGGGGCGCCAGATGACGCCCGCATCCCAGAAGATGCCGTCGAAATCATAAGCGATGCGGCGCGGCGAGTTGGGGTCGGTCACCTGCCGCCCTGCCCCGTCCACCACCGGCACCGGGTTCGGTCCCGCGGTAAGCAGCGGATCGCGCTGGCTGATCTCGATCTTTTCATAGCCGACGCCGCCTGCGATCGCGAGGCCACGACCGATCGGCAGCACGGCATCGCCGCGTCCGAACTTGCCTTCGTAGCGCTGATCGAGCTGGCCGGCATTTTCGCGGGTATAGGAACCACTGGCGGTCAGGCCGATCGGCAGCACCGTGCCCGATTTCACGCCGACGCTGGCGGTCGCGACATGCACGGTCGAGCTGTCATAGACGTCGAGCGGCTGCTGGCCGGGCGCGATACCGGTGCCGCCCACCGGCGATTCCACCTTGGTATAGCCGAAGCGATAGGCGCCGTTGACGAACATCGGCCCGACATGAGTCGACAGCGAGGGACCGGCATAGCCCGAATAGACCTGGCTGGTGTTGCGGACATTGCCGACCGGATTGATCGATGCGTCGCCGCGAATGTCGCTGCGGGCACGGGTGGCGATGCCGCCGGCTTCCAGCGTCAGCCCCTGCGCGACCACGACCCGCGCGGTGGCGAGGCCGCTATGGATCGAATCGTCGCCCACCTTCTTGTCGTAGGAGAAGCGATGCTCGTAGCGGTAGCTGGCCTGCACCTGCACCCGGCGCGACTGGATCGACGCGTCGATGCCCCCCGAAACGGTGGAATAGGTCAGCACGTCGCCGCCATCGAGATCGGAAGTCACGACCTGACCGACCTCGATATAGGGCTGGATGCTGGCGCGCCGCTGCTGGCGTTCCTGCGCCCATGCCGGCGTCGCCAGCGTGGCGGCCGCGATCGCGGCGGTGGTGAACAGTCCAAGCCGGGTCACTTCCCCGCCTCCTCATAGTAAGTGCCGAACCGGCGGCCGCCGGGCTGGAACGAAACCGAATTGAGAACGAGCTGGATATGCTCGCAGCCGTCGAGCATCGCAGTCGCTTCGCGCAGGTCGGACTCGGTGGTCTTGTCGGCGCGCACCACCAGCATCACCTGCCCCGCATGCAGCGCCAGCACGGCGGCGGGCGACGCGGCGAGCGCGGGCGGCGAATCGAAGATCACGATGCGGCGCGGATTGGCGGTGGTCAGCCCGTCGATCACCGCACGGGCCCGCTCGCTGGCAAGCAGTTCGGTGTCGCCATGCGTCCGCGTGCCGGCGGGCAGCAGCGAGAGCTGCGGGATATCGGTGTCGATGATGCAATCCTCGACATTGCCGACCGCGCCCGACAGCACGTCGAGCAGACCAGGGCCTTCGGGCACGCCGAGGCGGCCCAGCACATCGGGCTTGGCGAAATCGGCATCGACCAGCAGGATCTCGACATCCTTTTCCGCCGACATCGATAGCGCGAGGTTGATCGCGCAGAAGGTCTTGCCCTCGTTCGGCTGTGCCGAGCAGACGAGGATCATCCGGGCACGCTGCGCATCGGCCCCGGCCACGGCACGCGCGGTCAGCAGCAGCTGACGCTTCACCTGACGGAATTCCTCCGCCAGCGCGGTGATCGGACCACCGGGCACGAGCATGCCGCCCTGCGACAGCAAGGTGCGATCGACCGGCGCCACGCGGCGTCCACTCGGCCGGACTGGTTCGACCGGTCCTTCGGCGGCGAAGCCGCGGCGGATGGCAGGCGCGGGTTCCTCGAGAACCGGATCCTCGAGATAGGCAGGCTGCGGCGCGGCGACCTGAACGGGCGCGGCAACCGGCGGCTCGGGCGGATAATAGGCCTGAACCGGCGGCGCGGGCGGCTGCGGCGGAGCAACGGGCGCTGACGGCATCACCGGCGGCACCGCCGGCGGCGCGCCAAACGCATATTGCTCCGCTGCCCGTTCGAGCAGCGAACCCTTGTAGCGGCGGGGGCTATGATCGTTCACTGGCCTAGGCCCCCATTCCACGCTGGATCATCTCGACACCGAGCAGCCCGACCCAGGCCGCGCCGAGCGCAGCGACGCCTCCGGCAAACAGCATCAGCTTTTTCCGGCGCATCGCGATCTGCGCGGCGGTAACCACTTCGCCGATCGATCCGATCACCGGCATCCCGCTGGCGCGTTCGAGACGGCTGGCGGTCGAATAGGTCGTGGTCAGCTTGCCCAGCGCAAAGGCCGCGGCGACGCCCGCGCCCAGACCCGCGATCAGCACACCGGTCAGCAACAGCGTCCGGTTCGGCGCGGTCGGCGCGCGCGGCTGGGTCGGCGGATCGATCACGCTGAACTTCACCGCGTCGGTATCGTTCTGCACCGAGCTGCGCAGCCGCACCTGCTCGCGATCGGCGAGCAGCTTGTCATACTGGTCCTTGAGCACCTGATAGTTGCGGTCGATCTGCGACTGCTCCGCCGCTGCCGCCGGATTGTCGTTCATCGCTGCATTCAGCTTGGCGAGATCGCCTTCCAGCGCCGATTTGCGCTGGGTGAGCGACGCCACCTGCGTGAGCTTGTCCGCGCGCATCGCCTGAAGGCTGACATAGAGCGGATTGCTCGACGCGCCGCCACCGCCCCCGCCGACCAGCGGCTCGTTGCGGGCAGCGGCCTGCGCCGCGGAAAGCTGACCGCGCAGGGCGATCATGTCGGGATGATTGTCGGTCCAGCCGCGTCCGCGGGCTTCGGCGATCTGGCCCATGATGGCGTTGAGGCGCGCGCGCGCCGGTCCGGCCGAGGCGCCGCCGCCTGCGCCCGGAACGCTGGCCGCCGTGCCCGACATCTGGGCATTGATCGTATTGAGCGCGCTCTGCGCCGCCGCCAGATCCGAATCGACCTGCGCCAGCTGCGACCGCGCCTGGCTCATCCGCTCGCTGAGCGAACCGGTGCCCGGCAGCGAGCCGAGATAGCGCGCCTGGAAGTCCGCACGCTTGGCTTCGGCATCCTGCAACGCCTTCTGACGCGATTCGATCTGCTGATCGAGGAAGCGCAGCGAAGAGCTGGTCTCGTCGCGAGAACCGGCCAGATTGTCCTCGATGAACAGGTCGATCAGCTTCTGTGCGATCTGCTTGGCCAGCCGTCCGCTGCCCGCGGTCACGGTGATCTCGAACAGATTGTCCTGCTGGGCGGTGATCTTGATCATGCCCTGAAGCGCAGCGATCCGGTCCGCGATGTCGCGGTCGGTCGCCACGGTCTTGGCCAGATCGGTGCCGCGCACGACCTTTTCGAGGTTCGACGCCGAGGTGATCGTCTGGCGTACGCTGTCGATATCCTTCTGCTGCCCGGCCTGCGTCACTGCATTGTCGGTCGGCAGAATCTGGCGGAGCTGCACGAAGATGCGCGCATGGCTCTCAAACTTGTTCGGCATCTGCGACACGACCAGCCAGCCCGCGAGGCACAGCCCCCAGGCGACCGCCAGTGCGATCCACCGGCGCATCCAGACCGCATGGATCGCGGCGCGAATCTCGTCGAAGATGCTGCCCATCAGGTCCTCAGAACATGCTTTCCGGGATGATGATGACGTCGCCCGGCTCGAGCTTCACATTGGCCGAGATGTCACCATTTTTGAGAAGATCGCCGAGCCGGACGCGATATTCGACCTGACGCCGCGTGCGCGGATCGTAGCGGATCAACCGCGAGCGATTCCCCGATGCGAATTCTGAAAGCCCGCCGACCGAGATCATCGCGTCGAGCAGGGTCATGCTGGCGCGATACGGCACCAGCGCCGGCTTTTCGGTCGCGCCGACGATCCGGATCTGCTGGCTGGGCACGCCCGCCGCATTCTCGACGATCACCGAGACGATCGGATCCTTGATATATTCGCTGAGCGCGTAGCGGATATCGTCCGCAAGCATCGCCGGGGTCTTGCCCACCGCGGGCATGTCGCTGATCAGCGGCGTGGTGATGCGGCCGTCGGGGCGCACCTGCACCTTCGCCGACAGATCGGGATTGCGCCAGACAAACACCTGGAGCGAATCCATCGGCCCGATCACATATTCCTCGCTCGGCGCCTCGCGGCCCCCGGCGATCGCAGCCGAGGGAAGCTCGGGGCGGCCACCGCCGCCGACACAGCCCGACAGGAGGAATGCGGCCAGAACCGGCGCCGCGACGAACTTGCTCTTACCAACGAAACACATGCTCGAGCTCCCTTCCGAGCACGGGCATTGGCAACCGACGTCTCGGCCGCACCCGTACTGGATCGGGGAAGCTATGGAGCCGGAGAGGTAAAGATAGCGTTAGGGGTTGGCGGTTCCCACCAGCATTTCTCGCGCCGGGGCATGTCCCAGAAACGCACTGGGGCTCGCCGACGGGCCATAGGCTCCGGACGCGAAGATCGCGATGACGTCACCCACTTCGGTTTTGGGAAGCGCGACGCGATCTGCCAGCCGGTCGAGCGGGGTGCAGAGCGGACCGACGACCGACGCGATCTCTTCGGGTTCCACACCGATCTTCGTCGCCACCGCGACCGGATAATTGCGCTTCACCACCGTGCCGAAATTGCCCGAGGCCGCGAGATGGTGGTTCAGGCCGCCATCGATGACGAGGAAGGCCTCCCCGCCGCTTTCCTTCCGGTCGACCACCCGGGCGAGGTAGACCCCCGCCTCGCCGACCAGCCAGCGGCCAAGCTCGATCGCGAAGCGGCTCTGTGCCAGCATCGGCGAAAGCCGCTCCATCTGGAACGCCAGCGCGCGGCCGATCCCCTCGACATCGACCGGGGTATCACCAGAGAAATAGGGAATCCCGAACCCGCCGCCCAGATTGACCAAAGGTGGCGACGCACCGATCTCCTCCGCCAGCCGCCCGGCCAACGCGAGGGTCAGCGACTGGCTCTCGCTGATCGCGCCCGAATCGAGCGATTGCGATCCGGCGAAGATGTGGAAGCCCTGCCAGTCCGCCCCGGCCGCGATCAGGCGCTTCACCAGGGCCGGCACGCGCGCGGCATCGACGCCGAAGGGTGACGCGCGGCCGCCCATGCGCATTCCCGAGCCACGCAGCTCGAAATCGGGGTTCACCCGCACCGCGAGCAGCGGACGGATGCCGAGACGGTCAGCGATCAACAGCGCGCGCTCGGCTTCGCCTTCGGATTCGAGGTTGATCGTCACACCCGCGCGGATCGCCGCTTCCAGCTCGAAATCGCGCTTGCCCGGGCCCGCGAAGCTGATCGCATGTGACGCCATGAGGCCAAGCGCCTTTTCCAGTTCCCCCGCCGACGCGACATCAAGCCCATCGACCAGCGGCGCGATCGCTGCGAGCAGCGCCGGCATCGGATTGGCCTTGATCGCATAATGAATCTCGACGCTGTCCGGCAGCGCAGCCCGCAGCTGCGCCACCCGAGCCGCGACGACCGCGAAGTCATAAACGAACAACGGCGTGCCGCCCGCCTGCGCGATCCATTGTTCGGCGGGGAAACCGCTCGCGAATTCCGCCGGGATCGGCCCGATCGCCTTGGCGCCGTTCATGACCTCTCGCTCCCTGCCCTGCGCTCCAACCCAAATACCGTTCGTGCTAAGCTTGTCGAAGCACAGTTCTCCTCTTTTCCGCCGGTCGAAAAGAAGAACGGCCCTTCGACAAGCTCAGGGCGAACGGAGTTTGGGGGTGCAGTCATGCCAGGGATTCCAGACCCGCCTTCAACGCCGCCCGGTCCAGCTTGCCATTGGCGTTGCGCGGCAATGCTTCGCGCCACTCATAGCGCGACGGCTGCATGAAGCTCGGCAATTCGCGCCGCAACCGTTCTCGCAAACTCGCTTCGGCCAGCGCCGCATCACCCTTCGCGCGTGCAACTACAACGATCGCCTGCCCCAGCCGCTCGTCCTTCACCCCGAACGCCGCCGCTTCCGCCACTTCTCCACCAGACAGCACGGCTTCCTCGACTTCCGTGGGGCTAATGCGGTTACCGGCGGATTTTATCATCTCGTCGTCGCGCCCGACGAAGCGGAGCAGCCCGTCTGGACCTTCGGTCACCGTGTCGCCGGACCACACCGCCATGCCGCCGCTTTCGGCAAAGTCCGGCGCGGGGCGAAAGCGTTGCGCGGTGCGCTCCGGATCCTGCCAGTATCCTTGCGCGACCAGCGCCCCTGCATGGACTAGCTCGCCCGGTTCACCCGGATCGGCGCGGCTACCATCGGGACGCACGATGATAATTTCGGCGAACGGAATCGCCTTGCCCATCGAATCGGGATTGGCATCGACCAACGACGGATCGAGATAAGTCGAACGAAACGCTTCGGTCAGCCCGTACATCGGATAGAGGCGCGCATTGGGGAAACGCTCGCGCAGGCCCCGCACCATCGGCGTCGTCAACGCGCCGCCCGAATTGGTCAGCCGCTTCAGCCGGTTCGCGGTCTCGCCCCATTCGGCTTCGAGCACCTGCACCCATAAAGGCGGCACCCCCGCCAGCGTGGTAGCGTCATAACGTTCCACGGCCTTCACCACATCGCGCGCCGTCAAATAATCGAGCGGGATCACCCGCGCGCCGGCATACCAGGTCGAAAGCAGCTGGTTCTGGCCATAGTCGAAGCTGAGCGGCAGCACGCCGAGCACGCGATCTTCAGACGAAATCTGAAGATAATGCGCCACGCTTACAGCTCCGAGCCACAAATTGGCGTGGCTGAGCATCACCCCCTTGGGCCGCCCGGTCGACCCCGACGTATAGAGAATCGCAGCCAACGCGTCCGGATCCCCCGAGGAAGGCGGCAAGGCATCCCTGCTCGTCAGTTCGTCCTCGGTGACGACGCGGCATCCCACAGGCACGTCGCCTGGTTCCAGCGCCGCGATCCGCGAAGCCTGCGTCACCAGCAGCCGCGCGCCGCTATCGGCAAGGATATGCGCAACCTGCTGACGCTTGAGCACCGGGTTCACCGGCACATGCACCAGCCCCGCACGCGGCGCGGCGAGCGGCATCAGGCACGCGGTGCGGGTCTTGGGCAGCCAGGTCGCGACGCGATCTCCAGGCGCCAGCCCCTGCCTCGCCAGCCAGTGCGCCATGCCGCCGACGGCAGCTTCCAGCTCGGCAAAACTCAGCGTCCCGGCCTTGTCTTCCAGTGCCATGGCGTCGCCTGCGCCACGCATTGTCAGCGTGTCGATCGGGTGCGGAACAGGATCGAGCGGGACCATGATGCAACCCTTATACTTGGCAGTAGCTTCGCCAACCCTTACGGGAGCGAAAAAATTGCCGCAGGGGAAGTCCATTGCAGCCCGACGGGTTCGCCGAAATCGAGAACACAGTCCGCGCCGTATTGCGCGACGTACTGGGAATCAGCGCCGATCGCGCCGCCGCGTTCAACGCGGGGACGCCGCTGTTCGGGGCGCTGCCCGAACTCGATTCGCTCGCCGTCGCCGGCGTGCTGACCGAGCTGGAGGATCGCCTGGGCATTCTGATCGAGGATGACGAAGTGGACGGCGAGATGCTGGAATCCTTCGGCGCTCTGACCGAATTCGCCGCGAGCAAGGCGCTCAAATGATCTCGCACTACGACTGGTCCGGCGGGCGGGAAGCGATGCTTCGCTTCGGCCCCGATACCGGCCCGGTCGTGGTGGCGGCGCTGCCGCTGTTCGAGGAAGCGAACCGGACGCGCGCGTTCGTGGTGACGATTCTGCGCGCGCTGGCCGAACGTGGAATCGCAAGCGCGCTGCCCGATCTGCCCGGGACGGGCGAGAGTATCGTTCCGACCTCCGAAATGACGCTGATGCGGCTACATGAGGCCTATGAAGCAGCGGTCGACACCTTCGACAGCCAAGGCCGACATTGCTACGGCGTCAGCCTTCGTAGCGGGGTCCTGATGGACACCTTGGGTCTTCTCTACGGGCGCTGGTATCTCGCGCCGCAATCGGGTCCGGAATTAAAACGCGAACTGACCCGTATCAAGCGGGCAGAGCTTGGCCGTGAGGCTAAGAAGCTCACCGAATATTGGTATTACGACAATGACCTGCCAGAAGATGCAGCCGATCCACCGGTGGAGATTGCCGGCAATCTCGTGCCCGCCGATCTGATGACCGAACTTAGCGCGGCATTGCTATACCCGAAAAAGAATGAGTGCCTGCCACGCCGTACGGTTCGGCTCGAGACAGATCCGAAACCGGCCGATCTGAAAATTTCAGCCGCGCCGCTCTGGCGCCGCGCCGAACCTGACAATGATTCGGAACTCGCCGTCCTTCTGGCGGACGATATCGCCGCATGGGTGCGCCAATGCGAAGGCTGATCGAATTTCCCTGCGCGGGCGAAACGCTCGCCGGTACGATCGACGAAGGCGCTGGCGCGGCCGGCCTGCTTATCGTCTCAGGCGGCAACGAAGTCCGCATGGGCGCGCATCGCGGAATGGCGCTGCTCGCCGCGCGGGTGGCAGGCGAGCTAGGCGCGCCGGTGTTTCGTTACGACCGGCGCGGGATCGGCGATTCGACGGGCGCGAATGGCGGCTTCGAGACCAGCGCCGAGGATATCGCCGCCGCAGTCGCCGCGTTCCGCGCGGAGGCCTCCCATCTCACCCGCATCGTCGCCTTCGGCAATTGCGACGCGGCGACCGCGCTGGCGCTGTTCGGACCCGGTGCCGGCGTCGATACGCTGCTTCTCGCCAACCCCTGGGTGATCGAGGCCACCGACGACCTGCCCCCCGCCGCCGCGATCCGCGCGCGCTATGCCGAGCGGCTGCGCGATCCGAAGGAGTGGCTGAGATTGATTCGAGGTGGCGTGAATATCGGGAAATTGATCAAAGGCTTGCTGAAAGCTTCCAAGAGTTCATCTCAAATCCCGGCCGGCCTTGCCGCGCGCCTGGCGGCATCGCTCGGGAGGCACGGCGGCGCGACGACGATCCTCATTGCGGCCCGCGACAACACCGCAATCGCCTTCATGGAGGCGTGGAACAGCGCGGCGTTTGGCGCTGCCCGCAAACGTGTCCGGCTGGTCGAACTGGTCAGCGACAGCCACAGCTTCGCCAGCGTCGAGGACAAGGACTGGCTGTTCGAGCGGGTGCGCGAGACGCTGGCCTGATTCCCTCTCCCGAAGGGAGAGGGAAATTCCCCTACTCCGCCGCGTGGGCGACCTGTTCGAAGTCCGCTTCGGCAAGAAAGCGTTCGGCGTCCAGCGCGGCCATGCAGCCGGTGCCGGCCGCCGTCACCGCCTGGCGATACACCTTGTCCATCACGTCGCCACAGGCGAACACGCCGGGGACGCTGGTGCGGGTGCTGCCGGTCTCGACCTTCAGATAGCCGTCCTCGTCCAGCTCGAGATGCCCGCGGAACAGCTCGGTCGCCGGGTGGTGGCCGATCGCGACGAAGCCCCCGTCCACCTCGATCTGCGAAAGCTCGCCGGTCACCGTGTCCTTCAGCTCGATCGCGACCAGCCCGTGCGGCTCGCCGCCGCCGACGAAGCGCGACACTTCCTTGTTCCACAGCACGTTGATCTTCTCGTTCGCGAACAGGCGCTGCTGCAGGATCTTCTCGGCGCGGAAGCTGTCGCGGCGGTGGATCAGCGTGACGTCATGGCTGTGGTTGGTGAGGTACAACGCTTCCTCCACCGCGGTGTTGCCGCCGCCGATCACCGCGACCTTCTTGCCGCGATAGAAGAAGCCGTCGCAGGTCGCGCAGGCGCTGACGCCCTTGCCCTTCAGCAGTTCCTCGCTGTCCATGCCCAGCCACTTGGCCTGCGCGCCGGTGGCGATCACCAGCACGTCGCCGACATAGACGTTGCCGCCGTCGCCGATCAGGCGGAACGGGCGCTGGGTCAGATCGATCTCGACGATCGTGTCCCACATCATCTGCGCGCCGACATGCTCGGCCTGTGCCTGCATCTCCTCCATCAGCCACGGCCCCTGGATTACGTCGCGGAAGCCCGGATAATTCTCGACATCGGTGGTAGTGGTCAGCTGGCCGCCGGGCTGGATGCCCTGCACGACGATCGGGGCCAGACCGGCGCGCGCGCCATAGATGGCCGCGGAAAGGCCGGCCGGGCCCGAGCCGAGAATGAGCATACGCGTGGAGTGAGTTGCGGTCATCGAATCCGTCCGAAGTTCAGTTGGCCCGCATCTAGGGGGTGCGAGCCTTCGGACGCAACATGGGTTGTGGCGCGGGGACGGCAATCGAGGGACGGGCGATCAAAGCTGTCAGGCAGCAAAGCTCAGGTTAGCACCACCCAGGCGACCCAGCTCCAGAAAAGGCCCGAGACGAGGATCGCCAGCAGCAGTGCCGCGCCAGGCGGCAAGCTGCGCTCACACTCTCCCTCTATCCAGGATTCCGGTGATTCCGGAACAGGTTTCGGCATATTCTCTCCCCGTTCGGGAGGATGCTCGGACGACGCCATGATGAACAGCGCCCCGTTACCCATTTCGGTTATTCAGGCGAAGAAAGTTACGCTGCCGTAACGTTAGATGACGGCCCAGGCCAGCACGGCCCAGAATGCCATCGAAACCGCGATCGCGATGAGCAGGCCGCCACCGGGCGGCAGCGCGCGCTCGCCCTCGGATTCGTTCAACGCGTCGACATTGTCGTGCATCGTCCTCATCAAGCCTCTCCTTACGCGACCTGGTTTACTTCTCCTTTCGGTATAGAAGGCGGCGGTGCGGATTTCGTTCCCGGAAAACTCCTTATGGTAGCGTTACGAAGTACCTCCGGCGCCGCCCGATGACAGCACCGCGCGGCAAGGTTAGCCTGCCCCCGCCTGAAGCGTGGAGGATTGGATGATTCGGCGTTTGCTTGCCCTGCTGGCCCTTACCCTGATGGCGATCCCGGCCGCGGCGCAGACCGCGACGCCCGCGCCCCCCGCCCCCGTCCGGGTCGCGCTGGAGACCAGCGCCGGCCGGATCGTGATCGAAGTCGATCGCGAGCACGCGCCGGTGACCGCCGCCAATTTCCTGCGCTATGTCGATCAGAAGCGGCTCGACGGCACGGTGTTCTACCGCGCGGTCCGCGTCGCGGAGAATTTCGGCTTCATCCAGTTCGGCGTGCAGAATGCGGCCAAGCGCGTCCTTCCCCCGATCCGCCACGAACCGACGACGCAGACCGGCCTGAAGCATCTCAACGGCAGCATCTCGATCGCGCGCACCGCACCGGGCACAGCGCGCGGCGATTTCACCATCATGCTGGGCGACCAGCCCTCGTTCGACGCCGATCCGGCCAAGCCGGGCGACAATGCCGGCTATGCGACCTTCGGCCGCGTCGTGGAGGGTATGGACGTGGTGCGGAAGATCCAGGAATCGCCGGTCGCGGAAGGCGGCCATTTCAAGGGCGAAATGCTGGCGCCGCCGGTACGGATCGTGTCCGCACGGCGGGTGCCTTGATCTGTGTGAGTGATGGTAGCGGAGGAGCGATACAATCAATCCCGCCGACGTGCTCCAATTTTGTGGCGCATGCAGCTTACCGCATAGATCTGTCTCGCCCAGTCGGCCCGAATGACCGGGATTGGGTGGTTAACTGCCATTCTGCGCACGGCTCAAATCGCGCGCCAGATAGCGCTTCGACAGCCGCTTTCCTTCTCGTTCTAGATAGTAGTTCGGGGCCGCGTCCCGAAAGTGCCAGATGATATCCCTGACTACGCTCTGCTTGCCTTGCACTTCCACGGCGTCGCCGACATCGAAGGTGACGCCGCTGACGCGATGCAAACACTTCTCTTGCACGCGAAACCTTGCGTCGCCGAACCGGATCTCGGTCCACTCATCGCTGCGCGCAGATACCCGGACAACGCGCTGATGGAGACCCATTGCGACCAGGTGCTCAGCATCTCCTGGCGCGGCCAAGGTTGGGTCATTTTCAGCTGTCCAGAGAAGTACAGCCGTCTGCTGAGGTGCGTTTGGCATCCGGTCCAGATTAGGTGACGCGAGCGTCGGCGCAAGGTCCGCAATTGGGTCGTTTCCGGTCGGGCAGCTTTTAGTGCGGCGCGATCGGCGCGGGAAAGACCGGGAATGGGTGGTTAGGCGACAGGCTGCTTGCGTGACGGCCATCCGATATTGCAGACGTACAGCTTCTGGTGTCGAGGGTGGATAGCACGTGGAAGTCGGGACAAGCTTGGGAAGCATTCTAAGCTCGCTTACGTCGATGAACCGGCTGATCGCAGATCGACCGCGCCCCGGCACTTCAGCCGCCTTTCTGACGCTCTCATCACTGGGCTTGGACTGCCCAGCAGACTTGTCGGCACTCTATGGACTGATTGGCGGTTTCGATACGCCCACGAGTGCCACCATTGGGGAGATCACTCTTTTCCCCGGCTATTACATGCTGTCGTTAGATGAAGCGGTAGAGACCTACCGCTCAATCTCCGCTGACGAGCAATGGGACAGGCGTTGGCTTCCCTTCCTTGCAAGCGGTGGCGGTGATTTTTACGCAGTTATCTGCGACGAACCTTCGCACGATCACGGGGCGGTAGTCGGCTTTTTGTTGGGTGAGCCGGAACAGACGGTGGAGTTCTCGACGATTGGCGCAATGTTGGAGACAATCAGCGCGGCATACTCCGAGGGCGTTTTCTACCTGACGGGCGACCACCATCTCAAAGCGGATTATCCGAAAATGCGAGGTATAGCGCGACGAGTTCAACCGAACTTCGTTGAATATCTCGCATAGGAACGTCCGCTAACGCGCATTCTCTCAGGTGCGAGGAATGTCCGTGATTGGGTCGATTGCCGACCGGAAGCTTTCAGTCCAGCCCCGTCATGGTGCGAAGCCCGTTCGCGGCGGAGGCGTCGATTCGCAGCGGTAGATCCTGGGGACAGCGCGGCTGGATGCCCCGCCGTGAACGCGGCTCATAATTTCGTTATTGTTCAATGACTGAAATGGTAGCGGAGGAGGGACTTGAACCCCCGACCCCAGGATTATGATTCCCGTGCTCTAACCAACTGAGCTACTCCGCCCTACCGGGGCTCGCCGAAGCGAGGGGGCGACATAGGGGCCGTCTGCGAGCCGGTCAAGCGAACATATGACGCGAATGCGACTCCCAGGGGCCGCCGCGATAATGCCAGCTCGCCAGGCCCGCGATCTCGACCTCGCGAGGCACGAAATCGCGCGACAAGGCCTTCATCACCGCTGCCGCGAGCGACGGACTGACCTTGTTCTGGACGGTGACGTGCGGCCGCCAGCGGCCGGCATCCTGCGGCATCAGCAGGCCTGCGAACGCCTCGGTCAGCCGCTCGCGAACCGCATCCAGCTCGGGAACCTCGATTCGATAGGCGATGCCGCGCCCCAGCGACATGAGCCCCGTCACGCGCGCCCGCGGTGCGCGGATGCCGCGGGTTTCCTGCGACAGCCGGTGCTTGAGCTCCTCCGCGACCGAGGGCGGCAGATGGTGAAACAGCGTCAGGTGCGCAGCGAGAAAGTTGCGATCCGGCGGGAAATGCTCGCGGCGCAGGGCGTCGAACCACGCCTGATCCTGCCGGCCGAACAGCGCGGTCACGATCAGGGGTGCGGGTTTGGCGCCATCGCCCCCGACCTGATCCGGGGTCAAATCTCGACCTGGCTTCCCAGCTCGACCACGCGATTGGTGGGCAGGCGGAAGAACTCCATAGCGCTTTCGGCATTGCGCAGCATCCAGGCGAACAGCTTTTCGCGCCACACCGCCATGCCCGGCTTCGACGACGGCAGCAGCGTCTGCCGCGCTAGGAAGAAGCTGGTGTCCATCATCTTGAACTCGGCGCCGCACTGGCTGACCATCTTGAGCGCGGCGGGCACATCGGCTTCCTGCATGAAGCCGTATTTCAGCACCATGCGATGGAAGCCCTTGCCCAGATCGTCGAGATGGATGCGGTTCTCGTCGGGCACGAAAGGCGAATCGGTGATCTTCACGGTGAGCAGGATCACGCGCTCGTGCAGCACCTTGTTGTGCTTGAGGTTGTGGAGCAGCGCGTGGGGCACGCCGTCGGGCGTAGAGGTCATGAACACCGCAGTGCCCTGAACCCGGCTGGCCGAATTGGCGGCGCTTTCGATGAATATCTTGATCGGCATCGCGCTCTCGCGCAGCCGCTCGATCATCAGCTTGCGGCCCTTCGCCCAAGTGGTCAGCAGCGTGAAGATCACGAAGCCGATCAGCAGCGGGAACCAGCCGCCATCGGGCACCTTGGTCAGGTTGGCCGCGAAATAGGCCAGATCGACTGCGAAGAAGAGCGCCAGCACCGGGATCGCATAGCGCTTGCGCCATCCCCACAGCGTCAGCAGCACGACTGCGAGCAGGCAATTGTCGATCAGCATCGCCCCGGTCACCGCGATGCCATAGGCCGCGGTGAGGTTCGACGAGGTCTGGAAGCTGAGCACCAGCAGGATCACCATCACCATCAACGCCCAGTTGACGAGCGGGATGTAGATCTGGCCGGCGGTGGAGGCGCTGGTATGCTCGATGCGCAGGCGCGGGATGAAACCGAGCTGGATCGCCTGCTGCGTGACCGAGAAGGCGCCCGAAATGACCGCCTGCGACGCGATGATCGCGGCCATCGTCGCCAGCGCCACCATCGGCAGCTGCAGCGCCTGCGGGGCGAGATTGTAGAAGGGGCTGTTGATCGCCGAGACGTCGCGCATCAGCAGCGCGCCCTGCCCCATATAGTTGCACATCAGCGCCGGCAGGACGAACCACAGCCACGACACGCGGATCGGCTTGCGCCCGAAATGGCCCATATCGGCGTAGAGCGCCTCCGCACCGGTCACCGCCAGCACGACCGATCCGAGCGCGAGAAAGGCCGCCAGCGGATCGTCGACGAAGAACATCACCGCGTGGCGCGGGTCGAGCGCCCACAATATCTCCGGCGTCTGGATGAAGCTCATCACGCCCAGCGCCGCGATCGACGCGAAATAGAGCAGCATGATCGGCCCGAAGAATGCGCCCACGCGCGCGGTGCCCGTGCTCTGGATCGAGAAGAGCAGAACCATGATCGCAACCGAAATCGGCACGATCAGCCCGCCAAAGCCCGGTGCGGCGATCGCGAGGCCCTCGACCGCCGAGAGCACCGACACGGCCGGGGTGATCATCGAATCGCCATAGAAGAGCGCCGTCGCGAATACGCCGAGCAGCACGATTCCCGCAGTCCATTTCTTCTGGCCGCTCTTCGAATTGATCAGCGCCAGCAGCGCGAGCGAGCCGCCCTCGCCCTTGTTGTCGGCCCGCATGATGATGGTGACGTATTTCAGCGTCACCACGATCATCATCGACCAGAACATCAGGCTGATGACGCCCATGATGTGCAGTTCGTCGAGGGCGAGCGGATGGTGACCGGCGAAGGTTTCGCGGAACGCGTAGAGCGGACTGGTGCCGATATCGCCGAAAACGATGCCGATCGCGCCGACGGCGAGCTTGATCAGGCCGTCCTGCGAATGATCGTGCCCCGGGACATGGTCCTGGGCCGTATCGGGTGCAGCGATGTCGGGGGTGCTCACAGGCGGAACAGACTGGCCGGTGAGAAGGGAATGGACGTGGTCATACGACCCGGTTTCTCGCCTTCAAATGGTGGCGCGCGTTAGCACGTGCAACATGGGCTAGCAACGCGATTCGAAGTCGCAACCGACGCCCCGGGCTTTCGGTTCCGCTCAGCGGGCCGCAAACAGCGCATCGGCTTCGCTCCGGGTGGGCACGGCGCGCAGGACGAAGCTGGAATTGATCGTCACAACCCCCGGCAAACGGCCGAGATGCTCGCGATGGAGCCGCTCATAGTCGTCGAGATCGCGCGCGAGAATCTTCAGCCGGTAATCCTGCCCGCCCGAAACGAGCGCACATTCGACCACCCCGTCGATCGCCGAAACCGCGCGTTCGAACCGGTCGAGATCGTCTTCCTTCTGCGTGCCCAAAGTGATGTCGACCAGCGCCGTCACCTTGAACCCCAGTTCTCGATAGCCGAGTCGCGCGCCATAGCCCTGAATATGGCCGGACGTCTCCAGCGCCTGAATCCGTCGCGTGCACGCCGATTGGGAGAGGCCGACATCGGCGGCGATCCCGCTCACCGGCGCCCTCGCATCGGCAGCCAGCAGTTTCAGGATTGAAGTGAAAATCCGATCCATTCGGCAATATTTCCCGGTTTGATCGGACAATATAGCATTTCCATGCACAGGAACCATAGTTCGATGCGCAACTTTGCAGGGATTCGCGCCGCCACTTCGCGATAGGCTGGAGCCAACAAAATCCCAGGAGAGCTGCCATGCGCATCGGTGTGCCCAAGGAAATCAAGAACCGCGAATATCGCGTCGGCCTGACCCCCGGCTCGGTGGCCGAACTCGTCCATGCCGGACATGAGGTTCTGGTCGAGACCAGAGCGGGCATGGGCATCGACTTCGACGATTCGGCCTATACCTCGGTCGGTGCGAAGATCGCGCCCGACGCGGCCGCGGTGTTCGCGGGCTCCGACATGATCGTGAAGGTGAAGGAACCCCAGGCAGTCGAGATCGCGATGCTCGAGCCGCGGCACCTGCTCTTCACCTATCTCCACCTCGCCGCAGACAAGCCGCAGACCGAAGGCCTGATGCAGTCGGGCGCGACCTGCATCGCCTATGAGACCGTGACGTCGAACTCGGGCGCCCTGCCCCTGCTCAAGCCGATGAGCGAAGTCGCCGGACGCATGTCGATCCAGGTGGCGGCGCATTATCTGGAGAAGGAACAGGGCGGCCGCGGCGAATTGCTGGGCGGCGTCCCCGGCGTCGCGCCGTGCAAGGTCGCGATCCTGGGTGGCGGCGTATCGGGCATCAATGCCGCGCAGATGGCCGTAGGCCTGCGCGCCGACGTGACGATCTATGACATCAACAACGAGCGGCTGGCCGAGCTGGACATGCATTTCGGCAGCCAGATCAAGACCGCCTATGCCAACAAGGCGGCGATCGCCGAAGCCGTGGCACGCTCGCAGGTGGTGATCGGCGCAGTTCTGGTGCCGGGCGCGGCCGCGCCGAAGCTGGTGACCCGCGACATGCTGAAGACGATGATGCGCGGATCGGTGCTGGTCGACATCGCGATCGATCAGGGCGGCTGTTTCGAGACCAGCCATGCCACCACGCATGACGACCCGGTCTATGTGGTGGACGACGTGATCCATTATTGCGTCGCGAACATGCCCGGCGCGCTCGCCCGCACCTCCGCCATCGCGCTCAACAACGCGACGCTGCCCTTCGTGCTGAAGCTGGCAAACAAGGGCGCGGAAGCCGCGATGAAGGCGGATCGCCACCTCGCCGCCGGCCTGAACGTCTCCGAGGGGAAGATCCGCCACGCCGCAGTTGCCGAAGCGCTCGACCTGCCGTTCGAAGCCTGGGGCGAGTAAACGACGCTGTCCCTCTCCCCGCGGGGGAGGGACTTCAGGGCTGCGGCGGCACTGGTGGCTGCTGCGGCCCCTGACCGGCCTGTCTGGCGATCACCTCATCCAGCCGCGCGAGCCATTCGACCAGCGGCTGCCGGTACGAAACGTCGTCGGGCGAAAGCTCGATCGCCTTCACCCACCATTTCCGCGCTTCGGCGAACTGCCCCATCCTCGCGTAGTAGAGACCGAGGAAATAGGGTGGGCCGGGATTTTGCGGCCACAGCTCCATCGCGCGATCGAACGCCAGCTTCGACGCGGGCGACACTTCCCGGTCATGCTCGGCCAGCGCCATGCCAAGACCGGTCCACACGCCGGCGTCGCCGGGGCCCTTCGCGACCGCGCCACGCATCGCGATCACCGCCAGATCGGGCCGCCCCCGCCGCATCATCGAATCCGAGACGGCGAAATAATTGTACGAGAAATTATAGCGGCCGAAGAACGCCTCGCGCAGTTCGATCATCCCCGGATCGACTTCGCCGGTCTTTTCCTTCGTCAGCACCGAATGGCCCGGCAGCCCGGGGCTGCCCTGCCATGCATAGCCGGTCGCGCCCAGCGTCAGCGCGGTCGCGGCGATGGTCCAGAGGCGTTTCGGGAATCCGATCGCGAACAGCAGCGCGCCCGTGAAGGCCGCGACGATCGCCAGCATGATCCAGCCGCTCATGCCCTGGTACCCTCCTGCCCTTCGCTCTCGTCATCGTCCTTGCCGAACGAACGGCGCGCGATGAACAGGCCGATCGCGATCAACAGGACCGGCGCGGCCCAGAGCGGCGCGGTCAGCCAGCTGAAGGGCGGATCATAAGTGACGTAATCGCCATAACGCTGGATCAACCAGCCGCGCACCTGATCGGGCGTCTCGCCCGCTTCGATCCGCTGCCGCACCAGTGCACGCATATCGGCCGCCATTTCCGCATCGCTGTCGGCGATCGACTGGCCTTGGCAGACGAGGCAGCGCAACGTCTCCATCAGCGCCTTGGCACGGAGTTCCTTCGCCGGGTCCCTGAGCTGGGTATAGGCGAGCTCGGGTGGCGGCAGGCCGGAATCGGCGAGCGCGGGCGCCGCGAACATCAGCGTCAGCAGGAGGAGGAAGCGCTTCATCGCGCCGCCGCCAATGCTTCGAGCAGCTTGGGCATGTCCTGCGGGCCGACATAGCCGATATGCTGGTAGGTCACCTTGCCCTTGCCATCGATCACGAAGGTTTCGGGCACGCCGGCCGAACCGAACGCGAACTGGACCTTGCGGTTGCGATCGTCGCCGATGGCGGTGAAGGGATCGCCGTTGCGCGTCAGGAAGCCAAGCATCGCCTCGGGCGTGTCCGCCGTGGCGATGCCGACGATCTCGATGCCCATTTCCCTCATCTTCATCAGCTGCGGCGCTTCGGCGATGCAGGGGCCGCACCAGCTGGCGAAGACGTTGACCAGCCGCGGTTTCCCATCCGCGAAGGTCTTGCTGTCGACACCCGGCTTGCCCGGCAGCAGCGCGGGCAGCGTGAAGGCCGGCGCGGGCTGGCCGATCATCGCGGATTTCACCGCACGCTCGCCCGGCGCGAACAAGCCGGAAGCAACCAGCCCGAAGACCAAGACGAACAGCGCGAGCGGCGCCCAGATCAGCAACCGCCTCATTCGTACGCCTCCTCGCTGCGGCGCTCGCGGCGGACCCGGCCAACCAGCGCGAGAAGCGCGCCGAACGCGATCAGGAAGCCGCCGAACCAGATGAAGGTGACGAACGGCTTCCACCACAAGCGAATCTGCCAGCGCGCGTCCTTGCCGCTGCCTTCGCCCGCGCCGATCACGGTATAGAGCTGGCCGTCCCACAGCGTCTGGATCGCGGCTTCGCTGGTGGTGGTCACCGGATCGGTGAAGAAGCGCTGCTGCGGATTGATCTCGAACGGCTTGCCGTCGCCCTTGCGGACGATCAGCACCGCCTCGACCGCCGACCAGTTCTGGCCCAGCGTCGGGCGCACTTCGGCCAGCTTGGCTTCGAACGGGCCGACCGTGACGACTTCGCCGACGCGGACCGCGGCGAGCCGCTCCTGCGTGAAGGCCGCGTCGCTGGCCATGCCGGCGATGCTCACCGCGACGCCGAGATGCGCGACCACCATGCCGTAGATGTGCATCGGCGTGCGGCGCAGATTGCGCTTCCACAGCGGCACCAGGCTGGCCACCGCCAGCGCGCCGGCGGCGATCAGGCCAAGCGTCGCGTTAAGGCTGATCCCCGGCGCGACGACCAGCAGCATCACCGTAACGGTGATCGCGGCGGCGGCGGGCACCAGCATCTTGCGGCCCAGCTCGGACCATTTGTCCTTGCGCCATTTCAGCAGCGGCCCGGCCATCGTCGCAACGATCAGCACTAGCGTGACCGGGATACCTGCTTTGTTGAAGAAGGGCGGACCGATCGACAGCTGCTGCCCCATCGCCTGCGCCACCAGCGGATAGAGCGTACCGATGAAGACGATACCGAGCAGGACCGACAGCAGCAGATTGTTGAGCACCAGCGCGCCTTCGCGGCTGACGAGCTGGAAGGTCGAACCCTGCCGGATCGTGCCCACGCGCGCCCCGAACAGCGCCAGCGCGCCGCCGATATAGATGCCGAGCAGTGCGAGGATGAAGCTGCCCCGCGTCGGATCGACGGCAAAGGCATGGACCGAAACGAGGATACCCGAGCGGACGAGGAAGGTGCCGAGCATCGACATGGCGAAGGCGACCAAAGCCAGCATCAGCGTCCATGCGCGAAGGCCGTCGCGGGTCGCCAGCACCGTCACCGAATGGAGCAGGGCCGTCGCGGCGAGCCACGGCATCAGCGACGCATTCTCGACCGGATCCCAGAACCACCAGCCGCCCCAGCCCAGTTCATAATAGGCCCAATAGCTGCCGGCGGTGATACCGATCGTCAGGAAGATCCATGCCGCCAGCACCCAGGGCCGCATCGCCCTGGCGAACGCCGGGCCGACGTCGCGCATCACCAGCGCCCCCACCGCGAAGCTGAAGGCGACCGAGAGGCCGACATAGCCGAAATAGAGCGCGGGCGGATGGAAGGCGAGGCCCGGGTCCTGCAGCAGCGGGTTCAGCCCCTGCCCGTCGGGCGGCGGCGGATCGATGCGCAGAAACGGGTTCGAGGCGAAGACGATGAAGGCGTAGAAGCCCAGCGCCATCGCCGCTTGCGCACCGAGCGTCGCAGCGAGCGTCTTGCCCGGCAGCCGCCGCTCGAACAGCGCGACGCACGCCCCGGCCACCGCGAGCACGGTGACCCACAGCAGCATCGAGCCCTCATGGTTCCCCCATGCCCCGGCAAACTTGTAGAGCAACGGCTTGGCCGAATGGCTGTTGGTCGCGACCAGCAGCACCGACATGTCGGAATTGAGGAACAGCAGGATCAGGATGCCGAACGCCAGCGCGGCCAGCACGCCCTGTGCGATGGCGATGCGACGGACGGCGGTGATCAGTTCCTCGGAACCCGAACGCGCCGCACCCCAGCCCAGCGTGAGTTGGACCAAAGCCAGCGCTGCCGCGATCCACAGTGCGGCAAGCCCCCCCTCGGCGATCATTGCTCGAGGCTGTCCGACTTGTGCATCTTGCCTTCCATCTGCGGCGGCATGTAGCGCTCGTCATGCTTGGCGAGCAGATTGTCCGCCACGAAACTGCCATCGGCCTGGAACTGTCCCTCAGCGACCGCGCCCGATCCTTCCTTGAACAGATCGGGAGTCACGCCGCGAAACGAAACGGGGGTCTTCGCCTTGCCGTCGGTGACGATAAAGCGGATCGACACGCCGTCCGCCGCACGCACGATCGATCCGGCCTCGACCATCCCGCCCAGCCGGACATTCTTGCCCAGCGGCAAGGGCTTACCGGCGACATCTCCGGGCGAATAGAAGAAGGCGGCTTCGTCCTTCAGCGCCGACAGGGCCAGCCCGCTCGCGCCCGCGATCGCCGCCAGCGCCGCTAGGCCCAGCGCGAGGCGTTGGTGTTTCGGCTTCATCATTTCCGCTTCAATTCCTCGGCAGCCGCTTCGGCGCGGCGCATCGCGACATAGCTGGCGATGGCGAGACCCACGGTCCCGGCGATCGTCACCACATAGGCCGCGGTCACATAATCCCAGTGCGTCATTGCGCCGCCATCCGCTTCATCCGCGCCTCGACCTTCTGGCTTGCCAGCGCCGCGCGCATCCGCATCAGCACGATGCCCGAATAGATCAGGGTGAACCCCGCCAGCGTGAACCACAGCGGCCACAGCATCGACGAATCGATGGTCGACTTCGTCAGCCCGATGCTCTGCCCCTGATGCAGCGTGTTCCACCACACCACCGAGTAACGGATGATCGGCAGCAGCACCGTGCCCGCCACGCCGAACAGCGCCGGCACGCGGCCGTCGCCGCCCCGTTCTGCGTCAGCTTTGGCCAGCGCGATATAAGCGATATAGACGAAGAACAGGACGAGCATCGACGTCAGCCGTCCGTCCCACTCCCACCAGGTGCCCCATGCCGGGCGGCCCCAGATCGATCCGGTGAGCAGGCAGACCGCAGCGAACAGCGCGCCCGCCGGAGCCATCGCCCGCGCGGCAAGGTTCGCCAGCGGATGCCGCCAGATCAGGTAGCAAAGGCTGGCGATCGCCAGCCCGCTCCACCCGCCAAGGCCGAGCCATGCGGAGGGAACGTGGATGTAGAGGATGCGGACGGTTTCGCCCTGCAGATAATCTGGCGGCGTCTGCGTAAGCCCGGCCCACGCCCCGAACGCAGCCAGCGCCACGCCCGCCCAGAACAGCACGGGCGTCAACGGACGCGCGATCTTCAGAAAGCGCGTGGGGTTTGCAAGGGCATGAAGAACGGCCACGCGGGCGGAATAGCGGGGTTCGTCCGGGGAATCCATGCCGGGTTGGCTGCATCCGGCGCGATTTCGTCGCGGCGTTGTCGCAGCGCTGGTTTGGCTCAGGCCAGCGGTTCGGTTCGCTCGTAGTAGATGCACCAGACGAGGCCCAGCGCGGTTACGCCCGCCAACGCCATGATCCCGATCAAACTGCCTGCCCCGTTCAGCGCAGGGAAAACAACGAAAAGGCACCCGATCGCGCAGGACAGCACAGCCAGTAAATAATAGGTCAGTCTTGGCCGGCTCAGCTTTAATGCGGGCCACATCGCCAATCCGGCTACCGCCAGCCCGGCGACGGCCTGCCCGAAGCGGCCAAAGCCTTCCGCGGTGAACCCGTCGCGGAAACAAGCATGGGCCAGCATGAAAAGAAGCCAGGCCGGGAAGTACCGGCTTAGCCATGCCCTTCTAGGCGAGGAGGCCGACGATCCGTCCACGGCTCCAGCCTGCCACAATCCGGTTCAATCGCAAACCGTCTCAGGCCGAAGCCAGCCGCTCCCGGCGCGCCGCTGTCAGGTCGATCGGATAATCGAAACGGATGCCGGCACAGCCTTCCCGCACCCAGGTCACGATCGCCGGAATATTGGCGATGCGGCCGATCGAGACGCGAGTGGTGACGCCGGTTTCCAGTTCGCCTTCGTGATCGAGGCAGGCGCCGCACATCGAAAGTGTGCGGATGCCGTGCACGCTGGGCGACGGCGCACCGGTTGCCCAGACGCGGGCATCCAGGCTTTCGCGGTCGCTGCGGGTGAAAATCCGTTCGTGCATGAGCACAATTTGCCTTTTCAGAGTCTCCGGAAGTTAAACCGAGGCTCCCGGAAGACTACGCCCCGTAGCACTACGCCTGGGGAAACTACTGAAGCTGACAAAGCATCAGGAATGCGCAGGTTCCGGCAAACCATGCCTAAAATCGCGTAACCTTATTTGCGATAGGCGTCGTTCATGTCGCCGACCCAGCCCGTGCGTGCGGGCATATGACTTGCACCGCGCCTGCGAGCGGCGGCGAGATCCATCGGATAGTCGAAGCGGATGCCAGCAGCATCGGGCGTGGCCCACATCACGATCGCCGGCACATCCAGTGCCTGCCCGATCGACACGCGAAGATCGTCGCCACGGCGCAACTGGCCCTGATGCGACAGGCATGCGCCGGAGATCGAGAGATTGCGGATACGATGCTCGGTCGGCAAGCGCGCACCGGGGCTCCACACGACCGCGCGCATCATCACGCTTTCGCGCTTGTCCTGATTCCGGTTGATTCTGGCTTCGGGCATGGTCGGCGCTTTCCGATATTCCGGCTGAACGAGGCCAAAACATCGCCATCCGGAAAGTTACGCTCGGGAAAAAACGCGGGACATGCGCCACCGGATGCCCGGTCCGGCGCATGTCCGGACCGAGTCATCGGCGAAATATTGGTAGCTTAACCGTTAAGGATCAGTGAGTTAACCGCGACCGATCAACCGCTGGGCGATGCGATCGGCGACGTCGCTCTGCGGATCGCCCGAACGATCGGCTTCGTCCCACACCTCGACCAAACGATCGGGAATCTTGGCCACGCGCGCCTGCACTTCGGCCATGTCGCCCTGCCCGAGATATTCGAGGCCGACATTGATGATGCCGCCGGCGTTGATGACGTAATCGGGCGCGTAGAGGATACCGCGCTCCTGCAGGCGCTTGCCGTCCGCGCGCGTGGCGAGCTGATTATTCGCGCCGCCCGCGACGATTCCGGTCTTCAGCGTGGGGATCGACGCTTCGGTGAGGATCGCGCCCAGCGCGTTGGGACTGAAGATATCGGCTTCTAGGCTGAGGATCGCGTCGGTCGACACGACCTCCGCGCCCAGTTCCGCAGCCAGCGCCTGCGCGCGGGCTTCGTGAACGTCCGCCAGCGTCAGCCGCGCGCCGTCCTTCGCCAGCAGGCGGGCAACGCCGCCGCCGACGCTACCCACGCCCTGAATGGCGACATGAACGCCCTTCATGTCGGTCGCGCCGAGCCCGCGCTTCGCCGCTGCCTTGACGCCCAGATAGACGCCCATCGCCGTGACCGGGCCAGGATCGCCGCCCGCGCCGCCCGCCGCCACCGGCAGGCCGGAAACGTGGCGCGTCTGGGTCGCGACGACCTTCATCCGTTCCTCGGACATGCCGACATCCTCGGCAGTGACATAACGCCCGCTCAGCGATTCGACCGCGCGGCCGAATGCTTCGAGCTGCGCAGTGGTGATCTCAGCGCCCGGCTTCGGCGCCAATACCACGCCCTTGCCACCGCCCAGCGGCAGATTGGCCATCGCGTTCTTGTAGCTCATGCCGCGCGACAGGCGCAGCGCATCGGTGATCGCCGCCGCGCTGTCGGCATAATGCCAGAAGCGCACGCCGCCGGCTGCGGGACCGAGCTTGCTGGAATGGATCGCGATGACCGCGCTCAGGCCCGATTCGCGGTCGCTGAACAGGTGGACGCCTTCATGGTCGTCAAAATCGGGGAAACCCCAGTCGGTGAGCATGTTCGTTCCTGCGGATGCGCTACCCGTCTATGGGTGCGGGCAGTCACGAGAGAGAGTGGGGCGACCGACGGGACTTGAACCCGCAACTTCCGGCATCACAAGCCGACGCTCTAACCAATTGAACTACGGTCGCCGCGAAGAAGGGCCGCTTAGCGGGCAGTTTGCGCGAGCGCAAGATAATGTCGCGGGTTATCCGCGCGAAATTCTGACGGCCTCCTCGGAGGTGATCACGCCCTGCCGCACCAGCGTCCGCGCTGCGGAGCCGAGATTGGGCGAATTGAGGAAAGCGTGCCGCGCGATGATCGCGCCGTCGCCGCCATCGTTGATCAGCCGGCGCAACGCCGCATCGGCATGGATCGCCTCGAACACTGCGGTTCGCCCGGCATAGCCGCTGTCGCACCGCTCGCACCCGACAGGCGCATAGACCACCGCGCCGGAATCGAAGCCCAGCAGCGCCGAGACCGATCCCTGCGCCTGCACTGGCTCGCGGCAGGCATGACACAGCCGCCTCACCAGCCGCTGGGCGACCACCGCGCGCAGCGTGAACGCAAGCTGGAACGGCTCGACTCGCCAGTCACGCAACTGCTGGATTGCCGCCACCGCATTCGGCGCATCGACACCGGCAAGGATCAGATGCCCCTGCCCCGCCGCCTGAACCGCCAGCGCGGCGACTTGGCGATCGGCGATCGATTCGATCATCACCACATCGGGGTCCTGGCGCAGCGCCGCGCGCAGTTCCTCGGCATCGCGCGCAATCAGCACGTTACGCGTACCGTCATCGGCTTCGCGCAACAGCGCGCGGAGCGTGGTCGCCTTGCCCGATCCGTCCGGTCCGGCGACGATCATCAGCCCGCCCCGCGTCAGATCGCCACCGAGCGCCAGCGCGAGCCGCGACGGCATTCCGAGCGCCTCCAGTTCGCCGAACCGCATCGCCGGAACCGGCAGGTGGAGCACGATGCGATCGCCGTGCGGCGTCGGCAGCCGCGCGACATCGACGCCATGCGGCTGAAAATCCAGATCGGCCGGCGCCGGCAGGCTCAGCGCTTCACGCAGCATCCCGCCGATGCGCAAGCGCACCCGCGTGCCGCCCTGATGCGGCTCGATATGAACATGAGTCGCGTCACGGCTGCGCGCTTCGGCCAGGATCCCGCTCGCCAGATCGCGGCCCGCAACGGGCGCATCCGGCGTCAGCTGGGAGGATTCGAGGGCCATGTGACTCGCCTAGGCACATCGTGTGACACCGGCCTTGCGCTTTTGTTACGTTCGCGTGGCAACCGCGCGCCGGGCTGGAATCGCCCGGCGCGATTTGGCAAAAGCCGGGTCATGCAGACCGCGACCCTCGTCAATCTCGGCTCCGGCCACCCTTCCGAACCGGTGATGGCCCATATGGGCGCCCAGCCCGGCGTTCAGCGCGTGCCCAGCCCCAAGGTGGCGATGTTCATCAAGAAGGGCTTTGTCGAGCCCGAAATCTGCCAGTTGCTGATGATGAAGATCGATCAGGACCGCCGCCCCTCGACCATCGCCGACGCCAATGGCGACTACGCCTTCCGCACCAGCGAGACCTGCGATCTGCCGTCGAGCGACGCGGTGGTGATGGAAGTCGAACGCCGCATCACCGAGATGACCGGCCTCGATCCGCGTCATGGCGAGCCGATGCAGGGCCAGCGCTACGAGATCGGGCAGGAGTTCAAGGCGCACACCGACTATTTCGAGCCCTCGGGACAGGATTTCGCCAAATATTGCACCGTCGCGGGCCAGCGGACCTGGACGGTGATGATCTACCTCAACGAAGTCGCCGCGGGCGGCGCAACCCGGTTCAAGGCGATCGACAAGATCGTCCAGCCGGAGGTGGGCAAGGTTCTGGCGTGGAACAATCTGCGCGTGAACGGCACGCCCAATCCCTCGACCCTGCACCATGCGATGCCGGTGCGCGCGGGGCTGAAATACGTCATCACCAAATGGTATCGCGAACGGCCCTGGGGCTGAGCGCGGGAACAGGCGGCGGCCGTTTCGCGCGGCCGCCGCTCCGAACGCCTCAGAAGCTCATCGAGGCCTGGACATACCAGCTGCGCGGGCGTCCAAAGATGCGCTCGGCATAGCCCAAGGTCGCGAGCGAAGCGTTGCCCTGAATGAGGTAGCGCGCATCGAACACATTGTTCACGCCGCCGCTGATCTCCAGCCCGTTGCCCAGCTTCAGCGCCACCGATGCGTTGCCGAGGAAATAGCCATTCTCCTCGATCAGCGGAATGCTGCCGGTGATGAAGGTGATCTTCGACGTGTAGCTGCCGTCGATACGCGGCGTCAGCGTCGTATCGCCGCCCAGCCGGATCACATAGCCGAGGCCGAAATTGGCCTGGAGTGCCGGAGTGAACGGTAGGTCGTCCGAAGGCGTCACCGTCGCGGTCGCACCCGGCACCGGGGTGACGGTTTTGATCTGGTCGTCGAGCAGGCTGAGACCGCCGTCGAACGTCAGGCCGAAGGGCGAGCGATAATTGGCCTCCAGCTCAAGGCCGCGAATGCGCGCTTCGCCGGCGTTGAACAGCAACGGCACCACGCCCTGGCGGAAGATCAGCTGGATATCGTCATATTGCGCTTCGAACGCCGCGATGTTCAGCCGCAGGCGGCCGATATTGGTCTTGGCCCCGATTTCGTAGCTGGTGACCTTCTCTTCCCCGAACGGCACCGGCACATTGCCGGCAGGAGCCGCATTGTAGCGGGTGTTGAAGCCGCCAGATTTGAAGCTGCGCGAATAGGAGGCGTAGGTGCTGATCGCGTCGTTCCAGCGATACTGGATGCTCGCCGAACCGGTCAGCGCCGAGAAGGCCTGCTTGTTCGGCGTGTTGAAGATGAACAGCGGACCGCCCTGTGAGGTCGCCAGTGTGGGCAGCGGGTTCGGATCCGGCAGCGTGGCCGGAAACAGGTTCAGCACCGTGCCCTGATAGGTCTTGCTGTCCGACGTGTAGCGAAGCCCGCCGCTGATCTCGAGGCCCTGCACCGGCTCCCATGTCACTTCGCCGAACGCCGCGACCGAGTCGGTCTTGAGCCGCGAAATCTGCAGATCGCGCGATCCGGGTCCGCCGGCCAGCAACGACGAGATGACGGGGGGCGAAGGCGGGAATGCGAGCAGCACGGTGGCGCGCTCGTGCGTCACTTCGTTGAAGAAGTAGCCGCCGAGGATCGCGTTGACGGTGCCGAAATCGAGCTGGAGCTGAACCTCCTGGCTGAACTGCGCCGATTCCGCCGCGACATCGGTGGTGATGAGCAGCAGCGGAGTGTTGTCGCCGTCGCGCACGCCGCGCGAACTGGTTTCGCGATAGGCCGAGATCAGCTTGATCGAGGCATGATCGGTCAGGCGGATATTGGCCGTCCCGGCAAGGCCCCAGACTTCCGAATTGCTCTGCACCGGCGCGGTGCCGCCGTTCACGAACGGGCCCTTGGCCTGCAGATCGTTGGCGCAGCGCGCATCGTTGGTCATCGGCACATTGGGCGCGCCGAAGCGCGGGTCGCCCGGCGCGATCGGCGCGAACGGGATCGTCGCGCCGGGGCAACCCGCCGCAACGCTGGCGATCGCTGCTACAGGCGCCTGTTCGTTGATCCCGGCGAAGACGAAGGGCGCACCATGTTCGTCCTGCTTGCTGTAGTCGGCGCGCAACAGCAGATTGAAGTCGTTAGAAGGCTCCCATTTGAACGAGCCCGCGAACGAGTAACGATTCTCATTGCCCAGATCGAGGCCGTCAAAGGCGCGGATGACATAGCCGTCGCGCTTGCGGAAGCCACCCGAAACGCGCATCGCCATCGTGTCGCCGATCGGCAGGTTCAGCGCGGCAAAGCCTTCGAGCAGGCTGTCATTGCCCGCGCGCACCCGCGCCTTGCCACTGAACTCGCCCAGTTCGGGTTGGCGCGAGCGGATCAGGATCGCGCCGCCGATCGTGTTGCGGCCGAACAGCGTGCCCTGCGGCCCGCGCAGCACTTCGACTCCGGCGATATCGCCGAAATCGATGGCGCCGCCGACGGCGCGGCCGAGATAGATTTCGTCGAGATAGATGCCGACCCCGGGATCGACCGCAGCGGTGGGATCGACCTGGCCCACGCCGCGGATGAACACGACCGAGGATGCGCTGTTGCCCGAAAGCTGACCAGCCGGCTTGAACTGAAGGCTGGGCGTGATGCGCTCAAGGTCCTGCGTCGCGACGATCTGCCGGTTCTCCAGCATTTCGGAGCTGAACGCCGAAACGGCGACGGGCGTGTCCTGCAGGCTCTCTTCACGCCGGCGCGCGGTGACGACGATTTCGCCCTCGCTCATGTCGGTATCGGCAGCTGCCTCGACGGGCGCGTCCTGCGCCAGCGCCGGCGTCGCCGAAAGCAAAGCAGTGCCAAGTACGATGCCGCTGCATGCCGATGCCATGCGCGCACGGAAACCCAATGCCATCCTGTCCTCCCCTTCGTAAATCGAGCCTCTGATGAGCCCGGTGATAGTAAGTGTTACATACAAGTTCGGGCAGATTGTCAACAACTGTTATGGCATAGAACATATGTCGCGAAGTCTATCGTTTTGAAATACAACTATAAGCACTGCGCCGAGGTCATTGCGCAGGTCCCGGAACAGAAAAGGCCCCGGAGCGACTTTCGTCACTCCGGGGCCATTCCCCCTTTAATCGCGGGAGCGATCAGAAGGTGGCGCTGATGCCGAGCGAGAAGCTGCGGCCCATGTCATAGGTGTTCACGTCGCGGCGCACGCCGTTCGGGAAGATCTGGAACTCCTCGTAGCGGCGCTTGGTGAGGTTGCGCGCCTCGAACTTCAGTTCGAGATCGACGCCGCCAAGGGTGAAGCCCTGACGCGCGACGATATCGAAGCGCCAGCCCGGCCGCTCGACGATGTTCGGCTCGGGGATACCGGTGCCCGAAGGCGGAACCGGGCCGCGATTGGTCACGCGGTCGCTGGCATAATTCACCAGGAAGGTGACCTGCGACAGCCGGTCGCGATTTTCGATGCCCAGCTGGAAGTTCACCAGATGGTCCGACTGGCCGACCAGCGGATCGCCGTTCACGAACAGCTGGTTCGCCTTCACATAGGTCGCCACGCCACCCTGAAGCGGGCTCGGCACGAGGCTCTCGTCCACGCTCAGTTCGGACTTGGTGTAGGTGTAGTTGGCGATCAGCAGCAGCCGGTGCGCGGGCGAGATGAAGTCGAGCGGGATGTACTTCACGCCTTCTACTTCGGCGCCGTACAGGCGAGCGCTCGGAGCATAGGAGAAGCCGACCTGCGGGGTGGTCGAGCCGCCCGGGAAGAAGGCCACCGTTTCGATCGGCTTGTCGATCTTCTTGAAGAAGCCGGCCAGTGTCACGCGCTGCTCGCGGGCGAAGAACCACTCGAAGCGGAGTTCGCCGTTATAGAGCTGGGAGTCGTTCAGCAGCGGGTTGCCGTAGAACTGACGGTTGCTTTCGAAGTCCTGATAAAGCTGCGGAGCGAGCTCGCGGAACTGCGGGCGGGCGATGGTCTTCGATCCGTGGACGCGCAGCTGCATGTCCTCGGCGAAGTTCCAGGTCAGCGTGGCCGCGGGCAGCCAATAGGCGTTGTTCAGCCGCGTGTTGATCGCGCCGCCGGTGTTGACGCTCTCGTCCGCCTTTTCATAGCGCACGCCAAGGTTGAAGCGCAGGCCGTCGGTCGGCTCGATCTCGGTCTGCACATAACCGGCATGGATCTTCAGTTCGGCGACATATTCCGCCGAGCCCGAATTGGCCGAGGTGTTGCGCAGCTCGATGCACTGGGTGCTGTTCGGGTCGAAGCCGGGGATGAAGCGGCGGCAGCCGTTCAGGATGGTATCGTCCGAAAGCAGATAGTCGGGACGCAGTTGCGCCAGCACGTCGGGCAGCGCGACGCCGCCCGGACCGAAATACTGGAACGAGTAGCGGCTCGAAGTGCGGTCCGCGTCGCTATAGGCGTAGCCGGCCGACAGCGAGAAGGGGAACGCGGTGTTGAAGCGGTACGAAAGGTCCGCCTGACCCGACCACAGATCCTCGTTCAGATCGCTGAACGCGATCGTCGCGGGGGTCAGCGTGCCGAGATTGTTGATATAGTCATGGATCGGCACGGTGCCGCGGAAATCGACATACTGGTAGCGAAAGTAGCGCTCGTACGGCGACTTGCGCTTGGTGTTGGCATAGGCGCCGCGCAGATCGACGCTGAGGTCGCCGAACTTGAATTCGCCGGCCAGTTGGGTGTTGATCAGCTGACGCTCGAACCAGTTGGTCGACTGGTCGAGGAACGACTGCTTGCCGTCGACGACGTCGAAATTATTGCCCTGCCCGCCCGCGCCAAGCTGGGTCTGCTTGAGCGTGTCGTGGATGTAGAGGTTGGTCCAGCGGATCTTGTGCTCGCCAAACTCGGCGCCGAAGCCGAGCAGGCCGTTGACGAGGATGCGATTGTCGGTGGTGACGGTGCGGAAGTCCTTGGCAAGGCCGCCGTCATTGTCGATCGAGAATTGCTGGATCGCATCGCGGGTGCGCCACGAGTTGCTGAACCCGCCCGCCGCAATCAGGCCAAGCCGGACGCCGCCGACATCGACCGAGCCGCCGAGGCTGGCTTCCCAGCTCAGGTTCGGCGGAATGTGATAGTTGGTCTGGGCCAAGGTGGTTTCGGCGTTGGTCAGACCGGTGATGACGTTCGACGGCAGGATCGCGGTGCGATTGCGGCCGGCGTCGCGGATGAAGGCAGGCACGCTGCGCTCGCCGCTGTCATAGCCGAAAAAGTCGCTGTCCCCGCCGTCATAGACATAGCCGAGGTTGCTGGTGGTGATCGTGTCCGCGCCGATCGACGCGCCGAACTGGATGAAGCGGTCCTTGGGCACCGCGCGCGTGGTCAGGTTGATCACGCCGCCGCCGAACTCGGCGGGATAGTTGGCCGAATAGCTCTTCTGCACCAGCGCCGAAGCCACGACGTTGGTCGGGAAAATGTCGAGCGGCACCACGCGGCGCAGCGGCTCGGGGCTGGGCAGCGGCGAACCGTTGAGCAGCGACGAGGAATAGCGGTCACCGAGGCCGCGGACATAGACGAAGCCGTCGCCGACCACCGAAAGGCCGGTAACACGCTCGAGTGCGCCCGCGACGTCGCCTTCGCCGGTGCGGGCAATGTCTTCCGACGACAGCACCGACACGACCTGCGGGGTGGCGCGCACCACATTGGGAACGTTCCGGCCGCGAACGACGATTTCGCCGGTATCGCCGGCGCCGGGGGCCGAAATCTCGACCTCCTGCTCCGCTTCGACCGGATCCTGGGCCTGTTCGTCCTGCGTGGTCGGGGTGACGACGGTGCCTGCGTCCTGCGCCAGCGCGGCAGGCGCTATCAGGGTCGTCGTTGCAAGGAGGAGCGTGCCGAAAGCGAGCTGCTTTTTCATGTGCCTGTCCGGTCGGAGTATCGGGAAGTGGATGTGACGAGCGGGGCGGCGGACTGGCCACCGCCCCGCAAGTCCACAAGTCGGTCGATTAGTTGACCGGCAGCGCGGTGCAGGCGCCGCTCGTCGCACCGAAGTTGATGCGGTTCGAGTTGCAGGTCCAACGCTGGAACCAGGTGGCGTTCGGATCACCCGCCGTCGGCGAGACCGCACCGAGATACGGCGCGTTGACGAAGAATGCCGCCAGGCCGGTCGCCGGAGCCGGATTGAAGTTCGCTGCGTTGGTCGCAGTGACTGCCGCCGGGCCGGTGCCGATCTGATACATGTTGACCAGCGCCGCGCCGATGGTGCCGCCGATCACGATGTTCGTGCTCGGCGCGTTCTCGACAACCGCCAGCTGCTCGGCGGTGGTGACCGAGACGCCGTTGACGGTGCTGGCGGCATACTTGTTGGTGCCGCAGGCGAAGTAGATCGAGTGGAACAGCGGCGGACCATATTCCTGCAGCGCACCCAGCGTGCCGGTGACCACCGGGCTGCTGGTCGACGGCGTCGAGTCAGCGGCGCGGATCGTGGTCTTGCCGCCGGCATCGGCGCCAGCGACGATGTTGAGGCACGCCTGCGGCGTTGTCACGATGCCGTTGACGAAGCGGCTGTCTGCGCCGCCGCGGATGCGGATCGCCGCATTGGTGCCGGTGGTGGTGTGAACGAAGGTGAAGTTGGCGATCTGGCCCCAGGTGCGCGGCAGTGCGTCTTCGCCATTGTTCGAGTCGATCTCGAGCATGTAATTGTCGCTCTGGGTGTTGGTCGGCTTCTGCACCGCGAGCAGAAACTGGACCTGACCGCGCCAGCCCACATCGTAATCCAGCGAGTCGTCGTCCGCGCCGGTGATCGCGATATGCTTCAGGTTGGTGCGGCCGCCGAAGATTTCGATGCCGTCGTCCGAACTGTTGTGGATCTGGACGTGATCGATCGCGGTGCCGTAGCCGGTGCCGCCCAGCGTCAGGCCCTGAAGCTCGACGCCTTCGGCCAGGATCGTGCCCGAGTAGCGGATCTGGACGTAGCGGAAGACGCCCGAGTTGTCGGCCGGCGCATCGCCGCCGTACAGCGCGGTGCCGGTGCCTTCGACGACGTTCTCGCAGTTCGCTGCGCCGCCGACGACGCCGCCGAGGTTGCAGTTCGAGATCGGCGCGCGGCCGGCGAGGATGATGCCGCCCCACTGACCCTGCGACTCGTCGGTCGCGGTGCCGCGCAGGTTCTGGCCCGAGGTGAAGATGATCGGTGCGGTTTCGGTGCCTTCCGCCAGCATGCGCGAGCCGCGGTTGACGATCAGATAGTCGTTATCGGCGTCGAGTTCGTTGGCGTAGAAGATCGCGCCCGGAGCAACGGTCAGGATCGCCGACTGGCCACCCGGTGCGGTGCCTGCGCCGCCGATGTCGATGCCCACATCGACGCGGCCGTTGATTTCATAGGCGACGCCCGGGAGCTTCGCGAGCGTCGTGGTGCCGGTGATCAGCGAAGGGATGCGGCAGCCGCGGAACGAACCGATGACACCGCGATCGATCGTGCCGCTGGGGCACGATGCTGCCGGCGTGCCCGGGGTCGGGGTGGGCGTGGGGCTCGGGGTCGGGGCAGCCGGGGTCGGCGCCGGGACAACGATCACACCCTCGCCAGGCGAAGCAACGCTGAGCGCGCCGTCGCAGCCCGAGAGCAAAGCGCCGCCGCAGCAGCTGGTCATGAGGATGAGGCTGAGACGCGTGAAGCTGGCCATAAAATCTCCGTTCCGGGTCGGGTGCCGGGCATGGGGTGGGGTCGTGCTGTGAAGCGCGACTCGGTGTTCCCCCTGCCGGTCGCAGGCCCCCGCTAGGGACGGCGCGTGACTCGACGGTGCGAGATCGAAGACTTTTGAGAGACGGTTCGATGACAGGTTCGTGACGCGGTTGCCGCGACGCAGCAAAGCGTCACGAAGCGGTCCCACCGGCGATTTGACGAAGAAAACGGCAATCGCAGCCATTTCGGTGTGATTTCGGCACGAGATCATTGCGCAGGCGGAACTTTAGATGCGAACCTTCGGGATAAACTCGGGGGAGGCATGGACGACAACCACAACGACGAACAGTTCGCCCTCGATCTGACTCACGTAGCCACGCCGGCGGAAGCAGCGACAGAAAACCCGATCCAGGAAGCAAGACGGCAGTTCCGCCCGTTCGGCAGCCGCGCGATCGGCATCGTCTTCGAGATATTCTCGGTGCTGACGGTACTGAGCTTCGCGCTGTCGGCGGCCATGCACGAAGCCGTCTTCCAGACGCGCGGCATGTCGTTTCTGGAAGTGGCCTCGACCGAAGACATTGTGCGCCAGGGGCTCGCCGCGCTGGTAACGATGCTCTGCTACATGCTCGTGTTCATGATCGCTGGACTGGTCATCGTCTTCCTGATCGCGATCTTCGACGGCGGCGCACGCGATCTTCTTCAGAACGCCTTGCCCTTCACCTTCATGCTGGTGCTCACCGTCTGCCTGCTGACCGCGCCCTGGCCTCCGACGCCGGTGCCGTCTTGGCGGACCCTGACGAACTTCGGTCTCATGTTGCCGCCAGCAGCGCTCATCTTCGTTCTGCGAATGCAGATCCAGCACCTCTGGCAACACAGCAAACTGGCCAGCTGGAAAGAAATTGGAAGCAACCTGCGCGAGGTTCAGCGTGCGATGTGGCGCCCCCTGCTCTACTCTGTGATCCCCGCCGCCGTCATAGTCGCGGGGCTCTCGACGATCCAGCGCTTGGGGATCATGGCGACCGACGGCGCCGGATTCGTACGATCGGTCAACGGACAGGATGTCGGCGGCAGATATTTCGTGCCGAAGCTGATCTGGGCCGGATCGCAGGCCGCGATCGTGCGGTGCGGCGGGCAGACGTTCATCGTCCGCGGCGCGCAGGATCTTGTCGTACGCCGCAACGACCCCGAACCTTCCAAGACCTCGGTGCTGGGAAGAATCTATCGGGAAATTGCCGGCCAGCAGGAATCCCCCAAGCAAATCCAGGCCGTTCGCGCTCCCGCGCGGCATCGCAATGTCGACAATTTCTGCTTCCCTCCGGCCCGGGAACGGCAAAAGGTCTTTTCGCTGGAGGAAGTGACCGCAAGCGAGCTCGCGCCGAAGTCTCCGCTCGCGCCGCCGGCGAATGCCTCCGCCCCACAACCGCGCTGACCAAAAAGCCCCGCCGGTCCTGCGACCTGCGGGGCTTGAAATGGTGGGCGCGACAGGGATTGAACCTGTGACCCCACCCGTGTGAAGGGTGTGCTCTACCGCTGAGCTACGCGCCCGGATCCGCGTGGCGGAAAAACCGGAAGCGGGCCTTTAGGCGGCGCGGGGCAGGCTGTCCAGCCCCTGAAACGCCACCAGACCCGATATCAGTTGACCGAGTCCTTCAGGCCCTTGCCGGCCTTGAACTTCGGCTGGTTCGACGCCTTGATCGTCATCTCTTCGCCGGTGCGCGGATTGCGGCCCGTGCTCGCCTTGCGCTTGCTGACCGAGAAGGTGCCGAAGCCAACCAGGCGAACTTCGTCGCCCTTCTTCAGCGCTGCCGAGATCGCGTCGAACACGGCCTCGACTGCCTTGCTCGCGTCACCCTTGCCCAGACCCGAGGTGTCGGCGACGGTGCCGATCAGTTCCTGCTTGTTCATTCCCGGAGAACCCCCTGTAATTGCGCTAAACTGTTAATGTTTATGAATGACTCGCGGCCTTTAGCCGGAAGGGCCAGTCAGCACGGGGCGGATACCGCTGTCAAAGGGAATCGGGCGGATTTTCGCCGTAAATGGCGAATTGATGACGTTGTTTCACTTCACCGCAGGAGCGCCAAATCCCCCTCCCGCCGAAGCGGGAGAGGGATGCGAACTCAGTGGCGCTGCGCGGATTCGATGCCCTGCACCGCCACCGGGGGCTGCGCCGCAAGTTCATCCGCATCGGTCCATTCGATCGACTGGAGCGGCTCGGTAAGCGCCAGTCGCAGCACCTCGTCGGCATGCTTCACCGGAATGATCTCCAGCCCCTCGCGGATGTTCGCGGGAATTTCGGCCAGATCCTTTTCATTCTCGTGCGGGATCAGCACGGTCTTGATGCCGCCGCGCAACGCCGCAAGCAGTTTCTCCTTCAGCCCGCCGATCGGCAGCACCCGGCCCCGCAGCGTGACTTCGCCGGTCATGGCGATGTCGCGACGCACCGGCACCCCGGTCATGGTCGAAACGATCGCCGTCACCAGCCCGATGCCCGCCGACGGCCCATCCTTGGGCACGGCGCCTTCGGGCAGATGGACGTGGATGTCCTTGCGCGCGAACAGGTTCGGCTTGATGCCATAGACCGGGGCGCGCGCACGGACGAAGCTGAACGCGGCCTCGACCGATTCCTTCATCACGTCGCCCAGCTTGCCGGTCGTCTTGATCGCGCCCTTGCCCTGCACAGTGACGCTTTCGATCGTCAGCAGCTCGCCGCCGACCTCGGTCCATGCGAGCCCGGTGACCGCACCGATCTGGTTCTCTTCCTCGCCCAAGCCGTGGCGATATTTCTGCACACCCGCGAATTCGGCGAGGTTATCCGGCGTGATCGTCACGCTCTCGACCTTGCCTTCGAGGATCTTGCGCAGCGCCTTGCGCGCCAGCTTGGCGATCTCGCGCTCCAGCGTACGGACGCCGGCTTCGCGGGTATATTGCTGGATCAGCGTGCGCAGGCCTTCGGTCGTGAGCGTGAATTCACCGGCCTTCAGCCCATGCGCCTCGACCTGCTTCTCGACCAGATGCCGCTCGGCGATCTCGACCTTCTCGTCCTCCGTGTACCCCTCCAGACGGATGATCTCCATGCGATCGAGCAGCGGCTGCGGCAGGTTCAGCGAGTTCGCGGTGCATACGAACATCACGTCCGAAAGATCGATGTCGATCTCCAGATAATGGTCGTTGAACTTGTTGTTCTGCTCCGGATCGAGCACCTCGAGCAGCGCCGAAGCGGGATCGCCTCGGAAGTCCTGACCCAGCTTGTCGATCTCGTCGAGCAGGAACAGCGGGTTGCTGGTCCCGGTCTTCTTCAGGTTCGACACGATCTTGCCCGGCAGCGAGCCGATATAGGTGCGCCGATGGCCGCGGATCTCGGCTTCGTCGCGCACGCCGCCCAGCGACTGGCGGATGAACTCGCGCCCGGTCGCCTTGGCGATGCTCTTGCCGAGCGAGGTCTTGCCTACGCCGGGAGGGCCGACGAGGCACAGGATCGGCCCCTTCAGCTTGTTGGTGCGCGCCTGGACCGCGAGATACTCGACGATCCGGTCCTTCACCTTCTCCAGCGCGTAATGATCCTCGTCCAGCACCGCCTGCGCGGCGGCGATGTCCTTCTTGATCTTCGACTTCTTGCCCCAAGGCAGGCCCAGCAGCACGTCGAGATAGTTGCGCACCACCGTCGCCTCGGCGCTCATCGGCGCCATCGTCTTGAGCTTCTTCAGCTCGGCAGTGGCCTTGGTGCGCGCCTCCTTCGACAGCTTCAGCGTCGCGATCTTCTGGGTCAGGTCGGCGATCTCGTCGCCATCGCCTTCCTCGCCCTCATTGCCCAGCTCGCGCTGGATCGCCTTGAGCTGTTCGTTGAGATAATATTCGCGCTGGGTCTTCTCCATCTGGCGCTTCACGCGGCTGCGGATCTTCTTCTCGACCTGCAGCACGCCCAGCTCGCCTTCCATGAAGGCGAACACCATCTCCAGGCGCTTCTGCGGATCGCTTTCGACCAGCAGCGCCTGCTTGTCGGAGACCTTCACGGCAATGTTGGCGGCGACCGCATCGGCGAGGCGCGACGGATCCTCCAGCTCGGACAGCTGGACCGCGGTCTCGGCCGGCAGCTTGCGGTTGAGCTTGGCGTAATTCTCGAACTGGTCGATCACCGAGCGCATCAGCGCCTTCAGCTCGGGGCTGAGGTCGTCCAGCGTCACCTTCGCGACTTCGCCGGCGAGTGCCGCATCGGCAGCCTCGAGGCTTGCGTCACCGGCTTCGACCGGCAGCACGGTCGCGGTCAGGAATGCGCCATCCTCGCTCAGCACGTCGAGCTTGCCGCGCTCCTTGCCCGAAACGAGCACGCGCACGGTGCCGTCCGGCAGCTTGAGCAGCTGGAGCACTTCGGCCGAGACGCCGGTGTCGTACAGGTCTTCGCGGCCGGGATCGTCCTCGCTCGGATCGAGCTGCGCGACGAGGAAAATTTCCTTGTCGTCGGCCATCGCCGCTTCGAGCGCGGCGACGGACTTGTCGCGGCCGACGAACAGCGGCACGATCATGTGCGGAAAGACGACGATGTCGCGAAGCGGCAGTACGGGATAGGATTGCTTCATGAAAACTCCGGTGAGCTCCAGATGGACCTCTTTGAGCACTATATGGGGTGCCGGGCGATTCCATCAATCTCGGCGATCCACTGAGGCGATGAAAGCTGTGAGCAGCGTGCTGGCGATGGCGCTGGTCGCCACCCCTGCCCTCGCCCCCCATGCCTTTGCCCAGCGCCCCGGCCAGCCGCCGATCAGCGCGCTGACGATGCGCACCGGCGGCGAGGTGGAGCCCGAGCGGATGGCGCTGCGGCTCGAACATGCCGATCTTGTCCTCAACGTGATGCCGGACGAGAAGAAGCTGGCGGGTGTCGCCACGCTGACGCTGACCACCGCGACCGCGCAGACGCGGCTGCTGATCGATCTCGACAAGAACTTCCCGGTCTCGGAGATCAGCGTCGATGGCCGCGCGCTCAACGCATCGGCATGGACCAATGCCGATGGCCGCCTCGAAATCCGCCTCGCCCGCCCGCTGCGGGCCGGCGCGAAGACCGTGCTGAAGATCACCTATGCCGGCACCCCGCACGTCGCGATCCGTGCGCCGTGGGACGATGGCATCGTCTGGTCGAAGACCCGCGACGGCAAGGCATGGGCCAGCACCACCGCGCAGGGCTATGGCTGCGACCTGTTCTGGCCGTGCCTCGATTTCCCGCAGGGCGAACCCGCCTCGGTCGACCTGCACATCACCGTGCCCGCAGGCCTATCTGCCCCTTCCAACGGCGTCCTGGTGAAAAAGGAGCAGCTCGCCGACGGGCGCACCACCTGGCACTGGCGCTCGGGCAGCGTGAACCCGTATCTCGTGTCGCTCAACGTCGGCCCCTACAAGGAGCTGACCAAGACCTATACCAGCCGCTTCGGCAACAAATTCCCGATGACCTACTGGTATCTGCCGGGCCGCGAGCGGCAGGCCGAGGGGCTGTTCGCCGAGTTCGCGCCGATCCTCGATTTCTTCGAAGCCAATGTCGGCCCCTATCCGTGGGGTAACGAGAAGATGGGTGTGGTCGAGACCCCGTATCTCGGCATGGAGCATCAGACGATCAACGCGTACGGCAACAATTATGTGAAGGACGCGACCGGCTTCGACTGGCTGCTCCAGCACGAATTCGCGCACGAATGGTTCGGCAACCAGATGACCGCCGCGCGCTGGGACGATTTCTGGCTGCACGAAGGCTATGCCCAGTACATGCAGCCGCTCTACGGCCGCTGGCGCGAGGGCGAGGCCCGCTATGCGATCATGATGGAGGAATTCCGCCTCACCATCGCCAACAGGCAACCGCTCGTCTCGGGCCGAAACCCGACCAGCGAGGAAGTATATCAGGACGAGAATGGCGGCCCCGGCAGCGACATCTACGTCAAGGGCGCCTGGGTGCTCCACACGCTGCGCAACACGATCGGCGACAAGGCGTTCTGGGAAGTCACACGCCGCGTCGTCTATGGCCGCCCCGATCCCGCCCCGGGCAATTTCAAGCCGCGCTTCAGCTCGACCGACGAGTTCGTCGAAGCGGTGAAGATCACCACGGGCAAGGATTATAGCTGGTTCTTCGACGTCTATCTGCGGCAGGCCGCTCTGCCCGAACTGATCCAGACGCGCGAAGGCGGCAAGCTGACGCTCAGCTGGAAGGCGCCCAACGGCAAGCCCTTCCCGCTGCCGGTGGAAGTGCAGGTGGACGGCAAGGTCCAGCTCGTCCCGATGGCCGGCGGCTCCGCGACGATCGACGTGCCCGCGGGCGCGCATGTGGTGGTCGATCCGGCGTCGCGGCTGCTCAAGCGCAGCGAAGCGGTGGAGGCGGTGCAGAAGGGCCGGCGGTGAGGCGCTTCGCGGCTGCCGTCGCGGCTTCCATATTGCTCGCGCCTCCGGTCGCAGCCCAGCGGCTCGATCTCTCCGCCATGTCGGCGCAGATCGAGGCCGGGCGCTATCGCAATATCGAGGGCATCCGCGTCCAGCGCGGCGGCGAAGTCCTGTTCGAAGCCAGCTATCGCGGCAACAACGCCGAGACGCGTGTCGATGCCCGATCGGCGGGCAAGTCGATCACCGCGATCGCGGTGGGCATGGCGATCGACGACGGCAAGATCGCCGGCGTCGATGCGCCCGCCTTCGCCTTCTTCAAGGACCGCGAGCCCTTCGCCAATGACGGGCCGCTCAAGCGCGGCATCACCATCCGCGATCTGCTCGCCATGTCCTCCGCGCTCGACTGCGACGACTGGACCGATGCCAGCCCGGGGAACGAAGAGCGGATGTACGACACGCGAGACTGGACGCGGTTCGCGCTCGATATCCCGCTGGCCGCCACCTATGCGCGCGCGCCCTCGGGCCTTGGCCGCTATTCCTACTGCACGGCGGGCGCGTTCCTGCTCGGCCGGATCGTCGAACGCGCGATGGGCGAGCGGTTCGACGCCTATGTCCAGCGGCGCCTGTTCGATCCGTTGGGCATCAACGGCGCCGTATGGGCGAAGTCTCCCACCGGAGAGGTCCAGTCCGGCGGGCAATTGAGCCTGCGCGTTCGCGACTTCGCGGCGATCGGCCAGTTGGCGATGGATGGCGGCACAGTGGGCGGAAAGCAGATCGTCTCGCGCCAGTGGCTGGGCGAGATGCTCCGCCCGCGGGCCAAGGCCACGCCGCTCGACGCCTATGGCTATCTCTGGTGGGTCCGCGACTGGCGCGAGCCGGGCAAGCCGAAACCGTGGCCGGGCTTCTACATGTCCGGAAACGGCGGCAACAAAATCCTGCTCTTCCCCGACCTGAAGACCGTCGTGGTGATCCTGAGCACCAACTATAACCGCCGCGACATGCACGAACTGACCGGTGCGCTGATCGAACAGCACATCCTGCCCGCGCTCGTCGCGGCGAATGGCGGCTGACCCGCCGGGGGATCAGACCGGCTTCAGCACCTTGGTCAGCACGAAGGCGAAGAAGACCTGCCACGGCGTGTAGATCCACAGCACCCGCATCATCCGACCCGCGAAGGTGCCGTCGTCGCCGATGCTGGCGAGATACATCTGCACGCCGAAACTGCCCGCCAGCGTCAGCAACAGCACGCTGAACAGCGAGAACACCACCGTCCCCGATCCGCCGCGCAACTGCCCGAGAACCGCCAGTAAGCCCAGCGAACCCGCCGCGCCCACCGCGCCGCCGATCGCGCCCGGCACCAGGCTGGGTCCCTGATATGCGTTCGCGGCAAGTTGCACCGCCAGATAGTGAATCGCGGCGAAGCCGATGACGAACGCCAGTATCCGCGCCCATGACCTCTGGTTTCGATCAGCGATCAGCAGCGGAAGCGCGAATAGCGGGATCAGCCAGATATTCGCATCTGGCAATCTCAAGAACATCGCGAGTGTTAGTGCGGATATATAGACGAGATGACCCAAGACGAGCCATTTTATAGTCTCGACTTCAGCTGGATCCAGTTCAAGATCGAATGGCGACCGAAACTCCGGGCGCTCTCCACTATATTGCAGGGTATCATCCAACATAGGACACCACCTCTACCTGTTTACTGACGTTATATTGCGCCTCATTGCCGAAGCGGTCAATCTCGGCCCGGCGCAAATCCCGTCCCTTGCGGTTACGCAACGATCGGGAGATGGTGCCGCGGGCGAAGAGGGGGATGACGCTCAACATCCCCGATTTCACCCGCTTCGCGCGCAGCCAGCGCGACCAGATTATCGGCCAGTCGATCGGCCTGCCGCCGATGATGGGCCTGATCGCCCTCGCCAGCGTCATCACCACTTCGGCGACGGTGGTGATCTATGGCGAAGCGATCTGGGACCCGGTGAAGCTTTCCGGCACCTTCGCCGGGCCGCTGGTGCTGCTCGGACTGGTGGTCATCAGCATCGACACCATCTCGTGCAACATCGCCGCGAACCTCGTTTCCTCGGCCTATGACTTCTCGTCGCTGTCGCCGAAGCGCATCTCGTACCGTACCGGGGGAATGATCACCGCGATCATCTGCATCCTGATCATGCCGTGGAAGCTGCTGGAGACCAGCGGCGGCTATATCTTCGTCTGGCTGGCCGGATACAGCGCACTGCTGGGGCCGATCGCAGGCATATTGATCGCCGACTATTGGCTGATCCGGAAGACCGAGCTGGACGTGGAAGCGCTGTACCGCACCGATGGGCGCTACACCTATCGCGGCGGCTGGAACCCGGTGGCGCTGATCGCCTTTGCCTGCGGCGTGCTGCCAAACCTGCCCGGCTTCCTCGCAATCGCCTTCCCCGGCAGCTTCGGCTGGATCGGCGAACCCTGGACCTCGATCTACACCTGGGCCTGGTTCGTCGGGCTGGGGCTGGCGCTGGCGATCTATACGCTGCTGATGCGTCGGCAGCCAGCCTAGGGCGGCGGCGGGACGGCAGCTTTCTTCGCCACGCGCGGCGGCCGCATCAGCCACGCCAGCGCGACGCTGAGCACGATCTGCCACGGCAGGTGGATGGTCTCGAACCACAGGATCAGCGCTTCGCGATCCTGCGTATCGGGGGTGTCCCCGGCGAAGACCATGCCCTGCGTCACGCCCAGCGCGCCGACCACGGTCAATGCGATCGTCGCAACGCCCATCGTGAGCAATTCGGCCTGCCGCCGCGCGGTGAGCCGCGTCAGATAGAGGAAGGTGAAAGCGAAGGTCGCGCCGGTCACCCCGCCCCACGCTCCGGTCAACAGATGAACCTTCAGCATATCGATGCCCGGGCGGAATACATGGTCCAGCGCAACCGACCAGGCGAGGAAGTTCGCCGCCACATGCGCGATCGGCAGCAGGAGCATGAAATAGATCAGCCGCCGGATCCGCCCCGGACGATGCATCAGCCGCAGCACCAGCGGCAGGCCGAACACCGGCGTCAGATACAGGCTGGGCCCGACGATCGGATAGGCCGCCTCGCTCGGGTTCGCCGTGATGAACACCAGCAGCAGCAATGCGTAGATCAGCGCCCCGGCCAGCAGCCATTTCAGCGAGATCGAGAAGCGTACCCCGCGATAGGGCGCGAACCAGGGCCTGGGTTCGGAACGCGCTGCATCGGGTGCCGCCGTCTCGGGCGCGGGTTCACCGGGCTGGATCGCGTCATCGCTCACGAAGCGCGAGCATAGCTCGTGCGCGGCCGGTTGCCAGTGAAGGATTGACCCCGATACGGGACAGGGGGAGACTGGCGCGATGCGGACGCTGGCGCTCGCCCTCCCCTTGGTTTTCCTCGCTACGCCGGCCGCGGCGCAGACGCTGTTCGGCTGGAGCGGCAGCTGGGAGATTCGCCAGCAGGGCGGCGTCTGCATGATGCGCCACATGGCGACGGATGCGGCCGGCACCCGGATCGAATTCAGCAAGCGCGTGTTCGATGATGGCAACTTGCTGCTAACTCTCACCGGCATCGGCTGGCCCTATGCAGGGGGCAATGAATATGCGCTGCAATTCGCCGCGGATGGCGAATTGCTCGCCAACCATCCCGGCTGGGGTATCGAGGACGGGCCCGGCCGGGGCGGGGTTCAGCAGTGGATCTATCGCGACACGCCCACCCGCCTCCTCGCCGCCCGATCGGTCACGCTTCGGGAAATCAGCCCAAAGCGCGACGGCCCGGGCTTCCGGATGCCGCCTGCCATGCTGGCCGAACAGGATCTCGAGCACTGCCTTGCCGACCTGCGCAGCCGCGAGGCCGGATCGGGCTCGCCGGCAGTCAACCCACCACGGGTGCGAGGCGCGCTGGATACGCTGATCACGGACGATGATTATCCGGGAGCCGCCCGGAGGACCGGACAGAGCGGGCAGGTCAAGATTCGCCTGACCATCGGTGTCTATGGCTTCGCGCGGGATTGCGTGGTGCTGGAATCCTCGGGCAGCGAGATGCTCGATACGCGAACCTGCACCCTATATCGCAAGCGGGCGCGGTTCGAACCGGCCACCGATGCCTTGGGCCGCCCCACGCTGGGCAGCTACGACATCGTCAGGACCTGGGTCCTGCCGCCTCCGCAGCCGCCCCAATATTCCGGCTCCTAGCGCCGCGAACGCGCTTCCCGGCGACGGCTTCGCAGCGTTGCGCCCGCTTCGTTGGGCGTGGACAGCGGGCGGCTGGTCCGCATGACATGAGGCGCGACGCAATCGTCGGACGGGCAGCCGCAGGGGACGGCATCGACATGATAGTCCGGCCCGCTGCTTCGCGCCTGCAGTCTGTTCATCTTCTCTTCGCTTCGGATCGTGTCGATGATCGCGTTTCGCTTGAGAAATTTTCCGGCCATCCCGATTCCCCACACCAAAGGAACCCGCCCCGACACGAAAAAGGCGCCGCTTTCGCGACGCCTCTTCGTGACGGCAGGATCGGGGTTTCAGCCCGTCAGCCCGCCTTTTCCTTCTTGGCATAGACGCGCACCGGTTCCTTCGTGCCGATGACCACGTCCTTGTCGATCATCACTTCGTCGACGCCGTCCATGCTGGGCAGGTCGAACATCGTGTCGAGCAATATGCCTTCGAGGATCGAACGGAGGCCGCGCGCGCCGGTCTTGCGCTCGATCGCCTTTTTCGAAACCGCCACCAGCGCATCGTCGGTGAAGCGCAGGCCGACCGACTCCATGTCGAACAGCTTCTGATACTGCTTCACCAGCGCGTTCTTCGGCTCGGTCAGGATCTTGATGAGCGCGTCGATATCGAGATCCTCGAGCGTCGCGATCACCGGCAAACGGCCGACGAATTCGGGGATCAGGCCGAACTTGAGCAGATCTTCCGGCTCGGTCCTGCGCAGCAGCTCGCCGGTGCGGCGTTCGTCCGGTCCGGCGACATGCGCGCCGAAACCGATCGACTTGCCTTCCAGTCGGTCGCCGATGATCTTTTCGAGGCCCGAGAAAGCGCCGCCGCAGATGAACAGGATGTTCGTCGTGTCGACCTGCAGGAACTCCTGCTGCGGATGCTTGCGCCCGCCCTGCGGCGGAACGCTCGCGGTGGTGCCTTCCATCAGCTTGAGCAGCGCCTGCTGCACGCCTTCGCCCGAGACGTCGCGCGTGATCGAGGGATTCTCGGCCTTGCGTGAAATCTTGTCGATCTCGTCGATATACACGATGCCGCGCTGCGCCCGCTCGACATTATAGTCGGAAGCCTGGAGCAGCTTGAGGATGATGTTCTCCACGTCCTCGCCGACATAGCCGGCTTCGGTCAGCGTGGTCGCGTCGGCCATCGTGAACGGCACGTCGAGGATGCGCGCCAGCGTCTGCGCCAGCAGCGTCTTGCCGCAGCCGGTGGGGCCGACGAGCAGGATGTTCGACTTGGCCAGCTCGACGTCCGCACCCTTCGCGCCGTGGTTCAGGCGCTTGTAGTGGTTGTGAACCGCAACCGAGAGGACGCGCTTCGCCTGCTTCTGGCCGATGACGTAATCGTCGAGGACGTCGCAGATTTCCTGCGGCGTCGGGACGCCGCCGTCCTTCTTGCTGACCAGCGCGGACTTGGTTTCCTCGCGGATGATGTCGTTGCAGAGCTCGACGCATTCGTCACAAATGAAGACGGTCGGGCCGGCGATGAGCTTGCGTACCTCGTGCTGCGACTTGCCGCAGAACGAGCAGTAGAGCGTGCTCTTCGAATCGCCGCCACTCAGCTTCGTCATAGAAATTCCTTACGAGCCCCGGACGGGGGCCATTGGTACGCAATTGCTCGCGCGTGAAGCGCGGGGAGCCGAGGATACACCGGCATCCCTAACAAGAAAACTAATATGCCCATGCCGCGAGGCGAAACAAGGGCAAGGATGCGGCGTACGGTGTCCCTGCGCCGGACCCTCCCGCGCATCGTAGCGGCCCCCGCCGCGATCCGGCAGGGGCCGTTTCCGAAACGATCAGGCTGCGTCGTCCGAAACGGTCGGGCGCTTGTCATACACTTCGTCGACCAGACCGAATTCCTTGGCCTCGTCGGCTTCGAGGAAGGTATCGCGATCCATCGCCCGCTCGACGCGCTCCAGCGTCTGGCCGGTATATTTCACGTACAGGCCGTTCATCCGGTCCTTGATGCGCTGGATTTCCTTGGCCTGGATCTGGATGTCCGAAGCCATGCCCTGCGCACCGCCCGAAGGCTGGTGGATCATGATCCGCGAATTGGTGAGCGCCACGCGCAGGCCCGGCTCGCCGGCCGCCAGCAGGAAGCTGCCCATCGAAGCCGCCTGACCGATGCACACGGTCCCCACGCGCGGACGAATATACTGCATCGTGTCGTGGATCCCCATGCCCGCCGTGACGACGCCGCCCGGCGAGTTGATGTACATCCAGATGTCCTTCTTGGGATTCTCGGATTCGAGGAAGAGCAGCTGGGCGGTAATGATCGAGGCCATGTGATCTTCGACCGGACCGGTCAGGAAGATGATCCGCTCGCGAAGAAGGCGCGAATAGATGTCATGCTGGAAGGTGCCACGACCCGACTGCTCGATGACCGTGGGAGGATAGGCTCCGGTGATGGATTCGAGAGTCATCTGGTCTTGAAGCGGATGCATGGGAAATTTCTCGTTTGTGGTTTTGCCCGGTCAGTACATCGGCGCTCGGGATGCGGGGCGCAAGGGGGAACGAGGTAAACGCCGCCGCGGCGCTGGCACCTTGTATCGGCACGGCTGCGTAACCATCATGGAGCGATGAGCAACGTCCTCGTCACCGGAGGGTCGGGCTTCGTCGGAAGCCATGTCATCCTCCAGCTGCTGGAAGCGGGCCACAACGTCCGCACCACCGTCCGCAACCTCTCGCGCGAGGCGGAAGTGCGCGCGACGCTGAAAGCCAATGGCGCCGATCCCGGCGATCGGCTGAGCTTCTTCGCCGCCGATCTGGAAAAGGATGCGGGCTGGGCCGAAGCGGTCGCAGGCTGCGACTATGTCCAGCACGTCGCTTCCCCCTTCCCGATCAACCAGCCCAAGGACGAGCAGGAACTGATCCGCCCCGCGGTGGAAGGCACGCTGCGCGTCCTGCGCGCCGCGCGCGATGCCGGCGTGAAGCGCGTCGTCCTCACCTCCTCCTTCGCCGCGATCGGCTATGGTCATGGCGAGCGCAAGACGCCCTATACCGAAGCCGACTGGACCGATGTGAACGGTCCCGCCGTCCAGGCCTACATGAAGTCCAAGACTCTGGCCGAGCGCGCGGCGTGGGATTTCGTCGGGCGGGAAGGCAATGGGCTGGAGCTGGCGGTGGTCAATCCGGTCGGCATCTTCGGCCCCGCGCTGAGCAACGATCTCTCGACCTCGATCGAACTGGTGCGCCAGATGATGGCGGGCAAACTGCCCGGCACCCCCGACCTGTGGTTCGGTGTGATCGACGTGCGCGACGTGGCGTCGCTGCAACTGCTGGCGATGACTGCACCCGAAGCGGCAGGACAGCGCTACCTCGCAGTCGCGGGCGAACCGGCGTCGATGCACCAGATGGCAGTGGTCCTGCACAAAAATCTCGGCACCAAATTGCCCCGCCAACTGCCCAGCTGGCTGATCCGCACCCTTGCGATCTTCAACCCGATGGCCCGCGAAGCCGTGCCCCGCCTCGGCATCCGCGGCCGGGCGAGCAACGCCAAGGCAAAAGCGCTGGGCTGGACGCCGCGAAGCAACGAGGAAGCGCTGCTCGCCACCGCGAACAGCCTGAAAACGCTCGGACTGATCGACTAGTCTTCGACGCGCGGCGTCAGTCCCGGCACGAAATTGTCCGGCTTCGCCTCCCTCGCCGAATGAGGCGAGGCATGGCCGAGATAGGCCAGCCGCCGCATCTCGCGCCGGCCATGCACCACCGTGTCGAGGATCAGCCCGGCGAACAGGTTGAGGAAAGCCAGGATCATCAGCCCGGTCGAAAGGATCGCGGTGGGGAAGCGCGGTACCAGCCCGGTCTGGGCATAGGTGACCATCAGCGGCACTGACAGGCCGACCGCGATCAGCGCGAACAGCGCCGCGATCCAGCCGAAGAAGAACATCGGCCGCTCGATCCGGTAAAGCTGCACGATCACCCGCAGGATGCGGAAGCCGTCGCGATAGGTGTTGAGCTTCGACTCCGATCCCTCGAGCCGCGCGAAATAGGTCGTCTCGACCTCGCCGACCGGCATCTTGAGCTCGAGCGCGTGGACGCTGATCTCGGTCTCGATCTCGAACCCCGACGACAGCACCGGAAAGCTCTTCACGAAGCGGCGCGAAAACACGCGATAGCCCGAGAAAATGTCGGTGAAGCTGCGCCCGAACAGCCCGGCAAGGAAGCCCGTCATCAGCTTGTTGCCCAGCACATGCCCGCGCCGGTAAGCCTCGGCTTCCTCGTGAACGCGGGTGCCGACGATCATGTCGAGTCCCTCTTCCACCAGCCGCGCAACCATCGCGGGCGCCGAAGTCGCGTCATAGGTCGCGTCGCCATCGGCCATCACATAGATGTCGGCGTCGATGTCCGCAAACATGCGGCGGACGACATTGCCCTTGCCCTGCATCCGCTCGGTCCGGACCACGGCCCCGGCGGCCTTCGCCACCTCCACCGTGCGATCGCGGCTGTTATTGTCATAGACGTAGATCGTCGCATCCGGCAGCGCCGCGCGAAAGCTCGCGACCGTCTGCGCGATGGCGGCCTCTTCGTTGTAGCAGGGAAGGATAACGGCGACGTTGTGCTTCATGCCGCCAGCCATAAGGGTCAGGCTGTTAAGGTCGAGTATTATTTGGTCGAGGCCGCTCCTGCGCCCGAACGATCGCAAGCGTATCCTTCAGAAACACGTCCTCGGCTTCCCCGATCGCTGGCCGGCCGATCCTGAAATCGGGCACGACACCGGCAACCTCATCCTTGCCGTTGGGGCGAATGAAATGGCTCTTGGGATAGCTCACCACAAAGCCGGTTCCCGGCAGGGTGAAAGACTGAACCGACGCGTAGTTCGACGCCACGTCGGCGGTTTCCTCGCCAAGCACCTTGCCGAACCCATAGTCTTGCACGAGCGCGGCGACCGACGCAGCGTTCGAATAGCTGTGCCGGTTGACCAGTATCCATATTCGCCCGCGATAGCGCGGCCCCTCGCGAGGCTGCACCAGCGGTAGATCGTAGCGATAGCGGATGCCGTTGGGCTGGGTATCCTCAACCGCCATCTGCCGGGCGAAACTCGCATCGATCGGCTCGCCGCTCGCACGGATGCGCGCATAATCCGCCTTGGTCGCCGCGCTTGCCTTCAGCATGAAGGACGACGCGAAGCGGAAGGGACGATCCGCGAACCAGGCGATCATCGGATCGCTGAAGCTGTTGTCTCCGCCGGGATTGTTGCGCAGATCGATAATCAGGTCGGTCGCGCCGCTCGCGATGATCTTGCCGAAACTGTCATCGATGAACGCCTTGAACGAGTCCGACCGGTAGGACGGCCCTGTTTCGCTCGCAGCCTGCCCGGTGTCGAAAAAGGGACCGGGCCGCAGATAGGCGATGCCGCGCTCCAGTTCGCGATACTCGCGCGTCCCGAAATCGATAGCCGGCTCGCGCGTGGGAAATTTCGCCTCCAATCCGCGCCGCTGCTCGAGCGTCACGGCGGGAACGCGAACGTTCACTGCTTTGCCCTCGATCGTCGCGGTCACCATGACCGACCCGACCGCGCCGCGATCTAGCCAAAGCAGCGCCGGGAAGCTTTCCTCCATCTGGGCATGGGCCATGTAAGGTCGCTCGGCCGAGACATAGGTGCCGAAACGATCGAGAACGTCAAGGATCGGCATCCCATCGATCGCCGCGACTTCGACGCCGGCGCGGAGCACCCCGCTCTCCTCCGCGGCATGGGTCAGAACGACGCGCTTGCCATCCACGCGGATGAACAGCGGCACCACCGTCCCGCCCGACCGCAGATGGGTTACGAACGCGATGAGCGGCGCATCGACCTTTGCATGGCCGATCCGCCCATATGCCACGAATTTCTGGAACAGCTTCGCGACCTCGATCTTGTCCATCGGCCCACGGATCGACGCGGCGAGCGCCCGGTAATAGGCGTCATATTCCCGCTTCGTCCGGTGGATGTAGAGGTCGAAATGCGCCTCCTGCAAAATACGATAGAGAAGGGCGAAATCGGATCTGACGATCTCCGCCGGCACCTTCTCGGCCTGATCGGCCGCCACATTTGACGGCGCCGCGTCCAGCGCCGTCGCCGCGCTCAAACCACTACAGGCCAGCGCGAGAGCGATGAGGGATCGAATCTTCATGACCGCACAGAAGCGCGGGCCGGATGGACACGACAAGCGAATAATCGGCTCCAAAACGAAAAACCCCCGCCCGGGCGGACCGGACGGGGGCTTGTCTTTCACAAGGTCAGAAAGCTCATTCGGCCTTCTTCTTGGTCGCCTTCTTCGGCTTTTCTTCGGTAGCGTCCTCGGCCTTCGCCGCCGGAGCCTTCTTGGTTGCGGCCTTCTTCACCGGCTCGGCTTCGACCAGTTCGTCGCCGGGTGCGGCAGGCTCGATATCGGCCGCCTCAACCTTTTTGGCATCGACCTTCTTCGCCTTGGCGGGCTTGGCGTCTTCAGCCGGAGCCTCTTCCTTCTTCGCCTTGGCCTTCTTGGCCGGCTTGGCGTCGTGGTCATGGTCGTGACCGCAGCCCGGGCCGTGGACGTGCGGCACTGCGCCTTCCTCGGACTCGATCGCGGCTTCCAGCTCTTCGCGGGTCACTTCGCGCTCGGTCACTTCAGCCTTGTCGAACAGGAAGTCGACGACCTTGTCCTCGAACAGCGGCGCGCGCAGCTGGGCGGCAGCCATCGGCTCCTGACGGATATACTGGATGAAGCGCTCGCGGTCCGCCGGGCTGTACTGCTGCGCGGCCTGCGCCAGCAGCTGGTTCATTTCCTGCTGCGAGACCTCGACGCCATTGGCGGTCCCGATTTCCGACAGGAGCAGGCCCAGGCGCACGCGGCGCTCGGCGATCGCGCGATAGTCGCCACGCTCGGCTTCCAGCTCGGCCTTGGCCGCTTCCGGGTCTTCCTCATGGCCGGCTTCGTGCTGGAGCTGTTCCCAGATCTGCGAGAATTCGGCTTCCACCATCGACGGCGGCACTTCGAAGTCATGGCCCGCGGCGAGCTGGTCGAGCAGCTTGCGCTTCATGTGAGTGCGGGTCAGGCCGCCATTCTGCTGCTCCAGCTGGCCCTTGAGCAGGCCGGTGAGCTGCTCGAGGCTCTGCAGGCCGAGCGACGTCGCAAACGCATCGTCGATCACGGTCTCGCCCGAAGTCTTCACCGCAGTGATCTTCAGGTCGAACGTGGCGGGCTTGCCGGCGAGGTCGGCGGCGCCGTAATCCTCGGGGAAGGTCACGTTGATCTGCTTCTCGTCACCAACCTTAACGCCGACGATCTGGTCCTCGAAGCCCGGGATCAGACGGCCCGAGCCGATTTCGACGGCCATGTCGGTGCCGGTGCCGCCTTCGAAGGCGACGCCGTCAGCGGTCTTGCCGACGAAGTCCATCGTGACCTGATCGCCTTCCTTCGCCTTGTGCTTGGCGGGGGCGTCGGTCCACGACTTCTGCTGGCCCGCGAGCTGCTTGAGCTGCTCTTCGACAGCCGAATCGGCAACCGGGATCACCAGACGCTCGAGCTTCAGGCCTTCGATCGAGGGCAGCGGCACTTCCGGCAGCACTTCGAGTTCGACCGTAACGTCGGCATCCTTGCCGTTCTCATAGCCTTCGCCGAGGCTGACCGACGGCGCCATCGCCGGGCGCAGCTTGTTCTTGGCGATCAGCGACTGAACGCCTTCCTGGATCGCGCTGTTCAGCGCGTCGGCGGCGATCGCTTCGCCGTGCATCTTGCGGACGAGGTTCGCAGGCACCTTGCCGGGGCGGAAGCCGGGCATCCGGATCTGCGGCGCGACCTTCTTCACTTCGGCATCGACCTTCGCGTCGATATCCTTGGCAGTGATCTTCAGCGTGTAGGCGCGCTTGAGGCCCTCGTTCAACGTCTCGACAGTCTGCATTTCACGGCTTTCTTATAGAATTCGGATTGGCGGCGTCCGGACGCTGAAGGAACGGCGGTGCTGGTGCGGGCGAAGGGACTCGAACCCCCACACCTTTCGATACCAGAACCTAAATCTGGCGCGTCTACCAGTTCCGCCACGCCCGCAGGGGCACCGCCGGTCGGCGGGCTCTATAACAGTCATGGGTCCCGGGGCAAGGGCGAAGCAACCGACAGCAGGGACAGGCGTTGAACCAAGGAAGGAGACACGATCTTGCCCGTCGAACCGCCCGTCAAGCCAGCCACGCCCGAGCCCGAAGCGCCCCCTGCCCCGCAGCCGGGCCAGCCCGAGACGCAGCCGCCGGAAATCGTGCCGCCGCAGCCCGATATCGATATCCCCGCGCCGCAACCCGGCACCGATCCCGGTCCGATCCAGCCAACCGCCTGAAGGAAACCCGCATGGGTGACATCGCCCGCGACCCCGATCTCGACCACCGGCCCGATCCGCGCAAGGACGTGGAATCGGTGACCGGCGCTGCATCGGACGCCGCCGAATCCGCCGACGGCGCCTCCGTCACGCCGCCCGAGCCCAGCGGCGCACCCGACGGCGCTCCAGGAGCGGCAGGCCAGACCAGTAATCGAGACAAGACGGCGCAATAGACGGAACGGTAAATCCGGAAAAATCGAGTATTAGAATGAAGCGGGACAACCCGCTTCATTTTTCCAATTGCACGCCGATCCCGCCCCGCCTAGCACAGTCCGGTATTCCGGCTCGGGGGGGCCATCTTGATCATTCGATTGTCTTTTTTCGCGGTTTTGGCCGCTCTTGCATCCACATCTCCGGCCTCCGCACAGGATTCGGCGGCAGCTCCGGCAAGCGTTGCGGCGGCACCTGCGACCGAGCCCACGCCGGCCGGTTGCGAGCTCCATGTCTGGCCAGGTTCCGACCTGATCCATCTCTATTATGGCTGGGTGCATGGCGGGACGATCAATGGATCGACCAAGGGTCGCGAAGGCTATCCGGAGGCACCGGAAAATCCGCTCACGGCCGAAGTACAGGGACATTTGCTGGCAGGAATGAACCTGCCCAAGCTCGTCGCACTCCCCGACTATGCGGTGATCGTCCATCCGCAGCCGCTGAGCAGCCGTGAAATCCGCGCGAGCAAGACCCGTTTGGCCACCAGCAATTCGCCCTGCTACGCGGAGCTGATGGTCGACGACCTGCTGTTGACGCAGAATGTAATCGGCGGCAATGCGCTACGCGCCTCGTTCCGCTTCCGCGATTTCGGCCCCGATGCGGCACCCCGGCGGATGTTCGGCAGCTTCGCCATGACCAAGCTGCTGCAATTCCCGCCCAAGGCGCCCGACAACATGCCCGCCGCGGCGGAAGAGCTGCGCAAGGCGTTCGAATCGAACGTGGCGCAATTCGCCGCCGCGCTCACCAAGCCGCCGAAGCGCAAATAGCGCCGCCATGCGGATGCGCAGCGCATTCTCCGCTCTGCTGCTGTCGTGCGCCGCGCTGCCCGCGTCCGCGCAGGATGCGCCGTGCGAACTCCATGTCTGGCCCGCCGACGGCATGGGTAGCGTGCGGCAGCGCGCGTTCGAATCCTCGCCCTCGGCCGGCCTCATCCCCGCGCTGATCAAGCAGTCGCAGCAAAAATCCGCGGATGCCGCCGACGAGCGGGCGCGGGACAATCTCGCCGCGTCGGCCACGCCCGAGCCCATGTCCACCGCGGTTCAGGTCGAGGCCCTCAAGTCGCTCCCGTTGGCCGACATGCTCGGTCTCCCCGGCCATGTCGTCGTCGTGCACGACACGCCGCTGGAAAGCCGCACGATCCGCACGGTGCGGACCCGCTATGTCGAGACGGTCGCGCCCTGCTATGCCGATCTGGTGGTGGACGACGTGTTCTACGCGCGCGCCTACGCCAATGGCCGGACGCTCAAGACCTTCTACCGCTTTCGCGATTTCGGCGCCCAGGCCGCGCCGGTGCGCAGCTTCGGCACCTGGGTCGACACAAAGCTCCTGATCTTTTCGATCGACCCGCCCGATTTGAGCCAGCCCGCGCTCGACGAGATTGTTTCGGCCTTCCGAACCAATGCGACACGCTTCTCCGAACTGCTCCGGAAGAGGCCGTGACGTTCCTACCGACGTTATAATTCAACCACTGGGGGATATCATGAAAGCAGCCTTCCGTACGGCCACGGCGATCGCCGCCAGCCTCACCTTCTTCGCTTCGGCGGCCGCATCCGCTCAGGACGCGCCGTGCGAGCTTCACGTCTGGCCAGCCGAGCGCATGACGTCGGTCACCACCGGCCTGCTCGGCGGCGGCCTGCTCGATGCCGCCATCCACGGCGGCAAGGATGCCAGCAACAAGGCGCAGATGGCCAGCGCGCTCGACAGCCCGAGCCAGCTCGACGCGCTCCAGTCGCTCGATCTCAACACGTTGCTGAGCCTCAAGCCCGGCACGGTGATCATCCGCCACGAAGAGCCGCTCGAGCGCAAGACGATGAACAAGGTCAAGACGCGCCGTTCGGATTCGACCGCGGCCTGCTATGGCGAACTCATCGTCGCCGACGTCTTCTACCAGAAGGCGGCGATCTATGGCCGCTCGCTGCGCACCCTGTTCATGTATCGCGACTTCGGCGACGACCAGAAGATCGACTTCGAATACAAGGCATGGGGCGGCAATGGCCTCAAGCTCTTCCCGCCCAAGGAAGGCGAAGACGCGATCGCCGCGCTCGACGAGCTGGTGAGCGTGTTCAAGAAGAATTTCGAGGAATACGCCAACAACGCCCGCACCCGCGTGGCGGCGCGCAAGCCGGCGAAGACGAAGTAAGATCGATCAGGCGGGCGGCCGGCCACTGGCCGGGCGCCCATCGGTCAATTCGCCGCGCTGCCGGTGGCGCGCAGGTCGATCACCTTGTCGCGTTCATATCCCAGTACGCCGGGCATGGGTGTCAGCCGGTCGATGTCGATCTTGAGGAAATTGGGGATCTTGTCCGCCGCGCGGTACTCCGCGGGCGCCACCGTCGCGTCTTCGAACGGGGCGGGCATCCGGACCGGCGCGGTCGCGGGCACGATCGTCATCGATCTCCGCCCGGGAAATTGAGGCTCGCCTTCGCGCGGGAGGTCGTCCGGCTCGACTATCAGCACCCGGCCCATGTCGGTGATCTGCCCGGCCCGCGCTTCGAAGCTGACGGTGCCCATGCACAGGCACCGCCCGCCAAAGCCGAATTCACCCCAGCCGATCGCGCCATAGACGGTGTAGTTGCCCGGCTGGACCGCGACGAGCAGCAGTTCCTCGCCATCCGGCCCGGTCAGGAAGTCGCTAGGCTGCAACTCCACCCGCATCCTCATCTCGATCGGGGGATGGACCAGAGTGGCGTCGGTAATCACCAGCGGCTTGAGCCGTGCCACCATATTCGCCCGCGCCTGCGCGTCCTTCAGCGCCTTGGCCCGCTCGGCGCGATATGCTTCGCGATCGGCTTCGAGCGGCGCGCGCAGCAGGGTCAGCCGCGTCGTCGGCCCACGATAGAGGATATAAGCCTTGCCGGTCTCGATCCGCCCGTTGACCGGCTCGGAATATTGCGGCGCATGGCGCTTGCCCTGCGCGTGGGCAGGCAGGGCGCCGGCAAACATCGCGCAGGCGGCAGCCGCGACGGCGAACAGACGCAGGCTCATGGTTCCAACTCCTTTCCTGCCGGGCGCGGCCCCGAAGCGACCTTGGCCTGGCGCTGAAGATAGTCGCGCTGGCGGGCCAAAGGCAGCGCATCGGCGGCGCTGCCCTCGAAATGGAACTTGCCCCAGATCCCCTTGGGCAGCCCGTAGCGTTGATACCCCTTGAACCCCATGCAGGTTCGCATGTTGGCGCGGCGCAGGCGGCGGCGTTCGCCATTGGTCCGGCTCGCGGTGCTGATCGACGCGACCAGCAGATTGCCCAGCGCCCCGCCCAGCGCGCCCGCCATCGTGCCCTGATATTGATAGGGCGTGTCGACATAGCCCGGCGCGTTGTTCGAGCCCTGGAACGGTCCGCGCGAATAGCCGTCGCATTCGAGGACATCGGCATAGGCCGTCGTGAAATCGGTCTCGTCGCGATGGAAGAAGAAGTATTTGTCGTAATCGGCCGCGATCTTGTCGGTCTCGACGAAGGTGAGCGCCGGCACCTTGATCTTCGCTACGTCGATCGGCCCCGCCGCTTGCCGCCGCTGCGCCTTGGCGTCGTTCGCCGAAAGGCCCGCACACAACACGGCGCCCAGCGCGAGCGCCGTCATCCTGCCAAATCTCATCATTTCCCCCATTGCGGAACCGCAACGATCGTCACGATAGCGGCAATGCGCCCCGTGACAAGCGGTCCGGGCGCCCTTCCGGCGCGACGACGTCACCGGAACGGATAGGCCCCCGGTGCTTCCTTACCGCTCTTCACGTCGATCACCTTGCCCCGGTCGTAGCTCAGCACGCCCGGCACCGGCACCAGCCGGTTGACGCCCCCGGCATTGGGATTGAAGTACTTGCCCACCGCGCGATATTCGCCGCGCACCACCGTCACCCCCGCCAGCGCGGGCGGCAGGGCCGTTCCGGGCGCGACCGGCCGCACGGTGCCCGCGATCAGCACGTTCGGCGTATCGCTGCTCGGGCCGAATCCGGTCTCCGCCGCCAGTTCGGGAACGATGGACTTGGACTTGGCGGCATCGGCGTAGAAGGTGCCGAGATCGGTCACTTCGCCCGCCTTGGCGGTGAAGCCCACCGTGCCGAGGCAGAAGCACACATGCAGCCCCTGCCAGCCCATGCCCCATGACGCGCCATAGAGAACGAAGTCGCCGGGCAGCGTCTCGACGAGGAACAGACTGTCCGGCTGCCCCTTCACGAACGGCCAGTTGTTGGCGATCGCGTTCACGTTGAGCGTGCCGGCATAGACGAAATTGAAGGTTTCGAGCGAAGGCACCGGCGGGATGTCGCCGTTGAACTTCTTCCCCGCCGCCTCGGCCTGCGACTTTCGCGCCAGTGCTCGTTCGCGCTCCGCCTTCAGCTTCGGCTCGGCCTCGGCGAAGGCCTGGGCCTTGGCCACATTATAGGCATCCATCTCCGCGCGGGCCGGGATGCGCATCAGGACAGGCTCGAACGTCGGAACGCCTTTGGGCTTATGTACGCGAATGATCAGATAGGCGCGGTCCGGCCGGATCGTCACCGGCGCGCCTTCGCGGATCTGGACGATTTCCTGACCCGGGCGGTCGCCGGCTGCCACGGGCGAGCTGGCGAGTGCGATTGCGGAAAGCCACGCGAGCATCAGCGGTCCTCCGGAAGCGGCAGGCCATCGGGCGCGGCGCCCGATGCCGCCTTGGCCTGCATGGCGATCGAAGCCGCCGAGAAATTGTCGGTAAGCACTTCCCAGCGGCGCTCCTGCAACGGGTAGCGCTGATAGCCGCGCGGCTCCATGCAGCGGCGCAGGCGTGACTGACGCGCGCGGCGCTCCAGCGGGCCGGCGATGATCGCCCCGATCGCCACGCCCACCAGCCCATAGGCCGGGATCGGCGTATAGGCTTCGGCGGCCGGCCTGCCCTCCCACGGCGCGAACATCGGCGTGCCGGGATGGGTGCTCCCCACCGGCAGGAAGCGATAGCATTCGGTGAAGTCGGCCAGTGCTTCCTCGAAGCTCGTATCCGCTCGCCAGAAATAGAAATATTTCCAGCCGTTGCGCACCACGTCGGGGTCGCGTCCGCCGGTAAGATCGGGAACGACGATCGTCGCGGGATCGACCGGCGCACCGGTATCCTGAGCATATGCCGGCAGCGCCAGAAGCGCGGCGACGCCAGCCATCAACGTTGCAATGATGCGCATCCTCTCCCCCCTGACGGCGCACCATAATGCTCCGTCAGGAGGTGACAATGACTAACCGAGCGCTTTCTTCAGCAACTCGTTGACCACGGCCGGATTGGCCTTGCCTGCCATCGCCTTCATCGTCTGGCCGACGAAGAAGCCGAATAGCGCTTCCTTGCCGCCACGATACTGTTCGAGCTGGCCGGGGTTCTTCGCGAGGATCTCGGCGATCACCGCTTCGATCGCGCCGGTGTCGCTGGTCTGCTTCAAGCCGCGCTCCTCGACGATCTTCTCGGGCGCGTCGCCGGTTTCGAGCATGATCTCGAACACCTGCTTGGCCAGCGGCCCGCTCAGCGTACCATTGGCGGCCAGCGCCAGCAGCTCGGCGCCCTGCACCGGGCTGACCGGGCTCTCGCCCAGATCCTTGCCCAGCTTGTTGAGCGCGCCGAACAGGTCGGAGATCAGCCAGTTGGCGCTGGCGCGCGCCACTTCCTGCTCGCCCTTGCCCTGGATGCGCGCACCTTCGGCCAGCAGCGCTTCGAACCAGCGCGCCGTATCGGCATCGGCGGTCAGCACCGCGGCGTTGTACGCAGTCAGCCCAAGATCTTGCTCGTACCGGCGGCGCTTGGCGTCGGGCAGTTCGGGCAGGCTCGCTTCGCACTCGTTCAGGAATGCGTCGTCCAGTTCCAGCGGCAGCAGATCGGGATCGGGGAAGTAGCGATAGTCGTGCGCGTCTTCCTTCGACCGCATCGACCGCGTCTCGCCGCGATCGGGATCGAACAGACGGGTTTCCTGCACGATGCGGCCACCAGCTTCGAGCACCTCGACCTGACGCTTCGCTTCGATCTCGACCGTCTGCATCACGAAGCGGACCGAGTTGACGTTCTTGGTCTCGGTGCGCGTGCCGAACGGCTCGCCGGGCTTGCGGACCGAAACGTTCACGTCGGCGCGCATCGATCCCTGATCCATATTGCCGTCGCACGACCCGACATAGCGCAGGATCGAGCGCAACTTGGCGACATAGGCACCGGCTTCCTGCGGCGAACGCATGTCGGGCTTCGACACGATCTCCATCAGCGCCACGCCGGCGCGGTTGAGATCGACGTACGAGCGCGTCGGATGCTGGTCGTGCATCAGCTTGCCCGCGTCCTGCTCGACATGGATGCGCTCGATGCCGATGGTCTTCACCTCGGCGTCGGGATCCTTCTCGTCGAGGCTGATCTCCAGCGCGCCCTCGCCCACCAGCGGATGGAACAGCTGGCTGATCTGATAGCCCTGCGGCAGATCGGCGTAGAAATAGTTCTTGCGATCGAAGCGCGACCATTTGTTGATCACCGCGCCCAGCGCCATGCCGGTGCGCACCGCCTGGCGGATGCACTCGCGGTTCGGCGTGGGCAACATGCCCGGCATTGCCGCGTCGATCAGGCTGACCTGGCTGTTCGGCTCGGCCCCGAACGCAGTCGCGGCGCCCGAAAACAGCTTGGCGTTGGACGTGACCTGGGCATGGACCTCAAGGCCGATCACGACCTCCCACTCGCCGGTTTCGCCATGAATGCGGTACGCTGTTTCAGCCATTATCTATCTCGAACGGAAAATCACGATGATGCGAAGTCTCGTCCGATAGTGACATGCGCCGCCGCTGAGAAGAGGCGAGCGGAGATTTCGCTGCCGAACCACTGTCGTCAGGCGATCAGTCTTGCGGAACCATGAGGAAATTGGTGTTCACCGGATAGCGTTTGTAGGTCGTCTCGGTGCGGTAGCCCCATTGCTCGCATTGCGCCGTGAAGGCGGGGATGTTCACATCCTCCACCTCGACGAACATCACCGGACGATGCCGCCTGATGGTCTGCTCGAGTCCCGCGAGCACGCTCATCTCCAGCCCCTCGGTATCGATCTTGAGGAAAGCGACGGGTTCATCGACGAGCACACTGTCGCCGGTCACGATCTCCAGTTCGCCGCGATCCGTGACCTCGAGCGCTGCGCCGCCCAGATTGGCATAGGGCAGATGCACCATTGCGCGGCCCGGCCGATCCGACAGGCCGACGGGCTGGATGGTCACGCGATCGCCCAGTCCGTTCAGGATGATATTCGTTTCCAGCACCGCCAGCGCGGGCGGATTGGGTTCGAACGCGATCACCCGGTCCGCTCCCAGGATCAGGGTCGCATACAGGGTATGATTTCCGACATTCGCGCCGACATCGACGAACAACCCGCCGCGGAACCAGGGGGCGAGCAGCGCCAGTTCCTCCGCCTCGTAGAATTTTCCGCGCAAATGATAGCGCTGGATCAGGTCGCTATTGTCCGCAACGAAGAAGCGGACCGCGTGTCCCTGCTCGATGGTTCTGACCACCGCGCCACGCTGCACATTGGCGGGATCACGCCGCCACTGGAACGCCAGCCCGGCGGCGCGCGAACCCGGCGTCTCGATCCGTGAAAGATCGAGCCCGGCGCGATTCAACATCTCGTTGCTGCGCTGAACGATGCGCCGGGCATAGTGCCCGAGATTCACCGCCAGTCACCCGGCAAGCGTCGCGTCGCTCGAAGAAACGCCGGTGTCGACGTACCGAATCCGGTCATGGGATCACTTCCGCGCTATGACGAGCGTCGTCAGGAATCCCCCCACAATCGGATAAGGTCACCCGACGGTGCCCTATGTCAATTGCGCATCACACCGATCTGGCTGATTTCAATAGCGTTTACGACCAACCGAGCCAGCCGCCCGGCAATCTGCCTGTCTCACCACCACGCATCCGGCCGCGCGGCGAAGCCCGCGCGCTGCTCGATCGCGAGACCGGCGTTCAACACGCCCTGCTCGTCCAGCGGCTTGCCGATGATCTGCAGGCCGAGCGGCAGCCCGTCCTTGTCGAGCCCGCCCGGCACCGACATCGCAGGAAGGCCCGCGAGGCTCGAGGGCACCGTGAACACATCGTTGAGGTACATCGCCAGCGGATCGGCCGACTTCTCGCCCAGCGCGAACGCCGCGCTCGGCGCGGTCGGCGTCAGGATCAGGTCGCACACGGTAAACGCGTTCTCGAAATCCTGCGCGATCAGCGTCCGGACCTTCGATGCCTGCGTGAAATAGGCGTCGTAGAACCCGGCCGAAAGCACATAGGTGCCGATCAGAATACGGCGTTTCACTTCGTCGCCGAAACCGGCGGCGCGGGTCGCGGCGTACATGTCCTGCAGGTTCGCGCCCTCGGGCAGGTCGCGCAGGCCGTACCGCACGCCGTCATAGCGGGCGAGGTTCGACGAAGCCTCTGCCGGCGCGATGATGTAATAGGCCGGCAGCGCGTACTTGGTGTGCGGCAGCGAGACTTCGACGATCTCCGCGCCCGCATCCTTCACCCATTCGATGCCCTGATCCCACAGCGCGAGGATTTCGGGCGGCGTGCCGTCGAGGCGGTATTCCTTCGGAATGCCGATCTTCTTGCCGCGAAGATCGCCGGACAACAGCTCTTCCCACTTCGGAACCGGCAGGTTCAGCGACGTCGAGTCCTTCGGATCGAAGCCTGCCATATTCTCCAGCAGGATCGCGCAATCGCGCACGTCGCGCGCCATCGGGCCCGCCTGATCGAGCGACGACGCGAACGCCACCACGCCATAGCGCGAGCAGCGGCCATAGGTCGGCTTGATGCCGCTGATGCCGACGAACGCGGCGGGCTGGCGGATCGAGCCGCCGGTATCGGTGCCGGTGGCACCCGGGCACAGCCGCGCGGCCACCGCCGACGAGCTGCCGCCCGAGGAACCGCCCGGCGCCAGCGAAGCATTGCTGCCCTGCTTGCGCCACGGCGAGATCACGTTGCCGAAGTACGAGGTCTCGTTCGACGAACCCATCGCGAACTGATCGAGGTTCAGCTTGCCCAGCATCCCCGCGCCGGCATCCCACAGCTTCTGCGAGACGGTCGATTCATAGACCGGCTTGAAGCCTTCGAGGATGTGGCTGGCGGCGGTGGTCTGCACGCCCTTGGTGCAGAACAGGTCCTTCATGCCGATCGGCACGCCCGCCAGCGGCTTCAGCTTGTCGCCACGCGCCAGCGCCTCGTCAGCCTCGCGGGCGGCGGCAAGCGCGTGCTCGGGGGTCTCGACGATGAACGCGTTGAGCGCCTTCGCCCGGCTCACCTTGATGACGAACGCATCGGCCACTTCGCGCGCGGAGAATTTGCCGCCACGGATACCGTCGCGCAGTTCGGCGACGCCCAGATCGGTAACGTCGCTCATTATTCGACCACCTTCGGCACGGTGAAGAAGCCATGTTCGCCCTGCGGCGCGTTCTGCAGCACCGCGTCGCGCTGGCCGCCTTCGGTCACCACGTCTTGGCGCAGGCGCAGCGTATTGGGGATCACCGCGGTCATCGGCTGCACGGAGGAGGTATCGACCTCGCCAAGCTGCTCGATCCAGCCGAGGATGTTGTTGAGCTCCGGCGCCAGCCTCTCGGCATCGGCGTCGGTGATCGCGATGCGAGCGAGGCTCGCGACCTTCTTCACGGTTGCAGTGTCTACGGACATGGGAGCGCGCCTAGCAGGCACGCCCCCATGCCATCAAGCACCGTTCACTCGCCAATCACTTGTCAATCACTCGAAAGCCTCGCCCACCGGCTCGCCGCCGACGAACACCTGCCGCCGGGTGACGGGACGAACCTCGATCTGGCCGGCCTGATAGGCCTTGCCGGCCTTCGCTGCCGCACCCTTCGCGGCTTCGTCCTTGCGATCGATCCGGGGGCTGTAGTTCATGCTCTGCCACTTGCCGTCGACGAAGCGATAGCGGTTCTCGAGGCCGCAATTGACCGCAAGCTCCTCTCCGCCCTTCGCCGCGCGATCGTAGCACCAGTCCTGAAACACCAGCGCCTCGGCTCCGCCCGGCATCAGGAACACCGTGCACTTGCCTTCGCTGGTGCAGTTGATGTTGCCGGCCATCGCATCGATCAGCGCGGGCGGAAGCGTCGTGCCGCTGGGTAGGATGCGGGCATTCTTCGCAATCTCCCTGCTCCGCACCTCGCTATTGTCCACCTCGGCGACATCCCAGCGATTCTCGGCCTTGGCCGCCAGATCGGCCTTCGCCTTGATCGCCGGATTAGCCGATGCCTGCAACTTCTTCAGCGCATCGCGCCCCGCCTGCCCGAACTCGAACGCCAGCGCGCGCCAGTCGAACTTGTCCGGCGCGATCCTGCCCGATTCGAGCCGCGCGACCTGATCGCGCGTCGAGATCGCGTTGAAGCTGATCAACGGCGTCGCCAGCACGAGCGCCAGCCCGCACAGGACGAACGCCAGATTCAGGTTCGCCGGCCGCGCCCGCTCGGCCCAGTGCAGCCGCCCGATCAGCAGCGAGACGAGATAGGCCAGCCCATAGGCGCTGGCGACGATCACGAAGGTCAGCGCCCACAGCCGGTCCGGCGTGAAGCCATATTGTCCGATGCGCAGCCCGGTGGCGATCGCGGCGATCACCGCCAGCGGCAGCATCACCAGCCCCAGCCCCATCGCGCCGTACTTCAGCAGCGGAAAGGTCCGCTCCTCCGACGGCGCGTTGCCGATCACCGCATTGGCGAGAATCAGCGCCCCGACGCAGCAGCTCAGCAGCAACGGCGTGGTCGCGCTCGTCGCGTCCCACAAGGCGCCAAGCCCGGTAAAAGGCAGTGCGAGGACGAACAGCAGCAGCCCGACCGCGAGCACCGGCGCCAGCACCGAAAGCACGATCGCCACCACCCGCTGAAGCAGATGGACCACCTTGTCCTGCTCGCGCAGCACGCCCAGCGCGCCGCCGAACGCCGTCCCGATCAGCGCGTGCCAGAACCAGCTCTTTTCCAGCAGATCCTTCAGCACATCGATCTTGATGAGGTGGAACAACTCGGCCAGCAGAAACGACAATGCGAAGGTGATCCCGACGAACACCCAGCCGGCGCCCCACAGCACCACATTGGTCCAGGCATGATCGTGGACCGACGCGTAGGGGAAGCGCGGCTTTCCCACATCGCGCGCCGCCTGAAACAGCGGTGCTGCGATCGCGATCCCCAGGAACAGGCTGAACGTCCGCCAGCCATCGCCGCCGCTCCACTGGTCCGGTCCGCCGTTCCACCAGATGACAGAGCCTGCCAGCACGCCCATCGCCGCCGAAAAGACCAGCGAGGCCCACCACAGCCGCCGCTCGATGGTGAAACCGATCAGCCCGGCGGTCACGGTCAGCGCGGTTGCAAGCGCCAGCGTCAGCGAAGTCGGTTCGCGCCGGTAGAAAGGCTCGTCGCCAAGGAGGAAATAGACCCCCAGCCCCGCCGCCAATCCAAGCAGCGCGAGCATCACGGGCCGCAACGGCCAGTTCTCATGCTCGGCCGGAACTTCTTGCCGCTCCGCCCAGTCTTCCACCGTTTCGTGCGAATCGCTCATGCCCGGCTCCCCTTCCAGACGGCCCGTGCTGGCCACATGCGCAGAGCCTCCGCCATCGCGGCGCATCGGTAAAGTCAATTTACCGTGCAGGATCGGTGCAGCCGCCCCGACGGTTGCATGTTTCGCACGCTTGCCTCAGGGGAACGTGGTTGCCGCCTCGCGGCTTATGCCGCATTGCACAATGGAGTGGTCTCCTTGGCCCGCAAGTTCCTCTATGTGGTCGCTGTCCTGATCGTGCTCGCGCTCGCCGCCACCTTTGCCTATCGCTTCTGGGGTCCGCAACTGATGCGGGCCGCATTGGTGCCCAGCGTCGAAGTCGCGGCGCTGCCGCCGCATGGCGACTATTCGCGGATCGAGATGTGGATGGCCCGGCCGGACAAGCCCGGCAATCCGGCTTTGTGGGTCCCGGATGGCTTCAAGCCGACCACCGAGCCCAGGGCCGCGGTCTTCTTCATTCATCCCACCTCGTTCCTCGACCGCACCCGCTGGAACGCTCCGCTCGACAATGCCGAAGCCAATGGCCGCGCCGAACTGTTCCTGCGCAGCCAGGCAAGCGCGTTCAACGGCATCGGCGCGATCTGGGCGCCGCGTTACCGTCAGGCGACCTTCGGCGCCTTCCTGACCGACAAGGCCGAGGCGCAAAAGGCGCTCGACTTCGCTTATGGCGACGTCCTCGCTTCGTTCGATCAGTTCCTCAAGGAAGCCGGCGATCGCCCGATCATCCTCGCCGGGCATAGCCAGGGTGCGCTCCATTTGTCGCGCCTGCTGGTCGATCGCGTGGCTGGCACCCCGCTCGCGAAGCGCATCGTCGCAGCCTATGTCGTCGGCTGGCCGGTCTCGATCACCGCCGATCTGCCCAAAATGGGCCTGCCCGCCTGCACCGGTCCCGATCAGGCCGGCTGCATCCTGTCGTGGCAGAGCTTCGGCGAACCCGCCGCGGCGTTCGACGATCCGACCAACACCGCGCAGGTCACCGACATCTTCGATACGACCAAGGGTTTCACCGGCCAGTCGCGTGCGGGCACGCCGCTGGTCTGCACCAATCCGATCACCGGCAAGCCGAACGACACCGCGTCGTTCACCGCAAATCTCGGCACGCTGATCCCCAACAAGGATCTCAGCAACGCCCGGCTCGAAGCTGGTCTGGTTCCCGCCCGCTGCGACGGCCGCGGTTTCCTGCTGATCGGCGCGAACCTGCCGAAAATGGGACCCTATGTCCTCTCCGGCCAGAACTACCATGTGTACGACTACAGCCTGTTCTGGGCCAACATCCGCAAGGACGCCGAGCGCCGCGTGGCGGCGTATCGAGGATAACCCCAAATCCGTTCGTGCTGAGCTTGTCGAAGCACCGTCCTTTCTTCGACGCCGCCGGAACAGCCGCCGGAAAAGAAGAACTGCCCTTCGACAAGCTCGGGGCGAACGGTAAGAAGCATCCATGATCACCACCGATCGCCTCACCTATCGCGAAGCCCTGCCCAATGGCGGCCGCCTGCTCGGCCTCGACGTGGGCACGAAAACGATCGGCACCGCCCTGTGCGACGCGGAGTGGAGCTTCGCCTCCCCCGCCCTGCTGATCCGCCGCAGCAAGTTCACCAAGGACAAGGCCGCGCTGACCGAACTGATCGCGCAACAGCAGGTAAAGGGCCTCGTCATCGGCCTGCCGCTCAACCTGGACGGCACCGACAGTCCCCGCACCCAGTCCACCCGCGCCTTCGCCCGCAACATGGACGATATGGGCCTGCCGATCTTCATGCAGGACGAGCGCTGGTCCACCGTCGCGGTCGAACGCACCCTGATCGAACAGGATTTCAGCCGCGCCCGCCGCGCCGAAATGATCGACAACATGGCTGCCGCCCACATCCTGCAAGGCGCGATCGACGGACTGGTTTTGGTCTAATCGACCTTATTCCCGTCATCCCCGAGAACGCGGGGCTCCCGCTTCTTTCTTCCGTTACCGGAGATGCGGGACAGGTGCGTTGGCGGGAATACCATAGCTGCCGCTTGCCACCCCGCCCCCGCCCCGCTACCCGACACCTTTAATGTCAGCCTCCGATCATCGCCCCGCTGCCCAGCTTCCGGGCAGCGCCGTTTTCCCGCACCGGCACCTCACCGGCATTGCGGGACTCGAGCCCCATCAGATCCTGTTCCTGCTCGACGAAGCCGAGCAATGGGTCGATGCCAACCGCGACCGGGCACGCCCCGACAAGCGCCTCGCCGGTCTCACCCAAATCAACGCCTTTTTCGAGAACAGCACCCGCACGCTCCTCTCGTTCGAGATCGCGGGAAAGCGGCTCGGTGCCGACGTGGTCAACATGCACGCCGCCCAGTCCAGCGTGAAGAAGGGCGAGACCCTGATCGACACCGCCGTCACGCTCAACGCGATGCGCGCCGACGTGATCGTCATCCGCCACGGCAGCTCGGGCGCGGTCCAACTCATCGCCGACAAGGTCGATTGCCCCGTGCTCAACGCCGGAGACGGCTGGCACGAGCATCCCACGCAGGCGCTGCTCGACGCCCTCACCATCCGCCGCCGCCGGGGCAGCATCGCCGGTCAGCGCGTGGTGATCTGCGGCGACATCCTGCACAGCCGCGTCGCCCGATCGAACATGCTTTCACTCACCGCCCTCGCCGCCGAAGTCCGCGTCGTCGGCCCGACCACGCTGATGCCCGCCGCGATCGAGCGGATGGGCGTCACGCCTTATACGAATTTCGACGAAGCGCTGGAGGGCGCGGACGTGGTGATGATGCTTCGCCTCCAGAACGAGCGGATGAACGGGGCTTACATCCCCTCCACTCGCGAATATCACATGCTCTACGGCCTCACCCCCGAACGCCTCGAACGCGCGAAGCCCGATGCGCTGGTCATGCACCCGGGCCCGATGAACCGTGGCGTCGAGATCACCTCCTCGGTCGCCGATCACCCCGAACGCTCGGCGATCACCGAACAGGTCGAGATGGGTGTGGCGGTCCGCATGGCCTGCCTTGACGTGCTGACGCGCCATGAGCGCGGCGTGGAGGGCTGGGCATGACCGCGACCATCTTCGCCAACACGCAAATCCTCGGTGGCGGCACGTCGCTCGCGATCGATGGCGATACGATCGTCGCTGAAGCGCCGGGCGCGCAGACCATCGATTGCGCGCAGTTCGCTCGCAATGGCGGGATGATCGCGCCGGGCATTATCGATCTGGGCGTGTTCGCGGTCGATCCCGCAGCCTGCCGCGCAGGCGGGATCACCCGCGTCGGACTGATGCCCGATCAGTCGCCGATCCTCGACGATCCCGGCATCGTCCGCCGCGCCGCGCTGATGGGCAAGCCCGATCTGTGGGTCCACCCCCTAGCCGCCGCCACGCGTGCGCTGGAAGGGAAAGACCTCGCCGAAATGGCGATCAACGCCGCCGCCGGCGCCAAAGCGGTTTCGACCGGCCGCCGCTGGATCCCGGACTCGGGCGTGATGCGCAAGGTGCTGGCCTATGCCCGCGATTGCGGCCTTACCGTCATCGCCCATGCCGAAGATGGCGGCCTGACCGCCAATGCCGTAGCGACCGAAGGCGAAACCGCGATGCGCCTCGGTCTCGCCGCCGCGCCCGCCAGCGCCGAAGCGCTCGCCATCGCCCGCGACCTGATCCTTGCCGAAGACACCGGCGCGCGGCTCCACTTCCGTCAGGTGACCACCGCGGCGGGTTTCGATCTGGTCCGCCGGGCCAAGGCGCGCCGCATCGCCGTCACCTGCGGCATCACTCCGGCGCATCTGTTGCTGTCGGATATCGACGTGTCGGATTTCCGCACCTACGCGCACCTTTCGCCCCCGCTGCGCGCCGAAAGCGACCGTCAGGCCGCCCTCGCCGCGCTGGCCGATGGCACGATCGACGTCCTGTCCTCGGGTCACGATCCGCGCGGCCCGGAGGAAAAGCGCCTCCCCTTCGCCGATTCCGAAGCCGGCATGTCGGGCGCGGAGACGCTGTTCGCGCTGGGCATGACTTTGGTGCAGAACGAGACGATCACGCTCGATCGCCTGTTCGACCTGCTGGCGAAGAACCCCGCCCGCATCCTCGGCATCGATGCCGGCCAACTGGCCCCCGGCAAGCCCGCCGACTTCATCCTGATCGATCCCAACGCCTCATGGCAGATCAACGGCGAAGCGATGCGCGCCCGCGCCGGCAACACGCCGTTCGACGGCCTGCCGGTTCAGGGCAAGGTGGTGAAGGTCTGGAAGGGCGGGACCGAGATCGGCGGCTAAGAGGTATGGGAAGCAGCTTCGTCACCGTCGATGGACAGCACGGCTTTTGGGCCGTGGATAGCATCCACGAACTCTGGATCTGGCTCGTTGCGCTAAACATCGACGCCAGTCGGGAGCCACCGGCATCACCGGTCGTTGAGCTTCGCAATTCGTGGCTCACCGCCGGAATGATGTCGCTGGGCGGTGTGGTGTACAATCAGCTCGACCGGTTCATGGCTCAGCCGGAAGCTGCCGATGCGATACGGTCAGCGACTGCGAAACTCCGCACAAAGCTGATCAAAGCACCCGATTTCATTCACGTCGATGCGTTCAATCTGGCAGGATTCGATACCGACTGGATTGATTGCATCCCGCGGGAGGGGCTGCTGGCCTTCGCTGAGGCGTGGACTTCACTCCTTGATGGCAAAATCGGGACGACGGCATCGCATAGCTACAAGCTCGGCTTCACCTCCCGACGAGGCGACCACCTTCCAGACTAACCCCTTGCAATGTTGGATTTCGCTCGCTGAAATGAAACGGCCACGAACCCTGTGGGGATCGTGGCCGCCCTGTCAGATTACACTCCGGCGAAAACCCCCGGACAGTGTGAGGTTCGTGTGAAATCTGGCGATCAGCGCGACGCCATCTGCACATTGCGGCGCGGGTTCACCCAGCTCGCAACCTGATCGCCGCCCGATTGCGCGCGGACGAAACAGGTACCGCCGGTCGAACGTACGGTGCGGCACAGCGAGTCCGCGTCGGCGCGGGCGAAGCCGCCCACCGACAGGCGGTAGAAGCTCGAACCGCGGCTGGAGATCGAGGCACCCTTGGGGGTCTGGCTGGCCAATGCGGGCACGCGCGCCGTGGTGCGCTTCCATGCGTCACGGGCGACTGCGGCATTGTCGAAGGCGCCCAGCTGGACCACCCAGCCGCCCTTGGCGTAGCTGACGCGCTGAACGGCGGGTGCAGCGGCCAGACGGGTCGGCGCGGCGCGAACCGGCGCCGGCGTGGCGGCGCGGCGCGGCGCGGCGGCGGGAACGGCCTGCACGACTTCGGCACGTGGGCCGAACACGACCTGCGGGCCGGTGCCGGCGACCTGGACGGCCGCGGGAGCGGCTTCGACCGGCGCGGCATAGGGATCGGCTTCGACCTCGGCCACCACCTGCGGCGCATTCTCCGGCACGCCGGGCATATAGGCGTCGACCGGATCGGCGGGCTTGGGCGCAACGGCGGCGACGCCGATATTGCCGGGCATGACCAGCGCCAGCGCGGTGGGCTGGCCCTGATCCTCGACCGCGCGCACGCCGAGCAGCGATGCGACCTGGTCATAGGCATTGGTCGGGCGCGAGAAGCTGGCCCACTGCATGATGCGCGCGTCGAGTTGGTCGGCGGGCACGTCCATCGCGGCAATCGTCTTGGCTTCCTGCCAGCGCCCGGCGAGCGCAAGGCTCAGCGCATAATTCTGGCGAGTCTTGGCGGTGGCGTCGGCGGCGCGGACGGCGGGGACGAGTACGTCGACCGCCTTCACCGGATCGCCGGCCAGCGCATAGGCGAGGCCGCGATCGCTCGCCGCGATCGTGCCCTCATATTTGTCCAGCGTGCCGCGGGCCCCGGCCCAGTCACCCTGCGCGATCTGCGACAGCGCATAGTTCAGCGCGACGCGACCATCCGAAGGATCGAGCGTCAGCGAGTCGCCCAGCGCGGTCCGCGCAGAAGCGAAGCGGCCGGCGAGCAGATAGGACTGGCCCAGCAGCGCGCGATATTCGGCGCTCTGCGGCGCATAAGCGACGGCCGCCTCGGCGAACTTGATCGCCTTGGCCGCATCGCGCTTCGCGATCGCCTTGCGGGCATTGGCTGCCTCGGAAGCCGCGCGCTTGGGATTCTCGGTGCCCGCCGCGGTGGCGATCATGCCGGGAACGCCGATGCCGACCATTCCGCCGGTGACCACCAGGGCCGAAATACCGATCGAGAGCAGGGTACGGGTCTTCATGTCCTTGATCCTCAGCGGCTTTTCCGGGCGTCGAGCTGGTTCGCCAGCGCGTCGACCTCGGTCAGCGATTCGAGAAAGGCGTCGAGCGCCTCGGTCACCAGTTGCTGCGCCGATCGATTGGTGACCGCTGACGCCAGGCGCAGGCGCAGATGGCGGTCATTGTCGAGGCGGAGCGTGAACGCCGCCTTGGATTTCTCTGCCTTGGCGCGCGGCGCGGCCTTGGCCTCGCGCACCACCCGGGCAACGCTCGGCTGCGCGACGGGCTTCGGCGCGGGCACCGGGTCGAGCGCGACGAACGGCGCGGGCTCGGGCGCAAGCTGTTCCTCCAGCGCCTCGCGCTGGCGAACCACCTCGGGCACCGGAACGGCGACGGGCTGCGGCGCGGGAACGACCGGCTGGACAGGCTGGACCTGATGGACCTGATGGACCGGCTGCGGCGCGGGATGGAAATCGTCGCCCATGTCGTTCCAGCCGAGATCCTCGGCCGAAGGCGGCAGATGCGAGACGAAACCCTGCGGACGCATCGCCGGGCGGGCATGGCCCTTGCGCGCGAGCAGGCCGGAAGAAAGCGAAGCGGTGGGCTTCGGCGTGCCGAACATGCTCATCAGCTCACCACGCGGCGGCCGAAGCCACCCCCTGCCGGACGCGCCATGCCGCCGAACTGGCTGACCTGCGCCGCCGGAGCCGAGAACACGGTGCGACGGAAATTCTTCTCGAGCCGGTCGGAGATATAGCCCCACAAGGCGGTCACTTCCGCCGCCGACTTGCCGTTGGGATCGGTCTCCATGACCGTACGGCCGTCGATCATCGACGACGCGAAATCGGTACGGTGATGGATCGTCACCGGCGCGACGGTGCCATGCTGCGACAGCGCGACTGCGGCTTCGGACGTGATCCGGGCCTTGGGAGTCGCGGCGTTGACGACGAAGATCAGCGGCTTGCCCGCGCGCTCGCACAGGTCGACCGTGGCGCCCACGGCGCGAAGGTCATGGGGCGAAGGACGCGTCGGGATGACGATCAGTTCGGCGACCTGGATCACGCTCTGGATCGCCATCGTGATGGCGGGCGGCGTATCGATCACGGCCGTGCGGAAGCCCTGCTGGCGCAGCACCTCGAGATCGGCCGCAAGCCGCGCGACCGTGGTCTGCGCAAAGGCGGGGAATTCGGTGTCGCGTTCGTTCCACCAGTCGGACAGCGAACCTTGCGGATCGATATCGATCAGCACGACCGGGCCGCAGCCCGCGCGCTGCGCCTGCACCGCAAGGTGCCCGCTGAGCGTAGTCTTTCCAGACCCGCCTTTCTGCGATGCCATCGCCAGAACGCGCATTGAACCCCTCAACTCCCGGTAATCCGGCCTCCGAATTGCCATGCGGGGTCTCAAGAAGAGGTTAACGCGTTCCGCACCGGGACTCAGGCCCCTTCCGGCGGACGTAAGGATTTCTTTCACACTCGATGGTTAACTGGCATTTATCCATTCATCGCGGGGGCGTGGGAGTAAGGCTTTGATCAAGTCCGTTTGGTTGGCTGCTGCGGCTGGGACCGTGCTGCTGATGTCGCCGGCACTGGCGCAGAACGCACCTGAAGACCCGGTCAAGGCGGGTGTCGAAGCCTGGGACCAGCGCGGCGACTACAAGACCGCCGTCGCCCTGTGGCGCCCGGAAGCGCTGAAGGGCAATCCCGACGCGCAGTTCAACATGGGCCAGGCGTACAAATTGGGCCGCGGCGTCACCACCGACCTCAATCAGGCCGAGGAATGGTATCGCAAGGCCGCGATGCAGGGCCATCCGCAAGCGCAGGACAATTACGGCCTGATGCTGTTCCAGAACGGCAAACGCACCCAGGCGGTCGAATGGCTCCAGCGCTCCGCGACCCGCGGCGAGGCCCGGGCGCAGTTCGTGCTGGGCACGATGTATTTCAATGGCGACGGCGTGGAGCGTGACTGGGTTCGCGCCTACGCCCTGACCGTGCGCGCGTCGCAGTCCGGCCTGCCCCAGGCATCGACCGCGCTGGCGCAGATGGACCGCTATATCTCGCTGTCGGAACGCCAGCAGGGCCTGACCCTCGCCCGGCAATATGAGGAAGCGGCCAACCGTCCGCAGCCGATCACCGATTATGCCAGCAACATCCCGCCGGGCACCCGCCCCGCCCCGGCGACCGGCACCCGCCCGCCGCGCAACACCCCCGCGCCGCGTCCGACTCCGGCTGCGCCGAAGCCCACGCCTCCTGCAACCGAAGTCGCGTCCGCAACGCCGATCCGCGAAGGCGGCTGGCGGCTTCAGCTCGGCGCGTTCGGCGACCCGAACAATGCCCGCAAGCTGTGGAGCCAGGTCAGCGGCCGCTTCCCGGGGCGTCAGGTCAGCTTCGTGAAGACAGGCAATCTCACCAAGGTTCTGGTCGGCCCGTTCGCTTCGCGCGCCGAAGCCGCGGGCAGCTGCCGCGGTCTTTCCCCCTGCGTGGCCGTCCCGAAGTAAGCCGCCCCCGGCCTATTCGCGCGGTTCGGTCTCGCGGGTGAGAGTATAGTCGATCCGGATCCGCACCCAGCTGCCGACCAGCGGCTTGCCGCCTACGCGCGGCGGCCTCACCCGGAACTGGAACGCGGCTTGCCGGACGGCCCCGGCCAGCCCCGATCCGCGCGGGGAATCGCCCAGTTCGATACAATCCTCGACGCGATAATTGGCGACCGTGCGACAGGCGATCAGGCCCCAGCCGCTCTGCCGCGCCCGCGCGGGCAGATAGGTCGACAGCTCGGCATTGGTCGGCCGACGATGCCATTCGGCGGCGTAGAGCGGCTCACCGTTCGGCCCGCTGCCTTCGACCCGCTCGCTGTCGCCAGCCGTGCCCCGGCCCTCGCCCTGCCCCGCCGCCGGCGTCTCGTTCCCGGACGCCCGCGATCGCGAGACGTCGGTTGCGGCATAGTCTCGCCGCGTCATCCAGATCACGTTCGAGTCCGTCGGCGGCGTAGGGGTCTCCAGCTCGGTTTCGACCGGCGGCGCAGGCTGCTCGGTGACCCGCGCCTTCTCCGTCGCCGCGCCCTTCGGCCGGGCTTCGGACGAACGCTGTTCCTTCGGCTCGACCGGATCGCCTTCGCTCACGTCGAAGCCAAACAGTGGCGGCTGCTCCTTCTTCTCCTTCGGGCTCAGCGCCGGCATCAGCGCGAACAGGAACAGCAGCGCGATCAGTATCTCGATCGCGACCGCGCACACGAACGCCGCGCCACGCTCGCGAAACGACATGGCGAGCCGCTCGCGTACGGAAAATTGCTGGATCGAATCCATCGGCGGCAATCAGGACCTCAAACGTCCGCGAACGAAGCCCGTCGCGCGATGCGGCTCTACAACCACATGCGATGGGGCGACAGTGGGGCGATAGCGTGTCGCGAATGGATCACCCTTATCGTTTTTCGATAAATATCATTGACGCATCGCAATCGTGGAATTATCGATTATCGATAAGGAGGATCACATGTCCAGTCCCGATACGCTCATGAACACCGCTCGCTTCGTCGTTCGGTTCGCTTGGTTCGCCAATCGCTTCGTGCTGGTCGCGATCGTTGCGCTGGTGCTGGGCAGCTTCATCTTCGACGCCGGCTTCACCGATGTGGTTGGTGAATCGCTGCCCGGCGCGGACATTGTGTCGGCAAAGACCGGGATGCGGCTGCTTGCGCTGCTCGGCATCGTCATGGCGGTCGTCACCGATCGGCTGCTGGGCACGCTCTCCGCCATCGTCGGCACCGCCGCCGCCGGGGAGCCGTTCGTCGCGATCAATGCACAGCGGCTGCAGTTCATCGGTTGGTGCCTGCTCGCGCTGCAGCTTTGCGACATTCCGGGCGGGCTGATCGCGCGCTATTTCCCCGCAATGGGCTCAGCCGCGCCCGAAGTGGACATCTCGTTCGCGGGGTGGATCGCGGTGCTGATGGCGTTCGTCCTCGCCCGCATCTTCGCGGTCGGATCAGCCATGCGCGACGAACTCGAGGGAACGGTCTGAACCATGCCGATCCTGGTCCGGCTGGACGACGTGCTGGCAAGCCGCGGCATGTCCCTCACCCAGCTTTCCGAGGCGGTGGACATCACCCTCGCCAATCTCTCGATCCTCAAGACCGGCAAGGCCAAGGCGATCCGCTTCTCGACGCTCGAAGCGATCTGCACGGTGCTCGATTGCCAGCCCGCCGACCTGCTGGTGTTCGAAGCCGAAGGGGATGCGGCATGACCCAAATCTCGCCGTTCCGCCTCAACCTTCTTCGTATGGCCTATCTCGTCCTCGTGATCGGACTGGGATCGGTCATCTGGCCGGCGATCCTCGACACGGGCCGGTCATGGCCGCTGATGTCGGGCGTGGTGACGAGCATGCTGGGCGCCTTGTCGCTCCTGTCTCTGCTCGGCCTCCGCTACCCGCTACAGATGCTGCCGCTTCTGTTCTTCGAAATGGCGTGGAAGGCGATCTGGCTGGCCCGGATCTGGTTCCCGTCATGGTCCGCCGGGCATCTCGACGCAGCGACCGTGCAGACTGCGTGGGAATGCCTGGCGATCGTGATCTTCCCGTTCTTGATTCCGTGGGACCATGTCGTGCGAAACTATGTGATCAAGGCCGCCGACCCGTGGTGGCGCCACCACACCTCGTGACAGCGCCCGCAGCCCGTCGCAGTTGCGTTGTCTAGGCCGTGACCAGCGTCTAGGGCGGCTCATGATCAAATTCGCTGCGTTCGCCGGCCTGTGCCTGTCATTGCTTTCCACGAGCGCCCACGCCCAGTCCGATCCGGACGCGCCGTCGAAGCGCGAGCCGCGCCGCTATCGCATTGCCCTTGGCATCCAGCTCGTCCCCAGCTTCGCGGGCGCGGACCGCACCAGCATCAAGCCGCTCTGGGACTTCAACTCCGCGCGCGGCGACGATCCGTTCCCGTTCGAAGCCGCCGATGAAAGCACCGGCTTCACGGTACTCGAAGCCGGCCGCGTCGAGTTCGGCCCGGCCCTTAGCTTCGAAAACGGCCGCAACTATCGCGTTCCGGGCATCGGCAAGGTCGGCAACAGTTTCGAGGTCGGCGGCTTCGCGCAGACCATGATCCGGCCCGATCTTCGCGCGCGGATCGAAATACGTCGCGGCCTTGGCGGGCATGAAGCCTGGGTGGGCGTGGCCAGCGTCGATTATATCGCCCGGAAAGGCGACAGCCGGCTATTCTCGATCGGCCCGCGCGTCACGCTGGGCGATGCGCGCTATCAGCGAAGCTATTTCGGGGTAAGCCCGGCCGAGGCCGCTGCGACCGGCCTTGCGGCCTATCGTCCCGATGCCGGAATACACGCGATCGGGGCGAATATCGGCTATCTGCACCAGCTCAGCGACCGCTGGACGCTCCACAGCTATGCCCGGTACGATCGGCTGACCGGCGACGCCGCGGACTCGCCGCTGGTGCGTGCGCATGGCTCCCGCGATCAGTTTTCGACCGGGATCGGCATCGGCTACACCTTCGCTCGCCGCCGCTAAGCGCTATTTGCGATAGGGACTGTTCAGTCCGCCGATCCAGCCGGGCGCGTTGCGCGGGGTTGCGTCGGTCTGGCCGATGTCGTGCTTGCCGACCGTCTTTTGGGTCGGAGAGACCAGTGCCTTCGAGCGGGCGGCATCGGGATCGATCGCTTCAGCGAATTTCAGGCCAGCGAGATCGTCGCGCACCCAGATCACGGTCGCGCCCACCTGTTCGAGAACGCCGACCGAAACCAGCACGGTCGAGCCGACCTTGAGCGAACCGGCGCGATCCACCCGCGCGCCGGACGCGGACAGATCCCGCACGCGGTGCTTGGTCGGCGTACCGCCACCGAACCCCGAAATCTCGGCGCCGAGCAGAACATTCTGACGAGGTTGGCGGGGCGTCAGTTCCTCGCCGTCACCGGGCTCAGACATTACAGGTCCTTCCAGCCGCTGCACCATCGCAAGGGCTGTGAAATCAAATAGTTCGAATGGCGATTTGGTTCAAATCGGGGTCTTCGACAGGGCGGAAGGCTCAGCCGAGCACCCATTCCGCCTTCGGGATGCCCTGCGCATAGAGCAGCGTGGTCAGATCGCCATGATCGATCCGTGCGCCCGCCGCGGCGGCGACGATCGGCTTGGCATGATAGGCGACACCCAATCCGGCCTTTTTGATCATGGCCAGATCGTTGGCGCCATCGCCCACCGCCAGCGTCTCGCTCGCGTCCAATCCGCGCTCGGCGATCGCGTTCAGCAGCGTGGTTTCCTTGGTCGAGCTGTCGACGATCGGCTTGCTCACGGCGCCGGTCAGCGCCGCGTCCTCGATCAGCAGCCGGTTGGCGATCATCCGGTCGAACCCGATCCGCCCGCCCACCGGCTCGGCAAAGCGCGTGAAGCCGCCCGACACAAGGATGGTCAGCGCGCCGCGCGCGCGCATCGTCTTCACCAGCGCCTCGGCGCCCGGCATCAGCCGCACGCGCTCCTCAAGGCAGCGATCGATCGCGCTTTCCTCAAGCCCCTTGAGCAGCTCCACGCGCGCATCGAGCGCCTCGGCAAAATCCAGCTCGCCGCGCATCGCCCGCTCGGTCACTTCGGCGATCTGCGCCTTTATGCCGGCATAGTCGGCCAGCTCGTCGATGCATTCGACGGTAATCATGGTGGAATCCATGTCGGCGACGAGCAGCTTCTTCTCGCGGTTCGCAGCGGGCTGGACGACCACGTCGGTCGCTGGGAAAGCGCCTTCCAGCGTCCCGCGCGCGGCCTCGGGATTGTGCGCGAACGCGATGTCCGCCGCCCTGCCCTCGTCCAGCCAGCGGGTCGCGCCCGGTACGCAGCCTGCCGCCGCCAGCTTGTCCGCGGCCGAGGAAAGGTCCCCAGCGGACAGCGTCTCTGCTATGAGCGTGGCGATGAACATGACGACCCCTGATCTTCCAAAGGTCGCGCTCATTGCAGGGCCGACCGCCAGCGGCAAGTCCGCACTGGCCATCGCGCTGGCGGAAAAGCATCGCGGCGTGGTGATCAATGCCGATTCCGCGCAGGTCTATGCCGATCTGCGCGTGCTTTCCGCTCGTCCCACGGCCGAAGACGAAGCCCGTGTGCCCCACCGCCTGTTCGGCCATATCGACGGCGCCGACATCTATTCCGCCGCGCGCTGGGCGACCGAAGCGCGCAACGAGATTGCGGAAGCCCATGCCGCCGGCCGCCTTCCGATCCTTGTCGGCGGCACCGGCCTCTATCTGCTGACCCTGATCGACGGCATCGCCCCGGTGCCCGAGATCGAACCGGAAATCCGCGAGGAAGTCCGCGCAATGGCCGTGGCGGACGCCCACGCCGAACTCGCCCGGCTCGATCCGGTCGCCGCGGAGAAATTCCCGCCCAGCGACACCACCCGCGTCGCTCGCGCGCTGGAAGTGATCCGCTCGACCGGAATGCCGATCTCGCATTGGCAGAATGAGCGGCATGGCGGGATCGGCGGGACGATCGATCTGGCCGCAATCGTCCTTCTGCCCGACCGCGCATGGCTGACCGCGCGCACCGACGCCCGCTTCGAGGCGATGCTCGACCAAGGCGCGGTGGACGAGGTGCGCGCGCTCCATGCCCGCACCGATCTGGCCGAGAATGCGCCGGTGCGCCGCGCGATCGGCGTACGCGAGATCGCCGACTGGCTCGCGGGCAGGATCAGCCGCGCCGAAGCGGTCACGCTGGCCCAGGCCGCGACCCGCCAATATGCCAAGCGGCAATACACTTTGTTCCGCAATCAGCCGCCCGAGCGCTGGCACCGCACTAGCGAGACAGATTTATACGTAAATCTTGACTCAATTGAAAGAAAATTATCTCAATAGCGCTTGACGCGATGTTTTCGTGCGATTAGCAGGCCCGACCGGGCGATGCTATTGCACCGCACCAAAGGGAGATTCGACGTGACCGAGAAGAGCGGAGCAGACATCCTGATCGAGACGCTGTGCGATCTCGGTGTGGAAGTCATCTTCGGCTATCCGGGCGGCGCGGTGCTTCCCATTTACGATGCGATCTTCAAGCAGGACCGCATTCGCCACATCCTGGTCCGTCACGAGCAGGCCGCGACCCATGCCGCGGAAGGCTATGCTCGCTCGACCGGCAAGCCCGGCGTCGTCCTCGTCACTTCGGGTCCGGGCGCGACCAATGCCGTCACCGGCATCACCGACGCGCTGCTGGATTCCATCCCGATGGTGGTCATCACCGGACAGGTCCCGACCGCACTGATCGGCACCGACGCGTTCCAGGAGGCCGATACCGTCGGCATCACGCGCCACTGCACGAAGCATAATTATCTGGTGAAGGACCCGGCCAAGCTGGTCGATATCGTCACCGAGGCGTTCCATATCGCCACTACCGGCCGCCCCGGCCCGGTCGTGATCGATATCCCCAAGGACGTGCAGGTCGCCACCGCGCGGCCCGGATCGGCGCACCCGATCCGCCACGCGACCTACAATCCGCAGACCAAGGGCGATCCGGCGAAGATTCAGGAAGCGGTCGACATGCTCGCCGCGGCCGAACGCCCGATCTTCTATACCGGCGGCGGGATCATCAATTCCGGCCCCGAAGCGACGCGCCTGCTGCGCGAACTGGCCGAACTGACCGGTGCGCCGGTTACCTCGACCCTGATGGGTCTGGGCGCATTCCCGGCATCGTCGGACAAGTGGCTGGGTATGCTGGGCATGCACGGCACGTTCGAAGCGAACATGGCGATGAACCGCGCCGACCTGATCATCGCGATCGGATCGCGCTTCGACGATCGCGTGACCGGCCGGCTCGACGCGTTCAGCCCGAACAGCCGCAAGGTCCACATCGATATCGATCGCTCGTCGATCAACAAGAATGTCCGCGTCGATCTGCCGATCATCGCCGATTGCGCCAGCGCGCTCGCCGATATGGTCGATGCGTGGAAGTCGCGCCAGCATCCGAAACCCGACCTCGCCGAGTGGTTCCGCCGGATCGACGGCTGGCGCGCGCGCCGCTGCCTCGACTTCCCCGAAAAGGGCGATGCGATCATGCCGCAGCGGGCGATCCGCGCGCTGTACGAAGCGACGAAGCATCGTTCACCGATCATCACCACCGAAGTCGGCCAGCATCAGATGTGGGCTGCCCAGCATTTCCACTTCGATGATCCGAACAAGTGGCTGACCAGCGGCGGTCTCGGCACGATGGGCTATGGCCTGCCCGCGGCGATCGGCGCGCAGTTGGGTCATCCGGACGATCTGGTGATCGACATCGCCGGCGAAGCGTCGATCCAGATGAACATCCAGGAGCTGGCGACCGCAACCCAGTATCGCCTGCCGGTCAAGATCTTCATCCTGAACAACGAATATATGGGCATGGTCCGCCAGTGGCAGGAGCTGACCTATTCGAGCCGCTATTCGGAAAGCTATTCCGACGCGCTGCCCGATTTCGTGAAGCTCGCGGAAGCTTACGGGTGGAAGGGCATCCTGATCGAGCGTCCCGACCAGCTCGACGGCGGCATCGCCGACATGCTGGCCTATGACGGTCCGGTGCTGGTCGATTGCCGCGTGGCAAAGCTCGCCAACTGCTTCCCGATGATCCCATCGGGCGCGGCCCACACCGACATGATCCTCGAAGGCAACGAAGTCTCCGGCGAAATGGACGACGAAGCGAAGGCGCTGGTTTAATCCCATGCATATCAAACAGGAAACCAGCGAGCGGCACACGCTCGCCGTCATCGTCGATAACGAGCCGGGCATCCTCGCCCGGATCGCCGGCCTCTTCACCGCGCGCGGCTATAATATCGAGAGCCTGACGGTCAGCGAGATCAGCGACGATCGCGCGGTCAGCCGCATCACCATCGTCACCTCTGCCTCGGCGCATGTGATGGAGCAGATCATCGCCCAGCTCGATCGCCTCGTGCCCGTGCACAAGGTGACCGACCTGACTGCGAGCGGCCCGCACGTCGAACGCGAACTGGCGCTGGTGAAGGTCGCCGGCACCGGCGATCACCGGATCGAAGCGCTACGTCTGGCTGATGTCTATCGCGCCCGCGTGGTCGACGCGACCATCTCCAGCTTCGTATTCGAAGTCACCGGCGGGGTCGAGAAGATCGACAAGTTCGTCGAACTGATGAGCGAAGTCGGGCTGGTCGAAGTCGCCCGCACCGGCGTGGTCGCCATCTCGCGGGGTCGCGAAGCGGCCTGAAGATAAAGTTTCGTGCGCCTGTTCGGGCAGGAGTCTAGGGGCGACGCATCCTTGGGCTCCGGCTTTCGCGGGAGCACGCAGATAGATTGAAAAGGGAGCTATCCATGCGTGTCTATTACGATCGCGACGCCGATCTGAACCTGATCTCGAACAAGAAGATCGCCATCGTCGGCTATGGCTCGCAGGGCCATGCCCATGCGCAGAACCTGCGCGACAGCGGCGTCAAGGAAGTCGCGATCGCGCTGCGTGCCGGTTCGGCCACCGCGAAGAAGGCCGAAGGTGCCGGCTTCAAGGTGCTTTCGACCACCGAAGCTGCGCAATGGGCCGATATCCTCATGATCCTCGCGCCCGACGAGCATCAGGCCGCGATCTGGGAAAGCGACATCAAGGGCCATCTGAAGCCCGGCGCGGCGCTGGCCTTCGCGCACGGCCTCAACATCCATTTCGGCCTGATCGAAGTGCCGTCGGACATCGACGTCATCATGATCGCCCCCAAGGGTCCCGGCCACACCGTGCGCAGCGAATATGCGCGCGGCGGCGGCGTGCCCTGCCTGATCGCGATCCATCAGGATTCGACCGGCAACGCGCATGATATCGCCCTCGCCTATGCCTCGGGCGTCGGTGGCGGCCGTTCGGGTATCATCGAGACCAATTTCCGCGAAGAATGCGAGACCGATCTGTTCGGCGAGCAGGCCGTGCTGTGCGGCGGCGCGACCGCGCTGGTGCAGGCCGGCTTCGAAACGCTGGTCGAGGCCGGTTACGCGCCGGAAATGGCCTATTTCGAGTGTCTCCACGAGCTCAAGCTGATCGTCGATCTGATGTATGAAGGCGGCATCGCCAACATGCGCTACTCGATCTCGAACACCGCCGAATACGGCGACATCAAGACCGGCCCGCGCATCATCACCGAAGAGACCAAGAAGGAAATGAAGCGCGTTCTGGCCGACATCCAGTCGGGCCGCTTCGTGAAGGACTTCGTGCTCGACAACCGCGCCGGCCAGCCGGAACTGAAGGCCAGCCGCATCGCGGCGAAGCGTCACCAGATCGAAGAAGTCGGCAGCGAACTGCGCGCGATGATGCCGTGGATCGGCGCCAACAAGCTGGTGGACAAGGAAAAGAACTAAGGCCCGAAGGCCTGGGGAGAGGAAGGCCGCGAGCGCTCAGCGTTCGCGGCCTTTTTCATGTCGCCTACGAAGCCGGATTTAGCGGCACTGGTTGGCGAGTTGCGCAACCAGCGGATCATAATCGAGTTCGAGCGGCGCGAGCGCGGCGGGCGCCAGCGTGAAGCGCGTTCTGGTCGCGCTCGTGCGGCGGACCGTGGGAAGCAAATGACGAAGCAGTCGCATGGGGTAACCCTCTCCCTATTGTGCGTTCACCATAGCAGCGACGGATTTACAGGAGATTGCCAGCCGCATCGTGATATTCACAAGGTATGGCGCGCGCAGACCAGACCGAGATCCCCATGCGGATCGTCATCGAACAGCCGGTGCCCGGCGTATTCCACAGCCTCCAGTCGGGCGACGACAAGATACTCGATCCCAAGCGCTCGACCGCCGGCGAACCGCTGGCGTTCGACTTTCCGGTCCGCATCGCCCCCGGCCCGAAATTCTTCGGCGATCAGGTGCGCCGCGAAGGCCCCGAGCGCCGCTTCGTCTATATCCGCATCGGGCAGAGCGCAGGCGACTGCCTGTCGCCCTGGACCCGCCGGATGAAGATCGACATCCACGATATCCCGCAGGACCTGCTCGATCGCGCCGCCAAGGGCGACGGCGTGGTGGAACTGACCGTCAACGGCACCGGCAAGGACGGCACCCCGGCCTGCGCCACGGTGCGGCCGGTCGGGCGGCGGATCGCTTAGCGCCGCGACGCCCCAACCGGAAACCTTGGGTTTCCCACTGATGGTTTGACGCGGATCAATCGTGCACAGAGATAGGGCTCCCCAAAATGGAGCCTCTTCCCATGCGCTTTCGTGCCCTTGCCATCATTGCCGCGCTCGCGGTTGCCGCCCCGGTCATCGCTCAGCAGGATGCCGGCCTGCCCGGCGCGAAGGATGCGTCGCGCGTCGCGGCCGGCGCCTATGCCGTCGATCCCAGCCACACTTTGGTCGGCTGGCGCGTCAATCACTTCGGCTTCAACGACTATTTCGGCCTGTTCGGCGACGCGACCGGCACGCTGAGCATCGACCCGAAGAACCCGAACGCGTCGAAGGTGGACATCACCATCCCGGTCTCGAAGGTCACGACCGCCAGCGCGGGCCTGACCGCGCACCTGCTGAAGCCGGGTGCCGAGGGGAAGTCCCCCGACTTCTTCGGCGCCAACCCCGCCGACGCCCGGTTCGTGTCCAAGCGAGTCGTCGCAAAGGGCGACAAGGCCGCGATCACCGGCGACCTGACGATCAACGGCAAGACCCGCGAAGTCACGCTCAACGCCGAATTCACCGGCGCGGGCGCGAACCCGTACAACAAGAAGGAAACCGTCGGCTTCGAAGCCACTGGCGCGATCAAGCGCAGCGATTTCGGTATCAACGCTGCCTTGCCGATCGTATCCGACGAAGTCGAACTGACGATCACCGTCGCGTTCGAGAAGCAGTAAGGTGCGGCGGGCCGGCTTCCGGGCCGGTTCGCCTTCCCGCCAAGAGGCGACGATGTGCCGGAACGTCGCACTAACTTTACACAAACTTTACACCATCGGCATGTTTCGTTCGCCGATGGCTTGAAACGCCAAAGGTAACACGCGGGTCACCCTATCGCGCATGTTCCGCGCGAGCGGCAATGTGGCTTTCGAAGACCCGGAGAATTCGCGATGTCAAAGAGCGACAACGCTTAGCCAAGCAGGCGAACTCCAACATTTCAAAAGAAAACGGCCGGGGCATCGCTGCCCCGGCCGTTCCCATTTTCCCGATTTGCTGTCCGGGTCTTAGAAACCGAAACGCGCCCGCACGCCGTAGAAGCGGGGGTAGCCCGGATAGCCGGCATAGTTGCCGGTCTGCTCGGGCACCGCGAAGCCAGTGATGTTGTAATACTGGTTGAACAGATTCTCGACGTAGAACTCGCCGCTGATGTTGCCGTCGGCGCTCTGCAGGCCGAGGCGTGCCGAAACCAGAGCATAGCCGGGATTGCGGACGATGCCGCGGTCGGCGTTCAGCGGGCTGCGACCCGAAATCTCGACTTCGCTGTTGTAGCGCATGTCGACATGGACCAGGCCGTTGATGTTGTCGCTGAGGCGCGGCTTCCAGGTCACGGTGGAGGTCACGACATGCTTCGGCTGGTTCTGGACCTGACGCCCTTCCAGGCCCGCGAGCGGCGTGCCGGTGAAGTTGTTCGACGCGTCGTACTTGGCGTCCAGATAGGTGTAGCCGAAGCGCACGGTGAAGGCCTGCGACGGACGGATCGTGGCTTCCGCCTCGACGCCCTTCGAAGTCGACGAGTCGATGTTCTGGACGACGAAGTTGTTGCCGCTGAACACCAGGTTCTGCAGGTCGTTATACTTGGCGTAGAAGCCGGCGATGTTGAAGGTGAACTCGCGGCCCCAGCTCGTCTTGAAGCCGATTTCGAACGAGTCGACCGTTTCTCGGCCGAACGCCAGATCGCTGGCCTGCGCACCGTTGCCGCCCAGCAGCACCGAGTCGAAAGTCGCCTGGTCGAGATTATAGCCGCCCGACTTGTAACCGCGATCGTAGCTGGCATAGCCGAGGATCGTCGGCGAGAACTTGTACGCCAGCTTGGCGGTGCCGGTGATCTGGCTTTCGCTCTTGTCGTGGTTGTAGGTGCCGTTGAACTCGGTGTTCACCGCCGGATTGCAGCTCAGCAGGAACAGATTGTTGAACAGGCCGGCCTGACGCAGATAGAAGGCGTAGGTCGCCGCCGCCGGGTTGCCCGCGCGCACCTGGTTGAAGAACGCACAGCTGCCGGTGTCGTTGTTGATCGAAGCGTTCAGCTCCTTCTTCTCATAGTTCCACCGCGCACCCAGCGTGATCGAGAATTTGTCTGACACGTTGATGATGTTGTGCGTGAACAGCGCGAAGGCCTGGGTCTTGACCCCGAAATTGTCGCTGTTGTTGCCCTGACCGGCGGTCACGCCCGGCAGCGGGCTGGTGACCAGTGCAAGCATGCCGGGAACCGCCGCGGTGGGAACGCCCGGAATGACGCAGAGCGACGACGGCGCGGTGCCGGCGTTGGCGCGGAAGCAGCCGACCAGCGGCGCGAGCGATGCGCCATAGGCGGCGCTGAGCGCCGGAAGCGAGTTCGGAACCGCGGGGTTGAGCAGCGCGGAGCCGAACAGCGGCACGCCAGCGCCGAGCGAACCGTAGAACTGCAGCGGCGTGCCGAAGCCTGCGGGCGGGGCAGCGCCCAGGGCCCCTGCGAACACGGTGTCGACATAACGGTTGGCATCGTTGCCGAAGCGCACCGTGTCACGCAGTTCGAGGTCTTCGTTCAGATAGAAGCCGCCGATCAGCCAGTCGAGCGCGCCCATCGACCCCTGAACGCGGAATTCCTGCGTGAAGTCGTTGAGGTTGTTCTGATAGCCGTCGCGATAGGCGCGATCGAGACCCGAGAAATCGATGTCCTGGTTGCGGGTCGCGCGCCACTGGCGATAGGCGGTGATCGACGTCAGCGTCACATTGCCCAGATCCCAGTTCAGTTCGGCCGAGGCACCGTAATCCTTCACGCGCTCGCCGAAGCTGCGGTTGGGCGAGACCGCCATCGTGCGATGCTCGGGGTTGAAGGTGTAGCTGGTGCCGCTGATCGTGGTCGCGTCGCCGATGAACAGGCCGGTCCGGCCCTGCGACGCCGCGATCGAGTTCACGACATTGCCGAGCGAGCCGCGAGCGATGCTCACTGCGCCGCAGCAGGCTTCGTCCGTTTCCGAATAGTCGCCGATGATGCGCAGCGTAATGTCGCCGGTGTCGAGCAGCGCCTGGCCGCGGACGTTCCAGCGATCGATGTTGTTGATCTTGCGCGACGAATTGGCGTCGTTGATGTAGCCGTCGCGCTTGCGATAGCCCGCATCGAGGCGCAGCGCGAACTGTTCGGACACCGGACCGGTGATCGCGCCTTCCAGCTCATAGGCGTTGTAGTTGCCGTAGCTGCCTTCGATATAACCGCCCAGTTCGAACTCGGGCTGCGCGGTGAAGACCGACAGCGCACCGGCCGAAGTGTTGCGGCCGAACAGCGTGCCCTGCGGACCGCGCAGCACTTCGACGCGCTGCAGTTCGGGAAGCTCGGCCAGCGCCACGCCGGCGCGGGCGCGGAACACGCCGTCGATGAACACGCCGACGGCGGGCTCGAAGCCGGGGTTGTCGCCGGCGGTGCCGACGCCGCGGATCGAGAGCGACGAGCCGGTCGCGGCCGACTGGCCAGTGGTGGTCTGGAGCGACGGCGCCAGCTGCTCGAGGCCCTTGATGTCCTGCACGCCGGCGTTCTGGAGAAGCTCTGCGCCGACGGCGGTCACTGCGATCGGAACCGTCTGCACCGTTTCGTTACGCTGGGTCGCGCGGACGACGATGTCGTTGGCCGACTGATAGTCCTGGCTGGTCGAATCTTCGGCCGGAGGCGCATCCTGCGCCATCGCGGGCGTCGCGAGGAAAATGGTCAGCGCCGACGCTGCAAGCAGTTCGAACTTCTTCATGGGTGCACCCCCTCCTGAAAAATAACTGGTGAGCGATCTATGCCGCTCTCGCTTTGCTTTTGTTACATCACAACCTAACGCTGCGAATTTCCACGCGTCAACGGGAATAGAGGCCGGAACAGACCGGGTTCAGGCGCTTTTTCCCAAGGCGATACAGGGATGTCACACAGATAAACTTGCTGGAATCCAGCTTGCCGTAACGTCAAAGCGGAAATGCACGGGAAAGACAGGAATAATGGCCGAAATTCACGATTCACCTGACGATGGCGACATCATTGCATCGCCGGCCAAGATTCCGGTTCCCGAAGAGGTGCAGGAAGCGATCCGCACCCTGCTGCGCTGGTCGGGCGACGACCCCAGCCGCGAAGGCCTGCTCGACACGCCCGCGCGCGTCGGCCGCGCATGGAAGGAATATTGCCAGGGCTATGGCGAGGATCCGGCGCACCATCTCAGCCGCGTGTTCGAGGAGGTCGGCGGTTACGACGACATCGTCCTGCTGACCGGCATCCCGTTCCAGTCGCATTGCGAACATCACATGGCGCCGATCATCGGCAAGGCTTCGATTGCCTATCTGCCCAACAATCGGGTCGTCGGCATTTCGAAGCTGGCGCGCGTGCTGCACGCCTATGCCCGCCGGCTTCAGGTGCAGGAACGCCTCACCGCGCAAGTGGCGGACTGTATCTGGAACGAACTCAATCCGCAGGGCGTCGCGGTGGTGATCGAAGCGAGCCACGCCTGCATGACCGCGCGCGGCGTCCGCACGCCCGGTGTCGGCATGGTCACCAGCCGGATGATGGGCGTTTTCCGCGAGGACGAACGCAGCCGCGCCGAAGTGCTGAAGCTGATGGGTTACTGAGCCGATGCGGATATTGGTGACCGGCGGTGCGCGGCGGATCGGCGCGGGCATTGCCCGCCGCCTCGCGCTGCGCGGCCATTCGGTCGCGATCCATCATCATCATTCGCCCGACGAAGCCGAGATGCTGCGCGCGGCCATCGCCGCGGCGGGCGGGCAGGTCTGCGTGGTGAGCGGCGAACTGGCCGAGGCCGCGACCGCCCCGGCACTGATCGAAGCCGCTCGCGAGGGACTGGGCGGGCCGATCGACGGCCTCGTCAACAACGCGTCGATGTTCGCGTTCGACGCCCTGCCCATCGCGGACTTTACGCTGCTCGACCAGCATATGCGGGTGAATCTCGGCGCGCCGGTCGCTTTGGTCTCCGCGGTCGCCGCCCAGCCCGATCTCGACGATGGCGCGGTGGTGAACCTGCTCGACCAGAAGGTGGACAATCTGAACCCGGATTTCTTCACCTACACCTGCAGCAAGGCGGCGCTTCAGGCCGCGACGACGATGATGGCGCAGGCGCTCGCCCCCCGCATCCGCGTCAACGCCGTTTCGCCGGGGCTCACCCTCCCCAGCCTCGACCAGACCGAAGCCGAATTCTCCGAACATTCGCGCCAGAACCTGCTCCAGCACCCGGTCGCGCTCGACGATATTGCCGCCACCGTCGAACATCTGCTCGTCACGCGCAGCATCACCGGGCAGAATATATTCGTCGATTGCGGCCAGCGATTCCTGAAGCGCGACGGCGATGTGATGTTCGAGGGGCGCGAGCGGCCGCATGGCTGAATATACGATCCATCTGGAAGCGCTGGAGGTCAGCATGGGCCTCGGCATCCACGACCATGAGCGCGCCGCCCCGCAGCGGGTGATGCTGCACGTCGCGATGGACTGCGCCTATCCCGAAACGCCCGAGGACCGGATCGACGCGGTGGTCGATTACGACTTCCTGCGCGAAGGCATCCGCGCGCTGACCGAAGCGCGGCATTTCGAATTGCAGGAAACGCTGTGCGACGAAGTCGCCCGGCTGGCGATGCGCGACCCGCGCGTCACCGGGGTGCGGGTGCGTTCGATGAAGCTCGATATCTATCCCGACGCTCGCGTGGGCTGCGAGATCGTCCGCCGGCGCTAGCCCAGCCGCCGCCGCAACGCTTCGCCGCCGCCGGTTACCTTCACCGTGCGGCTGGCGATCAGTCCCTGCCCCACATCGCCGCGCAAATGGTGCGTCCGCCAGAAGGTTTTGCCCGCGCGCCGCACCAGATGACCGCGCACCTGATGCAGCCGCGCCGCCGCGCGGTCGCCCTGCCCGGCGGCACCGTCGCGGCCGCCGACCACCGCCAGCCTCAGGCTTACCTCGACATGATCGAGCAGCAGCGCCTTGCCGGCCTTGCCGCGGGCGCGGTTGATCTTCTCCAGTCCCTGGCGGGGTTCGGTCGCGGCGCATTCGAGACTCAGCAGCAGCAGGAAGGCGCACAGCATCCCGAAATCGGGCAAAGATGCGCCCATCATCATCTGCAGGTCCGTGCGCTTCAATCCGCCCGAAGCGCGGAAATAGTTGAGCCAGCCATTATCGATCCGGCCGAGGCCGTGGCGGAAGATACGGCGCAGCTCGGCCGGATTGTCGCCCTGATCGAACTCCATGCCGCACAAGGCATCGTCGGACGAAATCTCGTTCTCGAAATCGAACGAGAACAGGATCTGCGTGGCCCAGGGCCGGCCCTCGATATCCTGGCTATAGCTCTGCACCGTGCCGCGACGGCCGGTTTCGTCCGTCTGGACGAACATGCCCGCCCGCTGGCTGGCCGCACCGGAGATCGCCGCGACCTTGGGATCGGTCCATTCGATCCACATGCTCTGGTGCGGGATACGGTAGCAATCGTCCTGCGGCCGGATCACCTCCGGCCGGTTGCACAGCAGTTCGAGGCAGATGTCGCGAATGCCGTTGTCGAGCACATAGCGAGTGCTGCAGCTGCGCACAGCCGCCGCGGCATCGGCTGCGCCCGGCACGCGATGCGCCTTGCCCGCCGCATCGACGATGGCCGATTCATCCCTGCTCTGCGCGACGCGGTCGTAAAGATACATTCGCAACACCTCCGAAAACGGATGATATTGCGATTAGTAATATAGGCTGGCCATAGCGAAGACTTTTGGCACGAACTGGAGCGCGCGGGTGACGAAACGGTGAGCGCCGCTCAGCTTTGCGAGATTTCCAGCATCACGTCGCTCAGCCAGCGATGCCGCGCCTTGATTCCCACTACGGCCCCGGCAGTCGCGAGTTCGACGTTCAACCCTTCGTGCGCACGGGCAAAGCTCTCGATCTGCTCCAGCTTGTCCTCCAGCGCACGGCTGGCTTCCAGCAGGAAGCGCATCTGCTCGGGCTTGGTCAGCAACGCGAAGAACAGGATCTTGCTGCGCAGCGGATCGTGCGGCAGCAAATCGGCGTCGGACACGCGCCCGACCCAGCGCGCAGCGGCGGCACGGCCGGTGCGCGTCGCGGACAGCACTTCGGCGCGGCGCGGGGAATCCTTCACCGGCGTCGCTTCGACCAGCCCGCGATCGCGCAGCCGCTTCACGATCGGATAAATCGCCCCCGTACTGCCGGAGAGCGAACTGACCGGCGATCGCGCCAGCGCCTTCATCACGTCATAAGCGGAAATCGGCTGGTGCACCGCGATCTGGGCAAGCACATGCGCCTCCAGTTCGGTCAGCGCCGCCGCGCCTTCGGTCTCGGATGCGGCGATAGAGTCTTCTTGCGTCGCGGATTCAGTCTTCATTCAGCTAGCCCCCTTGCTGAAATATTGTAATTCGCACGATAGCCGCTATCCCTGCAAGGCCGTTTCGACATCGCGGCGAAACGAGCGGGAAACACGCATCGTCTCGCCGGAACGCAGCGTGAGTTCGCCATCCCCATGACGATCGCGCGAGAGGCGCTCGATCCAGCGCACCGCCACGATCGCGGAGCGGCTGATCGCGACGAAACCATGCCCCGCCAGCCGTTCCTGCATCTGCTTCAGCGTGGAACGGACCATATAGCCGGCGTGCTGGGTGAGGATGCGGACATAGTTGCCCTCGGCAAGCACAGCCATCACGTCCTGCGGCAGCAGCGTCACCAGATCGCCCGCATCGCGCGCCGCGACCCAGCTGATCGCCGGCGCGGCGGGCCGGCCCAGCAGCTGCGCGCGGCGGCACGCCTGGCGCAGCCGCTCCAGCGTATAGGGTTTCACCACATAATCGGCGACGTCGAGGTCCAGCGCCTCGACCGCGAAGTCGATATGGGCGGTGACCAGCACGACCGCGGGCCGCGCATCGGGCGGGCTCGCGCGCAGCATGTCGAGCCCGCTGCCACCGGGCATGTTGATGTCGACGAAAGCGATGTCGGGCCTTGTGTCGTTGAGCAACGCCAGCGCGGACGTACCGTCCGACGCTTCCCCCACGATCGTCAGCCCGCCAATTTCCGCCAGCATCCGCGCGAGCCGCTCGCGCGCGGGCGGCTCGTCGTCGACGATGATGACTCGGGTGCTCATACCGGTTTCTCCGGAAGGACCATTTCGGCCACCGTCCAGCCGTCGACGACGCGCAGGCTCAGCGTCGCCGCACCGCCGAACAGCAAGCCGAGCCGGGTCCGCAGATTGTCGAGTGCGATGCCCGCGCCGCGCCCGTCGCCCTTGGCGATCGATCCGCCGCTGTCGCGCACGCGGATGCGCACGCGTCCCGAGAAGCTGTGCGCTTCCACGAAGATCGCGAACGGGCCCCGGCTCTGCTCCAGCCCGTGGCGAACCGCATTCTCGAACAGCGTCTGCACCGCGAAGGGTGGCACCTCGACCCGGCCCGGCGGGACAGTGATGTCCCACCGCACCTCAAGCCGGTCGCTGAACCGCGCCTGCTCGATCGCGGCATGGGCGCGAACGATGTCGAGCTCGCCCTCCAGATCGACCAGATGTCCGTCGAGCCGCTCGGTGCTTTCGAGCAACGCGGCGAGATCGGTCAGCACCGCCCGGGCGCGCTTCGGACGGTTGACCAGTTCGCTCAGCGCCATGTTGAGCGCATTGAGCACGAAATGCGGGCGAAGCTGGCGGCGTAGCGCTTCGAGCAGCGCGGTCGAGCGGCGGCTGTCCACCCGGTCGCGCCACGTCCGCGACGCCACCGCCCGCGCATGGTTGCGCCAGATCGACGCAGTCGCAACGATCACCGCATAGATCACCAGATCGGTATCGATCAGCACCACCAACTGCGTGATCTTCGGCGGCGGCCAGCGCACACCGAGCATCAGCGGCGCGATGTCCAGCCATGCGCGCAGGTTCAACGCGGCCCAATAGATCAGCGCGTGGAGCAGCCAGATCCCCAGCGCCGCGCCGAGATGGATCAGCAGCCGCTGCACGATGTGCGGCGCGGAGACCGGCCAGCGCCGCGCCGCGATCCAAACCAGCGGCGCAAGCGGCGCCCATGTCCAGAACAGCAGCAGCAACCGGGTGACGATCTCGATCCGCGGGTGCGGCACCGAATAGGCCCACACCGCCATCAGCGCATTGCTCATGTACAGCCCGGCCGCGAACGTGCCGAAGGCGAACGCGACCAGCGCGATCCGCCACGGCGACGGCTCGACCATGCGCGGTTCAGTCGCCACGGGGACAGGTCCGATAATCAGGGGCTGGCGTCAGCATTGCTAATCGGAGTATGTCTTAGAGCGGTTTCAGGTGCAAGCGAGCGAACGGGCCATGCGGCGCGCGATGCGTATCATTTTCGGAGCGGCTGCCGCGATCGTCGTGATCTCGGCGCTGATCACGCTGCAGCAATGGATCATCGTGCCCGATATGGGCTGGCGCAGCGCCTATGTCGTGATGCTCGACGGACTGATCGACTGGACGGTGTGGGCACTGATGACGCCGCTCATCATCTGGCTCGCCCGTCATGCGCCGATGTTCCGCAAGGGCAAGCCGCAACCCGCGATCCTGCTGCATGCGCTGCTGGGTACGGCCGCCACCGCGATCTGGTCGATCCCGATCGCCTATATCACCATGTTGTTCGCCCGGTTCGGCTTCGACGGGATGCAGCCCATCCCCTATTCCAGCGCCTATCTCTACGAACTTCAGGGCCGCAGCTTCTATTATTCGCTGTTCTACTGGCTGGTGGTCGGCATCGTCACCGCGCGCCAGCTCGCTCACGATGCCCAGGAAGCCGCCGGCGAAGCCGCCCGGCTGGAAAGCGAAGCGCTCGCCGCGGATTTGCAGGCCGCGCGCGTCCATTACGATCCCCGCGGTCTGGCGCACGAACTGCGCGAAGCAGCGGCGCTTGCCGAAGCCGATCCGATCCGCGCCGAGGAGCATATCCTCGAGACAGCGGGCGAACTGCAACGCAGCCTGACGCTCACCTCGTCCCTTGTGGGAAAGCGCCCCGTGCACGCCGCGGCGGTCTGATCCGCTCCGTTTCGTCCCCGACATCATCCATCCGGTCACTTCACGCTTGAGCCGCGGCGCACGCGAGGGTCCATTCCGATCACTCTGTGGGAGGAGGGTGTGATGGAGCGTTTCGAACAAGACGTCGCGGAAATGGCCGGACTTGGCACCGCGCCTATCGAATTCGTCGCGCGCGAGGCCGGTAGCCATCCCGAAACCATCGATACCCCTGCCCTGCCCCCTCGCGTAATGGCGGCACTCATGGCTCATCGGCTTGAATTCGAGATCGACGTTTGCGACCTGTTCGACGCACAGCTGCGCGGCAAGGCGCCGCCGCTGATCGACGCGCGGATCGGCCGCGCCTTCCGCGCCGCGCATATTGCCGGTGCGGTCCATATGGATGCCGACAGCATCAGCAGCGACACGCTGCGGTTGCTGCCCGCCGCGCCCTATATCGCGGTCTATGGCAGCGACGCGCAGCGGCTCGACGCGGTGCGGGTCTCGCACGAGATCGCCAAGCTGGGCTTCGCGGTGAAGATCGTGAACGGCGGCTTCGCGGCCTGGACCGAACAGGGCTTCCCCGTCGCGCAGTCGAGCGCCCCGACGCACCGTATCGCCGCGCTTTAGCCCTTGCCCGCCCGGCGCCACGCAGCCGGGGTGGTCATCGTCATCAGCTTGAACGCCGAGCTGAAGTGCGACTGGGCGGCATAGCCGCATTCCAGCGCGATCTGCGCGATGCCCTGATCGGTTTCGACCAGCAGTGCCTTGGCGCGCTCGATCCGCCGGCGCCGGAAGTATCGGTAGGGCGGTTCGCCCAGCGACCGGCGAAACGCCCGCGAGAAATGCGGCGTGCTCAGGCCCGCCAGCGTAGCAAGCTCGGCCAGTTCGATGTCGCGATGCAGATTGCGCTCGATATGATCGAGACAGGCGCGCAGCCGATGCCCGGTAAGCCCGCCTTGCAGCGGCTGATCGGTGTCGATGCGGATATGCCGTCCGGCCAGCCGGATCGCGAGAATCTCGGCGATCCGCCGGGCATAATCGGGGCCATGCCTGCCGCCATCGATGCATTCGCGCCGCAACGCCTCGGCCATCAGCCATGCGACCTCGTCGCCGGCGTCGCGAAATCCGATGAACCGCAGATTGGGATGCCATTCGCATCCGGCGGCATCGAGCATGAAGGAGGTATCCAGCGACACGGCCAGCAACGCCTCGCCGTCGCACACCGGCATCGCCCCGGGCCCCGCCGCCAGCAGCTTCCGGCCAAAGGCGAAGATCGCGGCGAACCCGCCCTCCGGCAAATCCGGCAGAAGCTCCGCCGGCCCCAGGCTGGCGGTTCCGCCGCACCAGCCGATGGTGCGGAGCGACGGGAGCGCTGGCGGATCGTGCATCATCATCATCGCCCGCAGACTGGGCATTGCGCCAGCGGCGAACCACCGCCCTTTCGACGAACGGCAGCACTGGGCGACGAACGTATGCTTCGCGCCGGGGTCATCTTGCCGCCATCATCCCGACGCTGAATGCCCTCTCCTCGAATGCGAGAGGTCCGATGCAGAATCCCGTAAAGTCGCCGGCGCGCATATTGGCCCGCTTCCGGCTTCCGATCGCCGTTGCGGCTGCGGCGTTCGCCCAGCCCGCAATGGCGCAATATATCGGCCATGCCACGCTCCCCACACCCCATACGCCACAGTCCTACAGGGATCCGGACTCGGGCCTGATCTTCTATGTCGAGCGCGACGGTCGCGGCGTCGCCGCCATCGGTGCTGACGGACAGGTCGCGTGGGTCGCCGATCCGTTCGTGGATGCGCGGATGGAGCCCTATCGCTTGGAACGGCCCGTCATCGTCTCGATCGGCAAGCCGCTCGAATGGATGATCCGCGACCGCAAGGGCCGCTTCGTCTCGATCGCGTTCAACTCGACCCAGTTCGGCATCCTCGACATCGCCGACGGCAAGTTCATCTTCCTCGGTCAGGACTGACCGGGATCAGGCAAAAAATTGGGGCCGGCGGTCTTCCTTCCGCCGGCCCCTGTGGGAACCGTCAAACCTGATCGCGGGGCAGCGATCAGAACTTGATCACGGCTCCCGCATAGAAGAAGCGGCCGACATTCTCATAGACCGCCGTGCCCGTGCCGCCCGAGCCACACGAGAAGACGCCGCCGGTACCGCAGGTGCCGTCGAAGCCGAAAGGCGGCGCGGTGTCGAACAGATTGTCGACGCCGACATAGAAGCGGTAGCTCTTCACCGGCTCGAACCCGAGGCGGAACGAGTGGTAGAAGGTATCCGGAGTCCACACGACCGGGAACTTGTCGAGATCGGTCGCCGGGCGCCCGTCGAGCGGGTGCTGGGTCTCGTAGAAGTCGACCGTCATGCCGGTGATGTACCGCAGGTTATAGTTCAGATCGAACTTGCCGAAGTCGAGATTGGCTTCGAGACTGGCGGCATATTCCGGCTCGTTCAACTCGCCCTTCGCACGATCGCGGAAGGTCGGATCGTTGACGTTGCTGTACGAATCCCGCTTCAGCAGCCAGCTGAACACGCCGCGCAGGTTCAGGTCGCCGCCGAGGAGGCGGGTCTGGTAGGTCGCATCGAAATCGATGCCCGACGTTTCCAGCCGTGCGAAGTTGAACGGACCGGAGACGAACGAATTGTCGTTCGCGCCGACCGTATATTGCACCGTCGATCCGCCGACATTGCGGTTCGACTGGCCCAGGAACGTTCCGTCCGGACGGCGGAAGACCGCCGCGCAATACTGGTTGCTGATGCCGCTGGGATTGTCATAGCACAGGTCGATCACCGTCTGCGCGCCGAGCGAGAAGATGACGTTCTCGACCTTGATGTCGTAATAATCGACGGTCAGCGAGAAGCCCGGCAGGAAGCGCGGCTGGAACACCGCACCGATGGTGATGCTGGTCCCGCGCTCTTCCTCGAGATTGGAGTTGCTGCCGTTCAGGCCGCGAATGCCCGACGAGGGCACGTTGGTCCAGGGTACGCTGACGCCGGCGATGATTTCCGACGTCGGCACACCCGCCGCCGCGCAGTTCGCCACGCGATGCGAAGTGCCGTTGTTGATGTTGGTCTGGCTGCACGGATCGATCAGACCGTTGAGGAAGGTCTGCGACGCCGGACGGTACAGGTTCACCAGCGTCGGCGCGCGCACCGAGCGGGCATAGCCGCCGCGGAAACGCACCCCGGGCACCGGCGAATAGACGCCGCCGAAATTATAGGTCCAGACGTCACCGGTCGATCCCGCCCCGCCATTGTAGCTGGAGATGCGCGCGGCGCCTTCGATCGAGAGTTCCTCGATCCCCGTAATGCCCTTCAGCAGCGGGATGCGGACTTCGCCATAGGCTTCCTTCACCTTCAGCGTCGGCGACACGAAGGGCAGGATCACGTTGAAGTCGGTCGCGCCGCTCGCGGTGATCGGATCGTAGAGCGAACGCGCGGTTTCGGCGCGATACTCGCCGCCGATGGCGAAGGCGATCGGGCCGCCGGGCAGCTCGAACAGCTGTGAAAGGTCGCCCGACACGAAGGCGCTGGCGCCGAAGAAGGTCGCCCGCTCGTCGCGATAGACGTCGGCGCTGACATAATCGAGCGCCGCCTGTGACGGCTTGCCGTTGCCGAACACGTTGATCGGCACGCAGGCCGCGTCATTGTTGTTCGGATTGGCGTCGGCGTTGATCGCGCAGACGATCTGCCCGCCCGACAGCACCGCGTCGGCCGCGTTGCGGAAATTCTGCAGCAGGATGCGGTTGGTCGCGTCGAAATGTGTGTCGGTCTGCCCGTAATTGACCGCGACTTCGTAGCGCCAATCGTCGTTGAACACGCCATCGAAGCCGCCGACAAGGCGGAAGGTGTCGCGCCGATACTGCTCGCCGCGCCCGCCGAAATCGACGTTGAAGCGCTGGATGCTGAACGTCGTCGCCCCCGGAGCGAGGCTGCGGGTCAGCACGTTGCGCGCCTGGGTGGTCAGGAACGGATTGTTGATGCTGTAGGTGCCCTGCAGGTTGGCGATGCTGGTCGGCTGGCCTTCCTGGTTGCCGTCGATGCGGACGAACTTGCCTTCGAAGAAGGCGCGGAACGCCGGGCTGAACTCATAGCTGGCCAGCATGTTCGCCGACTTGCGCTCGAGCCGGGGCAGCAGCTGACCGGTCAGGCGCAGCGTCGAGCCCTGCCCGCCGATGCAGTTGTTCGAACCGACCGGACGCAGATCGCGAACGCAATTGTTCGGGTTGAGATTGCCGTTGCCATCGAAGTGGAAATTGACGCCGAGTTCCGCACCAGTGTTGCTCCGCTCGCCGGTGCAGTTCAGCGCGCGGCGCGCCTGCACCGCAGCGAAGTTCGGATCGCCCGCCGGAACCGCCGCCGGACAGGCCGCGGCATAGGTGCCGCCTTCGGAGATATTGCCGTTGCGCACGCCGCGCAGGAAGGCGTTGTCCGGGATGCCGTCGCCCGCAGCGCCTTCGCCCAGCGTATTCTGCACCGCGTTGAACTGCGGACGGCCCGAATAGGCGCCGTACAGATCGTCACGATCGGTATAATAGACGTCGTCGGCATAGGAATATTCCAGCGACGCCGCGATGTTGCCGCGGCCTTCGGAGAAATTCTTGCCCGCCGTCGCCGAGAGCAGATAGCTGCCGCGATCGCCACGCCCGCTCGCGCCGGCCTGCGCACGGAAGCGGAAGCCCTCGAAATTGCGCTTGGTGACGAAGTTGACCACGCCCGCGACTGCGTCCGAGCCATAAATTGCCGAATTGCCGCCGGTTACGACGTCGACGCGCTCGAGCAGATCGACCGGAATCGTGTTCACGTCGACGCTGGTCGGCGTGCCCGGCTGCGCGGTGACGTGGCGGCGGCCATTGACCAGCACCAGCGTGCGCGCGGTGCCGAGACCGCGAAGGTCGAGCAGGCTGAGACCCGCCGTTCCGATGAAGCCGCCCGAATTGGCCTGGCTGAAGGTCGCGTGCATCGACGGCAGATTGTTGAGCGCGTCGCCCAGCGACACGTTGCCGGTGTCGGTCAGTTCGCTGACCTGCATCGTCGTGACCGGCACGACCGAGGTCAGGCCCGGCCGCGCGATGCGCGAACCGGTGACGATGATCGGTGCTTCGTCCTGCGGCGCGGCTTCGGTTTCATCGGCGGCGGGCGCGTCCTGCGCCTGCGCCACGCCGGGCAGGAGGATCGCGGTCGCAAGCGCGGTCGCCGAAAGGAGTTGGTGGATCGTTCGCATGTGTTCGCCCCTTTGTCTTGTTGCGTGGGGCCGTGATTGCAGCGAGTGGCTGCGATGCGCTTTCGCGATACGATCGACGATTGCGCGAAACGATCATATTGCGTTTCGCATTATATAAGTTGTGCCGCGCCTGTGGCAGCATTGTCACAATATTGCGCGATGATCAGGCGGCGAACGGCGCGCGGCTGGCTAGCTCGTCCAGCAGGCCCCGGGCATAGCTGCGCCCCACCCTCACCTCGGCCCCACCCCCGGTAATGACGGTCAACGCACCATCCGGATTGCGCCGCACTTCGCTCGCCCGGTCCCAGCGGACGATGGCGGAGCGGTGTACGCGGCGGAACGCAGTGGCCCCGATCCGCGCTTCGATCGAGGCCATCGTCTCATGATGCAGGAACGAGCCACCCGGCGTATGCAGACGGACATAGTCGCGCTCGGCCTCGATCCAGTCGAGATCGCCGCAGCTCACCCGACGGTAGCGACCGTGGGCATGGACCCAGATGCTATCGGATTGGGAAAAGCCGGACATGGGCGGATAATAGTACGAAATACACTATCTTCCAACCCTTCAGCATCAGCCAATAGCGCTCCGCCGGTCTTGAACGAGTCATCCCGGCTTTCGCCGGGATGACGAATGAGAAGAGACTAGGCCCGGTTCGCCGCGCTGAGCACCGCCCGCACCGAAGCGGTCGCGATGTCCGCGTCGATCCCCACGCCGAACACCGTCCGCCCATCGGCGGTGCGGCACTCGACATAGGCGGCGGCCTGCGCGTCGGCGCCGTGGCCGATGGCGTGCTCGCTATAATCGACCACGTCGAGGCTCGGCCCGGTGGTGCCGGCAAGCGCGTCGATCACGCCCGAGATCAGGCCGTTGCCGCGCCCGGAGATCGAGCGGACCTCGCCGTCCACCGCGATGCGGCCGACGAACACGCGGCTGCCTGCCGCGCCGCTTTCCTCATAATCCTCCAATCCGAACCGCGCGCCTTCGCCGGGCAGATAGGTCCGGTCGAACAGCGCGCCGATATCGGCGGCATTCAGTTCGCGGCTGGTCTCGTCGGCCAGCGCCTGCACATGCTTCGAGAAATCGGCCTGCATCCGCTTGGGCAGCTTCAGCCCGCGATCCTGCTCGAGCACCCAGGCGACGCCGCCCTTGCCCGACTGCGAGTTCACCCGGATCACCGCTTCATAGTCGCGGCCCAGATCCTTGGGATCGATCGGCAGATAGGGCACGTCCCAGAATTCGTCGTTGCGCGCTTCCTGCGCCGCGAAGCCCTTCTTGATCGCGTCCTGATGGCTGCCCGAGAACGCGGTGAACACCAGCTCGCCCGCATAGGGATGGCGCGGATGCACCGGCAGCTGGTTGCAATATTCGACGGTCTTGATGACCTCGTCGATGTCCGAGAAATCGAGCTTCGGATCGATCCCCTGCGTGTACATGTTCAGTGCCAGCGTCACGAGATCGCAATTGCCGGTACGCTCGCCATTGCCGAACAGGCAGCCCTCGACGCGATCCGCGCCGGCCATCAGCCCCAGCTCGGCCGCAGCCACGCCGGTGCCGCGATCGTTGTGCGGGTGGAGCGAGATCACCACGCTCTCGCGGTTGCGGATGTTGCGCCCGAACCATTCGATCTGGTCGGCATAGACGTTGGGCGTCGCGCATTCGACCGTAGCGGGCAGGTTGAAGATGATCGGCCGCTCGGGCGTGGGCTGGAGGATGTCCATCACCGCCTCGCAGCACTCCAGGCTGAAATCGAGTTCGGCGGTCGAGAAGGTCTCGGGGCTATACTCGAAATGCCATTCGGTATCGGGCTGCTTCGCGGCTTCGTCGCGCAGCACCTTGGCACCCGCCACCGCGATCTCGCGAACCTCGTCGCGGCTCATGTTGAACACGATGCGCCGCCATGCCGGCGACACGGCATTGTAGAGATGGACGATCGCCTGCTTCGCGCCCTTCAGGCTCTGGAAGCTGGTCTCGATCAGGTCCTGGCGCGACTGGGTCAGCACCTGGATGATCACGTCGTCGGGGATCTTGCCGTCGCGGATCAGGCCCGAGATGAAGTCGAACTCGGTCGCGCCCGCCGCGGGGAAGCCGACTTCGATCTCCTTCGCGCCGACCTTGAGCAGCAGATCGAAGAAGCGCGTCTTCTTCTCGCTGTCCATCGGATCGATCAGCGACTGGTTGCCGTCGCGCATATCGGTGGAGAGCCAGCGCGGCGGCTGGGTGATCGTCTTCGACGGCCATTGCCGGTCGGGCAGGTCGATCGTCGGGAACGGACGGTATTTTACGGAAGGATCGCGTAACATGTGCGGTGTCTCTCGGCTCGACCGGGCGCTCGCCGGGTCAGGGTCGGTTCTAAGGTCTGGAAGTCACCCTTAGGGGAGACACGCGCGCAAGCGGCTCGCCCCTAAGGGCGGATAAGTCGAAGTGCGAGGCGCGCGATCATCATGTCCGCTCCAATGCCGAAGCCGCACGGCTTTGTCCACCATAGCGAATGTGCGCAGGCGTAAAGCTGATGTGCGGACAGCGCCCTACATCGTGTTGGCTTCGGTCATCGTGTCTTCGGCCGGCGACGGGCTCGGCGAAGGCTCGGCCTTGGGCGACGGCGTCGGGCTGGGCGTGGCGACGATCTCGGCCATCGGCGGCGGATCGGAATAGTTGGTTCCTGTCGTGCCGCCGCCACCGCACGCCGCCAGCATCAGCGCTCCGCTCAGACCCAGAACCACCCGCATCGCGCTCTCCATCGCTGTTTCGCCGCTGTCGATAGCACGACTTCGCGGCGAGCCGAACAGCCTCAGCGGTGAAACGTTGCGCAGGCGCTATCGCCCGGCCGCGAAGCGCGCGAGGAGTGGCGCATCGCACCGCCTGTGAGACGCGCTGCAACATGATCCGCAGCAAAGTTATTCACAGGCAAACGTCCGATACGAATGAGAAAGCGCTATCAGGCACGTGCATCGGGAAAAAATCCACAGTACATCGTCCTCAGCGACTACGGTGGGAAAGCCCCGCACAAGCCGTCTGCGCTGACCTAAGGAATAGCCCGTCCAAGGGCACGAACAGGAGATGAAGAACATGGCGGAGAAGAAAGCAGCGGGCGCTGCGCGCGGCGGTATCGCCAAGCCGGTCACCCCCTCGCCTGAGCTGGCCGCGATCGTCGGCTCGGCGGCGCTGCCCCGCAGCGAGATCGTCAGCAAGATGTGGGCTTACATCAAGAGCAACAACCTCCAGAACCCTGCAAACAAGCGGGAAATCCTGGCGGACGCGAAGCTCAAGCCGATCTTCGGCGCCGACAAGGTGACGATGTTCGAGATGAACAAGCACATCGCCAAGCACGTCAAGTGATGCCTGGGCCGGTGTGAGCCGGCCTGCCGCTGGACAGGAAATCGGGGCGGGGCCTTTGCGGGCCTCGCCCCTTTCTTTTCCGGCCGGTCGCCGGCTCGAACTGGCCACGAGCCCGATGCTTTCCGGCATCCCGAATCGGATTCCGGACATCCGCTTTCCCGGCGCACCTTCCCCGCTTCGCAACATAATCGAGCGTTTTCAGTACCGGACGAGCCTTGCCAGGGGGATCGAAACACGCCGGCCACCCTATTCCAACGGCATATTTCAACGCCGAAACGGCCGCCAATCGTGACGAAACGAAATCCCTGCCCGCGCAACTATGTTGCACTGCGGCAAATCCGGACTAATCATCCTTGCACAAAGCGTGGAGGTCGCCATAACGTCCTTGCACGCTGCCTTGAGTAGCCATGTTCGCCTGCACGGCGGCTGGAAACATGAGGGAAAGGCAGCGCAGATAGGCGGCGATAGGCCGCACGGAGCGCAGGGGGAAAGTGATGAACGTTCGAGCGACCTCGCTGTGGAGTCAGGCGGCAACCCCGGTCCGCGCCCTGTCCCGCCTCGTGATGGTTCTTGGCCTCGGCGCCTTGCTCGCCGCCTGTGCGACCAAGCCGTCCAACCTTCCCGGCGGGCAGGATGCCTATACGGCGATCCCCGCGGCGCCGACCGACGTTGTGCTGCGCGATTACCGCCTGCAGCCCGCCGACGTGGTTTCGGTCGTCGTCTATCGCGAACCCGAACTTTCGATCAGCCAGGTCGAAGTCGATTCACAGGGCCGCGTGCCGATGCCGCTGCTCGGCCCGGTGGCTGCGGTCGGCTCGACCACCGACGAACTGGCCGAACTGATCCGTCAGCGCCTGCTGCAATATCTCAACGAGCCTCGGGTGACCGTCTATGTCGCCTCGGCCGTGTCGCAGCGCGTGGTGGTCGATGGATCGGTGATGCAGCCGGGCATCTACGAATTCCGCGGCCGCACGACATTGCTCGGCGCGCTGGCGCTGGCTCGCGGGCCGACCAATGTCGCCCAGCTCAACGAAGTTGCGATCTTCCGCCGTCAGGGCGGCAAGCTGCTGGCCGCGAAGTTCGATATCCGGGCGATCCGGCGCGGCGAAATGCCGGATCCGGAGATCCTCGGCAACGATACGGTCGTGGTGGGCTATTCGGGCCTGCGCGGCGCATGGCGTGATTTCCTGCAGGCGCTTCCGGCCTTCGCGATCTTCCGTCCCTTCTAATTGGGGTCCGGCGTTTGCGCGCCGCCCCGGGTAAATGGTGAAACAGACGGTGCAGCACGAGCTTCCGAAGCGCAAAGAGACCGACGCCTGGTCGGAACCCTACCCCGTCCAGGGTCTGGTTCCCGATGGTCCGGCGGCCGACGATCGCAACGGGCTCGATCTGCGCGCGGTGCTGGCGGCGGTTTATCGCAACCGGCTGATCTTCGTGATCGTGATCACGCTGGCGCTGCTCACCGCCGTCGTGGTCACCATGCTCACCACGCCGATCTATGTTGCCACCTCCTCGGTGCAGATCGAACAGCAGACCGCGACGATCCTCGAGAAGTCCGATGTCGAGCCAACCATCCCGATGGCCGATGCCGATCGCTTCCTCGAAACCCAAGCCTCGATCCTGCGCAGCCGGGCGCTGGCCGAACGTGTCGCCTATTCGCTGAATCTGGCCAAGAATGATCGCTTCATCGAAGCAATGGGCGGCGAAGCGCCGCAGGCCACCGGCCGTGCGCTGATCGTCGCGCGGCATCGCCGCGTGGTCGGCCTGCTGATGAAGAACCTGACGATCAAGGTTCCCACGGATTCGCGCGTGGCAAGCATCTCCTTCGCCAGCCCCAGCCCGGAGATCGCGGCGCAGGTGGCGAACAGCTATGCCGACAATTACATCCGCTCGAACCTGGAGCGGCGCTTCGATTCCTCGGCCTATGCGCGCCAGTTCCTCCAGAACCAGATCGCGCAGACCAAGGAGCGTCTGGAGGATTCCGAACAGGCGCTGCTGGTCTATGCCCGTTCCGAAGGACTGGTCGAAACCAGCGTCACTGCCCAGCCGGGCGAAGGCGGGGGCGCAAGCTCGCTGACCACCGCCAACCTGCGCGACATCAACGCAAGCTATGTCGCGGTCCGCGCCGAGCGGGTGAAGGCCGAACAGCGCTGGAACCAGGCGCGCAACACGCCGCTGATGTCGCTTCCCGAAGTTCAGGCAAGCCCGGTCGTCCAGGCGCTGATGACCCGCCGTGCGACCGAACTGGCTGCGCTCAGCGAACTTCGCTCGCGTTATCGCCCCGATCACCCCAGCGTGGAGCAGGCGGTGACCCAGCTCGCCACGCTAGATCGCGAGATCAACACGCAGGCAAGCAATGTCCGCAACGGCATCCGCAATGCCTATGACGTGCTGGTCAACCAGGAAAAGGCGCTGGAATCCAACGTTCAGGGCCTCAGCGGCAGCGCGCTGTCCGAACAGGGTCTGCGCGTCCGCTACAATATCCTGAAGCGCGAAGTGGATACGAACCGCTCGCTCTACGAAGCGCTGCTGCAGCGCTACAAGGAACTGGCGGCGACCGCGGGCGTGGCGACCAGCAACATCTCGGTGATCGACACCGCGCAGACGCCGGGCGCGCCCGCCAAGCCCGATCTGTTCCTGAACCTCGCCTTCGCCCTGTTTGCCGGCCTCGGCATCGGCGCCCTCGCCGCCTTTGTCCGCGAACATTTCGACGATGCGATCCGCACCCCGGACGAAGTGCAGCGCAAGCTGGGCCTCCAGCTGCTCGGCGTCACGCCGGTCATCGCCACCGGCGCCGCGCCCGTCGAGGAACTGCACGATCCGAAATCGCCGCTGTCGGAAGCCTATCACTCGCTGCGCACGAGCATCAGCTTCGCCAGCACGCAGGGCCAGCCGCGCACGATCCTGTTCACCAGCAGCCGGCCCGAGGAAGGCAAGTCGACCAGCTCGATCGCGATCGCGCAGGAATTCGGCAGCCTCGGCCAGCGCGTGCTGCTGATCGACGGCGATCTTCGCAAGCCTTCGCTGCACAAGGTGCTGAAGCTGAGCGCCAAGACCGGCCTCAGCAACGTGCTGGCGCAGCATCTCGAACTGGGTCAGGCGGTCCAGCGCAGCGGCTTCTCCAATGTCGATTTCGTGTCGAGCGGCCCGATCCCGCCCAACCCGACCGAACTGCTCGCCTCGCATACGCTGCTTCAGCTGCTCGCCACCGCGCGGGAGAGCTACGACACCGTCGTGATCGACGGTCCGCCGGTGATCGGGCTGGCCGACGCCCAGCTTCTCTCGCGTCAGGTGGATGCCACCGTCTTCGTCGCGCAGGCGAGCCGCTCGCATCGCGGACAGGCCAAGGCGGCGGTCCGCCGCCTCCGCGACGCCAACGCCAACGTCATCGGCGCGGTGCTGACCAAGTTCGACGCGAAGCGTTCGGGCTATGGCTACGGCTATGGGTACGGCTACGCGTACGACTATACCTACGGCCAGACAGACTGACGGGATGATCGGCGGCGGGCGCCCGATCGCGTTCGCCGCTGGTGTTCCGGCTCAGGGCTTTTCGACGACCCCGAGGCCATAATCGTAGCGCTCCGGAAGGTCATATTCCTTGCAGAATTGCGCGAAGCCGATGCGCGCCTTCCAGTCGCCGTCCGGCGGGCAGTCGTCGACATAGATCACCCCGCCGGAGGCCATGCGCGGCCAGAACCGCTTCAGCGCCTCATAGGTCGGCACAGAGAGATCCATGTCCAGCAGCACCGCGGAGTACAGCGGCGCGAACTTGCTGTCGGGCACCCGGGTGATGTCGCCCTGCACCAGCCCGATATCCTGACAACCATGCTGATCGAGGATGGTGCGGACCAGCGACACCGAATTGGCCCCGAACATGTCTTTCAGCCGATCGGGCGTTCCCAGCGCGGCATCGGCTTCGAACTGATCGGCGACGAAGCCGCCGAATGTGTCGAAACAGGTGTAGCTGCTCGTCCAGCCGTTCCGGCGCAGGGCCCGACAGGCAAGGATCGAGGTGCCCGCGAGATGGCATCCCACCTCGGCCACCGGAAGGTTCAGATGGCGCCGGTCGAGCAGGCCGGTGATGTAGGTCGCGAGGCGATCGGGAACCAGGCCGGTCGGCGGATACCGATACAGGGTCGGCGCGAACTTCTTGCGCAGAGACAGCTTGAGCGACCGCAACATTACACCCGCCTGTCGACAGAGGGAAGGAACGCGATGAGTAGCCGCCGCTTGTTACGGTTCGTCTTCGACGATGCGCATAGTCGCAGCAATAGTGATGCGATCAAGCGGCTTCGATGCCGCTTTGGAACGATCTGCGCGCTATCCGCTAGACGAGTTCGCGATAGACCTGCGCGGTGCGCCTTGCGGTCTCGCTCCAGGTGAAGCTCCGGGCCCGTGCAAGCCCCTTCCCGCGCAGTTCGGCCGCGAGCGCGGTGTCCGACGTCACACGCTGAATCGCATCCGAAATCGCATCGACATTCTCCGCATCGACCAGCAGCGCCGCATCGCCTGCGATCTCCGGCATCGACGAATTGGTCGCAGTGACGACCGGGCAACCCGATGCCATCGCTTCGAGGATCGGCAGACCGAAGCCCTCGTACAGCGACGGATAGAGATAGGCGTCGGCCCGCCACAACAGCGCGCGCAGCACCTCGTCGCTGACATAGCCGGGCATGTGAACCCGCCCGGTCGCTCGCGCCGCATCGAGCTCGGTCCGCAATTCGTCCGAATCCCAGCCCAGCGAACCGACCAGCACGAGATGCTGTGCCAGACCGGGCAGCTGGCGAAGATAGGCCTGCAGAACGCGCCGGACATTCTTGCGCGGATTCATCGAGCCCGCGAACAGGAGGAAGGGCTCGGCCGCCGGAATGACGGCTTCGGAAAGCGCCAGGGCTTCGACCGGCGGCTGTTCGAAGAATTCGGGATCGACGCCTTCCTCGATCACCATCAGCCGATCGCCCAGCGGCACGCGAGCCAGCGTCGCGACTTCATCCGCGGTCGATTGGGAAACGCACAGGATGCGATCCGCCTTCGCGGCCATCTGCCGCACATAGGCCTGTAACAGCCAGGGCACGGCGTTGGAGAAGAATTCCGGATGAACCAGCGCGCCGAGATCATGAACCGTGACGACCCACGGCTTCCCGGTCGGCGCGCGATAATCGACGTCGATCGAGTGCAGCAGATCGAAGCGCGGCAACATCCATTCGGCGCGGGGGATGCCCAGCGCGGTCCATGCCGGCGCGATCAGCTTGCGGGATGCGCGGATGCGGTGGAAGCCGGTCTCCTTCAGCCAGTCCGGCGGCGTGTCGCCAAAGTCGCTCTGCGTCGAAAAGGGCAATGTCTCCACGCCCTCGGCGGCAAGCCCGTCCCGCAGCGAATGCGCGTAGCGGGACAGGCCGAACCGGGCCCTTTTTGCGAAGGAGTCCGAGTGATAGGCGACGCGCATCCGGGGGCTACGATGCCGTGGCAGGCGCCAGCCCGCGCTGCCACGTGCGGGTGGAGGTCGCTGCCGGACGCCAGCTTCGCGAAGCACGCAGCGCGCTGCCGGAGCAGATGCCGACTGCCAGCAGGCACAGCATCGTCACCGTCTCGCTGACATTGGGGCCATTGTCCGCGATGTAGAAAATGAAGACGGCGGTGAGCAGCGCCGCCACACGCGCGCGCACCCCGGCGGGTACATATCTGAGGTTTCGTATCGCTTCGATATGCATCGCGATGCCAGCGAGAAGCCCGATGATGCCGTACTGGAAAAGGAACAACAGATAACTGATCGATACGAACCCGGCTTCGCGCCCGCCGGTATAGACGCCGCCGCCCGCAAGCTTCGTGATATCCGGCCCCGTACCGAACACGAAGATGCTCGGGAATTTTCCGATCGTCGTCGCCAGCCTTATCGGGCCATCGACGTAGCGAGCCGAGAAATTGTCATCCTGTGTGACGCCTTCGTCCCAGCGCGAAAAGCGTTCCAGCACCGATGTCGAATAATCCGACGCCAGGAAGGCAACGACCAGCAGCGGCGCCGCGGCAAGCGTGACAACGCCGGCGCCAAGCTTTTCCCGTCCGCGCGAGACGATGAAATAGATGATGCCTGCCAGGATCGCGCCGATCATCGCCTGACGGGAAACCGAAGACAGCAGGGCAATCGTTCCCGCCGCGAGGACCGCCAGCACGATGATGCGCTGGCGAACGAGCAGCGACGCCGCGAGCGCCGCAAGGACCGCCACCGTGCCCAGCAAGTTCGGCGATCCATAGGGACCTGCCGCACGCCGCGCGACGATTTCGGCGTAGAATTTGGAGTGGATGAACGCGTCCTGCGAGAAATCGCGATAGAAGAAGGCTGCCACCCGGCCCGCCGCGGCCGGCGATCCGAACTGGGTCAGGCCGATTGCACCCAGGATGAGCACCGACGCCGCGATGCCGTATCCCAGCCACAGCCGCTCACGCACCCTGGCAGAGTCATAGAAGATCAACGCCGCCAGACCGAAGCCCGAGAATGTCAGTAGCGCGTGCCCGACCACCCAGACCGCCTGGACGTTCACCGGCATCACCACCAGCGGCCAGGCGATCCCGCAGACAAGGATCAGCGCAATGAACACATAGTGCCACGGGATGCGCTTCCAATCCCACCGGATCGCCAGCAGCTCGCGGCGATATTCGAGGAGCATCAGCGCGACGATCATGTCGTACAGATAGAGCGGGAAGCCGAAATATACGCGCGCGGTCGGAAAGACGATCACCGCGATCGGCCACATCAGGAACAGACCCGGTCGCCCCAGCCCGAAGCGCGCGCCGCCAAGGCAAAGCAGGAACAGCGCGATTTCGATGATGGTGAGATTCACTTGCCGCCATCCTCCGACACGAGATCCGTCACCGCTGCCCGAACCGATCCGTACAGATCGTCCCACGATCGTTCGCGCGCACGCCGGACCCGTTCGGTCTGCAACGCCGGATCGGCATCCGCAAGGCTGCGCTCGATCGCAGCAAGGAACTGGTCGTGATCCCCGGCCAGTTCGACGACATCGCGCAGCGGCTCGAGGCTGCGCAGCGCGGTCGAGACGATCGGCTTCCCCGCAGCCATATACTCGACGATCTTGAGCGGATCGGCCCGGTGTCGCACCTCCAGCGCGAGATGCGGCTGGATGCACACGTCGAGCGCCCGCAAATAGCGCGGCAGCTCCAGATTATGCACCGGCGGCAAGCGGATCAGCCCGGGGATCGCTTCATAGGCCGCCTGCACCTCGGGCTTGACCGGGCCGATCGACACGAGCTGCCCCGGCCAGCGTGCGGCGATCTTCGCAAGCAGTTCGAGATCCATCCAGCTCGCAACCAGCCCGATATGCCCGATCCGCGGCCGCGCCACCTGCGCCAGCGGATCGGCTTCGCCGTCGGGTGCGGGCGCGAAGAAGCTGGGATCGACACCGTTGGGCACGACCTGCACCTTCGGGTTGATCGCACCGAGCCGCTCCGCCAGCGCCGCGGTGGTGGTGAATATCCGCCCTGCCTTGCGCATCAGCCGATCCTCGCGCGCGATAGTCAGCGCGCGCTCTCCTTCGGCTCCGGCATAATGGGCATAGTCGTCGGTCACGTCGTACACGACCGGTCCGGGCGGCAGCCGGTCGAGCGCCTCGACCGAGATCGGCAGGCGGCACCAGTAGAGCGGTCGTTCCCATCCCTCACGCCGCATCCACTTCGCGACGGCGCTTGCGAAGCGCGCCCCGTTCAACTTCCCGATCGCTCCGGATTTGGGCGATCCGGGGATCTGGATCGGCAGCGACATCACATACAGCCCGGGCTCGACGTCGCGCCGCACCGACGCCGTCAGCGCGCCCGCGCCTTCGCCGATACGCCGCCCGAACGAAACCGGGTTCTCGACATAAAGGATCTCCGCCCCGTCGGCGGCAAAGCGGCGCGAGAAATGGTTCTGGCGCGTCCACAGCCCGTCCCAGGGCGGCGATTGCAGCCAGACGATCCGCAGGCCCTTCAGCGCCTCTCCCCGCGCGACTTCAGCCATGCGCGCCCAGCTCGAAGAAATAATGGTAGCTGTAATCCGCGCAGAAATATTCATCGAGGATCGGCAGTTCGCCGGCGATCGCCGCGCGGACCTGCGCCAGCGAATGCCCGTTGGTGCCCAGTTCCCAATAATGCTCGCCGTCGAACTTCCACTCCATCGGCCGCGTCAGCTTGCGCGCGAACGCCAGCGAGAAGCGCTTCTTGAAGAACTGCCCGCGCAGTTCGACCGGATAGCCCCAGTGCGGCAACGAGATGACGACATTCTGCCGCGCCACGCGCCCGAGCTGCGCCAGTGTCGACTTGAAATCGGTGTAGGGGATATGCTCCAGCACCTGAAAGGCGCAGACCAGATCGTAGCTTCCCTTGCCGACCAGCCCTTCGAGTTCGCGCACGTCGCCGCTGATATCGGGGTTCAAATTCGCGTCGAAATCGAAGGTCGTGACTTCGATCCCCAGCCGCCGCAGCATCTGTGTCGTCGCACCGGTGCCGCAGCCGATCTCAAGCACCGTCTTCGGCTTGTACTTCATCACGGCGCGGAGCTGGTACCAATAGCTCTGCCACCGCTCGCGGGTCATATAGGTCTCGAAGTCGTAAAACCCCTCGCCGACCTGAACGCCTCCAGCGGGCTTATCCATCGCGTCGATCCCCGTTGCCCCATTGCTGCGCGAGCGCGTCTTCCAGCGTGTCGCGGCCGATCCGGTTCTGCTCGTCCCACGCGCAGGCATACCAGTTGAAAGTGCCCGCGAAGGTGTACATCGCGAAGATCAGCCCGCGTACGCCGTGCCGCCACGCACCCTGCTTCAGATATGCCGAAAGCGCGCGCTTGGTGGGCACGAGGATCAGATGCCGCGCGCCGATGCGCTTGCCGGTGGCGATGATCTCGCGCGCCGTCCGCTCCGAATAGCCGGCATTCTTGCGCAGCCGCTCGCCGAAACTGTCGTCGTTCAGGTGCAGCATCATCGCGTCGAGCTGGCCGGTCGCCCCCTCCCCGCCCTCGACGTCGACCTTCTCGTGGATCGGACGGGCAAAGCGATGCGCGCCGCGGCGGCCAAGCTGCGGCTCGTTCCAATGCTGCCAGCCGCCCGCCGGAAAGGGACGATGCAGAAAATAGTTCAGCCGCCGGTATCTGAAGCCGTTCCTGTCCGTCTCCCGGATCGCGCCGCGCATCTCGGCCGCAAGCTCGGGCGGGATCCGCTCGTCGATGTCCATATGGACGAGCCAGTCGGAGCGGGCATTGTCGATGCCGTGGTTGCGCTGCGCCGCGAACCCGCCTTCCGGCTCGATCCGGCGATGGACCACCGTCACCGGAAAGCCGCAACCGGCGAGATAATCCAGCGTGCCGTCGGTCGATCCGTCATCGACGATCACGATCTCGTCGATCCAGCCACGCAGATGCTCGACGAAGCCCTTGATATCGACGATCTCGTCGCGAGAGATCGCCACCGCGCCCAGCGTCGGTCCGTCACCGCGCGCAGCGCGCTCGAGGGCGGCGCTCGTCATGCCGCACCCTGCAACAGACGCCGCATCGTGCCGAGATGCGTGGCCGCGTCATGCTTCGCGATTACCGCCTGCCGCGCCGCCACGCCCATTTCGCGCGCCGCCTCGGGACGTTCGTAGAGCGCGGCGACCGCAGCGACAAACCCTTCGATGTCATCGGGCGACGCGAGGATATAGCCGTTCGCGCCCTGATCGATCGCTTCATGCGCGGCGGGCATCGGCGATACGATCGCGATCCGCCCCGCCGCCATCGCTTCGAGCACGACATTGGGCAGCCCGTCATTGAAATCGGTGTTGGCGAGCAGGCAAAAGGCATGGCTGGCCGCGATATGCCCCGGCACCGCGTCGTGCGGCACCCAGCCCGGCATATGCAGCCGCCCGCCGAACCCAAGCTCGCCCGCAAGCGCGCGGATATCGTCCATCGCCGCCCCCTGCCCCAGGATCGTCAGCTCGACTGGAATCCCGCGCGCGAACGCTGCCGCGCACGCCCGCACCAATCGGTCGAACCCCTTGGTCGGGGTGATCCGGCCAGCCGACAGCAGCTTCACCGGCGGCGGGGCATCGGCATCCGGGCCGGGGGTAAACTGCGCGGTATCGACGCCGTGATAGACGAGATGCGCCTTGTCCCGCGCCGCCGCGGGCAGCTTGGCCAGCAGATGTTCCATCGCCGCGCCGTTGCAGAAGCTGGCGAAGCGCAGTTCCTTGAAGCAGGCCGGGAAATGATCGCTCTCATGCGCCACTTCATGGGCATGGACGCTCACCGAATAGGGCACGCCCATCGCCCGCGCCGCCAGATGCGAGGTGATCGTGGCATAGGGCCAGTGCGCATGGAGTTGCGTCACGCCGTCGCGCTTCACCGCTTTCGCAAGCGCCGCCGCGCGCGCGGCGAGCAGCCACAGCCGCCGTCCCGCCGCCGCTTCGCGCATGGTCCGCCGCGCATCGGCGAACACGCGCAGGCCGGTCGGGCTCGCCAGCGCGCGCATCGCTTCGCCCCGGTCGATATAGCGCGTCCGCGCCATCAGCTCCTTCGATTGGGGCGTCAGCAGCGCGATCTCCGCCGGCCCCGGTCCCTCGAACGAATAGATACGGATATCCTCGCCCAGCTCGATCAGCCCGGCGACTTCGCGCGAGATGAACGTCTCGGACGGCCAGGGAAAGCGATGGATGACATAGCCGATCGGCATCAACGGTCCCTCAGCAGCTTGATCAGGGCGGTATCGGCGATGAGCGCGGCGGGATCGGCCGGAAGCAGCGCCAGCTTGAGCGCGAGCGACTGGTATTTGACGATGATCCGCTCGTCCAGCGCCATGCCGGTCGTATCGACACTCAGCACCATGCCCAGATCGGTCTCGTGCAGCCCGACCACCGCCTGCGCGCTGCGCCGCGCTGCCTCAGCGAAACGCACCTCGCCGGTGATCCCCGCCAGCTTCATCAGCGACACGGTCATGTCGGTGTTGCAATCGACATGGTTGCCCGAACGCCCCGGCTGCTCCGGAAACAGCCCGTTCGCCCATTGATGGCCCAGCCAGCGATCGCCAATCGCCGTCGCCAGCTCGATCGGCCGCCCCTCGAATCCCGCCAGATGGAGATCGCACAGCAAGTCGAGCGACGCGAAGGCGGCCCGCAGCGCCACATCGCGCGCACCGCTTTTGTCCCGCCACAGCTGGACGTCGCCGCCATTCCAGTAACAGGCCTCGAACCCGGCGAGCCACCGCTCGATCGCCAGCCGCAGCGCGGGCTCGGGCTCGGCCCGATACAAGGCGAGCAGGCTCCACGCGCCGTTCGTATTGTCCTTGAACAGCAGCGACCGCATCTGCGCGGCGTTGGCCGCCAGCCTGTCCACGGCGCGCGACCATGAACAGAACACCGTTCCGAACACGCCGTGCGCGGTGAAGTAATCCGTCGCGGCATAGGCTTTCGCGATCCGCCGCGCCGCGTCGATGAACCGCGCGTCGCCGGTCAGCGCGTTCAGATCCACCAGCAGTTCGACATAGCCGAGATTGAACCCGCTCGATCGCTGCAGCAATGTGCGCGGACGCCGCAGCGACGGCGCTTCGTCGATCAGCAGCCCCGAACGCTCGAACCCATCGAGCACCGCATGTGCGCCATCGACCGCGGCGTCGAGGAACCCCTGTTCCCCGGTCATCTCGTGCAGTTCGATCAGCCCGAGCAGCCAGTCGTGATTGGTGAACAGCCGGATGCCGCCATCCGCTTCGCGATACAGCCCCCCGCCGATCCGCGACCGCGCACGGGCGACCTGATCGAGCGCGAACGCGGTATCGCCGAACCGCGCGAGGAACGGCAGCACATCGCCGAAATCGGCGATCAGCGGCTCGTTGTCGATGATCGCGCCGCTGTCGCCGTCGATCGTCGTGACGATCAGCCCGTGATCGCCCAGATAATGCGCATGGAACCGCGCCAGCGTACGCTCGACCCACGGGCCCGCGTCCGCGAGCAACGGCGCCTGGCCGTTCGAGGCGATTACCGCAGTCATCAGTAATAATAGTCGAACCGCGACCCGCCGAAGCGGCGCAACACGCGCTTGTCGGCCTGGATCGCAAGATAGCGCGCGAAGTCGCGCCCGGTCAGATCGCGCCACATCGCGGCCTTGACGCCCGGCGCGGCAGGCCGGGCGGGCCCGGTCGCAGGCTCGGGCTCGTGATCGGCGCCGAGCATGTCCGCTCGCCCCTTGTAGAAGGGCACCGGCGCGGGATTTGCGGGCAGGCGATAGAGCAGCAACTGGTCGCCCGACGGTACGACCAGCTCGGCGCGCCCGTCGCCATCGATATCCGCCATCGCGAACGATCCGCGCACCATGCCGTTCGTGTCGTCCTCGAACCGCACCGTACCGGTCTCTGCATCGAGGATCGCGAAGCGGCCATTGTTCGATCCGGTCGCGACTTCCAGCCGCCCGTCGCCGTCGAGATCGGCCACCAGCGGGTTCACATAGGAACGGCAGCGCGCGAACTCGGTGAAATAGGGCGCGCCGTCCGCCCGGCGGCACTGGTCGTCGCCCTCGGGCTGGCGCGCGTCGCGCTTGCCATGATCGCACAATGCAGTCGGTCCGAAGCGATGCGACCAGGCGATGGTCCCGCTCGCAAGATCCACCGCAACCAGCCTGTGGCTGGCCAGCGTCCCGCAAAAGGCCAGCACCCGCCCCGAAGGCATCCGCGCGATCATCGGCGCGCAGTCGATCGCCCCGCCCACCGGCGCGCGCCACAGCTCGTTGCCGGTCCGTCCGTCGAGCGCGATCAGCGCGTTGTCGCCTCGCCCGGCGGTATGCTCGCCGCCGCCGATCAGCACCATCGGCGTGTCGCCGACCATCGCGAAACTCGGCGTCGCGTCGGTGTCATAGGCCAGCCGGTGATACCATTTGGGCCGCCCCGCCACGTCGTAGCAGATCACCCAGGGCGAGCGCCCGCCGGTCACGATCTCGGGCACGCCGTCGCGATCGACGTCATAAACCAAGGGCGCCGCGACCATCCCGGTCTTGGTCTTCGCCATGAACACATGCTTGGGCCGCCGCCACCGCGCGCGAACTTCGCCCCGGCCCGAAAGCACCGTGATCTCCGGGCCATAGGAAGCCAGGACGATCTCCAGCTTGCCATCGCCGTCGACATCCGCCGCGGCCGCCGCCGCGCGGATCATGCCCCCGGCGCGAAACCGCCACCCGTCCCGCCCATCAACCGGCTCGATCGCGAACAGCTCGCCCTGATGCGTGCCGATCAGCACCGCCGGCCCATCGTCGAGTTCCGCCACCACCGGCGACGCGGTGATCGCGCCGCCCAGCCTGCGCTGCCACAGCAATTCGCGGCTCGTCCCGTCGAATGCCGACAGTGCACCCTCGCGATCCGCGGCCATCACGACGACACGCCCCCCCGCCACGCAGATCGCCGGCGCGGACCAGGTCTCTCCGGCGAGGGGGAGCGTCGCCAGTTGCTGGATGTTCATGCGGCGGTTGGGTTGAGCCGCATCAGACGAACGGCTCCTTCTCAAGCTGCGGAACGTCGCCATAAACGAGCCCATCCTCGCTCGGGCGCACCTGATCGCGGTCGATCAGCGTATCGCCCTCAAGGATATCCGCCGGGATCAAGTCGCGGCGCACGCCGAGTTCGAACCCCCGGCGAGCAAGGAAGCGCGATTTACGCCGATCCGAATATTCGAGGCTGATCACGTCACGCGCCTCTCGACCGCCCTCGCCCGTCGCACGATGCAGGCCATTGGTGTCGAACAGGATGCAATCGCCGGCCTTGCCCGTCAGCAGCGCGACTTCGCCCTGCGATTCCGCTTCGTCATCGGCATGACGGCTCAGTTCGTAGCTCGCCCAGCGCCACTTCCCGCGATGCGAACCGACAATATACTGAGTCGGCCGCCCGGTCGCTTCGACATCGTGGAGCAGGATGAACAACTTCAGCCGGTGCCCGCACCAATCGTGGTGCCAGATGGCGGAAGTCTTGCGATCGCTTGCGGAAGCCGGGATCCGCCACACAAGGCATCGGTCGAACACCGGATCGCCACCGAGATAACCGCGCACAACTTCGTTGAGCAACGGTAGCCGCAGCCAATCGCCGATTTCGGGCGCCGCGACGAGCGGGTTCTTGAGATAGAAGCGAGACACGCCCGGATGCTTGGTCTCGCCGACATCAAGCAAACCGCCGACCCGCTCGGTCAGATCCCCCAGCGACAACATCCCGCCGAGCCGGACAAAGCCATCGCGCCGCAGATCGGCGAGCGCATCCGCCGCCTCCGGCGACACCGCCTCGCCCTGCGGCGAAGCGAGGTCAAGCAGGCGCACATAGGATGTGTAGGCGATCGCCTTCGCGTACTGGCGGACCGTTGCTTTCATCCCCCCCTCTCCCCTGCCCTGGCTCGCCCTCAGAGATCCTTGATCATCAGGCGTGCGGTGTGATCGATGCGGTTCAGGAAGATCGGCTTGCCTGCGAAATACTCGTCGACCGCCTTCTTCGCGCCGCCCCAGCTTCCATAGTCGTCGATGATCAACACCCCACCCGGGCTCAGCCGCGGGTAGAGGATTTCCAGCTCGGCCTTGGTCGATTCATACCAGTCGGTATCTAGCCGCAGGATCGAGATCGTCTCCGGCAGATTGGCGGCCTCCTTCAGCGTATCCTCGACCATGCCCTGCACGTAGCGGACATCGGCATGAGCGGTGGAACCGATATTGGCCTGAACATCCTCCAGCGAGGCGCAGCACCAGTCGGAAAAGCCTTTGCCGTCCTGCGTCTCGTTCCAGACCTTCGTCGCACTCTCGCCCGTCGCGGCCTTGAAATCATGCTCGCCGGGTTCGGGCATCCCCGCAAACGTGTCGAACAGCCACAGGCGGCGCCCGGTGCCCAGACGCTTCATCGTCAGCGCGGCCGTCATCGATTGGCCGCCCCGCCATACGCCCAGTTCGACGATATCACCCGGAATGTTGCGCGCCTCGACATGCTTCACCGCCTGAATCGTCGCCCAGAGATTGGCATTGCTGGTTAGCGTGAACGGCTTCACCCGCTTGAGGATCTTCAGATCCTCCGCATCGGCCTCAGGAATATCCTCATGCGCTTCGGGGATCATCATCGAACGCAGTTTCGCGCTCTGCCGCACGGTACGCTTGAGCTGCTCTTTTGCTTTGGTCAGCATCGCCCTTACTCCCAGCCACGGAGGCGTAGCGCCTCACCAAACATTATCCGGCGATCAGACTTCGCCGATATGACAAATCTGCGCCTCATACGACCAGCGACCGCTTGAACGGCGAGGCTGCAAACGTCGCCAGCAGGAGCATCAGATTACGCGGACCGCTCAGCTTCGCCGGCAATGTCTCGGCGGCCAGCCGCAGATGCGTCGCCACGCGTTGGCCTGACGTCACCAGCAGCGATGCGAAATAGACGAGCGATCCGATAACCAGCCCACCGGCAACGCCGGCGATCCCGTGCAACAGCGAACCCGCGCTCACCCCGGCCACAGCCCCCATGACTCCGGCGAAGGCAACTCCAGCAACCGGCGCAAGCGGTGGGAAGCGCCCGGTGCGAACCCATAACCTACCAATGCCGTAGACCATCAGGATCAGGTTGCCGACGATGTTCGAAACCGCAAAACCCTGCAGTCCGTACCGATCGCCCAGCACCAGCAGGATCGCAAGTTGCGCGAGCGCGCTCAGTACATAGCAGGTGATCAGAGATTTCGCGTCGCCCAGCGCCTTTAGTGCCTGATGCGCGGGCATGCTCACAACATAGCTCAGCGAACTGACCGACAGAATCTGGACCAGATACCCGGTTGCCTGCCAGCTCTTCGGAAATATGATCGTCACGATCAACGGGAATAGCGCTACCGAGGCAATCAGGATCGGCACGCAGACAACCGACGACAGGAAGAAGCTCTGCGCCAGCATCTTGCGGAATTGTTCCGCATCGTCCTGCGCACGGGCGAGCAGGCGGAATTGAATGTTCGACAGCAACGTAAGCGGCTGGAGTACCAGGGAGTCCAACAGGGTAATCGCCATACCGACAAGACCAGCCGCCGCCGGGCTAAAGACTGCGGCGACGACGGTGGTGTTCACCGCGCGCTGGCCCAATGCGGTCAGGATCGCGGTCTGCTGCGGCAAGGTCTCGCCGATGATCCGCCTCGCAATGGGCCGATCGAACGAAATTGCAGGAAGCGCCCGGGTTGCACGATAAAGCAATATCGATGCGACGAGGTACCGCGTCAGCGTCGCGATCACGAGGGCCCAAAGGCCAAACCCCGCCAGTGCCAGCCCGATCGAGACCATCACATAAGTCAGATATTCGACCACTTCAGACACAGCGACCAGATCGTGCCGCAACCCGCGCTGGAGTGCTGCGGTAGGGATTGATCGCGACGCGAGCAGGAACACCGCCAGGCCCATCGCAGGGAAGGCCCAGGCTTCGCTGGGGGTCAGTTCATAAGCCGAGGCGAGCAGCGGCGTTGTTCCAAGTACAACCGCGAAAATCACCGCAGCCAAGATCAATTGGATCGAATGGGCTGTACTGTACTCAGCCGGGGAAACCGCTTCTTTCTGACGGGTCAGCACGGTTGTGACCCCACCAACCGCAACGGCGTTGGCAAGTAACAACACGAACTGCGCGAGCGCGAACACACCGAAGGTGTGCGGGTCGATCATCCGCGCCAGAACCAGCGTGCCGCCAAAGGCCATTAACCGCACAAGGGCATGGCGGGTGAACACGCTCATCGCGCCCCGCGCGGCGCGCTTTCGCACCTGCTCCTGCGAAAGCGAAATCTCTTTCATCGCAGATGCATCGAGATCGAAAATATGCTCATCGCAGTGCAGTTCCTGCGGGTTTACGGGCCTTTGCGCAAGGGTGAAGCAAGCATTTTTTCCGCATTGCAGCAAAATCCGATTGCTGCGGCTTGACTCACCCCATCCCGGCGAACAGGACTCCATCAATTGCACCCGGGGGTGACCGAATGCGCGTTTCCGAAGCCGACGCCCTGCGCGAGATGCTACTGAGCCACGGCGACATCTCGCCTCTGCTCAATCTGGGTTCATCGACCCGGCATTTTCGCGAGGTTTCCCAACCGCATATTCAGAACAATCTATTCGCCCCGCTTGAAGAAGCAGGGGTCAAGATCTTTCACGCGGACCTCAAGGAAGGCGAAGGGATCGATCTTACCGGCAACATCCTTGATGCCGGTGTGGTGGAACAACTCGCGGCAATGAAGTTCAAGACTGTGCTGCTGTCGAACCTGCTCGAACATGTCACCGATCCGCAAGCAGTCGCCGATGCCTGTGAGCGGATCGTCGGTGCGGGCGGCCACATCCTCGTCACCGTTCCTAAGAGCTATCCATACCATCCTGATCCGATCGATACGCTCTACCGCCCCTCACCCCAGAAGCTTGCCAGCCTGTTTGGCAACAGCGAACTGACGAACAGCACGATCGTCGAAGATGCGACTTATGCTGAGGATCTGCGACGTCAGGGCATTAGACCGGGCAAGGAACTGGCGAGTCTCGCTTTACGCTGGCTAACCTTCTTTCGGAGAACGCGCGGACTCTTGTCGCGTACCCATCGCTGGCTTTGGTATTCGCGGCGCTACCAGACATCTGTTGCGCTGCTGACTGTCCGCTAAAGCAAGTCTCCAACGTGCAGCTTGCGTACCACCCAGGCAGCACCCGCTTTCGATAGATGGTCCTCGTCCGCCGACACTGGCTGATCACCGATCAGCTGCATACAATCCCGCCGGTTGCACAGCGCATCGCCTGGCCGCACGAGCATTAATCCCGGCCGCGCCGCTGCGACGGATTCGATCGCGCGATCCGATGGCGAGCCCGGCAACGTCAGCGGGCGATGATCGCAGCGGCGTCCCAGCCAGGGCATCCAGATCGAACGCGCAAGACAACTCGCCAGGGGCTGTTCGAATTCGGGTACGTCGCCGATCAGAATCACCCGCTTGCCGTTCGCGCGAAGCCGGTCGATTACTGCCAGCAGCGAGTTCCGGAACAATTCGGGCGCCGCCGGTGACGCCTGACCGACGGGCGCGAGCAATTGCTGCGCTTCGTCATGCGTCGCGGGAAAGTTCAAGCGCGCCCATCGCCCCGAGAGCACTACAGTGCGTATCTGCGGGTCTGTCGCGATCCGCTCAAGCACCATCGCGTTGAAAGCCGCGCAATCCGGATCCTCTCGTTCGCCTCGCGTGAAGCGGACATCGACCAACGGCATACAGCTCGCACGCCCTGCGAGGCGCACCGACATTTGCCGCAGTTCCGCCACCGTCTGCAGTGCATCGAGAAATTGCAACGCGTGCGAATCTCCCCACAGAACAACGGTGGCACGGCCGGGAACATTGTCCAGGCAGTCGCCAATCGTCGGCTTGCTACCCGGTTGGGCAAAGCAATGCGGGAGTGGCGCACCCGGAATCGGTGCCGCAGCGGCAACGGTGATGGCTTGGGCCGGAAGCCGCGCCGGAAGCCCGGAGAGCAGCAAGAGGCTGATCCCGCACGCGATCGTGATTGATGCACCACCGGCAATCAGCGACTTGCGCGGCGAATGCCCCGCGCCACGCGAGCGCCTAAATGGCCTCTCGACATAGCGCCACGAAAGCCACGCCATTCCGCACGAAACCGCGAGACACATGATTGCCACACCCGTCCTCAGTTCGGGGCCGTACAAGAACCGCGCATAGACGATCACTGGCCAGTGCCAGAGGTAGAGCGAATAGGAGATCAACCCGATTCCGCGCAGCGGACCGAGCGCGAGCATGCGGCCGATCAGAGTCCCCTCCCCGGCAAAGATGATCGCCGCGGACCCCACGACCGGCAACAAGGCGGCGGCGCCAGGAAATGGCATTGCCTCTTTATAACCGAAGATCGCGACGAGGATCATGCCAAGCCCGACGAGCGCAATCGCATTGCGTCCGGCCGCGGGGCGCCACGCGATCAACGCGACCAGCCCCCCCGCAAACAACTCCCAGGCACGGGTGGGGAGCATGTAGAAGGTCGCGCTCTGTGCGCGGTCGAGCAATGCGATGCTGAGTACCAGAGACATCAACGCGCCCGCGACCATCGCGGCCACCACGAAGCGGGGAAGCCAGCGGTGGATGAGATACAGCGCAACAGGGAAGAAGATATAATATTGCTCCTCCACTGCCAGGGACCAGGTGTGGAGCAGCGGCTTGGTGCTCGCCGCTGCATCGAAATAGCCGCTCTGAAGGTAGAAGAAGATGTTCGACGAGAAGAGTGCGGTCGCGATACTGCTCTGGCCCAACTCCGCTAGCTCGCGCGGCAACAGGATGAACAATCCCGCGATCAGCGTCACCGCCAGCATGAAGAACAACGCCGGCAGTATCCGCCGGATGCGTCGATCGTAGAATCCAGCGAGCGTGTAGGTCCCCTCCTGCACTTCGCGATACAGGATCGACGTGATCAGATAGCCGGAGATCACGAAGAACACGTCGACGCCGATGAACCCGCCGGAAAAGACCATGAAGTCGGCGTGGAAGAGAAGCACCGGCAATACCGCCAGCGCACGAAGGCCGTCGATATCAGGGCGGTACTTCGTCCCGCTCACCGCCCCGCCTCGGCAATCGCCTCCAACAGCTTGCGGATTTCCTCATGCACCACGGCGCTGGCATATTCGCGCACCACCCGTTCGCGCCCGGCCTTCGCCATCCGCTCGCGAAGCGCCGGATCGTTCAGGATCGCAATGCTCGCCTCGGCCATGCCGGCCGCGTCGCCCGAGGGCACCAGCGTCCCGCTCACGTCGTTCGCGACTGCTTCGCGGACGCCCGAAACGTCGAATGCGACCGACGGGATCTCCATCGCTGCCGCTTCAAGCAGGACATTGCCGAACCCCTCGAAATAGGATGGGAAGACGAACAAGTCGCCCAGCGCGTAGGCAGTGCGCGGGTCGCTGCGATACCCCAGCCAATGCACCTGATCGCCCTTGCCGAAATAGTTGAGCGTCTCGGGCTTCACCGGGTCGCGATCATCCTCGGGACCGACCAGCACCAGATGCGCGCCCGGAATACGCTCCTTCACCCGCGAATGGACTTCGGGAAGCAGGTCCACGCCCTTCTCGCCGATGATCCTGCCGACGAACAGCAGCACGGGCGCATCGGCCGGAATACCCAGTTCCGCGCGCAGCACGGCGGCACCTTTGGCCTCGGCACCCGGTGCGAAGCGATCGACGTTGATGCCGTTGCTCGAGCCGCTGCCGATGAAATGCAGCTTCTCGCGCTTGCAGACGCCGTCGCCGACAAGCTGGTCGCCCAGTTCGCGGCTGATCGGCACAACCTTTTTCGAAAGCGCGGCGATCACCTTGTCGACGCCGATATAGAGCCGCTGCTTCATGCCGCTCATCAGCTCATAGACCCGCCGGCGATAGACGAACACGACCGGTCCATTGCGCGTCAGCGCCGCGGCGATCGAGCCGAGCAGGCTGGCCTTGGGCGTCGAGACATGGATCACGTCGTATTTGCGCGACGAGAGCAGCTTGGCGAAGGAGGCCAGCCCACCGATGTCCTTAATCGGCGAAAGCTCACGCTCGATCGTCAGTTGATGGATCACCGGATCGCCGAAATCCGCGGGATTGAAGCCCGACAGGTCCCCCCCACCGATCGCGATCTCGATCTCCCAGCCGTGCCGCTCGAGATACGGGAACAGGCCGCGATACAGGGTCGCCATCGTGAACGCCGTGGTGCAGGCGAAGAGTATCCTGCGTCGCCCTGCAGACATCCGAACCCAGCTCCCCGCAACTACGCCCCCTGCGAAGGAGGCCCCGGCCGTTTCATCGCCTCCAGATGCCCTTGCCGCACCGCAACACACAAGCGCTTTTTGCGTTGCGGAAGAATGTCCCGGCGCGATATTCCGGTACGGTAACGGGCAAGCGCCCGGTTACGGTCGCCCTCCTGTCGCCAAAGGCCGCTTCCCGAATGCAGACGCGACCACCGGCGCCCCTTCCACCGACCCTCCACCACGTCGTCATCGTCAACGATCGCGCCGTACCCAAGGGCGGCGCCTCGGCAGTCGCGCTCCAGTCCGCGGCCGCGCTCTCACGCGCGGGGGTCGCGGTGACGCTGTTCGCCGGCGGCACGGCGATTTGGGATGAGCTCACCGCCGCCGGCGTGCAGGTCGAACTGGTCGAGACCGACGAGATCGGCGACGAGAGCGTGCGCGGCAAGGCTGCATTCCGCGCCTTGTGGAACCGCGATGCCGAACGACGCCTCGCGACGCTGCTCGCTCGCCTCCCCCGCCCAGGCACGATCGTGCACATCCACAGCTGGAGCAAGGGCCTCTCCCCCAGCGTCTTCGCCGCCGCGCACAAGGCCGGGGTTCCCATCGTCGCGACGCTGCACGATTATGGCTTCGTCTGCCCCAATGCCGGGCTGCACGATTTCCCCACCGGCAGGCCGTGCGAGCTACGGCCCATGACCTCCGCCTGCCTGATGCGGAACTGCGATTCCCGCAGCCGCCTCCACAAGATCTGGCGGATCGCGCGCCAGCTGTCGCTCGAGCAGGTCGCCCGCGCGCCGCGCATCGTCGACCGGCTGGTTTCGGTGACGGATTATGCCGCCGGCATCTATCGCCCGTTGCTGCCCACGGGCAGTCCGTTGACCGTGCTGGCCAATCCGATCGACGTGACCGATGCCGGGCCTGCAAATCCCGCCGCCAATGCCGACATCCTCTTCATCGGCCGTCTCTCGCGCGAAAAGGGTACGCTGATCCTTGCCGAAGCCGCCGCGTCACAGGGCCTTGCGCCGGTGTTCGTGGGCGAAGGCGAGCTTGCCGGCGAAGTGCTGGCACGCTGCCCGCAGGCGACCGTAACCGGCTGGCTCGATCGCGCGGGTGTGACGGCCCGGCTGCGCAACGCCCGCGCCGTGGTCCTCCCGGCGACCTGGCGCGAAACGCAGGGCATGGTCGTGCCCGAAGCCCTGGCCAATGGCGTGCCGGTCGTGGTCAGCTCGGGCACCGCCCCCGCCAGCGCCGTCCGCGATGGCGAGACCGGGCTGATCTTCGCGAATGGCGATGCCGACGATCTCGCCCGCAAGCTCGCCATGCTGGCCGATGACGATCTGGTCCGCCGAATGGGACACGCCGGCTATGACGGCTATTGGTCCGCGCCGACCGATATGGAGCGGCACCTGAGCGGACTGCTGTCGATTTACGGCGAAGTGCTCGCGTCGCGCTGACCGCGAGTAAGCAGCCGTCGCGCCACGCGGATCATCGGCGTTTCGACATAGAGATGCACGAGCACCGCCCCTAGGACCGCCGCCGTACCCGCCACGATCAGGAAGCCAAGCGAGGACTGGATTCCGATCTTCTGCCACACGATGCCCATCGCCTTGAGCGAGAAGAGATGGGACAGATACAGGGCGTAGGAGGCCCCGCCGCCGACGATCAGCCAGCGCCGAAGGCGGCTGTCCGGCAATTCCGGCCCGAGTATCACGCCGGCGGCGATCATCAGCGAAGGAACACCCGCCCATAGCCAGCGCGTTCCGAACGAGAAATCTTGCAGCTCGGCATAGCCGCCCAGCACCACACCGGCGGCGATCAGCCCGATCCGCGCCAGCGCACCCAGCCGGATGCCCCGACCGAAGAGCGCCGCGAGCCCGATTCCGAACAGGAATTCGATGATGATCGGCTGCGTCCAGAAGACGAACGGCCCGAGCCCAAGCCCGAAGACTCTCCCCAGCAGGATCGCCAGGGCAAAGATGCCGCCGATCAGCGCCAGTCCCGCGGTCCTGCGAAAGCAAAGCCCGATCGCGAAGACCGCGTAGAAGAACATCTCGAAATTGAGCGTCCAGCCCGGCCCCAGCGGCGGGAGCAGTTGCCCGTCAGGGCGCGGCCACGGGATGAACAGATAGGACAGGCCGACATGCGCCGGATCGAGCGCGGCGTTGTTCACCCGCCCGGGCAGGGCCAGCGCCGCAGCCACCATCAGCGACGTGAACAGCCAGTACATCGGCACAACACGGATGATCCGGCGAACGATGAAATCCTTCGCGGAAGCCGTGCTGCCGAAGCTGTTGCCGCTGACGTGCAGCATGATGAAGCCGCTGATTACGAAGAAGATATCGACACCCGATCGCCACAGCACCGGCACCGGCGAATGCAGCGCTCCGGTATGGACATAGCCGCGCTCGAACGCGTGAAGCAGATGTTCGACCAGCACCAGGAATGCCGCCACGAAGCGCAATATCTCGACATTCGCCAATGTCGCGCGAGGCCGCGCACCCTCGATCGTCATGCCGCCCCATCCCGGCGGCCCTCACCGGCCTGCATCGGCACCGCGATCAGAACGCATTCTTGTGCAGCAGCACCCGGAAGGTCATCGCGATGATCATCATGTCCTTCCACAGCGACCAGCGCTCGAGATATTCGAGGTCCGACTGCAACCGGTTGGTCAGGTCGTGCTCTTCCTCGGTGTTGCCGCGATAGCCGCGCACCTGGGCAAGCCCCGTCAGCCCCGGCTTCGCGGCATGGCGATGCCAGTAGCGCCCGTCGACTTCCCAATAGAGCTTGTCCGCCGCCCGCGCGCCCAGCGCGTGCGGGCGCGGGCCGACGATGCTCATCTCGCCCTTCAGCACGTTGATCAGCTGCGGCAGCTCGTCGATGCTCGTCTTGCGCAGCCACTTGCCCACCCGCGTCACCCGCGGGTCGACGCCCCGCGCAGTCAGCGTATCGCCGCTGTGATCGGTCAGGTCGGTCCGCATCGAGCGGAACTTGTACATCCGGAACAGCTCGTTCGCGCGGCCGATGCGGATCTGGACGAAGAACACCGGACCGCGGCTCTCCAGCTTGATCAGCAATGCCGAGATCAGGATGACCGGCAGGATCAGGACCAGAGAGACGCCTGCCACGCCGATATCGAAGGCGCGCTTCAGGATGCGGCTCGGCAGGTTCAGCGGCCCGCGCGACACCACCAAAGTGGGCGTGCCCGCGAAACGCGCTACGGTCATCGGCTTGATCGAATGAAGCTCGGGCGCGAGAATCTCGGCCTGCACGTTCGATCCCTTCAGCGCATGCGCCCAGGCCAGGCGATGCTCGGGCGCGCAACCCACCACGACGCGATCCGCGGTGCGCAGCGCCCGCGCCAGCCGGTCGTACATCTGGGGATCGTGCGCTTCGGGATCGAAGCTCGAGGCGGGCAGGATCGCCGAATATTCCTCGGGCGAGACGCTGACCGTGCCATCGCTGATCAGCACGATCATGAACGGGCTTTCGCCCAGCATCGACCGCGCATGTTTGGCGAAGAAATAGCGTCCCGAGGCCAGCGTGATCGCGCTGCCGATAAAGCCGATCGCGAAGATCACGCGCGAGATGTCGGCGCTGGCCTTGAGGTAGAAAGCGATGAAGATCACAGCCGCCGTCGCGACGACGAGCGACTGAAGGCTACGTGTCACGCCCAGTGGCGCGCTGGCGATGGCCTCGGTCGAATAGGAACGCGAACCGAACGCGCTCAGCACATAGATCGGGATCAGCGCGAGGGCGATCGTGATCGCCTCGCCCACGCCCACCGGATAGACGAACGATGCGAACAACAGGCTGGCGAAGATGGCGATGACATCGAGCGCGACGAGGCTGGCATGAAGCCGGATGCGAACCGCCCTGCGCGACAGGCGGCGCTTCCCGGCTGCGATGAGCGCGGGATCGTCATCGGCAATGGGTATGCCAAACTCGGCGTTCATTGCTCCCCCTGCCCGCCCGACTCGCTCACATGAACGTTCATTCTATAGCTGCTTGTTTCAGCAACAAGACACTCATTCCGCAGCGCAGCAAAGTCCGTCCCGAAAATCCAACTGCTGATCACTGGACGACAACATGATCGAACCATGCCTCCACCGGCGAACTGCTCACACCGGCGCGCGAATATAGCTCGACATACATGGCGGGGCAGTTGGCGGGAACGGCGAAATCCTGAACCGAGGTCCGCTTCTGCCCGCTCGTCTCCCGACGCACCGGCCCCAGCTTCAGCTCGGTGCCGTTGATGCACAGGATACGCCAGCGGAACTGATCGGGCGCCCCACCCTCGCTGTCGACCACGTCATAGCGCAGCTGGCGCGCGCCTGCGGGGAGCAGGATCAACTGTCGCGCCAGCCGGACATTGGGTGCGCTCGCCTGCACGAACATCGCATCCTCGCCCACCAGCAGCGGCGCGGCGCCCAGCGCGGCATTGCCGCCGCTTCCTGCATCGAACTGCCACTCGAACGGGTAACGCGGCTGCTGGTCCTCAGCCAGCGGATCCTGGGTGAAATCGCCATCGAAGATTCCGCCCGCCACAGTTTCCGCGCCCGGACCGCGCGTCGCCAGCCACAACCGCCGGGCTGCGCCCAACTGCCCGCGCTTGATCAGATGCTCGACGAACGGCGCCACTTCGCTGCGCCGCGCCCCGCCCTCATGCTGGATCAGCGCTTCGATCAGCAGCAGGTGCCCCGCTTCGGATTCCGGTGCGATCGCCTTCATGTCGCCGAAGAATTCGCGCCGCCACAAGGGCTCGTCGGCCAGACGCGCGGCCAGCTCGGGTCGTGCCTCGGCAGTCCGCGCCATATCGTGCACCAGCCGCAGCATCTCGTCGAACAGCTGGCGGCTGCGCAACAGCGCGTCGATCCGCTGCGAAGCGGTGACGAAATTCCGCTCGGACAGCGCCGCGCGGATCAGCCACACCTGGGTGATCTCGTCGCGCCAGCTCAGCGACCCCGCGCTCAGCAGCAATTGCCCGCCCAGCTGGGTCTGCCCGGACAGCGTGACGACGATCCCCAGCACCCGCAGCGCGCGAACGTCGCGCGGCGTGATCGCGAGCGACGCGCGCGCATAGCGTTCGGCCGAACGAACATCGTCGCGGCCCAGCGCCTGCTCGGCCGCGATCGACAGCGCCTCGGCCGAGTTCGGCCGGATCCGGAGCGCCGTCTTCGCGTCGCCCGCCTCGATCGCCGATGCCGTCAGGCCATAGAGGACAGTGACATAGCCAAGCCCGGCCGCCGCGATCACGACCGCGCCGCGACGCACCCAGCGCAGCGCGCCGCTCGCCGCCGCCGGCTGCTCGCCCCGCGCCGGCGGATCGATCAGCAGCGCGCAGCACAGGCCGAACACCACGCTCAGCAACGGCGTGCGCAGCGGATAATCCACCATCGAATGGAGCAGCAGCAGACCGCTGCAGCTCAGGCCCGCATAGGCAAGCCAGCCCTCCACGCCCGTCGTGGGCCGCCGGATGACCCGCCACACGAGCACGCCCATGAACGCGATCAGCAGGAGCGCGCCGGGCACGCCCATCTCCAGCATCAGCTCGAGATAATCGTTATGCGCATGGTTGAGGTAGCGCTGCGACAGCGTGTCGAGCGTCTCGACGGAGCGATAAACCCCGTCGAAGCTTCCCGCCCCGGTTCCGGTCCAGCCGAAATGTTCGATCGCGTAAACGACGTTGGGCCAGAAATGGAAACGTCCGTCATCGGTGTTCGAGAAATCGGCAAAAGCGCGCGCGAAGATCGGATTGAACGCGACCAGCAGCCCCAGGGCCACTACCAGCCCGATCCCGCCGATCGCCAGCGTGCGGACATGTCCCGCCAGCCGCTCGCGCAGGACGATCGCGACCAGCCCCAGCCCCATAAGCGCGATGCCGGATCGCGATCCGCAGGCAACGACGCCCGCTGCAAAGACCACCATCAGGCCGTAGAGCCACATCGATCGATCGAACCGCCGGCGCGCCATTGCATCGCGGATCGGGGGGGCGAACATCCCGGCCAGTACGAAGCCGATCACCAGCAGGTCGGCCTGATGATTGGTGTTGGCGAACACCCCGATAGGCAGTCCGGTATGGGCGTTGGTGTAAAGGGTGATCGTCCCGGCCTGCGCGCCGAAACTCGCCTGCAGCACGCCGAACACCAGGCTGGCCAGCGCCAGAGCGATCGTGGCCCAGACCAGCACCAGCCGCTGCGATGCGCTCATCCGCATCACCGCCACCGCCATCGCCACGCCTGGCAGCACCGCCAGCGCGGCGAGCACCGTCAGTTCGGGATCGACCGACAAGGGCCGCGGCCCGACCGGTGCGCCGATCAGCGCGAGCACGCTCGCCGAAAGGTCACGCCCGGCGAGCGAAGACCATAGCCCGGCGGGCAGCGGCACCAGTTGCGCGACGAACAACAGGCCCAGCAGGCCGATCAGGATCAGCGGCACTCGTGCGGACGGGGAAAATGGTCGGCCGATCCAGCCTGCGGCGGCAAGCCCCAGCACCACGACCGCCACCAGCCCGACCGCAAGATCGCGCAGCGGCTGTCCGGCTGCGGCGCCCCCGAACAGGAAGGCCGCGATCAACAGGAGCAGAGGAAGCAATACCGTCGGACGGAAGAGGGCCGAGACCGTCGGCAAGGCTCCGGCAGGCGCAGCCGCAGCCGGCTGATTCACTTCGCTCTCGCTCACATCGCCCCCTTCAAGTCGCTGGAGTCATGCTACGCAAGTGGCCGGATAACCAGCACAAATTACAAAAAGGGCCGCGCTTGAGGTACAAGCGCGGCCCTTTTGAAAACCGTCTCGCGGACCGGGCTTACGGGCTTTCGGTAAGCGCCTGGTGCAGAGCGAAGCCTGCGGTGCCGAGGCCGAGCAGGATCAGCAGCCATGCGGTCGGAGTAAGTTCGTTCGCATCTTCGAGCTGGGCGCCCTGGCGGCCCTGCACCGGTGCGGTCTTCGCAACCGAACTGGCCGAGACGAGGGAGTCCGAAGGACGGACAGCAGCACCGGCTGCCGAAGCGGAAATCAGTGCAATCGCGCCCATTGCGGCGACGCTGCTACGTACAATCCCCATATTGTCTACTCCCTCTACAACTCTAATCCGCAGCCTGAGTCATTCCATATTGGCCGGTTCTGGTCAACCTAAACACGCCAATCGTTAAAAAGTTTTTGCATTGCGGCAAAAATGTCGCGGCGGTGCAGAGACATGCCTGTCGCCATTGGACGCTTGCCGCCCCTCCATACAGCGCCTAATCCGTCGCGATGCGAGCCAAAATCCAGCGCCGGGCTCTGATTTTAGCGGCGATTCTTTTCGCAACCGCACTCGATTCGTCTCCGGCATCGGCCGATCCCGAGGGACTTCGCGCCCAGCAACGCTTCGATCAGCTTCTTACCGGAATTGGTTACCGGCTCGCGATGGGCGGCGGCGACCTGTGCGCGCGCCAGGTCCCGCTTGCCGGCTTCACGCTCCATGACCTGTCGCAATATGCCCGCGCCGAGCAGGACGATGCCCGTACCGCGTTCGGCTTCACCGATGCGCCGCAGATCCTCGCCGTCGCTCCCGCCAGCCCCGCCGCGACGGCCGGGCTGCGCGCCGACGATGCGGTGCTGACCATCGACGGCGCGCCCCTGCCCGCCGCCAAACCCGGCGCGCGCAAATCTTATGACCGCATGGCCGCACTGCTCGTCCAGCTCGAACGCGCTGCTGCGGACCAGACGATCGATCTCGGCATCCGGCGCGGCTCCCAGACCCTGACGCTGCGCATCCCGGCTCCGTCCGGCTGCGCCAGCCATTTCCAGACGGTGGTCAGCACAAGCATCGGCTCGCGCGCGGACGGCACCTATGTCGAGATCAGCACCGGCATGATGACCTTCGCGGGCAGCGAGGAACAGATCGCAACGGTCATCGCGCATGAAATGGCGCACAACATCCTGCGCCACCGCGAGCGCCTCGACGCGATGGGCATCCGTCGCGGGATGCTGGGCCAGTTCGGCCGCAGCGCGCGGCTGGTGCGGCAGACCGAGATCGAGGCCGACCGGCTCAGCGTCTATCTGATGGATCGCGCCGGTTACGATCCGCGCGCGATCGTCACTTTCTGGGAGCGCCACCGCAAGGCCAATCCGCTCGGCTTCCTCGACGCACCGACCCATCCCGATCCCGGCGACCGGATCGAGATCGTCAATGGCGAGATCGCCCGCATCGCCGCGATGAAGGCCGCCGGCCAGTCGCCGCGCCCCGAATTCATGGCCGGGAACAGCCTGCCCGAACTCCGCTGAGGTTGACCCTTCGCAATCGCAGCATGTAGTCGGGACCTCGCGGGAAGCGGCCGCAGGCGCCGCGATGAGGGGTTATTCATGCGCTTTCTGATCACCGGCACCGCCGGCTTCATCGGCTTCCACCTCGCGAAGCGCCTGCTCGCCGACGGCCATCAGGTCACCGGCTTCGATGGCGTGACCGACTATTACGATGTCCGCCTCAAGGAAGCCCGCATCGCCTCGCTGTCGGAGAGCCAGAACTTCCGGTTCGTGAAGGGGATGCTGGAGGATGCCTCCGCGCTCGATCGCGCCGCGGACCTCGCCGAACCCGACATCATCGTCCATCTCGCCGCACAGGCGGGCGTGCGCTATTCGATCGAAGCGCCGCGCACCTATGTCGACAGCAATCTCGTCGGCTCGTTCAACGTGCTCGAACTCGCGCGCCGCATCCAGCCGAAGCATCTGATGCTCGCCTCCACTTCGTCGGTCTATGGCGCGAACGAGGACATGCCCTTCGGCGAGAACCAGCGGACCGACACCCAGATGAGCCTCTACGCCGCCACCAAGAAGAGTATGGAGGGAATGGCCCACAGCTATTCGCACCTGTTCGGTGTGCCGACCACGGCGTTCCGCTTCTTCACCGTCTATGGCCCCTATGGCCGGCCCGATATGGCGCTGTTCAAGTTCGTCTCGGCCACGCTCAAGGGCGAGCCGATCGACGTCTATGGCCACGGCAAGATGGCGCGCGACTTCACTTATGTCTCCGATCTGGTCGAAGCGATCACCCGCCTCGCCGATGTCGTGCCGAACGAGAGCAACCGCGTGGCGGGCATCGACAGCCTCTCGCCCGTTGCCCCCTATCGCGTGGTCAACATCGCGGGCGGCCAGCCGACGCCGCTGATGGAATTCATCGAGACGATGGAGGAAGCGCTGGGCATCAAGGCGCGGCTCAACATGATGGAGATGCAGGCCGGCGACGTGCCCGCCACCTCCGCCGATCCGTCGCTGCTCAAGGCGCTCACCGGCTACATCCCGGGCACGACGGTGCGCGAGGGCGTGTTCGCCTTCGTCAAATGGTATCGCGCGCATTACGGCAAATAAGCGGTCCGATAGACTGTCTGTAGCGGGGCCAACAAAAAACGAGTGCGGTTGCGGGGCATGTGACATTACCTGACCCGCAATGTCGCTGACCCACCTGCAACGCCTCGAGGCGGAATCGATCCACATCCTGCGCGAAGTTGTCGCGGAGGCCGAAAATCCCGTGATGCTCTATTCGGTGGGCAAGGATTCGGCGGTGATGCTTCACCTGGCGAAGAAGGCCTTCTACCCTTCGCCCCCGCCTTTCCCGCTCCTCCATGTCGACACGACGTGGAAATTCCGCGCGATGTACGATCTGCGCGACAAGGCCGCGGCGGATGCGGGCATGGACCTGCTGGTCCACCACAATCCCGAAGCGATGGCACGCGGCATCAATCCGTTCGATCATGGCGGCCTCCACACCGATATGTGGAAGACCGAAGGACTGAAGCAGGCGCTCGACAAATATGGCTTCGACGCCGCGTTCGGCGGCGCCCGCCGCGATGAGGAGAAGAGCCGCGCCAAGGAACGCGTGTTCAGCTTCCGCAGCGCCAATCACCGCTGGGACCCCAAGAACCAGCGTCCCGAACTGTGGAACCTCTACAATGCCCGGAAGGCGAAGGGCGAAAGCATCCGCGTCTTCCCGATCAGCAACTGGACCGAACTCGACATCTGGCAATACATCCTTGCCGAAGGGATCGAGATCGTCCCGCTCTATTTCGCGGCACCCCGCCCGACGGTGGTCCGCGACGGGCTGATCCTGATGGTCGACGACGATCGCTTCCCGCTGCGCGAGGGCGAAGTGCCCGTCGAACGCTCGATCCGCTTCCGCACGCTGGGCTGCTACCCGCTGACCGGCGCAGTCGAGAGCGAGGCCGCGACGCTCAGCGAAGTCATCCAGGAAATGCTGCTCACCACCACCTCCGAACGCCAGGGCCGCGCCATCGACCACGATCAGGCCGCGAGCATGGAGAAGAAGAAGCAGGAGGGGTATTTCTGATGACCTCCTACCGCCCCGATGCGCTGATCGCGTCCGACATCTCGGCCTATCTCGACCAGCACCAGAACAAGTCGCTGCTCCGCTTCATCACCTGCGGATCGGTCGATGACGGCAAGTCCACGCTGATCGGCCGCCTGCTCTACGACAGCAAGATGATCTTCGAGGACCAGCTGGCTGCGCTCGAATCCGACAGCAAGCGCGTCGGCACCCAGGGTCAGGAGATCGACTTCGCGCTCCTCGTCGACGGCCTCGCCGCCGAGCGCGAACAGGGCATTACCATCGACGTCGCCTATCGCTTCTTCGCGACCGAGAAACGCAAATTCATCGTCGCCGACACGCCCGGGCACGAGCAATATACCCGCAACATGGTCACCGGGGCTTCCACCGCCGATCTCGCGGTGATCCTGATCGACGCGCGCAAGGGTGTCCTCACCCAGACCCGCCGCCACTCCTATCTCGCGCACCTTATCGGCATCCGGCACATCGTGCTCGCCGTGAACAAGATGGATCTGGTCGGCTATGATCAGGCGAAGTTCGACGCGATCGTCGCCGACTATCGCGAGTTCGCCGCCTCGATCGGCATCACCGCCTTCACCGCGATCCCGATCTCGGGCTTCAAGGGCGACAACATCACCGCCCTGTCGGAAAACACGCCGTGGTTCGCCGGGCCGGCGCTGATGGACCATCTCGAAACCGTCGAGCTCGACGTCGAGGCCGATCGCGCCAAGCCGTTCCGGATGCCGGTGCAATGGGTCAATCGCCCGAACCTCGATTTCCGCGGCTTCTCCGGCCTGATCGCCGGCGGCACCGTGAAGCCCGGCGACAAGGTCCGCGTCCTGCCTTCGGGCAAGACCTCCACCGTCTCGCGCATCGTCACGCTCGACGGCGACCTGCCCGAAGCCGGTGCGGGCCAGTCGGTCACTCTCACCTTCGCCGACGAGATCGATTGCTCGCGCGGCGACGTGATCGCGGTCGCCGATGCCCCGCCCCAGGTCGCCGACCAGTTCCAGGCGACCATCGTGTGGATGGACGGCGAGGATTTGCTCCCCGGCCGCGCCTATTGGCTCAAGCTCGGCACGCAGATGGTCAGCGCGACGGTGCAGCAGCCGCGCCATGCGATCTGCGTCAACACGATGGCCGAACTCAGCGTGAAGACGCTCAGCCTCAACGATATCGGCGTCGCCGAAGTCTATACCGACCGCGGCATTGTGTTCGAGCCCTATGCGGACTCGCATGGTCTCGGTGGCTTCATCCTGATCGACAAGATCACCAACGCCACCGTCGCCGCGGGGATGCTCAACTTCTCGCTGCGCCGCGCCCAGAACGTCTATTGGCAGGCGACCGAGATCAACCGCGAGGCCCATGCCCGCCAGAAGAACCAGCTCGCCCGGCTCCTGTGGTTCACCGGCCTGTCGGGTTCGGGCAAATCGACCATCGCCAATCTGGTCGAGAAGAGGCTGCACGCGCTCGGCAAGCACAGCTTCCTGCTCGACGGCGACAATGTCCGCCACGGGCTGAACAAGGATCTCGGCTTCACCGATGCCGACCGGATCGAGAATATCCGTCGCGTCGGCGAAGTCGCGAAGCTGATGACCGATGCGGGGCTGATCGTCCTCACCGCCTTCATCAGCCCGTTCCGCGCCGAACGCGAACTGGTTCGCTCGATGCTGCCCGAAGGCGAGTTCTTCGAAATCTTCATCGACACGCCGCTCGTCGAAGCCGAGCGCCGCGACGTGAAGGGCCTCTACAAAAAGGCCCGCGCGGGCGAGATCGCCAACTTCACCGGCATCTCCAGCCCGTACGAAGCGCCGCTCAATCCCGAAATCCGCATCGACACCACCAGCCTCTCGCCCGAAGCGGCAGCCGAACTGATCGTCGAGCAGATCATGGGCGTGTGGAGCCCGGTGCTGTGACCGACGCCGAGCTTGCCGCGGACATAGCCGCCGAGGCCGGCAAGCTCCTCGTCGCGCTCCAGAAATCCGGCCTCTCCGGTCAGGCGCTGTGCAATGCCGGCGATCTTCAGGCTAACAACCTGATCCTCGCCCGCCTGCGCGCCGAGCGCCCGGGCGAAGCGATCCTCTCCGAAGAATCCGCCGACGATCTCTCCCGCCTCACCCGGAGCCGCGTGTGGATCATCGACCCGCTCGACGGCACCCGCGAGTTCGGCGAAGGCCGCGACGACTGGGCCGTCCATGTCGCGCTCGCGATCGATGGCGAGCCGGCGATCGGCGCGGTTGCCCTTCCCGCGCTCGGCATCACGCTCTCCAGCGACGCGCCGCCGCCGCTCAGGCCAGCGCACAATCCGCCCCGCATGCTGGTCAGTCGCACCCGCCCGAGCCAGCTTTGCGCGAATGTCTGCGGCATGATCGGCGCGGAGACGATCACGATGGGTTCGGCCGGCGCCAAGGCGATGGCGGTGGTCCGCGGCGAAGCGGAAATCTACCTCCACTCGGGCGGGCAGCATCAATGGGACAATTGCGCCCCCGCCGCCGTCGCGCTGGCGGCGGGTCTCCATGTCTCGCGGATCGACGGCAGCCCGATCATCTACAACAAGGAGAGCAGCGCGATCCCCGATCTGCTCATCTGCCGCTCCGAATTCGCCGAATGCGTCCTCGCCGCGGTCTGATCAGCGCTTCGCGAACCATTCGTCCGCATCGGGCTTGAACAGATAGCTCACCGCCCAGGCGTAGATCAGGAAACCGGCCCAGCTCAGCAGCGACGGCACGCTGAAGCTGAATCCGAGCTGGAAGGTCTGCAGCGCAAGCTGCGCCGTGCCGAGCACGAACCAGATCGACAGGATCCACTTGGCGATCACGCTCCGCCGCCGCGCCGCGAAATACCATAGCGCGAGTTGCAGCAGCAGCACGACGGCGACGAATACCGCCAGATAAAGCATTGCCTCCGGCTCGGCGACCTTGGCCCGCCGCGCCAGCGCCGCGACGCTGGAAGTCCAGGTCAGCGCCTGAACGACGATGTTGATCGCGAACTGCACCAGAAACAGCCGTTCGAACTGCACGATCGAATTGGGACGCATCACTTCTTTCCCCACATCTTCCGGAACGCCCACATTTTTCGAAATGATAGCCGCCTCAACCAAGCGTGCAACGGCACGGGCCAAAAAGATCGCAGCGATGTGAGGGGGTGGGTTGCCGGCGCCCTGTGGGGGAGGATGCGCCGACACGGGCCGTTTCGGCCCGCGATGTTGCCCCGATATGTCTGCGCCAACGGCTGGTCGCATATGAGGCTGAGATGAGTCGGGGGGTAGGTGGTGGTCCCGGAGGGACTCGAACCCCCGACGCCCACTTTAGGAAAGTGGCGCTCTATCCGGCTGAGCTACGGAACCACGCGGCGCCTCCCATAAAGCGCGGTTCGGGCGGCGGCAACCGGGATCGAACCCGATCGCCGCCATCCGGCGCCTCGCTTCAGTCGCTGTCCCAGTCGTCGGCGCCCCACATGTTCAGGTCGCTGTTGGCGGGATCGTTCAGCGCCACCGCGCCGGTCCGCCCGCTGTGCCAGATATAGGGGCAATTGCCCTGCTTCCAGTCGGCGCTGTAGCTCCAGTTGCGCGACTGGCCCTTGTTGTCGGTGATCACCACGCCGCCCGCGTTCGAATGGAATTCAACCGTAGCCGTGGTGTGCGGCGCGATCTTGCACGGGCCGTTGGTGTTGTTGTCGCACGCAATGTCGGTGAACTGCACATAGCCGATGCCCGGCGTGTACTGGACCGACCAGACCTGGTTCGAATTGTTATAGATGTGCCGTACGCACTGGGCCTGCGCCGCGTTGGCCAGAAACAGCCCGCCAACGGCGATAACGACCGCCTGAATTCGATGCCGCATGATGCTCTCCCGCATGTTCACAAGGTGATGCGGCCCGTTTCGCGGCGGCTCTCAGGCGACTCGCGACAGGTGCTGATACGCATTTTCCGTCGAACGGCCGCGATATTTCGCAGCCGGAATGACAGCTAGTTGCATGCCTCCGGGGGCACCACGGGGAACGGCAGGGGCGCAACCGCGACGCCGTCGTCGATCAGTTCCTTCGCCTGCTCCAGCGTCGCCTGGCCGTGGATCTGCGCATGCGGCTCGTCGCCGTCATGCATCGCGCGGGCGCGCGTCGCGAAGCTGCTGCCGACCCATTGCGAGCCTTCCAGCGCCTTGGCCTGCGCCGCGGCCAGCGTCGCAAGCGCGGTCTTGATCGCTTCGGGGCTGGGCGGCTGGCCCGACGGCAGAGCCGGAACCGGCGTCTCCGCGCGCTGGTTGCCCTTGGCCGCCACGTTCGGCGCCATCACTGCTTTCTCGATCGCATCGCTGCCGCACATCGGACACGCCAGCAGTCCGCCGCTGCGCTGCGCCTCATAAGCCGCGCTCGATCCGAACCACGCCTCGAACACATGGCCGCCGCCGCATTTGAGATCGAATACGATCACAGCGCTTCCACCTCGGGAATCGCCCGGCGATGCTGGAGTACCGGCACTCGCGACCGCGCATCCTCGACGCGCCTGGGATCGATGTCGGCAAAGCCCAGCCCCGCCGGGTCACCCATATCGAGCAGCAATTCGCCCCACGGATCGCTCACCAAGCTGTGGCCATAGGTCGCGCGCCCATCCTCATGCACGCCCGTCTGTGCCGACGCGATCACGAACGCCGCCGCCTCGATCGCCCGCGCACGCAGCAGCACATGCCAATGCGCCGCCCCAGTCGGCCGGGTGAACGCCGCGGGCAGCGCAAGGATGGTCGCGCCCGCATTGCTCAGGCTCCGGAACAGGTCCGGAAAGCGCAGATCGTAGCAGATGGCGAGGCCCAGCACGCCCAGCGGCGTCTTCACCGTCACCGCGCGCTCGCCCGGCGCATAGCTGTTCGATTCGCGCCAGCTCTCGCCGGTCGGCAGGTCGACATCGAACAGATGCATCTTGTCGTAGCGTGCGCGGATTTCGCCCGCATCGTCGATCACGAAGCCGCGATTGGCCAGTTTGCCCTCTTCCCGCAGGATCGCGAGGCTGCCGATATGCACCCAGATACCGTGCTTCGCAGCCGCGTCGCGCACCGCCGCCAGCACCGGATCGTCATGTTCGTGCCACAGCGAAGCCGCCGCCCGATCGCGCTTGCCGTCGAGCAGCCCCGACATTTCCGGCGTGAACAGCATCGTCGCGCCGCCCGCCTTCGCATCCCCCACGGCTTTCACCAGGGTACGCGCATTGGCGGCGGGATCGATCCCGCTGGTCATCTGGAGGAGCGCGGCGCGATTGCTCATGCGTTCAGCAACGCGTCCAGCTTGCCCTCGCGCTCCAGCGCGGCGAGATCGTCGGAACCGCCGATATGCTTCCCGTCGATGAAGATCTGCGGGAAGGTGTTCCGCCCGTTCGAGCGCTGCACCATCTCGGCGCGCTTCGGCCCGCCCATCGTGAGGTCATATTCCTCGACGTCCGCGCCCTTGCTGTCGAGCAGCGCCATCGCCCGCGAGCAATAGCCGCAGAACGCCCGAGTGTAGATTTCAACCTTAGCCATCGTGCCTCCGAGGTGTGATGCCGGTCGCGTCTTGTCAATCGACTGCATCGTCCAGAACGCGCGCCCAGCACAGAAGGATCACTTTCGCCGCGCCGCCGCGTTTGAGCAGCGCCGCGCAAGCCGCTGAAGTCGCGCCACTGGTATGAACATCGTCGACCAGCACCACCGTGCGCCCCGCCAGATTCGCCTTCGCGTCCGGCGCCAGCGCGAACGCACCCGCCACCGCTTTCGCCCGACCGCGATGCCCCAGCCCGCGCAGCACCGGCGTCGCCTTCACACGCCGCAACAGGTGCACGTCGGCCACCACCCCGCTGCTCCGCGATAGCGCGCCCGCGATCATCGCCGCCTGATTGAAGCCCCGCCCCCAGATCCGCCAGCGGTGCAGCGGCACCGGCACCAGCAGATCCGCGCCCTCGGGCATCAGCCGCGACATCGCCCGCGCCATCGTTTCGGCATAGGCGGTCCGCCCGCCATATTTCAGGCGCAGCGCCACCTGCCGCGCGACATCGCCATAGGCCACCGCCGCGCGCACGCCGTCATGCACCGGCGGATCGGCCATGCATTGCCCGCATTGCGCGCCGTCGCCGCGATCATAGTCGAACGGCAGGTGGCAACTCGCGCACCAGGGCGGCCCCAGGAACCGCAGGCTGCCCCAGCAAGTCGCGCAGAAACCGTGATCCGCCCCGGTCACTTCGCCGCATCCCGGGCAGCGCGGCGGCAGCGCATAATCGGCGATCTTCAGCAGAGGCGCGGCGAGACGCATCCCGGACTTGTCCCCCACCCCGCATCGGCGCACAAGCGCGCCGAATGTCCCAGCCCGAAATCTTCGACCGTGCCCGCCGACACAAGCGCCGCGACCGCGCCGCGCCGGCCTATCGCGACCACGCCTTCCTGCGCGACCATATGCTCGACGGCATCCATGAGCGCCTGAGCGCGGTACAGCGCGAGTTCCGCGACGTCCTCGACCTCGGCAGCTTCGACGCGACCTTCACTTTGCCCGGCGCGACAATCACCCGGCTCGAGCCCGGCAAGCGCTTCGCCGAAGCGACCGGCGCGATCCATGCCGATGAGGACATGCATCCCTTCCCGCCCGCCAGCTTCGATCTGGTCGTGTCGGCGGGTGTGCTCGATTCGGTCAACGACGTCCCCGGGGCGCTCGCGCTGATCCGCCGCGCGCTCCGGCCCGACGGCCTGTTCCTCGGCGCATTCGCCGGCGCGGGCAGCCTCGCCACGCTCAAGGCCGCCTTTCTCGCCGCCGAGCCTGCCGCCCGCTTCCATCCGCAGATCGACGTCCGCGCCGCCGGCGACCTGCTCAGCCGCGCCGGCTTCGCGCTGCCCGTGGCGGACGTGGAAACGCTTACGGTCCGCTATTCCAGTATTTGGAGCGAACTGCGCGACCTGCGCGGCATGGCCGCCACGAACCTGCTGCCCGATGCCCGCCCCCTGGGCCGCGCCACGCTGATGCGCGCTGTGCAGGAATTTACCGAAAAGGCCGACCCGGATGGCCGAACGCCCGAACGCTTCGAGATCGTCTATCTGACCGGCTGGGCGCCCGACGAATCGCAACCCAAGCCCGCCCGCCGCGGCAGCGGCACGACCTCGCTGGCGGATGCACTGAAGCCGAAAAAATAAGCCCCTTCCCTGAAGGAGAGGGGCTAAAGTCAGACCAGCGCTTCCAGCAACCCGATCAACGGCTTGTCCGCGGGCGGCATCTCCAGCCGGTGGAGTTCCAGCGGCCGCACCCATTTCAGCGCGCTGGCGTGCCGCGCTTCGGGCACGCCCCTCCACTTGCGCAGCGCATAGAGCAGCAGCAGCAGGTGCCGCTCGCCAAGCGCCTCGCTCGCGAAGGTCGCGGGCGCCAGGCACGCCGCCTCCACGTCGATCCCCAGTTCCTCGTGCAGTTCGCGGATCAACGCGGCCTCGGGCCGTTCGCCCGGCTCCACCTTGCCGCCGGGAAATTCCCACAGCCCCGCCATCGGCTTGCCGGGCGGACGCTGCTGGACGAGCACCCGCCCTTCCATGTCGATCACCGCCGCCGCGACGACGAACAGCATTGGATTCGAAACCGTATCGGAACGATCGCTAGACACTTCGTTAATGCTCTTTCTCTACTTTCAGGAGACCTTTGGGGGAGTTCCCGCTCCGATGCGAGCAATAGTGCGCCTGGTTGGAAAGCTGTTTCGCGATCGCCGTGCGGCGACCGCGGTCGAATATGGCTTCATCCTCGCGCTCGTCGTCATCGCGATGATCGCCACGCTGCGCGAACTTGCCGGCACCACCACCGGCATGTGGACCAATGTCAGCACCAAGGTTCAAGCGACCAACTGAATTCGTCCGAGTCGCGCCGCCGCCGCGCCGCTTGCGCGCCCGCGTCCGGATTCCGCCCGGAAGCTCCTTCTCGTAGGTAGATTCCCCTAGAAAGTTACGCTTTCGTAACTTCTCGATTTAGAGGTTTCTTTACCTCCGCTCTCTAGGTTCCGAGTTGCCGTCACGGTCTTCCGCGACGGTCGGGTGAATGAAGCATTCCAACTGAACCACGGAGACCGTTATGACCAAGATTCGCAACTTCCTGAAGAACTCCAAGGGCGCCACCGCAATCGAGTACGGCCTGATCGCCGCTCTGATCGCCGTCGCCGCGATCGCTGCCATGCAGGGCCTGGGCAACCAGCTCAACAAGACCTTCGGCAACGTTTCGTCGAACATGAAGGCTTCGTAAGCCTTCAATTCGAACTGAATTCCGGATCGGGCGGCGAGACTTCGGTTTCGCCGCCCTTTTCGCGTCAATGGTTCATCAACTATGAAGCCTTAGAATTGACCTGCAAGCAATTGCTTTAGATCAATTTTGCGTTTTCTGGGGGATCGGAACCATGCTGAAGTTTATCAAGCGAATGCGCGAAACGCGCGCCGCCACCGCGATCGAATATGGCCTTATCGCCGCGCTGATCGCCGTCGCCGCCATCGCCGCCATGCAGGGCCTGGGCAATCAGCTGAAGAAGACCTTCGGCAATGTCAGCTCGAACATGAAGGCGTCATAAACGCTCGCCCTCACGCAAACGAAAAGGGTGGCGATGCATCTGCTCCGCCACCCTTTTTGGTTACGTATGGGAAATCAGGTCAGATCCGGCCCATCGCCAGGAATTTCGCGCGCCGTGTCTGGCGGAGGACTTCGGGAGCCTGCCCCTCCATCCCGTCCAGCGCCGCCGCGATCGCATCGCCCAGCGCAGCGATCGCCGTGTCGGCATCGCGATGCGCTCCGCCCAGCGGCTCGGGCACGATCGTGTCGATCACGCCCAGCTCCTTCAGATGCTGCGCGGTCACCTTCATCGCTTCGGCCGCATCGGCGGCCTTGTCGGCGGTGCGCCACAGGATCGACGCACAGCCTTCGGGCGAGATCACCGAATAGACCGCGTGCTCCATCATCAGCACCACATTGCCGGCTGCCAGCGCCACCGCGCCACCCGAGCCGCCCTCGCCGAGCACCGCCGCGACCAGCGGCACGCCGAGGTTGAGGCACTGTTCGGTTGAACGCGCAATCGCTTCGGCCTGACCGCGCTCTTCGGCCTGAATGCCCGGGAACGCACCCGACGTGTCGACCAGCGTGATCACGGGGATGCCGAACCGGTCCGCCAGCTGCATCAGGCGGATCGCCTTGCGATAGCCTTCGGGCTTGCCCATGCCGAAATTATGCTTGAGGCGGCTCGCGGTGTCGTCGCCCTTCTCATGGCCGATCACCATCACGCGGCGGCCGCGGAAGCGCCCCAGCCCGCCGATGATCGCCTGATCGTCGGCAAAGGCGCGATCGCCGCCCAACGGCATGAAATCGTCGATCAGCGCCGCGACATAATGCTTGAAATGCGGCCGCTCCGGATGGCGGGCCACCTGCGTCTTCTGCCACGGCGTCAGCTTCGAATAGACTTCGCGCAGGAACTTGTCCGATTTTGCCTGCAGCGGCGCAATCTCGGTTTCGAGATCATGCTCGCCGCCCGCGGCGGTATCGCGAAGTTCGTCGATCCGGGCCTGAAGCTCGGCGATCGGCTTTTCGAAGTCTAGGAAGCTGGCCATTGGTCCGGTCGGTTAAGCGTGGCGGGGCTTCGCGTCAACGAGCGCTTCACCCAAAGGATGCCTCTGGTTCACCAGATCGACGAGTCTCCGGCTGTCGACATGGGTGTAAATCTCCGTCGTCGCGATATCGGCATGGCCCAGCATGGTCTGCAATGCGCGCAGATCGGCGCCGCCTTCCAGCAGATGCGTCGCAAAGGCGTGGCGCAACACGTGCGGGCTCACCCGATCCGGCGGGATGCCCGCCGCCGCCGCGAGCGCCTTCAGCATCTGGTACAGCCGGATGCGCGAAAGATGCGCCTTGCCCGAGGGGAAAAGCCAGGGCCGCGCCGCATCGACATGCTCGCGCCACAGCGCCACTGCCGCCCGCGCGCGATCGCTGATCGGCACCAGACGTTCGCGCCCGCCCTTGCCCTTCAGGATCAGGAACGGCCGGTCGGGGTGGATCGCGTTACGCGGCAGGCTCACCAGCTCGGTCGCACGCAGCCCCGATCCGTAAAGCAGCTCGATCAGCGCCGCGAGCCTCAGGTCCAGCGGATCGGCCGGGACCCGCGCGATCCGTTCGGCCACCGCTTCGAACAATTTGTCGACATCGCCAACGCTCAGCACCTTGGGCAGCGAGCGCCCCGATCCCGGCCGGGGCAAGGCCGCGCCCGGATCGTCCTTGCGCAGCCCTTCGTCCGCCAGAAAGGCGAAGAAACGCCGAAGCGCCGCCGATTTGCGCGCCACCGTCGCCCGCGACAGCTCGCTCCACGCCGCGCCCAGCTTTTCCAGTTCGGCCGCGCCCGCGTCGCCCAGTCCCCCGTCCAGAGCCTCGGACGCCAGCCGCAGATCGGTGCCATAGGCCACGACGGTATTTCCCGCCGCGCCCGCCTCAGCCGTCATCATTTCCAGAAAGCGCTCGATCAGCGCCCGATCGTCGGAGCGGCTCAAGCCCCCACGCTCAAGCTCGCGTGATCGCCTCGACGGCGATCATCCGCGCATAATCCTGCATCCCGGTCGCGCGAAACGCCGCGATGATATGGAACAGCGCCTCGGGGCTCACCGACGACCAGCCGCGCGACTGCATCCCCGTCGCGGCGAGCAGCGCCACCGTGCCGGAATCCCCTGCCCGCGCCGCGCGATCGATCGCCCGCGTCCAGTTGTTCACGCCGCCGACCTGCACTTCCAGCGCCTGTGCGTGACGCCGCACATCGCCTTCGGAAAACAGGCCCAGCCCGGCCAGCCCGGCCAGCGCCAGCTGCGAATGCCGCCGGCTCGATGCGCCGCGATAGGTGTCGAAATCAGCCGAGCTGACCACCGCGCCCGCCGGATCGGCCAGCGCCAGCAGCATCCAGCCTTCGCCGCCCTTCTTGACCACGCCGCGCCAGTTGAGCGCGGGCGCGACCAGCCCGCCGGTCAGCATCGATGCGACCAGCTGGTCGGCATCCTCGGCCAGTTCGGCATTCGCCGGGATCGCCGACGCCGCCCGCGCCGTCAGGATCAGCCGCGCATAGCGTTCGCGCTGCGATTCGGGGCCGTTCCACAGGGTCTTGAGCGCGGTGATCCGCGCCGCCGCGTCCGCGCCGGTATAGGCCGTGCGCAGATCGCGCGCCGCCGCCACCGAAGCGCTCGCAGCCTCTTCCTCCTGCTCGATCTCGCCATAGAGCGAGACCAGTCCGGCGGTGGAGAAGACGCCCTGCGCCGCCGCCAGTTCGGCCCAGCGCAACCGCGCCTGCGAGGTCAGATGCGGCGACAGCGCCGCCCAGTAGCGCACCTGCGGCCCGACCGTCGCATAGAGTTCCTCGGGGATCGTCTCCCCGGTCGCGGTCGCCAGTCCCCAGCGCCACGCGTTGAGCCGGGTCACGCTGCCCCATTCGATGGTCACCGCGCCACGGCCGCCCGCACCGGTGCCGACGACCTTCTCGCCAAGCAGATTGTCGATATCGCCTTCGCCCGAGCGGCCGCGCGCCCGCGACAGCAATTGCTGCGCCTTGTTCGGCTCGCCGCCCAGCCCGGCGCACCAGGCCTGCGCCATCTTCCAGCCGCGCTCGGGCAGCATCCCGGCCGCCGCATCGGCGATCGGGCACACCATGCCCGGATCCCCCGCCGCCAGCGCCGATTGCAGCGCGACGCGATACAGTTTCGGCGTGTAATTCTCGGTATCGACTTCCTGGACCACCGCGCGCGCGGCGTTGGATTCGCCCATGCGCAGCAGCAGCCAGCTCCGTTCGGCGGCGAAGTCCGCGCCGTTGAGTCCCTTCGGCGTATCGATCGGCGATTGCAGCGCGCGGCGCAGCGCGATCGAGACCCAGCGCGACGCGACCGGCGCATCCAGCCGCTGCATCAGCGTCATCAGCGCATGGCCATCGGTATGGCCAAACGCATCCGCCGGGAACGAGCGGTTGCCCCATGCGGTCACGCCCACCCGGTCGAGGGTGCGCTTGGCGTAATCGGGGAGTTCGTAGCGCGAGAGATCGACCGGCGCGACCGGCCCCGCCGCAACGGTCGAATTGCCGATCGGCGCATCGCCCGACGGCGATTCGGTCGTAGAGGTCGTCGTCGACGGCGCGGACGGGCGTCCGCTGTCCGCCGGGCGGGTGGGCGGCGGCGCGGGTGCAGGCGCGGGATTGTCGAATCCCGGCGGCAGCAGCGATTCGGGCGTATCCTGCGCGCCGACCGGCGCCAGCGCGGCAATCGCCGCCCCGGCCATCAGCCCCGCAACGATGACGAGCCTAGTTGGCGAGGTTTTCAAGCGGGACCACCTTCTCGACGCGTGTGGGTTCCTTGGCCGAATCGCGGCTCGCGAGGAGGAACAACCCCGCGATCAACACGACCAGCACCACGATCAGCACGACTATCGAACGGGGCATGGATAAACTCTCGGGCCTGCAATGAAGACTATTCGCGCGGCCTTTTGCCCGAGCGGGACCCTCGCTGTATAGCCCCCCGGGAGATGTTACAAATGCACCACAGCGAGCATCATTGGAACGGCAAGCCGATCGTGCTCGTCGGGCTGATGGGTGCGGGCAAGACCACGGTCGGCCGCCGGCTCGCGCAAAAGCTCAATCTGCCCTTCGTCGATGCCGATGCGGAGATCGAAACCGCGGCGGGCATGACCATCTCCGACATCTTCGATCGCTATGGCGAGGCCTATTTTCGCGACGGGGAGCGCCGCGTGATCGGCCGGCTGGTCGACGGCACGCCCAAGGTGATCGCCACCGGCGGCGGCGCCTTCATCCAGGACCAGACCCGCGAGCTGATCCTCGAACAGGCGATCGCCGTGTGGCTCGACGCCGAACCCGCCATACTCGCGGACCGGGTCCGCCGCCGCGACACGCGTCCACTGCTGCGCGGCAAGGATCCCGAAGTGACGCTCACCGAGCTCGCCGCGATCCGCAATCCCTTCTACGCGATGGCCCCCATCCGCGTGCAGAGCGTCGCCGCCCCGCACGACGCCACCGTCAACGCCATCCTGAAAGCCATCGAAGCGTGACACTGGTAAAGGTCGCGCTCGGCGCGCGCAGCTACGATATCCATATCGAAGCGGGGCTGCTCGCCCGCGCCGCCGATTTCGTCGCGCCGCTCTCGCGCGGCCGGACGATGGCGATCGTCACCGACGGCAACGTCCTGCCCCATCTCGAAACGCTGCAGGCGTCGCTGACTGCGGCGGGAGTCGCCAGCGAAGCGATCGTCCTGCCTCCGGGCGAAGGCACCAAGAGCTGGGCCCAGCTCGAATCGCTCACCGATCGCCTGCTGGAACTCGGCATCGAACGCGGCGATCACGTCATCGCGCTCGGCGGCGGCGTGATCGGCGATCTGGTCGGCTTCGCCACCTCGATCCTCAAGCGCGGTTGCGGCTTCGTCCAGATCCCCACCACCTTGCTCGCCCAGGTCGACAGTTCGGTCGGTGGCAAGACCGCGATCAATTCGCGCGCAGGAAAAAACCTCGTCGGCGCGTTCCATCAGCCGGCGATGGTCCTGATCGATCCCGCCGTGCTCGACACGCTGCCCCTGCGCGAACAGCGCGCCGGCTATGCCGAAGTCGTGAAATACGGCCTGATCGACGATTTCGCCTTCTTCGAATGGTGCGAAGCCAACGCGCCCGCGCTCCTTGCCGGAGACCCGGATGCCCGCGTCCACGCCATCGCCCATTCGGTCGCCGCCAAGGCCCGCATCGTGGCGGAGGACGAACGCGAGACCACCGGCAAGCGCGCTTTGCTCAATCTGGGCCACACCTTCGGCCATGCGCTCGAGGCCGAAACCGGCTTCTCCGACAAGCTGCTTCACGGCGAAGGCGTCGCAGCCGGTATGGCGCTGGCCTTCGCCTATTCCGCCCGGCTCGGCCTCTGCCCGGGGCAGGACGCGGAACGGGTCGTCGCTCATCTCGGCGCGATCGGTCTGCCCAACGGGCTCGCTTCGGCCGGTATCTCGGCCAGCGGCGAAACGCTGGTCGATCATATGCTCCACGACAAGAAGATGGACGCCGGCACCCTGCCCTTCCTGCTCGCACATGGCATCGGCCAGACCTTCCTCGACAAGTCGGTCGATCTCGCCGACGTCGCTGCTTTCCTGGACACCCAGCCGCGGGCCTGAGCCGTTTCGGGACGCCGTCCCGCTTCCGGCCACATCGGGATGAACCTCTGTCCGATCTCCGCGTTTAGCCGGATCGAATGGAAGGGACGGCCTTGATCGCTGAACGGGGGACTGATCTGGCTTCGCTCGCAAGAATGGGCGAGCTCGGCGGATTGATTTCGCAACTGGACGGCAATTCCCCGCTCGGCCCGCCTTCGGGCTGGTCGAGCGCGCTGTGCTCTGCCGTTCGCATGATCCTGCCCTCACGCGCCGAGATCGTGATGTTCTGGGGTCCCGAATATTGCGCCCTCTACAACGACGAATACGCTCCCACGATCGGTGACAAGCACCCGCGCGCGCTTGGCCAGTCGGCGAAGATCTGGTGGGGTGAGCTGTGGGACGATCTCGGCCCGCTGCTTCAGGGCGTGCGCGACACCGGCGAAACCTATCACGCCAAGGACCGCCCCTTTTACATCGAGCGCGACGGCGGCCGCGGCGAGGAAGTATTCTTCGACATCAGCTACTCGCCGGTGTTCGACGACGACGGATCGGTCGGCGGCGTGCTGTGCATCGTCAGCGAGACAACGGCGCGCGTACTTTCCGAACGGCAGGCGCTGGCCGACCGCAACCGGCTGTGGAACCTCGCCCGCGATCCCTTCATGATCGCCAGCCAGGACGGCATTTGGCTCCACGCCAGCCCCGCATGGACCAATATCCTCGGCTGGGAACTCGACGAACTGACCGGACGCACCTCCGAATGGATCGAGCATCCGGAGGACCGCGAACGCACCCGCGAGGAAGTCGCGCATATCGCCTCGGGCGAAGCCACGCTGCGCTTCGAGAACCGCTTCCGCGCAAAGGACGGCGACTATCGCTGGTTCAGCTGGACCGCGGTGCCCGAAGGCGAGCTGATGTACTGCGTCGCCCGCGACATCACCGCCGAACGCGAAGCTGCCGCGACGCTGCGCGAAACCGAGGAAGCGCTGCGCCAGTCGCAGAAAATGGAAACGGTCGGCCAGCTCACCGGCGGCGTCGCGCATGATTTCAACAATCTGCTGCAGGTCGTCACCGGCAATCTCGACATATTGATACGAAACCTGCCCGACGGGCATCCGCGCCTCGCCCGCGCCGCGCAGGCGGCGATGAACGGCGCCGAGCGCGCCGCCACCCTCACCCAGCGCCTGCTCGCCTTCGCGCGCCGCCAGCCGCTCGCCCCGCGCCGCATCGATCCCGACAAGCTGATCGCCGGCATGTCCGACATGCTGGCCCGCACGCTGGGCGAGACGATCGAGGTGGAGACGGTGCGCACCGGTCGCGTCTGGCCGGTCGAGGCCGATCCCAACCAGCTCGAAAACGCGATCATCAATCTCGCGATCAACGCCCGCGACGCGATGCCGGACGGCGGCAAGCTCACCATCGAGACCGCCAACACCCATCTCGACAAACATTATGTCGAACGCGACGTCGAGGTCACGCCCGGCCAATATGTCGTCATCTGCATCTCCGACACCGGCGAGGGGATGGAAGAAGACACGATCGCCCACGCCTTCGAGCCTTTCTTCACCACCAAGGAAGTCGGCCGCGGCACCGGTCTCGGCCTGTCGATGGTCTATGGCTTCATCAAGCAGTCCGGCGGCCATGTCGGCCTCTATTCCGAGCCCGGCCACGGCACGACGGTGAAGCTCTATCTCCCACGCTATTTCGGCCCCGATGCCGAGCCGGAGGAAACCGCTGCCGATCACCCCGTCTCTGAAGGTCAGGGTGAAACGATCCTGGTGTGCGAGGATGACGAGAACGTCCGGGCCTTCACGGTCGAGGTGCTGCGCGAACTCGGCTACCGCGTGATCGAAGCCGGAGACGGCCCCGCCGCGCTCGCCGCGCTCGATCAGGCCGGTCAGATCGACCTGCTGTTCACCGACGTCGTCCTGCCCGCCGGCATGACCGGCGCCCAGCTCGCAGCGCAGGCCCAGTCCCGCCGGCCCGGCCTGAAAGTCCTCTATACGACCGGCTATGCCCGCAACTCGATCGTCCACCACGGCCGGCTCGATCCGGGGGTGGAACTGCTGCCCAAGCCGTTCACCTATGCCGACCTCGCGGCGCGGATCCGGGAATTGCTGGATCGGTAGAAGCGGCCCGGCATTGGCGCGCGACTGCCTCTGCGCTAACCTCATGCGCTATGCGGGTTCGGGGCATCGGCGGATGGCGGCAAACGACATTGCTTCTCGCCATTCTGGCGATTCCGGTCGTCGCATTCCTGATCACCAAACCATCGTTTCGCGCAAGCGAAGTGGATCCGCTCCCGATTGTCCGTGAGGCCCAACGCAAATCCTTTTGGGGATCGACCCCAAAATGGATCGATTGGACCGATGAAAAGCGGATCTTCCGCGAAGTCCGTGATGCGGGTTACTTATATTGCTACCGCTTTGGAAAAATCGACGAAGCCTGCTCCAGCGATCAGGATGAGGCCGTCCATACCGCAGTGCTTCTGCTGATGGTCGATCGCGAGCAGCGTGGCGCGAAAAACAAGTCAGGGTTTAGCCGCGAGCAGCTTTGGGTTGCCGAGCACCCCCACATAACGCGCGATATTCGTGCCTATTGCTGGAAGCTCTACCGCGACCATGGCGGCAAGGATGCGCGCCTCATTGCATCGTGCCTCGCTAACCTGCCGGCATTTTCTCCTATGGTCGATCTTCCGGTCGATTAGTCCCTTCTGGCAATCCCCCGCCCCCTGCGCCACCATGCTGCGCATGGGGACCATGCCCGTCCGTCTCGACACGATCGATCGCTTCGCAAAGCGCGGGCTGTGGATGTGCCTGCTCTGGCCGATGCTCGCCGCGCCCGCGCCCTTGTTCGGTCCGCCCGCCATGCCGCCGGAGCTGCGCAATGTCGGTAGCGTGGAGATTCAGGAATTCGATGTGACGGGCGTGACGCTGGGCGAGATCCGCCAGTCGGTCGAGGACAATCTCATCGAGTCGCCCGGCATCGACGATCTCGCGCTGGCGACCACGCGATCGCGGCTCGAATGGGACTGGAACAGCACGACGACTTCCGACGGCGGATGCCGGATCGGCACACCGGTCGCCGATCTGGACTTCCGCGTCCTGCTGCCGCGCCTCATCAGCACCGGGCAATCGCCCGAGGTGCTCGATCGCTGGAAACGCTATCGCCGGGGGCTCGAGATGCACGAGGCCCGGCATGTCCATATCACGCTCGACTATGCCCGGCGCATCCGCCAGGCCGCGACCGGTCTCGAATGCACCGAAGCGGCAAAGGTGGTGGCGCAGCTCGAACGCGAAGCGACGCTCGCGCACGACGCGTTCGACGATCAGGTCTGCGCGGCGTGGAACCGGGGGGACACCGGCCAGTCCGCGCGCGACGAATGCACCGAAGTCTATCTCGAGCCGGATCCGCCCCGCAGGGTCGCGGCGCCGATGCCGGATGCCGTCGCCCGATAGCCGTCAGTTGCGGTTCATCGCCCATCGGCATAGCAGGGCGCCATGCGTAACTTCATTGCCTCGCTCGCCGCGATCTTCCTCGCGCTTCCCGCTGCCGCACAGGTCGCCCCGATCCTCACCACGCCCGAAGCGAAGGACGTGTGGACCCGGGCCCGGCCCGAAATCGCTCGCGTCACCCATGTCGATCTGAACCTGCGCGCCGATTTCGCCGCGAAGACGATGACCGGCCACGCCACGCTCGACATCCTCGCAGCGAAGGGTGCGAAAGAGATCGTTCTCGACATCGACGACCTCACTATCGCCGCGATCACCGACGCTCGCGGCCGCGCGCTCAAGTACACGGTCGGCGCCGACGATCCCGAACTGGGCAGCCCGCTCACCATCCAGCTGGGTGGCAGCAAGCGGATCATCATCCGCTACACGACGAAGCCCGGTGCCAGCGCGCTCCAGTGGCTCGCGCCCGAGCAGACCGCCGGCAAGCTACAGCCCTATCTCTTCAGCCAGGGTCAGCCGATCAACAATCGCAGCTGGATTCCGACGCAGGACAGCCCCGGCATCCGTCAGACCTGGTCCGCGACGATTACCGTCCCCGGCAATCTCGTCGCGGTGATGAGCGCCGCGCGCCTCAACGACGGCAAGGCGAAGGCCGCTGCCAATGGCGAGCACAGCTTCAGCTTCAAGATGGACAAGCCCGTCCCGCCCTATCTGATCGCGCTCGCGGTCGGCGATCTGAAGTTCAAGGCGCTCGGCCCGCGCTCGGGCGTATGGACCGAAGCCTCGATGCTCGAAGCCGCCGCGACCGAATTCGCCGATATCGAGAAGATGATCGACGCCGCCGAGGCGCTCTATGGCCCGTATCGCTGGGGCCGCTACGACATGCTCGTCCTGCCGCCCGCCTTCCCGTACGGCGGCATGGAAAATCCGATGCTGACCTTCCTCACGCCGACCATCCTGACCGGCGACCGCTCGAACACCGATGTCGTCGCACATGAGCTGGCGCACAGCTGGTCGGGCAATCTCGTCACCAACGCGACCTGGTCGGACAGCTGGCTCAACGAAGGCTTCACCACCTATTTCGAGAACCGCATCATGGAAGCGCTGTACGGCGCCGAGCGTGCCGCGATGTATAGCGATCTCGACTGGGACGGCCTCCAGCGCGACATCCGCCTCGCCGGCGGTCCCGATGCGCTGCCCACCCGCCTGCATGGCAATCCGGGCGAGACCTATGGCCAGCTCGATTATTTCAAGGGATCGGTATTTCTCCGCACGATCGAGCGCACCGTCGGCCGCGAGCGGTTCGACGCCTATCTCCGCTCCTATTTCGACCGCCACGCCTTCCAGCCGCAGACCACCGCAGGCTTCCTCGCCGACATTCGCGCCAATCTGATCAAGGGCGACAAGGATCTGGAGGAACGCCTCCAGCTTGATCGCTGGGCCTATGGCGCGGGCCTCCCCGCCAATGCCGTCCATGTCACCAGCACCACGCTGGCCGCAGTCGATGCCAAGCTCGAAGCGTTCAAGGCCGGTGGCCCGGCCAGCGCGGTCCAGCCGATGGGCTGGAGCACGCAGGAATGGCAGCGTTTCCTCAACGGCCTGCCCCGCCAGCTTCACGCAGCGCGCCTGAAGGAGCTCGACGAGACGCTCGGCCTGTCGGCGTCGAACAACGCCTATGTCCGCTCGGCCTGGCTCGATCTGGCGATCGGCAACCGCTACGAGCCCGCGCTGCCCTCGCTGCGCGAGTTCACGCACAGCGTCGGCCGCGGCCTGCTGATCCGTCCGCTCTACACGCGGCTGATGGAGCAGGGCGACTGGGGCAAGGCAATCGCAAAGGACCTCTTCGCCTCCGCCCGCGCCGGCTATCACCCGTCGACGGCGGCCGGGATCGAAAAGATTCTGAATCCCAAATAAGCCGTCCGAAATGGCGAGTTGATCCAATACAACTCGTTTCCGATATGCAACGATCTCCGCTCGATCATCTGATGCGCGGAGAGAATGCATGTCGGCGGCCGGAACCTGGGACTTCGTCTATGGCATCACCAACCGCGGGCTGAACGGCCTGCTGGGCCAGATCGCCGCCGCTTCGCCCGGCCTGTTCGGCACTACGGTCGCCATCAACGGAGCCCAGGTCGAAGCGGTAATAGTCCAGATACCGACCGCCCATATCGCTTCGCTTCAGCCGGTCGCGGGCAACAGCGCTTCGGCCGCGGTAACACTCGGCTCACCCGGCACGCAGGTGCTGGTGATCCCCTCCACCACCGGCTTCGCACCGGGCGACGTCAGCGTCACCTGCGGCGTCCAGCTCAACGGCTCGACGCTGGCGTGGCAGGTCACCGCTGACTCGATCAGCTCCACGGCGCTCACCGCCTATCCGGGCCTCGCCGATCAGGTATCGGGCGGGCTGGCATTCCATATCTATGACACGCTGCTCCAGCCCTTCCAGCTCACGCTGGGCGCGCCGATGGTCGACAATCTCGGCGCCTTCTCGCTCACCTCGATCGCGATCGACGGCAGCCACGCCGCGATCCTCGCCTTCAGCGCCCTCACCTCGTCGACCCTTGTTCTTCCGGATCCGGACGCGAGCTGGCTGACCGGCGGCGCCTTTGTCGGTTTCGGGCCGAACCTGCTCAACACGATCATCGCGCCGTTCCTCGTCCCGGCGACCCAGAATTCGGGCAGCCCCGATCCGAATCTCAGCTGGGACTATTCAGTCCCGCTTATTCCCGATGCCGGCACTGGCCTGCTCGCGACGATCGGCCGGTCCGATCTCCCGCCTTCGACCGTTCTGATCGCGTTCGATCTCAACACCATCACGCCGGTGACGCTGCACACGCCGGAGCCTTTCCCCAACTTCATTTATGGCGTCGAATTGTCGGGGATCGCCTATGCGCAGATGCGGATCGACTTCGAACCCATGCCGTCGCCCGGCACGTGGCAACCGGTCGGCACGATCACCATCCTCGATTCGACCCAGGTCTTCGTGAACCCGACGCAATATATCTACGATATCGGCGTCGATTCCTGGTCGCTCGACTTCGGAGACCTGATGACCGAGGGTCTGATCATCGCCATCGGCAACGCACTGATCGGCCTGAGATTCCCGCTGATGATGTTCGAAACGATCGCCGTCACCCCGCCTCAGGGGCCCGCGCTCGCGCTGAATTTCATCAATCCCACGGCATCGGCACTGGCCGCGCCTGGCAACAGCGCGATGCTGGTGGTGAAGGGCGATATCGGCGTGACGGCGGCCAGCTAGACTCGCTTCATTGCAGGCAGGTCCCCAGCGCGTGTGCCAACAGTTCCGGCGACATCATCCCCGGCACGATCAGCATCGCCAGCAGAATCGCCGCCAGCGTCCGGTCTGAGCTTTCGCGGTAGAGCAGCAATGCGGTCAGCACCGGCGGCACGATGCTGAGAGGGAGCACCCACGGCCCTCTAGCCGCCAGCAGCACCAGCACAACCTCTCCCGCCAGCACCAGCTGGCGGGCGACGGTGAGGTTCAGGCAGCTCGCTCGCGCGCAGCGCCGATCGCCAGACACACCCAGCCCGCGATCAGCAGCACCCCGCCGATCGGCGTCACCGCGCCCAGCCAGCGCGGCAGCCCCAGCGCCATCAGGTACAGCGTCCCCGCGAACACCAGCCCGCCCGCCACGAACATGACGGGAGACCAGCGCATCCCCATCCGCAACGCCACCAGCGCCGCGACGGCATGCACCATCTGGTACTGCGCCCCGGTCTTCAGCCATTCCTGCGCCACGCCCGTCGCGCCATGCGCCCCGAACGCGCCCGCAATCACCGCCAGCGCGCCCGACAGGCACGCAAGGATCGTCATCGTCCGCATCATCTCGCCACGCTCCGTACCCGCCCCGTACACCCGCTGCGCCGGGCAATGTCCTGCAGGATCGTCAGGTCCGCCGCATCGATCCACGAGACCCCGTCGTTCAGGTGGATCCGCACCGGATACCGTTCCGGCGCGCGCATCGGAATCCCGGCATTGAAGCCGCCATCGCGCGTCCGCAGCGAGATCAGCAGATCGACGCGCACGGCATGGCGCTCCTGCGCAGATACTTGGCTTTCGTCCGGCACGCTATCGGGACGCGTCCGCAACAGCGCCGCCACCAGTTCGCGCCGGTCGCGTCCGCGCGGCTCGCAGGCGCGCGTCTCGACGATGGTCACCCGCGCATCGCCGGGCGGCGCAGCTTCATAGGTTGGCGGCCGCGTGTAGCGCATCGAAACCGAGGTGATGCCATATTCCCCGTCCGCCGGCCCGGCACACCCCGCCAGACCCGCCAACGCCGCCAGCATGAATGATCCGTTCTTCATTCGCCGGTCTCGGGATAACCGCACCCCGCGTCCGCGGCCACATCATGCACCTGCACCAGATCTGCCGGGTCGAGCCACGCCAGCCGCCCGCCAAAGAAGATATGCGCCTTCCCGCCTTCCTCGTCCGGCCTCGCGATCACCGCGACCAGATCGGTCCTGCCGGCGCGCCGGAAGCGGATCACCATGTCGGCACCCAGCCCGTCGCGCATCTCCTTCAGCGCCTGCGCCCGCTTCAGCGCATCGATCATCCGCTCGATCTGCCCGCGGTTCAGATCGCATCTCTTGCCCTCGCGCTCGGGCACGATATCGTCGGCAAGCACCTCGCTTCGCTCGATCCACGCATCGCCGATCGTCGCCACGTCGATATAGTCGAACGCCGAAGCCCGCTGCGCCATCGCTTCCGGCGCCGTTAGCAGCGGGGCCAGCAGCGCAGCGAAGGCAAGCGCGAGCAGCCTCACCCGGTCTTCTCGATATCGTCGACCAGCGCCGCGGCCAGCGCCTCGGTGCTGAACATCGTCTCGCGCGCCGCGCGCAGGTCTCCGGTATCGCGCTGGATCTTCAGCCGTGCCGAATCCCGGCGGCGATATTCGGCTTCGGTCTTCTCGATCTCCATGTGATCGACGCCGACGGCCTCCATCGCCTTGCGCGCCATCGCGATCGCGCTTTCCAGAACTTCGCGGACGATCCCCGTTACCGGCGCGCCCTTCAGCTTGATGATGCTGCGCCGGTCATAGGCGCGCACGAAGATGCTCGCCTGCGGGAAGGCATGGTGGATCGCCTCGATCGCTTCGGTGTCCAGCTTGTCGCCGTCCTGGCAGAACAGGATCAGTTCGGCATCCGCCGCACCAGCCAGCCGCAACAGGTCGATCCGCGTCCCGTCGCCATAATAGACCTTCGATCCGAAATCGCCGGCCACGTCGATCATCTCGACATCGGTGTCGATCAGCGTGACGGGGATGCCCTGCCCCATCAGCATCTGCGCCACCGTCTGGCCGAAGCGGCCGTAACCGACCACGATCGCATTGCTGCCATCATGCTGCGGCCCCTCGCGCTCCTCGCCCGGCGCGGCCTCGCCATCGACGCGCAGATTCTGCGTCAGCATCATCAGGAACGGCGTGGTCGCCATCGAAAGCGTCACGATCGCGCCGAACAGGCTCGCCGCCTCGCCGGTCACCAGATACGCCGCCTGCGCCTGCGCGAACAGAACGAAGCCGAATTCGCCGCCCTGGCTCAGCAACAGGCCCAGCGCGAACGCCGCGCGCCGCTTCATCCCGAACAACATGGCGATGCCCATGATGATCACTGTCTTGGCCGCGATAAGCGCAACCGCCATGCCCGCCACGAAGAACGGCCGCTCGGCGATCGCGTTCAGGTTCAGCGTCATGCCCACCGCGAGGAAGAACAGCCCGAGCAGGATCGAGCGGAACGGCTCGACATCGGCTTCCAGCTCGTGCCGGTACGGGCTGTCGGCCAGCATCACGCCCGCGACGAACGCGCCCAAAGCCGCCGACACGCCCAGCCACTCCATCAGCGCCGACGCCGCGATCACCGTGAAGAGGCCCGCAAACACGAACATCTCGCGCTCGCCCAGATTGCCGATCAGCCGGAACAGCGGCCGCAACAGATAGCGGCCCGCCAGGATCAGCCCCAGCACCGCCGCCAGCGTATAGAGCCCCAGCAGCCAGCCCGGCGTCCCGCCCGCGTCGGCCGGATTGCGGCTCATCGCGGCGGTGATGGTGATCAGCGGGATCAGCGACAGGTCCTGGAACAGCAGGATCGCAAAGGCGCGCTCGCCGAACGGTGTGCGCATCCGTCCCGCCGATTGCAGCATCGGCAGCACCTGCGCGGTCGACGACAGCGCCAGCGGCAGGCCCAGCGCGAACGCCGCTTCGACCGAGAAGCTCGTCCCCAGCAGCACGATACCGGAGATCGCCAGACCGCACAGCACGACCTGCAACAGGCCCAGCCCGAAAATGTCCTTGCGCAGCCGCCACAAGCGGCTCGGGCTCAATTCCAGCCCGACCAGGAACAGCAGCAGCGCGATGCCCAGCTCGGCAATGCCCAGCTTGCCCTCTGCATCGCCGACCAGTCCCAGCACATGCGGCCCCACCAGCGCACCGGCGACGAGGAAGCCCAAGGTCGCGCCCAGCCCCAGCCGGCGAAAGATCAGCACGAATACCAGCGCGAAGCCGAGCAGCGGCACGCCGTCCCTCAGCAGCGACATCCCCCCATGATCTTCCATCAGGCCGCCTTCCCTCTCGCCGCCAGTTCCGCCGCCTCCGCCACCGCCTCGAACGCCAGCCGGATCGAGGGATGCCGCGCCCGGTGCGGCAAGGCCGGTTCGAACAGGCTCAGCCCCGGCCAGTCCGGCGCCGCCTCACGCTCGCCCGCCAGCCACGCCGCCAGTTGATCCCGCGCCTCGGCCAGTTCGGCGACGCCTTTCCCGCGCACCGCCGCCGACATCAACGCCGCCGAAGCCTGACCCAGCGCGCACGCCCGCACCAGCATCCCGATCTCCGTCACCCGCCCCTCGCCGTCCAGATCGACATCCACCGTCACCCGGCTCCCGCACACCGGCGATCGCTTTTCGACGCTCGCCTGCGCCCCCTCGATCCGCGCGTGAAACGGGATCGAAGCCGCAAGGCGAAGAATTTCGGCGTTGTAGAGAGGCGCGCTCATTCCCCCCGATGTAGGCGAGCGGCACGCGAAGGGCGAGAGGGCCGACCAAATTCCTCCCTGGCACAAGGAAGGGGCCGATTTCGCGCCTCCCCCGAAGCAGCCGTTCATGTTGCGTCCACTGCCGATCGCATTATGTTGAGCGCATGAAGTTCATCACTCTCAATCGTGCGTCCGCCTTTCCGCTGATCTAGGCCAGCCGGTTTCGGCTCACTCGGTGGCTTTGCCGCCAGATGGCCCACGCCTTTTTGAGAGACTTTATGCGAAACAAATCAGATCCTGCGCTCAGCGCAGAAGAAGTTGACTCGTTCGTGCGAGACGGCTTCGTCCGCATCGACGAGGCCTTTAGCGAACATACCGCGGAGCAGGCCCGCTCGATCCTGTGGAACGCCACCGGTTGCACCCCCGACGACCGTTCATCATGGACCCGGCCAGTCATACGCCTGGACCAATTCGGCCAGGCCCCGTTCCGGGAGGCGGCGAATACGCCGAAGCTGCACGCGGCATTCGATCAGCTTGTCGGTGCTGGCCGCTGGTGGCCTCGTGACAGTCTGGGAACCTTTCCGGTTCGCTTCCCCTCCGAAGATGCAGCCGGCGACGACGGTTGGCACATCGACGTGAGTTTCGGGTACGAACACCCGGACTTCATGGAATGGCGCGCCAATGTGAGCAGCAAGGGACGAGCACTGCTGATGCTGTTCCTGTTTTCGGATGTCGGTGCCGATGATGCGCCGACCCGCATTCGTGTCGGCTCGCATTTCGACATCGCCAGGCAACTCGCGCCGGCCGGCGACGCTGGCCTGACCCTTCGCGAGCTTGCCGCAGATGGGTTTGCCGGCTCCGCGCATCGGCGAGAGGAACTGGCTTTGGGCAAAGCGGGCACAGTCTATTTGTGCCATCCCTTTCTCGTGCACGCCGCGCAACGGCATCGTGGAACAACACCGCGGTTCATGGCCCAACCGCCTTTGATGCCACGTGAGCCCGTCTCTCTGTGCCGGCCGGACGGAGACTATTCTCCTGTCGAACAGGCGATCCTGAACGCGATCTCTGGCTGACAGGTAATCTTGATCGGCCCGTTTGCTTCAAGCCCGCGAGGGTGAGAAGCGGACGGGCCCCGTTCCCGCCTACCGGTTCGCGACCTGAGGCTCAGTCGCCCGAACTCACATTCTCGAACTCGGCTTCAGCCGCATTGTCCGTATCGCCCCCGAACACCGGCTCGCCCTTGCGCCGCTTGTCCACGAAATCCGCCACGAACGCGCTCGTCGCGTCGAGCAGCGGATAGGTCGTCGACTGGGTGATCCATTCCGGCCGCTTCGCCGGGCCGCCGCGCACGGTGTCGACCACCAGCACCAGCAGCAGGAAGGCGATGCTGACCAGCACCAGCCCCTTCAGCGCGCCAAAGCCCAGCCCCAGCGCGCGATCGACCGGGCCGAGGAAGCTCTGCCGCGTCCGCGAACCCACGGCATTCGCGATCAGCCGCCCGCCGAAATAGGTCACGCCCGCCAGGATCGCGAACGACAGCACCGCCGCGCCCTGCGCCGTGCCCACCGGTCCCGACAGCGCCGACGCCAGCGGGGTGTGCAGCAGCTTGAGCGCCAGCACGATCACCAGCCACACTGCCAGCGCGAGAATCTCGGTCACGAAGCCGCGAATGAAGCCCAATATTGCCGCGCCGCCGATCGCGATCAGCACGATGATGTCGAGTCCGCTGAATGCCATTGTCGAATCCCTCCGCCCCGCGGCGATGATAGGGTGTCGTGCGCGTTAACGAAAGCCGCGCCGCGCGCTCAGATGTGGCGCGTCAGCCGCAGCGCCCAGCGGTCGTATCCCAGCGTCTCGACGCGCTTCAGGATCGCTTCGGTCACCGCCGGCGCGGGCTTGGCCTCGCGCGTCAGCACCCACAGATAGCGCCCGCCGGGCTCGCCGACGATCGACCAGTCATACGCGTCGCCATGATCGAGCACCCAATAGTCGCCGGTATAGAATGGCCCGAAGAATGAGACCTTTAACTTTGCATTGGTCTCTTCGTCCGCGACGATCGCATGGCCCTCGACAAAGCTCCGCTCGCCCTTCGGCCCGCCCTGAGCGCCGCTGTTGGCGACGATGATCGTCCCGTCCTCGTCCAGCGAATATTCCGCCGTCACCGCGTCGAGGCCCTTTTCGAAGCGGTTCTCGTGCCGTGCCAATTCGAACCATTTGCCCAGATAGCGGTCCAGATCGACGCTCTTGGCGGGCTCGGGCACCTTGGGATTGATCACCGGCGGCCGCGTCGATCGCGAATAGAGGAACGCGCCGCCGATCGCGGCAGCCGCCACGCCCGCGGCGATCTTGAGGGCAGTCGATTGCTTCATCCGCTCATGATGCGATGCCGCGGCGCGAAATGGTAGGCCCCAATTCCGCGCCTCAGGCTTCCTTCGCCGCGATCAGGCGCAGCTGGCGCTCATATTCCTCCGGGGGCAACCCGCCCGAGATCAGGTAGCGATCGTTGACCACCACGGCCGGCACGCTGTTGATCCCCCGGCTCTGCCACAGTGCCTCTTCGGACCGCACCTGATCGGCATAGCCGCCGGATTCGAGAACCGCGCGCGCCGCCGCGCCGACCAGGCCGACAGATTCCGCGGCGGCGACCAGCGCGTCATGGTCGCCCGGATCGGCCTGGTCAGTGAAGTTCAGCACCAGCAACCGGCGCTTCAATTCCAGTTGGCGCCCTTCTTCCCTGGCCCAGGCAAGCAGGCGGTGGGCATCGAACGTGTTGTAGATGCGGCTGTCGTCGGACGAATTCATCACCACGCCGACACTCGCGGCACGCTCGCGGATCATATCGCGATTGGCACGGATCTGCGCCGGCGCCATGCCGTATTTCTGGCTCAGATGCTCAAGGCCGTTCTGCCCGCCCGCCGGCATTCCCGGGTTCAACTCGAACGGGTGGAAGCTGATATCCGCGACGACCTCGCCCTGCAGCGCGTCGAGCGCCTGTTCCAGCCCGCCCAATCCAACCGCGCACCAGGGACAGGCGATGTCGGAAACAAAATCGATCTTGAGCTTGGTCGTCACGGGCATCTCCGATGAAGTGACGCCAAGGTTGGGGCTACCGCCTCCGTCGGCAAGTCCCGCATCGCCACAGCCCCCCGCAAATGATCCGCCGGCCTCACCGCCCCAGCAAATGATCCACGAAACTCCCCAGATCCTTGAACCCCGACAGCGACAGCGCCCCCTTCTCCTTCGTCATCGCCGCCGGAGCCAGCGCTCGCCCGAACCCCAGCTTCGCCGCCTCGCGGCACCGCAAGGACCCATGCGCCACCGGCCGGATTTCGCCCGACAGCGCGATCTCGCCGAACGCGACGCAATCGCTCGCCAGCGGCCGCTCGCTCAGCGCCGACACCAGAGCCGCCGCCACCGCCAGATCCGCCGCCGGGTCCTGCACCCGGTATCCGCCCGCAATGTTCAGATAGACTTCGCAGGCCGAGAAGCTGAGGCCGCACCGTGCCTCCAGCACCGCAAGGATCATCGACAGGCGCGAGCTGTCCCACCCCACCACAGCCCTGCGCGGGGTGGCACCCGAAGCCAGCCGCACCGTCAACGCCTGTACCTCGACCAGCACCGGCCGCGTCCCCTCCAGCGCGGGGAACACGATCGTTCCGGTCACGCTCTCGTCCCGCGACGTCAGGAACAGCGAAGACGGATTGGAGACTTCCGAAAGCCCCTCGCTCTCCATCGCAAACACGCCGATCTCGTCGGTCCCGCCAAAGCGGTTCTTCACCGCACGCAGGATGCGATAGAGGTGGCTGCGCTCGCCCTCGAACGCCAGCACCGTATCGACCATATGCTCCATCACGCGCGGCCCGGCGATGCTGCCGTCCTTGGTGACATGGCCCACCAGCACCACCGCCGTCCCGCGCTCCTTGGCGAAGCGGATCAGTTCGCCCGCCGCCGCGCGGACCTGGCTGACGGTGCCCGCCGCGCCTTCGATCAGGTCCGAATGCATCGTCTGGATGGAGTCGATGATCAGCAGCGCGGGTGGCTCGCCCCCCAATTCTGAACTGCTTCCCATCGTCGTCAGGATATCCCGCACCGAAGTCGCCGCCGCCAGCAGCACCGGCGCATTGCCCAGCCCCAGCCGTCGCGCGCGCAGTCGCACCTGGTCCGCGGCTTCCTCGCCCGAGACATAGGCGACCTTCAGCCCGCGCATCGCCACCTTGGCCGCCGCCTGCAGCAGCAGGGTGGATTTGCCGATTCCCGGATCGCCGCCGATCAGCGTGGCGGACCCTTCGACGAACCCGCCCCCCAGCGCCCGGTCCAGCTCGGCGATTCCGGTCGACATCCGCTCGGGCAGCGCCACATCGGCGTCCAGCCCGGAGAGCAAAATCGCCCGCCCGCCCGATTGCAGGTTATGCTTCGCCGAAAATGGCGTCACGTTCCCGCCCGCATCCTCGACCAGCGAGTTCCAGTCCCCGCAATCGGCGCACTGCCCCGCCCATTGCGACGTGACCGACCCGCAGGCCTGGCAGACATAACGTTTCCGGGGCTTCGCCATGCGGCGTTGGTAACGTGAGAACAAGAAGGGAACAAGTTAAATTCTCTCTCCCCTCGGGGGAGAGGGAGTCTGGCCCTCCACACCGAATTATGCCACCCAATCTGCACCCCAGCGCAGGAACGGCAATAGATGCACAACGCCGCCCAGGAAGCCGAACTGATCGACCGCATCTACGAATGCGCCGTCGTCCCGGAACTGTGGCCGCAGGTGCTCGACGATGTCGCGAAGATGACCGGCAGCCGCGGCGGACTGCTCTTCTCCGCGCGCAAGTCGCTTTACTGGACCGCTTCGGAGACCGTCCGCGACGTCTTCGCCGAATATGTCAACGACGGCTGGTTCACCCGGTGCAGCCGCCGCGTCTGCCTCTACAGCCGCAGCGAGCCTTCCTTCTTCGTCGAACAGGATTTCTGGACCGAGGAGGAACTCGACGCCAATCCGATCTATCGCGACTTCTTCCGCCCGCGCGGCCTCGGCTGGTCGGCGGGTACCGGCCTGGCGGTCCCCACCGGGGACAATATCGTGTTCAGCGTCGAGCGCGAATATGGCGGCGGTCCGATCCAGCCCGAACAGGTCGCCTGGCTCAATTCGCTCCGCCCGCATCTCGCGCGCAGCGCCTTCGTCACCGCGCGCCTTCGCCTGCAACGCGCGCAGGGCGCCAGCGAAGCCCTTACCGCGCTTGCGCTTCCCGCGGTCCTGCTCGACGGAAACGGCGCGGCGATCGAAGCCAATCCGCTCGCCCGGGATCTTGGCGATCTGATCGTCTGGGGCGCGAACAACCGCATCCTGCTGGCCGACAAGCGCGCCAACGAGATGCTCCACGGCGCGCTCGCCGCAATCGAAGTCACGGCGGAAACGGCCACCCGGTCCTTCCCGGTTCGCGACGCTGACGGAAAGGCGGCGATGGTCGCGCATCTTATCCCGATCAAGCGCTCCGCCCACGACATTCTCGGCACAAGCTATGCCCTGCTGATGCTCACCCCGGTCGCTGCCGAGCGCCGCCCGTCGAGCGATCTGGTCAAGTCGCTGTTCGATCTCACCCCGTCCGAAGCCCGCGTCGCCGGCGCCATCGCAACCGGCAAGACGCTCGAGGAGATCGCCTCCGACGGCAATGTCGCGATCACCACGGTTCGCTCCCAGCTTCGCCGCGTGCTGGAAAAGACCGGCTGCACCCGCCAGGCCGAAGTCGCCGCGCTCCTCGCCAACATCGCGATCGGCCCCGCCAGCGAAGCCTGAGCTATTTCCTCAGGCGCTTGTCGAAGAAGCGCACCACCACGTCATAGACTTCGCGCGATTCGGGCAGGTCAGGGTCCATGTGGAAAGCGTGCGGCAGCCCTTCCCACACATGCAGCTCGGCTTCGACGCCCTGCTTCACCATCCGCGAATGGGTATAGACGGTCGAACTCAGCGCAAAATCGCGCGTGCTCGTCACCAGCAAAGTCGGCGGGAACTTCGCCAGCAGTTCCAGGGACCGCGCCGGAAAGGCCAGCGGATCGTTGGGCGATACCCCGGTGAAATAGGGGTTCACCGCCATCGTGTGCGCCGAAGTATCGTACACGAAGCGCGAGGAATCGCCTTCGGTCCAATAGACCCCGCCTTCGCACAGCATCGCGATCGCCCCGGGCAGCGGCAGCTTCTCCTTCAGGAACCACGCCACGCTCTGCGCGGTCAGCAGCCCGCCCGCCGAGCAGCCGAAAATGCCGATGTCGCGCGGGTCATGGGTTTTCAGCAGCTCGCGATACACCGCCGCCACATCCTCGCTCGCCGCGGGAAAGGTGAAATCCGGCCCCATCCGGTAGTCCACGCTGACGACCTTGATCCGCCCAATCGCCGCGATCGGCACGGACTCGATCCGGCTCAGCGTCCGCGCGCCGCCCATGAACGCGCCGCCATGCACGTTGATCAGCACGCGCCGCCGGTTGGCCGGGGCGATCCCGCCGCGCGGCATCACCACTTCGGTCCGCACCCCGCCCATCAATTGCTCGGTGATCGAGACGTCGAACTGCGCGCGTAGCTTCGCGTAGCCGGGCGATGCGTAGAAGGCTTCGGCCTCGCAGGCGCGGATTGCGGGGATGTCGGCCTTCGCCGCGCCCGCCATCGAGGGACAGGAAACCGGTGCGTTGCTCGGCCGCGGCTGGGGCGGCGCGGGCGGCGGGTTGCGCTGCGCGTTCAGCACCGCGCGCGTTTCGGGGCTCAGCAGGGTGGACTCCGGAAAGGTCCGCGCAGGGGCATGGACCGTCCCGTCGGCGTCGACCGTCTGCGCGCTCGCCGCGACCGGTCCGATCGCCAGCAACCCCGCCAAAATCCCGCACACCATGCCTGCCGGAAACCCCATGACGCCCTTCTCCTGCCGCTCGCTTGCCCAGCGAGTCGTTCCACAAAACAAATACAGTTTTATATTTGATACACAATGCCGGACGCGGCGCATGTCGATCCATCCTCCAAATGGAGGATGACCGCGCCTGCTCCACCGGCGCACCTTGCGTCTCGTGAGGCGCTGGCTCGGAAGGACCGGTCGGCTGCCCCCGCACCATTTTAGGAGGATGTCATGCGTTTGCTTCTCGCTGCCGCCGCGCTCGCGCTGCCGATGTTTCCCGCCACTGCCGCCGCTCAGGAATGGGTCCGCGTCGGCGGCAACGAACAGCTTGCGGCCTATGTCGATTCCGCTTCGATCTTCCCGAGCAGCGGCAAGATCGTCGCCACCACCTTCTCGGGCTATTCCAAGGCGCTGGGCGATACCCAGATCTGGTTCACCGCGGTGAAGATCGAATATAACTGCAATGCCAAGCAGTTCCGGACGCTCGAATATACTTTCTACGACAAGAGCGGAAAGTCGCTCGGCACCGAGCCTTCGGCCACGATCGACCAGATCCGCACGATCACGCCGGGCAGCATCGACGAAGCCTATATGAAGTACGCCTGCACCAAGAATGGCGGCGTGCCCGTCCAGAGCCCCTTCGACGACACCCGCCAGCGCCTCCCGCGATAACGGCCTGCCGGGCTGCCGGGCGGGAGGCTGAACCTCCCGCCCGGCGCTGATCGCGCGCCTGCGCTTGATCCCCCGCAAATCCCCCAAACTCGACACCGGGATCGCCGGGCGCTATTCGCCCGCCCCAATATGAAGACCGAAGATCTCCGCGTTGCCCTGTTCAGCGGCAACTATAATTACGTCCGGGACGGCGCGAACCAGGCGCTGAACTTCCTCGTCGGCCACCTGCTCAATCAGGGGGTGAAGGTCCGCGTCTATTCGCCGACCACCGATACCCCGGCGTTCGAGCCGACCGGCGATCTGGTCAGCGTGCCCGCCTTGCCGATGCCCGGCGGCCGCGACGAATATCGCTTCGCCACCGGCATCAAGAAGGTGCTGCCCGATCTCGAGGCGTTCAATCCAAACCTCGTCCATGTCTCGGCGCCCGAAATCCTCGGCCACCGCGCCGTCACCTGGGCGCGCAGCAAGGGGATCACTTCGGTCGCGTCGGTCCACACCCGGTTCGAAACCTATCCCCAATATTACGGCATCGGCTTCCTCACGCCGCTGATGATCCGCGCGCTCACCCGCTTCTACAATCGCTTCGACGCAGTGCTCACCACCGGCCCGATGATGACCGAGCTGATCCAGAGCTGGGGCGTGAACAAACCCATCAGCATCTGGTCGCGCGGCGTGAACCATGACCGCTTCAATCCCAACATGCGCAGCCTCGAATGGCGCCGCTCGCTCGGCATCGCCGACGATGAAGTCGCGATCGGCTTTCTCGGCCGGCTGGTGCTGGAAAAGGGCCTCGACGTCTTCGCCGACGTGATCAAGCGGCTCGACGCGCGCGGCGTGAAGCATCGCGTGCTGGTGATCGGCGAAGGCCCCGCGCGCGAATGGTTCGCCGAACGCGTGCCGCAGGCGGCGTTCGCCGGCTTCCAGTCGGGCGACGATCTCGGCCGCGCCGTCGCGTCGATGGACGTGTTCTTCAATCCGTCGGTGACCGAGAGCTTCGGCAACGTCACGCTCGAGGCGATGGCCGCCGGCGTCGCGGTTGTCGCCGCCTATGCGACCGGCCCGGTCGGACTGGTCGAAGACGGCGTCACCGGCATCCTGTGCGATCCCAAGGACATGGAAGCCTATACCGACGCCATCGCCCGCTTCGCGACCGACCACGAGTTCCGCAAGGCCGCCGGTGCCGCGGGTCACGAACTCGGCAAGCGCTACGAATGGGACCGCATCAACCAGGCCGCGCTGGACACGTACCTCGAAGCAATGGCGCGTAAGGGTCTGTAACCAAAAAAATCCTCCCCCGGAGGGGGATGGGGGGACCGCGAAGCGGTGGAGGGGGCTTGCCACAGGCGATATCGCGTGGGGCGCTCCCCCTCCGTCAGCCTTTGGCTGCCACCTCCCCCTCCCGGGTGAGGATTTTGCCGATCCACCGCTACTTCCAATCGAACCCCAACGGCGCCTCGCGAAAAGCGAACCGGTCGAGATGCCGCGCAACCGCGCCCTTCAGCCCTTCCAGTTGCGCCTCGCTCGACGCGTCGATGCGCACGTCCAGCCCGCCTTCGGCGACGTTGAACGTCACCACCGCATCGCCCGGATGGTCCGCGCCGCGCGCGTCCTTCGGAAAGATCACGGTGCCGTTCTCGGGCGTGAATTCGACCTGCAGGTTATGGCTCCAATGCTTGCACAGCTGCTGGAGATAGCGGCTCGCGCTTGCCGTGGGGACAAGGGCGCTGCTGCTGACGGTGGCGATGGACATGATACTTGCTTCCGAAGTTTGCGTTGCGGCCGGGTGCAGCCCCAGCCGCCGCCTGAGAATTTGGAGACGGGTCAAACGGCTTACAACCGCTCGATCTTCTGCACCGCCTCGTCGATGATCGCCGCCACCTGGTGCAGCGTGTCGGGATCGATATCCTCGCGGGTCAGCCGGTCCTGCAACGCGCTGCGCAGATTGCCCATCGCGCGGCGCACGGGCCCGCCGCTGGTCCGTTCGGACACCGAACCCAGTTCCGCGAGCCGGGTCAGAAGCAACTTCAGAGTCTCGGACTGTTCAGTCAGCTGTTCGGTGCCCGCTTGGGTCACCGCGAACTGCTTCTTCGCGCCATCGGTCTTCTGCTCTTCGATCAGGCCCATATCGACCAGCATCGTCAGGGTCGGATAGACCACGCCCGGGCTGGGCGCATAGGCCCCGCCGCTCAGCGCCTCGATCTCGCGGATCAGGTCGTATCCGTGCCGCGGCGTCGCCGCGATCAGGCTCAGCAGCACCAGCCGCAGCTCGCTCCCGTCGAACATCCGGCGGCGTCCGCCACCGCCACGCGCCCCGCGCCCGCCATCGGGCCCATGCCCCCAGCCGCCGCCGAAGCCACCCCCGAAACCACGTCCCCGGCCCATGCCGCGCGTGGCGCAATCGCGGCCCTTCCGGCCGCCATGTTGAAATCCAAATCGCATTCGTAAAATCCTATATGAGCGAATCAAGATGCGTCTAAGATATATCTTGAAAGAGATTATGCAAGCCCGTTCCGTACAAACTTCGCAAACCAGCGTGGATGCTACTATCTGGTCGGCGATGGCCGATCTCTTCGCGACCCACGATTCCCCCGCCCCGCCCGAGGAACTGCCCGAGGGCGCGCCCCTCGCCGACCGCCTCCGCCCCCGCCGGCTCGAGGATGTGGTGGGTCAGGAGCATCTCACCGGCCCCGAAGGCGCGATCGGCCGCATGGTCGCTGCCGGCCGCCTGTCCTCGATCATCTTCTGGGGCCCGCCCGGCACCGGCAAGACCACCATCTCGCGCCTCCTCGCCGATGCCGTGGGCCTCAGATTCGTGGCGATTTCCGCGGTATTCTCGGGGGTTGCCGATCTCAAGAAGGTCTTCGCCGAGGCAAAGGACCATGCCCGGATCGGCCGCAAGACCCTGTTGTTCGTGGACGAAATCCACCGCTTCAATCGCGCCCAGCAGGACGGCTTCCTGCCCTTCGTCGAAAACGGCACCGTCACGCTCGTCGGCGCCACGACCGAGAACCCCAGCTTCGAACTGAACGCCGCGCTTCTCAGCCGCGCGCAGGTTCTCATCCTCCACCGCCTCGACGCCGCAGCGCTCGATCGCCTGCTCCAGCGCGCCGAGGAACTGGAGGGCCGCCCCCTCCCCCTCAACGAAGCCGCCCGTGCCGCGCTGATCGCCAGCGCCGACGGCGATGGCCGCTTCCTGCTCAACCAGGCCGAGACGCTCTTCTCGGTCAACCTGCCCGAACCGCTCGATCCCGCTGGGCTTTCCGCGCTGCTCCAGCGCCGTGTCGCGGTGTACGACAAGGATCGCGAGGGCCATTACAACATCATCTCGGCGCTCCATAAGTCGATCCGGGGTAGCGATCCGCAGGCCGCGCTCTACTATCTCGCCCGCATGCTCACGGCAGGCGAAGAGCCGCTCTACGTCCTGCGCCGCCTCACCCGCGCTGCCGTGGAAGATATCGGCCTCGCCGACCCGAACGCGCTGGTCCAGTGCATGGCCGCCAAGGACACGTACGACTTTCTCGGCTCGCCCGAAGGCGAACTCGCCATCGCCCAGGCCTGCGTCTATCTCGCCACCGCGCCCAAATCGAACGCGGTCTATATGGCGCAAAAGGCCGCATGGCGCAGCGCGAAGGAAACCGGCTCGCTGATGCCGCCCGACAATATCCTCAACGCCCCGACCAAGCTGATGAAGGACATCGGCTACGGCAAGGGCTATGCTTACGATCACGATGCCGAGGACGGCTTCAGCGGGGCAAACTACTGGCCCGACGAACTGCCGCCCCAGACCTTCTACACGCCCACCGAACGCGGCATGGAAAAGCGTATCGCCGAACGCATGGCATGGTGGGACGAGATGCGCCGCAAGAAGCAGGAATAGCGCAATTTTCCTTCCCTGGCGAAGGCGGGGGCCCGTTGCGAAGATGGGCGTAACGAAGTGATGCGCTCACCAACGATCTCCCGCCAACTTGGCCCCAGCCCTCGCTGGGGAGTGCGTCTCCACGAAACGCTTCCAATGTAGGATTTGGTCTGCTTTCGTCCGCCTATGGCCAGCACGCTTTCGACTCACCCGCATCCGATCCCGCGCCGTTCGCGCAATGGCGTCCGCGCCCGGAAGCTTTTTCCGCAATATAGGTGTCAACCGTGTCAACCGGCCGGATTGCGCCGCACGCTCGCAGTGCTGGCCTTCGCTGCGCTGCCGTTGCTCGCTTCCCCCGCCTTCGCCCAGCAACAACGCACCCCGACCGCCTACGAACGCAGCATCGCCGCCGGCTACAAGGCGCTCACTTTGTGCAGCGCGATGTTCAACGGCGGCCGCACCCAGGCGCAGGTCGAGGGGCTGGAACTCACCGGCATCTACACCGATTATCAGCCGCTGATCCCGATGCTCGCCGCCAGCATCAGCCGCTACACGACCAGGCCAAAGACCGGCGCGCCACAGCTCTGGGGCGCCAGCGTCTCGGTGCGGTTCGACCAGAATTTGCCGCCGCGCCGCGCCGACTGGCGCCACGATCGTGGCTGCACCATCCTGCCGCCCGGCTCGACCGCGCCGTCGCCTGCCGCCAGCTTGCCCTCGGCGCCGTTCACGCCCTTTGCGGGCAGCTTGGACGACCGCCCCTGGCCGATGGGTCAGGCAGGCCTCGTCCCGCGCGTCATCCCCGTGCTCGAAGGTCCGGTCGCGAAGGCGCTGAGCGGCGGCTATCAAGGCCGCACCACCTCCGTGATCGTTGTGCAGGACGGCCAGATCGTCGCCGAACGCTATGCCGCCGGCTTCGGCCCGCACAGCACCCAGCGCACCTGGTCGGTCGCCAAGAGCATCGCGGGCACCGTGACCGGCATCGGCGTGCGGCAGGGTCTTGTCCGCACCGCGCAACCCGCCGGCCTGTGGCGCGGCGACACCCGCGCCACCATTACGCTCGACAATCTGCTGCGCATGGCCAGCGGCCTTCACACCGCCTATGCCGGCAACCGCACCGATGCGCTCTATTTCGGCGGCACCACGGTGGACGAGGAAGTCGCCTATTGGCCGATCGAGGCCGCACCCGGCACGCGCTTCCGCTATTCCAACGTCGATATCGTCGCGGCCAGCCGCGTATTGCGTGGCGCGATAAGGAACGACGCCCGCTATGCCGCTTTCCCGCGCACCGAATTGTTCGCCAAGCTGGGCATGACCCGCACCGTCGCCGAGCTCGACGCGGGCGGCAATCTCGTCCTTTCCAGCCAGATCTGGTCCTCGGCGCGCGACTTCGCCCGGCTCGGCATGTTCTGGCTGAACGACGGCGTGTGGCAGGGCCAGCGCATCCTGCCCGTCGGCTGGATGAAGTATATGACTACGCCTAGCGGTCCCCAGCCCGCCACCGGCGCGGGCTATGGCGCGACTTTGTGGCTGTTCGGCCCGGCGCAGGGCCTTCCCGCCGGCACCTTCGCGGCACAGGGCAATCGCGGTCAGGTCATCTTCGTCGTGCCCTCGCGCAAGATCGTCGTCGTCCGCCGTGGCGAGGACGGCGTGGGCAGCGCGTTCGACGCTCCCAAATTCGTCGCCGACGTGCTCAAGGCGCTGCCATGAGGAGCTTGCCGTGAAGGACTGGGACGACGCCGTCGCCACTGCCTTCGCGCTTCCCGAAGTGCGCATGGAGAGTTTCTACGGCACGCTCTGTCCCAAGCTGAACGGCAAGGCGATCCTCTCGCCCGGCCGCGAACCCGGCAGCTTCTGCCTGATGGTCCCGCTCGCCGAGAAGGAAATGCTGATCGAAACCGATCCCGATACCTTCTGGGAAACCGCTCATTATCACGGCTATCCGGCCGTGCTCACCCGCTACGGCACCGGCGCGCGAGACCGCATCGCCCTCTACATCCAGCGCCGCTGGTGGGATCTCGCGAAGAAGCCCCAGCGCATCGCCGCCGGGATGGAAGAACGCCCATGACCCACTCAATTCCTCCCCGGAACGGGGAGGGGGACCGCCGAAGGCGGTGGAGGGGCCGCCGCGGGACGCGGCGGTGTCGCTGTCCGCAAAGGTCTTACCGCCGTGCTTCGCCCGGCGGCCCCTCCACGACCGCTTCGCGGCGCTCCCCCTCCCCGTGCCGGGAAGGAACCAGGTGACTCCCTTCACCAGCTTCATCGCCATCGACTGGTCCGGTCAGGCGATCGAGCGGCCCAAGGGACTCGCGGTCGCCCGCTGCACCGCCGGCGCCGCCGCGCCGCAACTGGTCGAACCGGCAGGCGGCTGGTCGCGCCCCGCGATCCTCGACTGGCTGATCGGCCTGAACGAACGCGCTCTGATCGGCCTCGATCTTTCCCCCGCCTTCCCGTTCGCCGACGAAGGCGCCTTCTTCCCCGACTGGCCCGAAACCCCCGCCGATGCCAGATCGCTCTGGCGCATGGTCGATCAGCTCTGCGCCAAAGACCCGCATCTCGCCGCGACCAGCTTCGTCGCGCATACCGAAGCCCGTCGCCATTTCCGCCAGCAGCGCGATTGCGGAGACCTGTTCCCCGCCGGGCGCGGCCGCTTCCGCATCTGCGAACATGGCCAGGCGCAGGCAGGCCTCTCGCCCTATAGCTGCTTCAACCTTGTCGGCGCCGCGCAGGTCGGCAAATCCAGCCTCACCGGGATGCGCGTGCTCCATCGCCTCGCCGGCCGCATTCCGGTCTGGCCGTTCGATCCGCTGCCCGAAACCGGGCCGGTGATCGTCGAGATCTATACCGCGCTCGCCGCGCGCACCGCAGGGATGCGCAAGGGCCTGTCCAAGATTCGCAACGCCGCGACGCTCGACGCGATGCTCGAGGCGCTTGGCTCAAGCCCGCACAGCCCGCTCGCCCGCTACGACGATCACGCAACCGACGCGATCCTCACCGCCGCATGGCTTCGTACCGCCGCCGAACGTCCCGAAAACTGGCGTCCTTCGGGGCTCACGCCCGATCTGGCGCAAACCGAAGGCTGGACCTTCGGCGTCGCCTGACGCAAGGAGGCGCCCGCGCCGGTTTAGCTCAGATGGTAGAGCAGCGGTTTTGTAAACCGAAGGTCGCGGGTTCGATCCCTGCAACCGGCACCATGATTACCGTTGGAGGGGGACGGAATGATCGACACGCTGACCGCCGATTCGTTCGAGCCGCATCTGAACACGCCGTTCGCGATCAACGTCGAGGGGCAGGAAGAAGTCCTCACCCTCGTCGAAATCGAACGGTACAAGGCATCCGGCGACAATCGCGCGCCGTTCGCGCTGACCTTCCACGGCTCGCTCACCGACGCGATGTACGAATCGCAGATGCTGCCGCTCGATCATGGCGATATGGGCAGGCTGGATATCTTCGTCTCGCCGTTCGGTCGGAATGCGGACGGCACCTATCGCTATCACGCGGTCTTCAACTGATCCCGCTTCAGCGCGGCTTCCACGTCATCGCGACATCGGCGCCATCCAACCCGGTTTCGACGAAGCCCTTGCGCAGATAGAGAAGCCGCGCGGGATTGTGCGGGCGCACGTGCAGATGCACCGGCCGCCCCGCCGCCGCCGCGTCGGCCAGCACCCGGTCCAGCAGCGCCCCGCCCAGCCCCTTGCCCTGCCATTCGGGCATCAGCGCGATGTCGACCAGATGCCGCCCGTCCATCGCCCGCGCGACATAGAGCCGTCCGACCGCTTCGCCGCGATGCTCGACAACCCACCAGTCGGCATCGGCATAGGCGGCGCGATAATGGCTTCGTTGCAGGTTGAACTGCTGGGCCAGCAGCATCTCGATCTGCGCGTCCGCCAGCCCGGCCGCCGCGAACTCGGCATGACGTCCCGACACGAACAGGCGGCGCAGAAAGGCTTCGTCCTCCGCCGCCTCCGCTCGCAGGCTGAACGCCGGCACCTTCACGAAACGACGCGCCCGTCCGCGACGCGGATCACCTGATCGCACCAGCTCAGGCTCTCTTCGCGATGCGAGATCATCAGGATCGTCGGGCGCGGATCCAGCGCCTTGATCCGGTCGAGCAGCGCGGCTTCGCCCGGTGCGTCGATCGCGTTGGCGGCCTCGTCGAGTACCAGCAACCGCGGCTTTCGCAGCAGCGCGCGCGCCAGCCCGATCCGCTGACGCTCGCCACCCGACAGCAAAGTCCCGCGCTCGCCCACGACCGTGTCGAGCCCATGCTCCATCCGCGCCACGATCGCGGTCGCCCCGGCAAATTCCAGCGCGGCCGCCATCTCGGCGTCGGTCGCGTCGGGGTTGCTCCAGTTCAGGTTCCGCCGGACGGTGTCATGGAACAGGAACCCCTCCTGCGAAACATAGGCGATCCGCTGCGCCCAGCCGCTCCGCAACCCGCCTTCCAGCACCGCGCCGCCGACCCATACCGTCCCCGATTGCGGCGACAACAGGCCCACGATCATGTCCACCAGCGTCGTCTTGCCCGCGCCCGACGGCCCGGCGATACCCGCGAACGTTCCTGGCTCGATCCGCACCGTCGCGCCGCCCACGCCGCGTCCGCCGGGATGGTGATAGCTCGCTCCCTCCAGCTCGATCGCGCCGTCCGGCGGGTCCACCGGCTCGCTGCGATCTTCGCCATCGACGCGCAATTCGCGCTCCAGACCGCGAACGGCTTCGAAGCTGGGCAGCGTGAACACGAATTGCTGCGCCGCCTGATAGAGCTGCAGCGCCGGTCCGCTCATGCGTCCGAACACCAGCACCAGCGTGATCAGGATCGCGGGCGAGACCTTGAGGATACCGAAACCGACCAGCACCACACCCGCGCCGAGCAGGCTGGAGACCATCGCGAACACCAGCCGCCCGCGCGCCTGCCGCTGCTGGAAACTCAGCTGGCTGCTCCGGATATCGTTCTGGATCGTCTCGAACTCCGCGATGAAGCTCGCTTGCGCATTCTGCGCGGCTGCGGTCTTCAGGCCGGTCAGGAAACCGCCCGCATTGCCCATCATCGCTTGCCCCGATCGGACCAGCCTCGCACCCAGTTCGCGTGTCGTGTCTTGCGTGGCGAGGAACACCGCTCCGCCGATGCCGAACAGCACGACCGCCACCGCCGCAAGACCGGGCGCGAGCGAGAAGGCAATCGCCGCCTGCACCACCAGCATCGCCGAGGTGACCACACCCTGCACCATGAAATAGGATGAACTGGCCAGCCGCTGGATTTCGGTGGTGATGATGTTGGTCACCCGCGCATGGCGCAGCCCGACCACGCGGTGCCACGGTGCCTCCGCCAGCGCGCGCATCGCCCGGTTGCGCTCGTTTTCGATGAAACCGGTCTGCAATCGCCCGATCGCCATGTCGCGGGCATAGAGCGTGAACGCGCGCACCGCGCTCAGCGTCACGAACACCAGGATCAGCAGACCAAGCTGCTGGAACTGGGTGGTCAGCCCGAACCCGCGCAGCAGGGTGGAGATATAACCGTTTCCGCCCTCGACCACGACGCCGATGATCGGCACCAGCAGCAGCAATCCGGCGCCATCGACGATCGCGGACGCCATTAACAGCGCGCCCACGCGCACGCCGCGCCAGCCGGCATAGGCGATGAACGCGCCGACCATGCCCGAAGCCGCGCGCGACAATTCGCGCATCCGTGAAACCATGCCCCCGCTCATGCCGCAGGGCTTAGCGGCCGGGGGGCGGGCTGCCTAGCGTTTCCCGGCAGCCGCGTCGGCGAGCCAGTCTTCCAGATTGGTGACCCCGTCACGATTGCGGTCGGCGTTGCCATCGGCTGCGTTCCTGGGGTCCAGTCCGTGGGCGCGCTCCCACGCGTCGGGCATCCCGTCGCCGTCGCCATCGGGCGCGGCCTTGCCCGCCGGAAGCTCGGGCCAGCCGCCCACCTGCGTCTGGCTGTCGATCAGCACGCCGCCCTTGGCGCGCACGCTCGCCACGATCCGCGTGTCCACTGCGTCGCGGAACAGCGAAGCGCCTGCCCCGGCCAGCACGCGATCCAGCGCGGCGGGGTCGTCCCGCACCGGCTTCGTCGCGATCGGCGCGGTCAGCCGGTTCTCCGACGCCGCCAGTCCCGCGACAAGGCTCCACGGATCGGCCGGCACCGCACCGTCCATGCTGTTGCGCGCAAACCATGCGCGGCCGCCGGTGCTGCTTTCCTCGAACGCGATCGCGCCCTTGCTGTCCGGCCCGCGCAGATAAGCGTTGCCGACGAAATTATAGTTCGCCCGGCTCGTCTTGTCGGCGTTGTAGCCGGCATGGCTGCCCGCCCAATTGTAGAAGACGTTGGCGCGAATATCGTAGATCGGGCCATCGGGATCGATCGCCGGATCGTTGTAATTGCCCGGCCGCGGCATCCGCGCGCGGTGGTGCGCCCACAGATTATGGTGCAGGCTGATCTCCGCGCCAAAGCCCGACCGCAGCAGCGATCCATAGCCATGCGCGCCCTTGGCGTGGCCCGACCGGTTGAGCGATTCCCCGATGATCGACCATTGCACGGTCACGTCGCGCACGACCTTTTCGGGATCGGTCCCCGGCGCCCCGACCGACAGCGTCTCGTCCACCGACCAGCTCGCCGAGACATGATCGAGGATGATCCGTTCGCCCCCGGTGATCGAAACGGCGTCCGCCTCGACCTTCGATTCATCGCCCAGCCGCGATCGGATGAAGCGCACCACCACGTCATCGGCATGGATCAGCAGCGGCTGGTCGCGCAGCGTGATCCCGCCGCCCGGCGCGGTCTGCCCGGCGATGGTGATCCGCGGCTCGACGATCTTCAGCGGCTTCACCAGCCGGATCGTCCCCGCCACTGCGAACACCACCGTGCGCGGCCCCCTGGCCTCCACCGCCTCGCGTAGCGTCCCCGCTCCCGCATCGGCCAGGCTGGTCACGGTGAACACCCGCCCCCCGCGCCCGCCCAGCGAATGCGCCCCGGCACCCTCGGCGCCGGGAAAGGCCAGCGGCGTCGTCTGCGCCGCCGCTTCGCTGCCCAGCAGCGTCAGCGCCGCCGTCATCATCGTCACACTACGCATCGTCGTCTCCAGACAAGCGAACGGCGTGGCGCGGAGGGAGGCTGTCCCTCCTCCCCGCGCGCCACGCCGCACACTCCCCCTTAAATCAGAAGATCATCCGCACGCCGGCCGTGAAGATCCGCCCGGTGCTCGCATAGGTCTGCGTCACCGGGTTCGCGGCATACATGGTGCGGTACTGCGGATCGTTGGTCAGGTTACGGCCTTCGATCGTCAGCTTGGCGAACTTGGTCACGTTGAACGACAGCGCGAAGTCGATGTTCAGCGTGTCCTCGTTATAGCCGAAGTCCGCCAGCACCGGCGAGTTGCACGCCGCGCCGGCATTGGTGGTGGTGCCCACGCTGCACGTACCCGTCGCCAGCGGGAACCGGTTGACGTAGCGCTTGCGATACGCCCCCGAAACGCGCGCCGACCACACGCTGTTCTCGTAATAGAGCGTCGCGTTGAACGAGTCCGGCGAAGTGTTGAGGAACGGCCCCTCGGCGAAGGTATTAGACGCAGTCGATGCGGTCCCGGTCTGGGTCGTCGAAAGCGCGGTGCCGGTCAGATAGTTCAGCGTCGATTCGATGTGCGTATAGTTCGCAGTCACGCCCATCTTGTCGAACGGCGCTGGCAGGAACCAGAAGTCGGTCTGAAGATTGACTTCGAAGCCCTTGATTGTGCCGCCCGGTGCATCCTTGAACTGGCGGATGCCCCAGGTGCCGCCGTTCAGCGTGTAGGTGTACAGCGTCGACGGCGTCGGGCCGGTGCCCTTCAGGCTTTCCAGCAGCTGGTTATAGACCGTGGGTTCGAACACCGACGACAGCGGCGCTTCGCCTGCCACCTGCTGCGGGAAGGACGCGATGTCCTTCATGAAGAAGGTGACGGCGATCAGGCCGTTGTTCCGGAAATAGCGCTCGAAGCTCAGGTCGAGATTGGTCGCGCGGAACGGCTCGAGATAGGGATTGCCCACCGTCACCGTCGGCGCCGCGCCGCTGGTGGCGAGCGCGGTGGTGAAGGCCGTGGTGCCCGGCGTCAGACTTGCCAGCTGCGGGCGCGCCATGACCTGCGACGCGGCGAAACGGACAAGGAAACCGTTGGCCGGCTCCCACGTCGCGTTCATCGACGGCAGCCAGTCCCAATATTCGTGGGTCGCGCTCACCGGCGTGCCGGCCACGCCGTCGGCGCCGCCGACATTGCCTTCGCCGATCACGCGAGTGTTCGCGACGCGCAGGCCCGCATTGCCGCGCAGCGGACGGCCGAACAGGTCAAGGTTGAAATCGACCTGGAAGAAGCCCGAAAGATCGCGCTCGGTCACCGCACCGCGCTGGCGTCCGTCGACCACGGCGCGGAAATCGCCCCATTTGTTGACGCAATTGCAGTTGATGCCGAACTTGTTGATGAACTTGTCGAGGTCGGGGGCATAATAGGTCGTCGGCGTGCCCGCCGTCACGTTGATGCCCTGACCGAAATTCACCGTCTTGCCGAGATCGGTGATGCCGAGGCCGGCTTCCGCCAGCGTCGGGTTGATCGCTTCGATGCCCTGGTTGCGGCGGCCCTGATCGGCATCGTAATCGAACTGCTTGTAGGTGCCGCCGAAACGCAGCGTCATTTCCGGCAGCGCTTCGAACGCGAAGTTGAAGCGGGCGACGCGGAACTCGTTGTTCACGTCGTTGGTGAAGTAGCGGATCGTCGACAGGCCCTTCACCAGCGACCAGTTCGCCGGATTGGCGACGTCGAAACCGGGGTTGAAGACCGGCATTTTCGTGCCGTTGCGATCGTCGAAGGTATAGCCGTCGCGATCGATCGCGTTGAACTCGGCGAGATAGCCGACCGCGCGGAATTCCGAACGCGACCAGCCGACCGTGGCGTCGAGCGTGAAGGTGTCGGTGAAGTCCTGGCGGAAGTTCAGCGTCGCCTGCTTGAACGTGGTCGAGCCGAACTGCGAGTCGCTGTAGCTGCGCCAGTCGACGTCATCGAGGACCAGATAGTCCGCCTGATTGGCGCCATTGACGTGCGCCGCGCGGATCTTGGTGTTCGGACGGCCGATCAGTTCCTCATAATAGCCGGTCTGGCTGGCGCTCGCGACATATCCCGGCGAAGCCGGGTTGTTGTAATAGTCGAACGGGTTGAGATTGTTCGGATTCATGCTGTTGAGATAGCCGGGCAGCACCGTGTTCCCGCTCAGCAGCCCGTCGCAGTCGATGATCGCGCTGGGCACGCAGTTGGGATACAGCGCAACGCGGTCGGCATTGCCGTTGGCGGTCCCGATCGCGCGCAGCGTGTTCTGCGCCACGCGGGCATTGGTGCCGTTGCGGTTCAGGCCGATGGTGGTGACGCCGGTATTGTCGCTGTTCTGGTCGTACTTCGAATAGACGAAATCGGCGGTGATTTCGGTGCGGCTGGTCGGCCGCCACTGCAGCGTCGCGGTACCGCCAAGGCGCTCATAGCCCAGATCCTGCCGACCGATCGACGGCAGCGTCGGAATGATGGTCGTGGGCGTGATCAGAGCATAGGCGGCGGGATCCGAACCGAAGGTCGCCCCGCTGCCGCCCGGCCGCGCAAAGCCGTAGGTCGCCGGCGTGACGCCGTTCAGCTGCGAGTTGCGATAGGTATATTCGAACGCGCCGATATTGCGGCGATACGAATCGATCTGCTGATCCTGCTTCTGGTACGCGCCCGAGACGAGGATGCCGAAATTGTCGGTGACCCGCACAGACGCCAGGCCGGTGAAGCGCGGATTCCAGCTTTCGCCATTCTCGCGATATTCGCCCTCGACGCCCAGCGCGAAGCGGTTCTTCTTGTAGGCGAGCGGACGGCCCGTGGTCAGATCGATGATCGCGCCGAGCGAACCTTCGTCATTTTCCGCGGCAGTCGTCTTGGTGATCTTCACGCCGCCGAACAGTTCGGAAGCGAAGGTGTTGAAGTCGAAGCCGCGGCTGCGGTTCGCGCCCGAATCCGACTGGTTGCCGCCCGCGACGTTCTGCGCGTCGGCGCCGTTCAGGCGGGTCGACTGGAAATCGCCGCCCAGACCGCGCACGGTGATGGTGCGACCTTCGCCATTGTCACGGTCGATCGAGATGCCGGGAAGGCGCTGGATCGATTCGGCCAGGTTCGCGTCCGGGAAGTCGGCGATATCCTCGGCGGTGATCGCGTCGACGATCTGGTTCGAATTGCGCTTGGTCCCCAGCGCGCTGCTCAGCGAGGCGCGGAAACCGGTGACCACGATGGTGTCGCTTTCCTGCTCCGCAGGCGGATCCTGATCCTGAATGACAATAGCCGTCCCGGCGCTGGCAGCGGTCTGTGCCTGCGCCACGCCGCTCATCATCAGCGCAACGCCGATCGCGCCCAGCGCGCTCGTGCCCCGAAGCGCGATCTGTCCACGGCGCGAACGCACCAACCCGTCGAATCCCAGCATTATGAGCCTCCCCTGGCCATAGAAATCGCCAATCGCGGGGGTTTCTCGCGCCGGATTCGGGATGCTGGTGCGGGTTCGCGGCTGGCTGCCGGGTGGCGTCTTGCCCGACGCGGCCCCGGCGGCACTTCGATGGCCGCCTCACTCCTCCCCAACGCCCCCGCGAGTCTGATGCCCGCTATGGCGCAAGCGTTCCCCACGCTTGGTTCGCGCCTTTTTTGACACCAACCGGAGATAAGTCAACCGGTGTCATAAAATGCCCGGCGTTATCGATCGGCGCTGAAGCAAACGCGCAACACTGGTGAAAGCGGTGCGGCGGACCTCAGACCTTGCGTGGCGGGGCGACCGAAGCCCGGTGGATCAGGGTCGAGGGGAACAGCGAAGGCTCTTCGCTGGCCAGGTCGTCGCCGAAGAAATCGGCGAGCAATTTCAGCGCCGCGGATCGCGCCATCGAGATGATCGGCCAGTGCACCGTCGTCATCGGCGGCCAGATATGCTGGGCGATCGCGGTATCGTCGAACCCGATGATCGACAGATCCTCGGGTACGCTCATCCCCCGCCGACGCGCCGCGTGCAGCGTCGCCGCCGCCATTTCGTCGTTCGACGCGAAGATCGCGGTCGGCCGGGGCGACAGGTCGAGCAGCCGGTCGGCGGCTGCAAGCCCGGTCTCGAACGTGTAGTTGCCATCCGCGATCAGGCTGCGCGGCAGTTTGATATCTGCCTCGGCCAGCGCTTCCTCGAACCCCTTGCGGCGTTCCCGTGCAGAGCGGAAGCCATGCGGCCCGGCGATCAGGCCGATCCGGCTATGTCCCAATGAAATCAGATGGTTGACCGCTTCCTTCACCACCTCGCTGTCGTTCGACGCGACCATATGCTCGGGCGTATCGAGCGTCGTCGAGCCCATCCGGACATAGCGGCAGCCGATATCCTGACACAGCTCGGCGAGCATGTCGTTCTCCGAAACCGGCGGCAGGATCAGCACGCCATAGAGCCGCTGGCGCTCGAGGAAATTCTTCACGTCCGCTAGCATCGTCGACGAGCCGCGATCGATCGGGCGGACGATCAGTTCGAACTCGGTATCGCGAATCGCCTCGAGGATGCCCGCCTGCACGTTCATCACCATCTGCGCGTTCGGGTTGTCGTGGATCAGCCCGACCAAGAAATTCCGGCGCAGCGCCAGCGCGCGCGCCTGCACATTGGGGACATAGCCGATATCGGCGATGACCTTCTCCACCTTGGCGCGGGTATCCGCATTGAGCAGCGGCGATCGGTTGATCACCCGGCTCACGGTCTTCTTGGAAACGCCGGCCAGACGGGCGACGTCGTTGATGGTTGGCTTGCCCATGCTCTTCATAGGGGCGTGCTACACTGTCGCGCGAGACAAAGAAAGTCTGTCCTATGGACAATACGCGGGACAGGATTTGCAAGCCGCGTTTTGAAGGCTAAACGGAACAGGTAACCGGTATCAGCAAACCGGATGGAGAGGTCCGAATGTTCAAGCTTATCGCTCCCGCCCTTGCCGCGACGCTCGCCCTGATGAGCGCGGCGCCCGCAACGGCACAGACCACCGTTCCGGCCTTTCCCGGCGCGGTCGGCCCGGCGGCGGAGACCCCCGGCGGGCGCGGCGGCCAGATCATCCGCGTGACCAATCTCAATGCCGACGGCCCCGGCTCGTTCAAGGCAGCAGTCGAGGCCAAGGGCCCGCGCATCGTGGTGTTCGAAGTCGGGGGCGTGATCGATCTCGCCCGCACGACGATCGAGATTCGCGAACCCTATCTCACCATCGCCGGCCAGACCGCGCCTTCGCCCGGCATCACGCTGATCAAGACCGGCATCGACGTGCGCACTCACGACGTGATCATCCGCCACATCCGCGTCCGGACCGGCGCCGATGGCCAGCCCAAGCGCAGCGGCTGGGAAGCCGATGCCTTCTCCACCGTCGCCGCGCGCAACGTGATCGTCGATCACAACAGCTTCACCTGGGCGATCGACGAGAATATGTCCGCCTCGGGACCCCGCTTCACCGGCAATACGGTGGAGGAATGGCGCGCCGGCACCAGCCGCAACGTGACCTTCTCGAACAATCTCGCCGCCGAGGGTCTGGCAGATTCGAGCCATCCCAAGGGTGAACATTCGAAAGGCTCGCTGATCCACGACAACACCACCGGGATCGTCTTCTACCGCAACATCTGGGCGCACAATGTCGAGCGTCACCCGCTGGTGAAGGGGGGAGCGCAGGTGCTGATGGTCAACAATCTGATCTACAATCCCGGCCACCGCGCGGTGCACTATAATCTGATGGCGCTCGAATGGGCCGGCCATCCCTATGTCACCGGCGAGATCACCGCGATCGGCAACGTTATGCGCGGCGGCAACGACACCAATGAGGGCCTGCCCTTCCTGATGATCGGCGGCGACGGTGATCTCAACTATTACGGCAAGGACAATCGCGCGGTGGATCGCCACGGCGTGAAGCTCCCGATGTTCGGCCGCTATGGGGAGACCCGCGCGAAGATCATCGAGAAGAAGGCGCCGATGATGCCGACCGCCGGCATGACCATCCTCCCCTCGGGCGATGTCGAGACCAGCGTGCTCTACACCGCCGGCGCTCGCCCCTGGGACCGCGACGCCGAGGATATCCGCGTGCTGTTCTTCGTCGCGGAAGGCCGGGGCGACATCATCAACGACGAGAAGGACGTCAGCGCCTATCCGGCCTACAAGCCGACCAAGGCCCCCTTCGTCGAAGCCGACTGGAACCTCGACACGATGGAGCCGAAATCGGGCCGCTATCCGGGTCAGACCGGCCCCGTCCCGCAGGAAGCACTGAGCCCGCGCGACCGCGACATGCGGACGGGGCAGTAACCTTATCGCCCTTCTGCAAGGGGATTAGACTGCTCGAAATTCAATTTTCTGATCCTCCCCCTCCGGCGGAGGATTTTTGAACGTAGATGCCTCCCTCGCCGCTCTCATCCCGGATTTACGGAATCACGATCTCCGCGCCGGTCTTCAGCCGGTCGAGCGCGATCAGGCTGCGGAAATTTGCCACGCAGTCGTTCTGCGAGAAGAGCCGCTGGGTGATCGCTTCATACTCGACCATGTCGGGCGCGACGATCACCAGCACGAAGCTGATTCCGCCGGTGACGTAATAGCATTGCTGCACTTCCGGCGCGGCGTGAAAGAGTGCCTTTGCGCTGCTCACCACCGGTAGCCGTTCGTTGATCAGCGTCACTTCGACGATCGCCGTGATCGTCATCGCCACCGCCCGCGCATCTACGATCGCCACGTTGCGCTCGATGATTCCATCGGCCTCCATCGCCGCGATACGCCTTTGCACCGCGGCGGCGGAGAGGTTCACCGCTTCGCCGATCGTCCGCTGCGGCGTCTTGTTGTCGCGCTGGAGGATGCGCAGGATCGCGCGGTCGAAACTGTCGAGCGCGCGTCGCCCGGCGGGAGTCGTTCGAGCCATAGGTGATTTTTTGTTGCATTTGATGCCCTCAAGTCGAGCACAAATCATGCTGCACCGATGATATTCCCCATCACATGAAGACCGGCACCCATATCGGCATCCTGTGCGGCATCGGCGCCGGCGCGCTGTGGGGACTGGTGTTTCTTGCACCCGAACTGACGCGCGACTTCACGCCGCTCCAGCTCGCCGTTGGCCGCTATCTCGCATTCGGCGCGGTGTCCGCCGCGCTAGTCGCCCCTCGCATCCGTGCGCTCGCCGCCACCCTCACCCGCCGCGACTGGCTGTCGCTCGTCTGGCTCGCCCTTGCCGGCAACACGCTCTACTATGTCCTCCTCGCCAGCGCGGTGCAGACCGGCGGTATCGCCATGACCTCGCTGGTGATCGGCTTCCTCCCCGTCGCGGTCACCATCATCGGCAGCCGCGATCGCGACGCCGTGCCGCTGCGCCGCCTTACCCCTTCGCTCCTGTTGTGCGCGGCTGGCGCAATCTGCATCGGCTGGCAGGCGCTCGCAGCCCCGACGGGCGAGTTCCGCACCCAGCTGATCGGTCTGCTCTGCGCGATCGGCGCGCTCGCCTCCTGGACCGCCTATGCGGTCGGTAACAGCCGCTGCCTCGCCCGGCTCGGCCATGTCTCGGTCCATGACTGGAACCTGCTGACCGGCCTCGTCACTGGCGCGCAGGCGGTGGCGCTGATCCCCTTCACTCTGTTGCTGGAGCCGATCCGCCACGATCCCGCCGCGTGGCTCCGCTTCGCCGGCGTCTCGATGGCGGTCGCGGTCTTCGCCTCGATCCTCGGCAACGCGCTGTGGAACCGGATGAGCCGCCTCCTGCCGCTGACGCTGGTCGGCCAGATGATCCTGTTCGAAACGCTGTTCGCGCTGATCTATGGCTTCATCTGGGAACAGCGGTGGCCGCACGCGCTCGAGGTCGCCGCCTTCGTGCTGGTCGTCTCAAGCGTCCTGTCGTGCATCGCCGCACACCGCCGCCACGCTCAGCTTCCCGGCTGAATATAGGGTACCCGCGCAAACAGCTCGCGTTCCCACTTTCGCGGATCGTTCACCGCGCGGCTCTCCACGTCGAACACCATCGTCGCGCGCTTCGGCAGCGTATAGGCCGGCCATAGCGGCACGCCTTTCGCCACGGGCTTGCCGGTCCGCGCCAGCGCGGCGAAGGCGCCCATCATCTGTCGGCTCAGCCGCTGCGCCTCCGGCCCCGTCCCGGTGATCGAACCCTCGGCGCCCAGCGTGCCGAACACGAGCGGAATGTCCCCGGTATGCGGCGCCCCGCGCGAAGGCTGCACCGGCGACTGATAGTCGAGCTGATAGACCCAGGTCGCCTTCGCCCCAGCGGCGGCCCGAGCATCGGCTTCGATCACCTGCCCCGGCCAGCTCCGCCCCGCCGTGGTCGCACGGTAGAAGATCTGCTCGGGCGTATCGCCGGGGAAGTGCGCGCGATACTCGCTCACCACCCATTCGGGCAGCACGTCCATGCGCAGCTCGGGCGCCATCGTCGCGGCCAGATTGTCCCAGGTCAGCCCCTTCACCCGCGCCGATTCCGCCGGGATGAACGCCCGCGTCTCGTCGCGCGTATTGCCCAATATCATCGGGATATGGTTCGATTGCGGATTGGGATCGGGCCAGAACGGGTGGCGCACGAGCCATTTCATGTCGAGCACCGGCCCGAAATAGACGCCCCCGCCAAGGATCGGATCGACGGCCTCGGTCGCTTCGATCAGCTTGCCCACCGGCAGTTCGAGCAACCGGCCGAGGTCATTCTCCTTCACGCCCAGCTTCGCCAGATAGGCTTGCGCCCGCTTGTGCGCGTTCATCGGGCCCGAGGCGGTGACCTGCTGTCCGCTCATGGTCGCGGCGGAATGGAACAGGCCCTTCGCCGCGGGCATCCCCATCATCGTCGCGATCTTCGCGCCGCCGCCCGACTGGCCGAATACGAAGACGCGTTTCGGATCGCCGCCGAACCCCGCGATATTCTCCCGCACCCATTGCAGCGCCACGATCCGGTCGAGCTGCCCCAGATTGCCGCTGTCGGCGAAGCGCGGATCCATCCGCGCGAGATAGAGATAGCCCAGCGCGTTGAGCCGGTGGTTCACGGTCACCACGACGACATCCTCGGTCGCAGCCAGCGCCTCGCCGTCATTGGTCGGCACCGTAACCGTGCCGTTCGAATAGGCCCCGCCGTGGATATAGAGCATCACCGGCTTGGCGGCCTTGGGATGCGCCTCGGGCGTCCAGATATTGAGGTAAAGGCACTGTTCGTCCATCAGCCCGGAGCCGCTGCGCTGCGGGGCGATGGGGCCGAACTCCCAGGCATTCTGCGTCTCGTCAGAGCGCGGCGCGCGCACCGGCGCCTGAAATCGCTCTGCCCGGCCATAGCGGATTCCCTTGAACGCCCAGCCCTCACCGCTTGGGATGCCGGAGAATTTCCCGGCAGGACAATCGACCAGAATGCCGCGCAGCGCCTGCCCCCGCGCGACCAGCGGCATCGCCGCCAGCGCCAGCCCGCCAGCCATTACCGAACGCCGCGAAACCTCGTTCATCGCGCTACTCCCGTCATGAAGGCCCCGGCCCGTTCCTCGATCAGTTCCAGCGCCTCGCCTGCCGCAATCGCCTGCTGCCCGGCTTCTTCCGCCGCACCCGCCAGATGCGCCACGCGCTCGTTGATCGTCGCGATCAGCGCGGCGATTTCGCGCGAGGACATCGCCGTTTCGTCGATCGAGGCGAGGATCGCCCCCACCGTGGCCACCTGTTCCTCCATCGCCGCCGACAGCGCGCGCACGCGCCCGAGCAGTTCGCCCACCGTCTCGCGGATGGTCCGGTTGGTTTCCGACACCACGTCGCTCGCGCCCTGCGCCTGCCGGATCGTCTCGGTAATCCCGCCCGTCGCGTCGGATGCCTGATCGGCGAGACTGCGCACTTCCTGCGCGACGATCGCGAAGCCGCGCCCGCTTTCCCCGGCGCGCGCCGCCTCGATCGAGGCGTTGAGCGCCAGCAGCTTCGTCTGGTTCGCAATCCCCGCGATCAGCGTGACGACCGATTCGATTCTGGCGGTATGCGCCGCAAGGCTGGCGGCATTGTCCGCGCCCTGCTGTGCGATGGCATCGGCCCGGCCCGCCACGTCCGCGGCCCCGGTCGCATGGTCGCGCGCCTGATCATAGGCCGCGATCAGTCCCGCGGCATTGTGCGCCGAGCTTGCCATCGCCGTCGCCGACTGGTCCGCCGCGATCGATACTTCCGCCGCCGGCGCGCGCAGCGCCTGCAATTCGCTCGCCGTCCGCTCGGTAAAGCGCGCCACGTCGCGGCTGTGCCGCGCGGTACTGGCGATCGCGCGCGCCAGATCGGCCCGCGCCTTCGCCGCTTCCTCGCGCAGCGCCGCCACGTTTCGCGCCCGTGCGATTGCCCGCAGCCGGCTGGCGATCAGCTCGAACTCGACCACCGCCAGCTTCTGCGTCGCGCGCGTCACGCGCTCCAGGGTCGCGGGATCGCGCGTCAGTTCGAAATAGAGTGCATGGACCCGCATCTGCGCCACCACCATCGATGCCGCGACCACGGAGAAGTCGAACTCACCCTGCCCGATCCGGTCGGCCTCGGCGATGATCGTGTCGATCCAGCGCTGGTCGATCGGCCGCGCCAGCTTGGCTTCCGCATAGGCGACGCGCGCGCTGACCATCGCGTCGGTCACCGTCGCGCCAGCACTGCGCCGCTCCAGCAACTCGCGCGCAATCCCCGCAATATGCGGCGCGATCAGCCCCCAGGCTTCGCGCAATTCGGCTTCCCATGCGCCATCGACGCCATAGGTCCTGCGAAATGCAGCGAGTTCGGGCGGCGGCAAAGCCGCTTCCCCTGCTGCGGGAATGCTCCCCTTCATCGACACCCCTCCAAAAGGGCGATGTCTCTCGCCTCTTTATGTCTTGCCGTGACCCATTACCGCCGGACGTCGAGACCCTCCCCGAACGCGTCCAGATCGGCGCGCGTGAACAGGCTGGCATCGCCCGGCAGCGAATGTTTGAGCGCGGTCAGCGCGAGGCCGGCTTCAGCCGCCGCCTTCGCATCGCCGCCGCTTTCGATCAGGCCATGCAGCACGCCCGCCGCAAAGGCGTCGCCCGCGCCGATCCGGTCGACGATGCCCGCAATCAGCACTTCGTCGGTCTGATAGCCGCCCGCGCGCGTATCGACCCGCGCCGAGACGCGATGGCTGTCGGCATCGTCGACATGGCGCGCGGTGTTGGCGATCGTCTGGAGCTTCGGGAATGCAGCGAACGCCGCTTCCGCCGCCTCGCGCCGCCGGTCGGGACCATCGCCCGAGAACTGGCGCCCCAGAAGCAGCGAAATATCGCGATGGTTGCCGAACAGCAGGTCGGCATGAGTGATCAACTGGGTGAGCACCGCCTTGGGATCGCTGTCCCAGCTTTCCCACAGTTTCGCGCGGTAATTGCCGTCGAACGAGACGGGAATCCCCTTCGCTCCCGCTGCTTCGGCCGCCGCCATCGCCGCGCTGGCGGTGTTGTGCCCCAGCGCCGGGGTGATCCCCGAAAGATGCAGCCGCGTCGCACCGCCGAGCAGCGCGTCCCAGTCCCAGCTTTCCGCCGGCCGATCCGCGAACACCGAATGCGCGCGGTCATAGACGACTTCGGAAGCGCGCAGCCCCGCGCCTGGCGTCAGGAAATACAGGCCGAGCCGGCCGGGCTCCGAAACGACCGTCGCGGTATCCACGCCCCGCCGACGCAGTTCGCCGATCGCCGCGGCGCCCAGCGGATTGTCCGCCACCGCGCTGATCATCCGCACCTTGTGGCCAAGACAGGCAAGGCCGGTCGCCACATTGGCTTCGGCCCCGCCGACATTCACTTCGAACTTCGGCGTCTGCAACAGCAGCTCGCGCCCCGGCGGCGAGAGCCGCAGCATCAATTCACCGAAGAAAGCAATCGTCATCGCGCTAGCCAGCCTCCGTCCACTGCAAGGATATGCCCCTGCACATAGTCGGATGCCGATGACGCAAGGAAGACCGCGGCGCCACCCATATCTTCAGGACTGCCCCAGCGGCCCGCCGGGATACGCTCCATGATCGAGCGGTTTCGGTCCTCGTCGGCACGCAGCGCGGTCGTGTTGTTGGTCGAGATATAGCCGGGGGCGATCGCGTTCACGTTGATGCCCTTGCTCGCCCATTCGTTCGCCAGCAGCTTGGTCAGCCCGCCGATGCCCGATTTGGACGCGGTATAGCTCGGCACGCGGATGCCGCCCTGAAAGGTCAGCATCGAGGCGATGTTGATGATCTTGCCGCGGCCCTGCTTCACCATGTGGCGGCCCGCCGCCTGACACAGGAAGAATACCGACTTCATATTGGTATCCACCACCGCGTCCCAATCCTCTTCGGTGAAGTCGAGGCTGTCGTTGCGGCGGATGATCCCGGCATTGTTGACGAGGATGTCGAGCCCGCCGAGCTTCTCCACCGCTTCGTCGACCACGCGGCCGACCGGCTCGATCGACGAGAGATCGGCCGAGATGATCTCCGCCTTGCGGCCCAGCGCGCGGGCTTTCTCGACGGTCTCCTGCGCCGGCGTGCGCCCAACCGCGGCGATATCCGCTCCGGCCGCGGCGAGCGCGAGCGCGATGCCCTGCCCGATGCCGGTATTGGCGCCGGTGACGACCGCGACGCGGCCGGTGAGATCGAAGGGATTGGTCATTTCTTCTTCCTGTCCCCCTCCCGCTTGCGGGAGGGGCTAGGGGAGGGCCGGTCCGCTGGCCGCAAATTGCGGGGTGGAGGGACAGCCCCTCCCCCGGCCCCTCCCGCAAGCGGGAGGGGTGTAAAGAGGCTTACGCCAGCTGGCAGATGTCCAGCACGTTCATGTCGGTATAGTCCTGGTTCTCGCCGGCCATCGCCCAGATGAAGGCATAGGCCTTGGTGCCCGAGCCCATGTGAATCGACCAGGGCGGCGAAATCACCGCTTCCTCGTTGGCCATCACGATGTGGCGGGTCGCTTCGCCTTCGCCCATGTAATGGAACACGCGATCCTTCTCGAGATCGTCCAGCTCGAAGTAGAAATAGATCTCGCTGCGGCGCTCATGGATGTGCGGGGGCATGGTGTTCCACACCGAACCGGGCTTCAGCACGGTCAGGCCCATCACCAGCTGCGCGCTGTCGCAGATGCCGGGGATCACGAGCTGGAAGATGGTCCGCTCGTTCGACTCTTCAAGCGAACCGCGCTCCAGCGCATTGGCGTCGGCGATCGAGAGCTTGCGGGTCTGGAAGCCCTTATGCGCCGGGCACGACGCCAGATAGAAGCGCGCGCCCGCGCCCGAGAATTCGACGTCCTTCGCGCCCATCGTCACGTACAGGCAATCCTTGTTGCCCAGCGTGAAGCTCTCGCCATCGACGGTCACGGTGCCTTCGACACCGCTCACATTGACGATCGCCAGCTCGCGGCGCTCGAGAAACGGATGGCCCGCCGCCGACGCCGGCTCGGTCTGCGCCGGCAACTTCACCGGCGCGCCGCCCACGGCAACGCCGCCGATCACGAAGCGATCGGCATGGGTGTAGTTCAGGACGCACTCGCCTTCGCGGAACAGGCCCTGGATCAGGTAGCGGTCACGCAGCTCGTCATTGGAGACGCACTCCATCATGTCCGGATGGGTGGCGTAATAGGTGCGGTCGAACATGGGTAACTCCGTTGGGTTCAGGCTGCCGCCGCGACAGGCGCGGGAGCGGATTGGTCGAGCTTGTACGCCTTGCGCACCAGCCCGTTGGTAAGATCGAGCGCCAGCTCATGCGCTTCGTCGTCGAGCAGCCGCCCCTCGGCGACCAGCTGGGCGAGGAAGCCGCAATCGATGCGCCGCGCGACGTCGTGCCGCGCCGGAATCGACAGGAAAGCGCGGGTATCGTCGTTGAAGCCGACCGTGTTGTAGAAGCCGGCGGTCTCGGTCACCTGCTCGCGGAAGCGGCGCATGCCCTCGGGCGAGTCATGGAACCACCAGCTCGGGCCCAGCTTCAGGCACGGATAATGCCCGGCCAGCGGCGCCAGCTCGCGGGCATAGGTCGTCTCGTCGAGCGTGAAGATGATGATCGACAGATCGGTCGAGGTGCCGAACCGGTCGAGCAGGGGCTTCAGCGCATGGACGTAATCGGTGCGAGTCGGGATATCCGCGCCCTTGTCGCGGCCGTGGCTGTGGAACAACCCGCCATTGTGATTGCGGCACGAACCCGGATGGATCTGCATCACCATCCCGTCCTCGGCGCTCATCGCCGCCATCTCGGTCAGCATCTGCGCGCGGAACAGCTCCGCATCCTGCGGGGTCCAGCTGTCCGACAGGATCGTGCGGAACAGCCGCTCGGCTTCGTCATGGTCGAGATTCGCGGTCTGCGCGGTGGGATGGCCGTGATCGGTCGCGGTCGCGCCCGCCGCGCGGAAATCCGCCCGGCGCTTGCGGTGCGCGGCGAGATAGCCGTCCCACGACCACACATCCTCGCCGGTCTTCTCGGCAAAGACCTTCATCGCGCCGGCGAACTGCTCATGCTCGACGTCGATCACCGCATCGGGGCGATAGGTGGTGACCACGCGGCCGTTCCAGCCGCTCTTGTGGATCGCGTGATGCGGCGACAGATCGTCCTGCGGCCCCTCGGTCGTCGCGAGAAACTCGATGCCGAAGCGATCGAACAGCGCGCGCGGCTTGAACGCGTCGGTCGCCAGCGTCTCGTTGATCCGGTCGTAATAAAAGTCGGCGGTGGAGCCATCGAGCGCCACGTCGAACCCGAACACTTCGCCGAACACATGGCCCAGCCACATGCTCGACGGCGTGCCGCGGAACAGATGCTGGTTCTCGGCGAAGATGCGCCACGCCTTGCGCGGATCGTGCGGCGGCACGCCGTTCAGGTCGGGCACACCCAGATCGGCCAGCGCGATGCCCTGCGAATAGAGCATCCGGTACAGATAATGGTCGGGCGCCAGAAGAAGCTCGGTCGCGTTCGACCAGTTCTCGTTGGTCGAGAACCAGGTCGGATCGGTGTGCCCATGCGGGCTGATGATCGGCAGCCCGGCCACTTCCGCGTAGAGCGCGCGCGCAATGTCGCGCGTGCGCCCGTCAGCGGGGAACAACCGGTCGGGATCGAGCTTCAACGGGCGTGCCATTTCTTCCTCTTACGCTTCTTTACGTGTCACGGTGTTGACGATGATCGCCAGGATCGCGACCGCCGCGAAGACGCCGATGATCCCGTAATAGCTCGCCGGTCCGAAGCAGGGGCTGACCGGCCCCATCCAGACGGGCACGCAGCCCTCGACCGCCTTCTTGCCCGAAGCCAGAAAGAAGATCACGCCGATCAGGCCCGAAACCGAAGCGACGATCACCGCCCAGGGCGTGCCGCTGCGGAACCTCTCGACGCGCTCCAGCCGCGGCGAGAGCAGGTGCACCGCCAGCACGGCGAGGAAATAGGCCGCGCCCGCAGCGATGAACATCGGCGCATAGCTGCCCACCCGGTCGAGAATGTCGCCCGAATATTTCGAGAACAGCGCGCCGCCGATGGCTCCGGCCGTGCCGCCGATGCCGATCACCGCGCCCACCGCGAAGCGGGGGAAGGTGTCCGAAGGCAGGGTGTAGAGATTGGCCGAGAAGCCCTGATGCGCCGCAGCTGCGATGCCGATCAGCACGACGCTGACCCACAGGTTCGAGACCGAGGTGGCGAACACCACCGGCAGCACACAGATCGCGCAGACGAGCATGGTGATCTTGCGCGCCTTGTTCACGCTCATGCCCGACTTCATCAGGCGTCCCGACAGCCAGCCGCCGGCGATGCTGCCCACGTCGGAAATCAGGTAGATCGCGCCCAGCGCCAGCACGGCGGTCATGGTCGACCAGGTCTTGAGATCGAGGCCGTACTGCGCCCCGAGGAAGCCCGGCAGCCAGAACAGGTAGAACCACCAGATCGGATCGATGAAGAACTTGCCCAGCGCGAACGCCCAGGTCTCGCGCGTGGCGAGCAGCTTCAGCCACAGGCCCGGCGTCTTCACTTCGGGATCGGCGGGGTCCTGGTTGATGTGCGCAAGCTCGGTCGCGCCGACCTTGGGATGCGCGGCGGGATCGTCGCGATAGATGGCCAGCCAGGCGATCAGCCACAGCACGCCGAAGATGCCGGTGACGACGAATACCATCCGCCAGCTCATGCCCATCTGCGAGATCATCAGATAGACGATCAGCGGCGTCAGGATCGCACCGACATTCGCGCCGGCATTGAACAGGCCGATGGCGTAGGCGCGCTCCTTCTGGGGGAACCACTGGGCGACCGACTTCACGCCGGCGGGGAAGTTGCCCGATTCGCCGATGCCCAGACCGAAGCGGGCGAGTGCGAACTGAGTGACGCTGTACGCGCCGCCATGCGCGACGTGCGCGATGGTCCAGATCACGACCGCGACGGCATAGCCCATCCGCGCGCCGATCACGTCCACAACCTTGCCGAAGCCGATATAGCCGACCGCATAGGCGATCTGGAACCACACGACGATGTCGGCATAGGTCCGCTCGTCCATGTGGAGCGAGGGGTCGTCCATCATGATCGGCTTGAGCAGCCCGATCATCTGGCGATCGATATAGTTGATGGCCGTCGCCGCGAACAGCAGCGCCACGATCATCCAGCGATAGCGGGTCATCCGCTCAGCTGTCTGAGCGATGGTCGCTTCTCCGTTTGTCGCCATTCCCCTCTCCCTTATTATCTTATCTATCACATCAGCTTTGGTGCAGCACGCCTATCACGCATCGCACCGCCATGTCATCGCCGAAACGGGCTTCCACCACGGCGCCGGGGCGAACGGGGTGGACGCCGGTGATGGCGCCGGTCGAAATCCACTGGCCGGCGGCCAGCGGCAGGCCACGGTCGCGCGCCAGCTCGAACAGGAAGCGCACCGCGCCATAAGGTCCATCCAGCATGGCGGCGGCAGTTCCCGTTCCGGCTTCGGTCCCGTCGATTGTTAGCGCTACCTTCCAGTCAAGGAAACCCTGTTCGCCCGCTAATTCGGCGCCGACCACCAGCCCGTTATTGTTGCCGAAGTCCGATACGGTAACCGCCGGGCCATGTTCGTTGATCCCCGGGAAGGGCGAACTGGCCACTTCGATGCCCACGCATACCCGGTCGACATGCGCCGCGACCGCGCCATTGGTCCATGCCCGGTCGAAGCTGGCGGGCAAGTTGCCCAGCCGCAGCAGATATTCCGCCTCGGCCGCGGCGAATCCGTCGCCGAACACCGGCATTTCCGGTGCTTCGTCGCTCTCGGCATGGACGACGCCATTGTCGAAGATCGGGCCGGCCAGCCGGTTCGAGCCATATTCCGCGACCAGAGGATCGGCGATGCGGCCGACCTTCCACCCGGCGACGCGGCCGCCGAACAGGCCGATCGCACGCTCCTGGATGCGATACGCCTCGTCGAGCGACGCGGGCAGCTTTCCGCCCGGATAATCCGCCAGCGCGCCGCCCGAATGCCGCGCATCCACGAATGCGCGGGCGATCGCTTCGGCGCCAGCCTGTCCATCACTCAAAACTGCGGCCTTTCGAATCACTCTGCCCTGCCTCGCGCCCTGTTCCACGCGGACGGGCGGGTAAGCGGCGGCAATGCTACCGGTGTCAGCGAATGAGGTCAATGCGCCAATCATTGCGGATCGGGCCTCCGTCATCCCCGCCAACGCGGCGATCGCGCGGGCGGCTTGTGCCTCGCAAAGAATTGAATCGATGACTCGCATCGGGCCCCGCCCTAGGGAAACCGCGTGAATCGCCTCGCTTCCTTCCACGCCGACCTCGCATCGCTGAGCGATCAGGGCCGCCGCCGCGCGCTGATCGACCGGCGCGGGATCGACGTCGCGTCGAACGACTATCTCGCGCTCGCCAACGCCCCTCGCCTCGCCGAGGCCATCCGCGACGCGCTTGCCCGCGGCGTTCCGATCGGCTCGGGCGGCTCGCGCCTGTTGCGGGGCAATCATACGGAGCATGAGGCCCTCGAAGCCGATGCCGCCGTCTTTTTCGGCGCCGAAGCCGCGCTCTCCTTCTCCAGCGGTTTCGCGGCCAATGCGGCGCTGCTCTCGACCCTGCCCCAGCGCGGCGACCTGATCGTCCATGACGAACTGGTCCATGCCAGCGCGCACGAAGGGATGCGGCTGAGCCGCGCCGAATATCTCTCCGCCGCGCACAACGATCCCGCAGCCTTCGAAGGCGCGATCCTGCGCTGGCGGCGCGGGGGCGGCACCGGGCGGCCGTGGATCGCGGTCGAGACGCTGTACAGCATGGACGGCGACGCCGCGCCCTTGGCGGCCCTTGCCGATATCGCCGACCGCCACGATGCGATGCTGCTGCTCGACGAAGCCCATGCCACCGGCGTGTTCGGCCCCGGCGGACGCGGCCTCGGCCATGCATTCGAAGGCCGCGACAACGTCATCTCGCTCCACACTTTCGGCAAGGCGATGGGTTGCGAAGGGGCGGCGATCTGCGGACCCGCGGTGGTGCGCGACTTCCTGGTCAATCGCGGGCGGGGGTTCATCTTCTCGACCGCCCCCTCCCCGCTGATGGCCGCCGCCGCTCGCGAAAGCCTGCGCATCCTCGCCGATGAGCCGGAGCGGCAAGCCGCGCTCTGGACGCTGATCGGCGAAGCAGAACGCCTGCTCGCTCCGTGCGGCGTGGCGCCGACCGGATCGCAGATCCTGCCGCTCATCCTCGGCGACGATCACACCACGATGCGCGTCGCGGCGGCGGTGCAGGCGGCCGGGTTCGACGTGCGCGGCATCCGCCCGCCCACGGTTCCGGCAGGCACCTCGCGGCTACGCATCTCGCTGACCCTCAACGCCACCGCCGCCAATGTCGCCGCGCTGGCCGAGGTGCTGAAGGGGGCGCTGGCATGAGCCGCACCATCGTCGTCACCGGCACCGATACCGATGTGGGCAAGACCGTCTTCGCCGCCGGCCTCGCGGGCGCGTTGCGCGCGCATTACTGGAAGCCGGTGCAAGCCGGGCTCGACGGCGGCAGCGACAGCCTGTCGGTTGCGGCGCTCTCGGGCCTGCCGCCCCAGCGCATCCTGCCCGAAGCGTATCGCCTGAACACGCCCTGCTCGCCCGACCGCGCGGCGGAGATCGACGGCGTGACCATCGATCCCGACCACCTTACCCCGCCCGAAACCGACAGCACGCTGATCGTTGAAGGCGCAGGCGGCGCGATGGTCCCGGTGAATCATGACCTCGTCTTCGCCGATCTGTTCGCCCGCTGGGGCCATCCGGTGGTGATCGTCGCCCGCACGACGCTCGGCACGATCAATCACAGCCTGCTGACCATCGAAGCGCTGCGCCGACGCAACGTCCCGATCCTCGGCGTGGCGTTCGTCGGCGAACCGGTCGAACATAGCGAGGCGACCATCGCTCGCCTCGGCGGCGTGAAACGCCTCGGCCGCCTGCCGCACCTCACCCCGCTGAACGCCGAAACGCTCGCCACCGCCTTCGCCAAGGCGTTCGACCCCGCGGACTTCGCATGACCTCCCCGGTCTGGCACCCCTTCACCCAGCACGGCCTGAACGAGGCGATCCCGCGCATCGTCCGCACCGAAGGCGCCGCACTCCACACCGATGACGGCCGCCGCATCGTCGACGCCATTTCGTCATGGTGGGTCACCACCCACGGCCACAGTCACCCGCGCATCATGGCCGCCGTCGCCGATCAGGCCGCCAGGATGGACCAGATCATCTTCGCCGGCTGGTCCCACGAACCCGCCGAGACGCTCGCGCGCGGCCTGACCGAAATCATGCCGCACGAGCTCACCCGCGTCTTCTATTCGGACTCAGGCTCCACCGCCGTCGAAGTCGCGCTCAAGATGGCGCTGGGATACTGGGCCAATCGTGGCGAACCGCGCCACCGCATCCTCGTGATGCAGCACAGCTATCATGGCGATACGATCGGCGCGATGTCGATCGGCGCGCGCGGGGTGTTCAATCAGGCATACAGTCCGTTGCTGTTCGACGTCGGCACCCTGCCCTTCCCGGCCGCCGGAGCCGAACAGGCCACGCTCGACGCGCTCGACGCCGCGTGCCGCGAGCAGCCCGCCGCCCTGATCGTCGAGCCGCTGATCCTCGGCGCGGGAGGCATGTTGATCTACCCGCCGCATATCCTCACCGAGATGGCGGCGATCTGCGCGCGCCACGGCGTCCTCTTCATCGCCGACGAAGTCATGACCGGCTGGGGTCGCACCGGCACCCTGCTCGCCTGTGAGCAAGCGGGTGTCGTCCCCGACATCCTCTGCCTCTCGAAAGGGCTGACCGGCGGCAGCGTCCCCCTGGCGGTAACGATGGCGCGCGAGCCGATCTACGAAGCCCATCTCTCGACCGACCGGGCGAAGATGTTCTTCCACTCGTCCAGCTACACCGCCAATCCGATCGCCTGCGCCGCCGCCGTCGCGAACCTCGCCATCTGGCGCGACGAACCGGTCCTCGCCCGCATCGCCGATTTGAGCAAGCGCCAGCGCACCCGCCTCGCCGCGCTCACTAACGTCCGCAACGCCCGCCAGATCGGCACGATCACCGCGATGGAACTGGGCGACGAGAGCGCCGCATATATGTCCAATCTCGGCCCGCGCCTTCTGGCGTACTTCCGCGACCGGAACCTGCTGCTCCGTCCGCTCGGCAACACCATCTACGTCATGCCGCCCTATTGCATCGGCGACGACGATCTCGACGCGATCTATTCCGCCATCGCCGATGCCGCAGCCTCTTGTGCGAATGGGAGTTTCGGCTAGAGCGAAACTTCCCCAGGATGATCGTGAACCCTTGCCCAAGGAGTATCCTGTGGAACGTGCCGGCCTGATCATCGACGACCTGTTGGCCGAATTCATCGAGCGTGAAGCCCTGCCCGGAACCGGTGTGGACCCCGCGTCCTTCTGGACCGGCTTCGCGACGCTGCTGACCGATCTCGCGCCCCGCAACGCCGAACTGCTGGCGAAGCGCGACGTGCTTCAGGCACAGATCGACGGCTGGTACGCCGATCGCGTCGGCCAGCCCTTCGATGTCGCTGCGCACAAGGCGTTCCTGACCGAGATCGGCTATCTCGTCCCCGAACCCGCGCCGTTCGCGATCAGCACCGCGAATGTCGATCCGGAATTCTCGTCGATCCCCGGTCCGCAGCTCGTCGTCCCCGTCACCAACGCCCGCTACGCCCTCAACGCCGCCAATGCGCGCTGGGGTAGCCTGTACGATGCACTCTACGGCACCGACGCACTTGGCGACCTCCCAACCGGCAAGGGCTATGACCCGGCGCGCGGCGCGCGCGTCGTCGAACGCGCCAAAGCATTCCTCGATTCCGCCTTCCCGCTGGCAAAGGGAAGCCATGCCGATGCCGCGCGCTACAGCGTCCGCGACGGCAAGCTCCAGATCGGGTTCACCACCCTCACCGATCCCGCGCAGTTCGCCGGCTATCGCGGCGACGCCGAAGCGCCCGCTGCGATCCTGCTGAAGCATCACGGCCTGCACGTCGAGATCGTCATCGATCCCGATCACCCGATCGGCGGCGTCGACTTGGCCAGCGTCGCCGACGTCATCGTCGAAGCAGCCATCTCGACGATCATCGATTGCGAGGATTCGGTCGCCGCGGTCGATGGCGAGGACAAGGTGATCGCCTATCGCAACTGGCTCGGCCTGATGCAGGGCAACCTCACCGCCAGCTTCGCCAAGGGCGGCAGGGCCGAGGAACGCACGCTCGAACCCGACCGCAGCTATACCGCACCGGACGGCACCGCGCTGACCCTGCCCGGCCGCTCTGCGCTGCTCGTCCGCAATGTCGGCCATCACATGCTGACAGGCATCGTCACGCTGAACGGCCAGCTGGTCCCCGAAACGCTGATCGACGCGGTCGTCAGCTCGCTCTGCGCGCTGCACGACGGCAAGGGCGCGTTCCGCAACAGCCGCGCGGGATCGGTCTATATCGTCAAGCCCAAGCTCCACGGTCCCGAGGAAGTCGCATTCGCCTGCGAACTGTTCGGCCGCGTCGAGGACCTGCTGGGGATGGCGCGAAACACGCTCAAGATCGGCATCATGGACGAGGAGCGCCGCACCAGCGCGAACCTCGCCGCCTGCATCCACGCCGCGCGCGAGCGCACCGTCTTCATCAACACCGGCTTCCTCGACCGTACCGGCGACGAGATCCACACCGCGATGGAAGGCGGGCCGATGGTCCGCAAGGAAGCCGTGCGCAACACCGGCTGGATCAAGGCATACGAGGCCCGCAATGTCGGTATCGGCCTCGCCTGCGGGCTGAAGGGCAAGGCGCAGATCGGCAAGGGCATGTGGGCCGCGCCCGATCGCATGGCGGACATGCTCGCGCAGAAGATCGGCCATCCGAAGAGTGGCGCCACCACCGCCTGGGTCCCCTCGCCCACCGCCGCGACGCTCCATGCGATGCACTATCACGACGTCGATGTGCTCAACGTTCAGACCGAGATGGCGAAGTCCCCGGTCACCGGCGAACTCGACACGCTGCTGACGCCCCCGCTCGCAACCGGCACCAATTTCTCGCCCGAGGAAATCGCGCAGGAGCTGGACAATAACTGCCAGGGCATCCTCGGCTATGTCGTGCGCTGGGTCGATCAGGGCGTCGGCTGCTCCAAGGTGCCCGACATCCACGACGTCGGCCTGATGGAAGATCGCGCGACCTTGCGCATCTCGTCGCAGCATATCGCCAACTGGCTCCGCCACGGTATCCTGACCGAAGCACAGGTCGACGAAGCCCTGCGCCGCATGGCCGCGGTGGTCGATCGCCAGAACGAAGGCGATGCGCTCTACGTCCCGATGGCCCCGGCCTTCGACGGCAACGCCTATAAGGCCGCCCGCGCGCTCATTTTCGAGGGCCGCGACGCTGCCAACGGCTATACCGAATTCGCCCTCACCGAATGGCGGCAACGCGCCAAATCGGCCTGAAAAGCGAGAAGCCCTTCCGCGATCGCATGCTAAGCATCGGTAGCGGGAGGACTTCATGGCGATTCAACCGACCTATCCGGGCGTCTATGTGCAGGAACTGCCCAGCGGCACGCACACGATCAGCGGCGTCTCCACTTCGGCAACCGCATTCGTCGGCTATCTCGCCAGCGGGCCGCTCGGCGCCCCGGTCCAGTGCCTCAACTTCGGCGACTTTCAGCGCGCGTTCGGCGGACTCGACGCACAAAGCCCGACCAGCTTCCAGGTCAGCCAGTTCTTTCTGAACGGCGGCAGCGAAGCATGGGTCAGCCGCCTCGCCGCGCCGCCGACCGGCTTCGACATTGCAGGCGACGCCAGCAAAGGTACTGGCATCTTCGCGCTCGATGCGATGCCGATCGTCAACCTGATCTGCGTTCCCGACATCGCGGCGATGGACGCGGGCGATTACCTCGCCGCCGCCACCGCAACGCTGAACTACGCCATCCAGCGCAAGGCCTTCGCGATCCTCGACATCCCCGCCACCATCCAGACTCCGGCCGACGCAGAAACCTGGGCGACGAACACGCCCGCCAGCTTCGGTACCGGCATCATCAGCGCCGCGGCCTATTTCCCGCAGGTCGAAGTCCCCGCACCCTTCTCGCCCGATCCGATCCCGCTCGGCCCCAGCGGCACGATGGCGGGCCTCTATGCCGCCACCGACATCAGCCGCGGCGTGTGGAAGGCCCCGGCCGGCATCACCGCTGCGCTCGCCGGGGTCGAGCAGCTCCAATATGTGATGACCGATGCGGAGAACGGCGCCCTCAACCCGCTCGGCATGAACGCGCTGCGCACCTTCCCGGTCTATGGCAATGTCGCCTGGGGTGCCCGCACGCTCGCTTCGGCCAATCCCGCCGATGACGACTGGAAATACATCTCGGTCCGCCGCCTCGCGCTCTATATCGAGCAGAGCCTGACGCAGGGCCTGCAATGGGTGGTGTTCGAACCCAATGACGAGAGCCTGTGGGCGCAGATCCGCCTGTCGGTGAACGCCTTCCTCCAGCCGCTCTTCCTGCAGGGCGCGTTCGTCGGGACGACGCCCGCCCAAGCCTATCAGGTAATCTGCGACGCCTCGACCACCACGCCCGAGGACATGGACAATGGCGTGGTCAACATCCTGATCCTGTTCGCCCCGGTGAAACCCGCGGAGTTCGTGGTGATCAGCATCCAGCAGATGGCCGGGCAATCGTCGAGCTAGAGCGGCAGCCCCACATAATTCTCGGCGATCACCGTCTGCATCGCTTCGGAGCTGGCGACATAGTCCAGTTCGGCCAGCTGCATCCGATGCTCGAACGCGCCATCCTCGGGGAAGCGGTGCATCAGCTTGGTCAGATACCAGCTGAACCGCTCGGCCTTCCATATCCGCGACAAAGCCCTGGCGGCATAGCCGTTCAGCCCGGCGTCGTCCCCGCCGCGATAATGCGCGATCAGCGCGTCCGAGAGATACGCCACGTCCGATGCGGCAAGGTTCAGCCCCTTGGCACCCGTAGGCGGCACGATATGCGCGCTGTCCCCGGCGAGGAACAGCCGGCCATGCTGCATCGTCTCGAACACGTAGGAGCGCAGCGGCGCGATCGACATTTCCAGTGCCGGACCGCGCGTCACGCCGCGTTCCGAGATCGGGTCGAAGCGTAACGCCAGTTCGTCCCACAGCCGCTCCTCGGGCCAGTCTTCGACCTTCTCGGTCAGCGGCACCTGGATATAGTAGCGGCTGCGCGTGGCCGAACGCATCGAGGCAAGTGCAAAGCCGCGCGGGCCATTCGAATAGATGAGTTCCGGATGACAAGGCGGCACGTCCGCCAGCACGCCGAGCCAGCCGAACGGATATTCCCGTTCATATTCGCGAACCAGATGCGCCGGGATGGCCTTGCGCGACGGCCCGTGGAATCCGTCGCATCCGGCGATGAAGTCGCACTCGATCCGGTGCGAAATTCCGTCTTTCGAATAGCTGACCGAAGGCGATCCCTCGAGGTCATGCAGCGCCACGTCCTTCGCTTCGAACACGATCTCCAGCCCGCGATCCGGCGCGGCGGCAATCAGGTCGCGGGTCAGCTCGGTCTGGCCATAGACCATCACATGCTTGCCGGTCAGCCGGGTTATGTCGATCCGGATCAGCCGCTCGCCGTCAGCGAGGTTGAACCCCTCCTCGATCAGCCCCTCTTCGTTCATCCGCTGGTCGACGCCAAGCTGGCGCATCAGGTCGGTGGTGACCGTCTCCAGCACGCCCGCACGGATGCGGCTTTCGACATAATCGCGCGTCTGGCGCTCGAGGATGATGCACTCGATCCCCGCCGCGCGCAGCAAATGGCCGAGCAACAGGCCCGAGGGGCCCGATCCGATGATGGCGACTTTTGTCTTCATGAAAGCGCTTGTCATACGCTTGCATCGCGCGCGCCAATCGGAATGGAATGGACGCTATCCGATTTCCGGAAGTTATGCTTCTTCTTCGTCGCCCCGGACTTGTTCCGGGATCCACCGGGCGGCACCGGAGAAGCAAGAGCCTCAAGTCCGTCCGTCGCGGCTCAGCGGACCCCGGCACAAGGCCGGGGTGACGATCCGAAGCTTAAATCTCCCCCCAAACGTCCCGGGCAACATCGATCACCAGCTTCAGCTTGTCCGCCTGCTGGCCCATCGACACATCGTTGCCATGCACCGTCGACGAGAAGCCGCACTGCGGGCTCAGCGCCGCCTGCTCCAGCGGCATGAACTTCGCAGCTTCGTCGATCCGCCGCTTCACATCGTCCTTCGATTCCAGCTCGCCCAGCTTGGTCGTCACCAGCCCCAGCACCACGGTCTTGCCCTTGGGCACATGGCGCAGCGGCGCGAAATCGCCCGAACGCGGATCGTCATATTCGAGGAAATAACCGTCCACGTTCAGCGCGTTGAACAGCACTTCGGCAACCGGCTCGTAACCGCCCTCGGCGGCCCAGCTCGACCGGAAATTGCCGCGGCACAGATGGACGCACACGGTCATGTCCGCCGGCTTGTCGCGGATCGAATCGTTGATGATCTTCGCATAGAGCTTCGGAAGTTCGTCCGGATCCATCCCGCGACGCTTGGCATTCTCGCGCTGCGTCTCGTCGCACAGATAGGCCAGGTTCGTGTCGTCGAGCTGGAGATAGCGGCACCCGGCGTCGGCCAGGCTGGCGATCTCGGCGCGATAGGCGGCGGCCAGATCGTCGTAGAACTGGTCGAGATCGGGATAGGCCGTCGCGTCGATCGCATCGCGGCCGCCCCGGAAATGCAGCATCGTCGGCGAGGGGATCGTCACCTTCGGCGTCGCGCTCGTCACTGAGGCAAGAAAGTCGAAATCGGCGCGCTGGATGTCGCGCGCATGTTCGACCTTGCCGGCGATCTTCATCACCGGCGGGGCATATTCCAGCTCCTTGCCGCCATGCTGGTGGAACTTCACCTGCGTGCCGCCAGCTTCCTCGACGCCGTCGAGCTGGAGCAGGAAATCGGTGTGGAAATAGGTCCGGCGGAATTCGCCGTCGGTGATGCCCTTCAGCCCCAGATCTTCCTGGAATTTCACCACATCGCGGATCGCCGAATCCTCGACGGCGCGCAGCGCGGCCGCGTCGATCGCGCCTTCCTTAAACTGCGCCCGCGCATCGAGCAGCGCCTTGGGACGCAGGAAGCTACCGACATGATCGGCACGGAATGGCGGCTTGGCGGACATTGGACCCTCTCCCACTTGACGAGTGAATATTTGTACGTGTTACATACAAATATATTGGCCCGGTCAAGAGGCAGAGGAGTTTGAGTATGACCTTCGTTCGCAATCGCTGGTACGTCGCCGCCTGGGACAGCGAAGTCGACCGCGCGCCGCTTGCCCGCACCATCTGCGGCGAGCCGATCGTGCTGTGGCGCAAGCTCGACCGCAGCGTCGTCGCGCTGCGCGATGCCTGCCCGCACCGGCTGCTGCCGCTGTCGATGGGGATCAAGGAAGGCGATTCGATCCGCTGCCGCTATCACGGGCTCAAGGTCGGGCCGGATGGGGTGGCCGAGGAGATGCCGGTCAAGTCCGAGCGGGTGAACAAATCGATCTGCGCCACCGCTTATCCCATCGTCGAGCGGCATCGCTATGTCTGGATCTGGATCGGCGAAGCGGCGAAGGCCGATCCCGATCTGATCCCCGATTTCTGGCCGTGCAGCACGCCGGGCTGGACCTTCGACGGAGGCTACAGTCACATCGCCTGCGACTATCGTCTGGTTATCGACAACCTGATGGACCTGACCCACGAAACCTATGTCCATTCGGGGTCGATCGGCCAGCATGAGATCAACGAAAGCCCGCTCGAAACCGAAACGCGAGGCGACGAAGTGATCGTCCGCCGCTGGATGCCGGGCATCGAGCCGCCGCCCTTCTGGCGCGATGCGCTGCGTTCGGAGGGGCCGGTCGACCGCTGGCAGATCTGCCACTTCCTCCCGCCCTCCTCGGTGCTGATCGATGTCGGCGTCGCCCCGGTCGGCGCGGGCGCCACGCCGGAAAAGCATGATCAGGGCGTGCGCGGCATGGTGATCGACGCGATGACGCCGGAGTCCGAGACCACGACCCATTATTTCTGGGGCATGGCGCGCAACTTCGACATCCACGACACCGGCTTCACCGCCCGCTTCAAGGCGCAGCAAGGCCAGGTGTTCAACGAGGATGTCGAGGTGCTCGAGGCCCAGCAGCGTTCGATGAACGCCAATCCCGACATGAAGCTGCGCGCCTATTCGATTGACCAGGGCGGGGTTCGCGCGAGAAGGATCATCGATCGTCTCGCCAAGGAACCCGCGCTTGCCGAATAATCTCGACGAAGTTCTAGGGCTGCACCTGCGCCTCGCTCACGGCGCGGTGCTGCGCCACTTCACCGATCACTTCGCCGAACTGGAGCTGACCCAGAAGCAGGTATCGGTGCTGTGGCTGGCGCACGACCATCCAGGGATCGCCCAGACCGATCTTGCCGCGAAGCTGCAGATGGACCGCGCGACGACGATGGCGATCGTCCATGCTCTCGAACGCCGCGGCTTTCTGGTCCGCGGCCATGCCGAAGGCGACAAGCGGCGCGTCGCCTTCACGTTGTCGAGCGAGGGCGAAACTGCGCTGGCCGAAGCGCGCAAGGCCATCGCCACGCACGAAGCATGGCTGAAAGGCAAGTTCAGCGCGGCCGAGGTGAAGCAACTCACCGCCCTCCTCCGCCGGATACACGATTAGCTTATACCCCCCATAGCAACTGACTGTTATCGCCTCGGCAAAGGCCGGGTTTAACCTCTCTCAAAATCAAGGAGAGGCAGCATGGCGACACAACCCGACTGGGACCCCACGATCGAGCAGGACGTGCCCGCGCGTTACGCCCAGATGGCGGACCAGCGCGCGCGATGTCCGATGGCCCGCGCCGGACGGCATGGCGGCCAGTGGGACGTGCTGCGCTATGCCGATGTGGTCGAGGCGGCGAGCGATCCCGAGCGGTTCAGCAACGGCCTGCAAAGCCGCTACGCCAAGCCGATGCCGCCGCTGGAATATGATCCGCCCGAGCATCGCGACTATCGCCGGATGCTGGCGGTGTTCTTCACGCCGAAGCGCATGGCGGAGCTGGAGCCGATCGTTCGCCGCAACGCCCGCGAACTGCTCACGCCGATGGTCGCGGCGGGCCGGGGCGATCTGGCGCAGGGCTACAGCTACCCCCTTCCCGCGCTCGGCCTGTGCGCGCTGCTCAACATCGACGGGAACAGCTGGGGCCAGATCAAGGAATGGTCCGAACATACGCTGCTCAAGGATTCCGAAGACCCCGCCGAAGAGGCCATCGCCGATGCCGGCCACGCCCGGATCATCGAATATGCCCACACCATGATCGCCGACCGCCGCGCCCATCCGCGTCACCCGGAGGAGGATATCGCCGCCGCCCTGCTCGCCGCGCGCGTTGGCGGCGAAGCGATGGACGACGACACGATCGCCCGCACGCTGCGCATCCTGATTTCCGCGGGCCACAATTCGACCACCAGCGCGATCGGCAACATGATCCTGCACCTGGCCGAGCACCCCGAGGATCAGGCCCTGCTCCGCAGCGACCTGTCGCGCATCCCGGCCGCCGCCGAGGAGATCCTCCGCGCCGACACCCCGGTGCAGGAAATGCCCCGCGTCGCCACCCGCGACACGACGCTGGGCGGCTGCCCGGTAAAGGCCGGCGATCGGCTCGGCATGTTCTGGGCCGCGGCCAACCGCGATCCAGAGGCATTTCCGCAGCCGGACAAGATCATCCTCGACCGCAAGCCCAATCGCCACCTAGCCTTCGGCCACGGCATCCATACCTGCCTCGGCGCGCCGATGGCCCGGATGGAGATGCGGGTGGCGATGGAAGAGCTGTTCGCGCTCACCGGCCATTTCGCGCTCGAAGCCCCGGCGAAACGCGCCCGCTTCCACCGCATGGGCGTGGTCAATCTTCCTCTCGTGCTCGAGCCCGCGAAATGATCACCGAAGACCAGATCCAGCAGTTCGAGCGCGACGGCGCGATCATCCTGCGCGACGTGATCGGCGCGCACTGGATCGACCGGATGCGCACCGCGATCGACACGGTGATGGCCGATCCCGGCGGCCTTTCCTCGAACATGACCGGCGAAGGCGGCGGCCGTTTCTATGGCGACTTCTTCCTGTGGCGGCACAATCCCGAATTCCGCGCCTTCATCTTCGAGTCTCCGCTGGCGGGCCTCGCCGGCGAGATGATGCGATCGAAGAAGGTCAATTTCTTCTACGAGCAGTTGCTGGTGAAGGAGCCCGGCACCGCGGCGGTGACGCCCTGGCATCAGGACCTGCCCTATTGGTGCGTCGGCGGGTGGCAGGTCGTGTCGGTCTGGGTGCCGTTCGATCGCGCCACGCCCGACAATGGCGTCGTCACCTACGTCAAGGGATCGCATAAATGGGGCAAGCTCTACCGCCCCCGATCCTTCGGCAGCCGCCCGCGCGAGCAGGACGGCGAAACCGCCGCGCTCGAGGAAGCACCCGATATCGACGGCCGCCCGCAGGATTTCGAGTTCGTCACCGGCATCCTCGAACCCGGCGACGTCTTCGTACATCACGCCCGCACGCTCCACGGCGCGCCGGGCAACGCCACCGCCGACCAGCGCCGCCGCGCGCTGGCGACCCGCTGGACCGGCGCGGACGCCTATTTCGAGGATCGTCCGGGCAATTTCCTGCGCGGCGACAAGTTCGGCTGGCTCCGCGAATTCGCTCCGGCCGCGCCGGGCGAACCGATGGACTCGGATCTGTTCCCGGTCGTCATCCAGTAACGCGTACCCACTCCCCGTCGGTCGTCAGGCTGACGGGGAGACCCGCTTCCGCCGAACACCAGCGCACATAGTCCGCCACCTTCGCGAAGCGCTCGTCACCGGACTCCAGCGGCGCGGGCTGGGCGTTGGAATTGATCCACGCCGGCTTGAAGGCCAGATCGCCGAGCCCACCCTTCGTCAGCTCAGCCCGGACGAACATCGTCATCCGTGAATCCGGCGGAAAGTTGTACAGGCTGTCGAAGTCCGGTTCCCATCCCGGCGACAGCGCCTGCACTTCCTTGAACCCCTTCCCCTGCGCATGTTCGGGCGTCATCGGCAGGTCGATTGCGAAATTGCCGATAGAGTGGAAGATCGCCTTGCCGCGATACATCTCCACGCCCTTCAGGATATGCGCATGGTGGCCCAGGATCAGGTCCGCGCCGGCGTCGATCAGCGCATGGCCGACCTCGCGCTGATAGTCGGCGATGGTCGCGGGCACGAAATGGATGCCCCAGTGGAGCGAGACGATCACCACGTCCGCTCGCTCGCGCGCCGCCTTCACGTCCGCCACCAGCGCCGCCAGATCCTCGCGATGCGCGAAGCTGTGGATGCGCGCGGGTGTGCCCGGCTGGTCATGCTCGATCTGCTCGTACAGCGTGTGCGCACGCATCGGCACGCACCCGGCGCGCTTCGCATCGGCCCAGAAGCCCATCGGCAGGATCGACGACGCGGCAAGGAATGCGACGCGTACGTCGTCCACGTCGCGGATCACCGGCACCCGCGCCTCGGCGATGTCGGCGCCCACGCCGACCACGTCCATCCCCGCGCCCTTCAGAGCGCCGATCGTATCGAAGAACGCCTCCGCGCCCCAGTCCATGCAGTGATTGCCCGCGAACGACACCACATCGAACCCGGCCCCTGCGATATCCACCGCAGTCTCGGGCGGCGAGCGATGCGTATGCCGCACCTGCGGCAGCCGCGCGCCGCGGTTCGTCAGATTGCACTCGAGCTGGGTGAAGGTGATGTCGCCGCTCTGCAGCAGATCGCGCGACAGGTCGAAGCACTGGCTCGGCTCCGGGCGATTGGGGCCGATATCGCCCACAGCGATCAGGACAGCCATCAGCCGATCACCAGCGGAAAGCGCTCGCCCGAAAGCAGCGCGCCGGCTTCCAGCGGCGCGCTGGCCAGCACCGGATCGGTGCCCGGTCGCGGATCGAACCGCACGTCCGCATTTGCCCAGCGCGTCGACAGCGCCCGCCGCCGCACGCTCAGGCTCGAATTGCCGCTCGCGCCGTGGATCGCGAAACTATTATGCACCAGGCAATCTCCCGCCTTCATGTCCCAATCGAGAAACTCGTACGCACCCGGATCGGCGTCGATGTCGGGCAGCACATCTTCGTCGACCGACGCCATCGACACCTTGCCGTCGCTGAACCCGATCGGCTTGTAGCTCTTGCCCGTCAGGTGCGATCCGCGAACATAGGCGAGACCGCTGGTCTCGCGCGTCACATCGTCGAGCGCGAGCCATATCGACACGATTTGCCCGCCCTTTGCCGGCCAATAGGGCATGTCCTGATGCCACGGCGTCGGCGCCTGCGCGCCGGGTTCCTTGACGAACAGATGATCGAAATAGAGCCGCGCGCTGCTGCTGCGCATCATCGTGCGGGCCAGTTCCGCCGCGGGAGATTCGAACACGAAGGCGCGGAAGTCCGGATCGGTCATCCACATGTCGCGATTGCGGGTGAAGCCTTCGGTCGAGCGCGCGCTTTCGTTCGAAATTGCCCGTTCGGTCGCTTCGCGCAGGCGATCCACCCAGCCGGTGAACAGCCCCGGCAGCATGATGGCGCCATCGGCGTCGTATCGGGCGATCTGATCCGGAGTGATCATCGCAACCTCCGTCACAGGAACCTCAGTGGCACAGAGATCGCCCCGATCTCGGGAAAGGGCGCGACGACCGGTTCGCCCGCCAGCTCGAAGCCGCTGGTGCGCGCCAGCAGTTCTTCCAGCGCGACGCGAAGCTGCATCCGGCCGAGATGGACGCCCGGACAGTTGTGCGGCCCGCGCCCGAAGGCGAGATGTTCGGCGATGTTCGGCCGGTCCATCACGAACGCGCCGCCATCGGGGAACACGCTTTCGTCTCGATTGGCGGAGGCATAGACCAGCGCGATCGGATCGCCTTCGGGGATCGTCCGCCCGTGCAGCGTCACCGGACAGGTCGCCGTCCGCGCAAAGCCGCGATAAGGCGAATATAGCCGAAGGAATTCCTCCAGCGCGGCCGGCACCAGCAAGCGATCCGCGCGCAGCCGCGATTGCAGTTCGGGATCGCGCGACAGATGCACCGCGATGCTGCCCATCAGCACCGTCGGCGCGACGATGCCGACCACCAGCACCTGCCGCACCGTGCCGAGGATCATCTCGTCGGGCAGCCGATCGCCATTGGCGTCGCGCGCCGCCAGCAGGGCGCTGGTCGGGTCCTCGACCGGGTCCATCGGGGTGGCCTTGCGCCGCTCGATCAGGTCGCGCGCCATTTCGTAGAGGCGCAGGCTCGTCACCTTCATCGAATCCGGCTGGGCCGAACGCACCGCCATGATGAACGCCTGCCCCGCCTCGTGCAGCGTACCGAGCAGATCGTCGGGCATCTTCATCCACGCGCCGAACACCTGCACCGGCAGATGGCTGGCGAATTCCTCGCACACATCGCCGCCGCCCTTCGCCACCATCGGGTCGAGCAGATCGGTGACGAACACCCGCGTCGTCTCCACCAGCGCTTCGGACCGCTCCATAGACAGCAGCGGATTGAGTGCGCGGCGATAGGGCGTGTGCTCGGGCGGATCGAGATGGAGCGGCGGCCGCCGCCCGGTAAAGGCCACGCGCGGCACCACGTTCTGGACCGAGGTGATGTACGTCTTCGCGTCCGACGCGGCGCGCTTGACGTCGTCATAGCGCATCAGCGCCCAGAAGCCGCCCCAGGCATCGGTATGCGCCACGGGGCATTCGCGCCGCAGCCGCGCATAATCCTCATGCGCGCTGCCAAAGACTTCGGGCTGCAGCGGATCGAAATCCTGGCTGGCTTCACGGTTCGACATCTACTTCCCCCGTTGCATGATGAGAATGTTTGAAAGCGCTATCATTCGCTTACCGCTTCCTTCGCCATTTCACGCCGGGCGGCGTTGCGCGGGGCGAGCGACAGGATGACGAGCGCGACGATCAGCACGCCGGCGCCGAAGAACTCAGCCGTCGACGGCATCTTCCCGCCCAGCCACAGCGCGAGCAGGATCGATCCCGCCACGCCGGCCAGGATGCTCGCGGTACGCTCCAGCGGGACGCAGAAGCTGTTCTCGCGCCCGTCGAGCAGGATGATCGCCGAGAAGACGCCGGTCAGGCACACCATCGCGCCGCAGATCGCGATGTAGATCAGCTGCGGGTTGCTCCAGATCTGCGTGAATCCCCACGCCATCTCGCGCGCCTGTTCGGTGCCGCCGATCGCCGCGATCGCGCCCATCGCGATCAGCGCGACCGGGAAGGCGACGATCTTTTCCTCGCTGAAGAATCGGCGCAGCGTCGCCGGATCGTCATTCTTCGACACCTTCGACATGATGTAGAGGCGGCCGAAATAACCGAATGTATAGAGTAGGATGGTCGCTATCGCGATCGGCGGCAGGCCAAGGCCGCCGCGCGCCTGGAAGTTCACCAGCATCGCCACGCCAACCAGCAGCAGCGCGGTCCACGACCACCAGCGCACCCGCCGCCCGAACAGCGAATCGACGATCGGCGCGATGATCAGCAAATCGCCGCGCATCAGCAGCTGCATGAACGGCACGCTGACATTCTCGAACGTGTAGGACAGCGGCACCGTGACCAGGATCAGCGCGGTGAACACGCCCGACCAGAAGGTCCATTTCGTCGCGAACGGGATCGAAACGCCGCCGAGCCGCACCCGGTTCACGCCCTTCGCCCAGCCCGACCAGAGCATGAAGGCATAGGTCGCCAGCGCCCCGGTGATCATCATCGCCGGCAGGATTTCGAGGCCCGTCAGCGGGCGGCCGAGCGACGGATCGGCGGTGGTCGCGAGCATCCGCGTGATCACCACGTAGGGCAGATAGGCAAGCGCATAGAGCAGAGTCGCGAATTCGATGGAAATCAGCCGTTTCGGCACGATAGCTCTCCCGTTCACGCCTTTTCGCAAGCGCTTTCATTCTTTGCTTCCTAACGCTATACGCTATATCACACAACAAATATCGGAGAGGGTCGCAATGGCAGCCACGGAAGTAGAACGCGTCGTCGGACGGCGCATCCTGTGGCGGCTCGTCCTCCCGTCCGCGCTGTTCATCCTGATGGGCGCGATCGATCGCGCGAATGTCAGTTTCGCCGCGCTTCAGATGAACAAGTCGCTCGGCTTCACCGCCGAACAATATGGCTTCGGCGCCAGCATCCTGTTCCTCGGCTTCATGTTCCTCAAATTTCCGAGCATCTGGCTCTACGAAGCCATCGGGATGCGGAAGTGGCTGACGCTCATCACCCTGTGCTGGGGCGCGGTCGCCACCGCCCTCGCCTTCATCCAGACCCACGAAGCCTATTACGCCCTGCGCTTCCTCGCCGGCGCGGCGGAGGGCGGGCTCTCCTCGGGTCTGATGATCTATCTCAGCATGTGGGCGACCGAGCGCTACCGCGCCTCGATCCTCGCCATCCCGATCGTCGCAATTTCGGTCTCGCAGGTGATCGGCGCACCGCTTTCGGGCCTGCTGCTCCAGAGCGGCAACCCGTTCGGCTGGGAAGGCTGGCGCTGGATGTTCTTCGTCGAGGGCATTCCCTCGATCGCGCTGGCGGCGCTGGCCTGGTTCGGTTTCCCGGACAGCCCCAAGGAAGCGCGCTGGCTCGACGATGGCGAACGCGAGTGGCTGGCGGCGAACACCCATGCCGCCGCCCGCCCCGCCAAGGGCCAGCCCGGCCGCTGGAGCGTGCTGCGCGATCCGATGATGTGGCTATGCTCGGGCCTGTGGTTCCTGCTGCTGGCGGGCAATTACGGCGTGATCTTCTGGCTGCCGCTGGTGGTCCACGGCCTGTCGGGCTTCACCAGTTTCGAAGTCGGCGTGATCGTCGCCTTGCCTTGGCTGGGCAGCGGCATCGGCCTGCTGATCAACGCCTGGCATTCGGACAAGACGCAGGAGCGCTTCCTCCACGTCGCCATCCCCGCGAGCCTGGCCGCCATCGCACTCTTCGGCGCCTATGCGGCGGGCCCCGGCGCGCTCGGCCTCCTGCTGCTGGTGCTCGGCGGCGCGTGCATGGGGTCCACCGTCTCGCCCTTCTGGGCGATCCCCAGCAAGATGCTGCCCGCAACCGGCATGGCGACGGGAATCGTCGTGATCAACATGATCGGCAGCTGCGCGGGGCTGATCGTGCCGTGGCTGATGGGCCGTTTGCGCGACGGCACCGGCTCTTTCGCCGCGCCGACCGCGCTGGTGGCCGGGGCGCTGCTGCTCGCAGGCGTCCTCGCGCTGGCGATCCGCGCCCGGGCCAGCAAAGCCGCGTGAGCGCCACGACGCTCAGCCGCCCGCTGATCCTGCTGCTGGCCGCGGTCGGCGCGCTGGGCTCGCTCGCGATCCATCTGTTCGTGCCCGCCATGCCCGCCGTCGCGCGCGATCTCGCCGCGTCGCCGGGCACGGTGCAGCTCGCGGTAAGCCTGTACCTGCTCGGGCTCGGCGGCGGACAGCTGGTCGCCGGGCCGGTGTCCGATGCGATCGGGCGGCGGCCGGTGTTGCTGGCGGGAACCGCGATCTTCGTCGCGGGATCGATCGCGGCGGCGCTGGCGCCCGATGCGCACGTCCTGCTCGTCGCGCGCTTCGTCGAAGCGTGCGGCGCGGCGGCGGCCGTGGTTGCCGCGCGGACCATCGTGTCGGACCTGTCCCCCCGCGCCGATGCCGCCGCGAACCTCGCGCTCCTCACCAGTGCGATTCTGCTTTCGCCGACGCTCGCCCCCACCATCGGCGGCGCGCTGGTGTCGCTGGCAGGGTGGCGCTTCGTCTTCGTCGCGCTGGCGCTGACCGGCGGCGCGATCGCGCTCCTTTCGATCTTCCTGATCCCGCGCCACGCTCCTCATGCCGAGCGCCCGCGCCTCGATCACGCTTATGCCCGGCTGGCACGCAATGGCCGGTTTCGCGGCTATGTCGCGGGCAATTCGCTGGCCAGCAGCGCGCTGTACCTGTTCCTGAGCGGATCGCCCTTCCTGTTGATCGTCCAGTGGCATCTCTCTCCCGCACAGGCCGGGCTCTGCTATCTCGTGGTCGCTGCCTGCGGCATCTTCGGCACCTTCCTCGTTCGTCGACTCAACCGCCACCATGATGCGTTCCGCATCGGCCTTACCGCGATTGCGGCGGGCGGCGCGCTGATGCTCGTCATCGCCCTGCTCGGTGCCTCGAACCCCGTCGCGCTGATCGGCCCGATGCTGCTGGTCGGCACCGGCGGCGGGATCGCCGCGCCGACCGGAATCGCCGGCGCGATGCACGCCGAGGAGGGGATCGCCGGCACCGCATCGAGCCTCGCCGGCGCGATTCAGATGATCACCACCGCCGGGGTCACCGCCGTGATGAGCGCCTTCGCCACCACTGCCCTTGCGCCGCTCGCGGCAGGCATCTTCCTTGCCGGCCTGATCGCCGTCCTCCTCGCACCCGCCCGGGAGCCGCTATGAGCAACCTTTCCGCCCGTATCGCCGATCACGTCACCGGCCTCCGCTACGACGACCTGCCCCCGGCAACGGTCGACGCCACGATCCGCGCGCTGGTCGATGCGATGGGCGTGATGCTGGCCGCCTCCTCGCTGGGCGAAGGCACTGCGGCCTTCGCCGAACTCGCCATCGAAAGCGGCGGCCCGGCACAGGCGAAACTGATCGGCCGCGCCGGGCGCGCGCCGCTGCTCGCCGCCGCGCTGGCAAACGGCGCGCTGGCGCATGCAATCGATTTCGAGGACGCCTTTGACGGCGCCCCCACCCACCCCAACGCCGCGCAGATTCCCGCCGCGCTGGCGATGGCCGAAACGCTGGGCCGCGTATCGGGCGAGGATCTGATCGCCGCCATCGCGGTCGGCTGCGATCTGGTCTGCCGGATGGGCCTTGCCCTGAAGGACAGCCCCGACAAGTTCGGCTTCTATCCCCCGCCCCTGCTCGGCGCCTATGGCGCGGTCGCCGCCTGCGCGCGGATCGCGGGGCTCACCAGCGCGCAAACGGTCGACGCCTTTTCGCTGCTGCTCTGCTCGCACAATTGCAGCGCGGAGCTGAAATACAGCCCCCACTCCACGGTCCGCGCGGTGCGCGACAGTTTCGCGGCGCAGGCGGCGGTGCAGGCGGTACTGCTCGCCAAGCGCGGGGTGCGCGGCTTCGATGCGCCGATCGAGGGCAAGGCGGGCTTCTATGCCCTGTTCGCGCGCGGCGGCTATGATCCCGCCCCGATACTCGATGGGCTGGGGAAGCACTTCTACGGCGAGAAACTGAGCTTCAAGCCCTGGCCGAGCTGCCGGGGGACCCATGCCGCGATCGAAGCGATCCTCGATCTCGCGCCCGATCCCTCGAGCATCGAGTCGGTCACCGTCACCGCCGCGCCGTTCCTGACGATGCTGTTCGAGCCCGAAGCGCAGAAGCGCCGCCCGCAGACCGCAATCGACGCCAAGTTCAGCCTGCCCTTCACCGTCGCCACCGCCGCGATCCGCCGCGAAGTCACGCTGGAGAGCTTCGCGCCCGAAGCGCTGGCTGACCCGCGCATCCACGCGCTCGCCGCGCGCGTCCGCTTCGTGCCCGAAACCGGCAGCGCCGATCTGACCGCCGCGACGATCGACCTCCGCTTCGCCGACGGCAGCAGCCAAACGCGCCGCATCGTCCACCCGCTCGGCCATCCGAGCAACCCGCTCGACGACTCGGCGCTCGACGCCAAGTTCCGCATGTGTGCCGCACTGGCACGCGTCCCGGTCGACGCCGAAGCGCTGCTCGCTGCCCTGCGCACCCTCCCCGCTCTCCCCGATGTGGCCGATTTGCCGCACTGATCGGGCAATGTTCAGCCCCAAATGAAAGCGATTGCATCGCTCTCGCCGCATTGGTAGATATGCAACATAACAATTAAACCAGACAACGTTCGGGAGAGGGTTCGATGATCAATCGTTCGCAGATTCGCGCTGTGCTTCAGGGTACCGCCTGCACAATGGCCGTGCTGGCCTTCCACGCCGCGCCGGCCTTCGCGCAGGACGCGGAGGAAGCCCGCGACGACGATGGCAAGCTGACCGAGATCGTAGTCACCGCCGAGCGCCGCAACCAGAACCTGCAGGACGTGCCGATCTCCGCCACCGTGCTGACCGGCGACGATCTGGGCCAGAAGGGCATCACCAACCTGAACGACATCCAGCAGGTCGCGCCCTCGGTGGCGATCAACACCTATAACCGCTCGACCTATATCAACATCCGCGGCGTCGGCATCGCCCAGTCGGCGCCGACCTCGAACCCCGGCGTCGCCTATTATATCGACGGCCAGTCGATCACCCACGAGTTCTTCATCGGCCAGAGCTTCTACGACATCGGCTCGATCGAAGTGCTGCGCGGGCCGCAGGGCACGCTCACGGGCCAGAATTCCACAGGCGGCGCGGTGTTCGTCCGCACGCCCGAGCCGCGCTTCGACCAGTTCGGCGGCGTGGTCGACGCCAGCTATGGCGATTACAACCTGATCCGCGTGATGGGCGCGGCCAATCTGCCCTTCAGCGACAATTTCGCGATGCGCATCGCCGCGATCACCGAAACGCGCGACAGCTTCACGACCAATGCCGGCCCCAGCGTGAGCCAGCCGGGCAATCTCGATCTGTTCGCGATCCGCGGCAATCTGGCGTTCCGCAGCAGCGACGATCGCCTGAAGCTCAACGTCCGCGCCGAATATTTCGTCAACGATACCGACAACAACGCGATCAAGAATCGCAACGACTACACGCTGAACGTCCGCACCGGCACCAACCCCTTCCTGATCTCCGAAGACGCGATCTCGCGCCAGCGGATCGAGGGGTATCGCGTCAATGCCGAGGTTCGCGCCGACATCACCGACGGCATCCGCCTGCGCGCCATTTCGTCATGGCAGGACGCCTATGTCGCCGATCAGGCGGACGGCGACCGCACCTCGGTCTCGCCGCCCAACGCAGCGACCACCAACAATGCCGGCAACGGCGTCGGCCGCGCCACCAGCAACCGTTCGGACTTCCGCACCTGGACGCACGAGGTGAACATCCTCTCCAGCGGCGAAGGCTCGCTCAACTGGGTCGTCGGCGGCTTCCTGATGGACGAGACCATCCCCGTCCGCCTGCAGCGCGACCAGACCAATACCGTGGTCTATCAGACGCCGGCCAACACCAGCATCACCCATGCCGACAACAACACCAAGTCGCTGTTCGGCCAGGTCAACTGGTTCGCCACGCCGGAACTCGAGCTGATCGCCGGCGCGCGCCACAGCTGGGACAAGCAGGTCTATGACCGCATCCGGATCGGCGCCGGACAGGGCGTGACCACCGGCCCGACCGTGGGCACGACGTCGCAGTCGAGCCGCGAATGGACCGGCAAGCTCGGCATCAACTATCACCTGAGCGACGACACGATGCTCTACGTAACGGCGTCGAAGGGCTACAAGGCGGGGGGCAACAACCTCGCTCTGGTCACCGGCGCCCCTGCGGTTCCGGTCCCCGGCTTCCTGCCCGAAAAGAACTTCGTCTATGAAGTCGGCTTCAAGACCGAGATCCTCGATCGCCACCTGCGCATCAACGGCGACGTCTTCTATTCGGATTACAAGGACATCCAGCTGCAGAGCCTGCAAAATGGCGCGCCGCTGACGCAGAATGCGGCGAGCGGCCGGGCCTATGGCGGCGAGCTGGAAATCACCGGCCAGTTCGGCGGGCTGAGCTTCAACGGCGGCCTCAGCTATCTCAACGCCGAATTTGCCTCGAACGCGATGATCCAGAACACGGTGACCAACGCGCTCCAGGCGATCACCAAGGGCGACCGCCTGCCCTTCTCGCCCGAATGGACGATCAACGCGGGCGTCCAGTACGAGATCCCGCTGGGCGGCGACCTGTCGCTCACCCCGCGCGTGCAATGGTCGCACCTCGGCGAACAGCTGGCGACGCCCTTCCCCAGCATCTCGTCGATCGTGCCGGGCCGCGACATCTTCGACGTGCGCCTCTCGCTCAACATCAACGACCGCTATCGTCTCGAAGGTTACGTCTCGAACGTGACCGACAAGGTCTATATCGCCTCGCAGGTGCAGAACTCGTCGAGCGCCGCGGGCGGCATCATCTTCGGCGCGCCCCGCCAGTTCGGCGTGCGCTTCGTGGCGAAGTTCGGCGGGGAGTAAGCTTTCCGAGCATCGGAACGAAGAAGAGCGGCGAGCCGAAAGGTTCGCCGCCTTTTTGTGCCCCCACTTCCCTCTCCCCTAGCGGGAGAAGGAGCTCACCTTACCTTTCCTTCGCCTCGATCCGGCCCAGCAGGTCGATCAGCATATCCCGCTCGGCGTCGGAGAGATCCGACAGCATCTCCGCTTCATGCTCGGCGATCCGCGCGAGGCACTGGTCGAGCAGCTTGCGGCCTTCCGCGGTGATGGTCAGCGCAAACGCACGGCGATCGCCCTGCGCCACCTGCCGGTCGATCAAGCCGCGTTCGACCAGATCGTTGATCAGTGCGACCATGTTCGCGCGCTGGATTCCCAGCACGCGGCCGACCGAGCCCTGATTGGCGCGCGGGTTGCTCGCCACGACCGAGAGGATCGCAAGCAGCACCTGCCGCATCCCCGTTCCCGTCAGCGCGCGCGAAAAGTCCGCGCCGAACGCGTTCGACGCCCGCCGCAGATGATAGCCGACCAGCCCCGAAAGCGGCCCGAGCGTCACCGCTTCGCCGCTACCTGAATCCGCGATGCTCAAATCCTGATTTGTCCCCATCCTGCGGGGATAGTCAGGATCGCCGCCCCGCTCAAGCCGCCGCCTTCTGCACCCGCGCCAGCACCACCAGCGCGATCGCCGCGACCAGCGAGCCACCCGCCATCAGCATCGCCACCACCGGCAGGCCATAGCCCGCCGCGAACAGGAAGCCCGCGATCGCCGGCGCCGCCGCCGATCCACCGCGCCCGATCCCGATGACGAAGCCGGTCGCGCTGGCGCGCACCTCGGTCCCGAACGAGCGCGCCACCAGCGCATAAAGGCCGACCACGCCGGCATTGGTGAAGAAGCCCGCAATGGCCGCGATCGTCGTGAGTTCGTCCAGCGTCGCCTGACCGCGCCCGAACAAGGTGATCATCACCACCGAAGCAAGCATCGCCGCCACGGTGAGCGCCATCAGGCGCACCTTCGCGGTCAGCAGGCCGAGCAGCACCGATCCGGTGACCCCGCCGACATTGGCCGCGATCAGAACGCCCGCCGCAGCGGCAGGCTCGAACCCCATGTCCACGACGATCTTCGGCACCCATTTCAGGATGAAATAGAAGGTCATGATGTGCGCCAGATAGGCGATGGTCAGCAACACCGTCGGCGCCAGGTTGGCACCCGAAAACAGGCGCGCGATCGGCACCTTGGCCGCCTTCACCGCCACCGGGGGCAGCGCGTCGACGGCGGCGTGGCCCATCCGGGCCAGGGTGGCATTGATCCGCTCCAGCGCATTGGCCGGGCGGCGGGTCAGCAGGAACGAGATGCTCTCCGGCGAGCGCCACAGCACCAGCGGAATGAACGCCAGCGTCGCCACCGCGCCGAAAACGAATACCGCACGCCAGTCATATTGGACCAACAGCCTTTGCGAGATACTGCCGCCGATGATCGCTCCCACCGGATAGCCCGCCGCCATCAGCACAACCGCGAGGTTCCGCCGCGCGAGATTGGAGACTTCGGCCACCGCCGCGTTCGTCGCTGCGAGCATCCCGCCGACACCCAGGCCGGTCAGGACGCGCCAGCCGGACAGTTGATAGACGTCGTGCGACGCCGAAGCGCCGAACATGCCCGCCGCCATCACGACGAGGCACAACAGGATGGTGTTGCGCCGCCCGATCCGGTCAGCCAGTCCTCCGAGCAGCAGCGACCCGATCGCCATGCCGATCAGCTCCATCGACAGCACGATGCCCAGTGCGGCGCGGTCGATCCCCCAATCCTTGGCGATGCCCGGCGAGGCAAAGCTGATCGAGAGCACGTCGAACCCGTCGAGCGCGTTGAGGCCGATCATGATCGCCACCACGCCCCACTGGAAGCGCGACATGGGCTGGTTATCGACGATGGCCTGCGGATCGTTGGACGGCATCTGCTCCCCCGGAAATCTTATTGTTTTGGCTCAATACTAATTTCCACGCGGCGAAGCGAGGGGGCAATGAGTCCGTCGAACGCTTCGTCCGCGCTGGAGCTTTCCCTGCCCGTCGCAACGCGCGCGACGGTGACGCCGCGAAGCTGGAAGGCGCGGGCCATCGCGTCGGCGCGGGCCTTCGCCAGCGCGCGCGGCTCGGACAGGTCGAAACCCGAAACCCGCTCCCGACGGGTTGCTGCATGGCCGGTGATCGTCACCGTCGCGGGCTGGACGTCGAGGGCGTAGTTGATCGCCGCGTCGAGATAATAGTCGCTCAGCTGATAGGTGACGAAGCTGCTGCCATGATCGAACGGGATGACGAAGGTCCGCGCGGCGAAGGGCTGCGCGGGCTTTGTCCGCTCCTCATAGAGCGGCCGCACGTTCCGCTTCGGCAGCGCGAATTTGCGGCCGGGAAAGCCCTCGGCGGGCAGCATGTGGCGCGTGCATCCCTGTTCCAGCACCGAGACGCGCACCGGATCGAGCACCACGCCGCCGCACGGATCGCTCTGCCCCTGCGCGACGAACCCCTCGACCAGCACCGCATGGTTCCAGTCGGCCTTGGTCGGCGACGAGGTAATGTCGTAGCGGACGCCGCTCGCCGGATCCTCGGCCAGCCAGCAGCCCGATTTCTTGCCCGCATCGGTATCGCGATAGACCGGGCAGGCGACGAAGCGCACCGCCTCCCGCGCATCCGCGGCGACCAGCGCGAACAGGAGGACCAATGCCTTCACAGCGCGCGCATCAGGTTCACGAGGTCGCGCTTTTCCTGCTCGGTATAGCCGATCGAATAGCGCCGGTCGTAATAGTCGATCACCCCGCGCAGATCCTTCGCGCTGCCGTTGGAGAAATAGGGTGCGCGCGCCGAAAGCCCGCGCAGCGTCTGCAGCGTGATCCGCCCGACATCGGCGCATTTGCCCGTGGTCAGCGCATAGCCGGGATCATGGGTGTAGATGACGCGGCCGTAGTGCGGATGCGGCTTCCCCTTGCAGGTGACGCGGAACAGCGGGAGGTACGGCTGTGGGTCGGCAAAGGGCAGATTGGTCGTGCCCAGATCGACCTGACCCGGCGCCACGTCCATGCCCATATACGACATGTTGTGGCAAAAGACGCAGCTGTTGCGCACCGGATTGCCGAACCCGACCGGCGAGTTGATCCCCGCACTGTCGGTGATGAGGAAAGTCTTGTCGCGGAACACCCGCGCCCCGCGCGCGACCGAGTCCCGGAATTCGCGCACTTCCTTGGGCAGCTTCGCCTTCTCGGCTTCGGGCAGTTTCTCCCACGCCTCGAACTCGCTCCACACCGGCGTGCCCTGACTGCCGAGGCGGCCCGGTGCGGAGACGAGCAGCTTCATCGGCCCACCCTCCGCGCCATCGGCGTCCAGCATCGTCCCGCTGCTGTCGCGCTGCTGCGCCACGAACAGGCGGCGCTCGAAATCGAGGATGCGGGCGATGTCGCCGGCATCGAGATTGCGGGTAAAGGCAAGGTGCGTCGCCGCCGCATCGCGCATCTGCGCGGTCAGGGTCGGTACGCGCCCATCGGCCATCAGATTGCCCGCAACGGGCTTGTTCGTCTCGGGATCGAGCGCCAGCGGCATCCCCGCCTTGGGATCGTAGGCGAACCCCATCGCCTCGATGAACTTGAAGTTCGCCACCGGGCGCGGGCGGCGGAACACCGAGATATGCGGGTTCTTCGACTTGATCCCCCAGACGGGATCGAGGTTGCAGGTCGATGGATCGCGCACGACTTCGATCGCGAAGTCCGCGCCCTTCACCGGCCAGGGCCGCGCGATGCGGATCAGGCCGTGGTCGAGCAGCAGCGAATGCGACGCGCGATCGCCTTGCGGCAGGCTGGGGCAGTTCGATCCGTCCACCGCCGCGAACAGCGGGTCCTTCGCGCCGTTGCGCGTCCATTGCCGCTGCACGTCGGGCACCGCGAGGCTCATCGCATTGGCGGGCTGATGGCAGGTGACGCAGGCGCGGCCGTTGGGACCGATCGGTTCGAAGAAGGGATGCCCCTTCGTCTCCATCGGCCCGCCTTCGAGCAGCAGCCGCAGCGTGCCGCCTTCATTCTCGTACTCGAGCTTCGCCGGGAACGTCCGCCCCTCGCCCGGCTGCCACCAGTGATCGGGCTTGTCCGTCGCCGCCGCCAGCCCGAAACCGAGCAGCGCGACCGCAAGGGCAAGCACGCCGAACCGCATCAGGCCGCGCCGAACAGCAGTTTCGCGGCGTTGCCCTTCAGGATCGGCTCGCGCAGTTCGGGTTTGAAGCCAGCGGAATCGAACGCGGAAATCCATTTATCTGGCGGGATCAGCGGGAAATCGCTGCCGAACAGGAATTTGTGGCCCAGCTGCGAGTTCGCATAACGCACGATCTGCGGCGGAAAATATTTGGGAGACCAGCCGCTCAGGTCGATGAAGACATTCGGCTTGTGCAGCGCCATCGACAGCGCCTCGTCGGTCCACGGCCAGCTCGGATGCGCGAGAATGATCTTGATGTTGGGGAAATCGACCGCGACGTCATCGACGAGGATTGGCTGGCCATATTTCAGGCGAATGCCGCCGCCGCCCGGCATCCCCGTGCCCATCCCCGAATGGCCGGTGTGGAAGATCGCGGGCAAGCCGTAATGGTCGATCACTTCGTAGAGCGGCCACGCCATCCGGTCGCCGGGATCGAAATTCTGGAGCGGCGGGTGGAACTTGAATCCCGCGACGCCATACTCCTCGATCAGCTTGCGCGCCTCCAGCGCTCCAGCCTTGCCCTTGTGCGGATCGATCGAGGCGAATGCGCGCATGATGTCGCGGTTTTCCGCGGCCGCCTCGGCAATCTCCTCGTTGGCGATCCGCTTGATCCCGGTCCCGGCCTCCATGTCGACCGTGAACAGTACGAAGCCGATCCTGCGCTCGCGATAATAGGCGATGGTCTCGGGGATCGAGGGCCGCTTGGCGTCGGTCTTGAAATAGATGCTCGCCGCTTCCTCGAACTCGGCCTGGATCGGGTCGAGCGGCTGGCGGCAGCTATGCTCGGCATGGACGTGGATATCGATCGCGATCAGTTCATCCCAATCCGCATCCATGCCCATCGCCGTCACTCCGCCAGCATCAGCGCGTCGAGCGCAACGGCGCCCTCGCCCTTGGGGAACACTACCACAGGATTGAGGTCGATCTCGCGGATCGCCGGGGTACCGCGCAGCAGGCGCCCCACACCCTCGATGATCTCCGCCACCGCATCCACGTCCAGCGCGGGCGATCCGCGCCAGCCGTCGAGCAGCGCGCCGCTCTTGAGCTTGCGCAGTTCCGCCACGATCGCTTCGCGGGTCAGGTCGGCCGGCATCAGCCGCACGTCCTGAAGGATCTCGGCTTGCACCCCGCCGAACCCGGCGAGGATCACCGGACCCCATTCGGGATCGTTGCGCGCACCGACGATCAGCTCGGCCCCGCGCTTGCCCATCGCTTCGATCAGCGCGCCGTCCAGCGCCAGCCCCGGGGCATAGGCCGCGACATTGCCGTACAGCTTCGCCCAGCCCGCTTCGAGAGCGGCTTCGTCGGCCAGGTTCAGGATCACGCCGCCCGCATCGCTCTTGTGCGACAGCTCGGCCGACTGCGCCTTGAGCGCGACAGGATAGCCGATCTTCGCCGCGACTGCCTTGGCCTCCTCGACGCTCGCCGCGAACCCGCCCTTGGGGAACGGGATGCCCAGCGGCGCGAGCAGTTCCTTCGAGCGATATTCGGGGATCACCCCCGACGGCACGTCGACCGAAACCGCTTCGGCATCGGACTTGGCGAAGTCCCGCGCCTTGCCCAGCAGCGCGATCGCGCGGAAAGCACGGTCGGGTGACGGGAAATAGGGCACGTTCAACTCGCGCAGACCGGCAATATATTCCGCCTGCACCGGCGCGCCTTCGTCGAGGCCGGCGAAGATCACCGGCTTGCCCGGCTCGAGCGACTTCACTGCTTCGATGATCGGCACCAGCTTGAGCCGCGCGGTGGTCTGGTCGGTCTGGATGATGCCGAGCACCACCGCCGCATAGGCGTCGTCGTCGAGCAAAGGCGCCAGCGTGCGGCGGTACAGGTCGGGATCGACCAGAGCCTGCGCGGTCAGGTCCATCGGGTTCGAGACCGGGATGAAATCGGGCATCGCCGCGCGCAGCGTCGCGCTGGTCTTCTCGCCCGGCGCGGGCAGATCGACGCCGATCGCTTCGCACAGGTCGAGCGTCAGCGCCTTGAACGCACCGCTCTCGGTCAGCACCGCGGTGCCGCCCGCCGGGATCGCTCCGCAGCGGCTGGCGAGATCGATCACGTCGCCCAGTTCCTCCAGCCCGTCGACCAGCACCACGCCGGCGCGCTCGACCAGAGTCTTCATCACCTGCCAGTCGCCCGCCATCGCGCCGGTATGCGTCGCGGCGGACTCGCGCGCCGCGCTCGACTTGCCCGGATGGAGCAGCACGATCGGCTTGCCCGCCGCCCGCGCGCGCTCGGCCAGCGCCAGGAACGCAGCGGGCTTGCGGAACTGCTCGACGATCATGCCGATCACCGCGGTGTTCGGATCGTCGAGCAGATAGTCGACATAATCCTCGACCCCCGATGCGGCTTCGTTGCCGGTCGAAACCGAGATCGAGATGCCCAGCCCTTTCGACATCAGCGTGGTGCCCAGCACCACCGCCATCGCGCCCGACTGCGACACGATGCCGACACCCGGACCGTTCAGCTCGATCACCGGCGTCTCGACGAAGGTCAGCGGAATGCCTTCGACATAGTTGGTCATGCCGAGGCAGTTCGGCCCCTCGATCACCATGCCATGCTCGGCCGCGATCCGCGCGACTTCGCGCTGCGCCGCCATGCCTTCCTCGCCACCCTCGGCGAAGCCCGCCGAGAAGATCACCGCCGCGCCCACGCCGCGCGCGGCCAGCGCACGGACGGTATCCAGCACCGCGCCGCCCGGGATCGCCAGCACCGCCGCGTCCACGCCCTCGGGCAGGTCCGCGACCGACTTCAGGCACGCGCGGCCTGCAATCTCGTCGCGCTTGGGATTGATCAGGTGGATCGGACCGGAAAAGCCGTGCCGCTCCAGATTCTGGAGCACCGAATTGCCCAGCGCTCCCGGCTTTTCGGACGCGCCGACGATCGCGACCGAGCGGGCTTTGAGCAGGCGTTCGAGGTTCAACTTGGCCACGCGACTCTCTTCTTGCTTCTGGTCCCTCGAACGAGGGGATGGGGTGGAGAACTCATGCGGCGGAGTGTCAGAAATGACTCCTCCACCCCCAACCCCTCCTCCGGGGAGGCGGGGCTAATTCGGGGTCAGGCGCCCTGCTTCGACTTGTCGTACGCGCCGAGGCCCGGCTTGTAGGTCTTGTCGTCGATGAACTGCTTGATGCCTTCCTTGCGGCCGTCATTGTCATAGCTGTTCGCGGCTTCCTGCATCCGGACCAGATATTCCTCGGCATCGTCATAGCTCAGCACCGAGACGCGACGGATCGCGTCCTTGGTCGCCTTGAGCGCCACCGGGTTCTTCTTGAGCAGGACGTTGGCGACTTCGGTCACACGGTCCTTCAGCTTGTCGAGCGGGAGCGATTCATTGACCAGGCCCCATTCCGCCGCGGTCTTGCCGTCGACATTCTCGCCCATGATGGCGTGGTACATCGCCTTGCGGAACGGAAGCAGCTCGACCGCGATCTTGGTCGCGCCGCCGCCGGGCAGGATGCCCCAGTTGATTTCGCTGAGGCCGAACTGCGCCTCGTCGGCGGCAAAGGCCAGGTCGCAGGCGAACAGCGGGCCATATGCGCCACCGAAGCACCAGCCATTGACCATCGCGATGGTCGGCTTCTGATACCAGCGCAGGCGGCGCCACCAGCCATAGCTCTCGCGCTGCGCCTGACGCGTCGCGCCGAGGCCCTTCGCTTCGGTCTCGCGGAAATATTCCTTGAGGTCCATGCCGGCCGAGAAGGCGGTGCCCTCGCCGGTCAGCACCAGCACGCCGACATCGTCGCGGAATTCGAGTTCGTGCAGGACTTCCATCATGTCCTGGTTGAGCGTCGGCGACATGCAGTTGCGCTTGTCGGGACGGTTGAAGCGCACCCATGCGATGCGATCGACGACATCATAGGAAACGGTGCCGTTGGAGCTGAGGTTGGTCATAAGAGTCTCCGTTCCCCTCCCTGCAAGGGAGGGGCTAGGGGTGGGTATCGACGCGCCAGCGTCGAATTCGGCAAGACGGGGGAAGAAGCTCGCTACGCTCGCCACCCACCCCCAACCCCTCCCTTTCAGGGAGGGGAGTTTCTTAGATCGGGTAATGTCCGGCTTCGGTCTCGATGGTGATCCAGCGAAGCTCGGTGAAGCTGTCGATCCCGGCCTTGCCGCCGAAGCGGCCATAGCCGGAGGATTTGGTGCCGCCGAAGGGCATCTGGGCTTCGTCGTGCACGGTCGGGCCGTTGACGTGGCAGATGCCCGACTTGATCTGGCGGGCGACCTTCAGGCCGCGTGCGGTGTCCTTCGTGAACACCGATGCCGACAGGCCATATTCGGTATCGTTGGCCAGTTCGACCGCATGGGCTTCGTTACGCGCGCGAATCACGCCGACGACCGGGCCGAAGCTCTCGTCGCGGAACAGCTTCATGCTCGGCGTGACCTTGTCGATCACATGCGCGGGCATCAGCACGCCATTGGCGTCGCCGCCATTCACCTGCACCGCACCCGAAGCGACCGCATCGTCGATCAGCGACTTCACATGATCCACGGTCTTCTGGTCGACCACCGCACCGAGGGGGGTCTTGCCCTCGCGCGGATCGCCCACCGGCATCGACGCGACCTTGGCCGCGAACTTCTGGACGAAGGCATCGGCGACGCTGTCGAGCACGATGATCCGCTCGGTCGACATGCAGATCTGGCCCTGGTTCATGAACGCGCCGAACGCCGCGGCCTTCACCGCTTCGTCGAGATCCGCGTCGTCGAGGATGACCATCGGCGCCTTGCCGCCCAGCTCGAGCAGCACGGGCTTGAGATGCTCGGCTGCGCGCTTGGCGATGATACGGCCAACGCCGGTCGATCCGGTGAAGTTGATCCGGCGGATGTGCGGGTTGTCGATCAGCGCGCCGACGATCTCGGGCGCATCCTTGGGCGCATTGGTGACGATCGTGACCGCACCCTTGGGCAGCGCTTCGTCGAACGCTTCGGCGATCAGCGAATGGGTGCGCGGGCACTGCTCACTCGCCTTGAGGACGACGGTGTTGCCGCAGGCCAGCGGCACAGCCACGGCGCGGACCCCGAGGATGATCGGCGCGTTCCAGGGCGCGATGCCGAGCATCACGCCGACCGGCTCGCGCAGCGCCATCGCAATGCAGCCCGGCTTGTCGCTGGGGATCACTTCGCCGCCGATCTGGGTGGTGAGCGCGGCGGCTTCACGGACCATGCCGACCGCCAGCATCAGGTTGAAGCGCGCCCAGCCTTCGGTCGCGCCGATCTCGCCCATCATCGCATCGACGAACTGGTCGGCCTTGCCTGCCAGCGCATCGGCAGCCTTGTTGAGCAGCGCGCGGCGCGCATTCGGACCCATTGCCGACCATGCCGGGAAAGCAGCGGCGGCAGCTTCGCAGGCGGCATCGGCATCGGCGACGGTGAAGGCGGCGGCGGTCGTCGCGACCTCTCCCGTCACCGGATTGATGCGATCGAAGGTGGTTGCCTGTTCGGCGACCAGCGTGTCGGACATTTCAGCCTCTCCTGCTCATGAATTGTTATGTTGCATAGCTTATTGATTCAGGCAGCACAAGGCCCCCGCACAAAAGTACGCAAATATGAGCTTTAGGTGAGGTCAGTTGCCGCGCGAGGCGCGGATATAGGCATCATAGACCTTGTCGAGCGCGCGGCTGATCACTGCCCGCTCCTCGTCGGTCAGCACCGCGAGCGCAGTCGATTCGGTCTCGTCCATCATCCGGGCGAGCGCGTCGAGCTCGGCCTTTCCGGCCTCGGTGATCGACAGATGGTTGCGCCGGCGATCCTCCTGCGATCGCGTGCGGATCACCCAGCCGCGCTTCTCCAAATCGTCGACCAAAGGCACCACCGCCGACTTGTCGAGACCCACTTCGGTGCTCAGCATCGCCTGCGAGATGCCGGGATTGGCCGAGATGATCTCGAGCGACGAGAACATGCCCGAACGCAGCTTCCAGCCCGCGGTGTTGGTCGCGAAATCGCGCGCGAGCTTGTTCTGGACGCGACGGAACCGGAAGCCGAGCGCCCTGCCCAGCCGCCCCAGATCGACATGCTCGACCTCGTCTTCCACCTTGTCCGCCATCCGCTCACGCACCCTTTTATCGTCGGGAAGAGCGCTAACGCAGAAAATGGAGTCTCGCAAACAATCCCGACTCAAGATAGTTGATGACAACCATTGTTATTTCTGCAAACTTATTTGGCAGATGGGCATCTGAGCGATTCAGCAAGCCCGCAGGGAGAGGGTCATGGACAACACGGCCGGACCGCCGGAAGCGCCGAGTGGCGTACAGCGGTTCCTGATCTTTACCGGCTCGGCCGGACTGTTGCTCGCGATGGCGACCGACGCAATCGCAGTCCTTGGCCGCCATGCCGGATTCGCGGTGATCGGATCGATCGAGATCTTTCAGGTCGCGATCGTCGTCGCTTTGTCTTCCTGCGTGCTGATGGTCAGCCTGATGAATCGTCACGCCACGGTCGATCTGATCGTCGGCCGCGCCTCTGAGCGCACCAGGCACATCCTCGCCCAGATCGGTCGCGTGGCTTTGGCGATCACCTTCGGTCTCGTCGCGTTCGGATCGGCGTGGGTCGCCACCGATCTGTGGCCGACGACGGAGATGACCGAATTGCTCTCGATCCGCATCGCGCCGTTCCGGCTGATCTGGATCGCCGCCTGCACCATCGCCGCGATCCATTTCGCCGTCGAATTCGTGAAGGGGGCCCGCAAGTGACCCTGCTTCCCGAAACCATCGGCCTGATCGCCTTCGCGGTCCTTCTGATCATCCTGATGGCGGGCATCCCCATCGGCGCGTCGCTCGCGCTGATCGGCACGCTGGGCCTCGCCCTGCTGCTTTCGCCCGAGGCCGCGCTGATCAAGGTCGGCGTGATCGCGTTCGACACCGTGTCGCGCTACGAGCTGGGCGTCCTCCCCCTCTTCATGCTGATGGCGCAGATCTGCTTCGCGGCGGGCGCCAGCGGCGATTTCTTCGGCCTCGCCGCCAAGCTGGTCGGCCACAAGCGCGGCGGCCTGGGCGTCGCCTCCATCGGCGGCTGCGCGGGCTTCGGCGCGATCAGCGGATCGAGCCTCGCCACGGTAGCCACCGTCAGCGCGGTTGCGCTTCCTGAGATGCGGCGTCAGGGCTACCATCCCGGCTTCGCGGCTGGCGCGCTGGCAGCCGGCGGTACGCTCGGCTCGCTGATCCCGCCCAGCGGCGCGCTGATCGTGTTCGGCATCATCGCCGAACAATCGATCGGCAAGCTGTTCGCGGCCGCCGTCATCCCCGGCATCACCCAGGCATTGTTCTACGTCGCCGTGATCCTGATCATGGTCCGCTGGAAGCCCGAGTTGGCCCCGCCGGGACCGCGCGCGACCTGGCGCGAGCGTGGCGCGGCGGCGATCCGCATCGCCGACATCTCGCTGCTGGTGCTGTTCGTCGTCGGCGGGCTGGTGCTCGGCTGGTTCACCCCCACCGAAGCTGCCTCGATCGGCTGCGTCGGCGCGCTGGGTATCCTGTTGCTCCGCCGCAAATTCACCCGCGAAGCGCTGAGCCGTGCGCTGTTCGAGACGCTGCGCACCACCGGCATGATCTATGCGATCGTGATCGGCGCGATCGTCTTCTCCACCTTCGTCAGCGTCACCGAAATCCCCGATCACATGACCGCCCTGGTCGAATCGGCCGGCGCCTCGCCGACGATGGCGGTGATCGTGATGGCGATCATCCTGCTGCTGCTCGGATCGTTCCTCGACGGTCTGGCGCTGATGCTGCTGATGACGCCGATCCTGCTGCCGGTGATCCACAGCCTCGGCCTCAGCCCGGTCTGGTTCGGCATCTTCCTCGTCCGCACGATGGAGATCGGCTTCGTCCACCCGCCTCTGGGGTTCAACGTCTATGTGATCCACGCCGGCGCGCGGGACATTCCGCTGGGGTCGATCTTCCGCGGCGTGATCCCGTTCCTCGTCAGCGATTTCCTCCACCTCGCCATGCTGATCGCCTTCCCGGCGGTCGTGCTGTGGCTGCCGTCGATCCAGGGGTGATGCAGATGAAGCGCTTCCTCGCATTTGCTGCCGCGCTCACCCTTTCGGCCTGCGGCACGCCCGATCCGAACGTGCAGGTGCTGAGCTATGCCAGCCCCTACACCGCCACCCACCCCTTCAGCCGCGCCGACATCATCTGGATGAAGTGGATCGAGGCGAAGACCGGCGGGCGGATCAAGATCCACCCGCACTGGGGCGGGCATCTGCTCTCGTCTAACGAGAACATGCTCGAAATCCGCCACGGCGTCGCGGACATCGGCATGGTCACGCCGATGTATGCCCGCAGCGCGCATACCCAGCGGATCCAGCCCAGCTTCTATTCGGGCGTGAAGGATATCGGTCAGCAGATCGCGGTCTATCGCTGCCTCGCCGAGGAATTTCCGGCGATGAACGCCGAGCTTAAGGGCCTGCGCGTGCTCGCGGTGCAGGGCGGCAACTTCCCTGGCATCCTCACGCGGAACAAGCCGATCCGCAGCCTCGCCGACTTGCAGGGCCTGCGCCTGCGCGCCCAGGCCGACACGGCGGACGTGCTGCGCTCGCTCGGCGTCGATGTGGTCAACATGTCGATGGCCGAAGTCTATCCGGCGATGGCCAAGGGCGTGATCGACGGCGTGGTTGCCCCCGCCGACGCGCTGCGCTCGATGCACCTCGCGGACGTCGGCAAATATTTCTCGACCATCAAGATCCCGCGCGGCGCCTATCCGGGCCGGGCGCTGTCGATGCAGGTGTGGAACCGCCTGAGCGACGCCGACAAGGCGATCTTCATCGAAAGCGAGAAGGTGTGGGAAGACGCGATGGTCGCCTCGATCGATCGCGCGCTGATCGACGGGTTCGACTATGCGAAGGAAGCCGGGCTGAACATCATCCCGATGCCCGCCGCCGATCAGGCGCGCTTCGACGCGCTCTATCGCGACAACGCCTTCCGCATCGCGAAGTATCTCGAACCCTTCGGCGTCGATGGCCCCGGCATGGCCAATCGCGCTGCCCAGCTTGTCCAGAACGGCGTTCCCGCCGGTTGCGGAGACCCGAAATGACGCAAGCCCTTGAAGGCGTGAAGATCGCGGATTTCAGCTGGGTCGGCGCCGGCCCCCGCGCGACCAAGGACCTCGCCGATCACGGCGCGGTGGTGGTGAAGGTCGAAAGCGCCAAGCGGCTCGACCTCGGCCGGATGAGCCCCCCGTTCAAGGACGGCAAGCGCAACCCCGACGGATCGGCCTTCTTCGCGATCACCAACACCAGCAAGCTGGGCGTGACGATCAACCTCGCCGATCCGCGCGGCGTGGAAATCGCGAAGCGGCTGACCGACTGGGCCGACGTGGTGGTCGAGAATTTCGGCAAGGGCTTCATGGAACGCCTCGGCCTCGATTACGCGACGTTGAGTGCGAAGCGCCCCGAGATCATCATGCTCTCGGTCAGCGTCGCGGGTCGCACCGGCCCGATGTCGGACCTGCGCGGCTATGGCAACAGCGCCGCCGCGCTCTCCGGCCTCGCCGCCCTGTCGGGCTGGCCCGAAACGCCGCCGCACATGCCGCCCTTCGCTTATGGCGACGTGATCGCCCCGATGTTCGCGACGATGGGCGTCCTCGCCGCGCTCGAACATCGCCGGGTGACCGGCGTGGGCCGCCATATCGACGTCTCGCAGGTCGAGCCTTTGGTCCATATCCTCGGCGACGTGCTGGTGCAGGAGCAGCTTTCGCCCTCGCCCAAGCGCGGCAATGAGTCTCCGACGATCCGGCAGGGCGTCTATCCCGCGCGCGGGCATGACCAGTGGGTCGCCGTGGCGATCCGCGACGATACCGACGCCGCAGCGCTGGCGCAGTTGACCGGGGGGACGGACCTGGCAGGCTGGACCGCGACGCAGGACAAGCACGCCGTCGCCGATCGCCTCGCCGCTGCCGGCATCCCCGCCGAAGCGGTGTTCGACGGCCGCGACGTCTTCACCGATCCGGAGCTGGCCGAGGGCGGTCACTATGTTCGCATCGACGACAAGGTGCTGGGCAGCTGCGAGATGCCGGCCCCGCCGACGCACTTCTCGCGCTCCGAGATAAAGGTCACCCCGCCACCCAAGCTGGGCGAGCACAACGCCCATGTCTTCGAAGGCTTTCTGGGCATGAGCGCCGATGAAGTCGCGAGCCTCGCCGCTGAAGGAGTCCTCGCATGATGCTCAGCCATATCAGGGTGGTCGACCTCACCCGCGATCTCGGCGCCTACGCAGGAGCCCTGCTCGCGCGGCTCGGCGCTGAAGTCGTAACGACCGGCACGTCCGAACGCGATGCCGCCGAACTGGCGATGGACCAGCACGGCAAGGTGACCAGCGACACCCCGTTGCTCGACCTGATCGACGCCGCCGATATCGTCTTTCGCGGCCCCGAAGCCTGCCCGCCCGAACTCAGCCCCGAAGCACTGGCCATGCGCAACCCGAAGCTCATCGACGTCGCGATCCTCCCCTTCGACGCAGGCCGCGCCAATGACGGCCGCCCGGCGACCGATCTGACGCTGATGGCCCGATCCGGCCTGATGACCATCGTCGGCGATCCCGGCCGCCCGCCGCTCACCTTGCCCGGCCGTCAGGCCTGGGCGCTCGCGGGCATTCAGGGCGCCATCGCCGCGCTCACCGCGCTCCACGCCCGCGCCGCCGATGGGCTTGGCCAGCAGGCGCAGGTCTCGGCCTATCGCTCGGCCGTGCTCGCCAATTACCGCGAGCCGCTGACATGGGAGTGGAACGGCAAGGTCGGCACCCGCACCGGTAACCTCCTGATCCGCGGCAAGTCGGGCGTACGCCAGGTGTGGCGCGCGAAGGACGGCTGGGTCACCTGGGCCTTGGTCGACAACCAGCCGATGATGCGCGCCACCGTCGCGCGCATGGCCGAGGACGGCATGGCCGGCGAACTGGCGGAGGTCGACTGGGACGCGATCCTCGTCGCCGACATGCCGCAGGAAATCCTTCAGCGCTGGGAGTCGGTGGTCGAAGCCTGGCTCGCCACCAAGGACCGCGCCACGCTGACCATCCTCTCCAACAAACACGGCATGGGCCTCTCCGCGATCAGCGAAGTCGAGGATGTGCTGGCCAGCGACCATCTCGCCGCGCGCGGCCTGTGGGAAGAAGCCACCGTCGCCGGAAAGACCGTCAAGATCCCCGGCCCCCTCTTCCGGGAGGTCGGGCCATGAACGGCCCCCTCGCCGGCATCCGGGTGGTCGACTTCTCCAAGTTCCTCCCCGGCCCCTATTGCACCTGGCTGCTCGCCGATCTCGGCGCCGAAGTCATCCGCATCGAGCATCCGCGCGAACTGGCCAAGCAGGCGCAGGTATTCGGCTGGGACAAGCTGCCCGAGGCCGAGCGCGCCCGCATCCGCGCGCAGGACGTGTTCGCGCGCGGCAAGCGCAGCCTGCTGATCGATCCCGGCGCAGACGCCTCTCGCCCGGTGCTCGAGGAACTGGTCCGCCGCGCCGATGTGCTGGTCGAGGATTACCGCCCCGGCGTTCTCGCCAGCATGGGCTATGGCTACGAACCGATGGCCGCGCTCAACCCGCGCCTCGTCTATGCCTCGGTTACCCTTTGCGGCCAGACCGGTCCCTACCGCGACAAGCCCGGCCACGATCCCGTCGCCCTCGCCGTCGCGGGCGCCCTGTCGCGGATCGGCGAGGATCCCGACGCCCCCGGCTTCGCGGGCGTCCCCGCCGCCGATCTGCTGACCGGATCGAACGCCGTCATCGGCATCCTCGCCGCTCTCCTCGCCCGCGCCACCACCGGCCGGGGTCAGGCGGTCGACATCGCCATGTCGGACAGCGCGATGGCGCTGATCGGCAACGTCATCTCGCGCAACCCGGACCTGTCGAAAGCCCCGCCGCGCGGCCGCCACCGCGCCGATATCGGCATCTACCGCACCGCCGACGATCGCTTCCTCGTCACCACCGACATGGAGCCGCGCTACTGGCAGCGTTTCTGCGAAGCGATGGGCCGCCCCGACTATGCGCCGCTCCAGAACGACAAGGCCGCCCGCCCGGGCATCCGCGCCTTCCTCGAAACTGCCTTCGCCGAGAAGCCGCTGGCGCATTGGCTCGCGCTGCTCGGCGCAGCCGACACGCAGTTCGCGCCGGTTTCCTCCATCGAGGAAGCGCTGGCCGATCCGCACAATATCGCGCGCGGCATGGCGATCACCGTCGAGTCCGAAGGCGGCCCGGTCCGCCAGATCGGCTCGCCGATCCACCTCTCCGATACGCCCCCCGTCCCGCCCCGCGCGGCACGGATCGCCGGCGCCGACAATGACGACATATTGAAAGAACTGGGCCTCCAATGATCGACCCCACCAATCCCCGCCCGCTCGAAGGCTTGCGCGTCATCGACCTCACCCGCGCGCTGGCAGGGCCTTACGCCACGCTGCTGCTCGCGGGCCTCGGCGCCGAAGTCATCAAGGTCGAGGACCCCAAGGGCGGCGACCTCGCGCGCGAGAACAGTCCCTATGTCGGCCGCGACGGCGTGGTGATCGAGCGACGGCACGAGGACGATATCTCGATCTCGCACCTCACCCGCGCACGCGGCAAGCGCGGCGTCGCACTGAACCTGAAGCACCCCCAGGCGAAGCAAGTCTTCGCCGATCTGGTCCGTACCGCCGATATCGTGGTGGAGAATTTCACCGCCGGCACCGCCGACCGCCTCGGCGTCGGCTACGACTTCGCCCGCGAGGTGAACCCGCGCATCGTCTATGCCTCGCTCAGCGGCTTCGGCGCCGACGCGCCCGACGGCAAGGCGATGGACATCGTCATCCAGGCCCTTTCCGGCGCGATGTACACCAGCGGCGAGCACGATCATCCCCCGGTCCGCATCGGCATCCCGATGGCCGACATGCTCGCGCCGGTCTTCGCGGTGATCGGCATCCTCTCCGCGCTCGAACAGCGTCACCGCACCGGCGTCGGCCAGCATGTCGACGTCTCGATGCTCGGCGCGCTCACTTCATTCGTCGCGATCGAGAATTGGGCGGCGATGCGCGCGGTCGACATGCCTGCGCGTACCGGTCTCACGGTCCAGCGCCTCTCCCCCTTCGGCGTGTTCGAATGCGCCGACGGCTATGTCGCGGTGGTCGCGGTGCATCAGAAGCTCGCCGCCGGCCTGTTCCGCGCGATGGGCGAACCCGGCCTGATCGACGATCCCGCCTATGCCACGCGCGACAGCCGCGTCGCCAACGCCAACCAGCTCGAGGCGCGCATCAACGCCTGGTCGCGCACCCTGCCGCTGGCCGAAGTCGTCGCCAAGCTGGAAGCCGAAGGCGTCCCCGTCGCCGAAGTCCGCCATCCCGAAGATGCGCTGGTCGACCCCCGCGTCGTCGCGCGCGAGGAAACCAACGCCATCTCGCATCCGGCCTACCCCTCGGGCGACGAACTGCGCACCGCCGGAATCCCGATCCGCTTCTCGGGCGCGCGCACCGGCTTCGACGATGTGCTGCCGGTCGCGATCGGCGAGCATAACGGCTCGGTCTATGGCGACATCCTCGGCTATGACGATGCCAAGCTCGCCGCACTGACCGCCGCCGGCGTGGTCGCATGAGCGCGCTCGATCGCATCCTCGCCGCCGCCCGCGATCCTCAGAGCATCGCCGCCGAGCATCGCGCGGCGGGCAAGCGCGTGGTGTGGACGCTGGGCTGGGATATCCCGCGCGAGCTGGTCGATATGCACGGCCTCGCGCCGGTGCGCCTCGTCCCCGGCAATCACGACCGCACCGCCATCGACGCGCTGGTCGGCAAGGCCGACATGGCCGAGCGCGGGCTTGCCCTGCTCGCAGCCATCGCCGCGATTCCCCAAGGCGACGCGATCCTGATCTCGCACGCCGATGCCGACCAGCCCCAGATCTTCGCGACCCTGCGCGAACTCGGCCGCTGCGGCGCGATGGCGTTGCCCCCGGTCGCGTTCCTCGACCTGCTGGTAATCGATCGCGAGCCGACCCATCGCTACAACGCGACCCGCCTCGCCCAGACCCAGGCATGGCTCGCGAGCCTCGGCGGCACACCCGATTCCGGTGCTCTCGCCACCGGCGAAGCAATCCGCGCCGGGCTCCGCGCCCTCAACGCGCTGCGCCCACGCCTGACCGGCACCGAAGCCCACGCCCTGTTCGCCGCCGCCGCGACGCTCTCGCCCGCCGAACTGCTCGGCCTGCTCCCGCAAGTCCGCACCGAAGTCGAAGCCCGCGAGCCAAACGGCCCCCGCGTCCTGCTGAGCGGCGTCGAGATCGAGACGCTGGCCGAGATCGAAGCCATCGAAGCTGAACACGGCACCGTCATCGGCGAGGATCATGGCTGGGGCGAATCCCGCCTCGCCCCGCTGACCGACATCGCCCGCTGGACACTCTCGCCCAGCGCCGGCTGCTTCGCCTCAAGCCGCGAGCGCGGCGAACGCCTCGCCGCCCGCATCGCCGAAACCCGCCCCGACAAGGTGGTCCATTATCACGGCGACAATGCCGACACCGCCGCATGGGAAACGAAAGCGATCGCCGCCGCCGTCCCGCACGGCACCGGCTTCGCCATCTCGCCCGAGCCCCCCGCGCCCGCCCCGGAAGCGCCGAAGGGGGCCCGCCCCGCTCCCCCGCCGCGCAGCCGCAAGTCATTGAAGGCCATCGCCCGGTTCGGCGCCTATCAGCGCGACTGGTTCGCCGAGATCCGCGCCCAGGCCGCCGCCGGCGATACCTTCGCCGCGGTCAACGCCAATTCGCCGCAGGAAATGCTCCGCGCGCTCGGCATCCCGTTCGTGGTCAATCAATGGTGGGCCTCGATCGTCGCCGCCAAGCAGCAGAGCGCCCGCTACGCCACCCTGCTCGCCGCCGCCGGCCTGCCGCCTGCTGCCGAAGCCTATAGCGCACAGGGCGCCGCCGCCGCGCTCGACCATGACGCCGAAAAGGCGCCTTGGGGCGGTCTGCCCCAGCCCGACGTGCTGGGCGTCGTCCTCCACACCGATGCCGGGCCCAAGCTGTTCGAAGCATGGTCCGACCTGACCGCCGCGAAGCTGCAATGCTTCCAGCGCACCGTCGATTGCCGCTGGGAAATCCCCATCGACTGGTGGGACGGCCTCGCCGAGGACTGGGATCATTTCATCGAAGGCGAACGGCTCGACCTGTTCGAAGCCGAGCTGAAGATCGCCATCGCCGAGCTGGAGCAGATCAGCGGCAAGGCCTTCGATCCCGCCCGCCTCGCCGAAGTCATGGATCTCGTCAACGAGCAGGAGGACTACTACCGCGAAACCCGCGATCTCGTCGCCCGCACCGTCCCCGCGCCGATCAGCGTCGTCGATCAGATGCCCGCGACGATGGTGCCGCAATGGCATCGCGGGACGCTATGGGGCCGCGACGCCGCGAAGGACTTTTACGAGGAAGTCGTCCAGCGCGCCGCCGATGGTGACGCCGCCTGTCCCAATGAGCGTATCCGCCTGATGTTCGTCGGGCGCGGCGTGTGGGGCGATATGGGTTTCTATCAGCGCTGGGAGGAGAGCCACGGCGCGGTGTTCGTCTGCTCGATGTATCTCAGCCTCGCCGCCGACGGCTATATCCGCCGCCATGACCGTGGGAGGGACCCGCTCCGCGCCCTCGCCGCCCGCTTCGTGACGATGGGAGACGAACTGCGCATGGCGACCTGGGCGGGCGCGTGGAACGTCAAGGAAGCGCTGCTGCATCAGGTCGATGGCGCGATGGCCCTGTCAGACGCCGACCCGCTGGTCCTGCGCGCCCTGCGCGAAGCCGGGATCCCGGTGCTGGAGCTGGATATGGACAATTATGTCCGCGATCCGGGTGCGGAGGAGGATCTGAACCGCCGCGTCGTGGCGTTCCTCGAGGGCCCGGCGGCCGAGATGAGCGCGAAGCGGCTGGGGGTGACCGCCTAAACCCCTTCTCCCCTTGCGGGAGAAGGAATTTGGCTCACTCTCGGCGCAACGCCCGCATGTGACTTGCAATGTTGGATTCCACCTGCTTGGCTCAAGGCGCTCCGCAACCCGGAACCGCTCTTTGACATCCTCGCCAGCATCGGATTTCGGGGGAAAGCGTCTTTTCCCGATATAGGTGTCAACCGTGTCAACCACGGCTGCGCCAACCCCCCGAAAACAAAGGATTTCCTTATCGGTTCACCCGCAGCGGCAGCGTCGCGAATCCATATTGCTGCATCGGCTGCAAGCTCGGCTCGCCCGCCAGCTCGAACCCGCGCGTCCGGTCGAACATCTCGTTCACCACCGCGACGATCTCCTGCCTGGCCAGCGGAGCGCCGGCGCAGCTGTGGATGCCGTTGCCGAACACCATGTGCGGCTTGCCCGTGCGGTCGAGGCGGAAGCGTTCCGCATCCTCGAACACTTCGGGATCGCGATTGGCAGAGGCCCAGAACAGCATCATCCGCTCGCCGCTGCACAGCTGACGGCCGCCGAATTCGGTATCCTCGGCCACGGTGCGCGGCATCGCCACCACCGGGCTGTTAAGCCGCAATATCTCTTCCGCGCCCTTCAGGATCAGCGAGCGATCGGCGCGCAGTTGCGCCTGAATCTCCGGGCGGGTCGCAAGGAAATGCAGCACGATCCCCACCGCCTGCGACGTGGAATCATGTCCCGCCGCCAGCACCAGCCGGACCATGCCGACCGCATGCTCCTCCGGCATCGGACCGCCATCCAGCGTCCCGCTGAGGATCGCAGTGACCGGATCGATCGCCGGATCGCGGGGATTCGCCTGACGATCGCGCGCCATCGCCCAGCTATAGTCCCACAAAGCCTGTTCGGCATCGTGGATGCGCTGCCCATGCGCTTCGTTCAGCACCTGCTGGGGACGCGCCGCATCGGCCCACGCCTTGATCTGCTCCCAATCCTCACGCGGCTGGCCCAGCCACATCAGCAGCACCTGCGTGGGGATCGGACGGGCGATCGCAGCGATCGCGTCGCCGCCGCCGGCATTCACGAAGGCGTCGACATATTCCGCCGCGACGCCACGGGTCAGCGGCTCGCGCTCGGCCATCGCGCGCGGCGAAAAGAGCGGGTTGAGCAGGCGGCGGATCTGGCTGTGCTCGGGCGGATCGCTTTCCAGCGGCATCCGGCGGATGCCCAGCCGCGCGGTGCCGTTGGCGAAGGTCTTGGGATTGCGGACGACGCTGACGATGTCCTGATAGCGCATCATGCCCCAGAAACGGTCGGCGCCCCAGGCGTCATGCCCCAGCGCGACCGGGCATCCGCGACGCAGCCGCGCATATTCGGCGGCGCGGTCCTCGACGGTCTTGTTGAGGTTGGGATCCCAGTCCGCCGCTTCGACCGTCATCTACGCATACTCCAAAAGAAGCGAGGCGCGCCCAAAGGGGAGACGCGCCTCGCGAGGGGAGACCCTTTAGAACTTGGCGCGGATCGACGCCGCCATCACCCGCCCGATCGGGCTGGCCGCCGACGGATCATAGCCGCCGCCGCCGTTCACGCCGGGGGCGAGGTTCACATAGGGCGGGCCGGAGTCGAACATGTTGCGCACCTCGATGCCCAGGGTGATCCCCTCGAGCGCGCGCGGGGCCCCCATCTCGCCCAGATCGAAGGCGAGGATGAGATCGACCGGGGTGAAGCTCGATACATTCTGGTTCGGCGTCACCGCAGTGTTGCGATAGCCGCCGACATGGGTGACCGTCACCTGCGCGTGCATCGCGTCGATATCCCATGCGATGCTGCCCCGCGCCTTGAAGGTCAGCGGATAGAACAGCGTGTTCCGGCGATCGACCGGGGTGCCCGCCGGCGAGACGGCAGTCTTGAAGTTGGTCAGATAGGTGCCGCTGGCGTTCAGCGTGAAGGTGCCCAGATTGTCGGTCGGGATCCGCCAGTTGACGGTGGCGTCGATGCCGCTGGTGTTCGACTGGCCCAGATTGTTGTTCCGGCCGTCGATGAACAGCGTCACATTGTTCGGATCGCCGCCCGGGAAGGTGCCACGCGCCAGCGTGACGCCCGATGCCAGCAGCGCCAGCACGCGATCCCGCGCCGCTGTGCCGGTCAGGATGATGCCGGTGCCCGCGAACTGCGATTCACGCGTCAGGATCGCCAGATCGGAGAGGTAGCTGTCGACCTGATTGATGTACTCCACGTTCCAGTAGGTCGCGCTGACCCGCAGGTTGGGCGTGACGTCCCAGTCGCCGCCGATCGACCAGGTGGTCGCTTCTTCCGGCGCGAGGTTCAGGTTCGGCCCCGAATAGGCGAAGCCGGTCAGCGGCGATCCGCCGGCAGGGTTCTGGTAGGTCTGGCCGAACAGATTGTTCGAGTTGCCGTAGATCTGCGAGATCAGCGGCGCGCGGAACGAGGTGCCATAGCTGCCCCGGAGGGTAAGCCCCTTCAACGGCGACCAGTTCACCCCGAACTTGGGGTTCGTCGTGTCGCCCACGTCGCTATACTTGTCGTAACGGACGGCAAGGTTGATTTCGAGTTTCTGGAAACCCGGCGTCGCGTTCAGCCCGCTGAAGATCGGGATCAGCAGCTCGGCATAGCCCGAGTCCACCCGGCGCTGGAAATGGCGGAAGGTGATCGGCGTCCCCGCCGCACCGCGCGCGCTGCCCAGATGGGTGTTGATCTCCTGGCCTTCATAGCCAGCGGCCAGCTTCACATCGCCGCCCGGCAGGCTGAACAGCGCGCCGTTGATGCGTGCTTCATAGCCGACGAACTCGTTGAGCGTGGGCGAAAGCGTCACGAAGTTGCTGATCGCCAGCAGCGTCGCTGGAGACGTGCGGCCGAGGCCATAGGGATCGAACGCGGTCGCCGGATTGCTGCTCGCCAGCGCGGCGTTGAGCGCGGTCGCGTTGAGACCACGGACCTGATCCGACTGGTCGTTGCCCTCGCCATAGGTGACCAGCGCTTCGAACTGCCAGTCGTGCGGCAGCTTCACGCGAACGCCCGGCGTCACCTGCCAGTTGGTCGCCGACCCGATCGAAACGTCGCGGGGCAGATCGTTGATGAAGTTGTAGTCGATCGTATAGCTGGTGCCCACGAAGCCCGCAGGGCGCACGAAGAAGGCGTTGGTCTGCGGCACCGTCAGCGTCGAGCTGAAATAAGCCGGCAGCCGCTCATATTCGCGCTTCGAATAGAAGCCGTCCGCGAACACGGTCAGCCAGGGCGTGATTTCCTGGGTGAATGTGCCGTTGACTGAGTTGTAGCGCTGCGACGGGAACAGGTCCTGTCCGATCAGATCGTTGCAGGTGTTGGTGGTGCCCGCCACCAGCGATCCGGCATTGGCCTGGGTCAGCTGGCCCGGCATCGCATAGCTGACGCCGCCGGCGCGAAGCGTGCCGGGGGCGCAGCGCGTGACGAGATAATTGTTGCCGCCGAAGCCGCGCTGGTCCGAGCGGAAGAAGTCGCGATCGTCGCCGTTCAGGTTCGAACGATAGACGCGCTCATAGGCGAGCATTACCTGGCCGGTTTCCCACTTTTTGCCGATGGCGAGGCCGAACTGGGATTCGTTGAAGTCCGCACCGGCGCCATAGCGCGCGGTCGCTTCGACGCCATCGAGCGAGCGGCGCGGGATCAGATTGACCACGCCAGCGATCGCGTCCGAACCATAGATCGCCGACGCACCGTCCGCGACGACTTCGACACGCTCCAGACCCAGCGTCGGGATCACCGAAGGTTCGAATGCGCGGCTGTTGTTCACTGCGCGGTGACCATCGACGAGGATCAGCGTGGCGTACGGCCCGATGCCGCGCAGGTTGATCGTGTTGCCATAAGCGATGTTGCCGCTGCCGCCGCCCTGCCCGCGCGAATTCTCGGATACGCCGAGATCGAACACCTGCGGAAGCTGCTGGATCAGGCGATCGGTGCTGACCGCACCCGACATCTCGACATCCTCGCGGCCCAGCGTGGTGACGGTCGAGCCGACCGGCGCGGCACCACGCAGGCGGCTGCCGGTGACGACCAGTTCGGTGACGGGTTCATCGGTGGTGATTGCTTCTTCGGCGGCAGGTGCATCCTGCGCCTGAGCGGCGACGCTCCAGCCGAGCGAAAGCAAGGCGGTTCCGCACAGTGCGGCGATACGGATCGGCTTCATTCAGTCCCTCCCATTACCGTTGTCGCTCCGTCGAGGAGCGCCGGATTGGCGATGGAGGGATGCCCGGCGGCAGCGCCGATACCGCGGCCCGGCGCAACGCGCAGACGCAAACGGGATTCGGGCAACGCCATTTCCTGACATCCTCCACTCGCGCTCGGGACTCATCTGACGGAGCCTCGGCAGCGCTTGTTATGCTAGAAAGCATTTTTAGTGGGAATGTACAACCGTTTTATCAAATAACCTTTTATGGAGACAACGAACGGAAATTCCCCCCCCTGGAGGGGGAGGGGGGACCGCGAAACGGTGGAAGGGGACGCCGCGGGCGATATCGCGTGGGGCAAGCCCCCTAGGTCAGCTACGCTGCCACCTCCGCCTCCGGGGGAGGATTTCGGGTTCAGGCGCTCTCGCGCGCGATAAGGCGGAAGCCGACATCGATTCGCCGTTCGGGCACGTCCTCGCCCTTCAGCCGCCGGCGGATCACCGAAATCGCCTCGCGCGCAATGCGGCTGCCGTCGATATCGACCGATGTGATGGTCGGCCGCATCTCGCCGGCGTTGGAACTGTTGCCGAAGCCCATCACCGCCAGATCCTCGGGCACCTTCAGCCCTGCCGCCTGCGCCTCGACGATCAAGCCCATTGCAAGGAAATCCGATCCGCACACCACGACGTCGGGTCGCTCCTCCAGCCGCCGCATGTCGGCGAACGCGCCGCGCGCATAGCCGAACCGCGACGGGATCGGCACGCTCGCCTCGGTCATGCCCTCCCCGCCCAGCACCGCCCATTCGGAAACGATGCCGTCGCGCCGCAGCTTCGCCCGGCTGCCCGCCGCGGTGATGACATGGGGCCGGCGATAGCCGCGCGTGTGGAGGAACCGCGCAATGTCGCGGCCCAGATCGACGTGTGAGAAGCCGATGGCGATGTCGATCGGATCGGCGGGGAAATCCCAGATCTGCAGCACCGTCGTCCGCGACGAGCGCAGCAATGCCTGATGCTCGGCAGTCATCTCGCCGGTGGTGATGATCGCATCGACGCGCCGGCTCAGCGCCGCTCGGATCAGCTTGTCGGTCCGCGCCGGATCGACGCCGGTCAGGCCGAGCATCACATTGGTGTCGCCCGCCGACAATTCCTCGACCATCGCCTCGATCGTCGCATCGAAGATCGAATTGGAGATGTAAGGGATCAGCACCGCGACCAGCCGACTCTTCGACGATGCCAGCCCCCCGGCGATCAGGTTGGGGATATAACCCGTCTCGACGATCGCGGCCTGGATACGCTCGCCGGTCGCCTTGGCCACCACTTCGGGCTTGTTGAGATAACGCGAGACCGTCGCGGGGGAGACCCCTGCCCTTGCCGCCACGTCCTCCAGCTTGGGAACGCTCATCGGCGAAAGGCTGTGCTTGGTTGCATCATGTAACAATCCTAGGATGGTCGCGACATGGAGACCAGACGCCTCGAATATTTCGTGCGGATTGCCGATGCGGGCAGCATCAATCGCGCCGCGCAGGCGCTGGGCATCGCCCAGCCTGCACTGAGCCAGCAACTCGCGATCCTCGAGACCGAGCTGAAGGCCGAGCTGTTCACCCGCTCCCGCACCGGAGTCGCGCTGACCGAAGCCGGCCGCCGCCTCTATCCCCGCGCTCAGACGCTGCTCCGCCATTTCGAGGCGCTGACGATCGGCGATGCCGATGGCCAATCGATCACCTTCGTCACCGTCGGCGTGCCGCCCACACTGGTCATGCCGCTCGGCCTGCCGCTGATCGAGCGGGTGCTGGCCGATCACCCACGCATCCGCATCCATATGATGGAATCCTCAGCGATCGATCTGGTCGGCAATCTCGTCGCGGGCCTGCTCGACATGGCGGTGATCCCCTCCGCGCCGGTCGGGCCGGAGATCGTCGCCGAGCCGATCGCGCGCGAGGAGATGGTGATCGTCACCGCGCCCAGCGCCGGACCGCCGCCGAGCGAACCCGCCGCGCTCGCCGCGCTCCCGTGGATCGTCACCCGCTATCCCAACATCCTGCGCGGCGTCCTGTCGGCATGGTTCCTTCAAGCCGAACGCGAGCCGCGCGTGATCGCCGAAGTCAATTCGCTGCCCGCCGTGCTGGCGCTGGTCGAGCGCGGCCGTGGCGTGTCGCTTCTCCCCGCTTCCGCCGTCGCCTTCGGCGTGGCGGAGGGCAAGCTGGCGGCATGGCCGATGACGCCCGAGCCGATGCGGCGCACGATCAACCTGTGCCGCCGCGCCGATGCGCCGCAGGGGCCGTCCTTCGCGACCGTCGAAGCGATCATCCGGGACCTCGCCGGAACGGTTCTCAGCTGATTACATCAGCCGCGGCGCATCGCCGCGATCAGCCGGGTAATCTCCGCGTCCCCCGCCCAGCGCTGCTTCATCCGCAGCACCAGTCCGGCATCGCCCCACCGTTCCTTACGCCCCTCCGCGATACGCAGCACCTCGACCAGCCGGGCGCGGTCCCTGCCGGTCGACGCGACGAATGCGGGCCAGGCATGGGTGCGGTTGGGATAGGCCGCGACTTCGGCCAGCGCGTGACGCAGGATCAGGTCGTTCGCGGCGCCCGCGCCCTGCGCCAATGCCGTCCGCACCGCTTCGGCATGGGCGCCCAGCGCCTTGTCGTGGCGCAACTCGGCGAAGCGAGCCAGCGCGGCGGCATATCCCGCCACGTCGCCTCCGGCATAGCGGATGATGCCCAGGCAATCATGCGCCACCGCGAAATCGGGGTTGCTCCGCGCGATCCCGGTCAGCGCGGCGAGCGGCTCCGCTTCCTCCCCCGCCGACCATTGCGCCCAGGCAAGATCGGTGAGGATCGCGACCGATCCGGGCTGCATGGTGCGCGCGGCGTTGAGATGCTTCAGCGCGACGGCGGCGTCGCCATGATCGGCCAGCACATTGCCGTACCAGAAATGCGCAATGGGATCGTCGGGCGCGAGATCGATCGCCCGCTCGAACGCCGCCCGCGCCTCGACGATGTCGCGATCCCACCAATAGGCGATGAAGCCGAGCATCCGGTGCGCGTTCGACAGGCGCGGATCGAGCCGCAGCGCATTGCGCGCCGCGATCCGCGCATCGAAGAATGCCCCGGCATCGTCGCGCATCCCGAACTCGCGTGAGAGGATCAGCGCCTCCGCCAGCGCGGCATGGCCCGCGGCATAGCCGGGATCGCGCTTCGTCACGTCGCGCAGCAGCTCAATCGCCCGTTCGAGCGACACCGCATCGCGCTCCGCCACCAGATCGCGCGCGGCCATGAACCGCTCGGCGATGGCGGGATCGGCAGGCAGCACGATCGCCGTCGGCTTTGCCGCCGGGACCGGCGGAGGCGTGAGCGCGGGCAGCGCGAACGAACCGATGCCCAGCAACCCGATCGCCGCCGCGCCGAACAGCCCGATGCGCCGGACCAGCCGCGAAGATGGCGGCGCGGGCTCCGCCGGAACCGGCGCTTCGGCTTCGACGGCCGGATCGACGGCCGCCTCCGCTCCCCGAGCCCATAGCTCCAGCTCGTGCCGCAACGCGAAGACGGTACCGGTCTTGCCGCCGGGGATGCGATGCACGGGAAGATCGCGCTCGCGCGCCCAGCGGATCGCGGTGGTCCGATCGCGGCCGAAATAGGCGCCGATCGACTTCCACCCGTCGATCCGGTCGCGGCGCTCGGCACTCATACTGACTGGCTGATCAGATACACGATCGCTGCCCCGCGGTTCGACCGGGTGCGGGCTAGCGTAGCGCGCGAGGCGGGGCATCCATCATCTGTTTAGGAGGGCTTGGACGGACTGCTTTGCGCCCCTTGGCGGAACGGCCGCTTTTGCGCGGCAAGCAAGGGTGGTTGGGCGAGGTTAACCCGACGTAGAAGCTTCTGTGTCAATGAAATGGGCGGGTCCCAAACTCTCCAGCACTGCCGCGCACAGACGTGACACTCGGGGAAGGCCGGATCGTCGAAGGCGGATTGGCATGAACGAACTCAAGGTTTCCAACGATACACTCGAGTTCGAAGTGCCCGCAGTCCTGGATGAACGGGGCAAGCTCACCGAAGATTGCGCCCGGCAAGCCCGGACGGTGATGGATACGCACGGCCTGGTCATCCTGACCAGCCTCCTGTCGGACGAGGAAGCCGATGCGGGTCTGGCGCTGATCCGTCAGACCATCGAGGATCCGGATCGCAGCCGGGGCGCCTTCGCCAGCGAGACGGACAATCGCTATGCGCGCCGCGACTTCTGCTCGCTGCCTTCGACGCCGCCTGTAACCGGCTTTGCCGCCCGATTGGCGCAGCGTCTCGAGGGCGTGATCTCGGAATATTGCGGGCGGTCGCGGCCGCTGCTCGAAGTCACCACATTGACCAGCTATCTCGGCTCGTCGCACCAATATATTCACCGCGACCCCGCCGGCGTGATCAGCCTGTTTGCCGCCGTGGAGGACGTATCGGAGCAGCAGGGCGGGACCGTATTCATTCCCGGTACGCACCTGTATGGCGGCTCCGAGAGCAGACATGGCGGCAGTGCCCATGCGTTGATCGATCTGTTTCGGGTACAGTGTAACTATCGCATCCTGCGCCATAATCTGAAAAAGCTGTGGGACATGCGAAACGGCAAGGGAGCCCCTCTGGCGCCCGGCGAATTTCTCGACCGTGTATTCTCGACGAAATGGGATCAGCACCAGCCGAATTTGCTGCGCTTTGCATTGGGAAAAAATTCCCAATTCAGCCTTCGCGGGCTCGGCCCGCGCAATTTGTGGCGGCTGTATCACCACCGCGACGCCCTGAATGGCCAGTTCCGCTTGGTCCAGACGGCGCCGCGAAAAGGGACGATCATTCTCTATCGGAGCGACTTGCTCCATGCCGGACCCGACAACCGATCGCCACAGCCCCGGCGATTGTTCAGCATGAGCATCGCGCGCGACATCGTCGAACCCAAGTTCTGGAATGATGGCTATTCGCCACATCCCACATTGGCCGCGCATCCCCTGTGCTTTGGCGACCTTCTGGATTCTCCCGATCTACCGGCACCCCTCACCGAGGCAAGATAAACCGGTGCGCGAACAGGCACAGGTCCGGGAAGCCCTTCGTTCCCGTCTTCGCGTAGATGCGGTGAAGGTGGCTGCGCGCCGTCGCCCGCGCCATGCCGAGGCGTTCCGAAGTCTCGGTCATCTCGCCGTGAGTCAGCACGTCTTCCAGCACGCGGGCTTCGCCGGGGGTCAGCTTGTGCGCCGTCGCGATGGCTTCGTAGGCGAGGCCCCAGCGGCGATCGAGCGCGGTGACGCTGACCGCATGGGCCGCGCCGGGGCCTTCGACCAGGTCGCCGAACAAATTGCGCTCCAGCGGCTGCGAGCGGAGGAGCAGGCGGATCGTGCCGCCCTCCGTCTCATGATCGTGGAGCAGCGGGCCGTCCGCGCGCATCGCCTTGGCCAGCGCCTTGCCGAAGGCGGACCGGGTCGCGGCGGACGAACTTAGCCCGGTCAACGCCTCGATCTCCGGCCCCAGATCGATCACCCGCCCGGCATCGTCGAGCAGCACCAGCCCGTCGCGCGCGCCATGCGCGGTCTGGCGATAGGCGTGGATCAGATTCTCCTGCCGGATGCGGTAGCTGGCGAGGAACATCGCACGGCGCAGATGCGGCACCAGCTCGCGCATCCGCGCAATGTCGGCGGCGTCGAACGGCGGCGCATCGCCGGTGCGGATCACCGCAAGCGTGCCGGCCATATTGTCGCGCTTGATCAGGTTGACCGCCAGATTGTCGACGATGCGCTGGGGCTCGAGATATTCGCGGTAGAAGCGCGAGGCGCGCACCTCGGGCTGTTGCAGCAGCGGATGGACCGGCACCGGCTCGCCCTCGGGCGCCGCGAACAGATGCGGGCGCAGGATGTCGTGTTCCCAATAGGTCTCGACATAACGCTGCAACCATGCGGAATCATTGCCATATTGCGCCTCGAATCGCGCCTGGCTGTCATTGTTGCTCCAGCCGATAAAGCCGCTCTGCCCGCCGAAATAGACGGTCAGGGCTTCGATCAGTTCGGGGAATTGCCGCTCTTCGAACGCGGCGTCGTAGATCTTCTGAATCGCGAACACGGCGCGAAGCCTATGCCATCGCCTCTCGCGCATCAAACCGGTCCGACGTGAATTCGGCTCCCGCCCGCACGAGGCGGGAGCCGTCCCCCTTTTATCAGAAGGCGATCCGCAAGCCGCCGCTGACGCTGTGGTCCGCGCCCGACGATCCCAACGCACCGTCATAGGCGACCGAGAAGGTGATGCCGGGCGACAGGCGGAAGCGCGCGTCGATCGTCGCCACCGCCGCATCGCGCGAGCGGGCCGCGCCCAGCACGGTGAACCCGTTGCCGGTGGCGAAGCGGAAGCCGGTGGCGGGATCGAGCGTGCCGAAGCCATGCTGCCACCCGGCCATGCCGCCGACCGAGAAGGCGCCCGCGCGGGCAGTTTCGAACCGCACGCCCAGCGTCGAGATCGTCGCGTTGTCCTGCTCCTCGCTAGCCGTCAACGCCGCGCTGCCGCCAGTTTCGGCGAAGCCGTCGGTCTCGGCGCGGATCGTGGCGATCTGGGCGAAGGGCTCGACATGCCCGCCGGCGAGCGGGATGCGGTAACCGGCCTCGGCAAAGCCCTGAAGCACGGTGCCGTCATAATCGGCGGTGACGGTCTGGGCGATGCCGGGAAAGGCGATGCCGCGCACCGTGTCGATGCTGGCGGTGGCATAGCCTGCACCAGCCTTGATCCCGAAGCCGCCGAAGCGGACCCCGGCATAGCCAAGGACGTGCGTGCTCTTGAGCGTGCCGCTGCTGGCGCGCGACGGCAGATCGAGGTCGCGCTCCAGATAGGCCCCGGCAATGCCGATCGAGGCGGTGTCGCCCAGCGCAACGTCCGCGCCGAGGATCGCGCCATAGCCGTCGCGGCGCAGATCGCCGACGCCGGCCGCGCCGTCGCTCTGGCCCCAATTGCCCAGCGCATGGCCCCAGATCGCGCCGCCCCGGCGATCGTCGAGGCGCGCCAGCGCGGCGTTGCGCGGCAGGCGTGTGTCCTCGATCAGCGCGGTGCGGACGCCGGGATGGATTTCGCCCGAGAGCGCGTCGAAAGCCCCCTGCGCGGCGGTATCGCTCGGCAGAATCAACACGGCGGCCGCGAGCGGATTGCTGCTCGGCAAGCTGTCGAGCGCGCCGGCAACACTGCGCTGGTTGAAGGTGTTTCCGGCGGCCGCGAAGGTGCGGAGCTGGGCGAGTTCGACGAACACGGTATTGGCCGTCTGGCCCTGACGATAGCCGACAAAGGTCGAGATGAGCTGGTTGGTGAAGGTGAAGCTGCCGGTCACGCCGCCTGCTGCCTCGAGGATGGTGTAGCGCGTACCGAGGACGAGGGTCTGCGGGTTGCCCACCTGGAGCTGCGCGCCCGGCGCGATGGTGACCGTGCCGCCCGCCAAGAACCGGTCGGAACCCGCGCCGCCGGCATCGACCGCGAAGACCGAGCCTGCGCCGAACGATGCATCGCCGCTGGTGCGGATCACGTCGCCGATGCCGCCGTCGCGCAGCGTGATGGTGCCATTATTGGCCAGCGTTTCGAGGCCGGAGTAGATCGTGGTCTCGGCCACACCCGAATTCAGGCCGCCGACCAGACGGCCGCCCGACAGGTTGCGGAGCACATCGGCCGCGCCGAGGAACTCGCTGGTGCCGCCGATGCTGTTCCACTCGCCCGAGTTCACGAATTCATGGCCGTTGGGAACCGCCTGCGTGCCGATCCGGCCGACATTCTGGGGGCCCTGCCCGCCACCCTGCGCGGTGAAGTCGCCGAGCGAGACGGTGCCGAGCACGACACCGCTGTTGGTGATCGTACCCGAGCCGTCGGTCGAGCGGATCGCCAGCGCCGACGACACGCCCGAGCTGTTGCGGATCGTGCCGCTGTTGGTGAGTGTCCAGGCCTCGCCATTGCCTGCCTCAATGTCGATCGCTGCGGTCCCGCCTTCGATCAGGCCACGCGTGATCAACGCCAGTCGGCCACTGCCCAGCGTTCGGGCGGAGATCCCGGCCTCGACCCCAGTCACGTTGCGGAAATCGCCCAGCATCGTGCCCGCATCGCCGACAGCAATAAGCCGCGCACCGGCCGTTACGCCGCGTACCGTTCCCGTCGCGGTCACGCGCGCGTTTCCGGTGCCCGCAGTCTGGCCGACAAGACCAAACCGGCCGCCGCTGGCATCGACGAGGTTAACGGTCAGGTCACCGCTGCCGGTGTTCCCGGTTACGATCAGGCCGTCACCGGTGCCGCCGATCAGCGCACCGGTCGCGGTCACCTCAGTATTGCCCGTGCCGCCGTTGAAAACGGACAAGCCGTTGACCCCGCCCTGCACGGAGGCGACGTTGACCAGCAGGTCAACGCCGGACGCATTGTTGGCGATGCTCGCCCCGGTGCCGGTGCCTCCCGAGAGCAGGCCGGTCGCGGTAAAGCGGAAACTGCCGCCGCTGTTGTTCGCGCGGACGCCGTTCGCCCCGCCCGACACCTGGTTCACGTTGATCGTCAGGTTGCCCGCCGCAAAGTCGCTAAGGCTCAAGCCGTTGATAGCCTCGCCGGAGAGGAGGCCCGTCGCATTGATGACGACATCGCCAGTGCCGCCGAGCGAAGCGGTGATGCCGTCCGTCGATCCGGTAACATTGGCGACGTTGATCGTCGTCCCGCCCGAGGCCGCTCGGGTGCGAATGTCCATGCCAGACCCGTTGCGCGCGAGCACGAGGCCTGTCGCCGTTACACTGGTTGGGCCGGTGCCGACATTCTCGACGAAGATGCCGGTGGCGGCATCCACCGCGTTGACGTTGACCGCGATGCCGCGCGCGCCGACGACATTGCGGGCGGAGACGCCGACACCGTCGGTGGCGTTGGCCTGAACCAGCCCGGTCGCGGTTACCGAGATGTCGCGCCCCCGGCTGCTGGCGAAGATGCCGAGGGTGTTGCCTCGGACGTTGGTCGCGTTGACCGCCAGATCGGTGCCGGCGTCGACCCGGGCACGGATGCCGACGCCGTTTTCGGACACCACGTCGCCGGTGGCGATGATGCTGAGCGCGCCGGTGCCGTTATGCGTAACGTTGATCCCGTCGCCGGTGGCAGTGACGCCTGCCGAGTTGACGATCGTGTCGGTGGTGGTGGCGCTGGTCACCACTTCGATCCCAATGCCGGCGCGCGCGCGGACCGGGCCGGTCGCGATCACGCTGGTGAAGCCCAGGCCATTATTGACGACAAGGATGCCGCCACGACCGCCATCGACGCCCGCAGCACGCACCGTCGCGTTGCCGGCCAGCAAGCCGTTGGACAAGGTGATGCCGTTGCCGCTCGGAATGCCGTTGGCAACAGCGGGATTGAGATTCTGTGTGGTGATCTGCGCATTGGCGGTAACGCTCGTGTCGCCGCTGCCATTATTGCTCGCCAGGATGCCGGTGCGCCCGGCATTGATCGCGCCGTTGGTCGTGATCGACAGCGCGGTGGCCGTGGCGGTGTGGATCGCACCTACGCCGGACCCGGCGGTATCGACCGTTCCGTTGATCTGGATGGTGGTTGCGCCCGTCCCATTGTTGCTGACGTTCACGCCTACTCCGGCGGACACGATGTTGCTGGTGGTCACATTGATGTCCCCGCCGACGCCGGCGACGCTATGCTGCGCGCTGATGGCATTGCCGGTGGCGCTGGTGCCGGTGACGGTGCCCGTCGTGGTAATGCTGATCGATCCCGACGCGCCCCGGCCCTCAACGACGATGCCGTTGGTGCCGCTGACCGGGCCGCTGGTCACCAGCACCGTGTTGTTGGGGATCCCCGGCAGGTTCGATCCCGGCGCATTGAGCACGCCGACCCCGAAACTGCCGATGCCGGTGATCGATCCGCTGAACCGCGCCTCGACTCCGCCCGATCCGAGGCTGTTGACCTGGGCGCCCAGCGTTGCCCCGGTGATGTTGCCGGCGCTGTTGACCGTGACCTTGCCCGATCCGCCCGACCCGCCGACGATCAGCAGCCCGCGCGCAGTTGTGCCGGTCACGGTCGAGCTGCCATTGTCGGTATAGGTGATCGAATTGCCCCCGCGGATCACGAGCGCGGCGTCGCCGTTGCTGCCGGTGATCGAGAAGCCAGGCTGGATCACGACTTCGACCGGCGCCGGGCTGAAGATATCGATCGAACCTGTATTCTCGCCCGAGCAGCTAAAGTCCGTGCCATCCGTCGCGCATTGCGCAAGCGCGGGAGTGGCGAAGAGCAGGCAGAGGCCGGTGGTGCCGAGCAGCAAAGCGCGGCGCGGGGCGAGCGGAAGGCGGGCGATGGACATGGGACTCGAACTCCGGCTGGAAAACCTGTGACCGGTCTTCCAGCCTGTTCGTCAGGCGTGCCGATCGGGCGAGTTTCTGCCGGAGCGGGAACGTGCACACCAAGTTGCAACCTGTCGCATTGCGTAGTGTTTAGTGGTGACGCGCGCGCTTCACCCCGGCCGCGCGCGCCCCAGCCGCGCATAGAGCGTCGGCAGGACGAACAGGGTCAGCAGCGTCGCCGACACCAGCCCGCCGATCACCACCGTCGCGAGCGGCTTCTGCAACTCCGCCCCCGCGCCATGCCCCAGCGCCATCGGCAGGAAGCCCAGGCTAGCCACCAGCGCAGTCATCGCCACCGGCCGCAACCGCATCAGCGCACCCTCGCGCGCCGCCGCCGCCCGGTCCCTGCCCTGCGCCATCAGCTGCTGGATCGCAGTCAGCATCACCAGTCCGTTGAGCACCGCGATGCCCGAAAGCGCGATGAACCCCACCGCCGCCGAGATCGAGAAGGGCATGCCCCGCAACAGCAGCGCCGCCACCCCCCCGACCAGCGCCAGCGGCACCGCGGTGAACACGATCAGCGCATCGCGGACATTGCCCAGCGCGCCGTGGAGCAGCAGCAGGATCAGCACGAAACAGGCAGGCACGACGATCGCCAGCCGATCGCGCGCCGAAGCGAGATTTTCGAACTGACCGCCCCATTCGAGCCAGATCCCCGCAGGCAGCTGAACCTCGCGCGCGATCGCGGCTTCGGCTTCGGCGACCATGCTCGCCACGTCGCGGCCGCGCACATTGGCCTGCACCACCACCCGGCGCTTGCCGTTCTCCCGGCTCACCTGGTTGGGGCCGTCGGAAAGGCGGATCTCCGCCACCGACGCCAGCGGCACGAACGCGCCCGATGGCGTCGGGACGGGCACCTGACCCAGCGCCTCGATATCGCTGCGCACCGCATCGGACAGACGGATCACGACCGGAAAGCGCCGGTCGCCTTCGAAGATCACCCCGGCCTCGCGCCCGCCCACGGCCGCCGCGACGGTGTCGGTCACGTCCTGCGCCTGCACGCCCAGCCGCGATGCGGCGTCGTGGCGGAAAGCGATGTCTAGCATCGGCAGGCCTTCGGTCTGCTCGACCTTGACGTCCTCCGCGCCCGGGATGCGCCGCAGGATCGCGGCGATCCGCTGCGCGGTGGCGTTCATCTCGCCGAAGTCCTCGCCGAAGACCTTTACCGCCACGTCGGACCGCACGCCGGCGATCAGCTCGTTGAAGCGCATCTGGATCGGCTGGGTCACTTCATAGGCATGGCCCGGCACCTGCGCGAGCCGGGCCTCGATCCGCTCGACCAGCTTCGCCTTGTCCTCCGACGGATTGGGCCATTCGCGGCGCGGCTTGAGCATGATGAACGTATCGGTCGCGTTGGGCGGCATCGGATCGGATGCGACCTCCGCCGTACCGGTGCGCGAAAAGACGACGCGGATCTCGGGCATCCCGTGCAGCGCGCGTTCGATCTGCGCCTGCATCTTCTGGCTCTGCTCGACCGAGGTTCCCGGCGTGCGGAAGGCCGAGACCAGCACATCGCCTTCGTCGAGCTGGGGCAGGAATTCCTGGCCCAACGTGGCGAAACCGCCCGCCGCCAACGCCAGCGCCCCGATCGCGATGCCCAGCGTCGTCTTCGGCCGCGCCATCGCCCGGTCGAGCCCCGGGCGGTAGCCCCGGCGGAGCCAGCCGACGATGCGCCCTTCCTTCTCCTCGACCGGCTTCGACAGCATCACCCCGATCGCCGCGGGCACGAAGGTGAGCGAGAGGATGAAGGCGAAGACCAATGCGATGATCACGGTCAGCGCCATCGGCTCGAACGTCTTTCCCTCGACGCCCGACAGGGTGAGCAACGGCAGATAGACGAGAATGATGATCGCCTGGCCATAGACCGAGGGCCGGATCATCTCGCGCGCGGCGGCGGAGACCACCGCCAGCCGTTCGGGCACCGTCAAGGTGCGCCCTTCTTCATGCTGCCGCTCGGCGATCCTTCGCAACGCATTCTCGACGATGATCACCGCGCCATCGACGATCAGCCCGAAATCGAGCGCGCCGAGACTCATCAGATTGGCCGACACACCCGCCTGCAGCATCCCGAACCCGGTCAGCAACATGGTGATCGGGATAACCAGCGCCGCGATCAGCGCAGCACGGAAATTGCCGAGCAGTGCGAACAGCACGACGATCACCAGCAAGGCGCCTTCGGACAGGTTCTTCGTCACCGTCCCGATCGTCGCGTTGACCAGCTGGGTGCGGTCAAGCACCGGCTCGATCACGATGTCGCGCGGCAATGACGGCGCGATCGCCTTCAGCTTCGCATCCACGCCGGTGGAGACGGTGCGGCTGTTCTCGCCGATCCGCATGATCGCGGTGCCGGTGATGACTTCCTGTCCATTTTCCGACGCCGCGCCCAGCCGGACGCCCTGCCCCAGCCGCACCTCGGCGACCTGACCCAGCGTGACCGGCGTTCCCTCGCGCGTGGCGATCACCGTGCCGCGCAGTTCGGCGAGGCTGCGGACGCGCGCGTCGGCGCGCACCGCCAGCCCCTCGCCATTGCGGTTCACGGTGCCGCCGCCGGTAGCGACATTGTTGCGCTCCAGCGCTGTCGCGAGATCGGACAGCGACAGGCGCAGCGCGGCAAGGCGCTGCGCGTCGGGGACGATCAGATATTCCTTCTCGAACCCGCCGAGCGAGTCGATCCCGGCCACGCCGTCCACCGATTTCACCTGCGGCGCGACGATCCAGTCCTGCACGGTGTGGAGATAGGTCGCCTTGTCCGCCGCGCTTTCCAGCCGGTCGCCCTCGGGGGTAATGTAGCTGCCATCGGGCTGCAGCCCGGGCTCGCCGGGGCGGTGTCCCTCATGCGCGCGCTCGGCATAGTGCAGCGTCCAGATATAGACTTCGCCCAGCCCCGTCGCGATCGGCCCCATTTCGGGAACCGCGCCCGCGGGCAGATCGGCCTGCACCGCGGTCAGCCGCTCCTGCACCTGGCTTCGCGCGAAATAGATGTCGGTGGAGTCGGTGAAAACGGCCGTAACCTGCACGAAACCGTTCCGGCTGAGCGAACGGGTGGACTCCAGCCCCCGTATCCCGGCCAGCGCCGTCTCGATCGGAAACGCAACCTGCTTCTCGATCAACTCCGGCGACAGCGCCGGCGCGACGATGTTCACCTGCACCTGATTGTTGGTGATGTCGGGCACCGCGTCGATCGGCAGGCGATAGAGCGAAACCCCGCCGACGATCGCGGCGATGAAGGTGAGGAGGAGGACGAGCCAGCGCTTGTCCACGGCCCAGCTGACGATGCGTTCGATCATCTCAGTGGCCATGCTCTTCGGTCGCGCCGAGCGCGGATTTCAGCGTGAAGCTGTTCGCCGCCGCGATCTGCTCGCGCCCGGTCAGCCCCGTCACCACCACCATCGCGCCGTCCTGCCGGCCCAGCGTAACGGGCACCGCGCGGAAGCCGCTTTCGGTGCGGACGAACACCACGGTCTTGCCCTCCACCGTCTGTACCGCCGTGGAGGGCACGCGGATCGCCGCGTCGCCATCGGCGGCCAGCCGCACGGTCGCGGTCACCGTCTCGCCGACGCGCCACTGGCCCGCACGAGTGTCGAGCATCGCGATCGCCGGCACCTGCCGCGTCTCTGCGTCGAGCGCGGGGGACACGAAGCGGATCTTCGCATTCCCGCGCCGCCCCCCGGCCACGATCTCCACCGGCGTACCGGGCGGGATGCGCGCGGCATCGGCCGAGGAAAGCGACAGGGCGACGCTCAGCCGGCTGGTATCGGCGATGCGGAAAAGCTCGGTATCGGCGGCGTCGGCCATGAACATCTGCCCCAGCGTCGCGCGGCGGGCGATGACCCGGCCCGCGATCGGCGCGGTGACGGCGATGCGATTGAGCCCCCCGCCCCGCGCGCCCGAAGCCGAAGCCTGTTGCCGCGCCAGCTGCAGATTGGTCTCTGCCTCGGCGAAACCGGCGCGCGAAATCTCCACTTCGCGCAAGGGGCGGAAGCCGCGCTTGTACAGCGCCTCGTCCCGCGCCAGCGTCGCGCGCGCCAAGTCGAGCCGGGTGCGGGCTTTCTCCACTTCGGCATGGAGCGACGCCGCTTCGCGGCTTTCGAGGATCGCCAGCGTCTCGCCACGGCGTACTGCGTCGCCAAGGTTGCGGTTCAGCGCGATGACGCGGCCGGAAATCGGCGCGGCGACGACGCGTATGGCGTCGGCATCCCCCTCGATCGTCGCGGGCAGCTCGATCGCGCCGCCGCTGCCGCCGATCACGGGATGGGTGAGTTCGATGCCTGCCGTGGCGATCTGCCGCGCGGTGAGCGTGACCACGCCTTCCTCGTCATGATCGGCTTCCGCGGCTTCGGCTGGGCTGGTGTTGGCGGGCGGTTCCGCGCCGTTGCAGGCCGGAAGCAGGATGAGAATAGCGAGCGGCAATGCCGCATATCTGAACGTCATGGACGGATTCCCCGAAGCAGGCGCGCACCTTCGGCGCCGGCTGGCTGAGCTGGTTATGGCGGAACGCGCCGGAGCGCGCGGCGTCAGGCCCGGGGAGGCCTCAGCGCGGGATCGAGGGTGTGGCGGGCAAGCCGCGCATAGCGGGCGGCGACCGGCCCCTGGGACCGCGACACCGCCGCCGAAACGGCAACCGATGTGGCCGGCGTCGCATAGCCATGCCCATGACAGGCGCCGTGATGATGCGGCTGCCCCGGATCGACGGTTCCGGCGGGTTCTTCCACTTCGCCGCTCAGGTGCGTGATGCCGCTGCACGACAGTTCGACGCCGGGAATGTCCTCACGCGCATGCACCGTCGTCGTCGCGATCAGCGACGATGCGAGCAGGCAGACCAGCAGGAACCAGCCACGGCGGAACATGCCGCCCCCATAACCCATCGCGCCGCGCCTGTCATCGCGCATCAGGGATCATGCGCGAACGAACAGGTTCTTCAGCCATTGCGGCCCGGCGCGCGCCGCTTGCCGCCAGTCCTGATCCTCGTCGAACGCGTCGGGCGTATAGCCCCAGGGATTGAACAGCTTCACCCGCCCCGCCCGAAACGCGGCGGTGTTGCGCGTGACGAGCGTCAGGCCATGCTCCAGGGCGGTCGCCGCGATCAGTCCGTCGCGCGAATCGGCGTAGGGAAGCTGCGCGCGCCGCCGGACCGTCGCAGTATCCACCGGCAGGATCCGCCCTTCGAACGCCGGGATCACCTGCGCATCGATCCAGCTCTCGATCGCCTGCGCGGCCGCCTTGTCCTTGCGTTCGAGCTGCGTCGCCGCATTGCCCAGCTCGAGCAACGCGATCGACGAGACGAACAGGGTCTGGGTGGAAACGCCCGAAGCCCATGCGGTGAAGCCGGGATCGGTGCGCCCGGCGCGGGCGTGGCGCAGTTCGAAGACGATATCGGTGTCGAGCAGGAACATCAGCGCAAATCCGCTCGCCGGTCCCAGCTCTCGGCAGCGGGTGGATCGAGATCCGAGCCCGTGGCGCCGGGCATCGCCAGCAAGTCCACCACGCTCTCGGTCGCGCCGGTCAGCTGGCGGAACGCGGCGATGCTCATCAGCACGTGCGTGGGCTTGCCGCGATCGGTGACGAACACCGGTTCGAGTCGCGCGAGTCGCTTCGCGCTACTCACGTCCTGATTGAAATCGCGGCTACTGATGACCTTCATTTTGTACCTACGTACCTATATTGTCCGCGTTGTCATGTAGGTACATTACTACTCTGTGTTGGCCGCGCAACACAAAGCGCGCGCGGCCCGGAAAAATGCACGCGACTGCATCTTTTCCGATTGCGCAGGACCGGCTCCGCCCTCTTGTCTGAGCACAGGAAAGCGCCCGGACCTGCCGGTCGGGCGCGTTGGGGGAGAGTGAAATGGATCCGTTCAGCGAAGTCATTCGCGTGTTGAGCGACGTGCTTGCGCCGCATGGGCCGGTGGTGGCCGGCGTGAAGACGATGTCGCCGAGCGACTACAGCATCCATTTCTTCCTCCAGCTTGCCGTGATCGTCCTCACCTGCCGCGTGGTCGGCTGGCTCGGCCAGAAATTCCTCGGCCAGCCGCAGGTCGTCGGCGAGATGATCGCGGGCGTGGTCCTCGGGCCATCGCTGCTCGGGCTGCTATTCCCGGAGATCCAGGCCGCGATCTTCCCCAAGGAATCGAAGAACGTCCTTTATGTCGGCGCCCAGCTCGGCGTGGGACTCTACATGTTCCTGGTCGGCACCACGCTGCGCATCGATCATTTCAAGTCGAAGGCGAAGAGCGCGATGACGGTGTCCTTCTCGGGCATCCTCGTGCCGTTCCTCCTCGCCGCACTGATCACACCGATGCTGCTCGGCGTGCCGGGCCTCTTCACGCCTGGCATCTCGCAGGCCAGCGCCACGCTGTTCCTCGGCGCGTGCATCGCGCTGACCGCATTCCCGATGCTCGCCCGCATCATCCATGAGCGCGGCCTGAGCAACACCTCGCTCGGCACGCTGTCGCTGACGGCCGGCGCGTTCGACGACGCGGTGTCGTGGTGCGTCCTCGCTGTCGTGCTCGCCACCTTCGGTGGTGGCCCCGGCGTGGCGATCCTCGCGATCGGCGGCGGTTTGCTCTGGGCGGGTATCGTCGTGCTGTTCGGCGGCAAGCTGCTGGCGCCCCTCGCCCGCGCCGTCGAGGCCAAGGGCGAGATGAGCCCCACGATTCTCGCAGTCGTGCTGATCGCCTTCTGCACTTCGGCCTTCTTCATGGACGTGGTTGGAATCCATGCGATCTTCGGCGGGTTCATCCTCGGCGTGGTGATGCCGCGCGGACTGTTCGCGGACGAACTGCGCAAGAAGATCGAGCCGCTCGCGGTGGTGCTGCTTCTGCCGATGTTCTTCACTTACTCGGGCCTCAACACCCGGATGGACATGGTCAATTCGGTCGAGCTGCTTCTGATCGCGTTCGGCATCCTGATCGTCTCGATCCTCGCCAAGTTCGGCGCCTGTTATGCCGCCGCGCGCTTCTCGGGAGAGGACAACCGCACCGCGCTCGGCATCGGCGTGCTGATGAACTCGCGTGGGCTGATGGAGCTGATCATCATCAATATCGGGCTGCAGAAGGGGATCATCGGACCGACGCTCTTCTCGATGCTGGTGCTGATGGCGATCGTCACCACCGTGATGGCCAGCCCGCTGTTCGAAGTCGTCTATGGCAAGAAGGCGCGCGAGACCGGCGAGCTCGACGAGCTCAAGGGCGGTATGGTCGCCGCCGCGGCCTGACGGACAAGCGAAAGTCGCCGACCGGCCCGTTCCAGCTTCCCTCGGAACGGGCCGGATGGCGGCAAGGGGGACTATCATGAAGACGTTGCCGGCATTGCTGGCGGCGCTGCTCGCGAGCGGCACCGCCTGCGCTCAGGACGTGCGCGTAAAGCCGTTGCTCGATGCGCGGCTGCGCTACGAGACAGTCGATCAGGCGGGGATCGCGCTGCCCGCCGAGGCTCTCACACTCAGGCTCCGGCCGGGCGTGGAAGTAACCGGCGGCCCCTGGTCGGTGCTGGTCGAAGGCGAAGCAACCCTCGCGATCGTCGAGGACTATAATAGCGGCACCAACGCGCGGACCGGCTATCCGCTGGTGGTCGACCCCGCCAATCTGGAGCTGAACCGCGCGCAAATCCGCTATTCGGGCGCGAACGGACTGGGGCTGACCCTGGGCCGCCAGCGGCTCGATCTTGCCGACCAGCGTTTCGTCGGATCGGCGGGCTTTCGGCAAAACGAGCAGACCTTCGACGCGGTGCGCGTCCAATATGGCAAGCCACAGGGCTTCAGCGCCGACATCAGCTACGCCTGGAACGACCTGACCGTAAACGGTCGCAACGGCTCAGGCGCGCGGCAGCAGGCGGTGGGCGGCGACAATGTTTTCGCGCTACTCAGCTACGGATCGAAGCCGGGCAAGCTCACCGCCTTCGCCTATCTGGTCGATCAGGACGAAGCCGCAGTGCAGAGCTATCGTCTGTCGAGCCAGACCTACGGGCTGCGCTTCGCCGGCACCACGCCGATCGCGAAGGGACTGACGCTCGGCTATGTCGCCAGTGTCGCGCGGCAGAGCGACTGGCACCGCAATCCCAACAACTATGCCGCGACCTACTGGCTGAGCGAGGCTTCGCTGGCGGCGAGGGGCTTCACGCTGACCGGCGGCTATGAAGTGCTCGGCGCGGATGGCGGAACGCCGCTCACCAGCGTGCAGACGCCGCTCTCCTCGCTGTTCAAATGGCAGGGCTGGGCCGACAAGTTCACCACCACCCCGCCCAACGGCCTGCACGACGCCTACGCGACGCTCGGTCATGGCTGGAAGAAGGTCGGCTCGTTCGATGCAATCTCGCTGGCCGCGACCTATCACGACTTCAGCAGCGACCGGCTGGACCAGCATTACGGCAGCGAGTTCGACCTGCTGGCGAGTGCTCGCCACGGCCGTTTCACCCTGTCCGCCCGATACGCGCATTACGACGCGGACAGCTTCGCGACCGACACCGATAAATTGTGGCTGACGCTGGATTTCAGCCTCTGACCCGCCGTCCGGCGACACATTCAACGAGATAGAATTGGGGGAGCATCGATGACCGGATTCAAGCGCCTGCACATGCGGGCAACGTTGCTGGCCTGTGCGGCGATCGTCGCCACGCCGGCCGCCGCACAGGAAGTCGCGAGCGAGAGCGGCGACGAGATCGTCGTCACCGCGAGAAAACGGGCCGAGACGCTGCAGGACGTGCCCCTCTCGGTCAGCGCGGTCACTGACGACGATCTGGAACGGCGCAATACGCAGGACGTGAACGGGCTGTTCGCCGAAGTGCCGGGACTGTTCTCCGCGCCGGGCAGCGTCAACAATTCGTCCGACTTCGCTTATCTCACCATGCGCGGCGTCGGGTTCAATGCGGGACTTGAGCCGGCGGTGGGCGTGTTCCTCGACGGCATGTACGTGCCGCAGCTCGGCTTCGATTCCGCATTCCTCGATCTGGAGCGGGTGGAAGTGCTGCGCGGACCGCAGGGCACCTTGTTCGGGCGCAATACGCAGGGCGGCGCGATCAGCCTGATCACGCGCAAGCCGGGTGCGGATCTGCGCGGACGCATCCGCTTCGACGTTGCCGAACAAGGCACCTTCCGGGGTCAGGCTTCACTGAGCGGGCCGCTGGGCGGGAAACTCTATGCCGGGGTCAGCGCCGATTTCAGCCGGGGCGACGGCTATATCCGCAATGTCGTGCTGGGCGGGAAGCAGGACTGGTACGAGCAATATGCGGTGCGCGGCACGCTGCGCTGGGCGCCGAGCGATGCGCTGGACGTGATGCTGATCGGCGACCTGACCAACCGCGACTATAACGAAGCGATCCGTGGCGTGCGGCTTTCGACCAGACGCTACGAGAGCGTGGTCGATCAGGACGCGCCCGATCACAAGGGCAATCACGGCATCCAGCTGAACGTCACCGCCCGGCTGAGCGACCGGATCACGCTGACGTCGATCAGCGGCTATCGCTATTCGGAATCGGACGTGTTCACCGACATGGACAGCCGGATCAGCGTCCAGAACGAAACCACCCTGCCCGCCCTGCTCCCGGTCGCGCCCACGCCGCAGACCTTCAAGGGCGCGACGCTCGATGTCGGCATCCAGCAGCGCTTCATCAGTCAGGAAGTGCGGCTGACCGGCGATATGGGCGCGTTCAACTGGCTGGCCGGCGGCTATTATTTCGACCAGCGGCAGGATCAGCAGCGCCAGCGCCGCGTGGGTCCGGGCACCGTCCCCTTCCCCGCCGCGCTCTACATCTACGAGGATTATCGCGACGACCGGAACGGCTATGCCGCGTTCGGGCAAGTCGCGTTCCGGCCGGTCGATGCGATCGAGATCGCGATGGGCGGCCGCTGGTCGCATGAGGAAGTGGCCGGCACCGGCGATCGCGGCCAGCGCTTCGGCCCGCCGCTCAACTCGGTCCAGACCGTGGTGCGCAACGCCCGCGCCGAATTCGACAATTTCTCGTGGATGGGATCGCTGTCGTACAAGGCGGCGCCGGGCCTGTTGTTCTACGCCACCTATGCCGAGGGCTGGAAAGCCGGCGGGATCAACCGCTTTCCCGGCAATGCCGCAGGCAACCTCCCCTTCAACGACGAGAGTTCGGAGAATTACGAGATCGGCGTGAAGTCCACGTTGGGCCGTGGCGTGACCTTCAACGCCGCGCTCTATCATATCGAGATCCGCAATCAACAGTTGCTCAACGTCGTCCCCGATCCGGGCGGTGGGCCGACCCCGGTGAGCGTGGTCGACAATGCCGCGAACAGCCATGTCGATGGCTTCGAAGCCGAGCTGAAGCTGCGCCCCGTGCCGAACCTCGAGGTCAATGGCGCAGTCTCCTATTCGCGGTCGCGCTTCGACAATTTCACCCGCGTTTTCACCGCGACAGACAAGACCAACCTGTCGGGCACGCCGTTCGAGAATGTGCCGGAGACCACGGTGTCGCTCGCCGCGACCTATGGCATCCCGCTGGCGGACGGCGACAGGATCGAGCTGTCCGGCGAGTATCGCTATGTCGATGCGATCATCATCCAGGACAATACCCGCGTCTCGCGATCGGGCGACCAGCTGACCGCGCCGGGATACGACCGGATCAATCTGAGCGCCTCATGGGTCTCGGGCGATCTGCGCGTGACGGCTTACGTCAACAATCTGCTCGACAGCTTCGACTATGCTTTCCCGTCGAGCGATCCGCTGATCGGCGGCGATGTGTTCGTCGCCCCCCTGCCGCCGCGCCAGTTCGGGGTGCGTCTGTCGTACAGCTTCTAGGAGGGAGGATCGCATGGCTCGCGCGCCCAAGACCTATACGCCTTCGGCCGAATTCCTCGCGGCGATGCCGCCGGGGGCCTCGGGCAACCGGATCAACGGCCTTGGCGAGCGCGACTTCCGCCGCGCCTCGCCGATGTTCTGGCATCCGCCCGAACAGCATCCGTTCGGCGCGGTGCAGCAGATGGCGGGGGCATCGTGCCGGGAGAGTCCGGAAGCGCTTGAGGCATTCGCCGCGGCCTATGACCATCCCCCGCTGGAGCCGATCCATCCGGACCCTGAAGTGCTGACCGCCACCGAATGGACCGATCGCGCGCGCGACTTCGCGCTGGCGAACGAATCCGATCTGTTCGGCGCGACGATGGTGAAGGAGCATTACATCGTCCAAGGCTATTCGATCGAAGATCCCAATGTGATCCTGCTCGGCTTCCCGCACGATTACGACCAGCTGAAACAGGCCCCGAGCACGGCGGAGAATGGCGCCTGCATCGCCGAGGTCGGGCGGCAATATGCCCGTGGCACCCGCGCCGCGTTCGCGCTGGCCAACTGGATCCGGCGGCAGGGCTTTTCCGCGCACGCCTTTCCCGGCCCGCGCGCCTCGTCGCTGTTGCTGATCCCCGCCGCGATCGACGCGGGGATGGGCGAGCTGGGCAAGCATGGTTCGCTGATCAATTCGACCTACGGATCGAACCTGCGGCTTGCAGGCGTCACGACCGATATGCCGCTCGATTTCGACCGGGCGAAGCCGTTCGGTGCGGACGACTTCTGCGCCAATTGCCGGGTGTGCGCCGATGCCTGCCCGCCCGATGCGATCACCCACGAAAAGCATTGGGTGCGCGGGGTCGAGCGCTGGTACACCGATTTCGACAAGTGCATTCCGTACTTCGCCGAGAATGCAGGCTGCGCGGTGTGCATCGCGGTGTGCCCCTGGTCGCGGCCGGGCGTGGCGGACAATCTGCTGGTGAAGCTGGCGCGGCGGCGCGAGGCGGCGGGGTAATCAGGCCGCCGCGTTGATTTCCTCGATCAGCGCGCGGTGCGATGGCAGGTCGCGCGTGGCGCTTTCGCCAAAGCCGCGGATCTTCGCGAAAATGCGATCCGCACCGCGCACGTTCGGGAAATCCTCGCGCACCGGCGCGAGGTCGGTTTTGAAGCCCATGCCGTACAGGATGTACTGATAGTTGAAGAAGGCGAAGCTCTCGAGATCGAGGATGAAGTCGAACCGGCTCGGCGGGCGATAACGCCACTGGTCGAGCAGGTCCTGCAACCGATCCGAGATCGACGCCGGATCGGCATTGTCGCGCCAGAAGGGTTCGGTGCGGTTGCTGAGGCAGTAATGCAGCTTCAGGAAATCGACGATATTGTCATAGCGCGCGATCATCAGCTGGTTGAAGCGCCGCGCCGGCGCATCGACCGGACCGCCTGCGGGCAGCAGCTCGGCGATCATTCCGATCGCGGCTTCGATCATCACCACGCCGGTGGATTCCAGCGGCTCGAGGAATCCCGCCGACAGCCCCACCGCGACGCAGTTCTTCACCCATTGCCGCTCGCGATAGCCGGCCTCGAACGGGATCAGCCGCGGGCTGATGTCCGCCTTGCCGATGCCCCGCCCAATATAGCCGCGCAGGATTTCCTCGGCGCGATCGTCGCTAAGATGGTCGCTCGAATAGACGCAGCCGATCCCGCGCGCCCCCTTCAGCCCGATGTCCCAGGTCCAGCCCGCTTCGTGCGCGGCGGCGATGGTATAGCTCTCCAGCGGCGCGTCGGCGCGATCATAGGGGATCTTGCAGGCCAGCGCGCGATTGGTGAACAGCTGGTCGCGCACCGATTTGAACGGCACGTCCAGCGCCTTGCCGATCAGTTCTGCGCGGAAACCGGTGCAGTCGATGTACAGATCGGCGGTCAGATCGCCATGTTCGCGCGTGACGACATGGTCGATCGCCCCGCGCTCATCGAGCACGACATCGGTGAGCATCCCGACCTTATGCTCGACGCCCAGCACCCGCGCGCGATCGGACAGCACCTGCGCCAACCGGGTCGCGTCGAAATGATAGGCGTAATTGAGCGGCCCGGAGAATTCGCCCTCGTGCGGCCGCTTCGGCGCACGGCGCGCCTCGGCGACCCGGTTCTGGATCGTCACCGCTTCGGCAAAGGGCGGGCGCGTCGCTTCGTCCTGCAGCAGCCAATAGGAAACCAGGCTGGCTTCTTCGGTGTAGAAGGGCGCTTCGAACGGGTGGAAATAATGGCTGTGGCGGCCATCGGCCGGGGTTTCGGTCCAGTCGTTGAAGCGGATGCCCTGCTTGAACGTGGCCGAGGTTTCGCGGATGAAATTGGCTTCGTCGATGCCGAGATATTGCAGCGTGCGGCGGATCGTGGGGAAGGTCCCCTCGCCCACGCCGATGATCCCGATCTCAGGCGATTCCAGCAAGGTGATCTGGAGATGATCCGCTCCAGACCGCGCAAGATAGGCTGCGGTCAGCCACCCCGCGGTGCCCCCGCCAACCACCAATATCCTGCGCTTGCGAGCCATGAAGACTGACTAGTGCAGCGGCGCGATTCTGGATAGCCGGGAACGGTAATTTCGCGCGGGCGTATTCGCGGGATCGAAGGAGGAATGCGTGGCCGAACCCGAGACGCTGATCGTCGTCTGCCCCACCGATGGCGCGCTCAATCGCGTGCCGCGCGCGCGGCTGGACCAGCAACCGAAATGCGGCACCTGCGGCAACCCGCTCTTCCCCGGCAAGGCGATCGATCTCAGCGCCGCCAGTTTCGACCGGCATGTGGTGAAAGGCGACCTGCCCGTCGTGATCGATTTCTGGGCGGCATGGTGCGGTCCGTGCCGGACGATGGCGCCGAACTTCGCGGCGGCGGCGGCGAAGCTGGAGCCGAAGGTGCGGCTGGCCAAGCTCGATACCGAAGCCGAGCCGGGCATCGCCGCGCGCTACGGCATTCAGGGCATTCCCTGCATGATCACGTTCCATAAGGGCCGCGAAGTCGCTCGCACGTCGGGCGCGATGCCGACTTCGGCGATCGTCCAGTGGATCGATCAGGCGCTGCGCCAGGCCTGACGCGGTCCGTCAGCTCCGCCCGCGCAGATGCTTCGCCCGGGCGGCCAGATCCTCGAACAGCTCCGCCATGCGCAGACAGGCCAGCGCGGCGCGCCCGTCGCCGGACATTCGCGCTCTCTCGCGCTGGAAACGCGCCTGCTGCGTAAAGCAGGCCCAATCACTACCGCGCTCCATCCGGCCTCTCCTTGCTGCGGAATCAAAATGCCGGATCGACCGAAAGGGTCCCGGTCTGGTATAAAATTCCCATTCAGACGATAGGATTTTCTCCCGCTCGCTAAATGAGGCCCGTGCAATGCCGACGCTTCCCGCAATCGACATCTCCGCGCTGCGCACAATGGACTCCCCCGCCGACGTAGCGCGGGCGGCTGGCGCGCTCGATGCCGCCTGTCGCGAATATGGCTTCTTCTATGCCGAAGGCCACGGGATCGACGACGCGCTGTTCGACCGGCTCGAAGCGGCATCGCATCGCTTCTTCGCGCTGCCCGAAGCCGAAAAGGCCGCCATCGCGATGGGCAAGGGCGGCATCGCGTAGCGGGGATGGTTCCCGCTGGGCGGCGAGCTGACGTCGGGACTGCCGGATCGCAAGGAGGGCCTCTATCTCGGGGAGGAGCTTGGCCCGGAAGATCCCCGCGTCGCCGCCGGCTGGCCCATGCACGGCGCCAATCTGTGGCCCGAGCGCGCGCCCGAACTGAGACTGGTCGTCGAGGAATATCTCGCCGCCACGATCGCGGCGGCCAAAGCTCTGATGCGCGGGCTGGCGATCGCCCGCCGCATAGCCTTGGGCCGAGCGCTGCATCCGCGATTCTTGCCGGGGATGAGGGGATAGCGACACGAATGCGTAATTGAGAATGTCGGCGATCGCGCCGCTTCATGGAGACATTCTTTCGATGCGTTCCCTCATTTCCGCCCTCGCCGCCGCCATCGTCATCGTTGCTCCGGCAGCGGCCCAGCCCAGGCTGGTCGCGGCGACCCCGGCCGCCAACGCAACCGTGAAGCCGACGGCGAAGGTGCAGCTTTCCTTTTCCGAACGCCTCGTCGCTCGCCTCTCCACCGCGCAGGTGGTGATGACCGGGATGCCGGGCATGGCCGATCATCCGCCGATGCCGATCCAGAGCCGCGCCGCGATCGGCCCCGACGGCAAGAGCCTTGTCCTCACCTTCGCCCGTCCGCTCGTGCCCGGCACCTACAAGGTCACCTACAAGGTCGCCTCGGCCGACACCCAGCGGATCGAGGGCAGCTACGAATTCAAGGTTCGCTGACCCGCGCCTTCCCGCGTTCGGGCGCACCTCACCCTGCGCCACGGGGCTTGACATGATGACGGCCTCTGGCGCCTCCTTGCAGGCAGGCGCGACGGTGACGCTCACCCCCAAAGGCGCAGCCAATGCGCGATGAGGGGAAAGCGCGGAAACCGCGTAATACCGGGTGAGGATAGAGATCAGGATATGCGCGACGATTTGGATGACATGCTCGGGCGGCTGGCGGCGCAACCGCCGCATCCCGGGCTCGACGCGGTTTCGATGGCCGTGCTGGACCAGATTTCCGCGCCCCGGCCCCGCCGGGAGAATTTCGCGGTGACGAGCACGATCGCCGCCGTCCTGGCCGTCGGGATGGGCGTTGCCGGCGGCTGGTCCTCGGCTGCGCAGGCGCAACAGATCTCGACCTTCGACGACAGCTGGGAACTGGCGCCCTCGACGCTGCTGGGCGGCGGCTGATGGACGTACGGCGCATCCTGCTGATCGCATTCATCGCGTTCGTCGCCGCGATCGGCGGCGTGGCGACGGGCCGCTATCTCCTGCCCGCACCGCACCAGCCGAACGCCGAGCTGCACCTGCTGCTCCATCACGGCCTCGATCTCGATGTGAAACAACAGGCGCAGCTCGACGAGCTGGAACGCCAGTTCGCGCTGCGCAAGAAGGCGCTCGAAATGGCGTTGCGCGCCGACAATGCCCGGCTCGCCGCAGCGATCCAGGCCGAACATTCGGCGGGGCCGCAGGTCCGCGAGGCCGTCGATCGCATCCATGTCGCAATGGGCGAACTGCAGAAGGAGACTCTCGCGCATGTCTTCGCGATGCGCGCGATCCTCCGGCCCGATCAGGCGGCCCGGTTCGACAAGGCGGTGGTGAAGGCGCTGACCGCAGAAAGCCGGTGAGTCTCGACCTAGCGAGCCTCTCGGACGGCGAACTGGCCGCACTGAGCCTTGCCGGGCGCACGAATGCCTTCGCGGAAATCCTCCGCCGCCATCGCGACCCGATCTATCGGATCGTCGCCGGATCGATCGGTGATCCCGACGAAGCGCTCGATCTTGTCCAGGAAACCTTTATGGCCGCGCACGGGGCGCTGCGGCGCTACGATCCCGCCCGCTCGATGCGCGCCTGGCTGACGACGATCGCCGTGAACAAATGCCGCGACTGGGGCCGGCGGCGCGCGGTGCGGCGGCTGATCGCGTTCGCGCTGCCGATCGACAATGCCGCCGAACGCGTCGCGGAGGATCGGCCCGGCCATGATGTGGAGATCGCCGATCGTGACGCCCTGAGGCGGACGTCGCACGCGATCAGCGAACTGCCGTCTTCGCTCCGGGAAGTGATCGTTCTGCGCACCATCGAAGGCCTGTCGCAGGCCGAAACCGCCGAAGCGCTCAGGATCAGCGAGAAGGCAGTCGAAACGCGCCTTCGCCGCGCGCGGATCAAGCTGCTCCAGAGTCTCGACGGCTGACGATCGTGTGCGGGGAGGGATTTCCGGGGCCGCCGCGTAACCCTGATGAGCAGGAGCTCGCCCAGAGGAGCAGGATGACAAGCATGTTCGATCGCCGTCAGTTGTTGCGTGGTTCGATGATGGCCGGGGGCGGAATGGCGACCGCTGCCTGGCTGCCCGCCTGGGCGCAGACGCATTCGCCCGGCATCCCCGCGCCGCTGCCCGAGGTTTCGGGCGAGGACATCCGGCTGCGCATCGCCCATCAGATGATCCGGATCGACGGCCGCGAGAGCCATGCGATCGGGATCAACGGCACGGTTCCAGGCCCGCTGATCCGGCTGCGCGAGGGGCAGAATGTGCGGCTCCATGTCGAGAACACGCTGGACGAGGACAGCTCGATCCATTGGCACGGCCTGATCCTGCCCTTCCATATGGACGGTGTGCCCGGCGTCTCCTTCCCCGGCATCAAGCCGCGATCGAGCTTCACCTATGAATTCCCGATCGTTCAGGCCGGCACCTACTGGTATCACAGCCATTCGGGGCTGCAGGAGCAGATGGGCCATTACGGGCCGATCGTGATCGATCCGAAGGACGCCGATCCGGTCCGCTTCGATCGCGAGCATGTCGTGGTGCTGTCCGACTATAGCGCGATGCACCCGCACCGCATCTTCGCGAAGCTCAAGCAGCAGCCGGGCTATTTCAATCGCCAGAAACAGACGCTCTCGGGACTGCTCAAGGGCGAGGACCTGCCGCAAAAGGACCGTGCCGAATGGGGCGCGATGCGGATGGACCCGACCGATATCTCGGACGTCACCGGATCGACCTATACCTATCTGACCAACGGTCATGGTCCGCAGGACAACTGGACCGCGCTGTTCCAGCCCGGCGAGCGGGTGCGGCTGCGCTTCGTCAATGCGTCGGCGATGACGATCTTCAACGTGCGCATTCCGGGTCTGAAGCTGACCATCGTCCAGTCCGACGGGCTGAACGTCCGCCCGGTCGAGGTCGACGAATTCCAGATCACGGTCGCGGAGACCTATGACGTGATCGTGACTCCGGAGGACCGCGCCTACACGCTCGTCTCCGAAGCCGTCGACCGTTCGGGCATGGCGCGCGCCACGCTGGCGCCTCGCGCGGGCATGAACGCCGAGGTTCCGCCGCTGCGCAAGCGCCCGGTCGCGAACATGAAGGACATGGGCATGGGCGACATGGATCATGGCTCGGGCGGTATGGACGGGATGGACCATAGCGCGATGCCCGGCATGAACCATGACGCGCCCGCCGCCGGCGAGGGCCATTCGGGCATGAAGATGCGCGACCCGGCGAACGCGCCGCAGGTGAAGATGGGCCCCGGCGTGCAGACGATCTCGCCCATGCCGGTCGACCGCACCGGCGAACCGGGCCAGGGGCTGGAAGATGCGGGGCACAAGGTGCTCACCTATCGCGATCTGGTCGCGCTCGATCGCAACCCGGATGTGCGCGCGCCCGGCCGCGAGCTGGAGATCCACCTGACCGGCAACATGGAGCGCTTCATGTGGGCGTTCGACGGCGAGAAATTCTCCGAAGTGAAGGCGCCTTTGCCCTTCGAGAAAGGCGAGCGGGTGCGGGTCACCCTCGTCAACGACACGATGATGGCGCATCCGATCCACCTGCACGGTCATTTCTTCGAACTGGTGACCGGTCATGGCGATCATTCGCCGCGCAAGCATACGGTGAACGTGCTTCCCGGCGGCAAGGTGAGCTGGGATTTCACCGCCGAGCCGGGCGACTGGGCGTTCCATTGCCACCTCCTCTACCACATGCACGCCGGGATGATGCAGGTCGTCCAGGTCCGCCCGCTCGGGGGAGACGCAGCATGAAGGCGCGCTTCCTGATCGGCATCGCACCGTTCGTCCTTGCCCTGCCCGCCACGGCGCAGGATCATTCGGGCCACGCCATGCCCGGCACGGCCGCACCGGCGCCAGCGCCGACACCGGCACCCGCGAAGCCCGCCGATCCTCACGCCGGACACCGCCCGGCAACGCCCGCGCCGGCGCCTGCGGATCCCCATGCCGGTCACGCGATGCCCGCTCCGGCCCCCTCGGCCGATCCGCACGCGGGCCATGTCATGACCGGCGAGGCGGCTCAGGACGGAAAGCCGCTCAGCGGAACCGATCTGCCGCCGGGCGACGCCACCGCCCCGGCCCCCGAGCCCGGCCGCGCCGCCGATCGCTACTGGGGCGCCGAAGCGATGGCCGAGTCCGAACGCAACGTGCGGCGCGAACATGGCGACGGCACCTTCACCAAGGTAATGATCGAAATGGCCGAGGTGCATGTCCGCTCCGGCGACACCGGCTATCGCTGGCAGGGCGAAGCCTGGTATGGCGGGGACCTCAACCGGCTGTGGCTCAAGTCCGAAGGCGAAGGCGTATTCCGCCACGGCCTCGAGGGCGCGGAAATCCAGGCGCTCTACAGCCGCGCGCTCGATCCCTATTGGAACCTGCAGGCCGGTGTCCGGCAGGATTTCGGCCCCGGTCCGCGCCGGACCTACGCCACCCTCGCGATCGAAGGCCTCGCGCCGTACTGGTTCGAGCTGGAGGGCAGCCTGTTCCTGTCGGACAAGGGCGATCTCCTTGCCCGTGCCGAGGGCAGCTACGACCAGCGGATCACGCAGAATCTGGTGATCCAGCCGCGCTTCGCGATCAATCTCTCCGCGCAGGACATGCCCGCCAACGGGATCGGCGCGGGCCTTTCCAACGCCGAACTCGGGCTGCGGCTGCGCTACGAGGAAGTGCGCGAGTTCGCGCCCTATATCGGCGTGTCGTGGGAACGCAGCTTCGGCCGGACCGCCGACTTCGCCCGCGCGCGCGGCGAGGACACCGGCGGCGTCAGCTTCGTCGTCGGCGTCCGGACCTGGTTCTAGCGACCGGGTCGGCAGGCCAGTCTTCCGGCGTCCGCGGGGTGTCCGCCCCTCGAGGTCGCACGGCCGGGACCGCGATCGAATCGCCCCGGTCGAATGCGGCATTCCCGGACGCCAACGGCCGGAGCGGCGGATCCCCCGCCGCTCCGGCCGTTCCCTTGTCCGCCTGCAAGATCGATGCGCAAGGGCTCGCAGCGGCGCTCGCCGGGACAGCCAGCGCGGAAAATCTCGTTTCGGTGAGGGGTGGCTGTCGCAATTGCGTAATAAGTGGGGCTGCATTTGCGATATATTGATTTAACATTTTGATTTTATTCGTTATTTTTGATTGACCTGTATATACAATTGGTCTCTCTTCCAGCCTCGGGACTAGCCAAGAACAATAGGGGGCCAAGATGAAGACCGCTCGGATCCTGCTCGCAGCGACGATGCTTTCACCGATCGCGCCGGCAATGGCGCAGACTGCCACGCAAGACGAACCCGGCACCCAGGCCGAACCCGCCGAAGCGCCGGGCGAGATCCTCGTCACCGGCAGCCGCATCCGCCGCCAGGACATCGCCGGAGTCGGCCCCGCCACGGTCGTCTCGTCCGAGCAGATCGAGAATACCGGCATCGTCAATGTCGAGACGCTGCTTCAGCGCCTCCCTGCCAATGCCGGGTTCGCCGGCAACCAGAGCTCTGCCTATTGGACCGGCAACGGCTATGGCACCGCGCAGGTCAATCTGCGCGGCCTCGGCATCAAGCGCACGCTCGTGCTGCTCAACAATCGCCGCCTCGTGGCCGGCGGCACCGGCGCCAATTCCTCGCCCGATCTGAACATGATCCCCGTGGTCGCGCTCGCTCGCGCCGAAGTGCTCAAGGACGGCGCCTCGGCCATCTACGGCGCGGACGCGATGGCGGGCGTGGTCAATCTGGTGACGCGAACCGATGTGAACGGCTTCGCGTTCAGCGCGCGCAGCGGGATCACCGAACGCGGCGACGGCGGCGACTATTCGATCGACGGCATGTGGGGAATGCGCGGCGACCGCGGCGGCATCCTGATCGCGGCGACCTATCAGAAGACCGAGCCCGTCAACATGGCCTCACGCGCGCCCTGCTCGCTGTCCGAGACCACGCCGGGCAAGCTCGCCTGCGTCAACAGCGCCTCGACGATCGGCGGCCGCGCCGTGCTGCCCAATGGCCAGCAGATCAACTTCAACCAGGTGGTCGGCGGCAACGGCAATTTCTACGAGCCGTACAGCGCGGCCAAGCACAACTTCAATTCGAATCCCTTCCTCAATGCGGTCAACCCGATCGAGCGCATCAGCACCGGCGTGTTCGCGGACTATGATCTGGGTCCGGTCGAGCTGTTCGGCGAAGCGCTGTACACGCATCGCCGGTCCGATCAGATCGCGACGCCGGGCACATTGCGCAATCTCTCCATCTCCGCCGCCAATCCCACCAACCCGACCGGACAGAATATCGTGCTGGTCCAGCGCCGCCTCGCCGAACCCGGCCCGCGCCAGTTCTTCCAGCGCACCGATACCTGGCAGGGCACGCTCGGCCTGCGCGGCAAGCTGGGCAACGGATGGGCGTGGGAAGTGGCCGGCGCCTATGGCCGCAACACCGCCGTGGACGGTTCGACCAACGTCGCCAATCTCCAGCGCGTGGGATACAGCCTCGACACCAGCCGGTGCAGCTTCACTCCCGGCGCGGCCATTCCCTGCGCCGACTATCTCGGCTTCGGCGATCTGACGCCCGCCGTGCTCGACTATATCCTCGTCACCACCCGCGATCGTGGCGGCAACGCGCTGCTCTCGCTGACCGCAGATATGAACGGCGACCTGTTCCGGCTTCCCGCCGGTTCGGTGTCCTTCGCCGCCGGCGTCTCGTACCGGCGCGAAAAGGGATGGCGCAATCCCGATCCCCTGACGGTCGCGGGCATCGCCAACACCAACCAGCAGTCGCCGATCTCGGGCACCACCACGGCGAAGGAAGCCTATGCCGAGCTGTCGGTTCCGCTGCTGTCGGGCACGCCCTTCTTCCAGTCGCTCACCATCGACGGCGCGATCCGCTATTCGGACTATGACCTGTTCGGCAGCGACTGGAACTACAAGATCAGCGCCGACTGGACGATCGTCGAGGGCGTTCGCGTCCGCGGCACCTATGGCACCGGCTTCCGCGTGCCAAACGTCCCCGAACTGTTCGGCGGCGTGTCCGAAGGCAATCTGACGACCACCGATCCGTGCAGCCGCTATTCGACCAGCGGCAACGCGACGCTGATCGCCAATTGCCAGGCCTCGGGCGTCCCGGCGGGCTATGTCCAGCTTGGCACGACGATCCTCACCACGGTGGGCGGCAACCAGAACCTCCAGCCCGAATCCTCGACCAGCTGGACCGTCGGCACCGTGCTGCAGCCGCGCGGGATCCTGCCCGGCCTGACGCTGACCGCCGACTGGTTCGATATCGACATCACCGGCGCGATCCGCGCGATCCCGGGATCGACCAAGCTCGGCATCTGCTATGCCAGCAGCGGCCTGTCGCATCCCTTCTGCGGCGATTTCCGCCGCAGCGCGCTGACCGGCGAAGTCACCTATCTCTCCGCCCAGCCGATCAACACCGGCCGCGAAGAGATGAGCGGGCTCGATCTCGGCCTGGTCTATAGCCATCGCATCGGCCAGCTTCAGCTGACCGCCGATCTCAACGTCACCTATCTCGATCGCTATGTGATCCAGCCCTTCCCGGGCGGCGCGCCGATCATCTTCGACGGCCATATCGGCGGCGGCAATGGCGGCTATCCCAAGTGGCGCGGCTATGGCGTGCTGACCGCGAAGCGCGACGCGATCGGCTTCACCTGGTCGACCCAGTGGATCGGCACCGCCACCGATTTCAACGCCGCGCCCACCGCGATCGGCTATCGCACGCCGGACACTTTCTATCACAATGTCCAGCTGGCGTTCGATGTGGATGGCAGGACGCGCTTCTCGCTCGGCATCGACAATCTGTTCGATACGGCGGCGCCTTATATTCCGAGCTTCACCGACGGCAATACCGATACCATGACCTATGATCTGATGCGCCGCCGCTTCTACGCCAGCTTCCGGACGGCGTTCTGATCGATGGCGAAGATCCGCTGGCCGCTGTTCGTCCGCCGCACGCACAAATGGCTGGCGCTCTTCGTCGGCATCCAGGTCGTGCTGTGGACCGCCACCGGCTTCTACATGGTGGTCGTCCATATCGATACGATCCACGGCGATCATCTCGTGCGGCCGGTCGCGCCGGCGCCGTTACCCTTGGCCGGTGCGGTCGCGCCGGCCAGGATCGCGGCCCAGACGCCGGGGCTGACCGAGTTGCGGCTGCAACAGCGGCTCGGCCGCCGGATCTGGCGCGCGCAGGGCAAGGACGGCGTCCTCGCCTTCGACGCCACGACCGGCGCGCTCCTGCCCGCACTTACCGCCGATGAAGCGCGGCGGATCGCCCGCACCCAATATGCGGGCAGCGGCGAGATTGTCGGCACCACCCTGCTGACCACGCGCGAACAGGAAATGGGGTCGCGGCCCCCGCCCTATTGGCAGGTCGAGTTCGCGGGATGGAACCGGCCGACGCTCTATATCTCGCCCGCCACCGGCGAGCTGCTCGCCAAGCGGCACCTGCTGTGGCGCGCGTTCGACGTCGCCTGGATGCTCCACATCATGGATTACAAGACGCGCACCGACGTCAACAATCCGCTGCTGCGCGTGGCGACATGGTCGGCGCTGGCGATGGGCCTATCCGGCGCATGGCTGCTCTTCTGGTCCTTCCCCCGCCGCAAACGAAAGGCGCGCTGATGCGCATCCGTCTCTCGCCGCTCCTGTTCCGGCGGATCCACAAATGGGTGGGCCTGATCCTCGGCCTGCAATTCCTCCTCTGGGCGCTCAGCGGCGCGATGATGGCCGCGCTCGATTCCGACGCCGTGGGCGGTCATGACGGGGCCGCGCCCCATGTCATGCCGCTCCAGACCGAAGGGCTGATCGATCCCACGCGGCTGGCAACGGGCGGCACGGCCGAGGCGCTGGCGGTGCGCGATCTTGCCGGGCGGCCGGTCTATGAGATCCGCGACGCCGCCGGGACCCGCCTGTTCGACGCGACCACCGGCGACCGGATCGAGATCGATCAGGGCCTCGCGACCGAAATCGCCGCGCACGGGATCGTCGCGCGCGTCCTGAAGACCACCCGGCTCGCCAACGCCAATCTCGAAGCCCGCGATCATACCGGCCCGATGTGGCGCGTGGATTTCGACGATGCCGAACATAGCAGCGCCTATGTCTCGGCCACGACCGGGCGCCATCTCGTGACCCGCGGCGACACGTGGCGCACCTGGGACTTTTTCTGGATGCTCCACAACATGGATTATGTCGGGCGCGCCAGCTTCAATCACCCGCTGATCATCTTCGTCGCCTTCGGCACGCTCTGGCTGTCGGGAACGGGCTTCTACCTGCTGTTCAAGAGCTTCAGGGCGGCGGACTTCCGCTGGCTGCGCCGCCGCAAGCGGGGCGAGCCCGCCTAGCCGGCGTCCACCGCGAAGGTCGCCGTCAGTTCGTACCGGTCCGCCGGATGGGTCAGCCACGCGTGCGACACCAGTTGCCCGCGGCTCCAGGTCCGGCGGGTCATCACCAGCACCGGCACGTTGGCGCTCATGCCCAGCAGCGCCTGCGTCTCCGGATCGGGCATCGTCGCGGCAACGCGATGCTCGACGCGATCGAGCGGCGCCACGCGCGTCAGATACTCGTTCGGCGTGACCGTGTGGAAATCGATGGCGCCATAATCGGGCGCCGCAGCGGCGAGCACCAGCCGCTTCTCGAGCTGGATCGGAAACTCCGCCTCGTGATGCACGATCATGCTGTGGAAAATCCGCGTTCCCGCGCGCACGCCCAGCAATTCGGCGAAATCGGGGTCGGCCCGCAGCGTTTCGTTGCACAGGACGCGCGGACGATAGCTGTGGCCCCGCACGCGGATTTCGTCGGCGATGTTGCGGATCTCGATCATGTGGCCGATCGGCTTCGGCTCGGCGATGTACGAACCGGCCCCCGCGCGCCGCACGATGATCCCCGCGCTGCTCAGCTCGCGCAGCGCCCGGTTCGCGGTCATCCGCGACACGCCGAACTGCTCCACGATCTCGGCTTCGGACGGCACCCGGTCGCCCGGCCCGAGATGCCCGGACCGCAGGGCGGAAACGATATGGCGCTTGATCTCGACATAGCGAGGCAGGCCCTGCCCGGCCTCCGCGTCCGCTTCCTGCGCCGTCAAAACCCGTTCCCCGTCAGTTGCCCCGGGAACTTGTCTATACAGCTGTCGCCGATTGCGCCACGGCAAACCTCCCCTCGCGGCGCGTCGTCAGGCGCGACGGCGCCGACCGCACCTCACCAGTAGCGGCGCGTCGCGATCGCCGCGCCTTCCGCCAGTGCGGCCAGCTTCGCCCAGACGACGGCGGGATCGAGCCCCCCGCTCCCGACATGGATGCTGAACCCACAATCCACGCCGCCGATCACGCGCTCGCGACCGACCAGATCGGCATAGCGGCCGATGCGCTGCGCGATCAGTTCGGGATGCTCGATATAGGTCGATTGCGGCTCGATCAGCCCGGGGCACAGGATTTTGCCCTCGGGCACGCCGACCTCCTCGAACAGCGTGAACTCATGCGCGTGGCGCGGGTTCGCCGCTTCGAACAGGATCGTCGCCGGCTTGGCTGTCCATACCAGATCGATGATGTCGGCCAGCGGCACGTCGCAATGATGCGGCCCGGGATAATTGCCCCAGCACAGATGCATCCGCAGCAGCTCGGCCGGGATATTGGCCAGCGCATGGTTCAGCGCCGCGATGTGCATGCCGATGCGCTTGCGGAATTCCGGCAGCTCCAGGTCGGTATATTGAACATGCCGCCCCATCGCCAGATCGGGGCAATCGACCTGCAATGTGATGCCCGCCGCCGCGATCGTCTCATATTCGTGGCGCAGCGCCTCCGCGATCGCGAACAGATATTCCTCGTGATCGCGATAATGGTCGTTCGGGAAGAACAGGGCCGTCACGCCCGGCGACGCCGCGCTCATGAAGACCTGCCGCCCCTCCGCCCTGGCGACAAGGCGTTCGGCGTCGATCCGCGGCGCTTCCATGTCCTTGACACTGATCGGCCCGTTGCACGCCGGCGCGCGCCGTCGCGACCGCCCGGCATCGCCGAAAACCTTGTCGCGCGTGCCCGGATATTCATCCAGATCCTGAAACGCGTAGCTGCCGCCTTCGCCGCCAAAGCCGTGCAGGCGATCCTTGATATAGGTGGCATAGCTTGGCTTCGACATCTCGCCGTCGCCCAGAATATCGATTCCCGCCGCAACCTGCTTCGCCACCATTTCCGCAACGGCCGCATCGACTGCTGCGTCAAGCGCATCGGCATCGACCGGAACGCCTTCGCCCTGCGCGAACATCATCCGCATCAGCGCCTCGGGGCGCGGCAGGCTGCCGGTATGGGTCGTCAGGAATTTCTGCGTCATCTCACCGTCCCCGAATTTGACCCGTCATGCGCCGCGATAAAGGCGGCAAGCGCTGCGTTATAGATGTCCGGCCGCTCGAGATTGCACAGATGGCCGCAGCCCGGAATGTCGAGCCGCTCGGCCCCCGCAATGCGCTCCAGCGCCCGAGCGACCCGGTGGCGGCTCGCCGGTTCGTTCGCGCCGGTGATCGCGAGTATCGGCGCGGAAATCCGCGCGCAATCGGCCTGCGTCACATCGAGCGCGGCCCGCGCGCCCAGATCCCGTCCGGCATAGTCGGCGGCGATCGGATCGAGCCACTTCGCCGCGTCCCCGCTCACCTGCATCAGCGGATGATCGCGCCACAGCTCACGCATCTCCGCGATCTTCCGCGCGCCGGCCAGCGCCGCCATCCGGGCGACCGGCGGCTCATCCTCCGCCTCGCCCGGCAGATCGGAAAGCGGCGCGCCCTGCACGATCAGTGCACTCACCCGTTCGGGATGATCGATCGCGAACCGCATCGCCACCCGCGCGCCCTGCGACATGCCGACCACGGCAAAGCGGCCAAGGTTCAGCTGGTCCGCCAACGCGAGAATGTCATCCGTCTCGCGCGTCATGTCGGGTGGGGCGGAAGAGCCGCCATTGCCGCGCCGGTCGAGCGCCACGATCCGGTATCGATCGGCGAGTGCCAGAGCCTGCGGTATCCAGACGCGGCGGTCCAGCGTCCAGCCGTGCAGCAGCAGGACCGGCCAGCCGTGCCCCAGCGTCTCGACGCGTATCGCCCCGCCCGGCACGGGAACATCGCTAAACGTGCCGCCAAATGCCGCTGTCGCTGCCTCGGATACGCGGGCGCAGTACATGCCGGGTCGCGGTCAGGCGGCCAGCTTCGCCGCGATCTGTGCGACGTGCCGTCCCTGGAAGCGCGCGCCCTCCAGCTCATTCTCGCTGGGCTGCCGCGACCCGTCTGCATCGGCGATGGTCGAGATTCCATAGGGCGTCCCGCCGCTGATCTCCTTCATCTGCGCATTGCCCGGCCAGCTATAGGGCAGCCCGACGATCACCATGCCGTGATGCATCAGCGTCACCTGAGTCGAAATCAGCGTGGTCTCCTGCCCGCCATGCTGGCTCGCGGTCGAAGTGAAGGCGCTGCCCACCTTGCCGACCAGCGCGCCGCGCATCCACAGCCCGCCGGTCTGGTCGAGGAAATTGCGCATCTGCGCCGCCATGTTGCCGAACCGCGTCGGCGTGCCGACGATGATCGCGTCATAATCGCCAAGCTCGTTTGGATCGGCAAAGGGTGCAGCCTGATCGGTCTTGATGCCCGATGCCTTGCACACTTCCTCTGGCACCAGTTCGGGCACGCGCTTCACCACCGCTTCCGCGCCCGGAACCTCTGCTACGCCCTGCGCGATCGCCTGCGCCAGCGTCTCGATATGCCCGTAGCTGGAATAATAGAGGATCAGGACGCGTGGCATTGGAATTCCTTGTCAGTTGCAAAGCGGCGCCGTGGACTCATGCCCACGGCGCCGCCCTGCGGATCAGAAGTTGAAGCGAACCCCGGCGGTGAACTGCCGCCCGGTGGTATCGTACAGGTTGATAAGCGTTCCCGCGCCGAGCCCCGGCACCGTGTTCACATAGAATTGCGGCGGGGTCCGATCGAACAGGTTGTTCACCGTCAGGAAGAACTCACCCCGTCCACGGATCATCTCGGGACGCAGCGTCAGCGTGACGTCGGTATTCAACACCGGCGGCAGATCCTCCTCGGCATAGCGCAAAGTCGGTCCCATCCGGATCCGGCCGATCAAGCCTTCCTGGACGAAGATCCCGAAATTCTTCGCTTCGTAGCTGACGCTGAAGCTGCCCTTGAAGTTGGGGATCGTCGTGTCCGAACGGCCGCCCAGCGTGCTGTAACCGGCATATTCGATCACCGGCTGGTTGCCGCTCAGGCGGGTGCGATAGCGATGCACGTACGTCGCATAGAGACGCAGCGCGAGGCGATCCTCGCCGATGTTCGTGCGGTACGACGCATCGAAATCGATCCCCTGCGTCTCGATCGTCGAGATGTTGACGCCCGCGACGCGCACTTCGGTCGGGAAATTGGCCGCGGTCCGGTCGGAGAAGGGCAAGGGCCGCGTGATCGCCGCGCAGGACGGCGCCGTTCCGCCGCTATCCTCGCAGTCCTGCAGGATCTGCGCCGCGCTCAGCGTCGAGATCGCACCGTTGATCCGGATCTTGTACGCGTCGACCGACAGCGCGAACCCCGGCAGGAACGCCGGCTGCGCCACCAGGCCGATGCTCAGCGTATCCGCCACTTCCGGCTTCAGCGCGGAATTGCCGCTCGACCGCTGGAAATAGGATCCGTTGGTGTTGGTGTGCGGATCGAGCGTCGCGGTCTGGATGAACTGCGCCCCGGCGAACAGATCGAACAGGGTTGGCGCGCGGATGTCGCGCGATCGCGTCGCACGGAACTTCAGGCCGTCGGTCGGCGCCCAGATGCCGCCCAGCTTCCACGTCGTGACGCCGCCGCTGGTGCTGTAATCGGCATAACGGATCGCCGCGCTCAGATCGAGCGACTGGAAGAACGGCGTATCCTTCAGCACGGGGATCGCGATTTCGCCGAACACTTCCTTCACGTTGCTCGAACCGTTCGCGATGCCGGTGTTGGTCAGGTAGAAACGCGTCGCGTTCGCCGCCAGGCCGCGCAGGCCGGTATTGTCCTGCAACACGGCGGGATCGGAGTTCGAGGTCAGCTTCAGGCTCTGCTCGCGATACTCGCCGCCCACCGCGATCGACAGGGGCCCCGCGGGAAGCTCGAACAGATCGCCCGACACGCCGAACACGACATTGTCGGTGATCATCTCGGCCCGGTAGGTCGAGGTGCCCATCACATAATCGCGCGCAGCCGCGGATGCCGAACCATAGCCGAACGGATTGAGCGGAACGCACCCGGCATAGCGCGCGCGCACCGCCGGGTCGGCGCTCAGCGTCGGACGGCAGACGATGTTACCGCTGCCGTCGAACACCGCGTCCAGCGCCGCCGCGAGCTTGGTCTGTTCGAACTGGCCCGGCTGGCGGAACTTGAAGATCGTGCTGCCCCGCGAGTAAGCGAGGTTCCAGTCGAAGCCGCCGATGCGCCCCTTGGCGCCCGCGATCGCCTGCCAATTGTAGATCGTCTCATAGCCGGTGATCGGGCCGAATTCGTCAAACAGCTTGCGCAGCGTGAATGAAGCCGTGCCGGTGTTGGTCAACTGGGTTTGCAGCGGCGCGGGCAGGAACGCGTTGCCGCTGAAGATCGCCGGGGTCAGCAGCAGGTTGGGCAGCGAGTTATAGCTGATGTCGGACTTGGCACCCATGAACTGCGCGAAGATCGTGACATCGTCGGTCGCTTCGAAATCGATGCGGCCGAACACCGAGTCGCTCTTCGTCGCCGCGCTCGCCGACACGCTGCCCGGCGCATAATAATAATCGCTGTTGCCGGTGAAGAAGCCCGTCGAGCCGGTCGGCGTACCCGCAATCGCGGTCCGGTAATTGTTCGGGCCGTTGAGGAACACCGTGTTGGCGAACGGCCCGGTGCTGACCAGGCCGCCGAAGCTGGCGAAATTATAGCGAGCGCCGGTCACGAAGTGCAGCGGATTGGATGCCGATCCCGGCGCGCCGCCGCCGATCACCGATCCCACCGCGATGCCCTGCTGCGCCAGTTCGGGCCGGTCGCTGACCAGATAGCCGTCGCTCTGGATATGCTCGTAGCTGAGCAACACATGGACGCGATCGGTCAGGTTGAACCCGCCGGCCAGGCCCAGCCGGTTGGTCGCATTGTCGCCACGGCCGGAAATGCCCGCCTGCGCGACGCCCTTTACGCCGTTGAACTTGGTATCGAGGACGAAGTTCACCACGCCGGCGACCGCGTCCGAGCCATAGGATGCCGATGCACCCGCCGTGACGATGTCGACGCGCTGGGTCAGCAGTTGCGGGAACAGGTCGACATTGACGGTGCCGAGATAGGTCGAGGGCGATGCGCGCACGCCGTCGATCAGGATCAGCGTGCGGATGCCGCCCAGACCGCGCAGATTGAGGATATTGCCGTGATTGGGCGTCGCGAAGGTGGTCGAGCTGCGGTTGGGACCCGCCGAGCCGACGAACTGGGGCAGCTTGTTGAGGCCGTCCGGGATGCTCGCCGGGGCCGCCTTAAGCAGATCGTCCGACGTGGCGACCGTCACCGGGGTCGGCGCCTGATAGCCGTCACGAACGATGCGCGATCCGGTCACGACGATCGCGTTACCCGGATCGGCTGCGGTCTGCGTATCGTCGGTTTCGGCCGGGGTCTCGGCAGGCGCGTCCTGCGCCTGCGCAGCGACCGGGGCCAGCGCGATCAGGCACGCCGCGCCGCACAGCATCCGTAGCCGGATGGAAGTGATTTTTCCCTTCATACAACCTCCCATTTTTTGCGCTGTCCCCGGCGATATTCGACGACCCGGTCAGGCTTTTTCTAAATTTCGTATATCGAAATCTGCTTCGATAAACGAATTGCTATCATTGTTACCTATTCGATGCAACGGGCGATTTGGCGGCTTGAGCGGGGCCGGCGCCCGTCCGCGTCACGGGCGTGGGCAGCCGTCCGGCGCGCCGGGATCGCTCCCGGCGTCCGTTGAACGCGCTTCCTTTTCTACTCGCGCGCCGCTGCGGCGCTCAGGCCGCGTGTGCTCCGGCGCGGAACTGGTTGTTGTTGCTGTGATCGCCCGCCAGCCAGCGGCGCAGCTCGGCATGGGCCGTCGCGCGACGCTCTGCGTCTCCTTCGAGCGCGGCGGGCGCGTCGTAGGTGAACTCCAGGATCATGCCGTTGGGATCCTTGATATAGACCGAGCGGCAATAGCCATGCTCGAGCACATAGGTGTCCGGCTCGCGGATGCCGCGCTCGGCGATCCGCTGCTCCAGCGCCGCCTGAGTCTCGGCGTCGACGTGCAGCGCGATGTGATGGAAGGGCGACTGCGGCATTTCCGGCCCGAACTCGGCCTGATCGGCCGGATCGGCGAACTGGAAGAAGGCCAGCGCGCTGCCGTCGGCCAGCTCGAAAAAGCAGTGGCAATAGACGCGTTCCTTGCCGAACAGCTCGTCGGCCTCGCAATAGGTCGCGACCAGCGGCAGCCCGATCACGTCCTCGTAAAAGGCCCGCGTCGCTTCCAGATCCTTGGTGACATAGGCCGTGTGGTGAAGCCGGCCCGGCAGCGTCTTCGTCATTCCATCATCCTTCCCTCTTCGGCGACCCGGGCTATTCGCCCGCGGAAACCACTCTTTTTATGTTCGTTCGTTGCAGAATAGCATCGTTGTCCTGACCCAGCACGGGCGGCGCGACGACCGCTTCGTCATGCTGGCCGTCGAAACTGATCGGTGACCGGATCGTGCGGAATCTCCCTTCCGGCCCCTCGCCTTCGATGACGATTCCCAGATGCTTCGCCTGCGCGCTGTCGATCACTTCGCTCGAATCGAGCACCGGCGAATGCGGCACTTCGTGCTTCGCGAGGCGCTCGGTCCACCAGTCGCGCGGATGCGCCGCGAACAGCGGAGCGAGCTGCTCCACCACCTGTTCGTAATGGGTGATGCGCGCATCGCGCGATTCGAAACCGGGCCGCTGCAACAGGTCCGCCTCGCCCACTGCCGCGGCGAGATTCTCCCAGAATTTCGGCGGCGACGACATGTGCAGCGCCAGCCACAGCCCATCGGCGCACTGGAACACATAGGATTGCGACACGTGCGGCCTACTATGCGGCCCCATCACTTCGCCGGCGGAGAGAAGATGCGTAAAGTCGTCAAGGTTGAAGTGGCACATCGCTTCGAACATCGACGTCTCGACCAGCCGTCCCTTGCCCGTCTTCGCACGCTCGTACAGCGCCGAGATCACGCCATAGGCCGCGTAGAAACCGGTCAGCGAATCCGCGATCGCCGGCCCTACCACGCGCGGATGCGCGGGATTGACCAGCAGGCGCAGGAATCCGCTCGCCGCCTGTGCCACCGTGTCGAACGCGGGCCGGTCGCGGTCGGGACCGTCGGGCCCGAAGCCGGAGATCGAGCAATAGATCAGCCGCGGGTTGATCGCCCGCAGCCGCTCCGCCGACACGCCAAGCCGCTCGGCCACGCCGGGCCGGAAATTCTGGATGAACACATCGGCGTCGCGAACCAGCGCGTCCAGCGCCGCCAGATCCTCCGGCTCGCGCGTGTTGAGCGTGATCGACTCTTTGTTGCGATTATAGGTCTGGAAATGCGGGGCGTAGAGCGACCCCTGATAGGCGCGAAACGGATCGCCACCGTCCGGGCGCTCCACCTTGATCACTCGCGCCCCCATGTCCGCGAGGAGCATTCCGGTCGCCGGACCGGTGATGAAGGTGCCCATTTCGAGGACGGTAATATCGTGAAGCGGTTTTGGCATCATTCTCCCCGGCCAGGCCGCTGCGGTCTGGTTTCTGGCAACTCGGCGCACCGCGCCTTGCCTTGACAGCCTGCTACACTTTTCGGATAGCGGTTACAACTTCGCAAAACGAAAAAAGTGATCGGACGACGATGCGCATCGGAAAACAGGACAAACCCTTCTCGGCGATCTGCACCTCGGACGCCGAAACCATCACCGTGCGCGGCCTCGACCTGTGCAGCGAGGTGATCGGCAAGGTCGATTTCACCAGCTATTTCTGGCTGCTGGTCACCGGCACGCTGCCGACCCCGCCGCAACGCGTGATGGCCGACGCGGTGCTGACCGCGATCGCCGAACATGGCCTGGTGCCCAGCGTCGTCGCCGCGCGCATGACCTATGCCGCTGCCCCCGAAGCCATGCAGGGCGCGGTCGCCGCCGGGCTGCTGGGATGCGGTTCGGTCGTCCTGGGCAGTGCGGAGAAGGCCGGCCAGTTCCTCGCCTCCTGCGTCGCGGCAAGCGGGGCGTCGTCGCCCGAAGCCGCGGCGCGTGCCGCCATCGCCGAACTGCGCGCGCAGCGGCTCGCCGTCCCAGGCCTCGGCCATCCCCAACATGCCGGCGGCGATCCGCGCGCGCATCGCCTGATCGCGATCGCCCGCGAACAGGGCATGGCCGGCGCGCATTGCGCAATGCTCGACACCGTCTCGGCGGCGCTGCCCGAAGCGATCGGGCGATCGCTGCCCATCAACGTCAACGGTGCGATCGCCGGGGTGATGCTCGATGCGGGCTTCCCGCTCGCGGCGCTCAAAGGCATTTCCCTGCTCGCACGCACGGCGGGACTGATCGGGCATCTGCAGGAAGAAACGACGCAGCCGATCGGCTTCATCCTGTCGGGCGCCGCCGCCGCCGCAATCGACTGCGACGGCGCGAAAGCGGACTGACCCAGCCGCCTTCAGCGAAGGCGCACGCGCAGTTCCTCCAGCCCCAACAGGAAGCTGTTGGCCAGCCATTCCGGGTTGCGCGTCTCGAGATGCGCGTCCGGAAAGCGCTGCGAAAAGCTCTTGAGGAAGATCGAGACTTCCATCCGCGACAGCGACGCGCCCAGGCAGAAATGCACCCCGGACGAAAACGCCAGATGCTGGCGGGCGTTCGCGCGGGTGATGTCGAACCGGTCTGGCTCCGGAAACACCTCGGCGTCGCGATTGGCCGAACCGAGCAGGCAGGTCACCCGGCTCCCGGCGGGGATGAAATGTTCGCCGACCTGCATGTCGGCCTGGGCGTTGCGCGAGACCATCTGGCCCGGCGTGCGATAGCGCAGGATCTCCTCGACCGCGTTCGGGATCAGCTCCGGGTCCGCGCGGATCGCGTCCCATTGCTCGCGGTGGGTGAACAGTTCCAGCAGGGCGTTGCCGATCGTGTCCTGCGTCGTCTGGTGCCCCGCGATCACCATCTGGGCGACGATGCCCATCACATCCTTTTCAGACAGCGCGCCGCCCTGATCCTCCTGCGCTTCCAGCATCCGCTTGAGCAGGTCGGTCGTCTGCTGCCCGCGCCGCAGGTCGAACGTATGCTTCAGCCGCGATTCCAGTTCGCGCATCCCGGCATGGACCTCGTCGATCACCAGCGGCACCTGCTCGGGCGGATTGCCGATCAGCTTGACCATGCTCTGCCATGACGTGTGGATGCTCTCGCGCACGTCTTCGGGAATATCGAGCATTTCCGAGATGATCGTCAGCGGAAGCTGGTAGGCGAATTCGGAAATGATCTCGACGCTGTCGCGCGAGGCCAGCTCCTCCAGCCGCTCGTCCACTTCGCGCTGCACCCGCGCGCGCATGTCCTCGATCGCTCGCATGGAGAAGACGCGCGTGGCCAGCGTGCGCAACGCGACATGCTTCTCGCCATTGCTGGACGTGAGCCAGCGCAGCTGATGCTCGAGCACTTCCTGATATTTCGCGCGCCGCTCGGGATCGAGGCCGCGCATCACTGCCTGCACCCGCTCGCCCTCCGGATCGAACCCGCTGGCGAAATTGCGATGATCGCGCAGCACCGCCGAACAATCGGCATGGCGCGACAGGAAATAGATGTCGCCCATCTGGAACATCGGCGCTTCGTTGCGCAGCCGGGCATAAACACCCCAGCGGTCCAGCGGCGCATCGGGACGCAGCGCCAGCCAGTCGTTCACATCCTGTACGAGCGGGCGCTCGGTGCAATCGACGGTCATTTCACTCTCCCGATTATTTCGTATATCGAAATATTATTCGTTATAAGAAATACAGGCAGGCGCGGCTCGGGTCAACCGGCGAGCGAAGCCGCCTTTTCGGCGTCGGTCACATGCAGCCCGCCCCGCGAGCGGAAGATCCACAAGGCGGATGGCCGCTGCTCGACCACGATGCGCTCGACCTGCTCCCCGGCGTCGCTCGCCGGCACGTCGCGCACGACGAGGTAAGGCCAGGCGGGGGATTCGCCGCGGCGCTGGTCGGGGTTGCGCTCGAGCACCGCATTGCCGGCGGGCATCGCGTCGAAAAAGGCGAGCAGCACCACGCGCTCGCCGTCGCCCCCCTCCGCGAACGACGGAGTCGCGCCGCCATCTACCGGCGTATAGACCCATGCGGCATGGTCCGGCGCGAAGACCCCGCCGGACGGGGTGAAGCGGCTGACATTCTCCGAGACGCGGGCGTGCAGCGCGGCGACATCGTCCGCCTCGAGATCATAGATGGCAAGGCTCCGCCATGCGGGCTGACCCTCGGCCTGCCGGGCCCCGTCCCGCCAGTATCGCCGCCCCCGCACGAATCCGGGACAGAAATCGACCACATCCTGAAGGTGGTGGGCGTCGTACCAGCGATGGAACTCGTCGTCGCGATGCGGTGTCGGATCACTCAGTGCCAGGAACAGGTGATGCCGCATCGTCGCTCTCCAAATATATTTCGATCATCGAAACATATTTCGTTATGCGACATCTGTCGAGGTCAGTCGTCGCTGAGCATCCGGCTGACCTGCGGCACCTGACGGAATTCCGCGGAAATCCGCGCGCCATGCTCGCGCACCATTTCCAGCCGCTCCGCGACGATCCGCTTCTTGTCGATCCGCTTGGAATGTCCCGAGCTGTTCAGCGCGGCGACGACCCGCCCGTGCTGGTCGAACAGCGGCACGGCGAGCGAAATCACGCCATAGGCCAGCTCGTCCTCGACCACCGCATACCCATCCTTGCGCGCCGCCAGGATCAGCTTCTTCAGCTTTGCCGGATCGGTGACGGTCTCTTCGGTCAGCGCCGGCAGCGCACCCTGAAGATAGGCGTCGATCTCCTCGTCGCTCCGGTCGGCGAGCAGCACCCGGCCGGTCGCGGTGCAAAAGGCCGGAAAGCGGCTGCCGACATGCGCCTCCAGCCGCATCAGCGCGCGGGCCGACGAGCGGGCGAGATAGACGACGTCGCGGCCCTGAAGCGTGGTGATCGCCGCCGCGTCGCCGGTCTGGTTCGCCAGCGCGGTCAGATGCGGCAGGGTCATCCGCTCGATGTCCAGCGCTTCGAGGAACGCCGCGCTCAGCTTGAGCACCTTGGGCAGCAGGAAGAAGCGCCGGTCGCCATGACCGACATAGCCTTCGTCCTGCAAGGTCAGCAGGCAGCGGCGCGCGGTCGCCGGCGCCAGCTGGGTCCGCTCCGCCACTTCGCTGAGCGTCAGTTCGGGCCGCCCCTCGCCGAATGCCAGCAGCACATCCAGCCCCTTGGCGAGACCCCCCATCCCCTCCTTGCGCTCTTCAGCCAATCCGACGTCCTCCCAGCGATCTCTCTGCTTCGCGTGCAATGCTTCGGACAACATTGCCGGATTGGCAATCGGTCATCCATTGCGCTTTGCGAAATATTGTTCGATAATCGAAATCAAGCCGCGCGAGCACTCCAAAGCGGCGTATGAGAGGATCGGCGCCTTGTTGCAATCGCGTACCCCCCATGCCGTCGTCGATGCGCCGCGCCTGTTCTATGGCTGGATCCTTCTCGCGGTATTCTGGTTCATCCTCGTCGCCAATCTGGCGTTTCCGATGACCGGCGGATCGCTGCTCAACACCGCGATGGCGCGCGATCTGGGCTTCACGCGCGAGCAGATGGGGATGCCCTTCTCGGTCTATTTCGGCGTCATCGGCCTCAGTTCGCCGCTGGTCGCCGCGATGATCGGCAGGATCGGCATCCGTTGGACCCTCACGCTGGGCAACGCGATGCTGACCGGCGGTTCCCTTGCGATGGCGACGATCGTCTCGACCCCGCTGTCGGCTACGATCTGCTTCGGTCTGGTGATCGGTTTCGCGGTGGCGTCCGGCGGCAACCTGACCGCTCAGACAGCCATCCCGCGCTGGTTCGTGCGACGCCGCGCGCTCGCCTATGCCATCATGCTCACCGCCTCGGCGGTGGGCGGCGTGTTCGTCGCACCGACCCTCACCATGCTCATCGGCGAATCCGGGGCCGGATGGCGATCGGGCTGGTGGCTCGTCGCCGGCTTCGGCGCGGTCGCCACGCTGCTGGCAGCAGCGCTGGTGCGCGAGCAGCCCGCCGATGTCGGCCAATATCCCGACGGCGACGCCGCGCCGCCCGAACATGCCGCATCGGCAGCCGCGCAGGTGCGGCCGATAACGCTGGGCGACATCCTCGCGCGTCCCGATTTCTGGGCCGTCGTGTTCGCTTCCGCGGTGATCACCGGCGGCCTCAGTCTGGTGCTGGCCCACGGCGCGGCGAACGCGCTGGACAAGGGCCACACCCAGGCGGCGGTCGGCACCGGCCTTGCGCTCTACGCTTTCACCGGCGTGGCGGCGAAGGCGCTGGTCGGCTGGCTCGGCGACCGGATCAATCCGGCGCGACTTTGGGCAGCCCTGCTCGTGCCTTCTGCCCTTGGCCTCGCGGTGGCGGCGTTCGCGGTCGAAGGTCCCGGCCTGATCCTCTATTCCGCGCTGGTCGGCATCGGTCTGGGCGGCGCCATCGTCTGCCAGCCGGCGACGATCGCCCACCGCTTCGGCGCGCGGGGCTTCGCCAAGGCCGCGAGCGTCATCTTCCTGCTTCAGGCCGCTGCCGGCATGTCGGTGCCCGCACTGGCCGGCTGGGCGTTCGATCCGCAGACCGGCTATCGCTGGAGCTTCCTGATCGCTGCGCTGGCCAGCATCTCGGCGATCCTCGCGCTCTATGTTTCTTGCTGGCGCAACCCCGTCGAGCGGACCGCGCCCCTGCCCGCGGCTGCATGACCCGGCTCACCGCATCACCAAGTTGCCCGCCATCCAGTCGCGCAGATCCTGTGGCGGCGGGAGTGTAGCGCGGCCGCCAAGGTGCCGGTCGAGCATCCTCTCGGTGAGGAACAACATGCTGCGCAGGGCCATCGGATCCGACGATGCGTGCGGCTGGTTGCGGGCCACCACGATCCGCACGGGGGCGCCCAGCAGCCTGAGCTGCGCGGCATAGTCGATCACGCTGCGGATCGGGACGCGCTCGTCCCTGCCCGATGCGATCAGCAGCAACGGGGTCCGCATCGCGGCGGCGCGCGCGAGAGGCGACTCCCGATACAGCCGCCGGGCGATCGCGGGATCGTTCGGATCCAGCGCCAGCAGGCGCAGGCTCTGGTCCAGCGGCATCCCCTGCGTCTTGCCGAGATCGCCCCGCGCGGCGCCCCAGCGCGACGTCCAGCCGAAATCGACCGGCGGCACGATCGTGACGCCGACGCGATAGAGCCGCGATCCGTTCGAAAGCGCCTGCAGTGTCGAATAACCGCCGAACGACGCGCCCATGATCGCGGTGCGCGCCGGATCGCCGATCCCGCGCGCGAGCAGATAACGCGTTCCCTCCTCGATATCGCGCTGCACCCGGCCATCGCCGAAATCGCCGTTCGCGGCGAGCATATAGGCGCGGCCATAGCCGGTGGACCCGCGAAACTGCGGGCGGAACACGGCATAGCCGCGATTGACCAGCAACTGGGTCAGCGCGCTGTAATCGGGTTCGTCGTGCGACCAGGGGCCGCCGTGGACGATGGTGACCAGCGGGACCCGCGCCGGATCGCGGCCCGGCGGCACGCTGAGCAGACCGTGGATCACCATCCCGTCCGACGCCGGAAAGCTGAAGGCAAGCACCCGACCGAGTGCATCCGGCGAAAGGCGTTTCGCCCGGTCATCGAGCAAGGGCCGCATCGCGCCGCTGGCCGGATCGAACAGATGCCAGCGATTGCCCTGCAGGCGCGCGTCGCGCTCGCGCACCAGCCATATGCCGCGTGCGGTCTCGACCATTGCGTCGGGCATGGCCGTCAGCTGGGCGAGGCCGGCAACGGTTCCGGCGTCCAGCCCGTATCGCATGATCCGGCCGCCGCGATAGCTGACGATCTGCGGCGCGCCGGTCGCGCGGTCGATCGCGATGCCGTCCACATCGGCTTCGTCGGCCGGATCGCTATGGAGAGATGTCCACCGTCCATCGGCACCCAACCGCAAAACCGCCCGCCGCCCGCCCGGCACGTCGCCCGAGACATAGGCGCCCCCGCCCTCCGGAGTGACGCCGATCAGGTCGCAGCGCGCCATCGCCTCGCAGATGGTGACCGTGCGGAAACGGCCGTCCGCGCGCCGCGCCACGATCAGATGCCGGTCGCCATCGGCCAGCTTGAGAAACGCGGCGCGGCCATCCCGGCCCAGCGCGACATCGACGATCTCGCGATCGCTCGACGCCAGCATCCGGCGCACGCCTCCCGGCCCCGTCTGCCATAGCCGCCAGCGCGCGCCCACCTGCTCGACCAGCAGCACGCCCGCGTCCCAAGGGTCGAGATCGAGCAGCCGCAACTCCGTCGGCCCGCCCAGCGTGGCGGCGAGGCCGGAGCCCGCATCCCCCGACGGAGAGAGCATCTGCACCTTGTCGGGCGCAATCAGGATCAACCAGCGCGAGTCCCGGCTCCACATCACTTCGCGCGCGTCGGTATGCGGCAGGATGCGCCGTGGCGCGGCGCCGGGCGCGGTGGATTGTAGCCACAGGCTATACTGCCCTCCCGCGATCCGCAGGAACGCGACCGTGCCGCCATCGGGCGCGATCGTGACGGAGGTCAGCAACGGTTCGGTCAGAAACGCTTCTCGCTCGAACAGCGGGGAGACCGGGCGGGCGCGCTCGACCGCAAGCATCGCCGCCAGCGGATCAGCCGACGCGGGTGCGGCGCAGGCAAGCGTCAGGAGAGCGGCTGCGGCGAGGCCGAGCCGGCGAAAGCAGGTCGTCATTGCGAAACTCCTGTCAGGCGGGGCGGCTCGGCCGGATCAGCCAGAAGGCAATCAGCATGGGCAGGCCTAGAATGAGCGTGGCCCCGATCCAGACGGCGGTCGCCGGGGCGCCGAGCCTTCGCCTTGCCGCGAGGATCAGGCTTCCGGCGGCCGAAGCCAGCGCGAGGATTGCCGACGCTAGCCAGACCGAAAGCGGCACCCGGACCGGCTCACGCGCTGCCATCGGCACGGTGCCGCCACCAATCCCTTGCGCTTGATCCCGCACGATCCGCAGCACCGGCGAGACCCAATAGTTGAGGAAACGAACGACGAACGGAAAATCCGGTTTCAGCGTCCGCCGCGCGACGGCGCGGCTGCGGCCTACACCATCGACCTCGACGATCTGCTGCCACGAATCAGCCGGACCTTCGACGCCGCCCCGCGCATAGGTGAAGGAGACGAGGTAGCCGTCGAGCAGTTCGATCAGGTCGATCCGCATCAGGCTGCCGACCGGCGCGGGCATCGGCACCGTCGCGAGCGGCGGATAGACCGCGTCGCCCTTGTCCAGCACCCGCTCGTCATAGAAGCGCAGCTTCTGCTGGCTCATCACCGTCAGCGCTGAGCCGGCTTTTCCCGGCCGGCCGACGATCGTCTCGCCCGCGGGCAGGCGGATGCGACGGTGGATCGCGCCATCGTCGATATCGAACACGAACAGGCTGCCGCCGGCGATCAGGCGGTTCCCTTCCGTCGCGAGCGGCGGCGTCTCGAATCCGCCATCGTCGGCAAGCGTGCCCGCGCCCGCGCCATCCGCGATCCTGACGCCGTGAAAGCGCATATCGTCATGGCTGAAGGTCCAGCGCACCCCGCGCCGCTCGTCGTCGAACTCCATCGGCGCGACATTGGTCAATTCGGCGCGCACCGGCAGCCATTTGATGGTCAGCGGCAGGTTGAACACTTCGGACAAGTGGATCTGCTCACGCCACAGCCGCGCCTGGCCATCGCCTCGCGCCGCCAGCCCGGCCTCCATCAGCGCGGCGCCGTCGGCTCGCGTCGCCTCGACCACGCCGCCGCGCGGCGGCACGCTGTTGAGCGGATGCGTGCCGGTGGCGATCCACAAAGTCTGGAACACCAGATCGCCCGCGACGACGATCATCAGATAGGCGCCCATCGCCACCGCCAGCGCCGTTCCCGCGAGGCCGGACCGGGTGCGCGGCGGCACGGCGAGATCGGGCTTGAACACGCTCGCGACCAGCAGGGTCAGCGCCGCGAGTACGGCGCATTGGACCAGCAGCGCCGCCCAGCCGACCGCCATGCTGACCGACGGCAGCAACGCGGGGATCAGCGCCAGCCAGCCATAGCGCCGCGGGCTGAGCACCGCGTAGATGCCGCCCATCAGCCCGGTCAGCGCCAGCACGCCCCCCGACAGGCCGAGCAGCCAGTGCCGCGCATCGACGAAGCGCGCGCCGATATGGCCGTGGCTGAGCAGCAGCAACAGGATCGGAACCAGCACGGCGGCCGCCAGCATCGTCGCGCTGCCGCCGGCGACCGCCGCCAGCACCCGGCGGCGCGGCATCGGCCGGTGAAGCAGTGCGATCCACTGGTTCATCCGCGCATAGCTGCCCGCCTGATACAGTCCCAGCAGGACGCCCGCGACGGCATAGATCGCACCCATCAGCTGATAGACCATCTCGGGCTGCTGCAGCGGATCGACCACGCGATCGAAGAAGAACAGGGTGCCCGCATGGACCGCGCCCGCGCCCAGCGCCCACCAGCGAAACCGCCGGCATTCGGCCTTGTAGAGTTCGAACATCGTGTCTTCCTTCAGGCAGCCGGGCCCGCATGGTTGCGCGTCAGAAAGGCATCGACCGCGCGATCGAGCGGAACCGCCATTGTCTGGACCGATTTGGCGCCATGCCCGCGCAGGAAATCGGCAAAGCCGGGTGCGGCGTCGAGCATGGTGTAGTGATGAACGCCGTCGATCCGGCGGTGCTGGAGCAATCCGGGCATCTCATCCGGCGCAGGTCCCTTGAACGGCACATCGGCGATCCACTGGCTGATCCGGTCGCAGAATATGTCCGGGGCCGAGAAGTTGAGCAGCGCGCCGCGCTCGAGCACGACCAGCGTATCGGCAAGCCGCTCGACTTCCTCGATCTGATGCGAGCAATAGATCACGGTGCGGCCTTCGGCATCCGCGCCGTCGATCAGCGCGTCGAGCACGCGTCGCCGCGCAACCACGTCCAGCCCGAGTGTCGGCTCGTCCAGGATCAGCAGTTCGGGCGACTGGCCCAGCGCAAGCGCCAGGTTGAACCCGGCGCGCTCGCCGCGCGAAAGCTGGCCGATACGCTGGCCCGGCGACAGGTCGAAGCTGGCGATCACCGTGTCGAACGCGCGCGCATTCCAGCGATCGGCGTAAAGGCGGCGCTGCATGTCCAGCACCGCCGCGACGGTCGCCCAGCCTGGCATGGTATGCTCTTCGTTGACGAAGCCGATCCGGCGGCGATCCTCGGGCGTGAGCGCAGCCGATGGGCGCCCGAGCACGAACGCCTCGCCTTCGCTGGGCGCGAGAAAGCCCAGCAGGATGCGGAACAGCGTCGATTTGCCCGCCCCGTTCGCGCCGACGATCGCGTGGATCCCGCCGCGCGGGAGCGCGAGGTCGAGCCCGTCGATCGCGCGCTTGCGGCCGTGGAAGCGAGTCAGTCCGCGGGTTTCGATGGCGTAGCCGGACATGGCGGTCATGCCGATTTGGCGAAGCTGAGCGCGTCGAGCGCGTCGGCCACCGCCGCCACCGCTTCGTCGGCGGGACAGCGGATCGCAATCACTTCGCCGACGAAGCGATCGACCGCCTCGCCCAGGCGGCGCTCGCGTTCCGCGCTGCTGAGCTGATCGCGGCGCACCGCCACGAACAGGCCGAGACCCGCGTGCGCCTCAAGCCAGCCTTCGCCGGTAAGCTGCGCATAGGCCTTGCTGACGGTATTGGGATTGATCCCCAATTGCTGCGCCAGCCCGCGAACGCTCGGCAACTTGCCGCCGACCGAAAGCTCTCCGGTCGAAATCTGGCGCCGGATCGCATCGACGATCTGGCGGGCAATCGGGCGTGGATCACCGGTCGTGATGGCGATCGCAACGGGGGTTACACGATTCATTGGCCTCTCCACTGTACTAGAACACATAGTACAGTGAGTCGCGAACTGTCAAAGCTGAAATTGGCCCAGGCGAGCTTCGCGCGCGCCCGCCATCGTCCAGTTCCGTTCGAGCACCAGCGAACCGGAACGGACAAATCGCGGAAATTCAAGCTGATTTTCGATTGTCAACCATCGGCGCATGTCCGCGACCGAGAATTGCACTCGCCCAATCGGGTCAGGCTGGACCTTCACGCAATGCCGGCGGCATGGTCAGTGCGGAGAGAGAATGGTGCCCCTGGCCGGACTCGAACCAGCATGCCTTGCGGCGTTCGATTTTGAGTCGAATGCGTCTACCAATTTCGCCACAGGGGCAGCGAGCGCAGGTGCCTAGCCGAGCGCGGGCCGGCTATCAACCCGCGATCACTTCGGCGGCTTATATCCTTTTGCCGGCGTGGGCGTCGGCGTGGGGCCGGGCTGCTGCGGCGGCGCTTTCACCGAATCGTTGGGCGCGGGCGGAGCGGACTGCGGTTGCTGCATATCGGTTGCGACCGGCTTGCCTGCGGAGGTGGGTGCCCGGGCTGGAGCATCGGACGGCGCAGGCGCTGCCCGCAGCGAGGACGGCGCCTGATTCTGAGGCTGGTTCGGGGACTGGGGCTGCGACGGCGGGCGGCGCGGCTCGACCGAGGGCAGATCGGGAATATTGCCCGGTCCGCGATAGGCGGGCGGGGCATCGTCGTCGAACCCACCGCCCGGCGGACGCAGGCGCGGCGGTCGCGCCGGCTGCGAGGGCACGGGCCAGGTCAAACCGGGCTCGCCGGTCGCGGTCGCGGCATTGTCCTCGGGGCCGAGAATCCCCAGCCGCGCCGCGACCGAAGGATGCAGGATCGCCTGCAACTGCATCAGCCCGGCATTGGAAATCGGAAACGGCCCGATCGGCGCGGCGCCCGCGCGCGGCACATAGATCGCCTGTAGCGGCCGGTCGGCAGTGACGGTGCGCCCGCCCGCGCTCACATCGATCGCCCCCGGCCTCGCGCCGCCCTGCGTCGCCCGGCCCGGGCCGCGCCGCACGATCAGCGACGCGGTCTCTGGATCGGAGGCGATCCGTCCCACCGCCCGCTCGCCCGCCGCGATCAGCGCCGCATCGGGACCTACCACGCCTTCGAGGATGGTCCCGCGCACCCCGATCGAAGCGACCGGCGTGCGGATCGAGGATCCATTGCTCCCGCCCCGGCCGGACATGAAGCGGAACGCACCTCGCGTCACCGTCGCGCCGACACTGCTCGGCCGGCCCGGATCATAGACGAACCGGTCGATCGTCACCCGCGCATTGGCGCCGACGGTGAACACCGATCGATCGAGCAGCACGATCTGCAACTGGCTCTTCGCGCCGGTCTGGACGCCGTCGCCCAGCGCGATCCGCTGCCGCAGCGCCACCGGGCGCGCCACCCCGCCCGCGGGCTTGCGAATGCGCACATCGTTCTTCACCGCCGTGGCCGCGCCGACGATCTGTTCGGCGACAGGCGCGGCAGCGGCCACGATCGCGATCGCGGCGGCCGAAGTCGCGAGGGCCAATCCGATCCGCATCGCCTTAGCCTCCCCAGCCCTGCGGCCGCGGCACCGCGCCGCACGCCGCCGTCACTTCCGCCCATGCAGTTTCGCTCACCCGGATCCGGTCCATCTCGGCCAGTTCGGCGCGCGCACCCTGTTTGTCGTCGAGGCGGCAGAGCAGGCTGACATGCAGCAACAGCGCCTCGTCCGCTTCGGGATGGTCGATCAGCAGCCGCTCCAGCGTCGCCACCGCGCCGATCAGGTCGCTTTCCCCGATCTGCCGCCGCGCCAGCGCCATCCCGCTCTGCACGCCTTCGCTGTTGCGGACGAGGGCGTCGATCTCGGCTAGTTCGGCGGACTGGGCACAGGCCGGAGCAACCCAAAGGCTCGCAGCGACGAAAGCCACGCAAAACAAGCGGTGTCGGATGGCCATATCCGCCTCCCTGTTCGCCGGCTTCATGTCGAGTCGGCGCTGACGGAATCTACCGCGCGTTGACCCCGCCGCGCAATCATGGAAGCCATGCGGTCATGGAGCGGGAACCAGCGGATATCACCTATGTCGGCAACGCCGGGCTGGTGCTGCTCAGTCCCTTCCTCCCGCCCCTGTTCGACCGGCTGGGACTGATCACCCGAACAGGCGCGGATCGGCCCCTGCTCGATCCCCGCGCGGTATATCTCCTCCAGTATCTGGCGGAGGCGCGCTGGGATGCGACCGAACCGGAACTGACGCTCAACAAGCTGCTCTGCGGCTTCGATCCCGCCACCCCGGCCATCGCATCGGTCACACCGACGCCGGAGGAAGTCGATAACTGCGACAGCCTGTTGCAGGCGGCGATCCACAATTGGCCGGCCATCCGGAATACGTCGCCCGCCGGTTTGCGAGAGAATTTCCTGCAACGGGCCGGACGATTGACCCGCCACGATGCGCGCTCGACCCTCGACGTAGAGCGAAGGACCATCGACGTGCTGACGGATCAGATCCCCTGGAACCGGTCGATCGTCTTCCATCGCTGGATGTCCGAACCGCTCCACATCAACTGGTAGATCAGCTCCGCGGCGCTTGCCGCCGGTAGCTCAGCGCCTCCGCGACATGGATGCGCCCGACGCCCTCGCTGCCCGCCAGATCCGCCACCGTCCGCGCCACACGCAGCACGCGGGTATAGCCCCGCGCCGATAGCCGCATCGCTTCCGCCGCCTGTGCCAGCAGCTTGCGCCCGGGTTCGTCCGGCGTCGCCACCGCCGTCAGCAATTCGCCCTCCGCCTCGGCATTGGTCCGCGCCGGCACCCCGGCATAGCGCGCCGCCTGCAGTGCCCGCGCCTCGGCCACGCGCGCGGCGACTTGCGCGGAGGCTTCGGCCGGCGCGGGAAGGATCAGGTCGGCGGCGGTCACCGGCTGGACTTCGACATGTAGGTCGATCCGGTCGAGCAACGGCCCCGAGACCTTCGCCTGATAATCCGCCGCGCATTTCGGCGCCCGCGCACAGGCCAGCGCCGGATCGCCCAGATGCCCGCAGCGGCACGGATTCATCGCCGCGACCAATTGCACACAGTTTGCTTTGCACGTAGCCGAAAGCTACTCAAGCAGCTGGAGGGGTGCGCTAATGCCCGCGAATGCAATTGTTTACGCCCGCTTTTCATCGTCCGAGCAGAGTAAGGGCTACTCGCTAGAACGACAATTGACCTTGGGCCGGGAGTTTGCGGCCGAGCAGGGTTGGACAGTCGAAGCCACGATCACCGACGAGGGGCGCAGCGCCTACCACGGCAACAATCGCCTAGAGGGTTCATCACTTCACCAATTTGAGTTGGAAGCGAGAAACGGGCTGCACCGGGGTAAGGTGCTTCTGGTTGAGAATGTGGACCGCTTGAGCCGTCAGGGTCCGAAAGCTGCTGCGCGGCTAATTTGGGGCCTAAACGAGTGTGGCGTCGATGTGGCGACCTTTCATGACGGTCGCATCTACGGCGCAAACGAAAGCGGCGAGTTAGAAGACGTTCTGCTGCTTATGATGAGCGCGATCAACGCGCATCAGGAGAGCGATAAGAAGAGCAAGCGCGTTACCGCGTCATGGCGAAGCCGGTTTGACCGAATAGCGACAGGCGCGAAGAACCTCCCAATGCCTAATCAGCCGCTCTGGCTTGATCGGGTCGATGGGGAGCTGGTGCTGAACGACCATCGGGTGAGGGTGCTCAACGACATCTATGACCTCTACATCGACGGCGTGGGCATCCACAAAATCGTGACGATCCTCCACGCTCGCGAGGAGCCAAGCTGGACGCCACCTGAGCAGCGTCGGGGCAATAACGGCTGGTTCTACAGCTACATTTACCGGCTGCTCACCAAGCGCACCGTTCTCGGCGAGTACGTGAAGCACGATGGGAAGACCATCTCTACCGACTTCTGGCCGCAAGCCATCTCCACCGAAAAGTGGAACAGGGCTCAAGCTGCTCTCGCAATGCGGAAGGGCAACCAGAAAACGGAAAAGATCAACCTCAACCGCAATCTCTTGCAGGGCATCATCGTCTGCGAACAGTGCGGCGGTGGCGCTCATTTCCGTCACCAGATCGACAAGGGCCAGACCTATCGGCGCAAGAGCGGCGAACTAGTCACCTACAAGCGCAACGACCATCGCAGAGTGCGATGCGACAAAGCCCGCCGCAAGCATGACTGCGATAACGGGACGATCCTATCCTACGATGTGCTTGAATGGACCGTCTTGGAAGAGATGCTGCCGAAGCTGGTGGAGAAGCGCTCCGACAACCCCGCAGCGCTTGAACTGCGCCAGCGCATCGCGGAGTTGGTGAGACTTCGCGAAGCCGATCAAACGCGCCTGTCGAACCTCGTTGATGTGCTGGCCGATGGAGGATCAAAGGCCATCGTGCAGCGCGTCGGCGAACTTGAAGCGGCTATCGAGAGACAGGACGCAGAGATTGCCGCAGCACAGAAAGCGCTCGCGATTGAGAGCGCCAAGCCCGCAAGCGATGACGATGTTGCTCTAATTGAGAGCCTTCGCGCCGAACTCAACAGCCCAGATGACGAGATCCGATCCTACGCTCGCGGTCGGGTCAACATGAGCCTCCGGCGGCTCATCAAGCGCATCGCAATCACACCCACCGGCCTCTTCCGTGTCGAGCCCGACGATCAATCGTGGTGGCTGTTCGATGACACCGGCAAGCTGCTTGAGGGCGAAGCCGTTATAGGCTGAGCGCGCCCAGCGAGCGTCACACAGGGCCGAGACAGGCGAAGCAGCCCGAAGGCTGCTTCGTGACCAATGTAGGGCTGCGCGGGCTTCTCAGGGGCGGATGCAGCTAACCTCGATCCCCTGCACTTCCAGCACGAACAGGTCGGGCGTCTTGGTGAAGAACACGCGCTCGTAATGGTATTCGAAGCTGCCCTCATTCTCGTTGAAGAAGCGGGGGTCGCTGTCCAGAAACTCCTGTGCGTCGCTGCAAAGCTGTTCAATGTCGATGTACATAACTGGCTCCTCGTTGGAGCCAGATCAGAAGACGCCATTCCACCAGACTTGCGACCAAAGAGCGACGAGTTGCGTCTGTTAATCGTGACGGTGCTTCTGCTTCCGTCGCGCCGCTAAGCGCTGCTCTAACTCAGCCATCAGATTGTCTGCCAAGCCGTTGATCAGAGCCGCACGGCTCTCCGAGATTTCCTCCTGGAGAATGCGGACCTTCTTCGGGATGCGCCTTCGCTTGTTTGGGTTTTTTCCTTTCGCCATCGATTAGTTAGCCACCTGAGCGGTTGATTTCCGCACCAGAAGGCGTCGTCTGACCGTGGGCCAACAACAAGGAGGCCCAAATGGAATGGAAGACGAAAATGCTGCGTCCCGAGGACGTGACGCAGCTTGAAGCCAATTACCGCGAGCAGGAGCCCGTGAAGGGCACCAGCAGGGAAATCGACTTCAAACCCCACGTAAAGCTGTTCAACCCGGTCGGCGCGGGCACATGGCTGCTCACAGAGCTTGAGCCGGAAACCAGCATCGCGTTCGGCCTCGCCGATCTCGGATTTGGTTGTCCTGAGATGGGCTCAGTCTGCTTGGACGAACTGTGGTCGGTCAGGTTGCCGCTCGGTATGCGGATCGAGCGCGACATTGCGTTCGAAGCGCAGAAGACGCTCAGCGCCTATTCGAAGGAGGCGCGTCGGCTCGGCTTCATCCGGGCATAAATACCGGCGTCCATAATTCTCCTTTGCAATCGGATTAGGACGTTTCTGTGGTGGTCTCGGTGGTCGGGTTGCTCTCGCCACCGGGGCCACTTCCATGAGCAGCTAACTAGGTGATGCCCACCTACACCACTGCTCCATCCCTCGGTTCCGTCTTCCAGACGCTACTCCGCGATCCTATCCCCACGGCGTTCAGTCCCCGCGCTCAAGTCATGGTCGCATTGCTTCGCGCGGGACACGAGCAGGACGATTGGCTGCGTGAGAATTGCTCCGGTCGTTACAGTGGGTCGATCCACCTGATGAGCACCGGCAGGTTGGCGCTCGACGTAGGGTTTGAGGACACGAACGATGCTCTGATGTTCAAGCTGGCATGGGGCGGCGACCTATAGGCCAAGGGCGGCCAGGCTAACTATGCGGTGTCCACCTACCGCAACAAATTCGAGGAACGTGTCGCCCGCCAGCTAGGGCCAGAGTACGAGTACGAAGCCCTCAAGCTGCCCTACGTCACTCAGCACACCTACACGCCCGATTTTGTCGATCCGGCCCGCAAGCTGATCGTTGAGAGCAAGGGTCAATTCCCTGCCGCTGACCGCAAGAAGATGCTCGCGGTGAAGGCCCAGCATCCCGACTGGACGATCAAGCTGGTATTCCAGAACCCTAACGCGCGGCTCAGCAAGGCGAGCAGCACGACCTACAGCGCGTGGGCGGACAAACATGGCTTCGCTTGGGAGCGCGGCCCCTCTCGGTGAGCGCAGGCGCTAAATAGTCTGCAACACACAAAGAGAGGGCAAACCCCCGATGAACAACACCCTGACCTACACATTTCCAGTGCATTCGTTCGCCGAGCATCTTTCCAACCGCCGCCCAGAAAAGTGGCAAAGCTATCTGGACGAATGCGTCGCAGAGAAATTCGCTCGCGCCCTTCGCCAGCATCGTCTCTGGATCAATCGCGATGTCTTCGTTGACCAGAAGATGTGCATTGCGATTGGTGAAACGAACGTCGGTGAATTGGTCCCGACCCAAATGCACCTAATCACCCTGACGTTTAAGGATGAAGCCACCGCGCTCCTCTTCAAGCTCTCGCATGAGGGTGCAAGCGCATGACCCGCCGCAAGCAGATCACCAACCCGCTGACTGGCGAGGCAAAGACGATGCACGAATGGGCCGATCACCTCGGCCTGACCTACGCGGGCTTTCGATCTCGGACGCGCCGCAATCTCCCTGCCGACGAACTGTTCGCGCCAAGTCATGGGATCGGTCCCAAGCCGCAATACGTGACGGTCAACGGAGTGACTAAGTCGCTCAGGGTTTGGGCCGACGAAGCGGGCATGTGCTACTCAACGGTCGCGCAGCGCCTCGCGAGTGGCTGGACGCCGGAAGATACCGTGATCAAGCCAGCCAACCCTTATCCGGGGCGTCCGCGCAAGCATTTCGAGTTTAGAGGCGAGGTGAAGACAGCGGCTGAGTGGGCAAAGGAGTTCACGCCCGTCATGTCGGAATCCACGCTCGCGAAGGCGATTAGGGACGCGCGAGGTGCAGCATGAGCATCGACGCAGCAAAGCTATACGAGGAGTTGGGCCGAGCGGCGGCTCAGGTCCGATCCGCTGAAGAGAGGGTCGATCAGTCCAAGGCGGCAGAAAAGGAAGCCATTCGCGAAGTGAGTGAGCGCTTCAAGGAGTCGAACAAGCGAGCCGATGACGCGTTAGAAAAGGCGCGGAGTCGTCTCCGCACGTTGAAGGAAGCGGCTCGATTGCACGAGGACGAAGGAATGGACCCGTTGCTGGCAAAGCTGGCTGCGGACGACAGTACGCCTCCATCCGCCCCCGTCTCACCTTTTGCGGCTATCTGGGGTAGCATCGGAGACAGCTTCACCGTCCGCTCATACTCAGCGGGACCACTTGGTTCGAAGCACCAGCAGCGGATGGCCAGCCGCAAGAAATAGCAAAACGGGGCCGGTTTCCCGGCCCCTTGGTACGCTAACTGGAAGGGCGCTTACTTTTTGGCGTCGCCCTTCGGCTTGGCCGCGCGCGTCTCCTTCATCTTCGCCGAACGGGCTTCACGCTTGTCACCGAGCAGCTTGAGCTGGGCGTCGAAATCGCCCTTCTCGATACGACCGGCGTAGTAGTTGAGCGCAGCTTCGAAGTCGGCGTTCGGAGCGGTCATCTCCTTCACCTCGACCTTCGTGCCCTTCACATCGGCAGTCTCCAGCACCATCGCGGTGTTGTTGATGCGGATGCTGAAAGCGGTGCGATCACCCTCGGTTTTGAAGTTGCGCTTGCCCTCGGCCTTGGGGTCTTTGAACAGCGCGATCTGCTTCTTGATGTTGTCGAGCGCGACCTGCTTGGTGGTGCGCTGACCGCCCGACTTGTCGAAAGCTGCGACCTGCGAAGCGGGGATGAGGTTCTTGGGATCGAAAGCCATGTTGTTCACTCCTTGAAGCAGAGCAACATCGCCCTGCTCCAATCGTCTGCTTCCAGATCACCAGTGTTGCGACCGAAGACTTCACCAGTTTGCAGAAAAGCGACGAACCGTTGAATCAGGTGCGGCCCTTCACCTTGTCGGCACCACGCTTCCCGCGATTTGCCGCGTCGGGCACGACCTCCCAGCCGCCCGCTTTCCGCCGACATGGCCTCCACGGCGCGTCTTCCAGGCGGGTGAATCCCTGAGCCCACGCATTTCGCAGATCGAGCAGGCGGACGTTTGTGTAGCTGTCTTGTTGAGCAGCAGCCGCGAGGGCTTTGATTTGGTCGATTGGGCTGGGCGTCATGCTTTAGTTAGCTGACCACCCATCAGTCAGACGTTGAATGTCCAGTCCGGCTTGCCCCTTGGTAGCCATCGCCCCGACAGCCAAAGCGGGCGCTTCTGGAAGCTGGTCGCATCGTTCGCCGCCACGGTTAGGCGCGCGCCGGTGATCGTCGTGACCTCGATCCACAAATACGACCGTTTGAACAAATAGCTGATGGCCCGACTGTACCACCAGCTACGGCGAGCAATCTGATCGGCCCGCCCCATTGAGAGTGGGAACGAGGTGACGCCCTGAGCCCTCACTTCCAGCGGGAAGCTGCCGTCTGTGGGCTCCACATAACTGAATGCATAGGCTGTGCTTTCCACCCTGAGCATCGTGCCGCGAAGCCATCGGGCGCGAACGAGGAATGCCGGGTTGGCAGACCGGTTCTGCACCACCAGAAACGGCTCCTCGTCCATCTTCCCGTTCGGCCCGTTGACCCATTGCCAAGCAATGCTCGCATCAATGAGTTCGCGCGATTGGAGACGCAGGGTTCGGAGCGCAAAATACGAACCCAGAGCGGACGACACCGCGGCTGTTGCCAGTGCGACTGCAAGCGGCGAACTGAACAGCGGCATCAGTGCAGCAACGAATTCCGTGAGAGCCATCGTATTACCTCAAACCCTGAGCGGAATTTCCGACCGCCAGAGCTTCCCGTTGTCGAGATTGACGCCCGCAGCTTCAAGAGCATCCCAAAGCCTTCTCCAGATCACATAGGGCGTGCTGGTCGGCCCGATAATCACCTTATGAATTGCCTCGGGCAAAGTCGCGCCGGTCAGCCCCTGATCGGGATAATTGAGCAGCGGTATCTTGTAGATTGTCTGGGGAACGCCGCCGAGTTCGACGTTCTGAGATGTAATGTGATTCACCGCATCGGCTGGGACGGAACGAGGATGGTAGATGATCCGCCACTCCCGTTCCTCGTGGAAACCGGGGTGCTTCGTCGTTACCAAGGCGATCCTCAGCAGGTTGAACATCATGTCGGCCACGATGTTCTCGTCAGGCCGTTCGGCCTCCACCTCTTTGATAAGCGGAGCATTGGCCGCAATCGCCTCAATCACTTCATCGAGCAGAGCAGCAAAAGCAGCCTCGTCCGCATAGTGGACGGGGGCAAAGCGGATCATCGGATGGGCATCACTGCCAGACAGGAATGGCGAGGGATCGAAGACCAGAGCCACGCCAGTCGTCCCGCCGTTATAAGCCCTCCACATGGAAAGCCGACCATAGCCGTCTTCGTTCTCGTACCCTTTGCCCGCATGTTCAGAAAGGCAGGTGATGTAGGTTTCGTGGATCAGTTCGAATAGATCGCCGTCCATTGCCTTAAAGACGATGTTCGCGGCCTCTGGATCGATGCTGCAAAGGACTTCCTCAAAACGAGCGCGGCGCTTCTGGTCTTCCCAATACCGCCGAAGGCATTGAGCGCCATGTAAGACCTCTGAGAGATCGTTCTGCACAGTGACGTTGCGAAGCCAAAGGCAGTTGTTCTCGATGATACCGAGAGCGCCCTGAGCAGTTGAATAGTGGACGAACCTAGAACCGGATTCATCAAAGCTCTTTGCACAACGTACGACGTGAGGCTGAGCAATCTCGTTCAGATGCTTGTTGATCTCTTCCGGCGTGTTCTCTTTGACGTTCATCCCTGCCCCCGCTTCGCTCCCAACGCTTAAATACCCGCATGGACGAGAATACCAAGATAACTCCACTTCCCACACTTCCCGCAATCAGCATGGCCCACGCCCAGCAGCTAATTGCGCCCGAAGTGACCAATCTGCTTGCTGTGGGTACTCGCGCACGACCGGGACAGCCGACGAAGCGGACGGAAGCGGTGATTGAGGAAATCGTCATCAGCATCGCTTGCGGGCAAAGCCTACGTGCCGTCTGCCAGCGCCCAGACATGCCGGGTTATTCGACGGTGATGAAGTGGCAGATGGACGACCCATCGTTGGTCGAGCAGTTTGACCTCGCATACGAATATCACGCGCGCACTCTGGACGACATCGCGGAGGACATTCTAGCGGGTGGGCCAAGCAGCACCGGCGACTTCCGCCGTGATGAAGCCCGCGTTGCTCATCTGCGCTATCGCTTGGGCAAGCTGCATCGCCGACGCTTTGGCGATAAGGTGCAGATCGAGCACTCAGTCCAGCCGCTCTTTGTGATGCCCAGCGATGCTATCGAGGGCGACGGCTACTAGAGAAAAATGACAGACGCTATCCAGCCCGCGAACAGCAGCGCGAAGAGGATCAGAAAGGTGCGCTGGTCCGGGTGGGGCCGCTTCTCGTACTTCGCATCGAGAATAGCGTTGAGGCCGATACCGCAGTTGGGACAGCAAATGCCGGGCTGTGGAGCCTGACAGACTGTGCAGTTGAACCGCACGTGGGCAGCATTGATAAACGTGACCGTCATCCGCACAGCGCGGGAATCGCAGTTGGCACAGGTGATTGAGTTCTGATCGACATGTGTTGCGCATTTCGGGCAATCGATTTGCCAAGCCTCGGGTGCTTCGTTCCCCACTCTACCACTCCCCAATAGTATCCCGGCTTGGCTGCCCCTTCGGCGGCCCCATGTCTAGCCGAATAGCCATCGAACAGCGGGCCACAACATCAGCAGCCATCCAGCCGCAATGATCGTCCCCAGCACCGCATATTCCAGATGCTCCAACACTCGCTTCAGCATCGTGCCCGCATCTCCCCTGCAAGGGCTCTTGTAGGGGCGAACGGGGATCTCGGCATAGCTGAACACCCATTCGCCTGGATGACCCTGCTTGAGCGCCGTTGACCGACGCTCAAGCAGGCACCCCAATGGCTCCCCCCGGCCCCTTGCCGGGTCCACTGTAGGCATGTCCGACGTAGCGCAGCCGTCTTGGATGGCTAGTCCCTAGCAGCACGCCCGCCCGAGACGAGCGCAGCGTCTCCTTTAGGTCGCAATCCCCCATCCGAGACAACAGACGGCATGGGCTTAGACCCAAAGGAGACAACCCCATGCTCGTCGGATACGCCCGCGTCAGCACCGCCGAACAACACCTCGACCCCCAGCTTGCGCAGCTACATGCCGCCGGCGCGGACAAGGTGTTCAGCGAGAAGGTAAGCGGGACCACAGCCAAGCGCCCCCAGCTGCTCGCCGCCATCGAGTTCGCCAGAGAGGGCGATGTGTTCGTGGTGACGCGGCTCGACCGCTTTGCCCGTTCGTCCGTCGATCTGCACAACCTGATCCAAACGCTCAGCAACAAGGGCGTGGGGTTCAGGTGTATCGAGCAAGCGGGGGTGGACACCACCACTAGCAGTGGGAAGCTGATGCTCGGCATGTTGGGCGCGGTCGCGGAGTTCGAGACGGCGTTGCGAGCAGAGCGACAGGCAGAGGGCATCGCCAAGGCAAAAGCCGATGGCCGGTATCAGGGACGCAAAGCCACTATCGACCCAGCAGAGGTACGGCGACTGCTCGGTGAGGGGATGAAACCAAGTGCCGTTGCGAAGGCCCTCGGGATCGGCAGGGCGAGCGTCTACCGCCTCGCGGCATAAGTAGGGGTAGTTTCTACAAAGACTCCTAGAGTTTTAGTTGACAGCCATGCAGGGCAAGCCCGTCACGCAACTGGCGGGCTTCGCCTTGGGTGACGGATGAAGGAGGGTATATACCCCTCGGGTCAGCGTAGGGGCAGATGGGTGGCGATCATTCTGCCGTCATTTTCAAAACCCTGACTCCTCGGATTTTTCGGAGGTGTTTTCCAGAACCTGACGCTTCAGCCGTTCCGAATGATCGGGAGAAGTTGGCGCTCAAGGCGCTGAATATCCGCGTCACCTGACAGGCTGGTTCGGTCCTCGGCAATTTCAACTTGCGCTCGAATTGGTCCGTCTTCGCGCCAGATCGAATTCTGAAGCCTAAGCAGGGTTTCCCAATCCTGCTTTAGTTCAGCCTCCGATTGTTTCTGCCGCTGCTCTAGCAAGCGCGAGTAGTGATTTGCCGCGTGGGTCAACTCCGAATTCTGGTTCGAAATCTCCCGCAAGAGCGCCTCTGTTTCGTCGCCAAACAGCGCCTTGACCAGCGGCAACATAGACTGAGCTTCTGTGAATGCTGCCTGCGATGCCTTGAGCGATGAAACCACCGAATTCGAAGCGGCGAGGAGTAGCACAAGGTCAATTGGTCGCTTTCGGGCGAACCGGGCTTTCCCGTGAAATGTCTCAAAGGCACCGTCGTACGGGATCGAAGTGAGCGGCCTTCGCGCGTCCTCTATGGCTCGCTTCATCTGATAAACGACCACAAGCACCTGTTCGGCAGCGGCCATTCGCCGCTCCTCCTGCTTCTGCCTCTTCCATTGCTTAAAGGTGTCGCGACCGATCAGGGCGGCGAACACGACTGTCCCCGCGCCGATGATCGTACCGATGCCAGAAAGCATCGCTCCAAGTGCAGACCAGTCTACCGACAAAGAACACGCCCCTTCGACGAAATCGTCAGGCTAAATCAATCACAAATCATTGATCTTGTTTCCAAAACATCAGTTTTGTCGTATGGTAAGCCCAGACAATGAGGCTATTTCAATGCGCCTAAATGTCGATACCGAGCAACCGCAATATCGCGGTTGTCCACAATGATTTGAGGATTTCAGGCAGAATGGTTGCAAGAAGCCCAAAAAAGGCGAAGCGCACTCGCCACAGCAGGTCGAATACTGCTTCGCGCAAAGGCACCTGCCCACGGAGGACGAGCAGGGCTGCTTCGCCAAGACCAAACCTATTGCCAGCCCTGCTCGTCCTCCGTGGGCAGTGCGAAAGCTACGTTTCACTCCGAGTGTGACGGCCTCGAAACAACCCGTCAACAACCCTGAGCCAAGGCGGTAGATTAGTGCGCCAACCTAGATTTCGAGTGGCTTTGCCGCGTCGATGATCGTGTAGGTTGCGAAGCCAGAAGTCCGGTAATCGTTATGCGGGTTGCGGACTTCGATCACCACCTGCCCTACCCGCCACGTCAGGACTTCCACCTGAATAGCCGTGCCGTATCGCGGGCCGCGTAGGCTCATCGGTGCGGTATCGCTGGCCATCGCACGATTTGTGGGCTCGCCATACTTCGCGATCATCTGCGCGATCAGCACATTCACGTCCACATCGTACCAGCGCTCGATCCGGCTGATCGTCCTGCCGGTGTTGCCCCAGCTGACCTGAACCTCGTTCGCGTTCTCCCACCGGCTGAACTGCGATTTGCCGTTGCGGCCCATGTAGGCGCGCTGCGCGTCGTCCTTCGTCATCCCGACGCATAGGCGATCCATCACAACTTGTGTCTGGCAGGGCACCGCCTCCACCAAGTCTAAGCGGTCCTGGGCCGACACCGGCGAAGCGACAAGCAAAGCAGCACTAGCAATCAAATAGCGCATTTGAACCTCCTCAGTAACAACGGGGAGGCGCGATTAAGTCCGCGAGGGCCGTCCGTCATCCGATGATTTAGCGCCAGCTAAGTATCGGATGGCTACAATTAAAATAGAAAGCCAGATCAAGCTAACCGCTTCACAGCGTAAAGCTGCTCTACTGGCAAGCAACTCCGCAAATCGTTACATTCTTTACAGAGGTGGTGCGCGATCGGGTAAGAGTTACCTGATTTCGTACATCCTGCTCATGCGCGCGATCAGTGCGCCGGGAAGCAGGACAGGCGTCTTCCGCAAGACCGCTGCGTCATGTCGGCAGACGTTGTTCGACCTGACCTTCCGACAGGTGATGGACGACACCTACCCCGGCCTTTTGTCCCGGTGTCTGGTAAGCGAAGCCGAAGCTACGATCACGCTTCCCAATGGCCCCGATCCCAAGAACCCGCATCAAGGCGGGGCGATCATCCTGTTCCTCGGTCTGGACGATGGCCGACGCGATAAAATCCTCGGCAACGAGTTCGCGAGCATCTGGATCAACGAATGCACGGAGGTCGATTACGACCACGTCTCGTTCCTGATGACGCGATTGAACCAGACCCTTCCGACCAACCGGACGGACGAGCTGGGCGAACCGATCAAGCTGAAACCGAAGTTCTTCTTCGACTGCAATCCAAACCTGAAGACGGATTGGGAATACAAGGCGTTCGTCCTCAACAAGAACCCGAAGGACAACTCCGCGCTGCACAAGCCGTGGCAGTGGGTCGAAGCCAAACTCGATCCCGAGGGCAACAGCGACAACATCGACGCCGATTACCTCGACATGCTCAACAACCTGAGCGTGAGGGAGCGCCGCCGCTTCGTCGCTGGTGAGTGGTCGGACGTAAACGAGAACGCCCTGTTCAAGCAGGACGACATCGACAAAGCCCGCGCCGACATAGACTCTGACCAACTGAGCCGCATCGTCATCGCGGTCGATCCAGCCGTCACCAATCACGCCAAGAGCGACCTCACCGGCATCGTGGTCGCGGGCATCTGCTCTCGTGGCGAGTTCTATGTTCTTGCTGATGCGAGCGGTCGCTACGACCCCGCGCAGTGGGCCAAGAAGGTCGATTCTCTGTTCGTGGAGTATCAGGCAGATAGGATCATCGCGGAGGTCAATCAGGGTGGCGACCTAGTGCGCGCCAACCTCAGGGCGAACGGGCACCAGCACCTCCCGATTAGCGATGTTCGGGCATACCGGGGCAAAGAGCTTCGCGCCGAGCCTGTCGCCACCCTCTACGAGCGCGGCAAGGTGCATCATCCCACTCGCGCCCTGACCGATTTGGAAGATCAGATGGGTATGTATGGCGCTCCCGCGTTCAAAGGCTCGCCTGACCGCCTCGATGCGCTTGTCTACGCCCTAATCGAATTGGCCCACCTGGACCGAGACGGCCCGAAGCCGGGCATGACCCTCGCCCGTCGCGGCAATCGGCTCCGCTAATGACGACCATCGCAACAGACGGCGTGACGATGGCGGCGGATGGCCTCGTTACGGCTGAACACATCGTTGAAGCCACCGCCTATCGGAAGGTCGAGCAGCTTGAAGATGGCCGGGTGGTTGGCTGCGCTGGCGTACTCACGTCCTGCGAAGCATTCCGCAATTGGCTGCGGGACGGTCAGGGCGATCCGCCAGAACTCGATGAGGAGTTCACCGCTATCGTCGCGGATGGCACCCGCGAGGTCGTCGTCTACGACCAGAAGTGCCGCGCTCTACGCTTGCCTGTGCCATACGCTGCCGGGTCCGGCGCGCACCTTGCCCTCGGCGCTATGCTCGCGGGCAAGTGCCCGACTGAGGCTGTCCAGATCGCTTGCGACCGCGACGTATTTTCGGGCGGCACCATCCTGACCCTCAAGGCCGAATCCTCGACCAGCTAAGTACGAAGCCGGTGCTGTGCGCTGGCAGCGTGCGCCTGTGGCGCGACCCTAAAGCGCCGTTGGCACCGAGGAGACATGGCCCAAGACACACCGATTAATCAGCCCACCCCAGAGATTGCGCGTTGGCATGCACGCTGGGCCAAGAACCGCGCATTTGTGGACGGCGAGGATGCCGTCAAAGCAGCCGGCGAACGGTATCTTCCGAAAGTCCGCACCGACGACAGCGCGGCTGAATACTGCGCTCACAAGGACCGCACCCGTTTCTACCCAGCCGTCACCAAGATCGTGCAGGGCTTGTCGGGCCTCATTTTCCGCAAGCGCCCACAGCTGAACAGCACAAGCGCGCGGGTCCAGCTTCTCAGCCTCGTCATCACGCCAGACGGCCAATCGCTGGACGACTTTTCCGAATGGACCGTCCGCGAAACACAGGTCACGAACTACACCGGCGTTCTGGTCGATCACCCCGACGCTTTGGAGTTCACCGGCCTAAGCGCTGCCAATGCAGACCGCTTGGGCTTCCGTCCTCGCGTTGCAGGGTACGTTGGCGAATGCGTGTTGGAAGTGACCGCGGGCATCGTGGACAACGCCCGCAAACTGGTGCGCGTCCGTCTGCTAGAAGACGATGGAGATACCGTCCGCGAATTGCTGCTCAACGACGCTGGGCAATACGAAGTTCGCCTGCACCAGAACACCGACGCAGGTTTTGCCCTCGTCCGCTCCTCGATCCCGCGCATCAATGGCGCTGCCCTGACCGAGATCCCGTTCGTGCTGGTGAGCACCAGCGATAAGCTGACGCCGCAGCCTAGCCAAATCCAACACTGCGTAGATTTGAACCTCGCCCATTACCGCCTGTCAGGCACGATGGCGTCGATCCTGCACCTCACGTCGAGCCCGATCGTCACGGTTGTCGGCTTCGAGCGCGCGAAGGATTCGAACGGCAATGAAGTCGAGCCCGGCTGGGACATTTCCCCCGGAGCAGTCTGGGAGATCAAGGACAAGGACGCCAAGGTCGATTGGTTCGAGTTCGATCCCAAGGGCGCGGAGATTGTCGATACGAACCTCAAGGACATCAAAGACGAACTCAGCACCATCGGCCATTCGATCCTAGCGCCTGAGAAGCCAGCGCCAGAAGCAGCCGAAACCCAGATGATCCGACGCGCAGCCGAGAACGCTGCGCTGGCGGGTTTCACTCGCACGGTGAGCCGGAAGATCGAAGCAGCACTCAAGCTATTCGCTCGATGGGCAGACCCGGCCAATTCGGACCTCGCCTACAGCCTGAACCTCGACTTCATGCCGCAGGCAATGTCGTCGCAGGACCACGCTGAACTTCGCAACGATTGGCTGGCCGGTGCGATCACGCACGAAACCTACCTCTATGCGCTGCGCGACGGTGAAATCCTTCCGACCACCGTTGAACCTACTGACGAAATCGAACGCACCAAGACCGAGGCTCAGGATCGGCCGAGCGCCGTAGTCTAATGGCGACGGTCAACGAAGCCCTGCGTGACCGGGCCATCAAACACGCCATCGCCCTGCTCCGCTATGGAGCGGGGCTTAGCGACAAAGCCGTCCGACTGCTCAACAGCGCGGACAAGGACATTCTCGACAAGCTGGCCGCTGGGATAGCCGGGATCGAAGAACGCGGCCTCACCCTCTCCCCTGCATCGATCAAGCGCCTGAATGCGCTGCTCGAGGAGGTCCGGGCAATCAACGGCGCGATCTACGCCCAGCTGCATGACGTGCTCGCTACGGAGTTGACGGAGTTTGCCAAGGGTGAAGCCGACTTCCAACGCAAAGCCCTTGTCGCGAGCATCGGCGTGGACCTCGGGACGAAACTGCCCGCTCCCGCCCTGCTACGGGCCATTGTCGAGGAAGCACCGCTTGAGGGGCGCCTGTTGTCGGCATGGACCGAGGGCATGGCCCAGGGCCGCATTGACCGGATCGGCCAAGCGGTGCGCTTGGGCATGGTTCAGGGTGAAGGCACGGACGCGATTGTCCGCCGTATCCGAGGATCGAAGGCCAGCGCATTTAGCGATGGCGTCCTCCAAATCAGCCGACGCTCCGCGCAATCGCTGGTCCGCACTTCCGTCAATCACGTCTCGAATGTCGCCGCTCAACACACATGGCGGGCGAACGACCACATCGTCAAAGCATGGCAATATCTCGCCACGCTCGACGGTCGCACGACGATCACCTGTGCGGGTCTCAACGGCCAGACTTTCCCTATAGGCGAAGGCCCGATTCCGCCGCGCCACATTCGGTGCCGCTCGCTCAGCGTTGCTGTCACCAAGAGCTTCCGCGAACTCGGTCTGGATCACGACGAACTGCCAGCCAGCAAGCGCGCCAGCATGGACGGTCAGGTCGCCGGGGACACGACCTTCGCGCAATGGTTGAAGGACAAGGGCGCAGCCACGCAGGAGGAAGTCTTAGGTAAGACACGCGCCGAGTTGTTCCGGTCGGGCAAACTCAAGCTGGAGGATTTCATCACCGGCGATGGCACCGTCCTGACCCTCGATCAGCTATGCAGCCGGTACGGCAGAATTCTCGACTAGCGTCACCACTTCAAGACCGCCTTCGGGTTCGGGCTTTCCACGATGGCCTGCGAAGAGCGGATGCAGTTCGCATGGATCGACTGGATCAGGACTTCCGCATCCCCCATGTCGTCCTCAATCGTTTCCGCATGGCGGCTTAGGTGTATGATTTCCTCCATTGCCTGATAGGCGCGGAGGTTGATTTTGGGCATTTGCTGGTAGCGCAGCGCCGTCTCTCGCGCCCGACGCATAGTTGCTTTCCAGCCGTCAAAACTCACGCCCTCGTTGTCTGAGAACTGTTGCAGCACGTCTGCGCTTGAACCCTTGATCGACTGATAGAGTGCAAGCGCTTCGACAAGGAATGCGTTCTCTGTCTCGGCCTCGCGAACCTCTTCCGCGTCCTTCTCCGCTCGGCGGCTTCTATGATCCCGATAGGCCACAGCGAGGGCAGCACAGACTGCTAGCCAAGTGCCGGTGCCAGAAACCCAATCGGCTAGACTTCCACATTCCAGCCCCAGCGCGCAGCCCACTCGCCCCTCCAATAAATACCCGGCTCCCATGTGGGAGTAACCACAACGGCTGTGCCGGGAGGATACATTGTCCGATACAACAGAACAGACCACCGACGAAGGTGGCATCGAAGAACTTCGCGCTGAACTGGAAAAGGTGAAAGCGAAGAACAGGGAAATCGTCGCAGAAAAGCAGAAAGCCAAGCAGCAGGCACAAGCTGCTCAGGACGCTGCCGACGAAGCTGCTCAGCAAGCGGCTGAACGCAATGGCGACATTGACGCTCTCAAGAGCGCCCACGCCAAAGAACTCCAGAAGCTACAGGCCAAGTACGACGCACTGGACAGCGACCTTCGCACCGTTCGCGTCGATAATGAGATTGCCCGAGCAATCGCAGACGGGAATGTGCGCCCTGAAATGGTCCGCGCCGTAACAGCGATGATGAAGGCAGAGGTCAGCTACGAGGCTGGTGTTGCGACCATCGACGGCAAACCGATCAGCGATCACGTTGCTGAATACCTCGGAGGCAAGGACGGCGCTCATTTCGTGCGCCCAGCCGACAACAGCGGTGGGGGCGCAACAGGCGGATCGAGCGCTACGGCTCAACCGCCACTGATCAAGCGACCATCAACCCCAGCAGAATGGGCGATCCTCGACGGAATGGCTGACGCTGACCGCAACGCATTCTGTGACCGCATCCACGCTCCAGACCTCAAGGTCTGAGGCAATCCATCGAGCGAACTAAATACCGGGCAGGTCGATAGCCTGCCCGGCTCCGACTTGTGGGCCGTCGTTCAACAAGTTGGAGAATAACCAAATATGGCAATCGACAATACCACTATCGTTGGTCTTGCGGGTTCAGAGCGAAAGATGGAAATTCGCGTCAACGCGATCCGCGAAGCCAGCAATGAACTCGTTCAGTCCGGCCTGACTGCTACCAGTGCGGAAGTCACTGCACTGGCGAATGGTGGCCCTCGCAAGGTCACTCTGGATTACCGCAAGCCCCTGAACGCTGACGTGTTCAACGTCTCAAGCGACAACATCAACAGCGAAGGCAGCGTGGGCAAGATGGAAGGCGCAAGCTACGGAGCAATGCGCTTGGACCTCAACTATGCTTGGGGCACCACCGACCTTACCCAGATCGTCACTCAATACGGTCGTCAGGGCGACCTATATGAAGGTCTGGCCGGGTATCAGAACGCGGTCAGCAAGAGCCTTCTGGCTTCCACGCTGAAGGGCGTTCGCACGAAGCTGGCGGCGAACACCGCGATCACAAAGGTCGTGAACACCGACTTCGACATGCAGGTCATCTTCGACGCGGTTGCGACTGCTGAAGAGTGGTCCTCGCTGTTCAAGGTCATGATCGTCAGCCACGGTCGCTATGCCAAGCTACAGGGTCAGGAGAAGAACGGTTACGTTCCTGCTTCCAAGACCGAAACCCGCTTCGACACCTATCAGGACTTCATCCTGCTCAAGTCGAACACCCTAACCAACGACGAAGTGACCATCGGTCGCCTCGGCGCTCTCGGTTACGGCGAAGGCACCGCGCAGCAGGCTTTCGAAGTCGAGCGTCGGGCTAATGCCGCTGATGGCGGTGGTGCTGACATTCTGCACTCGCGCTTCAGCCGCGTCCTCGCTCCAATCGGCATGGACTACAAGGGCGCGATCCCAACCACCCAGGCACAGGTCAAGTCGTACCTCGAAGCTGCGGCAAGCTGGGACAAGGTGGCACCGGACGCACAGTTTGGCTTCCGCTTCGTCAAGTTCAACAACGCTTAATCAGCTTCCAAAGAGCGGCCCCGGCGCAGCGATGTGTCGGGGTTCTCCATGTCAGGCTGGCAGGTAATTGCTCAGGAAGTCGCTACCCTGCGCCTGTGCCGCGCGAGCGATCTGGCGGAGCAAACCATTGTCGCTGGTGCCGTAGATCACCGCGAATGCGTCGATCACCGTCTGGGGCGGAATCTCTCGCGCGTTGATGTAGGGCTGGAACACGTCATCGCCCGCCGCTTTCCAAGCGCGTTCGATGTTTCCCAGCTTATCCATGAAGCCATTGTCGAGGTCGTCTGCCATCCCGGTTAAGTAGGTCTCGCCCGACCTAGCTGCAAGCAGGTGCAGCTAAATAGCGGATGGCCGATATTGACGATGCAAACACCTTCAACGCCGCGCGCGGCTACACCGATTGGGCGGCTCTATCCTCCCCTGTGCGGGAAGCTGCCCTCGTTCGGGCGTCCGACTACATCGGAATGCGCTATGCCCTGCGTGACCCCTCTACGGGCGCAGAAGACACCCTCCTAGGTACCGCCCGCTACATCATCGCGCGCGACCTAGCGACGAACGAGCAGCCCTTCCCAATCCGCGCCGAAACGCCGGTGGCGAAGGAGGCGAAAGAGCTGGCCGGGATGAAGAAGAGCACCGAATACGGTGACGCCCCAGCCGATCCCTATCCGCTCGTCACGTCCCTGCTCGCCCCCCTCATGCTCACCACCACGAACGCGGTGACGTTCGGGAGGTTGGTGCGATGAACCTCCTAGAAGAATTCGGACCTCTCGCGGTTGAACTGCTCGCCGAGTTTGGCGCCCCAGCGACCCTGAGTGCGACCGGCCCAGCCATCGCCAGTTTCGACAAGCGCACAGGCCGCGCCACCCTAGTTACCACCCCAGCCGCGCAGACGGTTCAGGCTGTGGTGACGCCGGTTGATGTGACGGACGAACAGGGCCGCCAGACCACCAAGACGGTCGCGACCATGACCGCGAAGCCGACGCAGGGTGACAAGCTGACCCTCGGCGAGTTCACTTACACGGTCGGCAGCGTGACCGTTCATGCCCCACAAGGCCAGGCAATCTATTATCTCGCGGAGGTGTCGTGATGACCGTCCGCATCAACCTCTCGGACCTGATCGCCAAGAAGGCCGTCTTCAACAAGCTGATCGAGGAGAAAGTCGTCCATGTCGCGCAGAAGATCACGACCGATGTTCACCGCAATGTCGTCATAGGCTCGCCGGTCGATACCGGCACGTTCCGTGGCGCTTGGACTGTCGAAACCCCGCAGAAGCCGTTCGAGAACGGTAAGGTCGAGAATACCACCGCATACGGCCCGTACCTCGTCCACGGCCATTCCAAGCAAGCGCCTGACGGCTGGATCGACAACGCCATTGAAGCAGCCACCCGGCTCGGAGGGAAGTGATGCTTTCCGACGACCGCGCCGCATTGGACGAGCGCCTTTTCAGCGCCTTCGATCCCGACAATACCGACTTACCGATCCTCGTTGAGAACCAGCCAGCACAAGTTGTGGACGAGACCCAGCCTTGGTGCCGATGGACAATCTCGCCGGGGTTCAGCCAAGCAGCGACCACCGGACCTTCCCCGCTCTATGAGCAGCTAGGCACAGCCACCCTCCAGGTGTTCATTCCGGCGGGTAAGGGGATCTCGATCGGCTACGACATTCTCGCGCGGTTCGAGGCTCTATTCCGTAGCTGGCGCAGCGCCGACACGCGACTTCGGGTCTACAAAATCGGCAATGCAACGCCTGCTCCGCGCTCGGGTGAGGCCGCTCGGCTGAACTGCACGATCTTCTGGGAAAGCAGGCGAACCGCCTGACCCCACCCCCACGAATAAATATGCGGGAGCCTGTTTTGCGGCTCGGTAAATATAGGAGCCCGCACACGCATGGCATTAGTTTCATCCAGTGACATTCAGCACTCTCTGATCGCAGAGACTACCTTTGGAGTGACGCCCACAGCGACCGTCACTCGACACCTTCTTCCCCTCGCTCCCGACGCACCTCTACTGACGGCCAGCGCAACGCAGATCGCCAGTCCAACCCGCATGCCGAACCGTTCGAACAACGGCTCCAAGCAGGGCATGAAGATGGTCGATGGCTCGCTCGAAATGCGCTTCCAGAAAGCACCGTTCATGGACGTGCTGCTACAGAGCGCACTCTCTGGCACTTTCGCTACCAACACCCTGAAAGCTGGCATCACGGATAGCAGCTTCTCGGTTCTGTCAGTTCTGGACGGCACATCAGCGGCAGGCAGCCAAGACATCATGAACTTCAAGGGGCTCATGGCCACCGGCTTCTCGCTGTCCGCGAAGGGCAACGAAGGCGTGATGGCGAGCTTCCAAGTCATCGGTGCTGACTTCGCTAACCTCACCACCAACAACCCGCTCGTCGCGACAACTGCAACCTATAACGAGTTCACGGCTGCTGATGCACCGTCGATCACGGTTGGCGCTGTCACGCTCGACGTTGCTGAGTTTACTCTGGACTGGAAGGTGGATCGTACCCGTCGCCCGGTCATCGGATCGAACGCTGGCCTCGCCTTCGGCGTGAACGGCACCACGGAAGTGACCCTGACAATCAAGGCTTACCGCAATGGTGCGCTGTCGGCGATCACCGGGTCGGCTCAGGCCGTCAGCCTTGCGGTTGGTGGCGTTGGCACTGGAATGTCGTTCAGCTTGCCAGCCGCTTACGGTGACGTTCCGACTATCGAGCAGAGTGACGGCAGCGCCTTCACCAACATCGTGTTCAAGGGCGGCTACGACGCCACTCAGGGCACCAACTTCGTTATCACCAAGCTGTAAGGGGCTCTCTCCCTTTGTTGTTCTGCTTGGTGTGGGTGGCGCTGGCTCCGGCCAGCGCCATTCCTGTGACGGCTAAATATCCTGTAACAACAACAGGGAGAGCCAAAAATGGCCGCTATTCAATTCGATATTCCAGAACGCTTCGACACCACCTCTGCCGAGGAAGGCCGTTGGTTCGACGTTCATGGTGAGAACCGTCGCCATTGGGGCGACTTCAAGTGCGCGATGCTGAACAACGAAAGCCGCACGATCAAACTCGCCCAAGAACGCCAGAGGACGAAGTACGCGCGCGAACTGCGCCTGCTCGCTGGCGATGACGCGGGTAAGGAGGAGCAGCGCAATACCCTCTATCGCAAGATCGCTTTGGAGGTGTTCCTAGAATGCATCCTGCTCGACTGGAGGGGCGTCACCGCAGGTGGCAAGGAAGTGCCCTTCACCAAGGCGAACGCCGCTGCCTACTTCGCGCTTGAGAGCACCAAGTACGTCGTGGATCGCCTGCTCGTTGAATGTCAGGATGTCCTGAATTTCCAGCGCATCGATACGGACGAAGTCTCGGGAAACTGATTAGCTTCTACGACTGGAAAACCGGCGATGGCCCGCTGCTTGAACAACAAGCAGCGATTGGCAGGGAAGCCGCAATCGCCCTCGTAGAAGCAGCCCCAAAACTCGAATGGCCGTACCATTGGCACGTCTTCAGCGAGCTATCGACGGTTCGCCCGGTCGGAATGGGCATCAGCCCGATCCCCGTCCCAGCAATCAGGCTTGAAGCACAGCGCGACAACCTGACCGCCGCTGAAACCGAAGACTTCGTTGAGGTCATGCGCCGCTTGGACAACCACGTTGTCGCAAAGGCGGCAAAGGATGCGGAACGCCGTTCCAAGGCCAAATAAGCCAAGGGCCTGCCTCCCACTAAATATGGGATGGCAGGCCCCGACCCATCAGCAGCAATTCAAATCGTCATCGACCCATCTCCATCCGAGATGGGCGCTAAGCGCGCCATCGCCGCGTACCAATCCATCATTCGGAGTGGACACTCCCTCAAGGGAGCAAACGACAATCTCTCCTCCTCCCTAGAGAACCTGGGCCGCTCTATGGCGGGCGGCGCTACCAGCGGTGGCAAGCTGGGCGGCGTCCTCGACGGTATCAGGGGCAAGGCAGCAAGCGCTGTCCCAGCCGTTGGCGAACTAGCCGCTGGGCTTGGACGCATCGGCCTCATGGGCGGCGCGATTGCAGCCGTGGCGGTCGCGGTCGGCGCGATTGCCGTCAAATCCATCGAAGCAGCATCCAAGGTCGAGGTCTGGAAAGCCAACCTATTCACCGTCACCGGTGACTTGAAGAAGGCACAGGACAGCTACGCCGCGCTCGTCGGCTTCGCCTCCCGAACGCCATTCGATCTGAGCCAATCGGTCGAAGGCTTCATCAAACTCCGCACCCTCGGCCTGAACGCCACAGAGGGCGCGCTTACCAGCTTCGGCAACACCGCCGCTGCGATGGGCAAACCCCTGAGCCAGATGATCGAAGCGGTAGCCGACGCTTCCACGATGGAGTTCGAACGCCTCAAGGAGTTCGGCATCAAGGCAAAGCAGAACGCCGACACGGTTGCCTTCACGTTCAACGGCGTGACCACCATCGTGAAGAAGAACGCGGGCGATATTCAGACGTACCTGGAGAGCATCGGCAACACGAAATTCGCCGGCGCAATGGCCCGCCAGATGGACACCATCTCCGGGGCAATGTCGAACGTGCAGGATGCATCGTTCCAGATGTTTGCGGCCATCGGCGGTGGGCAGCTAGGCGCAGCCGCGAAGAGCATTCTCCAGACGGTTGCCGCTGGCATCTCATTAGTCACCCCACTCCTCGGCAGCATCGGCAACGTCATTGGCGCGGTCATCCAAGCCGTGGGCTCGATCATCAACGGCTTCGCCAAGATGTTCGCTTCCTTCCACGGCGGCGCGGGCAACATGCAGAAGGGCTTGGACGTGCTCACCGGCGCGCTCAATCTCATCGCTCAGGCAATCGGCTGGATTGGCAACACGGTCGGTTCGGTCTTTGGTGCCATCGGTGGTTGGGTGGACAGCGCGACCTCATCAGTCGCTGCGTACCTCGGCCTGAACCAGCAAGCCGCAGCAGATGCCGTGACATGGGGCGACATTGGCTCCGCTGCTTGGCAGATGGTCGGCGAAGGCGTGGACAGCGCGAAAGCCGCGCTGAGCAATTGGCTCTCTGGCATCGGCACGGAGGTCACTGGCGCGTTTTCTGGCGTCGGTGACTGGCTTGGCCAGACGTTTGCCGGTCCTATCGACTACATCAAGGGCCTCTGGAACAGCTTCAAAGCGTGGTTCGGGGACTACTTCAAAGGATTGGATTTTAGCCCCTCAGGTATCGTCATCGGCGCTGCTCGCATCATCGACAGCGTGATCGGCATTTTCAGGGGTGGCTTCAATGTCCTTGTCGTCCTGTTCAACCAGTTGCCCGCCACGATCTGGGCAGCACTCGGGCCGACGCTTCAAGGCATCCTAACCGGCGCAAAGAATGTCGTTGTCGGCATCGGCCAAACGGTAATGAGCATCTACAACGGCATCGTCTCGGTCGGCAGCGCCATCGCTACCAGCATCGGCAATGTCCTCGGCTCGATCCTCAGCTTCATCGTGAAGTGGGTGAACCGCGCCATCGGCCTAATCAATTGGGCCATCGATGGCGCGAACAAGCTGGGCGCAGGTTATGACCACGTCGACGAAGTCAAAATGCGGGCGGTCGCGCCACCCAAGCCAGCAGCAGTAGCGAGCCCTTGGAACGCCCTTGGTGGCGAAATGGGCAAGGCTTGGAGCAGCGGCTTTGGCAATGAAGCCGAGAACATGGCGAAGGGCCTTGTAGGTCGCGCGGGCGGTATTCGTCGCGCAAGCGGCAGCAGCAGTGGTGGTCTAGATAGCGGCACGTCACCGTCAACACGGCCCAGCCCAGCCAGTGGTGGCGGGAACAGCGGAAATCGCGGATCGAGCAAAGCTGCCGATGATGCAGAGCGAAAGGCGAAAGCCGAAGCCGACTTCTGGAAATCCCTTGAGGGCGAAGTCGAGTTGGCGAAGCTGCTTCCGCTGGCCGCCGAGGATTACCGCAAGGAGCAAGAGCTACAGAAGATCGTCGGGCGCGACCTCAACGCACAGGAGAGAGAGCGCGTCGGCATCCTGACCCAGCAGGCTCGTACGGCTCGCTTCCTCACCGACGCACTCGACAAACACAATCAGGCACAGCGCACGATCGCTGGCGAAGAAGAACTCTACCGCAAGCGCCTGGCGGGCATGTCGGAGGACCAGTTGAGCGTCGAGCGCTCCATGCTGGACTTCCGCAACGATGCGATTGCGCGCGGCGTGGACCTCCAGAGCGAGGGCTACAAGATCGCGGAGGCTCAGGCCCGCAAGGACGCCGAACGCCTTGGCATCCTCAAGCGCCAGAACGACGAACTAGAGAGCGCTATCGGGTTCGCTAAGGGCGCTTACGGTGAGACTGCCGAGGGCCGCCGGGCCAACGCCTCTGCCCTGTACGAGCAGCGCATGAAGAACATGACTGCCGCTCGCGATGCGGGAGCGCTCAGTCCGGCCGAATTTGCGGCTGGCGTGAAGAAGGCAGGCGATGAATTCCGCGAGGCAGTCGGCGAAGCAGCCGACGGTTTTGCGAGCAAGCTGGGCAATGTCCTCAATCAGTGGGGCGATGCCATCGGCGGCAAGTTGGGCGAGATTGTCGGTCAGCTGGGCAGCGTCTTCGGATCGGTCGGCGACTTCTCGAAGAACTCAAAGAACATGGCCGACAGCATCACCGGCTTGTTCGGCAGCGCAGACAGCCCGCTCGTGAAAGGCATCGGCAAAGCAGTCGGTGGCGCATTCGCGGGCCTCCAGATCGGCGAGCAGATCGGCAACCTCGGCGAAGCGCTTGGCCTCAAGGGCAGCGGCACTGGCGCGAAGATCGGTGGAGCGCTGGGCGGCCTGACAGGCAACCCGCTGATCGCGCTTGGTGCTTCGGTCATTGGTGGCGTCCTCGGAGCCATCTTCCACAAGCCCAAATCCTCCAACGCCTCGTTCACTCAGGGCGCGGACGGCAATGTGACTGTTGGCGGCGTTCGCGGCTCCAATTCCCAGCTATCGCAGGCAGCAAGCGGCGCAGCCGGTGCAGTCCTGAACCAGCTTAACCAGATCGCCAGCGGCCTTGGTGGCAAACTGACCGGCACGCCAAACCTCACCATCGGTACATGGGACGAGAAGTGGCGCGTTCTGGACGGCCAGCAAACCAGTCGCGAACTGCACTCCAAGAACTTCAAATCCGGCCTGGTGGACTTCGGCACGGATGGCCGAGACGAAGCGGTCGCCTATGCGGTCAAGCAGGCTATCTCACAGGGTATCATCACCGGCTTGCCCGATGTGGTCGGAAAGGCTCTCAAAGTCCTCGGCGCGGATGCTGCCACCAGCTTCGCGCAAAGCTGGGCTGGTGTTCTCAGCGACATGGCATCCATCACCGATCCCGTTGGATCAGCGATCAAGGCTGTCACCGATCCTCTCGACCAGTTGCGTGAGACGATGCTGAAGGTGGGCGCTGCCACGTCCGACCTGACGAAGCTGGACGAGTACCGCGCGATGAAATTGCAGCAGGTGTTGAAGGACCAGACTAAGGGCTTCCAAGACATTCTGGATCAACTGAACGGCGATGCTGGCGGGTTCACCGCGCTGTCGCAGCTAACCAGTCAAATGCAGCAGATGGCTGGCCTGAACGCGGAAGTTGCAGGAGGCAAGACCATCAACGAGGACGCATTCAAGACCTTGGCGGACAAGATGCTCGCCAACCTCGGCAGCATCTACGCGGTGAACTCGACCGAATACCAGACCGGCATTGGCATGATCCGCGACACGGCGGCTGGAGCAATTTCGAATGTCTCAGCGCTTGTAAACGCCTCCACTGCGACCCCTTCGGTCACAAGCGATCCGACGACAGCGGCAATCACAGCGGGAACAGATCGGATGACTGCCCAGCAGGGCATCACCAATGACTTGCTCCGCCAGATTCTCGCAGCCCAGACACCAGCCGAGACGCCCGTCGATTATCGCGGCAGCGGCTACTGGAACGGTCAGATGAGCGCGCTCTAACGGCGCGGTAAATACGGCATGACCGTTTCCGATCCCAACCGCGCAGCATTCGTCACCAACGAATACCGATATGCCACGCCAACACCGGCTTATGCGGTGAAGGCGCGAAACCCATCATCCCGCGACATCACTATCGAAACCCAGATCGACGCGGCCAGCGCTGCCGCGATTGCATCCAAGTACCTCGCGGAGAACTCGCTTCCCCGCGCTTTCGAGTTTGAGATTGCGGACATCTTGACCCCGGACGACTTCGTTGGCGGGCCTCCCTCCTTCATCCTGGAAGGGCTTGGCGCACTTAGCGATGGACGTACCCTCAAAATCGTCAGCGCGTCCGTGAATGAGACGGCAGGCACCACGCTTGTGCAGGTGCGCGGATGACCGCTTTATTCGTCCAGCCCAAGCCCTTCACAGTCGTCGGATCGAGCGCATCAGTCGCACCCGCGTCCAACCTGAACCAAGATCGGCCGGGACTGGTCTGGCGCACCAACGGCCTGTCGGGGATCTACTCCACCGTGCAGCTTGACGGCTCCGCGTGGGACACGGTTGCTCTCGTCAACAGCAACCTCCGCGCCACCGACACCATCCAGATCAGGGCCGGTGCAAGCGCAGCAGCGGTTGCTGGTACGTCTGGCCTCGCCCTCAACCAGACCATCAGCGCTTACTCAGGCACCACGCCAGCAAGCGGCAACGCAATTTCGATCTATCAGCTTCCCACGCCGATCACCTCACCCTTCGTCCGCATCGACATCACCTCCACCGGCAACCCGGCTGGCTATGTTCAGGCGCAACGCCTCGTCATCGGATCGCGCATCGAAGCCGCTGGCCTCGATTTGGATACGGACTGGGGCCTTGAGGACGACGCCAGCGAGGATGGCGGATTCGTCGACGCCGATCTGTACGGGACCAGAGTTTCGATAAAACCGCGTGTGTGGGGACTGTCCGAGGCTGACTATTGGACGAAGTGGTTCCCGATGCTCAGGGCAATCGGCAAGCGCAAGGCCATCCTCTGCATCCCTGACACCGATCCGGCATACCTCCAAAATCAGGCCATCTTTGGCCGTGTCACCAGCAGCGCCAAGGCCACCTACGGCTCAAGCGACATGATGCTGGTCGAACTGGCGATGCTCAGCACCAGCTAAGGCATGGTAAGTAGAGGATGGCCAAGAACATCCTCTTTGAAGTCTCGCCGCTCAACGGCTCCACCCCAATCACCCTTCGCATGGCATCGGATTCTCCCGATGCTTCAGGCACGCTCATCAATGGGTATGAGTGGTCGCCGCTCATCATAGACCGAAGCGCGCGGCCTATGTCTCTGTCTGAGGACGGCATCCTAACTGACTTCCAGAACGACTACGGTACGATCAGCTTCCTGCTTCACACCGAATTCGGGAACGCAGCATGGGCTGGGTATGAGTGGAACGGCGCGCTTGGTCGCCTGTTCGTCGGCGATCTCGGCGACCCGTTCTCCTCCTACAAGCAGACGTTCGAAGGCAGCGTCTCCGACCTAGAACTTGATAGCGGTCGGGCCACCCTGACCTTGCTCGGACCAGAAGCTGCACTCGACAAACCGCTTCTCACCGCGACCTACGCGGGCACCGGTGGTGTGGAAGGGCCGACCGGCATGAAGGGCGCGCTCAAACCACGCGCGGACGGCAACTGCAATTGCATCGATCCGGTCCTGATCGATTCGGCAAAATGGATTTATCAGGTCCACGGCTACGGCCCTGTCGCGTCAATCACCCCCTACGAGTTCGGGCAGGCTCTCGACAACGCAAAGAAGAAGCCAGATAGCGCCAGCTACGCCGCGCTCGCGGCTCTGACCCTTCTGCCTGGCGAATGGGGCACCTGCCTCGCCGAAGGCTTGTTCCGTCTAGGCGGAACCCCCGCAAAGAAGGTCAGTGCCGATCTCACGTTCAGCGGCTCCCAGACTGTCGCAACTGCGCTTCCCCAGCTGCTCGCCGTCGCGGGCGTACCCGGCGCGAAGATCGGATCGTTCGCGGCCTTCTCGAGCGTTGGCTGGAACAACTATCAGACTACCCAGATCACGGTTCGTGAAATCGCCAAGGCTGCCCTGCGTCACGCTGGCGGCTACCTCGTCGCCAATAGCGCTGGGGTCTGGACATGCGGCGACTTCTTCGCCCCCAAGACACCGGTGACGGTTGATGCGAAGGGCTCGTCGGCGCTCGCGATACGAAACGTCAAATCACCGAAAGCTGCTCTGCCAATCTGGAACATGAGCGTCGGTTACAACCGATGCTGGAACGTCCACAGCGCGAGCGACGTAAGCCCCGCCATTGCGGAAATCAGCGATGCGGCTGGCGCGGCAAAGGCCGCTGCCGATGCTGCGCACGCCAGCGCCGATGCGGCAGCAGCGACCGCCAATGCCCAGAAAACCCGCCTCGATTCGATGGTCAGCGACAGCGTCCTCGACCGAAGCGAGAAGGCCCAAGTCATCCTTGAGGTTCAGCGCCTCACCGCAGCGAAAGCAGGATTGAACAGTCAGGCAACCGGCCTCGGCATCACGACCGAGAACACAGCCTACAACTCGGCCTTCTCGACTTGGAACAGCTACATCGCTGGCCTCACGCCCGCCTACACGGATACGACACAGGACACGCCGGGTATCGTTCGTTCGAACTGGAACACGATCTGGGGCAACCTCTACACCGCCGAAGATGCACTTCGCAGGAAGATCGCTGATATAGCGGCTACCAAGGCCAACTTCACCAGTATCTCGGGCCTTCCCACACCGATCGCTGGTGTGACTAACTCCACCGTCATCGACAACAGCAGCATCACTATCACAGGCGGCGGTCAGCTCAGCACCGGCGCTGGAACGCTCTCGCCTGTCATCAGCAACGGCGCGATCACGGTCAACGTCTCGACCGGCGTGATGAACGGCATCGGCACTTCCGGCGTCGTCGTGGACAACTCGCGACAGCTATTCACCCAGATCACTGACCGACCGCTGACGCTTACCGCGCTCGACAACGCGGCGGGCACGAAACTCGCCACGGTTGCCGTTGGCGCGACCTCCGACATCGCGTTGACTGCGCACCCTGCCGCCACAACCGTTGTCATCACCGGCAACAAGGTGAGCCGAACTGGCGGCGCAGGCACCTACGCGGCTGGCACGTTCTATTCAAAACTCGCTCAAACGGCATCTTTCGTTCTCGAATGGACACCCAACGCGGCTGGTCAGGGCGTCATCGCCGGGATGGGGATCGCTGCCACTCAGGTGCTCCCGGATGGCATCCTCTCGAACCTCGATTATTCGTTCTTTGCGGGCTATTCGAACGGCTACGTCATTCGCAAAAACGGCAGCAATCTGGGCATCTCCGGGACTTACACACCCGGCGACATCTTCCGCATGGCTTATGATGGCGGCGAGATCGTCTTCAAGATCAATGACACGACGATCTACACCGCGACCGGCGTAGCCCCGAACCAATCCTTCTACGCGATTGGCTCCGTCACAGATGCGCCTGGAACGCTTGAGGGGATCAAGTGGTCCGCGAACACGGACCGCTCTTGGGACAACATGCGCGGCGCAACGAAGCCCGCTCCATCAGCGGGAACGAACCTCACTCTGGTGGCCGCTGGTTCGAACGCAGCAACCCTGAACTTCCCCGGCAACATGGTCGTGAAGTCCGGCGCGGCCTACTACTCGTGGGCGTTCTCCCGGGAGAGCTACACCGACGCTTGCACCCTTTCATGCTCAGGCAATTGGAATGGCTCTACTTTCCCCGGCAGCACGGTCATCGGCCTCAGCACCAATCACCCGTCGACGTTCAATCCGGCTGGCTCCAACGTCTATTCACAAGTCCTGTTCGGCTGGCTCATCAGTGGGACCGGGTACGGCTTCTGGATTGGTGGTGGCAACGCGGCATCGTGGAGCGGCACCGCGACTGGCAGCGAGCAGCTGGAACTTCGCTACGATGGCACTCAGTTCCAGTGGGTCATCAACGGCACAGTCGTCTATACCTACACCCATCCGGCCTACGTGCAGCCAAACCTCCGCATGTACCTCGTTTGTGATGTTGCCAATCAAGGTGGTGGCGCGAAGGACATTCTGTTCAGCGGATCGACGGTCAAGCCGAAGTCCGGTTCGACGCTTTTCAGCAGCACGAACACGACGCTCACCGATGGTGGGATCATCACCAATCTCGGCATCGCGGCGGGCTTCACTGGTCAGACCGATTGGGCGACTTACACCGGCATCAACACCTCAAACATGGCGGGCCGTGTTCAGTTTCTAAGCGCTGGTGGCAATCTCGACACGCTGAGCCGCGTGACCAATCGCAGGTTGACCCTTCTCCTTCGCGATGACGGTTCAACCGCGTTGACCGAGGCAGCGGCGATCACATCGCTCGGCAACGCAGCCGGGATCGCCGGTCAGGCCGCAACAGCGACCAGTTCAGATTTCTCGGTCATCACTGGCGCGACGAAGCCAGCCGCGAACGCAACCAAGAACATCATTACGACAGGCTCTTCCGCTCCCTCGTCGCCCGTAGATGGCGACTTGTGGAACGACACCAGCACGAACCCGGCGACTGTTAAGCTACGTGTCTCTGGCGCGTGGGTAGTCGCGTCAAATCTCGTCTCCAACACAAATCAGATCACCGATGGTGCGGGCCTCGGCAGTACCGCCGTATGGACCAGCGTTAGCAGCCGGCCGACCAACTTGGCTGGCCTCGATAGCACGGCAAATACGAAGCTGAGCGGCATTCAGCCGAACGCGGACGTGACCGCCAACAGCCAGCATCAGATCGTTGCGGCGAACGCCACCATCGACTTCGCCGCGGATTATCAGAACACGCTCCTGAGCGGGCAAATCAGCAAGACAGTCGCGGTCAAACGCTTCCTCGGCACCACCGATTATTCGAGCAGCACGACATGGGCGACCTCTGCAACCTCGGGCATCACCTGTTCGATCAGCAGCGCGGGCATCCTGTCCTTCACGGCTGTCGCGAACGGCACGGTCACTGTCACCGGCACATACAATAGTGTTGCGATGCAGGTTGCGATCACCGTGACCCGCACGCTGGGGGCACCGCCGGCTGGTGGTGGTTCGGGCGCAACGAGCGCGTCGACGACCGCCATTGGCGCGGCCACATCGTCCTCCTACACGACCGGCGTTTCCAACACGCTGACAGTCGCTGCTGGATCGAGCGGGACAATCGCTCTCACTACGACGCTCGACTTCTACATCAGCGGCTCAACCAGCTTTTCGCAGTCGCAGGGCTGTCTGGGCAAATGGCAATGGCGCGCGGTCAGTGGTTCATGGGCCGATGTGGGAACGGAGGTCGCGTCCTCATGGGATGCCTACATGCCCTCGCAGTCGCAGTACGAACTGCCCACATTCGATTCTGACTCCCAGCCCACCAGCGGGCACATCGACGTAGGACAGTCCAAGAGCGGCCTGACGAGCGGAACCTCTTACGAATTCCGATTCGTCTGGCGTCTCTCCGGTGGTGGTCCAACGATCTACGGTTCGGGCAACTTCTACGCGGCCCAGAGCTAAGTATGGCAATGGAGCATTGGGCAGTCACCGACAAGCAGACCGGCGAGCGCGCCTTCGTCATGGTCGATGCTGGATCGCACCCGTCGAACCACGGCTATGACGCGGCAACTCATCGCTTTGTGCGTTTGGATCGCGAGCCGACTCAGTGCGACAAGTTCGACGGCAAGAAGCTGCGCCGCTGCGCTGAAACTGCCGCTCGCATTGAGCGCCAATCCCAACTGAACCGCGTCACCCGCGCCGATCTGCTCGACCGCATCGAGCGTCTGGAAGCGATCATGCGCGCAAACGGGCTGATGCCCGAGGAGTAAATCACCATGCAAACGAACTTCGATTCCCTCGTCTCGGCTCGCTCGGCCATCATCTCCTTCGCTATGAACCACGCCTCCGCGCTCGATGAAGCGGTGCGCGATAGCTTCCTCGACTTGGCAGGCCAGCCATCACCGGTCGATCAGGTCGTGAAGGTCGCAGAACTGCTCTACGCCAACGCTGCGAGCCTCACCGATGAAGGGCGCGATCTTGTCGGCTCTCTCGCCAGCTATGCCAGCGAGAACTTCTGGCACGGGATGCAGGTGGATGGTCGCGGCAACCGCATCGCCCTGGCAATGCGCCGTCAGAATGGGGAGACCCCACCTGAGGGCAGCAGCTTTCCCGATCCTGAGACAGATCCCGCTCCCCTCCCTGCATACGCCCCTGCCTCGCCCGAAGCGTAACGGGCGCCCGACGCACCCGCAGGCCCCTGCTTGAGCATCTACGGGTAAATATGGGCATGTTATCCGCCCTCTGGCGCTGGCTCTGCCGGTGCGTTTCCCCAGCCCCAAAGCCCATGCCGATCGAGGAGTTCATTGCAGCTTTCGAGGAGGAGACGCGCGAGCAGTTGAAGGAGGTCGACGCGATCTATTCCAACGTCATCGACCTGTTGCCCGAAATCGAGAAGCGAAAGCGCTAACCCAACCGCGTTGCCTGTTCCGCGTTTGTTCCGTATGCTCATGCGACTCGGTGGGGCGTTCGTTCGCCTCTCCGAGACCACCTTCAACCCCCGCCCGCGAGACCAGCGATGGACTACCAAGCCCCTGCGATCATTAGCCAAGCCATCCTCGAATCAGCCGGTTGGGCGCGTGTCGCTCTGACCGTTCCCGACGAGAACATGCGGCTCCGCGCCGCCGATGAGATGGCGCAGACGATCATCGACCGGCTGGAGAATCCGCCGCCTGTGCAGGACGAACGGCAGCACGCTCTCGCCCTTTGAGGCACTTCCAGTCAGTGAGATCAAATGCCTGAGCCGAAAATAGGTCTGTCGGAATGGACTGTCAGCGACCCGGAGAAGATGGGCGCGTATAGTGTCATCTTCCCGGTGATGCTGGACGTGCTGCAAAGCTACCATCCTGAAACACCGATCACCGCCGATGACATCGTGGATTTCTGCGCCCTGATGATCGCCAGTCTCCATGAGCATGACTCCCACATCACCTCGCCGAAGCATCGGCGAATGGCAACCGAGACGGCAGCTGCTTTCGTGACGCGTTGGTACAAGTCGCTGCGCGATCAGCGCGAGGCCGGCGGTGAAGGAGCGCCCAGCTTCCTTGATGAAATTATGGCTGCTGACGAAACCGAACGGGCAAAACGGAAGGCGCACTGATCAAGCCGTGGAGCCGCGAGACCTTTTTAGGTTAGGCTTGGCGACCAACCCGTTGGTGGGCGTCAACCATAATTGCACTCTGGCTGCTGACATAACCTGCCGCTGCGTAAGCAGCTCGCAAACCTCCGAGTCGGCGGGCGATGTAATTGCTTGATGGCATGCTCGGCACAGAATCTATGAGCTTTTTTGAGAGGTATCCGTGAGCAGCGAGAAGGCGCCGAAGGAACGCCACAAGTTCCAGATCGGAAAGCGGCATGCCTGATTTCGTCAGATGCTTTGTCGCTCGGCGAGAGCGCGTCTCACCGTCTTGAGAGGCTCGTCGCCGGAGCGCGGCGGCGTCCCATTGGGCTCGCGGCGTTGTCTCAAAACCGGCCAGACCAAAGGCTTCAATAAGACTGCCGAACCGGCGAACGTACAATCTGCGTCCCGGAGCCAGCGTATCCTCATCTATCGCGGCTCCGGATAGAAAGCCGCGTTCGAAATGTATGCGACGCAGTATCCCTAACAGATCCTCGTCTGTGTAAACGCGGCCCATCGCGTCAGCCTTTCTTCGCGAAGGCATCTGGAAGCCAACGGAGTTAAAAGCTGCTTCCAGACCTCCGTATCGCCTCGCAATCACCTCGGGCGCGGGCAGGTAGGAGCAAGCGCGGATGGCGTGCGATGACAGGAAACCACTCTCTTCCAAAAGCCGCGAGAGGCCCTCTGACAATTGCTCGTCAGAGTAGTAAACTCTTGTCGTCGCACCCAACCTGCGGGATGCGGCCTCAAATAATTCGACCGGCACGATAGGTTCCAGCATTTCGACCTGAACCACATCGCTCGGCGAACTCGGTACGCGGTCACCCAGGTTATTGTAGCGGCGACCGAATACATACTGACCGATGTAAAGCTGGTTGGTCAGCACGTGGCGAACCGAATTGTGCGACCAAGGGCGACCGCTCAGATGCGCGACCCGCCGCACATTCAGGTAATCGGCAATCTCACCGAGCCGCATCCTCTTCTCGGCCATCATCCTGAAAATGCGGCGGACGGTGGCGACTTCGCCTGCCGGGCCTCGCACATAAACGACCTTGTCACACACGAGCGCTTTGCGTTCGCCGGGTGCCAAGATCATCCGCGCCTTCCCGGCCCTGTCGACGACCTGACGCCGCAAGCCAAGCGGCGCGCTTCCACCCTGCTTAAATCCGAGGCGGGCCTGTTGCCTCTGGGCGCGCGAGACTTTGACGGACAGTTCACGACTGTACTCGGCCGCCATAACCCGCTTCATGTGCTTCAAGATGGATGCAACCGGGCCCCCGTCATTCTCGAACTGCTCGTTGCAATAGCGGACCTGAACGCCAGCCTCGCGGCACATGTACTCATAGTGGGCAGATTGGTCCGTGTCCTGAAACCGGCCCCAGCGACCCACATCGAGTACGAGTATGGCGCGGAATTGCGGCTTTCCCAGCACGTCGCCAAGCAAACGCTTCAACGCGTTCCGACCACGAAGCGTGAGACCACTCTTCCCGGAGTCCTCATAGGTCGCGACAATCTCGAATCCTCGCTCGGCAGCGTAAACCGCAATGGCTGCTCGCTGATTATCGAGCGAGTATCGCTGATGCTCGGTAGACATACGAATGTACTGAGCCGCCGGAATCAACTTGCTGCGAACTGGAACGATCTGCACGCGATTCTCCGGGATGTTGCACAAAAGGGCGCAATGCCCTGAGGTTTGAAGAACGTGGTAGTGCGCTGGCATCAAACATCGCCGTGCATCGCAACGGCGATCCACGCGGCTATTGCATCTCGAAACCGAAGAAAGAGAGAACGGCGATGACGGTATCGGCGACAAGCCTAACGGGTGCAGCAGGAGAGCACTTCGTGATGAGCGAATTGTTGCGCCGTGGCTTCATCGCGGCGCTCGCCCCGGCTGGCGTTCCTAACTGCGACATCGTCGTCACTGACGACATTGGCGACCGACTCTGCGCGGTCCAGGTGAAGACCCGGAACAGCACCGGCAAGGACGGCGGGTGGCACATGGGCAAGAAGCACGAGAGCCTGACAGCCCCTACTCTGTTCTACTGCTTCGTGGACTTCGCGATGGGGAAGGATACCGGCCCATTCACTTACGTCGTTCCCGCCGCCGTCGTCGCGACCGCACTGGCCGAGTGCCACCAAGCGTGGCTGGATCAGCCGGGTAAGAAGGGCCAGCAGCGCAAGGATGGCGACATGCGGCGCTTCCTTCCCGATTACGGCTACCTCGAAATAGGGAAGTACGAAGCCGGATGGCTCGAACCGTATCGGGAGGCGTGGCACCATTTGGAGAAGTCAGCCGCTGGGTGAACCCCGATTAATCCTTCGGGATGCAACCGGCTGTTTCAGCTATCTTCCGCATCTCCTCCCCGCGACCACCGATGGTGGTGCGGACCTCACTCAAATACGCCTCCATGATCTTCGCGCATTCCTGTTCGTGCGCGGTTGGCGCCGGGTTCAGCTTCGCGATGGTGCCACGCAGTTGCTTGGTCTCGGTTTCGAGCGCCGCGATGCGACCACCCATCGTCGCCCAAGACGCTCCCCACCCAGCGGCAGCCGCGAGCAAACCGATGATGACGCTGGTGGTCGTGACGATCTTGTGAACCGGATGCTCGCCCTGTTCTGCCATCCATTCCCCCTCTTGGCCGATTGTCACGGACGCTACCGCGCACTGTCGGCGGGAGCAAATGCCGTGGCTCAACCGCAACACCTGACCGGCTCTTTCACCCCTCCGACAAAATCGCATTGAGTGTCACGAACCTGTCACGAATCGCCGCCATTGGCCGCCCCGCGCTTTCGGGCGTTAAGAAGGCGGTGGACTGGGACGCGGGCTTCACGCTCAAATCCTCGGGGTTCGATTCCCCAGCACTTCTCCAAGCATAGCGACCACGGCATTTCGCCGATGTCTTGTCCCTCACCGGGAGGTCGCGTTTGGAGAAGAAGAAGATGACGGCCAATCTCACAATTTCGTATCTCAACACGCGCTACAAGGCGGCGCATACCGGCGCGGTCCAGAGCGAGCGCGACAAGATCACCGTGCTAGTCGAGGGGCTCGCCTTCATCGAAACCAATGGCGGTTTCGAAGACACCACGGTCAAGCAGCTGATCTCGGATGCTGGGATCAAATCCGACCTTAGCGACCGCTTCGGAAACGTCGCCCAGCTTATCACCGGAACGAACATCTCGGCCATCAGCAACAAGCCTGATAAGGTGAAGGCGCGTAACGACATTCGTGTCGCGGCGCAGTTCATGGGTGGCCTCCACGAAGCGCAGAAGAACGGCGCGCTGACCGAGACTACGACCCTCGACATCGTTGAGTGGGTGCTGGCGAATGGTGGTCGGACTGGTGTTGCCAGCAAGTTCGACATCAAGGCTAAGAAGGCCGAGCCTGCGGAAATCTCGGTGGACGTTGAGCCATACCGCAAAGCCGTCGCCAACAATGGAATCGCGATCCCGCTCGCCGGAACCGAATTGAACGCGGCGGTGCCGACGTTCGGGATTCACATGCGCGATGAAAACCAGTTGCGTCTGGTGCCTGTCGAGTTGCCGCCGTCTGTCTGGAAAATGGTCGCTGCGTACCTGCCAGAGCCTGACGCCAACGCCACCGCCGATGCGCGACTTTGGGGAGCGATCACGCAGGCTTGCCAGCTTGTCGAGCGCGGCGACAGCGAGTTGCCGCTGATGCGGAATGAAGAACGGCGCGAGGGCGAATTGAAAGCGCCTCGTCGGCCTATCATTCGGATCAGTGACGGGCTGCTCAGCATCGCGTCGTCTCGTGTCGAGACTGGCATTGTCATCGAGGTCGAGCCTGACGCTGCCGTGGCTGGACGGATGGCGCAGGGTAACTGGCACATCAACGGTGCGGGGACCAACACCCTCACCGACAAGCTGCTCGATCCTACCGTTCGCGGGGCCATCCTGCGCGTAAGCGAGAGCAATGGCCGGCTCCTGTTTGAGACCGGCAAATCGTCGCCGGTAAAGGACTTTGGCGTGTCGATCCTGCCCATGTCTGCGTTCGGCAACACTCAGCCGCAGTGGACGCTCAGGGTCCGCAAGTTCGATGACCACGCCTTTTCTTCTCTGCTTGGCAACGCTGCGGTCCACCCCGACTTCGTGAAGTTCGCGAGCAAGGCATCTGGCAGCAAGCATCCGGTTAAACTCACCATCACAAAGGGCAAGCTGGCGGCGAAGCTGGGGAAGAGTGACGAGGTAAAGGTCGATGGCCTTTCGGGTAACGGCGACGCTTCGGTCAGCGTTGCGGCCTCGGACTTCGCTCAGGTCATCGGGATGGTGGCGCAGTTGCCGATCCAGAATGTCGGCCTTTCCATCGACAGCGACGGGTTGGTCCTGATCTGCGCGACCACCACGTTCGGGCAGTTCAGCTTTTTCGTTCCGATTCTCATCGAAAGCGTGAGGTCGCCCGCGTTGTTCGAGAAAGTCCGTAAGCCCGAGACCGTCGCGGTCGAGGAAGAACAGGACGCGCAGGTCGAATTGACCGCCTGACCCCTCTCCCCGGCGCGGCTTCCGCGCCGGGGACCATGCCAAGGATCACATCATGGAACGTCAGTCTTTCACTGGCGCGGAGCACTATGGCCGCGCCGTCTACCTCTACGCGGGACAGTCGAACACGACCCGCCTCTCAAGAATGAAGGTCGCGGCTTCGCGCCTTCCGGCATGGATGAGCAGTCCGTCCGATCTGGACTTCCTCGACGCGGGCTCACCTCTCTTCAACACAGACCGCGCGCTCTACTCGGTCGGCCAAAATCTGCACGGTACGCTCTCACCCGGCATGTTCGACAAGGGCCGCCCCGGCGTCACGATCACCGGCGACAGCGGGGGTTTCCAATTCATCGGCGACCCATCGAAGTGGCATGGAAACGTCACCCGCGCATGGGTTCTGGACGCGCTGGAGCGCTTCACCGACGAGGCGATGACGCTGGACATTCCGACCGGCGCAATCGCCCCCGGATCGCCCTGGCCAGACTTTGACACGGCGCTAGGCTGCACAGTCGATAGCCTCCGCTTCTTCGACGCGCGGCGCTCGACTGATCTTCGCTTCCTGAACGTATTGCAGGGCCGGGACGCGAAGGAAGCGGACAGGTGGTACGAAGCGGTGAAGTGGTTTCCGGCTGGCGGCTGGGCCTTTGGCGGCGTCATGCGGGAGGACTTCCGGCACATCATCAAGATGCTCGTCCGTATGCACGACGAGAAGCTGCTAGGGCCTGACCGAAACCGGGTTCACGTCCTCGGCATGGCTGATCTTCCCGCCGCCGTCCTGCTCACCGCGATCCAGCGGGGTATGCGGGCAAGGCTCAGCGACCCCGACTTCCTCATTACCTTCGATGTGAGTTCGCCGTCGATGATGGCGGGCAATCGGCAAGCCTATGGATACCCCCGCTTCTCGCCCCGCGAATTCGGCATGTCCTATCCGAAGCCACCCACGGTCGTTCGACCCGGTTACGGGTCGGCGCTCTGGCCCGTCAAAAGCAGCGCGATCGGCAACGTGATGCGGATGGAGGACTTGCTTGTCCCGAAGCCGGGATCGGTGGCTCAGAGCGCTTGGGACGGACTTTCGGAGGCGATGATCGTCAACCACAACGTCCACTCGCTCCTGTCGGGGATCGAGCAGGCTAACCGGGTTCTGGAACTGCATCCTGACGATGCGAGGCAGCTGGCCCCGGATAGCTTGGTGGAATGCTATCACGCGCTGATTACCGCGTGCCGCCATGCCCACCCGGAGTCTTATCTAAGACACCATGCGGCTCGTTTTGCCGCCCTATGAGCCCCGCCAGGCATTCGGGGCACTAGGACCGCACCGCGTTCATCGTACCCGCCGTTGAACCCTTCGCGGGCGTCAGCGGCAGGGTTGCGGGTCGGGCCGCTTTCCCTCGGCGCAGCCGCCTTTCTATCTCAAGTTCAGGGAGGAGCGGCGGCGACTGGCCGTGCGCAGCACGACTATCTGGCGAAGCCACCCAGAACCCGAAGTGCGCAGCACCTGACCAGAGCTGTTTCAACGAACGAGCACCGAGCGAAGCGAAGGCGCGGAGTTCGCGTGAAACCGCGAAGGTCGGTGGAGTGGTGATGTATTATCTGGGTCTTATGTGAAACATCTTATCTATAGATAAGATGGCTCTTATAAAATCCAAGTAAGCCATCAGCGCTCCGCCCTTATACTCTTATGGGTCTTATAAAATCTGGCACATGAATAATGACGCCAGATCAGCCAGAGCTTATAGTGAACTGGTAGCGGGGGAAGGAGGAAAACCCCGCTACACCGTTTGAAGCCCTGAACGGGCACTCCCCGATAAATAGATCGACGCAGGTACGATGCAGCGTTCAGGATTCATCCGTTCTCCTTGATCCGAGAGCGGCGAGCCTCGGGAGTAGTCGTACCCTCCCGAGGCTCTTTTTATCGAGGTACGACACATGACCGACATTACTATCCCTACCCCGCGCACCCTAGTCGCAAACGAATCCTTTCACTCGCTCTTGGTGGAGAAACTCTTCGTCAATGGAGTCCAGCTGGCGAAGCCATACGCTTATGACATTGATGCCGGTTGGGCGGACGCTTTCGTTGAAGACCCTACGGGAATGGAAGCACTTTCCATCCAGCGCTTCCACGGCAAGGTCGTAGTAAAGTGGAATGAGCGACAGTTCGTAGCTGACCACTACAACCTCTTCACCTCGCCTGTTGAACTCGAATGCCCGTCATGCTCCATCGGGCGGCTATTCACAGTGGTTGCGGCGGTGATGGCGGGCCTCTGGATCGCTCAGGCACTCATCCGTTGGTCCGTAGGTGCGTGATGACCAAGCGCACCGACCTAAACCCAGACGTACTGGAAGTCCTTTGGGACCAGTATTGCAGGGCCATCAAATACCAGCGCGTCAACAACGACATCACCGTCCAGATGACGTTCGATGAGTTCCTAGGCCTCTGGTCGAGGAGCCGCATCGGCACCATCACAAGCAAGCTGGCAATCGGCCAGAAGACCCTAGCTGCGTACCTGACCGGTCCATTCCGTCCGGTGTGCAGCTGGGTCTGCCGCGAGGCGATGGTTCGCGGTGGCACGATGACGGCTCAGGATGCCAAAATCCGCACCGCCGACGAGAGCCGGAAGCTGTTCCGCTTTCAGGCTGGGGACCAACACTCGCCAGCATCGAAAGCGCGGATCGGCGCGAGCAAGGCCGGGAAGAAGCAAACGCCTGAGCAGATCGCGAAGCGTACCGCTGCTCGCGTTGCGACGATGGCAGCTAAGCGCGCCGAACGCATGGGAGGTGCAGCATGACCTCAGCCATTTTCAGCGTCTGTCTGAGCATAGTCGCGCTACTGCTCTCCGCTGCCGTCGGCTTCGCGAACCGACAATTGCGTCACAAATGTATCGATCTGGGTTCTGAAAACGCTCAACTTCGCATTGACCTAGAAGCTGCACGCCTAGCGCTGCCAGCTACAGGAATGACGACATTCGAATATCGCATCGAAGACCTCTCGCAGATGCGTTGGATTGGTGAATGGCTGGAGGCCAATCCCGCCGCGCGGTCGGATGAGTGGTTCTTCGACAAGTGGGAGGCCGAAATCAGAGGCTATCTCGGGCATGGGAAGATCAGCACAACCGACAAAAAGACAGCGATGCACTGGAAGCTGACGTTCGGAGGTGCGGCATGACGGACCCCAAACCAATCGTCGTCTCGCTGTTCGATGAGAGCGGCAACATGGGCCGTCCGTGGGCCATCAACGGCAGCGCGGTCCACTGCTTCGACATTCAGAACGATGGCCGGGTTGAGACATTCCCGAGCGGCGGGACGATCACCTATCACCCGGCCGATCTCACAGATCCCGTCTACCTCAAGAGCGTCGTCAATCACCGGCCTGCTATCGTGTTCGGCTTCCCGCCCTGCACGGACTTGGCGTTAAGCGGGAGCCGCCACTTTGCAGCGAAGCGCGCCGCCGATCCTGATTTCCAGATCAACGCGGTGAAGCTGGCCCGAACGGTCGAACAGGTCGGCAATGAGGCCGGTTGCCCTTGGTTCGCAGAGAACCCCAAGTCCCGGTTGAGCAGCCTGTGGCGCAAGCCCGACTACACCTTCGATCCCTCGGACTTCGGTGGCTACCTGCCAGACGATGACGTGCATCCCCGCTGGCCCGAATACATCGCGCCGCGCGATGCCTACCCGAAAGAGACATGGCTTTGGACGGGCAACGGGTTTCGCCTGCCGCCACGCAAGCCTGTGACGCTTCCGGCGGGCTACAGCGTCCAGTTCAAGAAGCTGGGCGGGAAGTCGGAAAAGACAAAGCAGATCAGGTCAGAAACTCCACGCGGCTTCGCTCAGGCGGTGTTCGAACTCTACGGCCAGGCACAGGCCGCGAACGATTACGACTGGCTGGATTGGGGGAAGGCAGCATAGCCCTCTCTGCTTCAAGTGAGCGCGTGGCGGACGCCGACGACAAGCGCGAAAATGCAGGAGAGCGCCCCGCCACCCCACCACAGCCGAAGGGTATAACTGCTCAAACCGCGTCCGATGCCTCTGCCTTCCCTATCTTCCGAAGCGGGAGGAGCATCTTTGCCACCGCGAAGATCGGGAAGGATCGCGCGCACCGATGGCGACGACGCCTTAAGCCACAGCACTTCAAGTGCTTCCTGAGACTTCCTCGCGCCATAGATAGAACGAAGCGCCTGCCGCGAAACGACTATCCCAGACCAGCAGCACACGAGCCACATCGTCCAGTATTTGCCCGCATTGATTAGGGTCGCGTAACTGATGTCGAACCACACCGAGGCGACAACTGTGAAACCGTTCTGGAGAAGAAAACCACCAGCCGCGATCAGGAACCCTTGGGCGGCCAAGAACCACGTGTTCCGCTGATTGATTAGCTCGTTTTCGTGCCGAACGTAATCGAGATAGACTCTATAGAGTTCGAGTTCGGTGAGCCCCGGCGGCAATGTCTGGCCCGCTTTCCGAGGGGGCTTAGAAGTCGGCTCAGCCTTAACAGCGCTCATGGAACAAGAGCGTATCATGAGCACGCCGGCGCGCAATGTACTGTGATGAGGTACTGCCGGACCCTAAGCGCCTTCTCATGAGCGTGGGCCGAGGCCCTCCGGCAGCACGGCCATCATAGCAAACAGAGCAATGCCAGAAAGCCCCCTTTAGACCCGTTTCGGTCCCTTTTTCTGAGTTTCGGGTAAGTATTCGGACAACAAAGAGAGAGGGCAAAATGCTTACCCAGACCACCGCAGCGCCCACGCGCAGCAATCCCGCGCTTGTCATCAGTCGCTTCACCAGTGCCGACAAAGCCGCCACTCCAGCCGAAGAATTCGGCGCTCACCTCCAGCCAACCGCAGAAATCGAATACGCATTCGAGACGATCCTAGACGCCTGCGCCGAGGCTCAGGCCGGTCAGACCAAGAAGGACTATTTCAGCTTCTCGGTGTGGGACGGCGGTCACGATCTGGAGGGGCATCGCTCCACCACCCTCATCACGCTCGAATACCATGTCGATGCCGTCGATGATGTGCGCGAAGCACTGGCTGAGATGGAATTCGCCCACTTCGAATTCGCCACCAAGGCAGACCGCAAGAACGTGGTCATGTTCGCCTTCCCGCTGCTCGATCACCTCGACTACAAGGACACGACCCGCGCGGCTTCGCTGATCGCGGCGATGGTCGGCGTGAAGGGCGTTGTGCAGCACAGCTGGCTCTACACCTACTTCTTCAAGTTCCGTGGCACCGACCCGGTTCAGTACCGCGATGGCAATTTCGTCGGCAGGGACTTCATCGAAGCCGCAGAAGGCGTGTTCGTCCAGATGAAGGACTACGTGCGATGAGCCAAGAAGCGCTCATCGCCATCGTCACCCAAGAAACCGCAGACATTGAAGACACAGACGAACGGCTCCGCGAGGCAATCGAAATGGCCTTCCGACTGTTGGATATTTGCATCGACGCGCACAAAACCAGATAGTGTCGTCCGAGGGGGCGCTATTGATGAATTTGCTGAAGCGTATTGCTCGCTGGAACTGGTGGAAGATCGGCTTCTTCATCGCCCTATTCCTCTTTGAATGCGCTCGCGAATGGGCTGTGATCGAGGCTTTTGAACCCCCGAAGATCGCTTCGATTGCCAGAGTGGATCGGTACGACACCTTCGTCACTGCGTCGGGCCAATGGCAACGGCTGGACGGTGGCTCTGACATGCTACCCGGCTCGACCAAGATCGAGTGCTGGCAGGATCAGGGCAAGTGCTACGAAATCAGCTATATGTTTATGAACGGCTACGTGGGCGAGCCGAACCTCGATGTTTTCGACGCCAAATTCAGTGATGACGCCGTCACTTACGAGAACGACGCACCTCAATGCGCGCACTACAGCGTACGGATCGATCTCAACCTGAAGAAGGTGATTGCTACCCGCGACCGGAAGGCAAAACCGTCGAACGAGATGTGCGCCAAGCTAGAGCCGCGGATTGAAATGACCCTTGGCGAAGGACGACACGATTACCGACCAGATCAAGAGCACTTCGTGCCGGTGGTGTGGCTCCTAGTCCGCCTGATGGACGCGAGGTAGCTCTGCTTGATGCAAGCCCAGCCTTCGAACCGTTTCCTCGTATCCGTGCTGGAGCAGCGATAAGGCGATCCGGTTCACCAGCATCCACTCAGGCTCCGGCTCATCGTCAACGATCTCGGGTTCGACCCGACGCCTGATCCTGGCCGCGATTGCCCCAAAACCGCAGAAATCTGCGAGTTTCGCCCAGTTTACGTAAATTGCGGATTGCACTCGCGCCGGAAAGGTCACGTGCGCATTCGCCCGCGCCACGCTGACCGTGCCCGTCTCCAGCGGCTGGCGCAGCGAATCCAGCACGGCGCGCTGGAACTCGGGCAATTCGTCGAGGAACAGCACGCCCAGATGCGCAAGGCTCACTTCGCCCGGCTTCACCTTCAGCCCGCCGCCGACCAAAGCCGCCATCGACGCCGAATGATGCGGCGCGCGAAACGGCCGCGTCCGCGTCAGCCGCCCGCCGTTGAGCGTACCCGCCACCGATCCGACCATCGACACTTCCAGCGCCTCGGCCGCGTCGAGCGGCGGCAGGATCCCGGGCAGGCACGACGCGAGCAGCGACTTGCCCGCGCCCGGCGGCCCGCTCATCAACAGGTTGTGCCCGCCCGCCGCCGCGATTTCCAGCGCGCGCCTCGCGGTTTCCTGCCCCTTCACCTGAGACAGATCGGGGCCATGCCCAGCCGCTTCGGCCTCGCCCGGCGGCGGAGCGGCGATCAACTGGTTGCCCTTGAAATGGTTGAGCAGCGAGATCAGGTCGCTCGCCGCGATCACTTCGATCGATCCGGCCCATGCCGCTTCCGATCCCTGTGCGGCCGGGCAAACCAGCCCCTTGCCGATCTCCGACGCGTGCAGCGCCGCCAGCAGCACGCCGGACGACGGCGCGATCCGTCCGTCCAGTCCCAGTTCGCCGACAACGACATAGCCCGCCAGCGTCTCGGCATCCGCCACGCCCATCGCCGCGAGCAGCGCGCAAGCGATCGGCAGGTCGAAATGCGATCCTTCCTTGGGCAGGTCGGCGGGCGACAGGTTCACCACGATCCGCTTCGGGGGCAGCGCCAGCCCCATCGCCGCGATCGCGCCGCGCACGCGCTCGCGGCTCTCGGCCACCGCCTTGTCGGCCAGCCCCACGACATTGAAGGCAGGCAGCCCGGGGATGAGCTGCACCTGCACCTCGACCGCGCGCGCCTCCAGCCCGAGATAGGCGACCGTCGATACGCTCGCGACCATGAACCACTCCCCCAACAGGCGGGAGCTTAACGGCTTTTATCCATTCCGGAACGCCATCGGTCCGGAATGGACTAAAGTCAGGCCTTCGGCTTGGTTGCGGGCTTGGCCGGCGCCTTGGGTTTCGCCGAGGGCTTCGCGGGAGCCTTTGCCGGCGCCGCCTTGGCCACCGGCGCCGCCTTTGCCGCCGCCGGAGCCGCAACCGCTGCCTTGGCGGGCGCAACCGCCGGAGCCTTCGCCTTTTTCAGCTCGTCGCGGATCTCGCGCAGCAGGGCGATGTCGGCAGGCTCAGCGGCCGGTTCGGCCGGAGCCTCCCCGGGCTTGGGCATCAGCTTGTTCACCGACCGCACCAGCAGGAAGATGATGAAGGCGACGATCAGGAAGTTGACCGCCACGGTGATGAACGAACCATAGCCCAGCAGCGGCACGCCCGCCTTCTTCAGGGCGGCATAGTCGCTCGATCCGGCCAGTTCGGCCGGCACCGCGCCCAGCACGAGGAAATAGCTCGAGAAATCGAGCCCGCCGAGCAGCTTGCCGACGATCGGCATGATGATGTCGTCGGTCAGCGAGGTCACGATCTTGCCGAACGCCGCGCCGATGATGACCGCCACCGCGAGATCGAGCACGTTGCCCCGCGCGATGAAGGCCTTGAACTCGTTGATCATATGCTGCTCCCCTTCGACTGCATTTCCGGCCGGACGCGAATCTTGCGCCTCCCGCCCGCGCACGTCAACGAAAGCCCTGCGACGAAGGGAGGCCTATCCGCGCCGAACCGTATTGTCGCCACAACACACGCCCACCACATCGCATTCATGGCCCGCAATCGTCACCCGATCCTGCGCAACGCCCTGCTGGTGCTGGGCCTCGTTCTCATTGCCCTCACCCCGATCGTCGGGCCGATCCCCGGTCCCGGCGGGATCGTGGTGTTCGGCGCGGGGCTGGTGCTGGTGCTTCAGAATGCCGGCTGGGCGCGCAAGCTGTTCGCGCGGTGGAAACGCCGCTGGCCCCGCGCCGGCCACTATTGCGACATGGCGCTTCGCCGCCCCAGCTTCCGCCGTCGGCAGGAGCGCGAGAAAGCCGACACCAAAGCCGCTTTCGGTGCCGGACCGCGTTGACTTGCCCCGACTCGCTGTATATGGGCACCCGACACGCGGCCGCCCTTGTGGTGGCCCTTTTACGTTCTGAAACTTGAGGATGAGCCATGAAGCGGACCTTTCAGCCGAGCAATCTGGTGCGTGCGCGCCGGCACGGCTTCCGCTCGCGGATGGCGACCCCGGGTGGCCGCAAGGTGATCCGTGCGCGTCGCGCTCGCGGTCGCGCCAAGCTGTCGGCGTAGTCGCCCTGGGCCTTACCGGCCTCAAGCAGCGAAAAGACTATCTGGCGGCAAACGCCGGGCGTCGCGCGCCGATGCCCGGCTTTGTGCTGCTCGTTCGCGATCGCGCCGATGAGTCGGCCGATATGCGCATCGGCATCACCGTATCGAAGAAAGTCGGCAACGCCGTCATCCGCAACCGGATGAAGCGGCGCTTCCGTGCGCTTGCGCGCGAGATACTGCCCGAATCGGGCGTGCCCGGCGCCGATCATGTGCTGATCGGCCGCAATGGCGGGATCGAACGCGATCATGCCGCGCTGAAGGCCGAACTGGTCAAGGCGCTGGCCAAGGTGCAGCGCACGTGATCGCGAAGCTCCTGATCCTCATCGCCCGGGGCTGGCAACTTGGCCCCTCCGCGATCCTTCCGCCCAGCTGCCGCTACGCGCCAAGCTGTTCGGCCTATGCAATCGAGGCGCTTCGCCGCTATGGCGCGCTCAAGGGCAGCTGGCTCGCCGTACGGCGAATCGCACGCTGCCACCCTTGGGGCGGCCACGGCTACGATCCGGTGCCGTGATCCATCTATTTTTTCCGGGGAAGAATTGGTGACTGAAGACCGTAAGAACATGATCATCTTCGCGGTGCTTGCCGCGCTGCTTCTGTTCGGCTGGCCGATGGTCACCAACTATTTCTTCCCTGCGGCCAATCCGCCGGTCGTGAAAGTCGAGGACGGCAAGCCCAAGGCGCTGCCGAACCCCGGCGCGGATCCCACCGCCGATACGCCGCAGGCGCTGCGCGACCGCGCGCTGGTGCTCAAGGAAACCCCGCGCGTCGTTATCGATACGCCGCGCGTGAAGGGTTCGATCAACCTCAAGGGCGCGCGCCTCGATGATCTCGAGCTGAAGCAGTATGACGAGACGGTCGCGAAGAATTCGCCGCCGATCCGCCTGCTCTCCCCCGCCGGCGCGGCGGGCAGCTATTTCGCCGAGTTCGGCTGGCAGACCTCGGGTGCCGCCGCGCCCAACGCCAACACCGTGTGGCAGGCCAGCGCCACGACGCTGAGCCCCGGCAAGCCGGTGACGCTCACTTCGTCGAACGGCAGCGGCCAGCGCTTCATCATCGACATCTCGATCGACGAGAACTTCATGTTCACCGTGAAGCAGAGCGTCGCGAACAATGGCGCCGCGCCGGTCGTCGTGTCCCCCACCACCTTCGTCAACCGCGCCCAGAAGTCGACCGATCTCGACCAATGGGCGGCGCATGTCGGTCCGATCGCGGTTTCGACCGCAGGCGCCAATTATCTCGACTACAGCAAGGTCGAGGAAGCCGTGATGACCGCGGATGGCGGTGTGAAGTTCGACACGCGCAGCGGCTGGGTCGGCTTCACCGATCATTACTGGCTGACTGCGGTGATCCCCGACCAGGGCCTCGACGTCACGCTGCTCCAGCGTCAGAATCCGACGTCGAAAAGCTATCAGGCGGAATATTCGCTCGCCCGCGCGCTGACCGTCCAGCCCGGCAAGCAGATCAACTACACCAGCCGCTTCTTCGCGGGCGCCAAGGAAGTGGCGCTGCTCGACGATTATGAAGCGAAACTCGGCATCGCGCAGTTCAGCTATGCGATCGACTGGGGCTGGTACCGCATCATCGAAAAGCCGATGTTCTACTATCTCGACTGGCTGTTCCGCCTCGTCGGCAATTTCGGCGTCGCGATCATCCTGCTGACCTTCACGATCCGCGGCCTTCTGTTCCCGATCGCGCAGAAGCAGTTCGCCTCGATGGCGCAGATGCGCGTCATCCAGCCGAAGATGAAGGCGCTGCAGGAACGCTACAAGGACGACAAGCAGAAGCAGCAGCAGGAGATCATGAAGCTGTACAAGGAGGAGAAGGTCAATCCGCTCGCGGGCTGCCTCCCCATCCTGCTTCAGATCCCGATCATGTTCGCGTTGTACAAGGTGCTGCTGCTCACGATCGAAATGCGCCACCAGCCGTTCGTACTGTGGATCAGGGATCTCAGCGCGCCCGACCCGGCGATGATCCTCAACCTGTTCGGCTATCTGCCGTTCACGCCGCCTTCGTTCCTGGCGATCGGCATCATCCCGGTGCTGCTCGGCGTGTCGATGTACTTCCAGATCAAGCTGAACCCGGCCCCGATGGACGAGATGCAGAAGCAGATCTTCCAGTTCATGCCGTGGATGCTGATGTTCCTGATGGCTCCGTTCGCGGTTGGCCTGCAGGTGTACTGGATCACCTCGAACGTCGTGACGATCGCGCAGCAGTGGTGGCTGTACAAGAAGCACCCGGTGCTTTCGCAGCAGACGGCACAGGCGAAGAAGTGAGCGACGCTTTCGATCCCGAACTGATCGAGGCGGCGCGCAAGACCTTCGCGGGTCCCGTGACCTTCCTCAAATCGGCGCCCGCGCTGGAGTTTCTTCCCGGCGCGGACGTTCCCGAGGTCGCGTTCGCCGGCCGCTCGAACGTCGGCAAGTCGTCGCTGCTCAATGCGCTGACGGGGCGGAACAGCCTTGCGCGCACCTCGGTCACGCCGGGGCGCACGCAGGAGCTGAACTTCTTCGACGTGGGCGAGCCGCTGCGCTTCCGGCTGGTCGACATGCCCGGCTACGGCTTCGCCAAGGCGCCCAAGGACATGGTCCGCAAGTGGCGCTATCTGGTGAACGACTATCTGCGCGGCCGCGACGTGCTGAAGCGCACCCTGGTGCTGATCGACAGCCGCCACGGCATCAAGGATGTCGATCGCGAGATCCTCGAGATGCTCGACAATGCGGCGGTCAGCTACCGCATCGTGCTGACCAAGACCGACAAGATCAAGGCGACCGAGCTCGCCGAAGTCCGCGCCCGCACCGAAGAGGAAGCGCGCAAGCGCCCCGCCGCGCACCCGGACCTGATCGCCACGTCGAGCGAAAAGGGCATGGGGATCCCCGAACTCCGCGCCGCGGTGCTCGAAGCGATCGGCTGAAGTGCTGTGCTCCGGCGAAGGCCGGAGCTCTGGCCGCGTAGGCTGCGATTGCCAACGCTCCGGCCTTCGCCGGAGCACAATGCCATAGCGTGGAGGACCACCTGTGACTCTTCTCTTCTCCTACGGCACGCTCCAGCTCGACAACGTCCAGCAGATGCTGTTCGGCCGCCGGATCGAAATGACCGACGACGCGCTGCTCGGCTTCGAATCGGTGACGATCACCATCACCGATCCGGCGGTGGTCGGCGCCAGCGGCACCGAAACGCATCTCGCGCTCATCCCCGCTGCGCCGGACGCGGCCATTCCGGGCAAGACGCTGGCGATCACCGAAGCCGATCTGCCCGCCGTCGACACGTATGAAGGCGACAATTACCGCCGCGTCGAAGTCACCCTCGCCTCGGGTGCGACCGCCTGGGTCTATGTGAAGGCCTGACCTCGGGGCATTTCCGCCCTCATGGTAAACCCATTGGTAACCATGCGCCGCTAAGATCGTGCCCAATCATGAGCGCGAAGCGTCCCCTCGATCTGCGTCATGCCCTATGGGGCAAATGGGTCGCCCTGCCCGTCGCGCTGACCCGCGCCCAGATCGAGTCGGTCTCGCGCGGCTATCCGGTCACCTATGCCGCGACGGTCGTCGTCAGCATCCTGCTGCTCCTGATCCTGCGCAACGACGATTATTTCGCGTGGCATCTCTGCGCGCTCGCGGTGCACCTCGCCATCGCAACCTGGCTGCTCGCCCGCTGGCGGCAGGGCAAGGCGGAGGATTGGAAAGTCACCGATCAGCGCGCGACGATCCGCATGACGGTGATCGAGGCATCGCTCGTCGCATTCGGCTGGTTCTGCTTCCTCTCGGTGTCGGGCATCGGCGCGACCGAGAGCGAGCTGATCTTCACCACCACCATCATCGCCGGAGTCACCGCGATCGGCGCGCTGCGCTATGCCGCGCTGCCCCCGGCCAGTCTCGCCTTCCTCGCCGTGTCGGTTTGCATCGACGGCTTCTACGCCGCCTTCACCTCGATCGACGGCAGCGTGTTCGTCTTCCTGCTGATCTTCGTCGCCCTGCTCGCCCGCACCGTGCTGGCGCAGTCGCAGCTGGTCACCGAACAGTTCGCACAGGGTCGCGCGCTCGCCGAAGCAGCCGCCGAGCGCGACAATCTCCGCGCCGCCGCCCAGCGCGAGGAACTTGCCCAGCAAGCCGCCTCCGCCGAGGAACGCCATCGCGGCCAGCTCCAGAGCGCCGCCGAACGCCGCAGCGAAGTCGATCGCATCGCCCGCCAGTTCGAGGACCTGTTCGTCCGCACCATCACCGATCTCGCTGCCGCCGCGAACCAGACCCGCACCTCGGCCGAAGCGCTGATGGCCAATACCCAGGCCACCCATGGCCAGGTCCGCAGCGTCGCCGCCCGCGCCGGCAAGGCCGATACGGGTGCCGCGACGTTGCTCGAGGAATCGGCCAATCTCGGCCACAGCCTCGAAACCGTCGAATCGCGCCTCGCCGATCAGGGCGCGACCACCACGCGCCTGCTCGAACTCACCCATCATGCCGACGAACGCTTCGCGACGCTGGTCCGCTATGCCGACAGCGCCGGCAGCATCGCCGACACCATCGCGCAAGTCGCCGCACGCACCAATCTCCTCGCGCTCAACGCCTCGATCGAGGCTGCCCGCGCAGGCGATGCCGGGCGCGGCTTCGCCATCGTCGCGCAGGAAGTGAAGAGCCTCGCCGCCCAGACCGCGCTCGCCACGCAGGATATTCGCGGCCAGCTCGAACAGATCACCGGCGCGGTCAGCTCGACCGCATCGATCGTGGCCGACATGCGCACCAGCTTCGACCGAATCGACGAAGTCGCGCGTGCGGTCGAACAGGCCATGTCGCGTCAGGGCGACGTGATCCGTTCGATCCAGCGCTACGCCGGCACCGCCGCCGAACTGACCAACGATCTGCAGGGCAGTGTCTCCAGCGCCGAACAATCGACCGACGCCGCTGCGCGCGTGACGAGCGAACTCGGCACCGCCACCACCGAACTGGTCACCCGCACCAAACTACTGATGCGCGAGACGCGCACCTTCATGGCCAGTTTGAAGGCCGCTTAGGCCAGCACCACCCGCGCCGGCCTGCGCCCCGTCAGGATCGCCACCGCCGCGCCCAGCGCGAACACGCCCGCGATCACGAACGCCGGGCCGTAGCTTCCCGACGTCTCGCGGATCCAGCCCGCCCCGAACGCTGCGGTCGCCGCCCCGATCTGGTGGCCGGCCATGATCCATCCGAACACGATCGGCGCTTCGTCCGGTCCGAACGCGTCATTGGTCAGCTTCACCGTCGGCGGAACGGTGGCAATCCAGTCGAGGCCATAGAAGATCGCGAACACGGTCAGGCTCGCCGGGCCGAAATCGAGATAAGGCAGCGCGATCAGCGAAAGCCCGCGAAAGCCGTAATAGACGAACAGCAATTTGCGCGGATCGTAACGGTCGGTCGCCCATCCCGAGGCGGTCGTGCCGATCAGGTCGAAGAACCCCATCATCGACAACAGACCCGCCGCCGCGACTGGCGCGATGCCGTGATCGCCGCAGAACGCGATCAGATGTGTGCCGACCAGCCCGTTGGTCGTAAGCCCGCACACGAAGAAAGTACCGAACAACAACCAGAAGATCCGCGTCTTCGCCGCGCGCCTCAGCGCACCGAACGCCAGCCCGACGGTCGCGGCCTGCTTGAGCGGCGGGGGCGGCGGCGTATTCTCGTCTTCACCAAAGCGCGTCACGCCCACGTCCGAAGGCCGCTCGGGCATCATCACCAGCACCAGGGGGATCAGCGCCGCCGTCGCGATGCTCACCGTCAGCGCCACGGGCTGCCACGCGCCGCTGCTCGAAAGCCAGGCGAGGAACGGCAGGAACACCAGCGCACCCGTCGCGGCGCTGGCGGTCAGCATGCCCATCACCAGCCCCTGCCGCGTCGCGAACCAGCGATTGACCACCGCAGCGCCGAGCACCGAGGCTACCGCGCCACTGCCCACGCCCGAGATGACGCCCCAGCTCAGCACATAATGCCAGGGTTCCGTCATCCACAGGCTCGCAAAGGTCGACGCGCTCATCAGTGCGAGCCCCGCCAGCATCGTCCGCTTGATCCCGAACGACAGCATCAGCGCGGCCGCGAACGGTCCGACCATGCCATAGAGGAAAATGCCCACCGCCGCCGCCGCGCTGATTGTCGCGCGATCCCAGCCCATGCTGTCCTCGAGCGGCCGGATCATCACGCCGGGCGCGGAGCGCATCCCCGCCGCGACGAGCAGCGCAAGGAAGGTCACGGCCACGACGATTGAGGCATAGGTGCGAGCGGAAGCAGCGGAACGGGTCATGAAAGGTCCTGGATCGTGCAGAAACAAATCCTCCCCCGCCACGGGGAGGTGGCGCCGAAGGCGACGGAGGGGGAGGATGCACTATCTCTAGTTGGCCGCTTACCTCCCCCACCGTCAGCTGCGCTGACACCTCCCCCTTGCGGGGAAGGATTTATGGGAAACAATCTCACGCCTTCTGCGCCAGCCGGGTGACGGTCTTGAGCATGAACTCCAGTCCGCCCCAGATATCCGGCCCCATCGCGCCGATGATCCGCGCCTGCGCCGCTTCCCAATCGGGTTCCGCATCGGCCAGCGCCGCGCGCCCGGCATCGGTCAGCCGCGCCAGCCGGCTCTTGCCCGGCCCCGCCTCGGTCTCGATCCAGCCCCTCGTCTCCAGCGGGGAAACCGCGCGGTACAGCGACGATCGGTCCATCACCAGCGCCTCGGCCAGCCGCGACAAGGGCACGCCGTCGCCGCGCGACACATGCCGCAGCACCGCGAACTGGGCGGTGGTCATCCCCTGCCCCGCCAGCGCCTCGTCATAAACCCGCCCCACCGCCCGCGCCGCCTTCCGCAGCGTGGTGCAGGCACAAGGGCCGTTGAGCGAATCTTGATGCATATGCATGATGTATATGCATCAATTTGCTCATGCAAGTTGCCCGATGCAATGTTTCGTTCCATCCTCCGCCCCGGAGGGGGACCGATGACAGCCAGCCAGCGCCTTGAGGGGCTCGACATCTTCCGTGGCCTCGCGGTCGCGGGGATGATCCTCGTCAATACGCCGGGATCGGGCGATCATATCTGGTGGCCGCTCGATCATGCTGCATGGCACGGCTTCACCCCGACCGACCTCGTCTTCCCCGCTTTCCTCTTCGCGGTCGGCGCGGCGCTGGGCCTCTCATTCCCGCGCACGATCGATGGCCGCAGCTGGACCCGCATCCTGCGCCGCGCTGCGCTGCTGGTGCTGATCGCCTGGAGTATCCAGCTACTCGCCCGCCCGGACATCGCCAATTTCCGCTTCATGGGCGTGCTTCAGCGGATCGCGCTCTGCTACGTCCTCGTCTCGGCATGGGCGATCTTCACTGCTCGCCGCGATGAAGAGGGAAGATCGCATCTCCGACCGCATTTCCTGCTGATAGGCGCGGTCGATGCGCTGATCCTCTACTGGCTGCTGCTCGCCTTCGCGCCCGTCCCGGGTCACGGCGCTGGGCTGCTCACGCCCGAGGGCAATATCGCCGGCTGGGTCGATCGCAGCGTGTTCGGCACCGCGCATATCTGGCGCTTCGGCACCGATGCGGCGGGCAATATCGTCTATGATCCCGAAGGGTTGCTCTCCACCCTGCCCGCGCTCGCAAATGTGCTGTTCGGGATGCTCGCCGCCGTCGTGTGGAAGCATGAGCCGGGCAAGGCCGCCCTCCGCATCCTCGCAGCCGGGGTTCTGCTCGCCCTGCTCGGCTGGGCGCTCAGCCCGTGGATGCCGCTCAACAAGCGCATCTGGACGCCCAGCTACGCGCTGCTCACCACCGGCCTCTCCGCGATCCTCCTCGCGGGCTGCATGGCCGCGGCGGGTATCTCAAGCGTGAAAAAGGCGCTCGCCCCGCTCCACATCTTCGGGATGAACGCCATCCTCGGCTATGTCCTGTCGCTGCTGATCGCGATTCTGTGCCTGAAGCCGATCCTGCCGGGCGGCGAGACGATCAACCAATGGGGGTTCGCCCGGATCAATGCAGTGATCGCCGATCCATATCTGGCTTCGTTTCTCTACGCCGTTATCATCCTGCTCATCGTCCTCGCCGCGCTGATCCCCCTGCACCGCCGCGGCATCCACCTCCGGCTCTGAAAGGCCCGCTCATGTCCCTTCCCGCCAACGGCCTCGAACTCCGCTCGACCATCACTTCGGGCGGCGAATTGAAGCTCGAACTGGTCGAAGTGCCGATCCGCGCGCTCGAAGCCGGCGAAGTGCTCATCAAGGTCGAGGCCGCACCGATCAACCCGTCGGATCTCGGCCTGCTCACCGGCCCCGCCGACGTATCGACCGCAACCGCGGGCGGCACGCCGGACCGCCCGACCGTCACCGCGCACGTCCCCGCCCAGCGCCTCCCCTTCGTCGCCGCGCGGCACGACGAATCGATGACCGTCGGCAATGAAGGCGCGGGCACCGTGATCGCGGCCGGGGCCGGAGGCGAAGCCCTGATCGGCAAGCGCGTCGCCGCGATCGGCGGATCGATGTATGCGCAGTATCGCATCGCTCGCATCGCCGAATGCTTCCCCCTTCCGCATGGCGCGACTGCGGCCGAGGGCGCTTCGGCCTTCGTCAATCCGCTCACCGCGCTGGCGATGGTCGAAACGATGCGCGCCGAGGGCCACAGCGCGCTGGTCCATACCGCTGCCGCGTCGAACCTCGGCCAGATGCTCAACCGCATCTGCATCGCCGATGGCGTCCGGCTGGTGAACATCGTGCGCAGCGAAGCGCAGGCCGCGATCCTCCGCGATCTCGGCGCCAGCTACATCGTCGACAGCAGCAGCGAGAGCTTCGACTCCGATCTGGCCGATGTCCTCACCGAGACCGGCGCGACCATCGCCTTCGACGCGATCGGCGGCGGCACGCTGGCCAACCGCATCCTGCGCGGCATGGAAACCGCCGCGAACCGCAAGGCGACGACCTACAGCCGCTACGGCTCGAGCGTGCACAAGCAGGTCTATATCTATGGCGCGCTCGATCTCGGCCCGACGCCGCTCGACCGCAGCTATGGCCTTGCCTGGGGGGTCTCGGGCTTCCTGCTCACTCCGTTCCTGATGAAGGCCGGTGCGGAAACCGTCGGCCGGATGCGCGCCCGCGTCGCCGCCGAACTGACCACCACCTTCGCCAGCAACTACACCGCGACGATCTCGCTGCGCGAAGTCCTCGATCCGGCGACGCTGCAGGCCTATTCGCGCAAGGCGACGGGCGAAAAGTACCTGATCGACCCGTCCCGCTGAACCAAATCCCGCTCGCCCTGAGCCTGTCGAAGGGCAGCCTTTCTTCCTCGAACCGCTCGCGGAAGAAGGACGGTGCTTCGACAAGCTCAGCACGAGCGGATGTGAAGGTTGCCGCTTCCCCCACCCCTCGCTATCCCCCCGGTCCCATGAAGCTCATCATCGGCAACAAGGCCTATTCCTCCTGGTCGCTGCGCGGCTGGCTCGCGTGCAAGCTCTCCGGCCTTCCCTTCGAGGAAGTCGTGGTGCCGCTGTACGATGGCGATTGGGACAAGCGCCGCGAGGGCGACGAGTTCGCGCCGTCCTCGGGCAAGGTGCCGATCCTGTGGGATGGTGATGCGGTGGTGTGGGACAGCCTCGCCATCGTCGAATATCTCAACGACAAGACCGGCAACGAGAAATTCTGGCCGAAGGACCCCGCCGCCCGGGCGATGGCGCGTTCGATGGCCGCCGAGATGCACTCGGGCTTCGCATCGCTGCGCCGCAAGCACGGCATGAACATCCGCCAGATCTATCCGCCCAAGCAGCCCGATGACGATGTGGTGCAGGAAATCGGCCGGATCATGGAACTATGGGCACAGGCCCGCGCCCGCTACGGCGGCGAAGGCGAGTTCCTGTTCGGCGAATTCGGCGCGGTCGACATCATGTTCGCGCCGGTGGTGACGCGCTTCGTCACCTACAGCCTGCCCGTCGCCCGCTTCGCCCCCGCCTATATGCAGGCCGTGCTCCAGCACCCGTATATGCAGAACTGGATCGCCGGCGCACAGGCCGAGGATTGGGTGATCGAGAAGTTCGAAGTCGAACCGGCGGAGTGACCGCTCTTCTCCCTCTCCCGCGAAAGCGGGAGAGGGTAGCCCTCAGGCCACCCCATCCCGCTCGGCGGCCATCATCTTCCTGATGCCCTCTTCCAGCGTCACCAGCGGACGCCCGAGGATGTCGAGCATCTTCGATACGTCCGGGCAGCGCCGCGTCATGTCGCCTTCGGCCAGCGGCGGCAGGTGGACGATCTTCGAGCTCGAGCCGGTCAGGCGGATCACCGTCTCGGCCAGTTCGCGGATGGTCAGTTCCTCGGCATTGCCGACATTGATCGTGTCGTTCAGGCCCAGATCTTCCTCGAGCAGCTTCTCGGTGAAATCCAGATTGTCGTCGACATAGCAGAAGGTCCGCGTCTGCAGCCCGTCGCCGTACAGCGTGATGTCCTTGCCCGCCTGCGCCGCGCTGAGGAACTTCGACATCACGAAGTCGGTGCTCTGCAGCGGGCCATAGGTGTTGAAGAAGCGGAAGATCGTGTGCGGCAGGCCGAATTCCTGCGTGTAGGTGCGGAAGTAGGACTCACCGACATTCTTCACCACCGCGTAGGGCAGCCGCGAGTTGAGCGGCGTGGTGTCCTCACGCTGCGGAATCTCGAACGGCTCGCCATAGACTTCGGAACTGGACGAGAAGAACACCCGCTTCACGCCGGTATTCTTGGCCAGATCGAGCACGGTCTCGAATCCGTGAATGTCGTTCAGCACCAGCTTCGGATTCGCCAGCGTCCGCTGCACGCCGACGACGGCGGCATAATGGAACACCGCATCGAACCGCTCGGCGGTGAAGATCGGCGACATGTCTTCCTTGCGGTTCGCATCCGCGCGGACGAAGCGCCAATTGTCGCCCGACGTGCGCGGCAGCTTGTCGCGATTGCCGGTGGTCAGGTCGTCGACGATCACCACATAATTGTTCGGATTCGCCGCGAGACGGCGCGCAAGGCTGCCGCCGACATTGCCGGCGCCGCCGGTAACCAGGATCTTCCGCATCTGCCCTCCAGAGATATGGCGCTCTCCTAGAGGGATGCCGCGCACCTGTACACCGGCCAAAGCCTAGAATTCGCTGCCGTTCTTGCGGCGAAAGCCGATGCCGGGGAACAGATGCATGTCGATGTCGGGATAATGGCACGCGGTTTCGCTCGGCCGCCCCACCGCGACGAACACGCAATCCGCGTCGCTGCGGTTCTGCAGCACATGGCCGTTGCCGTCATTCTTCGGGAACGCCGCCATGTCGCCCGGCCGCATCGCATGTTCGCCGTCATCGTCGACCAGCACCGCTTCGCCCGAGAGCATCACGACGAACTCGTCCTCGCCCTCGTGCCAGTGCCGCTGCGACGACCAAGCGCCGGGCTTCAGCGTAACGTGACTATACCCGAAATCGGTGACCCCGCTGGCGGGCGCCATCCGCCGATACCAGCGCCCCTGCACCTGGCTCGCATGTTCCGGCGGGTATCCGGTCGCATTGGTCTGCGGGATCGCATCGAGATCGAGCTTGGGCATGTCAGCGCATTCCGTCGCGGCAGGCTTCCCCCTCGGCGATCACCGCTGCCCATCGCAGCGTATCGACCGATGGGTTGCGATAGGCCTGGCCCGGATAGCGGCTCCGGATCGCCTTCGCGAGCGCCTGCGCCGCGCGCACCTCGCGCACGCGGCGCAGGAACACCGCGTCCTGCACGGCCTGAGGCTCGCCGGCATAATGGCTTTCCAGCTTGCTCACGGCGATGTTGGCGGTCCGCTCGATCCGCAGCGCGATCGATCGGCAGCGCGCCGGCGCGTCCATCCGCCCATCCTGCGCCACCGGCGCCAGTAGCATTGCTATCGTCAGTCCGATCATCGCTTCCCTCGACGCCGCGAACGGTCATGCTATGGCCCGGCGGAGGGATTGGGAAGCGGGAAGCACAATGAACGTCACGGAACTCGCCACCGCGCTGATGGCCGCCGAAAGCGTGACGCCCGCCACCGGCAAGGTGTTCGACGTCCTCGAAGCCGCGCTCCTGCCGCTGGGCTTCAGGGTCGAGCGTTTCGTCGAGGGCGAAGCCCCGGACGGCCCGGTCGAAAACCTCCTCGCGGTGCGCGGCAGCGGCGGGCGTCACTTCGCTTTTGCCGGGCATCTCGATGTCGTCCCCCCCGGCAAGGGCTGGGAAAGCGAGCCCTTCGCACCCGAGATTCGCGGCGGCCTGCTCTACGGGCGCGGCGCGGTGGACATGAAGGGTTCGATCGCGGCGTTCGTCACCGCCGTAGCGGGCCTCGATACCGACGGCACCGTCAGCATGATCATCACCGGCGACGAGGAAGGCCCCGCCACCTACGGCACGCCGACGCTGATCGAGCATATGCGCGCGCGGAACCTGATCCCCGATCTGTGCCTCGTCGGGGAACCCAGCTCCGCCAATCGGCTCGGCGACACGATCAAGATCGGCCGTCGCGGATCGACGATCATCTGGCTCGACGTGCCCGGCAAGCAGGGTCATGTCGCCTACCCTCACCTCGCCGACAATCCGATCCCCCGCCTCATCCGCGCGCTGGCCGAGATCGACGGGATCGTGCTCGACGAAGGGACCGACTGGTTCCAGGCATCGAACATCGAGCCGACCGACGTGACCGTCGGCAACTCCGCCGGCAACGTCATCCCCGCCCACGCCAGCGCCCGGCTGAGCATTCGCTTCAACGATCTCCACAAGGGCGCCGATCTGGTCGAGCGGATCACCGCGATCGTCCACCGCCACGCGCCCGCCGCGATCGTGAAGGGCACCGTCTATGGCGAAGCCTTCCTGACCGCTCCCGGCGAATTCTCGACATTGGTGCAGGACGCCGCCGAAGCCACGCTCGGCATCCGCCCGGAACTCTCCACCACCGGCGGCACCTCCGACGCGCGCTTCCTCTCGAAACTGTGCCCGGTGGTCGAATTCGGCCTGGTCAACGCGACGATGCACAAGCTCGACGAAGCGGTCGCGGTGCGCGATCTGGAAGCGCTGACCGAGACTTATCGGGACGTGCTGAAGCGAGTCTTCACCAGCTAAAAGCCCTCCTCTTCAGAGGAGGGGTTGGGGTGGAGGATATATTCTTGGCCGCGGTCTCCGCGAGGCGATGACCGCCCCACCCCAACCCCGCATCAGGTAAACAGCGCCCCGCGCTGTTTAGGCCATGCCGGGGGCATGGCCGACCTGGTGCGCCTAAAGGGTAGGGGCTAGAAGGAAGTCACCCCGCCGCCCGCGCGCCGCGCTCGTCGCGCACCCAATTGAGGAATTCCTCCTCCGCCATCGGCGCGGCGATCGAATAGCCCTGCAGCACGTCGCATCCGATCACGCGCAGCACCATCGCCTGGTCCTCGCTCTCGATCCCCTCGGCCACGGCCTCGCAGCCAAGGCCGTGGACCAGCCCGATCACCGCATGGGCGATCGTCCGCGCTTCGGCCTGATCCGCGACATGCTCGATCAGGCTGCGGTCCAGCTTCACGCGGTCGACCGGCAAGTGCCGCAACCGCGCGATGTTGGAATAGCCCGTGCCGAAATCGTCGATCGCGACGCTGGCCCCGTCGGCGCGCAGCGTGGCGATGGCTTCGATCACATCGTCGGAACAATTCATCGCCAGCGTCTCGCTGATCTCCAGCTCCAGCAGATGCGCGGGCGCATTCGCCGCCAGCATGGCCGCGCGCAGGCGGCGGAAGAAGGTGGCGTGATCGATCTGGCGCTGGCTGATGTTCACTGCCATCCGCTGCTCGATCCCCATCCTGCCCCAGCGCGAGATGGTCTCGGCGACATTCTGGAGCACCCATTCGCCGATCTCGACGATCAGCCCGGTCTCCTCGGCACGCTGGATGAACGCGCCGGGCATCTTCAGCCCGTCCGGATGCTTCCAGCGCAGCAGCGCCTCCGCGCCGACGATGCGGCCGCCATGCGCCGCGATCTGCGGCTGATAGACCAGCGCGAACTGATCCTTGCTCACCGCTTCGCGCAGGTCGCTCTCCAGCTGGGCGCGCTCGGCGATCTCGGCCGCCAGCGCGTCGGTGAAATGCTCGGTCCGCCCGCGCCCGCTCGCCTTGGCGTGATACATGGCGGCGTCGGCGGCGCGCATCAGGTCGTGCAGATTGTCGCCGTGGCCGGGGCGCAGCGCGATGCCGATCGACGCGCCGATATTGATTTCCTGCTCCGCCAACTCGAACGGCTCGCTCAGCGCGCCGAGGATGCCCGCGCCGATCCGGTCGGCATCGCGCAAATCCTTCAGCGCCGGCACGAACATCGTGAACTCATCGCCCGCCAGCCGGCCGATCAGCACCTGCCGCCCGTCCGCACCCGCGACGAACCGGTCGGACACCGCCCGCAGGCGGTTGGCGACCATGCCGAGCAACTGGTCGCCCGCCGCATGGCCCATCGTGTCGTTGACTGCCTTGAAGCGATCGAGATCGATGAAATAGAGCACCGCATTGTCGCCTGGCCCCATCTCGTCGATCAGCCGGTCGCAGCTGCGGCGGAAATTGGTCCGGTTGGGCAGGTTGGTGACCGAATCGAACATCGCCAGCCGCTGGACGCTTTCCAGATTGGCGTGGAGCTGGCGGAACAGCCCGTCCATCGCTTCGGCCAGTGGCGGCACGCATTCGCGGACTTCCTCGGGAATATCGCTTTCCAGATCGCCGTTCGCTGCGCGGGACAGGCGCGCGATGGCGGCGTCTATCGCCCCTGCGGTCGCGGCGATGGTCCGCTCGGCCGAAGCCCAGCACATCACGCCACAGATGATCGCCGCGATCAGCGCGCGGCCCGCGCTATCCGCACTGACTTCACCGCGCGAGGAGGCAGCCAGCGCCAGGATGAACGCCACAGCACCGGCGCACATCGCGAACGCGATGGCACGGCTCTTGAGCGAAAACCCTTCCACTTGACCCGCCGGTCCCCCCACAAAAAACAGGCGCAATGCCTGCGATCCGATGCAGGGACCTTGGCATCCAAGGGTTAAAATTTCGGTTGCGAATTGCCCGTTCTGGGGCGGCGCAGCACGATATACAGCGCCCCCGCCCCGCCATGACGCGGATGCGCGCCCCGCACCGCCGCGATCCGGTCGGCAAAGCGCGACGAGCCCAGCCAGTCGCCCACAGCCGCACGGATCGCGCCGCGTCTGTGCGGCCGTTCCGATTCCGGCCCCGGCGCCTTGCCGGTCACCAGCAGCAGCACCCGGTCTCCCCGGCCCAGCGCCGCCTCGAGTCCCCGGTCGAGCCGGTCATAGGCCGAAGCGAGGCTGTGCCCGTGCAGGTCGATCGCGCTTTCGGGCGACACCAGCCCGCGCGACAGCCGCCGGTCCCAGCTTCCGTCGAGCGTGGTCGACGGCGGAGTCGCGGCGGGCTTCTTCGCCGGCGCGGGCGCGGGCTGCGGGACCTTGCCCGGCTTGAACTTCGGCGGAAAGACCGGTTTGGGCCCCGTCTCGACCTCGATCGGCTTCACCGGGCCGATCGGCCGCACGCTTGCGATCACCAGCTTCCAGAGCGCCGCTTCCTCGGGCGCGAGCTTGCGCCCCCTGGCCATTATTGCGCGCCGTTGAGCCGCGCCAGCGTCCCCACCGGCAGCAGCAGCCACGCCGTGCCGCGCGTGTTCATTCCGCCCGCGATCGCGCGCGCATCGTCGCCCGCGCCCCAGAAAGTGTCGAACCGGTTCGATCCCTTGATCGCGCCGCCGACATCCTGCGCCACCCACAGCCCGTTGGCTTCGGCCCGGTCCATCGAAAGGAATACCGGCGCGCCCAGCGGCGTGAACATCGGGTCCGCCGCCACGCTGGCCATCGGGGTCACCGGCAGGCCCATCGAGCCCAGCGGCCCCGCGCCGGTCAGTTCGCGGAAGAACACATAGCTCTTGTTCTCGTTCATGATCGCGCGGCCCTCCTCGGGGTTATCGCGCAGATACTTCATGATCCCCTGCATCGACGCCTGTCCGGGCGCCAGCAGGTTACGGTCGCGCATCAGCTTGCCGATGCCGGTATAGTCACGCCCGTTCTGGCCCGCGAAGCCGATCCGCATCACGCCGCCCTCGGGCAGCCGCAGCCGGCCCGAGCCCTGCACTTCCAGGAAAAACATCTCGACCGGGTCCGCCGCCCAGGCGATCACCGGCACCTTGCCGTCCAGCGCGCCCTTCTCGATCTCGGCGCGCTCGTAATAGGGTACGAAATTCTGCCCCTGGAACCGTCCGCGGATGCGCTTGCCCTTCAGCGTCTCGGAAAAGGGCGTCAGGTCCAGTTCGACCAGATCGTTCGGCTTGGCATAGACCGGCACTTCATAGCCCGGCCGCCGGTTGCGCGATCCGGCGATCTCCGGCTCGTAATAGCCGGTCGAATGCGCCTTGCCGTCGCCGACCTGCACCGCTTCGAAATAGGTGGTGAAAAAGCTCAGCGCGTCGCGCGCGGGCCAGTTCGCCGCCGCGGTACAGCTTTCCGCCCAGTCGCTGCCGCGCGTCAGGCCAGACTGGTCGGTGCGCTTCTGCATCGCGGTGCAGCTCAGGCGATATGCCGCCAGCGCGCGCGAGGCGGCAGCCGGGGTGATCGGCAGCGAACTGATCGCCGGTCCCGCGATCGCGCCCGCCTTCGCCCCGGTGGTGGCCGGGGTGGCCGGAGTCGCAACCGTCGTCGGCGTCATCTGCGTCGCCGGAATCGGCTGGCGGACGGGCACGTTGTTGTTGACCGGGCGATCACCGCCCCTGTCGGGCGCCTCGCGCGGCGGCGGCGCGCCGCGGTCGACATAGGCCGGAACGATGCCGCCGGAGCAGCCGCTCAACATCACCGCGAGCGCGGCTACCCCCCAGATGCGCATGTGTCCCCGTCCTTCGGATCAGCCCGGTTCGTCCGGGCCGGTTGGATTATGCCCGAACGTTCAGGCTTCGTCGGTCTCGACGAGCTTCCAGTTCGGATCGTCGCTGCGGAGATTCCGTGCGAAGGTCCAGATGTCGCGCACCTCGACTGCGTCGGACAGCGATCCGGCGATGACGTTGCCGTCCTTGTCGCGCGTCACCGAAGCGATGTCCGCATCGAACCGCACGGCGATTCGCGCGGTCTTGCTCTCGACGGAGGCTTCGACGATCGCGGCACGCTCGATCGCGACCAGGCGGTTCTCCAGCACATGGCCCGCCGCGTTGCGGTCGGCGATCGCCTGCGAGAAGCCTGCGCGGACGTCATCCTCGACCAGCCATGCCAGCGTCTCTTCGTCGCCCTTCCAAAAGGCTTCGAGGATCATGCGATAGGCCGCCTTCGACCCTTCGACGAACTGGGCGACATCGAAGCTCGAATCCGCCTGGATCACCTGGCGCAGGCCGGTTTCGGCTCCCGCCTCGATGTTGCGGCTGCCGGTTTCGCGAACCTCGGGCGCGATGTCGATGCTGCGCGGGATCGACGGAACGGGGATGCGCTCCTCCGCCGTCTTGGGCATCGCCTGCTCGTGCCCCGTCCGCTTGCCGAGCACCGCATAGAGCCGCAACGCCAGGAAACCCGCCACGAACGCGAACAGAATGACGTAAACCAGCACCGTACCTCCGATAGTCCGTTACGGCCGATATAGGCCGAAGCGCCCGCGGTTACAAATCGCGGCCACCCATACCGTTGAACTGCCGCCACGTGCCTGCTAGGCGCGGCGCTCGCTTCAACGCGCGGAACGCGCGAAACTATCCGGACGAAAAGGGAATATCAGATGGCCGAGCCCGAATTTGGCGAGCCGATTGCGAATGGCGAGGACACCGCACCCGCAGTGGGCGTGCTCTCGCAATATGTGAAGGACTTCTCGTTCGAGAACCCCAACGCACCGGGCATCTACCAGAATCAGACCGCACCCTCGGTCGACATCCAGTTCAACATCGGCTCGGGCCAGGTTGGCGAGGAAGTCTATGAAGTCGCGCTCAAGATCGACGCGCGCTGCACGATGGGCGATCAGGTCGCCTATGTCGTCGACCTCACCTATGCCTGCCTGTTCGGCATGCGCAACGTGCCCGCCGATCAGGTCGAGCCGTTCCTGATGAGCGAAGCGCCGCGCATCATCTTCCCGTTCGCTCGCCGCATCCTGGCCGATGCCGTCCGCGACGGCGGCTATCCGCCGCTGATGCTCGATCCGATCGACTTCCACGGCCTCTACCTCGCTCGCCTCGAGCAGGGCGAAGCAGCCCAGGTCGCCGGTCAGGCCTGATCCGGATTTCGGGGGGAGAAGCGGGATGCTGCACGCTCCCCCCTTTCGGTTGAACTTCGGCGAGTCGGGCGGGCGATGAACCTCGCCAGGACCCTCGGCTCGGTCGGCGGCCTGACTCTCGTCAGCCGCGTCCTCGCGCTGGTGCGCGATTCGCTTCAGGCGACCTTTGTCGGCGCGGGCTTCGCGTCGGACGCCTTCCTCGTCGCCTTCCGCCTGCCCAACATGTTCCGCGCCTTGTTCGCGGAGGGCGCCTTCTCGGCCGCATTCATCCCGATGTTCAACAAGCGCGTGGCCGAAGGCGGCGGGCCGTCCGCGGGCTTCCTCTTCGCGGAACGCGCGCTGTCGGTGCTGTTCCCGGTGCTGGCGCTGTTCACCGTAGCGATGCTGATCGCCGCATGGCCGGTCACCTGGGCGCTCTCGGGCGGGTTCAACGATCCCAGCCCGTCGGACTTCGCCTATGCGGTCACGCTGTCCCGGATCACCATTCCCTATCTCTTTCTGATCAGCCTCGTCTCGCTGCTCGGCGGCATCCTCAATTCGCTCGATCGCTTCTGGGTCAACGCCGCCGCGCCGATCCTGCTCAACCTCGCGATGGTCGCCGGCCTGCTCTTCTTCCACGGCGAGAATCCGTACGAAACCGCGCGGGTACAGGCGATCTCGGTCACCGCGGGCGGCGCGCTGCAATTGCTGTGGCTGATCTTCGCCTGTCGCAGCGCAGGCGTGAAGCTGCGGCTGCGCCTGCCCAAGATCGACGACGATGTGCGCCAGCTGATGAAGCTGATGCTCCCCGCGGCGCTCGGCGCGGGTGCGACCCAGATCAATCTGCTGATCTCCACTGCGCTCGCCGGATCGATGCTCGCCGCCGGTTCGATCTCGTACATCTATTATGCCGACCGGCTGAATCAGCTGCCCCTCGGCCTGATCGGCATCGGCCTCGGCACGATCCTCCTCCCCACCATCTCGCGCCTGCTCTCCAGCGGCAAGGATGCGGAGGCAATGGAGACCCAGAACCGGGGCATCGAGCTGGCGCTGTTCCTCACCCTTCCCGCGATGGTCGCGCTGATGGTCGCGGCCGAACCGATCATCCGGGGCCTGTTCCAGCACGGCGCTTTCACCGCCGACGACACCATGAAGTGCGCATGGGCGCTCTCGGCCTTCTCGGTCGGCTTGCCCGCCTATGTTCTCGTGAAGGTGCTGACCCCCGGCTATTATGCGCGGCAGGATACGAAGACGCCGGTGCGCTACGCGATGATCTCGATCGTCGTGAACATCGTCGGCAACCTGATCCTGATCCCGCTGATCGGCCATGTCGGCCCGCCGCTCGCCACCGCGCTCGCGGCGCTGGTCAACGTCGTGATGCTCTATGTCACGCTGCGCAAGCGCGGCCATTTCGAAGCCGACGCCCAGCTCGTCCGCCGCCTGCCCCGCCTTGCGCTCGCCGCGATCCTGATGGGCGTGGCGATCTTCGGGCTCGACCGGCTGCTCGATCCCTATCTCACCGGCACGCTGGTCATGCGCATCCTCGCGCTCGGCGTGCTTGTCGCGGGCGGCACGGCGATCTACGGCATCGCCTGCTTCGTGACGCGCGCCTTCACGCTCGGCGACCTCAAATCGCTGGCCCGCAAGCGCCGTCCGAGCGACCCGATCCAGGAGTAAGGCTAAGATCATGCGCGTCGTTTCCGGCATCCAGACCACCGGCAATCTGCACCTCGGCAATTATCTTGGGGCGATCAAGCAGTGGGTCGCGATGCAGGACCAGGCCGAGTCGCTGTTCTTCCTCGCCGATCTCCACGCGCTGACCGGCAACATCTCGCCCGCCGAGCTGGCCAATTCGACCATCGAGATGGCCGCCACTTTGCTCGCCTCGGGCATCGACGACCGCTCGATCCTGTTCAACCAGTCGCGCGTCCCCGCCCATGCCGAACTCTGCTGGATCCTTCAGGGCACCGCCCGGATGGGCTGGCTGAACCGCATGACCCAGTGGAAGGACAAGGCGGGCAAGAACCGCGAGGGCGCTTCGGTCGGTCTCTTCACCTATCCGGTGCTCCAGGCCGCCGACATCCTCGTCTATCAGGCGACGCACGTTCCCGTGGGCGAGGACCAGAAGCAGCATCTCGAGCTGGCCCGCGACGTGGCAACCAAGTTCAACACCGATTTCGGCGTCGAGCTGTTCCCGCTGCCCGAGCCGCTGATCAGCAAGGCCGCGCCGCGCATCATGAGCCTGCGCGACGGTTCGGCAAAGATGTCCAAGTCCGATCCCTCGGACATGAGCCGCATCAACCTGATCGACGACAACGACGCCATCGCGCAGAAGATCAAGAAGTCGAAGTCCGACGCCGATCTCCTGCCCGACAGCTTCGACGCGCTGGCCGAACGCCCCGAGGCGAAGAACCTCGTGACGATCTACGCTGCCCTGTCGGACCGCGAGCCGCAATCGGTTGTCGAGGAATTCGCCGGCAAGGGCTTCGGCGCGTTCAAGCCCGCGCTGGCCGATCTCGCGGTCGCCACCCTCGGCCCGATCCGCGACCGTCTGGTAAAGCTGCTCGACGATCGCACCGCCGTCGGCGCAGAACTGGCGAAAGGCGCCGCCCGCGCCAACGCCCTCGCCGCCCCGACGCTCCTCGCGGCGCAGAAGGCAGTCGGGCTTCAGGTATAATTTCGACCTGAAATTCCCCTCCCTTCAAGGGAGGGGTTAGGGGTGGGTAAGAAAAGGCCGGGCTCGATGCCCGGCCTTTTCTTCAACTGAGGGTTTGCCGGGAACTCGCGTCGCTCGCCACCCACCCCCAGCCCCTCCCTTGGAGGAAGGGGAGCAAGAAGAACTACTTCGCCTTCTTGAACGGCGTGAAATTTCCCAGCCGGCAATGCGGCCCCGGGATCGTCGACCCCGGCTCCAGCGCGCGGATGCTGTCGTTCTTGCAGATCTGCGATCCGTGAATCTCCATCACGATCGTATTGCCCTCGCGCAGCCCGGGGCATTCGACGTCGAGCTGGTTCACATACAGCGTCCGGCCCGATCGATAGACCAAAGTATCCCGGTCGATGATCTGCGGCGTGCCGATGAAGCTCGAGCTCACGCAGTTCAGCGGCGCGCCCGCCGTGCGGCCCTGGATCGCCTTCGCCAGCTCGGCGTCGCCGCTCGTATCCTGCGCCGGTCCCATCGCGGTCAGGCCCGCCAGCGCCAGCGCGCCGAGGAAGAGCTTGCTCATGGTCACTTCGCCTTGGTGTAGGGGGTGAACTCGCCGATCGAGCAGGCGCCGGTGAAGAAGCCGCCACCGCCGCGCGAACGCGTCTCGATGATGTCGCCACGGCAATATTGGCTGCTGTAGCTCTTGATGACGAGGATATCGTCACCCGATCGACCGCAGCCGCCATTGGTCTTGTTGACCCACACCTTGTTGCGGCCTTGAATGTAGAGCGCGGTGTCGTTGTAGAATTTGATCTCGGTCGCCCGGTCGCGCGGCAGGCAGCTCACCGCCTCGCCCGCGGTCATCCCTTCGAGCCGCTTGGCCAGCCGCTCTTCCTGTCGCGCCTCGGCGGGATTTTGCGGAGTCGCGGCGCCGGCCGCGACGGCGGCGGTCAGCACGAATGCGGGAATGGCATAGCGGAACATGGAGACTCTCCTCTCAACCCCTTGCAAGGGTGAACGCACTCAGCCGCGAAAGCTATCCTTCGCGGCCCGGCGCTCAGCTAACACCTCTACAGATTGCGCGCGCATGAACGGATTCGTCGCCAGCTCGTCGGCGATGGTCGTCGGCACGGTCGGCTCGCCCGCTTCGCGCTTTGCATCGACCTCGGCCATCCGCGCGACGATCGCCTCGTTTTCCGGCTCGGCGACCAGCGCATAGCGCCCGTTCGACTGGGTATATTCGTGCGCGCAATAGACGCGCGTCTCGGGCGCCAGCCGCGCGAGCCGCGCCATGTTGCCGAACATCTGCGCCGCCGTCCCCTCGAACAGCCGCCCGCACCCCATCGCGAACAAGGTGTCGCCGACGAACACCGCATCATCCTGCGCGAAGTGATAGGCGATATGCCCCGCCGTATGCGCGGGCACTTCCATCACCACGGCGTTGTGCGCGCCCAGGCGCACCACATCGCCTTCGCCCACCAGCCGGTCAGCGGTGGGGATCTTCGCCGCCTCGCCCGCCGGCGCGATCACCTCGCACCCCGTCGCCGCCTTGATCTCGGCATTGCCGCCCGTGTGATCAGGGTGCCAGTGCGTGTTCCAGATCGCCCCGATCTTCCACCCGCGCTTCTCGGCCTCGGCCAGCACCGGCGCGGCCTGTGCCGGATCGACTACCATCGTGTCGCCGCTGTCGGGCTCGTGGACCAGCCACACATAATTATCGCTGAGGGCCGGGATGCGGACGATATCGAGCTTGCTCATGGCTTATCCTAACAGCGCCAGCGCTTCCCCGGCCAGCGTCTCGGTCAGTTCGGTCGCAGGCATCGCCCGCACGCGCGCAACCCCGGCCCCGGCCCAGAGCGGCGAATAATCCCCCCGCCCCTCCGCCTCGGCCTTCTTCCGCAACGACGCCAGTGCGTTCGACGCATAGGGAAAGGCTGGCGCGGCCTCGGAAACCGGCCCGATCTCGCGCATCAGCCGGTTGCGAATCCCCCGCGCCTCGCGCCCGGAGAACAGATTGGTGAAGGCCGCGTCGCTCGCAGCCTCAGTCCCCAGCAGCGCCCGGTGCGGGCGCGAAACCGTCGCTTCCGGCGTCGCCAGATAGGCCGTCCCGATCTGCACCGCGCTCGCCCCCAGTCGCAGCGCCTCGACGATCCCCGCGCCATCGACGATCCCGCCCGCCGCGATCACCGGCACCTCCACCTGGATCGCCCGCAGCAATTCGGCCAGAGGCACCGGCTTATGCCCGTCGAGGAACCAGCCGCTATGCCCGCCGGCCTCAGCCCCCTGAGCGATGATCGCATCGCACCTGCCCGCTGCCAGCCATTCGGCTTCGGCCACGGTCGTCGCATTGCCGATCACCACCGCCCCGGTCCTGCGCACCCGCGCCAGCAACGCCTCGTCGGGCAATCCGAAGTGAAAGCTGACGATCTCCGGCCGCGCGGCTTCCACCGCTTCGCACATCGTCGCATCGAACGGCCGCCGCAGCGGCGCGGGCGCGCCCGGCTCGACGCCCTCTTCGGCATAATAGGGCTTCAGCGCCGCCAGCCACGCGCTCTCGTCGGGCGCATCGCCCAGCGTGTGGCAGAAGAAATTGAGGTTCAGCGGCTCCTCGTCGGTTTCCGCCCGCACCTCGGCCGCCTGCAATATCACCTGCATCGGCGTCAGCATCGCGCAGGGCAGCGATCCCACCGCCCCCGCCAGCATCGCCCCGACGGCCAGATCGACGCCCCCCGCCCCCGCCATCGGCGCCTGCACGATCGGCAGGTCGGCAGCCGTAAGGTCGAGGAAGCGCGTGTCCGGCCAGTCGATCATCATGCTCGCGCCACCACCCGCTCTTCGAAGGCGGCGAGCATAGCCCATGCCCGCTCCCGGTCCGGTTCACCACGGCCTTCTACCACGTTGCGAAGTGCACAATATTCCCGCTCACTCCGCACGATGCCCCGCTGCAAAACTGCGTTCACCCGCGACCAGAAGCGCACCCGAACCTCGGTCAGCGTGGGAAACCCGGCTTGGCGCAGTCCTTCGTCGATCCGCGACAAGCTTTCGCCGCCGACGCTCTCCGTCTGCTCGATGATATCCCCGACGGCCATCGCCAAGCCGTTGCGGGCGTTCGATAGCGACGTTTCCTCGATGCGCCTCAACACTGCCACCGGGTGGCTATCCGCTGGCAAGCCAGCCCCTGCCCCCACCACATTGTCGATCATCCAGCCGAAGAAGCCCTTCAGAGGCTCATAATCCTCGGCAACGATTTTCATCTCACCACTCGCCGGTGTTCGGCATCGATGCCCAGGGTTCCTGCGGCGGCAGATTGCCGTCCTGCAGCAACTCGACCGAGATATTGTCGGGCGTACGCACGAACGCCATGTGCCCGTCGCGCGGCGGCCGGTTGATCGTCACGCCCGCGTCCATCAGCCGCTGGCACGTGTCGTAGATATTGTCGACGCGGTAGGCGAGATGCCCGAAATTGCGCCCGCCGCGATATTCCTCGCCCGGGCTGCCATCCTCGGCCGGCCAGTTGTGCGTCAGCTCCACCTGCGCCTCTTCGTCGCCCGGCGCCGCGAGGAAGATCAGCGTGAACCGCCCCTGCTGGCTGTCGAAGCGCTTGATCTCGTTCAGCCCGATCAGCTCGAAGAAACGGATCGTCGCCTCGGGATCGGTGACGCGGATCATGGTGTGGAGATATTTGGTCATGGCGCGGAGATAGGGTGGTGCGTAGCAATTCGCCAGCGTCAACAAATCCTACCCTGCAAGGGGGGAGGATAGCGCTCTACTTCTCCGCTCCGAACTGCCCCAGCGCATCGCGCGCGGCATTCGCCTGCGCGCTGCCCGGCGCCAGTTCCAGCACCCGCGCCCATGCCGCCCGCGCGGTCGGCTCGTCGCCGCGCAGCGCCGCGATGTTGCCTGCCTCGAGCTGCACCGAAGCATCGTCGGGCGAGCGCCGCAGCGCTTCGTCGATATCCGTCTTGGCACGCGCCAGATCGCCCATCCGCCGCGCCAGCGTGGCCGACAACAGCCAGCTCAGCGGGTCTTCGGCGGCATGGATCACCGCCTTGTCGAGATCGCTCCGCGCCCCGTCATTGTCGCCGGTCGCCACGCGTGCCCGTGCCCGGTCGAGATGCGCCTCGCCCAGCGCCAGCCCGCTCAGGCTGGTCGAAACCAGCGCCGCGTCCAGCGCCGCGCGCGCCTTCACCGGATCGCCCGCTGCCAGCCACGCATTGCCTGCCTGCGCCCAATAATCCCCGGCCTTGGCTTCCTGGCCCAGTTCAGCTTCTCGCGCCGCTTCCTCGAACGCCGCCGCCGCCGATTCCCAGCGGTCCTGATTGGCATAGGCCAAGGCGAGGCACTGCTTCGCCCGGTGCCCGCCGCCATCGCCGCGCCACTTGATCGCTTCGGCTTCGCCCGCCTTCGGATCGCCGGTGGCCAGATCGACGCACCGCTCGTACCGCGCGGTCACACTATCCCGTGCCGGGGGCGGAGCATCCTGAATCGCCACTAGGAGGAAGGCTGCAAGCATGAAATCACGTCCTCGACACCGCGGATGATGAGCGCGATGTCCTTGTCGCGCGAAAGCCGGTGGTCGCCGTCCTTGACCAGCCAGGTCTGCACCTCGGCTGAACGGAATTGCGTGGCCAGTTGCGTTGCCCGCTGCCACGGGACATCCTTGTCCTCCTGCCCCTGGATCAGCCGCACCGGCCCGTCGAACGGGATCTGCCCGATCATCATCCGGTTCGCTTCGCCCGATGCCCAGAACGCGCGCGTGGTCACGGTCGGCTGGTCCGAATAGGCCGAAGGCACTTCGATCCGGCCATGCTGGAGCAGGGTCATCTTCTGTTCGGTGGTGAAGCCCCAGTCGGTAAAGTCCGGAGCCGCCGCGATGCCGACAAGCCCCGCGATCCGGTCCGGCCGCGCCTTCGCCGCCATCAGCATCACCCATCCGCCCATCGACGATCCGACCAGCACCGCCGGGCCTTCGGTCAGGCTCTCGATCAGGTGCAGCGCGTCGTCGCGCCAATTGACGATGGTCTGGTCCTCGAACGCGCCTTCGCTCGCGCCGCACCCGGCATAGTCGAAGCGCAGATAGGCCCGCCCCTGCGCCTTGGCCCAGGCCTCCAGCGCCACCGCCTTGGTGCCGGTCATGTCGGACGCATAGCCCGGCAGGAAGACGATCGTCGGCCCCTTGCCCGGGGTGTGATGATAGGCCAGCCGCGGCCCTTCGGCTTCCTGTGGGATCTCGGATTCGCTCATGCGGGCTGGCTTAGCGGGGAGCGCCGCTCCGCGCCAAGCTCAAACCCCCTTGAACGTATCGCACTGCGCCGGATCGCCGCTCTCCAGCCCGCGCCGCAGCCACTGCATCCGCTGGGCCGACGTGCCGTGGGTGAAGGTCTCCGGCTGCACGCCGCCGCGCGCCTGCTTCTGCAGCGTATCGTCGCCGATCGCGTTCGCCGCGGTCATGCCTTCCTCGATATCGCCCGCTTCCAGCCGGCTGCGGTTGCGCGCCGCCCAGACGCCCGCGAAACAGTCTGCCTGCAGCTCCAGCCGCACCGACAGCGCATTGCCCTCGGCTTCGCTCGACTGCGCCTGCATCCGCCGCACCTCATCCGACGTGCCCAGCAGATTCTGCACATGGTGGCCGATCTCGTGCGCGATCACATAGGCCTGGGCGAAATCGCCCTTCGCCCCGAACCGGTTCGAAAGCTCGTCGAAAAAGGCGGTGTCGAGATACACGCCATTGTCGCCGGGGCAGTAGAACGGCCCGACCGCCGACGACGCAGCGCCGCAACCCGACTGGACGTTGCCCGTGAAGAAGTTGATCGTCGCGGGCTGATATTGCCGCCCGGCCGCCCGGAACAGCGCGTCCCATGTCGTCTCGGTGCTGGTCATCACCTGGCACGAGAATTTGCGCTCGGCCGTGCTGCACGCCGCCGCGCCGCTGGCGCCCGCGGTACGCGATGCCGGCCCGCTGCCCCCGCCGCCGGTCAGGCTGCCCAGCCCGCCGCCGAACATCATGAACGCGATCACGCCGATGATCACGATGGTGCCGATACCCCCGCCGCGTCCCAGCAGCAGCGGCAACAGGCCCAGCAGTCCGAAACCGCCGCCACCCCCGCCGCCGCCGCTTCCCAGATCGCGGGCATGTTCGGTGGGATCGAGATCGTCGAGCCGCATGGCATCCTCGTGTTCGTTAGGTTGCCGCAACAATGCATCAGCGCCGCAGACGTTGCACCATAAATTCCTCCCCCAGCGAGCTGGGGGAGGTGGCGGCGCGAAGCGATGACGGAGGGGCCGCTGCCGGAACGCAGCGGTGTCGTCGACCGCAAGCGTCACAATCGCCGCGCTGTGTCCGGCCGCCCCTCCAGCACCGCTTCGCGGCGATCCCCTCCCGGTGCCGGGGAGGATTTGTGCATCCAACATGACGTCCTTTTCACTTGCCCCATCATCGCCGCGTCGCCACATCGCCCGCATGGCCGATGCCCCCTCCCGCCGCGCCCGCCTGCCCTTGCCCGACACGGTTGCGCTGGTGCTGCAGGGCGGCGGCGCGCTGGGCAGCTATCAGGCCGGCGTGATCGAGGCGCTGGGCGAAGCCCGGATCGGCGTCGATTGGGTCGCGGGCATCTCGATCGGCGCGGTCAACGCCGCGATCTTCGCCGGCAATCCGCCCGAGCGCCGCTGCGAACGGCTCAAGGCCTTCTGGGAAACCGTCACCGCCGCACTGCCCAGCTTCCCGATCCCGTTCGGGGATCAGGCGCGCGAGATGGTCCATGAATGGTCCGCCGGGATGGTCGCGCTCACCGGCGTGCCGGGCTTCTTCAGCCCGCGCATGTTCCCGCCGGCGCTCGCCACGCCGGGCACGCCCGCCGCGCTCAGCTTCTACGATTCCGCTCCGCTCAAGGCGACGCTCGACAGCCTGATCGACTGGGATCTCGTCAACGAAGGCCCGGTCCGCCTCTCGGTCGGCGCGGTCGATGTCGAAAGCGGCAATTTCCGCTATTTCGACACCACCACCGATCGGATCGACGCCCGCCACGTCATGGCCTCGGGCGCGCTGCCGCCGGGCCTGCCCCCGGTCGAGATCGACGGTCGCTTCTACTGGGACGGCGGCATCGTCTCGAATACGCCGCTGATCCACGTCCTCGATCACCAGGCAGCACCCATGCTGGTCTTCCAGGTCGATCTCTTCGCCGCAGCGGCCGACATGCCGAAGACCATTCTCGACGTCGTCGCCCGCGAAAAGGAGATCCGCTTCTCCAGCCGCACCCGCGCCGTCTCGAACGAGCGGATGAAGCTGCGCCAGGAACGCCAGGCGATCCGCAAGCTGCTGGCCAAGTTGCCCGCGGAACTGCGCGACGATCCCGATGTCGCCGCGCTGCGCACCGCCGCCGACGAGATGCCGGTCAGCCTCGTCCACCTGATCTACCGCGCCAATGCGTGGGAGGGCGGCAGCCGCGACTTCGAATTCTCGGCCCGCTCGATGCGCGAGCATTGGCTCGCCGGCCGCGCCGCGGTGAACGAGACGATGGCCAATGCCGAACTCGTCGCCGCCGACATCATCGACGGCAAGACCGCCGCCTTCGACCTCACCCATCGCTAGTCAGGAGTATTCCATGTTCCTCAAGGGCAAGACCGCCATCGTCACCGGCTCCACTTCGGGCATCGGCCTCGCTTATGCGAAGAAGCTCGCGGCCGAGGGCGCGGCGGTGATGATCAACGGCTTCGGCGATCCGCAAGCGATCGAGAAGGAACGCGCCGAACTCGAATCCCTATCGGGCAAGGCGCTCTATGACGGCGCCGACATGTCGAAGCCCGATCAGATCGCGGCGATGGTCGCCCGCGCCAACGCCGAACTCGGTGGCGTCGACATCCTCATCTCGAACGCGGGCATCCAGCATGTCTCGCCGATCGAGGACTTTCCGGTCGAGAAATGGGATGCGATCATCGCGATCAACCTCAGCTCGACCTTCCACCTGATGCGCGCCGCGGTACCGCTGATGAAGGCGAAGAAATGGGGCCGGATCATCACCACCGCGTCGGCGCACAGCCTGGTCGCCAGCCCCAACAAATCGGCCTATGTCGCCGCCAAGCACGCCATCGCCGGCCTGACCAAGACCGTCGCGCTGGAAACCGCGACGCACGGCATCACCGTCAACTGCATCTCGCCCGGCTATGTCTGGACGCCTTTGGTCGAAAACCAGATCCCCGACACGATGAAGGCCCGCGGCCTTACCCGCGAGCAGGTGATGAACGACGTCCTCCTCGCCGCCCAGCCGACCAAGGAGTTCGTCCAGATCGATCAGGTCGCCGCGCTCGCCCTGTTCCTGTGCCGCGACGAAGCCGCTGCGATCACCGGTGCCAACTATTCGATGGATGGAGGCTGGACCGCGGCCTGATACCCGGCCACAACAGGCGGGTGGGGCAGATACGAGGATCGATGTTTATCAAACCCGTTGCTGCCCTGCTGCCTGCCAGCCTGATTTCCGCTGCCCTGCTTTCCGGATGCAGCGTCTATCGCGAGGCGACCAACCCGTCCTCGATCGCGACGCTCGACTGGCGGCAGGCCGCGACCGATGCCGACCGCCTCCGCCTGCGCGGCTGGCGCAAGGCATGGGACGAAGCGCTGCCCAAGGCGCGCGCCGCCGACGCCGCCGCGCTGGCGGCCGACCCGGTCCTGTTCGATCCCGATCGCGCCCAGCCCGAGGCCGCGCCCCCGCCCGGAAACTATCGCTGCCGCACCTACAAGCTGGGCGCGAAGGGCACCGGGATGCGCGATTTCACGGCTTATCCGTGGTTCGATTGCCGCATCGCGCAGGAAGGCAATGTACTGAGCTTCCACAAGCTCACCGGCTCGCAACGCCCCACCGGCCTGCTCTTCAGCGACGCCCGCGCGCGCCAGATCTTCCTCGGCACGCTGGTGCTGGGCGACGAGACCTCGCCGCTCCGCTACGGCACCGACGCCAGCCGCGACATGGCCGGCTATCTCGAACGCATCGGCGACAAGCGCTGGCGGCTGGTCTTCCCCTATCCGCGCTTCGAATCCCTGCTTGACGTGATCGAGCTGGTTCCGGCGGGCTGAACCCCTTCTTCGTCACCCCGGCCTTGTGCCGGTGTCCACCGCGAGGCTGGACGAAGACGATGCGACTCTCGCGGAAACGGGACCACTAACCCGCTTCTTCCCTGCTCGCGGCACGGTGGCCCCCGGCACAAGGCCGGGGTGACGGAAGTTGCGTGCAGCCGCTTGCGCTTCGCCCGCGTCTCCGCAAGGTTGCGCCCCAACAATCAGGGGAACCCGCCGATGCTCCGTCACTTGCTGCTGTCCGCCGCCGCCCTTGCGATGACCGCCACGCCGCCCCTCGCCGCGGCCGCCGCCGCCGCCGCCGCCGATCCCGTCCGCGACGCGACGCAGAAGGCCATGCCGCAGCTGATGGACTTCTACCGCGATTTCCATGCGAACCCCGAGCTGAGCAATCACGAGACCCGCAGCGCCGGCATCCTCGCCGCCGAAGCGCGCCGGCTCGGCTTCGACGTGACCGAGAAGGTCGGCGGCCACGGTGTCGTCGCGATCCTGCGCAACGGCCCCGGCCCGGTGATCATGATCCGCGCCGACATGGACGGGCTTCCGGTGGTCGAGCAGACCGGTCTTCCCTTCGCTTCCAAGGCCATCGGCACCGCCGAGAACGGCGTCGAAACCGGCATCATGCACGCCTGCGGGCATGACACGCACATGGCTTCGTGGATCGGCACGATGCGCAATCTCGTGGCGATGAAGGCGAAATGGTCGGGCACGCTGATCATGATCGGCCAGCCCGCCGAGGAAGTCGGCACGGGCGCCAAGGCGATGATCGCCGACGGCCTGTTCACTCGCTGGCCCAAGCCCAGCCACGCCCTCGCTTTCCACGACGTGCCGTCGCTTCCGGCCGGCACGATCGGCATCCGCACCGGCTATGTCATGGCGGCGGTCGACTGGGTCGACATCACGGTGAAGGGCGTGGGCGGCCACGGCGCCTATCCGCACAAGACCAAGGACCCGATCGTCCTCGCCTCGCGCCTCGTCGTCGCGCTCCAGACGCTCGTCAGCCGCGAAGTCGATCCGCTGGAATCGGCCGTCGTCACGGTCGGCAGCTTCCACGGCGGGGCCAAGCCCAACGTCATTTCCGACACGGTCCAGCTCCAGCTCACCGTCCGCTCGTACAAGCCCGAGGTGCGCAAGCTGCTGCTCGACGGCATCGGCCGGATCGCGCGCGGCGAGGCGATCGCCGCCGGCATGCCCGACGACAAGATGCCCGAGGTGATCATCAAGCCCGGCGCCACCCCCGCCACCTTCAATACCGAGCCCTTTACCGGCCGCATGACCAGCCTCTTCACTGCCCGCTTCGGCGCGGATCGGGTCGTCGATCTCGCCCCCCAGATGGGCGGCGAGGATTTCGCCAATTTCTACGTGCTCGATCCCTCGGTCCAGAGCCTGCTCTTCTTCGTCGGCGGCGTGCCCCGGGCGCAGTGGGACGCATCGCAAAAGCCCGGCGGCCCGGGCCTGCCCTCGCTTCACAGCCCCTTCTGGGCGCCCGATGCCGAAGGCGTGATCTCGACCGCCACCGAAGCCATGACCGCCGCCGCGCTGGACCTGCTCAGGAAGAAGTGAGCCGATGATCTACTATGTCCCGCAACTCCGCCCGGCCGTGACCGGCACCAGCGGATTGCTTGCGCGCCTGTTCGGCAAGCGGGGTGAGGCGGAGGCTCCCCCCGCCGAGCGGCTCGGCGGCCTCCCCTGGGGCCTGCCTTCGGAACTCTGGCCGCGCTGCGCCGAATGCGGCGGATCCCAGTCGCTGATCGCGCAGTTCCGCCATCACGCGGAACGCCTGCCGCTGGGCGGCGACGGACGGATGCTGTTCGTGTTCCAGTGCAATCACGATCCCGGCATGTGCGAGACCTGGGATCAGGATTCGGGCGCCAACGCTGCGTTCATCGTCGAACCCGAAGCGCTTGGTCAGGCCGAAAGCACGGTCCCCGCCGACGCGCCGCCTCCGGACCCGGCGATGCTCGTCACCGGCTGGGAAGCGCAGGAGGACGGTCTTACCCCCGAACAGAGTGCAGCCTTCTTCAGCGAAGCCGGCATGGAAACGCTCGACGACGATGTGCTCGATCAGGAACGCCACGACGGCACCCAGCTGCTCGGCGTCCCCTGCTGGATCCAGAGCCCGGACGAAGCGCCCCGGGGCTGGCGCTTCCTCGGCCAGATCGGCAGCTATTATCTCTCCGAGGACAATTATCTCGACGCGCACAATTTCGGCGATGGCGGCATCGCCTATCTCTTCGCCGCCGAAGCGCCCGAAGGCGGCATCCCGCAAGTGAAGATGTTCTGGCAATGCGGCTGATGCTGACGTCCCTCTGGCAACGCCTGCGCGCCGATTTCGCGATGCTGCTCGCGTTCCTCGGCTTCGCGGCGCTTTCCTTCGTCTTCCTCAAGCTCGCCTCCGAAGTGCTGGAGGGCGAGACGATGACGCTCGATCGCTGGATCATCACCGGCCTGCGCAGCGCCGATCCGACCGTGCCGATCGGGCCGAGCTGGTTCGAAACGATGATGCTCGACGTCACCGCGATGGGCGGCGTCTGGGGCCTCACCCTGATCACCCTGTTCGTCACCGGCTTTCTGATCGTCGCGCGCAAATACGCCACCGCGGGCTTCGTCGCCTTGTCGGTGATCGGCGGCGCGCTGCTCGGCACCGGGCTCAAGGCGCTGTTCGACCGCCCCCGGCCCGATCTCGTCCCGCATCTGGTCGAAGTCAGCAACGCCAGCTTCCCCAGCGGCCATGCGATGAACAGCGCAGTGGTGTTCCTCACCCTCGGCGCCCTGCTCGCCAGCACGCATCGCAGCCGCCGCGTCCGCATCTATCTGATCTCGGTCGCGGTCGGCCTCACCCTCGCGGTGGGGTTCTCGCGCGTCTATCTCGGCGTCCACTGGCCCAGCGACGTGGTCGCGGGCTGGTGCATCGGCGCGGCATGGGCCATCCTGTGCTGGATCACCGCGCGCCTGCTCCAGCGGACGCACCAGATCGAGCAGCCGGGCGCAGTTCCGGTGGAGGAAGAGGGAGGTCCGCCATGATCCTGTTGCCGCTCGCATTGCTCGCCAGCGTTCAGGATGTGCCCCAGCCGCACCAGCCGGGACTCGAATATGCGCTGCTCCAGCATGAGATCCGCGTCGTCACCTATCCCGAGGAATGCCGCGGGGCGCGCCCGGCGGCCAGCTGCATCAAGCCGCCCAAGCGGATCAAGGTCCGCAACTTCGATTGCCAGACGCGCGGCGCCGACGCGAAGGGCGAGCCGCTCCTCTATTGCCGCGTCACCTATATCCGCGCCGGCGGATCGCTGGCCAATGTCCAGTCGAACAACGAATGCGTGGCCCTGCGCAGCTATGAGGTAGACGGCGTCGAACACGGCTCGACCTATACCGACTGGCGCGTCGCGCTGGTCGATACGAAAGGCAAATGCCCCGGCGCGCGCGAATGAATGAAATAGCGCCTTCGCACCCCTTCAGGCTGATCCTCAGCTACGCGATCCCGGCGCTCAGCCTCCTCTGGCTGATCTGGACCGCCATCGACTTCGGCTATCTGCACGGCTGGGCCGCGGCGCAGGGCGTGACTCGCTTCCACTATCCCATGATCGAACTCGCCACCGCCCTGTCCGCACTCGCGATCGGCATGGCGCTGACCCGGACGAGATTCTGGATCGCATCCCCGGCAATCGCGATCATGGTTGTGCTGATCTCGCTGGTCTATTGGATCGGCGCGACGGCCTGACCACAAACGGAAACCGCCGCCGCAACCTGAGTTGCAGCGGCGATCCAGAGCTACATCGATTTATGCGGAACCGGCCTCAGCCCAGCCCCAGCTTCTGCGCGATCTTGCCGATCAGGCCGGGCTCGTTGCCCTTGGCCAGCTTCGCTTCGGCCTTCGCGTCATATCCCGAACTTTCGGGCGGTTCGTGATTATGTACCGGCTGGGTCGTCGCGGGCGGGTCCGACGCGTCCATCGACTCGTCGAGACCGCGGTCCAGCCGCGCCTCCTTGCTTTCCGGGTTGCGATAGAGGCGCTGGGCGATGGATTCATCGGTGCCCGCATCGGCAGCCAGCGTCGGGGCGGGCTTGCCGGCATCCTCTGGCGCCGGCGTCACGGACATTCGGTCCATCGCCGGGTCGATCGGGTTCGCTTCCATTGTCACTCTCCACTTGAGCGTTGCCGTAATGAAACGAGTGGAACCCGCCCCCGTTCCCCGGCTCGGCGCAAAGAAAAACGGCCCGGCGAATTTCTTCGCCGGGCCGTTGATCCGTGTCAGTTCCGGGGAACTTAATCCCGCGCACTGCCGAACAGGCGCAGCAGGAACAGGAACATGTTGATGAAGTCGAGATAGAGGTTCAGCGCGCCCATGATCACGACCTTGCCGACCATGTCGGTGCCCGCGACATAGGCGTACATGCTCTTGATCTTCTGCGTGTCGTACGCGGTCAGGCCAGCGAAGATCAGCACACCGGCGGCGCTGATCACGAAGCCCAGCGAGTCCGAGCGCATGAAGATGTTCAGGATGCTCGCCACGATCAGGCCGACCAGACCCATGATCAGGAAGGTGCCGAAGCCCGACAGGTCCTTCTTGGTGGTGTAGCCCCACAGGCTCAGGCCCGCGAAGCCGGCGGCGGTCGCGAAGAAGCACTGCGCGATCGACATGCCGGTATAGCGCAGGAAGATCGTCGAGAGCGAAAGGCCCATCAGCACCGTGTAGGTCCAGTAGAGCGCCTGCAGCGTGCCGGTCGACATGCGGTTCTGGCCAAAGCTCATCGCGAACACGACGATCAGCGGCGAAAAGATGATGATCAGCGGCAGGATGCCGCCGCCATAAAAGACCTGCGCCGCCAGCGAGCTATCGCCGCCCCATGCGAACAGCATGGCGACGATGCCGGTCAGCAGCACGCCCGAGGTCATGTAATTGTACACCGACAGCATGTACGAGCGCAGCCCCGCATCGAATTCGGCGGTGCTCGTGTCCACATGCGACGCATAGGCTGCGCCCGGCTGCGGATCGGACCAATTTGCCATCTTCAACTCCTCTGCACCGGCAATTCTGCCGTTTCGTCTCCAAATATCATCGTTCGCGGTCTGTTTTTCAAGCAAAACCGGGTCCCGCGCCGGGTGTTAATCATGAAGCGGCCCCGCTAGGGTCGAGCGATGCATCGCCTCTTCGTCGGCCTCCGCCCGCCCGCCGCGATCCGGGCGCGGCTCCTTGCCCTGATGGGCGGCATCCCCGGCGCACGCTGGCAGGACGACGGCCAGCTTCACATCACCCTGCGCTATATCGGCGAAGTCGAACGCCCGGTGGCCGAGGATGTCGCTCTCGCGCTCGGCCAGATTCACTGGCCCGCGATGCAGGTCGCCTTATCCGGCACCGGCGAGTTCGAGGACAAACGCGGTCGTCCCAACGCGATCTGGGCAGGCCTGCGCCCGCACGACGAGCTTGCCGGGCTCCACCGCAAGATCGATCAGGCGCTGGTCCGCCTCGGGCTCGAGCCCGAACGCCGCGCCTATCTGCCTCACATCACACTCGCCCGCCTGACCGGTCAGCCCGGCATCGCCGATCGCTTCCTCGCCGATCATGCGGGGCTCTCGAGCGAGCCGTTCGGCTTCACCCATTTCACCCTGTTCGAAAGCACGCTGGGCAGCGAAGGTGCGATCTACGAGACGATCGAGCGCTACCAGCTGGATTGACCCCGCCACGACGGGATTTGCCAACCGCACGTCGGCCCTTAGAACCATGCCATGCGCACTCCCGCCGACCCCGGCAACGCCCTCGCCGCCAGCCTCACGAAGCTCCGCACCGAATTCTCGGTTCCCGAAGCCTTCCCCCCCGAAGTCGTCGCCGCCGCCGAAGCCGCCTCAAAGTACGCGCCAACCGATCACGCCGACCGCACCGATCGCCATTTCGTCACGCTCGACCCCGCCAGTTCGACCGATCTCGATCAGGCCTTCGCCATCGAGACTTCGGGCAGCGACGTCCTGCTCCACTATGCCATCGCCGATGTCGCCTGGTTCGTCGCCGATGGCGACGCGATCGATGCCGAGGCATGGCGGCGCGGCCAGACCATCTACCTGCCCGACGGCAAGGCGCCGCTCTATCCGCCGGTCCTCAGCCAGAACGCCGCCAGCCTGCTGCCCGACGGCCCCCGCCCCGCGGTGGTCTTCACCGTCCGCGCCGCGCCCGATGGCGCGGTCCGGCTCGACGGCGCCGAGCGCGCGGTCATCCGCAGCCGCGCCAAGCTCGCCTATGACGCGGTAACCGCTTCGGACCTGCCGCCCGGCTTCGCCGAGTTCGCCCGCCGCATCCAGTCGGCCGAAGCCGCGCGCGGCGCAGCGCGCGTCGATCCGCCCGAACAGGAAGTCGCCGCCACGCCCGAGGGCGGCTTCGCGCTCACCTTCCGTCCGCGGCTCCAGTCCGAAAGCGACAATGCCGCGCTTTCGCTCGCCGCCAATCTTGCCCTCGCCGACGCGCTTCAGGCGCACCACACCGGCCTGTTCCGAGTCATGGCCGGGCCGAGCGAACGCGCCATCCACGCCCTGCACGATGCCGCACGCGCACTCAGCATCGATTGGCCCAAGGGCATGACGCTGGAGCAGTTCCAGCGCAGCCTCGATCCCGCCGATCCCGCCCAGGCCGCGTTCATGCTCACCATCCGCCGCGCGGGCGACGGCGCATCCTATATCCCCTATCGCGAAGGCGTGGTCCCGTGGCACGCCGCGATGGCCGCCACCTATGCCCATGCCACGGCGCCGCTGCGCCGCCTCGCCGACCGCTATGTCGTGCAGGCCGCGCTCGCGGTCGCCAATGGCCGCGCCGTGCCCGATGCCGTCGCCGCGGCCTTCCCGAAACTGCCCAGGGTGATGGCCCGCTCCGAAGCGCGCGCCGGCCAGATCGAACGCGCCGTGATCGACCTTGCCGAAGCCGTGATGCTTCGCGACCATGTCGGCCAGGCGTTCACCGCCGTGGTCACCGACACCGACGAACGCGGCGCGCGTATCCAGCTGTGCGGCCTGCCCGTGATCGCCCGGATCGTCACCGAAGCCGCCCCCGGCGACACGCTTCACCTCCGCCTCGCCGCCGCCGATCCCGCCACGCGCGCATTGTCGTTCGAACGGACCAGCTGACCGTGCGGGGCTTGCGCTGCAAGCCATTGGAACATATAGCGAACGCATGGCGCAGCTCGATGTCCGCGAAAAGCTCGAAATCCTTGCGGACGCCGCGAAATACGACGCGTCCTGCGCTTCGTCGGGCACCGCCAAACGCAGCTCGGCGGGCCAGAAGGACGGGATCGGCTCGACCGAAGGCATGGGCATCTGCCACGCTTATGCGCCCGATGGCCGCTGCATCTCGCTGCTCAAGATCCTGCTGACCAACAGCTGCATCTTCGACTGCCATTATTGCATCAATCGCAAGAGTTCGAACGTCCGCCGCGCGCGCTTCACTGCGAAGGAAGTCGTCGATCTCACCCTCGCCTTCTACCGCCGCAACTATATCGAGGGCCTGTTCCTCTCCTCGGGCATCATCCGCTCGTCCGATTACACGATGGAGCAGATCGTCGAAGTCGCGCGGTCGCTGCGCGAGGATCACGGCTTTCGCGGCTATATCCACCTCAAGACGATCCCAGATGCCGATCCGCTCCTGCTCGAAGCTGCCGGCCGCCACGCCGATCGCCTCTCGATCAATATCGAACTGCCCACCGTCGCGGGTCTCGCCCGCCTCGCGCCGGAAAAGGATTCGACCCGGATCGAAGGTGCGATGGGCGCGCTCAAATCCTCGATCGAGGATGGCCGCGACGCCGTGAAACGCTATCGCTCCGCGCCCTCCTTCGCCCCTGCCGGCCAGTCGACCCAGATGATCGTCGGCGCCGACGCCGCCACCGATCGCGACATCGTCGGCCGCGCCGCGTCGCTCTACGACCGGCACCAGCTCCGCCGCGTCTATTATTCCGCGTTCAGCCCGATCCCCGACGCCAGCACCGTCCTCCCGCTCAAGCGCCCGCCGCTGATGCGCGAGCACCGGCTTTACCAGTCGGACTGGATGATGCGCTTCTACGGCTATCGGCCGCAGGAGATCGCCGCCGCCGCCGATCCCGCGTCGGGGATGCTCCCGCTCGATATCGATCCCAAGCTCGCCTGGGCGCTGCGCTTTCGCGAGAGCTTCCCGGTCGACGTGAACCGCGCGCCGCGCGAAGCCTTGCTCCGCGTCCCCGGCCTCGGCGTGAAGGCCGTCGACGCCATCCTCGCCACCCGGCGCTGGCGGCGGCTCCGGCTCGAGGATGTCGCTCGCCTCACCCGCGGCATCGCCAAGCTGCGCCCGTTCCTGATCGCCGCCGACTGGCGTCCCGTCGCGCTCGCCGACAGCGCCGATCCGCTGCCGCAGGCAGCCGCGCCGCGCGAGCAGCTGGAACTTTTCGCCGCCTGAAACGCCGGACAGCGCAGGAGATCGCGATGCCGCTGGTGCGTCTGGACGCCGAGGATGACAGCGACGGCTGGCGCGCCGCCGCCCGTGCGCTGGCGCTCGCCGAAATCCCGCCCGATCGCATCAGCTGGCAGGTCGGCGACGCGCCGGCCGATCTGTTCGCCGACGCCCCCGGCCCGCTTCCGCCGCCGGTCGCAGGCGCGCAGTTCGGCGTGCCCCGCCGCTTCGTCGATCTCGCCGAAAGCGTGATCCTCCACAGCGATCCCCAGCGCTTCTCGCTGCTCTATGCGATGCTGATGCGGCTGCGGCGCGAGCCCGGTCTGATCGGCGACGAAGCCGATCCGCTGCTCCGCCGCCTCGAAGACCTCGCCAAATCGGTCCGCCGCGACATCCACAAGATGCGCGCCTTTCTCCGCTTCCGCGAAGCCCCGGACGACGACGGCGAGCCGCGATTCATCGCCTGGTTCGAGCCCGAACATCACATATTGCGCGCGAACGCCGGCTTCTTCGTCCGCCGCTTCGCCACGATGCGCTGGTCGATCCTCACGCCCCGGGGCAGCCTCCACTGGGACGGCGACACCGTGCTCGAGGGTCCCCCCGCCAGCCGCGAGGACGCGCCCGAAGGCGATCCGATCGAAGCGGTGTGGAAGACCTATTACGGTTCCACCTTCAATCCCGCCCGGCTCAAGATCGACATGATGACGAAGGAGATGCCCAGGAAATATTGGAAAAACATGCCCGAAACCGCCTTGGTGCCGGGCCTGATCGCCGCCGCCCAACGCCGGGAGAGCCAGATGATCGCCACCGCCCATGCCGCCCCGCCGGTCCACGCCAATGCCGCGAAGGCGCTTGAAGCCCTGCGCGAGGAAGGCGCCCACTGCACCCGCTGCCCCTTGTGGAAGCCTGCGACCCAGACGGTGTTCGGCGAAGGCCCTGCCGACGCCCGGCTCATGTTCGTCGGCGAGCAGCCCGGCGATCAGGAGGACCTTGCCGGCCACCCGTTCGTTGGCCCCGCCGGCCAGTTGTTCGATCGCGCGCTCGCCGAAGCCGGCGTCGATCGCGCCGCCGCCTACGTCACCAACGCGGTCAAGCATTTCAAGTTCGAGCGACGCGGCAAGCGCCGCATCCACGAACGCCCCAATGCCGGCGAAATCACCGCCTGCCGCTGGTGGATCGATCAGGAACGCCAGATCGTAAAGCCCGCCCTCACCGTCGCGCTGGGCGCCACCGCCGCCCATTCGCTGCTGGGCAAGGCCGTCACCCTCTCGAAACTGCGCGGCGCGCCCATCGCGCTGCCGGATGGATCGGAAGGCTGGGTCACCGTCCACCCCAGCTTCCTCCTCCGCCTTCCCGACGAAGCCCGCCGCGCCGAGGAATATGCCGCCTTCGTCACCGACCTCCGCCGCATCGGCGAACGCGTCGCGGCGCTGGCCTAGTCTCCGCCCTCCAGCACTTGCTGCAACGGCCCGCGCACCGCGAAGATCACTGCGGCCCCGCCAAGCGCGATCGCCGCATCCAGCGTCCAGAACGCCACATTGCTCATCTGGTCGTAGAAGCTGCCGACCCAGCCCATCGCCGTCGTTCCCGCGAACAGCGCCAGGAAGGCGCCGCCCATCAGCGTCGCATTGAGCTTCGCCGGGGCCGATCGCGACACCAGCGCCAGCAGGATCGGCCAGTACCACATGAACGCCACGCCCATGCCGACGAACCCGGCCAGCACCCACAGCACCGAAACCCGCCCGTCCGCGCCCGCGAGCACGCTCCCCAGCGCCAGCGCCAGTGCCGACAGGCCGGTCAGCGCCGCGCCGATCGCCATCTTGGTGACGCTCCCCGGCTCTCGCCCGCGCCGGGCCTGCCACGCCCATAGCGCGATCAGCGGCGCGGCCACCACGATGCTGGCGAAGCTGTCGACCGAGTTGAACCAGCTTGCCGGCACGGCGCCGAAGGGCGAAGCGAGGTCCACCTTCTGGTCGATCCACACGATCCCGATATTCCAGATCATCGAATAGGCGAGCACGCCCGGCACGGTCAGCGCGATCAATCCGATCAGTGCCCAGCTCCGCGCCTTCTCCTCGCGCGTCAGCGGCGGCATCGCCGTCCGGACCTCGCGCCGTTGCGGCCGGCGCTCGGGCAAATGCCGCTGCCCGGCCAGATAGATGACCAGCGCCAGCAGCATCAGCACCGCGGCCAGCCCGAACCCGGCGTGCCAGCCCCACACTGCCGCGACCGTCCCCGTCGCCAGCGGCCCCAGCACCGATCCGATGTTGATGCCGGTCGAGAATATCGTGAAGCCGCGCTCGCGCAGCGATTCCGCCGCTTGCGGGTACAGCGTGCCCACCTGTGCCGAGATATTCCCCTTCAGGCATCCCGATCCGAGAATCAGCAGCAGCAGCGCGATCAGGAAGCTCGAATCGAACGACATCGCCAGATGCCCCGCGCTCATCAGCAGCGCGCCGGCCACCACCGTCCGCTTCGCGCCCAGCCAGCGATCGGCGATCATCCCGCCCAGGATCGGCGTGAAATAGACCAGCCCGCCATACCAGCCATAGATCAGCGAAGCGAAGGCCGCGTCGCTGATCGGCCCGCGAAACTCGAAGACGCCGCGCAGGGTCTCCAGCCCCAGCACATGCTCGGCATGGCCCGGCATCAGCAACTGCTTGACCAGATACAGCGAGAGCAAAGCCGCCATCCCGTAGTAGGAAAACCGCTCCCACAGCTCGGTGAACGCCAGATAGGCCAGCCCCTTGGGATGCCCGCCCATCCAGCCGCGCCCGCTCGCCACTTCGTCCGTCATCGCCGCTCCCCTTGCCTGCACAGGCTGGCAGAAAAGGCCGGGGGCGACGAGCGGCAAACTTGCCAAGGTTTTAATTGCGACTCATTCTTAATCTCGATAACAAGCCCGCAAACGCCATCGCGCGGCCATCAAGGGGACTGTCATGAAATCGCTCTGGAAACGCACCGCCGCCATCGCCGCGGGTGCCGCCCTGCTCGTCGCGGGCGCGGCCAGCGCGCACATGCCCTATGTCCTGCCCACCCTGTTCGAGATCACCGGCGATCACGTCACCGTCACCTCGTCCTTCGCCGAGGACGCCTTCGTCCCCGAGGTCGCGATGCGCGATGCGCCGTTCCACCTGATCAAGCCCGACGGCACCCGCGGCGATGTCGGCCCGGTCACCTATCTGCGCGATCTCGCCATCTTCGAGGCGGACGTGAAGGCCGACGGCACCTATCGCATCACCATGGGCCAGCGCGCCGGGCGCAAGTCGACCATGTACAATGACGGCAAGAACTGGATCATCCGCGGTGAGGAAGGCGCGGAAATCCCCGCCGGCGCCACCACCGTCGCGGTCCAGAGCATGACCCTCGCCGACGCCTATGTGACGAAGAAGACCCAGACCGGCGGCGCGCTCAAGCCGCAGGGCGCCGCGCTGGAGATCCAGCCCGTCACGCACCCCAACAGCATCGAGGCCGGCAACGCCGCGCAGTTCGTCCTGCTCTTCGACGGCAAGCCGCTCGGCAACGCCACGATCACTTTGTTCCGCAGCGCCGGCGTCTATGACGGTCGCAAAGTCGCCGCCGAAGTCACCAGCGACGCGGCAGGCAAGTTCAGCCTCACCCCCGCCGACGCCGGCACCTATCTGATCCTCGTCCGCCACCGCGCACCTGCGCCCGCCGGCTCGGAAACGCCGTGGCGCAGCTACACCTATACGCTGGCGTTCGACGCGGTCTGACGGCGCATGGCGGCGGCAGCGTTCAGAACTGCACGCCCCCGCCGCGCACCGCCTGCCCCTGCATCGGCGCGCCCGGCGTAACGTTCCACTGGCCCGTGTCGGTACAGGTGACGGTGCACGCGCCAAGGCTGAAATTCTGCGATACCGAAAGCTGCGCGCCATATTGCAGCTGGGTCCAGTCGGTCAGCATGTTGCTGTCAAAGTCACCGGTGGCGACGAAGAAGCTCAGGTTCGGCGTGATCGTCCGCACCTGATTTGGATAGGGCGACCAGCTCATGCCCATAAAGCCGGCTTCGGTCTGAATGCCGAACGACATATTGCCGAACCACGCGTTGTTCTCGTTCTGCGCCTGATCGAATGCATTGGCGGCGATCGCGATGGTATTCGGCGGAGTCGGATCCTGCGTCACATAGAGCGATGGCCCCATATTGGGCGGCGCGTCCGCATAGGCCGCCTGCCACACCTGCGATACGTCGGCATATTGGGTGACGCTCGAATTGATCACCGCGCCCAGGCCCACGGCCTCGTTGCTCGCGCCTGCGCCCACAACATATTGCACCGGAATGACGAGGCTGTTGACGCCGGGATCGTTCGGCGGAACCGCCAGACACACGCTCGAACTGGCGAACACGCCGGGATCGTTCGCCAGTTCCTGCGGCGGCGCGAGGAAGCACCAGAAATTCTGCACGGTGGCCGACCGGTTGACCAGATAGAGGGTGTAGCTTTCCATGATCCGCTCCCGTTGATGACGGCTGGGCGATGGTCTCACAGATTGCGGCCCGGGGCAGCATCGATCTGCGCCGTTCCGGCTGGTAATCGCGGCCCGCCATCACCAGCGGTCGCCGGGCCGGCGCTTCGGATAGCTGCGGTCTTCCTTTGCCCGGGCGACGATCGCCGCCGCCCGCGCCCGCGCCGCCTTGCTCAGGCTGCTGTCCTCGGCGAACCGGTCGTCGCGCAGGCGCCGCACCTCGGGGATCGCCATTTCCCGCGCCTGTTCGGCGTCATGGTCCGCCTTGGTCACGCATCGCGGACGGAAAGGCGTGTACAGCGTCTCCGGCGAGCAGATCAGGCCCTGCGCCTGGGCATCGGCGATGACCTTGCGGTTCTCTCGCAGATTGTGCGCCCAGCGGCAGACCTCTTCTTCCTTGTCGTCGCCACTCATCTGCTTCGACGCCGCGATCCGCCCGCGATACCGGCCGCATTCGCGCGCAAAGGCCGCCGCGTCGGTTGCCAGCAGATCGATCCGCGCGACCTGCTTCTGCGTCTCGCGGCCCTGGCAGGCACTGCCCAGAAGGAACGACCGCGCGTCTTCCGGCGTGGTCCGGCACTGCGCGTCGAGCGCCACCGGATCGGCCAGCAGCGCTTCGACCGCATGGTCGTGGCGCAGCCGCCCGGCCGATCCGCAGGCAGCCGAAACATGCGAATTGCGATCCTCGACCTCGACATCCTCGCCGCCCGGGCAAAGCACCGCCCAGGCGTCGTCATCCCGGGCGATCGCTTCGGCCAGTTCGGATTCGAGCGAAATCCCGTAGGAAATGCAGGCGTGGAACAGCGGCCCCTTCCGCCCGGTCTCCGGAGTGGCGTCGCACGCCGCGGCCAGCGCCGGCCCGTCCGTCACCAGTTCGTCGGCAGCCGCCTCGTCGCGCGCATCCTGCTGGGCTTCGCACGCCATCGCCAGCCCCCGGCTCCGCGCGCGCTCCGCCGTCGCCGCGCAACGCGCCGCCAGCCCGGCCGGGTCACGCCGCAGCGCGATCGATTCCTCGATTGCCGCCTCGCTTGCATCGAATTCCGCCGCCTCGCGCTCCCGCCGGGTCTTGCACGCCGCCACCGAAGCCGGCGCGCGCGGACCATAAATACGATCCAGCCCCCCGTCACAGACCTGGCCCACCATTCGCGGCTCGAGCAGTTCGGCCGGGAACCGGGCATCGTCCCGTTCGGCGATCGCCCGCCGCATCGCTTCCGGCCCGTCGGCCTCCGGCCCCGCGTCCGCTCCGGCCTTCCCGAGCAGCGCCAGCGCCGCGTCGAACCGGCCCAGCTCGCGCAATCCGTTGATCAGATACCAGCGCATCGTCCGCTGCTCCGCCGGCGTCACCCCGGCGTCATCGATCAGGCCCGGCAGATCGGCCACCATCCGCTCGACCAGCCGCCGCCGCAGCGGCGCTGCCCTCGCGCCCCATGTCGCCCGCTGCAGCATGTGGAACCGGTCCTGCGCCGGCAGGCCCAGCTGCGTCGCCAGCCAATAGGCCTGCGCATAATGCCCGTCGGGCTTCAGCGCGGCATAGGCCGGATCGGCGATCAGCACCGGAAGCCGCGCCAGCTCTGCGGGGGTATAGCTGCGATACGCCATCCGGGTCTCCGACGCGCGATAGTCCGGCAACAGCACCAGCCCATTGTCGGGACACACCGGAATCTGCACGTCGATCAGGTGATCGCCCAGCCAGCTTCCGTCCGGAAAGCGCGCGATCGGCAGGGCGAAATAGCCGACATCCTGTACGAACGCCTTGCCGCCGATCGGGCAGGAAAAGCTGCGACGGTCGCGCGGTTCGGCGTCCTGCGCCCCCGCACCGGCCAGCGGAACCGCCGCCGCAAGCAGCGCGATCAGCCCCCAGGCAATCCGGCCCATTGCCCTCATGGTGTCCCTCCCCCGTTCCGGCCGCCACCGTACCGGCGCGCATCCGCCACGACAATCGCCGCGCTTGACAGTCGGTGCCCGATTTTGCTCAATCGCCTCATGGGGATTGCGATCACCCCATGAGGCGTCAGGCTGAAGCATCGCGTCCTTCACCGACTTTAGGGCGCCCCATGTCTGCACCGAATACGATATCCCTCGACAAGTTCGTTCGCCTCGTCGGCGCGACCGGCGCGCTGTCCGTCATCGACGTCCGCTCCGACGCGGAGTTCGCCGCCGATCCGCGATCGGTCCCCGGCGCGGTCCGCCGCGCGCCGGCCGATATCGCCATCTGGTCACCGGCTTGTGCCGGCCGCCGCGTGGTCGTCGTCTGCCGCGACGGCAAGGCCGCGGGTCAGGGCGCGGCGGCATGGCTGCGCCAGGCCGGCGCCGATGCCGAAACGCTCGAAGGCGGGTTCGACGCCTGGTCGCGCGGCGGTCATCCCGCCGTGCCCGAAGTGGTCCTGCCGCCGCGCGATCCTCAGGGGCGCACCGTCTGGGTCACCCGCGCCCGGCCCAAGGTCGATCGCATCGCCTGCCCCTGGCTGATCCGGCGCTTCGTCGATCCCGCCGCCCTCTTCCTGTTCGTGCCGCCCGCCGAAGTCGCCGGCGTAGCCGACCGGTTCGATGCCGCGCCGTTCGACATCGAAGGCGAAGGGATCGTGTGGAGCCATGACGGCGATCGCTGCACCTTCGATGTCATGGTCGAGCGCTTCGGCCTGTCCGGCTTCCCCGCGCTCACCCGTCTCGCTGCAATCGTTCGCGGCGCGGACACCGGGCGTCCCGATCTCGTGCCCGAAGCCGCCGGCCTGCTCGCCGTATCCCTCGGCCTGTCGCGCCTGTTCGCCGACGATCTCGAACAGCTCGACGCCGGGATGCTCGTCTATGACGCGCTCTACCGCTGGTGCCGCGACGCGACCGGAGAGACGCACGACTGGGTCTCGCACCAGGCGAAGGGCGCGCGGGCATGAGCGCTGCCGTCACGGCCGCGCCATCCCGCCCGGAACCCGTCACCCTCCGCGAAGCCTTCTGGGTGTGGCTGCGCATCGCCGCACTATCCTTCGGCGGCCCGGCGGGTCAGATCGCGGTGATGCATCGCATCCTGGTCGAGGAGAAACGCTGGATCGGCGAGCAGCGGTTCCTGCACGCGCTCAACTATTGCATGTTGCTGCCGGGGCCCGAGGCACAGCAGCTTGCCACCTATATCGGCTGGCTGATGCACCGGACCAAGGGCGGCCTCGTGGCGGGCGTGCTGTTCGTCCTGCCCGGCGCGATCTCGATCATGGCGCTCAGCTGGATATACGCGCTCTACGGCAAGGTCGGGATCGTCTCGGCGCTGTTCTACGGCCTCAAATGCGCCGTGCTGGCGGTCGTGCTTCAGGCCGTGCTGCGGATCGGCGGGCGCGCGCTGCGGAACGATGTGATGCGCGCGATCGCGGGCATGGGCTTCGTCCTGATCTTCTTCCTCGGCGTGCCCTTCCCCCTCATCATCCTCGGCGCGGGCGTGATCGGCTTTCTCGGCGGCCGCGCGGGCATCGCGGCGTTTCAGGTCGGCGGCGGGCATGGCGCGAGCAAGGGCAATCTGGTCGCCGATGCCGATACGCTGCTCGGCGAGGAACTCCCCGCCCATGCCAGCCCCACCCTCGGCCAGACACTGCGCCAGGCAGCGGCGTGGCTCTTCCTGTGGCTCGCTCCGGTCGCCTTGCTCGTCGCGCTGGCCGGACAGGGCAGCGTCTTCACCCAGATCGCGACCTTCTTCTCGACGATGGCGGTGGTCACCTTCGGCGGCGCCTATGCCGTGCTCGCCTATGTCGCGCAGCAGGCAGTCGAGAATTATCAATGGCTCGCTCCCGGCGAGATGCTCGACGGCCTCGGCATGGCCGAAACCACGCCCGGCCCGCTGATCATGGTGCTGCAATTCGTCGGCTTCATGGGCGCATACCGTCACCCCGGCATCTTCTCGCCATTGCTCGCCGGAACGCTGGGCGGCCTGCTCGCGACATGGGTCACCTTCGTGCCCTGCTTCCTGTGGATCTTCCTCGGCGCGCCCTTCATCGAACGGATGCGGAGCAATGCCGCGCTGTCGGGCGCGATGTCCGCGATCACCGCCGCGGTGGTCGGCGTGGTTCTGAACCTCGCCATCTGGTTCGCGATCCACACGATCTTCCGTCAGGTGCGCCCCTTCGCCGCCGGGCCGGTCCATTTCGACATGCCCGTTCTCGCGAGCATCGATCTATGGGCGCTCGCAATCTCGGCGGCGGCGATCGTCGCGATGTTCCGTCTGAGGGCAGGCATCTTCGCCACGCTTGGCGGCGCATCGCTGGCGGGCATCGCACTGTACCTTGCCGGCGCGGAGGGGTGAGCGGCTATCGGCCCGCTTACCCCAGCCGCTTCACCAGCGCCTCGGCCGCCAGCACCACATCGCCCCACACCGCGTCGAAATCGCTCTCGTCGCCATAATAGGGATCGCGCACGCCATATCCGGCGCGGCCGGGCACATGATCCATCAACAGGGTCAGCTCGGCCGTCCCGTCGCTCGGCGCGATCGCGCGCAGGTCGCGCAAATTCTGCGGGTCGAGCGCAAGGATTTGATCGTAGTGACGGAAGTCCTGCCCGCGCACGTGCCGCGCCCGGTATTCCGAAATGTCGATCCCGTGCCGCGCGGCCACCGCCTGCGATCGCGGATCGGGCGGAAAGCCGACATGCCAGTCGCCAGTGCCCGCGCTGTCCACTTCCACTTCGATGCCAGCCCGCGCCGCTGCTTCGCGCATCGCCGCCTCGGCCAGCGGCGACCGGCAGATATTGCCCAGGCACACGAACAGGAAGGAAGGCGGCTTCACGAAATCCCCTTTCGTAAATGCGGTATGGTCTGATAGCCTCGATGGAAACGCGAACCGGTGCCCCGCCTTTGCCGGGTGCGCCCGGATAAAAGCACAGGGAGAGCGACTTGGCGACTCACGCGTCCACGGCCCCGTCCGAAACCCGCGCCAGCGCGTACAGCTGGTACGTCCTCATCGTCCTCTTCCTCGTCTATGCGCTGAATTTCATCGATCGCCAGATCATCACCATCCTCGCCGACGATATTCAGAAGGATCTCGGCCTCAGCCACGCCGATATCGGCTTTCTCTACGGCACCGCCTTCGGGGTCTTCTACGCGCTGTTCGGCATCCCGCTCGGGCGGCTGGCGGACAACTGGCACCGCGTCCGCCTGCTGACCGCCGGTCTCGCGCTCTGGTCGGCGATGACCGCGCTTTCCGGCCTCGCCCGCAACGGGCTCCAGCTCACCGCCGCGCGGATCGGCGTCGGCGTCGGCGAAGCCACCGCCAGCCCCGCCGCCTATTCGCTGCTGTCGGACTGGTTCCCCAAGCGCCAGCGCGCCACCGCGCTCGCCATCTATTCGGCCGGCATCTATTTCGGCGGCGGCTTCTCGCTGTTCCTCGGCGGCAAGATCGTCGAATGGTGGAACGCGGCCTATCCCGGCGGCGGGCCGTTCGGGCTGGTCGGCTGGCAGGCGGCGTTCATGGCGGTCGGCCTGCCGGGCATCGTCCTCGCCGTCATCGTCTTCACCCTGCGCGAGCCGCAGCGCGGCCAGTCCGAGGGGCTGATCGCTCCGCCGCACCCTGCTCCGTTCAAGGCCTTTTTCGAGGATCTGCTGACGATCGTCCCGCCCTTCACCCTGATCGGCGCCGCGCGCAACGGCGTGAACGCGCTGATCGGCAATCTCGCGGTGCTGCTGCTCGTCATCCTCGCGGTCGGCGCGCTGATCTGGGCGGGCGAGCCGAAGCCGCAATGGATCGCGGTCGGGATCGGCGTCTATGCGGTGTACAGCTGGGCGGCGGCGCTGCGCCATCGGGACCGGCCCACCTTCGCGCTGATCGTCGGCACCCCCGCCTTCCTCTTCGTCGTCTTGGCGTACGGGCTGAACGCGTTCATGGCCTATGCCGTCTCGGCGGTCGCGCCGATCTACGGCATCCGCACCTTCGGCGCGACGCCGGCCGAGATCGGGCTCTATGTCGGCGGCCCGGCGATCCTCGCCGGTTTCCTCGGCGTCACCTTGGGCGGCATGGCGGCGGACCGGTTGCGCCAGCGTTTCGCTTCGGGCCGGATCGCGGTGATCCTGTTCGGCGCGGTCGCGCCCATCCCGCCGGTCGCCATCGCCTTCACCACCGGCGACAAGTCGATCTATTACGCGATGCTCCCCATCGCCCAGTTCCTCGCCAGCAGCGCGCTCGGCTCCGCCGCAGCCGCGACGCAGGATCTCGTCCTGCCCCGCATGCGCGGTACCGCCACCGCGGCCTTCTTCATCGGCACCACGCTGCTCGGCCTGGCGATGGGACCCTATCTCGCCGGCCGCATCGCCGATCTTCACGGCGGCAACCTGTCGACCGGCATCCTCTGGCTGATCGCCACCGTCCCGCTCGCCGTGATCGCCGGCATCGCGGCTTACCGGCTGGTCCCGAAAGCCGAGGCCAGCCGCGAGGAACGCGCGCGTCAGTCCGGCGAACCGCTTTGATGCTGAAGACGGCACCAGCCCGCTCCCCCACCCGGACTCCCACAGAATATGCTGGATGGGAGGTCGGGTGGGGGAGCGGGCTGGTGCCGCAACCGGTTCAGCTGCGCTGAACCCGACTATTTCGCCGCGAACACGCCGCAGGCGATCCGCGCGCCGCTATTGCCCGCCGGATCGGTCTTCAGATCGTCCGGCCCGGCATGGACCACGAACGCCGCGCCATCTTCGTCCAGCAGATCCTCGAACGCGCCACCCGGCAGGGTGAAGCTCAGCTTGCCCTTGCCGTCCGCGCCCACGGTCAGGTTGGGAATGTCGCCCACATGCGGGCCGGCGGGGTTCATGCTGCCATGCTGGTGGCCGCTCGGGTTCCAGTGGCCGCCCGCGGTGGTGAAGCCCGGCGCCTCGCACTTGCCGGTGGTGTGGATATGCACCCCGTGCAGCCCCGGCGACACGCCGGTCACCTCCATGCTCACCACCAGGTCGCCGTCCTTCTGCTTGACCCACGCCTTGCCCGCGTCGGCGCCCTCGGCGGTCTTGAGCAGCGCTTCCGCCACGAAGCTGCCCGCGGCATAGCGCCCGCCGCTCTCCGGCCGTGCCTCGTCCTGCGCCGTACAAGCACCCAGCCCGGCCAGAACCACCACTGCCGCCCCAATCCGCAAAGCCGTCATCGCGCTACTCCCATAAGGTTTCGCCCACCAATGGCCGGAAGCCGCGCAGGTTCCAAGCGCGACACCGCCCGGAAACACAATATTACGCGCGCTCACCCCGCGGTGCAGCTGCCGTCCCGCACGCCCGAGACACTCCCCACCCCCAGCACGATCTTCGCCCGCCGCGAAAAGGTCAGCGCCTGCCACCGCCCGCTATTCCCCACCGCGGTCCGGCTGCGGATGAAGGTCAGGTGCAGCATCTCATATTGCTCGGGATCGATCCGCCCCTTGTCGATCATGCAGTTCCACTGTTCGTAATTCCATTCATGGTCGCGCTTCACCCCGTCCTGATCGATCGTCAGGCTGAGGTTGCGATACCAGCCGAAGATCGCGCGAAGCCGGTCCCACCGCTCCGCCTCGGGCATCGCCGCCAGCTTGCCGCGCACTCGCGCCAGATCCTCGTCCGCCGGGAAAAAGCCCTGCTGCACCTTGGTATCCACCGCCCAGCGCACCTTGCGCATCGTGATCGGCTGCCCCGCGAACACCCGGAGCAGGTCCAGCCGCACCGCTTCCAGCAGCGCGACATAATGATCCGTCTGCACCTGCAGCATCTCGTCGCTCTCGAAGATCGCGGTCAGTTCGCCAAACAGCACCGGGTTCAGCCACCCGTCCGCTCCATGCGCCGCCAGCACGCCCGCGCGGCATTTGTCCCCCACCGGCACCTTCAGGCAATCGCGCGAGAACAGCAGCTTCCCGTAAACCGGCGCCAGCGCCCGCACCGCCCGGCGATAGTCCCGCCCCGAACGAAACTCCTTCCGCCACGCCTTCAGCACCGGCTGCAGGCTGCCCGTCCCGAAATTCCACTGCGACATGCCGACCGAGATCAGCTGGCTGTCGAAATTCCCCACCGGCATCGCCCAGCAGCCCACCGTCTCGGGGATCGAAGTCTCCGCCATCCGCGCGAACACGCCCGCCCGGTCCAGCCCGATCTCCGCCAGCCGAGCCGCGCTCTCCGGCGCGATCCGCAGGAACTGCGCCTGGCCCGAGCGGCTCGCCACATCGCCCACCCGGCGGCACGTCTTGGCAATCTCCTGCGGCGTCTGCGGATGCGGTGCCGCGATCGGGGCGACCGGAGTCACCGGCGCCGCGTCCTGCGCCGCTGCGCTCCCACAGCCGCCCGCCACCAGCGCCAGCCCCGCCATCAGCTCCCAAACCCGCCGCATCGCCCGCTCCCCGAAACCCGTCGCCCGCGCACCATGCCCGCGCACCGCCCGCGCTACAATCGCGTGATCCGCAGCCGCGGTTCGGGCGGCAGCACTTCGCCTTCCACCGCCCGCACCTCGTCCGCAGCCGCCCGGCTCGCCCGCGCCTCGCTCACCCGCTTCGCAAACCGCTCCGCCTCGGCCACTTCGTTCACCATGGTCTTCTTCAGCATCGCCAGCTGCTTCATCAGCGCCGCATTGGTATCTTCCTCGGTCGCGCGGTGGAAGAATTGTCCCCCCGCCGCCTTCGCCGCGCCCCGCGCGCGGCGCTCCAGCCACTCGCTCTCGCGTTCGCCGGGCCAGCGCTTCAACTGCAGATCGGCAAAGACATCCTCGCCTTTCCCCGCACCCGCCCCACGCCCGGCCTCCCGCGTCAGCAAGGTCCGCAACAGCGAATCCGAATAGCGCCGCTTCACCGACACCACTTCCCCGTTCCGGATCACGGCCTCGTCCCAGCCTTCCACCGCGCGGCGATAGGCTTCCGCTTCGATCGTCGGCCGCGCCTTGCGCAGCGCCCGCTCCCACGCCGTGGCAAAGCGCTTCGACTTCCGCCGCCAGCGATACGCCGAAGTCTCCGAAATCGCCGCCCGCAAACACGCGTCGCGCACGCACCCGGTCTGCGACAATGCGGTGAGAAACAATTGCTGCCGCGCGGGCGTCCACCCGTCATGCCGCATGCGATAGCCGGCCAGCCTGCCCGTCGCCGGCACCACCACCGCCACCTCGCGCGCCCCGGCCCAGGCGGACTTCACCCGCCCCAGCACATGATCCCAGGCCTCGGCAAAGTCCGGCTCCCGCTGCCGCCGGTAATGCGCCCCCGCCACCGATTTCCCGATCGCCGCACAGGCGCCCTTGACCGTCCCGGTTTCGGCAAGCGCACGGAGAAACCCCGATCTATGCTCCACCGTCCAGCGCCGCGCATCCTTCCCCACCATCCGACTCGCTCCCTGCAAAAAGGAGCAAGTCAGTTATCCGGGGATTTCCGTGTAGGACAGGGGGGAATGGGAACAAATATCCAGCGCCGGTCACAGCTGCGGACGAACAGGTTCATCCATTTCCGATATAACTATATCCAGACCGGTTGGAACAAATTGGAAACAACGCTAAGACTTTCGCGGCTGGAAACGATTCTGCATCCGCCAAATGTGCGCTTCTCAATTTCTTGGACGGGGTTAAAGAGATGTCGGAGCCTTGGATGGGAGCGATGACGCAACAGCGAACCTTCTATGAATTTTTCGCCGGCGGCGGCATGGCGAATGCCGGGCTCGGCTCGGGCTGGCGCTGCCAATTCGCGAATGATTTCAATGAAATGAAGGCTCGCACCTATATCGCAAATTGGGGCGACGACCACTTTTTCGAAGGCGACGTGGCGAAAGTCGCTTCCAGCCAATTGCCAGGCCGCGCCGATCTGACCTGGGCCTCCTTCCCCTGTCAGGATCTTTCCCTTGCCGGGAAATATCGCGGGCTTGGAGAATCCTCATCCGAAGTGCTCACGCGATCAGGCACGTTCTGGCCGTTCTGGGCTCTGATGAGCAAACTCAGGGATGAAGGCCGCGCGCCCAAAGTCATTGTGCTTGAAAACGTGGTTGGCGCGATCACCTCGCGTGATGGACGCGACTTCCAGGCGCTTTGCGAAGCTCTTGCCCAAGCGCGATACAAATACGGGGCCATGGTCATGGACGCCCGACATTTTGTTCCGCAAAGCAGGGCTCGGCTTTTCTTCGTGGCGGTCGCAGAGGATGTCCCCTTGCCGACAGGGCTTCACGGTTCGGAGCAGGACGAAATCTGGCATCCCGTTTCGCTTCGCGCTGCCCAATCTCGCCTTCCGGAAGAAGCAAAATCGCAATGGGTATGGTGGCGGCTTCCTGCCCCAGCACCTCGCAATACCGGATTCATCGATCTGATCGAGGAGAAGCCAACCGGTTGCCGTTGGCATTCGAAGGCCGAAACCGAGAGATTACTCGCCATGATGACGCCTTTGCATCTCGCGAAGATCGCGCAGGTTCGCACTTCTGGCCGCAAGCAGGTTGGCGGCGTGTACAAGCGCACTCGTCTCGATGAACGCGGCGTCAAGCGTCAAAGGGCGGAGGTGCGATTCGACGATATGGCCGGCTGCCTTAGAACGCCGGCAGGCGGATCAAGCCGACAGACTATCGTGGTGGTCGAAGGCGAATCCATCCGCTCGCGGCTGCTCTCTCCGCGAGAAGCCGCACGTTTGATGGGACTGGCAGACGGTTACATCCTCCCTGAACGATACAATGATGCTTATCATGTGGCCGGCGATGGGGTCTGTGTGCCTGTGGTGCGATATCTCGCTTCTCACTTGTTGGAACCGATACTCGACAATGTGGAAAGCGAACGCGGCTCTATTGCAGCTTGAGGCTGTTGCAGCCTAAGTCGACGGTATGGCGATTGACTTGGACTTCCGCCGTCGGGCGGTTCGAACCCTAACGAATCAGATCGGCTGCTATGTTCTCTGTGATCTGAACGCTGTTCCGCTTTATGTCGGGCAATCCAAGGATGGCATTCGCGCACGCGTGAATCGTCACCTCACATCCGCCCGATCCGATATCATCGCGAACCGGCAGGTCGATGTCTGGGAAATCGCCCACGTCTGGGCATATCCTGTTGAGAATTCCTCGGACATCAATCCGCTGGAAGATGCGCTGTTTCATGCGTTTCACCCAAAATCGGCGCTGATGAACGGTAAGGTTCCTCCGGCGCCCGCAACAGCAATCGCCCTGCCGGAACCTGCACAGGTCGTTCAGGTTATGGCGGATGGTGAAATCGCCGAAAAACTGGATCCGGCGCTGCGTCTTCCACGTCAGGCTGAGCACTATTCGCAGATTGTTGGCCACTTTCTGGCCGTGAAAAATTCTCGGGAGATTGCAGGCGCCATAGAGGCGCATTTCCAGCGCCTGCAGCGCTATCATCGCGAATTGCTCAAGCTGGGACAGGAGATCGAGGGCGATCAAGGAGAAGGATAATCGACCGAAGCTCAATCATGCGATCGGTTCGATCCCACAACACGACTCCGGAATTGACAGTTCGGAAAGCCGTGACCTCATTGGGCTTCAGATACAGGCTTCACAGAAAGTCCCTGCCGGGCTGTCCTGATCTCGTATTTGCGGGCCGGCGAAAGGTCATTTTCGTACACGGGTGTTTTTGGCACGGACATGACTGCAAACGCGGCTCGCGAATTCCAAAGACCAACGCATCCTATTGGACGGCCAAGATTCAACGGAACCGCGACCGAGATTGCGCCTCCAATTCGGCATTGAATGCCGACCGGTGGCGGGTTCTGGTTATCTGGGAATGCGAGATTCGCGATCGTGAGGAACTCCTGCGCCGAATTGCGGAATTTCTGGCTTGATCCATCCCATAGCCACTTCCTTCCCCCTCCCCTTCCCCCGCACCCCATCCCGCGCTAAGGCGCACGCGAATCTTCGCATGCGCAGCAACCGGCACGCGCGCCCGCGCGGCTCCCCAAAGAGCCCCGCACTCCCCGAGCGCCCCGCCGGCCACAACACTGGGAAAGGGACCCTTCCGCAATGACCGCCATCGGCAACGACACCCTCGGTATCCGCGACACGCTCGACGTGAACGGCAAGTCCTACGACTTCTACTCGCTGCCCAAGGCCGCGAAGAAGCTCGGCGACATCAGCCGCCTGCCCTTCTCGATGAAGGTGCTGCTCGAGAATATGCTCCGCTTCGAGGATGGCGTGACGGTCACGCGTGAGGATGCGCAGGCGATCGTCGACTGGCAGAAGGATGCCCGGTCGAACCGTGAGATCCAGTATCGCCCCGCCCGTGTGCTGATGCAGGATTTCACCGGCGTTCCCTGCGTGGTCGATCTGGCCGCGATGCGCGATGCGATCACCTCGCTCGGCGGCGATGCCGCGAAGATCAATCCGCAGGTTCCTGTCCATCTCGTCATCGATCACTCGGTGATGGTCGACGAATTCGGCTCGCCCAAGGCGTTCGAGCAGAATGTCGAGCTGGAATATGACCGCAATCTGGAGCGCTACGAGTTCCTGAAATGGGGTTCGAAGGCGCTCGACAATTTCCAGGTCGTTCCCCCGGGCACCGGCATCTGCCACCAGGTGAACCTCGAATATATCGGCCGCGCGGTCTGGTCGTCCAAGGCCGCCGACGGCGCCGAGATCGCCTATCCCGATACGCTGGTCGGCACCGACAGCCACACCACGATGGTCAACGGCCTCGGCATTCTCGGCTGGGGCGTGGGCGGCATCGAGGCTGAGGCCGCGATGCTCGGCCAGCCGGTGTCGATGCTGATCCCCGAAGTCGTCGGCTTCAAGCTGACCGGCAAGCTCAACGAAGGCATCACCGCCACCGATCTGGTGCTCACCGTCACCCAGATGCTGCGCGCCAAGGGCGTGGTCGGCCGCTTCGTCGAATTCTATGGCCCGGGCCTGTCGGCGATGACGCTGGCGGATCGCGCGACCATCGCCAACATGGCGCCCGAATATGGCGCGACCTGCGGCTTCTTCCCGATCGACGATCGCAGCCTCGATTATCTCCGCCTCACCGGCCGGCCGGACGAGGAAATCGCGCTGGTCGAGGCTTATTGCCGCGCCAACGGCTTCTGGCGTGAGGAAGATGCGGCCGATCCGATCTTCACCGACACGCTCGAGCTCGACATGAGCAGCGTCTGCGCGTCGCTCGCCGGTCCGAAGCGTCCGCAGGATCGCGTCAGTCTCGATGCCGTGGACGAAGTGTTCAACGGCGATCTGACCAAGGTCTATCACAAGGACGGCCCGGCCCGCGTCGCTGTGGAAGGTGCGGACCATGACATTGGCGACGGCGATGTTGTCATTGCCGCGATCACTTCGTGCACCAACACGTCCAACCCCTCGGTGCTGGTCGCCGCGGGTCTGGTCGCGCGCAAGGCGCGGGCGCTGGGCCTGACGCGCAAGCCGTGGGTGAAGACCTCGCTCGCGCCGGGGTCGCAGGTCGTGACCGACTATCTCGACAAGGCGGGGCTGTCGGAGGATCTGAACGCGATCGGCTTCAATCTGGTGGGTTATGGCTGCACCACCTGCATCGGCAATTCGGGTCCGCTGGCCGAGCCGATCTCGGCCGCGATCAACGGCAACGATATCGTCGCGGCGTCTGTGTTGTCGGGCAACCGCAACTTCGAAGGCCGCGTCTCGCCGGACGTGCGCGCGAACTTCCTCGCCTCGCCCCCCCTCGTGGTCGCCTATGCCCTCAAGGGCACCGTGACCGAGGACATGCACTCGACCCCCATCGGCGAAGGCACCAACGGCCCGGTTTACCTCAAGGATATTTGGCCCTCAAATGAAGAGGTTGCCTCGGTAATGGCGGCCAATATCGACGACGGCATGTTCCGCGCCCGCTACGGCAACGTCTATCAGGGCGACAAGCACTGGTCGGCGATTTCGGTGGAAGGTTCGGACACCTATAACTGGCCGCCCGCCTCGACCTACATCCACAACCCGCCCTATTTCGCCGGCATGACGATGACCCCTGCGCCGGTGAACGATATCATCGAAGCCAAGCCGCTCGCGATCCTCGGCGACTCGATCACCACCGATCACATTTCGCCCGCGGGTTCGATCAAGGCGGACAGCCCCGCCGGCACGTTCCTTCAGGAGCGTCAGGTCGCGAAGAAGGACTTCAACAGCTACGGCGCGCGCCGCGGTAACGACGAAGTCATGGTGCGAGGTACGTTCGCTAATATCAGGATTAAAAACGAAATGGTGCCCGGCATCGAAGGCGGCATGACCAAGTATCACGATCAGGTGATGCCGATCTACGACGCCGCGATGCGCCACAAGGCCGACGGCACGCCGCTGGTGATCGTCGCGGGCAAGGAATACGGCACCGGCTCGTCGCGCGACTGGGCGGCAAAGGGCACCAACCTGCTCGGCGTCCGCGCGGTCATCACCGAGAGTTTCGAGCGTATCCACCGCTCGAACCTGGTCGGCATGGGCGTCGTTCCGTTGCAGTTCGCCGAGGGCGTGACCCGCGAGACGCTCAAGCTCGACGGTACCGAGACCTTCACCATCACCGGCGTCGCGAACCTGCGTCCGCGTCAGGATGTCGAAGTCACCCTCACCCGCGCCAACGGCAAGGTCGAAACCTTCCTCACCCGTTGCCGCATCGATACCGTCAACGAGCTGGAATATTTCCTCAACGGCGGCATCCTCCAGTACGTCCTGCGCAAACTGGCGGCCTGATCGCTTATGGCGTCAAAGGCATTCGAGGCGGGCGTGCGAAGGCTTTTCGCACCCCGTCTCGAAGCCCTTGGCTTCACGCGGAAGGGCGTCCGCTATTTCCGCCCCAGCCCGCCCTGGCTGATGCAGGCCATCGAACTGCAGCAGGACAAATATAACGGCTCGGGCTTCTGCCGCTTCACGCTCAACCTCAGGCGGATGCTGGTCCCTGCGATCAGGCCCGCGCGGATGGTCGAGCTGGCCCTGGGGCGAAAGACTCCATTCTCCTTCGACGACACCAACACCGTCCGCATCGGCGACATCACCGAAATCCGCGGCGATTATTGGTACGATTATCTTCCTGACGACGCGGCCGGCATCGAAGCCACGCTGAACGAAGCGCTGGGCGACCTCGAACGCTATGGATTGCTGTGGCTTCGCTGGAATCTCGTTCGCGTCGGCCGCGGGCACGACCGCAGCCGCGCCGAAGCCGCCGAGGCGCGTTTCCGTGCCTATGTGGCGCGGCTTCCGCAGGCGGACGAGCAACCCTGAACGCCGGGCGCGGCTGACCGGAGCGCGGTTGCGGCTAGGCCCGCCCCCCGCTAGCCTCGCTTCGAACGGCCCCGATTTCCCGGACGGCCAGCAAGGGGCCCCGGTTCATGTTCCGCTTCGCCACGATCCTTACGCTCGCTTCCGCCACGGCGCTTTCCGCCCATGCGGCCCCGGTCCCGGAACAGTGGAAGCAGTTGACGGTGATGGACGGGATCGCCTTCTCGATCGATCTGGACAGCGTCCGCACCGTGAACGGGCAACGCCATGCCCGGCTGCGCACCACCTTCATCGACCCCAACAACAAGACCATCGGCTTTTTCGACATCGCTGCCGACTGCAAGGCGCGTACCATCGATACGCTCCACGTCGACATTACCAACGAAAGTCGGGTCCTCGCGCGCCAGGATCATCAGCCGGGCGAAAAGCGCTACATGCTCGATGACGAAGAGGGGAAGCTGATGGCCCCTTATCTCTGCCCGTAAGATCCGCCCCGCCTAATCCCGGCCCATCGGCGGCATCCACTCCCAGGGCGATGCATGCCGATGCCCGGAATCCGGCAAACTGCCTACACCTCCGAAACACGCCTCGGCGTTGGCCGGGGCAGGAATTTCGGCCCGATGAAAAAGCCGAACAGGAAGCCGCCAAGATGCGCTTCCCACGCAAGCCCGCCCGCACCCCCGCTTTCCCATGCCATCAGGGCCAGTAGGGCGAACAGGAAGATATTCTCGCGGACAAGCGACCAGCCGATCCGGCGGATTCTCGCCGATCGCAGCGACAGCAGCGCCTCGCCGCTGGCGGGAAGCCGGATCAGCAAGCCGACAAGACCATAAAGCGCGCCCGACGCGCCCACCATCGGCACCTGTCCGAACGGATGCAACGCCACGAACAGCATCGCCGCCGCCAGCCCGCTCATCAGGAACAGCAGCAGAAAGTGCAGCCAGCTGAGGGGCGCTTCGCCCATCCGGTTCGCCAGCCGCCCGCCGATCGCGGCAAGCGCGGCGCCGTTCATCAGCATATGCATCACCGAGCCATGCTCGAACATGTACAGGAAGATGGTTTCGTATCGCCCCGCGGCCAGCGCAGTTCCCGACAGTCCCCATTGCGCGATCCGTCCGGTTCCCATCTCATAAAGGAACAGCGGCACGATGATCGCCCCGATCAGCGCGCCCGGCACGTGCGCGTGCCACGGCACCGGATCGGGATCATGGGTCTGGAAAGGCTGATCGGCCCTGTTGCCCAGCGGAACGCCGCCTTCGGCGACCCACTCGACATGATTGCGAACCGCTTCGAGCCACTCCCTCGGCCCCAGCAGCTCGACACCATCGCCCACCGCGCGGAACTCCAGCGCCTCGCGCGATTGGCCGTTGCCCGGTTCGAGATCCCGCCGCCAGCCGGTTCCATCCTCCGACGCAGAGTAATGGCCTTCCTCCAGCATCGTCGCCTCGATCTGCCCCGCCTGCGCCCAAGTGAGCGGCATCGCGGACGGACGCATCCGGAACAGGGTGAGCCAGCCAAGCACGAGCGGCAGCAGGATCGGCAACGGATGACGCCAATCGACAAGCCACAGGAACCAGAGCGCAACGCAGATTCCGGCGATGAGCGCCGTGGCCCGCGTCCACTCATAAGCCGGAAGCAGGTCGCGGAGCGGACTATGCTGCGATCGAATCGTCAGGTCTGCGGCAGCTTCCGGCATAGGCGGTTAGCGGATCGCTCCCAGCGCCCGTCCCGCCACCGCGTCGAGCTTCTCCAACAACTCGGGGTCGCGCGCGGAGGGCGCGGTGATCAGCGCCGTGTCGAGGCAGGTGTCGATCGGCGAGGCGGGCCGTTTCTCGGGCAGGTTGCGCAGCAGGTCCATCACCATCGCCCGCGCCTTCTCCGCATTGGCGCCCAGCTGGGCGATCACCTGCGCCACGTCGACCGCTTCCTCGCCTTCGCGCCAGCAATCATAGTCGGTGACCATCCCGACCAGCGCATAGGGCAGTTCGGCTTCGCGGGCGAGCTTCGCCTCTGGCATTCCGGTCATGCCGATGATGTGGCAGCCCCAGCCGCGATAGAGGTGGCTTTCGGCGCGGGTCGAGAATTGCGGCCCCTCCATCGCCAGATAGGTGCCGCCCTGATCGACCTGTGCGCCCGCGCGAATCGCGGCGTCGCGAGCAAGACCGGAGAGCCGCGGGCAGACCGGATCGGCCATCGAGACATGCGCGACCATGCCGGTGCCGAAAAAGCTGGAGGGTCGTCCCTTGGTCCGGTCGATGAACTGGTCGGCGATGGTAAAACTGCCGGGCGGCCGATCCTCCACCAGCGATCCGACCGACGAGACCGCGAGGACATCCGTTACGCCCAACCGCTTGAGCACGTCGATATTGGCGCGGGCGTTGAGCTCGGACGGGCTGATGCGGTGGCCGCGCCCGTGACGGGGCAGGAACACCACTTTCGCATGGCCCACACGGCCGGTGAAGCAGGCGTCGGAGGGCTCGCCCCAGGGGCTGGCCACCGTCACCCATTCGCCATCCTCGATCCCGCCGACATCGTAGAGGCCGGAACCGCCGATGATCCCGATCGTCCAGCCGCCCATCATGTCCTCCGGAAAAGCAAAAGGCCCGCGTCCTTCGACGCGAGCCCTATAGCTTTCCGGCGATGGAGCGCCAGCGCTTCGATCAGCTGAACGCCGCGTACAGCGTCGGCTTGCCGCCGTTGCCCTTGCCCGGCTGCATGTAAAGCTGGCCTTGGCCGAGTTCGGCATGAGCGATGGTGAAGGTGCCGTCCGACCGGGCGGGACCGTCGAGTTCGAAGATCGCCGAGAAATTCTGGCCACGGTCGAAGCGCGATGGCTGACGGCCGCCGGCAACCACCGAGACCAGCTTCACCTGCGCCGAGCCGTCGAGCACGAACTGCTTGCCGACATGCGCCTTCCACGACGCAAGATCCTGCATCGCCAGCGGCTTACCGGCCACCGTGTCGATGATCGATGATGCGCCCGGGAGCGCTGCAACCGCAACTGCGCCCGCGGCGAAGAACTGACGCCGCGACGTTGCGAAACCCTCAGACATGTACACCTCCCTGTTGGCCGGAGGACCCAGATCCGGCCTTGCCCTTATGCTGAACCGTACGGCCGCCCGCGTCAATAAACTCCATTATGGTTTTGATAATCATTCATCTCCCGTGCAGCCATCGAAGCGCAGCCTGAGCGGATCGGGAGGTAATTCGGGATGAAAGCACTGGTTCTGTTGGCGGCTGGACTTGTCGCGACTACGGCCCCCGCCTTTGCGCAGACTCAGTTGGCTTCGCGCAACCCGCAGGTGGATTATCCCGGATTCGAACGACTTGCGGGCGAGACGCGGGATATTCGCAAGGGCCGGCTGATCGACTTCGCGGCGTTCCGGACCCGCGCCGCGCAAGGCGCACTGATTCTCGATGCGCGGTCGAAGGACGCCTTTGCCCGCGGGCATCTGGCGGGAGCGGTCAATCTGCCCTTCACCGATTTCACCGCCGAAAGCCTCGCTGAAGTGATCGGACCGGATCGAAACCGTCCCATCCTGATCTATTGCAACAATAATTTCTCGAATCACCGCAGCCCGGTGCCGCTCAAGTCACCACCGGTGGCGCTCAACATCCAGACCTTCATCAACCTGGTCGGCTATGGTTATCGTAACGTGTGGGAGCTGAACGATCTGCTCGACTTCAACGACCCCGCCGTGGGCTGGGTGAAGGGCTGACCCACACGTCCGTCTCCCTGTGGGAGAGGGTTGCGCAGACTTGGGTCCCGCTTCTTCAGCGGGGCCTAGTTGACGCTTCGTGAGGGTGTCACCCTCACGACAGCAGGTATCCCCTCACCTAGCTCCGCTAGGCAGCAAGCAGCCAAGCTGCGCTACCTCTCCCGACGGGAGAGGAATTTCACTGCCTAAACTTTCGGACACTTCGCCCCGTTCGCAATCCAGGCCCGCGTCAGCGCCCCGAACTCGGCCTGCGTCCCCGGAACCGGCGCACGGCCCGGACCCGGGTTCCAGCCCCAGCCGACCAGGCCGTCATGCGCATGATGCTCGGCGATCTGCGCCAGCGTCTTGCCGCCGTTACGCTTGGGATCCTTGATCTGCTCACAGATCGCGCCCAGCGACGCGCCTTCCCATGCCATCGATTTGGGTGCGAGGTGCCAGTCGGGATGCCCCGGAATGCTGCCCTTGCCATTCGAGAAAGCGACGTTCGCCGGCCCATGACAGGTCGCGCATTCCAGCCCCGGCGCGCCATGCCCGTCGGGCCCGCGCGTCACCGGGGTGTTGTGCGGGGTGGAGGCATCGCCCTGGTTGGGCCGGTCGGTGCGCGGGTGGCAGTTCACGCAGCGCGGATGCTGGATGACCTTGCCCATCTCCTCGAACAGCGCGACCGATCGCGCGCCCTTGTCGGCGATGCCGTCGAATGACGAGACCGCCTTCAGCCCCGGCGCCTGCTGCGCCGAAGCCGTGATCGCCAGCGGCAATGCGATCAGCGAGGCGCCCAGCGCCCAGAGTCCCGGGTTCATGCCTTACCTCCCACGCTGAACGGCAGTCGCCGCACCGCCTTGCCGGTCAGCTTGCGCCACGCATTGGCGACCGCCGGAGCAGTCGGGGGCAGCCCCGGCTCGCCCACCCCGGTCGGGTTCTTGTCCGACGCGATGATCGCCACTTCGACATCGGGCATCTCGCCGATGCGAAGCGATCGATAGGTATCGAAATTGCCCTGTTGCACTTCGCCGCCCGGCCCGAGCACCACTTCCGAATAAAGCGCATGCCCCAAGCCATATCCGATGCAGCTTTCCATCTGCGCGCGGATCACGTTCGGGTTCACCGCGATCCCGCAATCGATCGCGCACCATACCTTGTGCACCTTGGGCAGCCCGTCCGGCCCCTTCGAGACTTCGGCGATCTGTGCACAATAGGAGCTGAAGCTCTTCCACGCCGCCACGCCCCGCGCGCGGCCTTCGGGCACCTTCTTGCCCCAGCCGGCGATCTCGGCGACCTTGCTGACCACCGCCTTCATGCGCTCGTCCTCGATCAGCGCGAGGCGACCGGCAACGGGGTCCTTGCCCGCCATTTCCAGCAGTTGGTCGAGGAACGTCTCGACCGCATAGGCGGTGTGGGTATTCCCCACCGATCGCCACCACAGGGTCGGCACGCCGCCTTCCATAATGTGCTGGCCGACATATTGGTTGTCGAACTTGTAGCTGTCGGCGATCCCCTCGGTCAGCGCATCGTCGATGCCGTCCTTGATCCCCATCGCCTCCATCGGCGTGCCCTTGAAGAAGCTCTGCGCCGCGACGACCTGGTCCCACGCCACGATCTTGCCCGTGGCGTCCAGGCCACCGCGCACCGTGTGCACCGTCAGCGGGCGATAGCGTCCGCCGCGAATGTCATTCTCGCGGGTCCACACATGCTTGACGGGCCCCTTCCCCCACGCCTTGAACACCGTCGCGGCTTCCACCGCGAACTCCATGAAAGGCGTGGCGCGGCGGCCGAAGCTGCCCCCGGCATATTGCTCGTGCAGATGCGCCTTTGCCGGCGGCACGCCCAGCGTCCCGCAGATCGCACCCAGTTCGCCTACCTGGAACTGGCTGCCCATCCATACATGCAGTTCGTCACCCTGCATCTCGATCACCGCGTCCAGCGGCTCCATCGGCGCATGGGCGAGATAGGGGAACTGATACGCCGCCTCCAGCCGCAGCGTCGCGCCCTTGAACGCGGCCTTGGCGTCGCCGCGCTTCTCGACCTGCTTGCCGGGCTCTTCGCTCTTCTCGGCGAACTGCGCGTACATCTCGTCGCTCGACCGCTTCTCGGACTTGGACAGGTCCCAGGTCACGTCGAGCGCCGAAGCGCCCTTGCGCGCGGCGTAGCCGTTGACGCCATAGACCACGACGCCCTGCGGGATCGTCTTTACCCCCAGCACGCCCGGCACCGCCAGCGCGGCGGCATCCTTCACGTCCTTCACCGTCCCGCCGAATGCCGGCGGATGGACGATCGCGCTGTGGACCATGTTCGGCCGCTGGATGTCCATCGTGAACATCGCGGTGCCGTTGGTCTTGGCCACGCTGTCGACCTTGGGCGTATCCTTGCCGATCAGCACGAACTGGTCCGGCGTCTTGAGGACGGGCTTTTCCGGCGGCTTGAGCATCGCCGCGTCCGACGCCAGCTCGCCGAAGCTCGCCTTCTTCGCGCCGTGGCTGACGACGCCCTTGGCGACCTTCACTTCGCCTGCGGCCACGCCCCAGCGCTTCGCCGCCGCCTCGACCAGCATCGCCCTGGCCGAAGCCCCGGCGCTGCGCATCTGCATCCAGCTATTGGCGATCGCCGAGGAACCGCCCGTGCCCATCGTCCCGAAGAACAAATTCTTGTAGAGCGGGTCGTTGGCCGGCGCCATTTCGACGCGGATTTGGTCCCAGTCGGCATCCATCTCCTCGGCCACCAGCGTCGCAAGCCCGGTCGCCGGGCCCTGGCCGAACTCGACATGCTTGATCACCACGGTGACGAGATTGTCCGGCCCCACCCGCACGAAGGCGTTGGGGGCGAAGGGCGCGGGCGCCTGTCCGGGCGCGGCTTGCGCCGCCTTGCCCATCGGCAGGGCCATGCCGAGCACGAGACCGGTCGAGGCGATGAACCCGCGGCGGGTTGGCGTGATTGCGTTCATCGCTCAGGCCTCCACGGTCTTGGCGGCGTCGCGGATCGCCTGCTTTATGCGCACATAAGTGGCGCAGCGGCAGATATTCCCGGCCATCGCATTGTCGATATCCCCGTCGCTCGGCCGCTTCTTCGCCTTGAGCAGCCCGATGGCCGACATCACCTGCCCCGACTGGCAGAAGCCGCACTGCGGCACGTCGATCGCCACCCATGCCTTCTGCACGGCGGCGGCTTCCTTGCCCGCCACGCCCTCGATCGTCGTCACCGTCTTGCCCGAAACGGTGCTGATCGGCGTGATGCACGATCGGCGGTTCTTCCCGTCCAGATGCACGGTGCACGCGCCGCACTGGGCGACGCCACAGCCATATTTGGTGCCGGTCAGGTTCAGATGGTCGCGAAGCACATAGAGCAACGGCGTCTCGGGATCGCCGTCAAAGCTCGCGGGCTTGCCGTTCAGCGTGAAGTTCGTGGCCATAGGGTCCCTCCGTTGGCGCAGCGTAATCAACGTGTAGCGAGGGGATGGGTTCGGGCGAAGGGAAATTTATCGAAGCGGCGGGAGAGACTATTCCGACCGGTGCCACAGATGCAGCCGCCGAAACAATCCGCGCTCGTCCAGCGCCTCGAACATCTCCTCCGGCCCCTCGGGATCGAGGATCTGATTGTCGGCCAGCCATGCTTCCACCGCCGACAGGTCCGGCACCTCGTACGGGATCAGCGTCCGGCGACGGTCCTTGGCGTTCTTGCGGCCCTTGAAGCGCAACCGTTCGATCGTTTCGATCACCGATCCGGTGCTGGCGATCGCCTTGGCCACCGTCGCGGCATCGCTGTCCAGATGCTCGGCGATCAGCCCGTTGCGCACCGCCGCGATCGCATCGGCACAGTCGCCGTTCCCGGTTCCCGCGCAATCGATCGCAATGTCGCATTCGGTATCCAGCCGCATCGATCGATTGTTGAGGTTGGACGATCCGACCCTCAGGATCGCATCGTCCACGATCATGATCTTGGCATGCACGTAGATCGCCGTCCGGTTGCGCGTGTACGGATGATACATCCGCAACCGGCCATGCGTGTCGCGCGCGCGCAGCGCCTCGACCAGCCTCGCGCGGGCCGTGTCCATCGCGATCGGCTCGAGCCAGCCCTGCGCCGCTTCGGGGTTGATGATGACGATCTCGGGCCCGTCGGGTTCGTCCAGGCGGCGCGCGATCGCTTCGGCGATCCGGCGCGAAGCGAAATACTGGCTCTCGGCATAGATCCAGCGCTTCGCCCGCGCGATCTGCGCGAGATAGAGCTGCTCGATCTCGGTGACTTCGCGCTGGTCGTCCATCCGTGGCGCCGTGCGCGCGATCGTCACTTCGACATCGGTGAACTGAACCGGCAGATCGTCCGGCCAGCAATCATGCTTCGGCCGGATGCCGCTCAGCGTCTGGCCCGAGGCGCGCTTCCACCGGTCCCGCGCATGTTTCCCCAGCGCGGCTGCGGCCGGTCCTTGCAGCGCGGTGCTGGCATCGTGCCAGGGTTCGGACGGCGTCCCGTCGGGCCGCCTGCGCTCCGGATCCTCGTCGGCATGGTCCCGCGTGTCCCAGCGGTCGCCGGTCATGTCGATCCCGCCGCAGAATGCGAAACTGTCGTCGATCACCACGATCTTCTGATGGTGCGACGCGGCCGGGGGATGATGCCCGTCCAGCTTCACATGAATGCGCGGATGCATCGCCCATTTGGCGACCGTCAGGATCGTCTTGCCCCGGAACAGCGATTTCAGCGCGCCCAGATCCCAGCGCAGCAGATACACTTCCAGTTCGGGGTTCCGCTCGACCAGCCAGTAGATCAGGTCGCCAACCGTGATCGGCGCATCACCGGCCTCGCGAAGCTGCTTGCCGCGAACCAGCTCGATCCGCGCATCGAAATCCCAGCCGATCAGCATGATCCGCTTGCGCGCCTTCAGCATCGCCTCGCGCGCGAAGCGGAAATAATCCTCCGCATCCACGATCACGCTGGCCCGGTCCGCGCGCGCGGCGCGCCAATAGGTGTCGCTCACGCCCGCGGCCTCGACGAACCAAGATTACCCTGCTGCATGGTCCCCGCCATCGAACGATCCTTCCGCCGGCGCAACGCAAATACCCCCGGTAAGGATGCAATCAGCCGGCCGGCCGCAAAATAAGCCCCGACCACCCCGGCAACCGCGCCGAATTCGCCCCGTTCACCGTCGCCACGATCTCCCCCGCTCCTTCCCATTCGATCGGCTCGGGTCCAAGGTTGAACGCGCAGGCCAGCCCCTCGCGCCGGAACACCAGCAGCGCTTCTTCCGCTCGCTCCACCCACATCCGGCCCGTCACCAGCTCGGGCGTCGCTCGCCGGATCGCGATCAGCCGCCGCGCCAGGTTCAACAGCGAGTGCGGATCGCCATCCTGCCGGTCCACTGCCAGTGCGGCATGGTCCGGCCCGATCGGCAGCCACGGCTTGGCGATCGAAAACCCCACCAGCGGCGCATCCGCGCGCCACGGCATCGGCGTCCGCGCGCCGTCGCGGCCCAGCGTCAGCGGCCAGGTCGCGATCGCCTCGGGATCCTGCAGGTCCTCGAAACCGATCTCGACCTGGGTCAGCCCCAGTTCCTCGCCCTGATACAGAAACGGATTGCCGCGCAGGCTCAGCAGCAACAGCATCTTCATCCGCGCGAACGCCGCGCGATGCTCCTGCCCGATCCAGCGCGACACCGCGCGCGGCGCGTCATGGTTCTCGAACGCCCAGCTCGGCCAGCCCTCCCCCGGCTCCCCCGGCCACTTCGCCGCAGCATCGCGCACCAGTGCGGGCGTCAGCCGATCGGCATAGAGGAAGTTGAAGCCATAGGCGCTGCTCAGCCGCGTACTGCCCCGCGTATAGTCGTGCATCTCGCGCTCGGGGCTGCGGCCGACCACTTCGGCCACGGTGAACCGCTCGCCATAGCCATCGATCAGCGCGCGCAGCTTCTCGAAGAAGGCGGGAAGCTCGGGCTGGTTGCGGGTATAGGTCGGCAATTGATAGTCGGACGGCCGCGTGCGGATCCGCCCCGTGTCGGGCGCCGGCGGATTGTCGCGCAATTGCGCATCGTGCACCGCGAAATTGATCGCATCGAGGCGGAAACCGTCCACCCCGCGATCCAGCCAGAAGCGCGCGGTCTCCAGCGACGCGTCGATCACTTCGGGATTGTGGAAGTTCAGGTCGGGCTGCTCGACCAGGAAATTGTGCAGATAATATTGCCCGCGCCGCCCGTCCCATTGCCATGCGGGGCCGCCGAACACCGATTGCCAGTTGTTGGGCGGGCTGCCGTCCGCCTTCGGATCGGCCCACACATACCAGTCCGCCTTGGCATTGGTCCGGCTCGCCCGGCTGGCGCGGAACCAGTCATGCTGGTCGCTGGTGTGCGAATAGACCTGATCGATGATGATCTTCAGGCCCAGTTCGTGCGCGCGGGCGATCAGCGCATCGAAATCGGCGAGGCTTCCGAACAGCGGATCGACGTCGCGATAATCGCTCACATCATAGCCGAAATCCTTCATCGGCGAGGTGAAGAAGGGCGAAAGCCACACCGCATCCACGCCCAGCGACGCGACATGCTCCAGATGCGCGGTGATCCCGGCCAGATCGCCGATTCCGTCTCCGTTCGAGTCCGCGAAACTGCGCGGATAGATCTGATAGACGACGGCGCCCCGCCACCATTCATGCTCGTTCATGCAGCCGAGGATAGGAGGGATCGATCCCAAACGCATCTCGCAATCTTGAGCCCGCCCCGACTGAACGGCGAACAAATTTCGTTTCCAGACAAAGGCTCGGGCTTCGCGGACGTTCAGGTGGCGCTAGCTGGAATTTGAAGTCGGCCGACGGCGAACGACCCAATTGCGGACGAGGCTTCAATGCCGACCGATCTTTGTTCGGTATCGAATCAACCTACCTCACTTACCTTCCAATGCTGCGATCCGAGCCGCGTATTCTTCCGCCACTTGGATCGGGGGCAGCACAAGGAGCAAGGAGCGCGATCTCAAGCAGAGGTGCAAGGCGCTTCATCACAAGCGCAATCTCCATGACCGTGCAGTCGATATGCCGGCGTTCCGGCGTGAGAACGAGACTACTGACCAAGCCTACCAAACCCTTGGAGCGAAGGATAAGCCCTGTCTGCTTTCGTCACAATATCGTCGCGTGTGGATGTGGCCGCGATAATGCGGGGCAAAGAATTATCTTTAGCGAGAATGGCACGAGCGCGGCAGCGTATGCGTTGAAGCGCGAACAACCAACAATGGGTCGCAAATCGATGGACCGCAGCGAGCGCATCGTTGCCGTGGGGCTGCTCACGGCCAGAGACTTGGAGCGACTGGGCAACGGGTTCGACCGCGCGTTCGCGGTCAAGCCCGACGCCCGCTTCGAGGACCTGATTGTCCAGCTCGAGGCAATCGAGTGGGGCGGGGACAAGCCGCCTGAATGAGATTGGAGCTGCCGCGCTGGCATGGCTGGTTATCGCAAGCGGACTTGAACCGATTGCGCGTTCATCCGGGCATTGCCGAATGCCGTCAGGAAAGCGATGTCTGCCGCGTCGCGGCCGATCCCGATCTTCACCATGTCGCCTTCCCGAGCCATGCCGGTCGCGTCGACCAGATGCCACGCCCCGCCGATGAAAACTTCGGCAACCGCATGGAAATCCGGAGGCTCAACGCCAGGCGCGTAGACGCTGGCGATCCGCGCCGGGATGCCGGCGGCACGGGCCAGCACGATCATGACATGCGCATAGTCACGGCAAATGCCTTGCCGCTTGACGAACGTGTCGAGCGCGGTCGTCTCGGCGTCGCTTGCCCCGGGCACATAGGCGAAGTGGCCGGCAATCCAGTCGCGCATCGCGATGACCTTGGCGCCGTCGTCGATGCCGCCGAACTCCGCCTCGACGAACGGCTGAAACTGGTCGGATGGACAGTAGCGCGAGGCCATCAGATATTGGACCGTCTCGCCGGGAAGCTGGTGGGGCGGGATGATCGGCAGCGAGAGGCAATCGGTCACAGCGCGCGCGATCGTCACCCGCGCACGGTAGTCGACCAGCAGCCGTCCCTCGACGCGGAGCCAGATGCGCTCTCCAATCATGTCCTGCGACGGCACTCGGGCGAAATGCTCGGTCGGCGAAATGTCCAGCCGGGACGTCTCGACCATCTGCTCCGGGATCGCCGCCGCCTCGATCTGGAGAAGCACATCGGCCGGGCGCTCGAACCAATAGTCGAGCCGGGTCTCTATCTCGATGCTCATCCGCGTCCCGCATTGCCGAGCCGCCGTGCATTGCCGGCCGCGGCGCGATGAATGGGGGCAAGGGCGGCCCTGTGTAGGTCGGCGGTGGCGGTGAATGCGCCAAGCGCATAGTCGGTGCTCCGGCTTGCCAGGATTGAAGCCTCGGCGATGGTCGGCGTCCTTCCCGAAAGCGTCATTAGGCATACCCGTTGCAGCTGGGCGATCCATGCGATCTGCATATCCACGGCGCCACGCATGACCGCACCGCCGCTTCGTCCGAACGCATCGACCTTCTCGGGAATCATGCGGGCATATTCGGAAAGATCGGCCCGCGACGGCGCGCCATTGCGCATCAATGCGCCACGCGCGCCGATCACGGTGCTGGAGGCTTGGAGCGTCTCGATGCCCCGCCACCAGGTGGATTGCATCTCGAGGCCGGCCGCGGCGAGGCGCGACCAGGCGGTGAAAGGATCAACCACGATATTCTCCCACGGCGGCGGTCATGCGAGGGTACGGAGCGAAGGCTCCCGCGCGTAGAAGCGCTGGCTGGCCGCCTTGACGAAAGCGCCGCCAAGGTCCGTCACGCCCTCGTCCGGCACCACGCCGGCCTTGTCGAGCAGCGGCTTGGCTGCAGCGCTGGCGCCGATTGCCTTGAGGTGCCCGAACGCATTCATCACGAACTCGACCGCTGCTGCTTCCTTCAGAAGTGTGGCGGAGCCCGCCTCAGACAGAACGACCGCCACCGCGTCGAAGAGCTGGCTCGGCATTCCTGCCAGCTGGCCGTCAGCCTTTTGCAGCGATCCATCGGATAGCTTCGCGCCGCCGACCTTGGGTGCGACGATCACCGGCTTTCCCTTGGCTTTGTCCACCGCCGCGACCAGCGCGGCGAGTTCCGCGGCCTCTGTTCCGTCGGCAATAAGGATGCCGACAGCACGCCCCTGGAGCGTTGGCTTCATGTTCTTCTGGATCGACAGGGCGTCCGAGACCTCCATGTCGACCGGCTCCCGGGCGGCCGCCGCCTTTTTGGGCAGCGGGATGCCGAGGCCGGCGGCGACGCGCTTCGCCAGACCCTCGTCGACGTTGCGCAGGTTTGCGACCATCCGCGGCGGCACCTGGTCGAGCAGGCCGACCTTCGAAAGCTCGAACACGAACGACGAAGCGATATGCGCCTGCTCGCTTTCGGTCTGCGACCGGTAGAAGAGCCGGGCCTGGCTGTAGTGGTCGGAGAAGGTCTCCGCTCGCACGCGCAGCTTCTCGCCCTGCTCGTCGGGACCCGCGCTTGCGTTGGTCGTGGCGAACCCGACGGGGGTCTCACGCGGCCCGCCTTCCTCGCCGTGGTCGGCCAGGCTATTGGGCTCGTAGTTTGCGCGGCCCTTCGGGACCATCGTCTGCATCATCCCGTCGCGCTGGAAATTGCCGAAGGGGCAACGCGGCGTGTTGATCGGGATCTGGTGGAAATTGGTGGTGCCGAGACGCGACTTCTGCGTGTCGAGATAGCTGAACAGCCGCCCTTGGAGCAGCGGATCGTTCGAGAAATCGATGCCCGGCACGATGTTGCTGGGCAGGAAGGCGACCTGCTCGGTCTCCGCGAAGAAATTGTCGACATTGCGGTTGAGCGTCAGTGTACCGATCAGGCGGACAGGAATATCCTCCTCGGGGATGAGCTTGGTCGCGTCGAGCACGTCGTAGGGCTGCGCGTCGGCGAAGGCCTGATCGAACACCTGGATGCCGAGGTCCCACTGCGGAAAGGCACCGGTGTCGATCGCCTCGAACAGGTCGCGCCGATGATAGTCGTTGTCGGCGGCCTGAAGCTTCAGCGCTTCGTCCCAGATCGTCGATTGCAGCCCCAGGCGCGGCTTCCAGTGGAACTTGACGAAGCTGGCCTTGCCCTTGGCGTTGACCAGCTTGAAGGTGTGGACGCCGAAGCCTTCGATCATCCGCAGCGACCGCGGCAGGGTGCGATCGGACATCGCCCACATCAGCATATGGGTGGTCTCGGGCATCAGGCTTGCCCAGTCCCAGAAGGTGTCGTGCGCGCTGCCGGCCTGCGGATAGCCGCGATCGGCCTCCATCTTCACCGCATGTACGAGATCGGGGAATTTGATGGCATCCTGGATGAAGAAGACGGGGATGTTGTTGCCGACCAGATCCCAATTGCCTTCGCGCGTGTAGAATTTCACGGCGAAACCACGCACGTCGCGGGGCGTATCCACGGAGCCGGCGCCGCCCGCCACGGTCGAGAAGCGGACGAACACTTCGGTCTTCTCGCCCTTGGTGAAGACCACCGCCTTGGACAGATCCGAGATGTCGTCCGTCGCCTCGAACACGCCGTGAGCGCCCGAGCCGCGCGCGTGCACGATCCGCTCCGGAATACGCTCATGGTCGAAATGGAAAATCTTCTCGCGAAGGACGAAATCCTCGAGCAGCGTCGGGCCGCGCGTGCCGGCCTTCAGGCTGTTCTGATTATCGCTGATCGGAACGCCGTGGTTCGTGGTCAGGGCGGGCGCATCGCCTTCGGCGCGCTGATGGGTTTCGCCGCCGTTGCCGGCGTTGCGCGTGTCCTTGATTGCCAATGAAAATTCCCTTGTCGCCGATGATCCGGCAAGTCGGGAGGAGAACGCTTCGGTGGCGGGGAATGTCCGGCTGTCCGAGAAATATTGCGAATTGGGAGACTGCGGCGGTGGCGGCACTCGTAATGCGCGCGCGGCACCCCATATGATGTGCATCGCTCCAACTTGCCACGAGCATGGATGCGACTGAGAGATGGTTCGTGCTCCCGCTCTGCGTGGAGCCGTGCATGCCCCAGATCTCGCCACCGCCCCTTCTCCGCTCGCCCGAACCCGATCCGAGGATCGCCCGGCCGACCGCCGGATCGGGCAAACCATCGTGACGCGCGCCGTCAATATCGACGCGGCGATCAATCACGTCATCGCGACTTCAGCCAGGCTCAAAGCGATCATCAGCGCCATCGAACCGCTTGTCCCTAGCGGGACTCGCGTCGTGTTCGTCAATGCGGATGACGCGGCGGCGGTGGCCCGGGTCTATGGCTCGAAGGTCCTGACTGGCGCGGTCACGCGCAGCCAGTGGGCACAGCAGCGCGTCAGCTGAATTTTCTCCGGCTACAGCCGCACCAAGGAATTCCGAATGAGCACCGAATTTGCTGTCGTGCCTGAGCATGATGCCGAGAACGCTGAAGAATTGATGGCGGCCTATGGCATCGAATGCGTGCCCGTGGCGTATTTCCACTGGAACGGCTTTCGCTACACCACGCTCAAGGACGCGCTAGCGGCCGCGAAGCGCGTGCCGGCCGGTGGAAGCGCCGTCAGTGCTTGAGCTCCTCCATCGGTTGTTCGGGACCCATCTCCCGGATCCGGCGCGCAACCATTGGGATCGCGGCCACTTTGTGAGCGTCTGCACGCGGTGCGGACGGGACATGGTTCGCCTGCCGGGCCTGCCCTGGCGCGCTGGCCGTGCCGAATAGCTCACCGCCAATCGCCGATCTTCCGTCTCGAAAGGACAAGTCATGAAACCCACTGCCATCATGTGCCGCGCCCAGCAAACCCGCCAGCTCGCACTTGCTGCCAATGCCGTGCTCCCCAATGTCCGCGACATCGCGACGACCGCTGCCGCGGCCTGGGCCAAGGAGGCGCTGGACGCAGACAAGCGCGACAAGCGGACGGCCCTGCGACAACAGGGCGTGATGGACGCAGCGATGGCGCTCGAACTGATCGCCTCCAAGGACCGCGGCTTCAGCGAGAATCCCGATCGCGGTTTCGCCGATACGGGGAACGTTCGCATCTAGGTTGCATATCGCAGCCGCCACCCCATATCCGTGTGGCTATCGTCGCCTGCGACGGAGGCCGACGCTTCCGGGCCGACCCTTCCCTTTCTCGCTTCCTGGCTCCGTGCGCAGTTGCGTGCGGACAAACGCATGTTCGCGAAAGGAACATTCCATGCCCATCGGCACCGTCAAATTCTTCAATATCGACAAAGGCTATGGCTTTATCTCGCCCGAGGGCGGCGGCAATGACAGCTTCGTCCATATCAGCGCCGTCGAACGCGCCGGCATGGCAACGCTGAATGCGGACCAGCGCCTGTCGTACGAGATCGAGAATGACCAGCGCGGCAAGTCGTCCGCGGTGAATCTCCAGGCAGCCTGATCAGGTTTCCTGATTGAACGGGGCGGATCCGGCATGTGCCGGGTCCGCCCTTTCAGCGTCCGTTGCAGAAAGTCCAAGATGACAGCCTATCGAGCACCCGATTTCAACGAGCGCGCCGCGCTTTCCCGCACCGCCAAGCTGAAGGCGCTGGCGCAACTCCGCGCCAAGCCCGCACCCAGCGAGGGGCAGGTTGCCGACCGCAAGGCTGTGGCAATCAAGCGCGAGACCGCTCAGGCCGCGCAGCGTGCCCGGCGCGCAGCCGAAAAGCAGGCGGCGTCCGACGCACGCGCACTGGCGGCCGAGACCGCGGCCCGCGCGGCCGAAGCCGCGATGGTTCCGGTGAAAAGCGACGCCGAGCGGAAGGCGGAACGCGACGCGCGCTACGCCGCCCGCAAGGCGCGCAAGTAACAGCTATTTGATGGCGATGTCGCTGGCTTCGCCACTATACACCTCGCGTACGAACGTCCTCGCGGCCCTTTGCGTCTTGAACGCATTGTCCAGCACTTCGGCCGAGACGAGCGGATAACCCTGCGAAGTGAAGCGGGTGGTCCGCACGGTGACGCGGAAGGTGCCTGCCTCGTCCTTGGTGACGAGATAGGGGCGAACGGGAATTCGTGACATCGCAGATACTCCTGGGGTTCGTGGCCGGCGGATCAGAAGCCGGCTGGTGCCATTGCCTGGGTTGCGGGTGAGCTTTCAGAGGCGCCGACGATCGCCACCTCGGTAGTAAGCAGCAGTCCTGCGACCGATGCGGCGTCTTGCAATGCCGATCGGACGACCAGCGTGGGATCGACGATCCCTGCCATGACGAGATCTTCATAGCGGCCGGTCTGCGCATTGAAGCCGACCTCGCGGTCGTTGCCGTCGATCAACCGGCCGGCAATCACGCCACCTTCGAATCCGGCATTTTCGGCGATCTGGCGCAGCGGCGCCGAAAGCGCCCTGCGGACAATGTCGATGCCGAGTGTCTGGTCGTCGTTTTCGCCCTTCATCCCGCCGAGCGTCCGCGACGCATAGAGCAATGCCACGCCGCCGCCGGGCAATATGCCTTCCTCCACCGCGGCACGTGTCGCGTGCAGCGCATCGTCCAGACGGTCCTTGCGCTCGCGCATCTCCACTTCGGTCGAAGCGCCGACGCGGATGATCGCAACGCCGCCGCCCAGTTTGGCCATACGGTCCTGGAGCTTGCCTTCGTCATAGTCGCTCGTGCTGTGTGCGATCTGCTGCTTGAGCACAGCGATGCGGCCTGCAATCGCTGCGGGATTGCCCGCGCCGCCGATGATCGCGGTGTCGTTCCGGTCCATCGTCACGCGGCGTGCGGTGCCGAGCATGTCGAGCGTGACGCTCTCCAGCGTGATGCCGAGGTCCGGCGCGATCAGCGTGCCGCCGGTAAGGATCGCCATATCTTCGAGCATCGCCTTGCGCTGATCGCCGAAACCGGGCGCCTTGACCGCGGCGACCTGAAGACTCCCGCGCATTTTGTTGACCACCAGCGTGGCGAGCGCCTCGCTCTCCACATCCTCGGCGATGATGACCAGCGGGCGACCCGACTGCGCGACTGCCTCTAGTACCGGAAGCAGCGCGTGCAAATCCGACAGCTTCTTGTCGTGGATCAGGATGTGCGGCTCGTGCAGATCGACGGTCAGCTTCGCGGCATCGGTGATGAAATAGGGACTGAGATAGCCGCGGTCGAATTCCATCCCCTCGACGATTTCGAGCTCGAACTCGGTGCCGCGCGCATCCTCGATCGAGATCACGCCTTCCTTGCCGACCTTGTCCATTGCCGCGGCGATCATGTTTCCGATCTCGGCATCGCCGTTGGCAGAGACGATGCCCACCTGGGCGATTTCTTTATTATTTGAGACGGGACGCGAACGCACCTTCAATTCCTCGACAACCCGCGTGACGGCGATGTCGATGCCGCGCTTGATTTCGATCGGGCTGATACCTGCCGAGATCGACTTCATCCCCTCGCGCACGATCGCCTGAGCAAGCACCGTCGCGGTGGTGGTGCCATCGCCGGCATGGTCCTGCGTCCGCGTGGCGACGGCGCGAAGCATCTGCGCCCCGAGGTTGGCAAACCGGTCCTTGAGTTCGATTTCCCGGGCGACGGTAACGCCGTCCTTGGTGATGTGGGGCGCGCCATAGCCCTTGTCGATCACCACGTTGCGGCCTTTCGGGCCCAGCGTAACGCGTACTGCGTCCGCCATCAGGTCGACGCCGCGCGCGATGCTTTCCCGCGCATCGCGCGAGAATCGTATGTCCTTGGCTGCCATTGGCTCCGGGCCGATCGGTTACTGGGCCGCGACGGGTCGTCGCTGTCACAACCGGAGGCCAGCGCCGCCGCTATGCGAACAGGCTCGCTGCGTTCGCGAGCCCATGACGGTATATGTGGGCACTGCCGCGTCCCGCAGCAAGTGGCGGCCCCGGATTACCGGCTGTCGGCGGCAAGCGCAGCGGCAAGATCGTCGGGATCGACGGTGCAGACTCGCGTGCCCGATGCGGTGGGCACGTAGAAGAGCGTGGCGGCCCGCCGGAAGACGGTGCGCTCGTTCCCCTCCACGCCTTCCTCGTCTGTCTCGACCTGATAGGTGCCGGGGGGAAGGAGTTCGTCCACGCCTTTCAGCCGAAAGGACGACGCGAAGGTGGCCGTGCTGCGAGTGGTGCGGGTCGACACGCGCTTTCTCCTTGCGAGCCCCGTGCTCGACAGCTTTGTAGCATGGTCAAGTGCGTGGCATGCTGCTATATATGCACCATCGTCGCAGATCTTTTCACGAGCGCGCGACGCCAGAGAGAAACGGATTGCTCCCGCTTGTTCTATGGGAGAGATCTTGTGCCTTCCAGCATGGCCTTCAGCGAATTCGATCCACCGCGCTGCGATGCCGGGGAACTGCCCCTGGACATCACAGCGGCCTTGTTCCGCCTCGGCCGTTCGCCGGACGCTAAGCCCGTGGGTGAAGGTCGGTTCCGCCCTCAGCCGGTCGACGAGCCCTATTTCGAGATTTATCGTGCCGAACGCGTCAGCCTGACTGCCATCCTGTTCTCCGGGGGAGATTGGCGGTGGCGCTTCTGCTCGGCATCCGGACAATCGATCGCCGTCAGCAGTGGCTATGCCAGCCAGCGTGCGTGCGAGGCGGCGGTTTCGGCATTGCGCAGCGGAGCCGGCGCGGCAACGGTACGTGCTCCTGCTGACTGACCGGCGATTATGGTGGCGCCCGCGCCCGCCGTGGATTAGGCTGGAACCGCTGCTCCAATCCGGGTCAGAGCGTTGGCCGCCAGGCTCGAACGCCAGGAAGGAGCGAGCCCATGGCCAAGGGACAACGCAAGAGCAATCGGGAAGTCCGCAAGCCCAAGAAGCTGGAGGCACCCAAGGCGAACGCGTCCGCGCCGTCGCTGAAGGGAAGCCCGATTCCAATTCCGTCGAAGCGCGACTGACGAGAAAAAGCCCGCGAGCATTGCCGGCTATCTCCGCAGTCCCCATATCGGGGATGCTATCGTCGCCTGCGACGGATTTGAGGTCTTGCGGACCGCCAACTCCTTTCACGCTGCCTGGCTCCGTACGCATGTCGCGCGCGGAACGGACGGGGTGTCCGGGAGGCACCGAACGCGATGCTGCTCACCATCTGTCATGAGACGACCTACCGTTATGCGCGGGCAGTGACGCTGCTCCCGCACCGGATGATGCTGAGCCCGCGGACTAGCCATGATCTCAAGCCGATCAGGACTCTGATAAGCAGCTCCCCCGTTGCGGACGTCGAATGGACACAGGATGTGTTCGGCAACCTGATCGCGACTGCCAGCTTCTCCGAAATGGCCGATATGCTCACCGTTTCCGCACAGCTGGTGGTCGAGCAGGGCGCAGCCGCCTGGCCGGTTTTTCCGATCGCTCCGCACGCGCATCATTATCCGTTTGCCTATTCGCACGACGAGCGCGTGGACCTGGGGGCATTGCTGGTGCCCGAGCATCCCGATCCGCAGGGACGGTTGCAAGCCTGGGCGCGGGCAATCGTCGCAGGGGAGCGGACCGACACTCTCGCCCTGCTCCAGGACTTGAACAGCGCGGCCCGCGCCGGCATCGCCTATGGCGAGCGGCACGAGGAAGGTACGCAATCGGCGTTGGAGACGCTCGACCGCGCATCCGGCGCGTGCCGCGATCTCGCGACGCTGTTCATCGAGGCTGCACGCCATCTTGGCTTCGGCGCGCGAGCCGTCTCCGGCTATCTCTACGATCCCCCCGCTCCGGGTGACGATCACGCGCCCCAACATGGCGCGACTCACGCCTGGGCGGAGATCTACCTCCCCTGCGCGGGCTGGATCGCCTTCGATCCTACCAATTCACGGATGGGCGGAGCGAACCTGGTGCCGGTCGCGGTGGCGCGGAACATTGCGCAGATTCCACCGCTCGCGGGCCGCTACACCGGAGCTCCGGAGGATCTGATCGATATGACGGTGAAGGTCACCGTGAGCGCAGACAATTTGAACATTGCCGGGTCGCAGTCGCGGACGGCGGGAGATATGAAATGGAACCGAGACTGATGATCGCCTATGGCCTGATTCTGTTCGCCACGCTGTTTATTGCAGCGATTATAGCCCATTATTTCTACCAACGGCCCGAGCGCCAATATGAGCGCCGGCTTCGCCGCGAAGCACGCATTTATGCGCGGAACCAGTCGCTCAAACAGAAACCGCCGCATCGATGAGCCGGTAACGATGAGGCCGGGATCGATCCGCCTATCGGTTGCCTGGACGACCGTGGCCGCGATGCTCCTCGCCGACCCGGTGCGGATGGTCGGTACACATCCCGTAATCACGGCGCTGCTATTCGTCTGGCTGCTGGCAGTGATCCTGTGGGCGGCGTTCGGTGTGGTGCACGAGGCAGAGGAAGTCGCCAGGCGCCTGGGCGAGCCGCTGGGGACGCTCGTGCTTACCCTGTCGATCGTCATCATCGAGGTGGCGCTGATCGGCGCGGTCATGCTGAGCGCGAAGGCCGTGCCGACATTGGGCCGCGACACGATGTTCGCGGTGCTCATGATCGTGCTCAACGGTGTGGTCGGTGTGTGCCTTTTGGTCGGCGGCCTCCGCTTCCACCAACAAAGTTACAATCTTCAGGGTGCGACCGCTTATCTGGCGGTCATCATCCCGCTGAGCGTGATCGCGCTGGTATTACCCAATTTCACGACGTCCAACGCGACAGGCATGCTGTCTCTGCCCCAGGCATTGTTCTTCTCAACCTTCACGATCGCGCTTTATATCGGCTTTCTGTGGCTCCAGACTGGCCGGCATCGCGGCTTCTTCGTCGCGGTGGGGCAACAGGCGTGCGAAGACGCCGCGACCCCGTTACCCCATGTCGAGCCTGCGCCCGGCTCAACCGCCAGCCGCGTGTTGCTGCTTCTCGCGAATATCCTGCCCATCGTGATCCTCTCGAAGGATCTGGCGAAACTGCTCGATCATGGCATCGCAGTGCTGGGTGCGCCGACCGCGCTGGGCGGTATCCTGATCGCGCTGATCGTGTTCACGCCCGAGGGCATTTCGGCGCTCCGCGCAGTCGCTGCCAACCAGCTTACGCGGGCGATCAACCTGTGCCTCGGTGCCGCCACCTCGACGCTGGGGCTGACGGTGCCGGCCGTGCTGTTCATCGGCCTGGCGACGGGGCAGCCGGTAATCCTGGGCGTCTCGCCCGCCAACATGGTGCTGCTCGGGGTGACGCTGATGCTCAACACCCTCACTTTCTCCGGCACGCGAACCACCATGCTGGAAGGGGCGGTGCACCTCTCGCTATTCGCCGTCTTCCTCGTGCTGGTGTTCAGCCCATGACGGCGCCGGCGTTATGCTTCCCCGGTGCCTTGGCTTCTGAGCCTTAGCACGTCACACCGCCACCATGTCGCGCACGCGGTCAAGGAGCGATTGCGATGACCACGGCTTACGCACCAAGCGAGCCCGCCCCGGCAAATCTCCGTCCAGCCGCCCGTGCTGGCCGGAGGTTAGCAGCAGATGGATCGCAGGCCAGCGGTCGCAAACCACGCGAGCGAGATTCAGGCCATTCATGCTGCCCGGCATGTCGATGTCCGAGAACAGCAGCTGTACGTCCGCGCCGTCGCTCAGAATGACGAGGGCATCGTCGGCATTGCCCGCCTCAAGCACGTGAAAGCCGCCATCTCCCAGGATGTCGACGCCGTGCATGCGTATCAGCGCATCATCCTCGACCACCAAAACGGTCATTTTTGCATCGTCGATCGACATTCCCGGCTCTCCGCCCGGGAAGTGCCCGGCCATTTTGGTTGCTCCTCAACGCGGGAGCGGCGCTTATGGGTACATCACTCGCCAGGTTCCTCGACTTTGGCGAGCGGCATGGTGAAAAGGAAGGTTGTGGCGTTCTCATCGGAGCGGGCGACCAAGCTGCCGCCATGGGCACGCGCGATTTCCGAAGCGATGTGCAATCCGAGACCGAGACCTTGTCGGACCCGGTCATGCCCTCGGAAGAAAGGCTGGAACAGCTTCTCGAGCGCGGCAGGCGGGATTGGCGACCCGCCGTTCGAAACCGAGATGGTGAGGTCACCCAAAGCGCTGGAAGCATCGACGCGTACGGGCTTATCTTTCGCCCCGTGGGTGAGCGCATTGCCCAGGAGGTTCGACAATAGCTGGCCGATCCGCACGCGATCACAGATGATCGGTTCCACCAATTCATAGCTTGCCTCGATCTCGTGATCCGGCGAGATCGACTGAAGCTCAGAGACGACCTGGCGAAGAGCGGTTTCGAGCGGCTCGCTGGCGTCCAGGGACAGCGTAATGCCACCGCCAAGGCGGCCCCGCGCAAAATCGAGGACATTGTCGATGAGCGCCCCGGCGCGCACGATGCTGCCGCTCATCAGCGCCACGACCTTGCTGCCGCGCTCGCTCAAACTTTCCCGCGCCAGGATCTGAATGCCGCTGCTGATGGATGCAAGCGGATTGCGCAGGTCGTGGCCAAGCACTGCGATGAATTGCTCGCGAAGCTCGGACTCCGCGCGCTCGTCGGCGACCGCCGCTTCCGCCTTGTTGCGGGCCTCGATCAAACCGCGTTCGTACCCGCGGCGCTCGGTCGCCATGAAGACGGCGAAACGGACCTGGATATCTTTGCCGTCGGCACGGCGCGCTTCGCTGGCGTTCACCAGCACCGAAAGCTTGCGCTGGTCCGCAGTGACGAGGTCGAGCGCGATCTCGTCGAGCCGGCCCTGCATGCGCAGCGTCGGCGCGAAATGAGTCTCGTAGAATATCTTGCCGGGAACCGTGAGGAGTTCGGGGAGACGCTTGCCGCAAAGCGCGTCCGGGCTGGAGCCGATCCAATTCGCGAAGGTCCGGTTCGCGCGCACGAGGCGACCGTCGCGATCGGTCAGAAGATAGCCGCACGGGGCTGTCTCGAACAGGTCTTCGAAGTCGATCGCACCGTCGGTATCGATCTGATGGTGCAAGGCTTCAGACAAAGGCTTCGATCGCCGCGATCGTGGCGTCCGGCGCGCTCAGGTTGGGACAATGACCCGTCGCATCGAGCGTGACCAGGCTGCTTCCGGGAATGGCTCGCCGAACGAAATCGCCGACGCATGGCGGCGCGATGACATCTTCGCGGCACTGGAGAACCAGCACGCGCGCATCCACTGCGCCTAGCTCGGCGCGGCTGTCCGTCAGGAAAGTCACCCGGGCGAACCGTTTTGCGATGTCAGGATCGGTGCGGCAGAAGCTGGCGGCGAGCTCGTCGCCCAGTTCCGGCCGATCGGCATTGCCCATGATCACGGGCGCCATTGCCTGCGACCAGCCCATGTGGTTGCTGTCCAGAAACGCGAGGAGCTCGTCGATCTGCTCGCGGCTGAAGCCACCCACATAGTCGCCGCTATCGATGTAGCAGGGCGAAGGGCCCACCAGCACCAGCGTCGAGAAGAGCTGCGGCGCGCGGCGCGCGACGATCAAGCCGATCATCGCGCTCACCGAGTGACCGACAAACACGCCGTCGGTGATGCCGAGGGCGCCGGCCAGGTCGATTACGTCGTCGGCATAGCCTTCAAGCGACCCATATTTGTCGGCATCATAGGCAGAGATATCCGACCCGCCTGCCCCAACATAGTCGAACAGCACCGTACGAAACCGGTTTTCGAATGCGGGCGCGACGAGACGCCACATATTCTGGTCACATCCATAGCCATGGGCGAACACCATCGTTCGGCGCCCCGCTCCGTCTATTCTGACATTCAGGCGGTTGAGCATGATTCGGCTATCTGACGCGTCACGCATCATGCTGCCGGCACTTCGAGCGATGTCGTCATTGGCGGTCAGCTCCGGTCCGTTGGCCGAGATTTCTCGTCGCCATCTGGACAGATAACACGTGCGCAAGCCTCTAAGAACCCGTGTAAATCGCACCCTTGGCTTTATCGCGGCCGATTCCGGAGTCGCTTCAGTGCTTTTTGCCTTGCGGGCTGGCTCGAACAGATCCGATGGATCCAACGCGTCGTCACGCATCAGAGTTTGCGCCGGGTTCTCAGGTACACGGTCTGGCCATTGGCCGATCAGTCATAAACGGCAGAAGTCGGGCCGACGAACTGCCGTCCCGCCAGGATGGAAACGGACGCGCGAACCGTCCGCTTTCCGGGAGCGTCCGCCGGAAGCTGCCAGGCAGCAACCGACCCAAGAGCGGACATACCGGCTACGGACTTCTTTGTGTCCTCAACCCTTTCGATCCGGTCGCGGATAGGCGATCCGAGACCTGCCATTCCTTCAGCGCTGACGAAGAATTACCTCATCGGGTCAAAGGCCGGCGCATCTGACGTCAGATCAACGTCTAGATGAACTGCTCGTCCCCGCCGTCTTCCTCAATCCCATCCTTGGTCCGACCGAATTCCGATGCGTCGAGACCGGCGGCGAGCGCGAACTTCACAACCTCGGCGGTTCCGCGCAATTGCAGGCGAACGAGCAATTGCGCGCGATAGGCTTCGATCGTGCGGATGCTGAGGCCGAGTTCATAGGCGATGATCTTGTTGGGATGGCCGCACAGGATACCGGCGAGTACCTGTCGTTGCCGCCATGAAAGGCGCTTGAGTACGGCTTGCGCCTCGGGATCGACTGTCCGCGCTTCGCGCTTGCCCAGCCGAGTTGCCGCCGCCTTTTCGATCGTCTCGAACAGCCGTTCGGGCACGTAAGGCTTTTCCAGGAAATCCGACGCGCCGAGCCGCATAGCTTCTACCGCGAGCGGAATGTCGCCATGGCCGGTGATCACCACGACCGGGGGCATGTTTCCCCGCGCTTCCATGATGCGCAGCACTCCCAGCCCATCGGTACCCGGCATGCGAAGGTCGAGCAGCACGCAGCTGATATCATTTGGAAGCGATGCCACCAAGAAACTGTCGCCACTATCGTAGGCCTGCGTCGAATAGTCGGCACGATGCAGCAATCTAGCCGTCGACTCGCGAACGGCCTGGTCATCATCGACTATAAAGATGCATCCTCTCGGCATAACCGCCTTCTCGGCGAACACTACGATTCAAGCGACTAAGTATCAACACGGATACGCAACAAGTTGGATAGCGATTGCATCAAAACTTAAGTCAGGCTCGATATTGGGGCAATGTCAGGCGGAAAGTCGCACCCGTGCCGCCCGGTGCTTCAAGCGCGATCGATCCATCATGCGCTTCAATCAGGCGGCGGCAGACCGAAAGCCCCATCCCCATGCCCTTGGCCTTCGAGGTGAAAAAGGGTTCGAACACGGTCGATCGGAGTTCTTCTGGAATGCCGGGGCCGGTGTCCGCGATCCGGATTTCGACGGCACTGTTCTTCTCGATCACCTTCGTCGCGATGCTAATGCGGCGCTCAAGCCCGGGCGGGAGTGTAACGAGCGCGTCCATCGCGTTACGGATAAGGTTCACGATCACTTGCTGGATCTGCACGGCATCGACGCGAGCCTGGACGCCTTCGGCACCGGTGAGCCGTTCGACTTGAATACCGTTGGCCGCGGCATCGATCAACGCCAGCCCGCTCGCGGCATCGACCAGTGTGTCGATCGCTTCGACGCGCCGCTCCCCCGTGCTCTTGCCGACGAACTCGCGAAGCCGGCGGACGATCTCTCCGGCACGCAACGCCTGCTCCGAGGCGGCGACCATCACTTCCTGCGCCTCGTCGAATGCGCCCTGGGTGAGACCCTCTTTGCCTGCATAAAGCCCGGCGTTCAGATTGTTGACAATCGCGGTCAACGGTTGGTTGATCTCGTGCGCGATTGCGGCCGCCATCTCGCCCATTTCGTTGACGCGGGCGAGATGCGCATATTCGTTCTGAAGCGAGCGCAGACGCTCTTCGCTTGTCCGCAATGCCGCTTCGGCTTCCCGGCGCGGGGTGATGTCGCGCATAATGCCTGTGAAGAAGGTCTGGCCGGCGCGCTCCCATTCAGCGACCGAGAGATCGATCGAGAGCGGCGTCCCGTCCTTGCGCATTCCCTCCACCTCGCGGCCGATCCCGATGATCGCGCGCTCGTGGGTGGTGCGATAGCGATTGAGATAGGCGTCATGCTCTCGGGCGATCCGCTGGGGCATTAGCGTGCGGACATTCTTGCCGATCAGTTCGGCGGGGGCGTAGCCGAAGATGCGCTGCGCCGCCGGATTGATCGACTGGATCGTACCGCAGGAGTCGATTACGGCGATCGCCTCCACAGCGCTGTCGAAAATCGCGCGATAGCGCGCCTCGCTATCGACGAGGCTGGCCTCGACATGCTTGCGGTCGCTTATGTCCTGGATCACGACTACAAAGAAGTCCGGCGAGCCGCCCCTGTCACGGATCAGCGTGACGGTCAGGTGCACCCAAACGCTGCCGCCATCCTTGCGGATATAGCGCTTGTCCATCGAGTAACGCTCAGCCTCACCACACAATAGCCGTTCGACCTGGGCCAGGTCCTGCGGCAGATCCTCGGGATGCGTGATGTTCTGGAAACTTCCCCCCAGCAGTTCATCCTTGCTGTAGCCGATGATTGCGCTGCACTGTTCGTTGACGCGGAGCCAGCGCCCGTCGAGCGCGACATGCGCCATGCCCACTGCGGCCTGCTCGAACGAGGCCTCAAGCCTGAGATCCACCGCCGACCTCCGGTCGCCGGTCTTGCTCCCGGACAGTGCCGCAAGGGCCTGCTTCAGCATCGTGCCGCTCCCTGCCCGGCCAGTATCGCTGCTACAAGCTGGATGGACTCTTTACGGGATGCCGGCACGCGTTGCTCCTTTATCGGCGTGTAGATGCGCGTCGTGCGTCTGCGAGCCAATGCGGTATTGCTACTGTATCGCAATCGCCGCGCAGGCGCATCGTATAAACACGGCTATGCACAGGCCAGACCGCAGTCTGCACCGTAGTAATGCTGTACGGTTAGGACCGCGGACTTGGTGTTACTGCCATATCGACGGCCACACCGACCGGGCTCATTACCTAAGCCATAGTCCGCTCAGTACTTTAGCAGACCGCAATCCAGCTTGGCTTGGAAATGACGCCATTGTAGAAGGGGATGCCCGAATGCTGCATAATCTTTATATCGTGGACGATGACGAGGCTGTCCGTGCTTCGCTCTGCCGCCTGGTTTCGCGCCAGCCCGACTATGTTGTGCGTAATTTCCCGTCCGGCGAGGATTTTCTCAACCAGTTCGACCAACTGGAGCCGGGGGTCGTTCTGCTCGACTTCCACATGAAGGGGGCGAACGGCATTGCCGTGCTGAACGCTATCCGAGCCATCTCGCAGCGTTTCGTCGTAATGATGCTGACCGCACACGGTGCGGTCCACCGCTCGGTCGACGCGATGAAGGCGGGCGCGTTCGACTTCATCGAAAAGCCCTATGACTCAGCCGCCTTGATGATGTGCCTCGACCTGGCGTTCACTGAGCTCGACAAGCTTTCCACCGAAGTGGGGGGCCGCGATGCGGCCGTCGCCCGCCTTGCGCTCCTGACTCCGCGCGAAACCGAAGTGATTGCCGGCCTTGCCGCGGGTTATTCGAACAAGCAGATCGCGTGGACCCTCCGGATCAGCCCCCGCACTGTCGAGGTGTACCGCGCGAACCTGATGGTGAAGCTCAATGTGGGATCGTTGGCGGAGGCGCTACAGCTTGTTTTTGTCGCGGAGCAGGCGAGCGCGGCGTGACTGTGCACCGCGCCTCGCGCGGGGTCCTCAACCAAGCTCAATTTCAACCTCGAATTGTCCGCCCCGCTGCTAATCTGCGTGGTGAGCCTTCGGCAGCCTTACGGCCCAAAAGCGGTCTTGCGCGGTCAGCTACTCAAACGACCGCTTCCCACCCAGTTTCGGACGTCTGGCCCTTCCGCCGAAAGCGGTTGTGCGTGGGTTCTCGGCCCAGTTCATCAGGGACCCGGAGCACAATGCCTTTCGCAACCGAAGGCCCCGCTTGAAATGTTGGATTCCACCTGCTTGGCTCACACCGCCCGCAATGATGGGGCCGCTCTTTGAAACCGTTTGCCTCATAAACAGCGCCTTGCAGGATCGGGCGCTAAAAGGCGCGCGCCCGGCACCTTGAGCGCCTCCGGTTTTTCGCAATATTGGTGTCAACCGTGTCAACCGGATCAGGCGCACGAAACACCACGCCTGCCAAAACTCCCTCCACTCTCCGCGCCGTTCACAGCATCGCGAAGTCGATCGGCCCGTCCTTTTCGAGCGTCTTCGACTGATCGGGCATCGGGTATTTCAGCCCCGTCGCGCAGTTGAACAGCAGCGCGCGGTCGTCAGGCGAGATCAGCCCCTTCGCGATCGCTTCGCGCCACGCGGCCAGCGTCGCCCCGCCCTCGGGGCAGAGCAGCAACCCGTCCTTGCGCGCCGCATCGTCCACCGCCCGCGCGATCGCTTCGTCGTTCACCGCCATCGCAAAGCCGTTCGATGCGCGCACGGCATCGAGGATCAGGAAATCGCCCACCGCCTGCGGCACGCGGATGCCCATCGCTATGGTGTGCGCGTCGTTCCAGCGCGTCGCGTGGCGCTCGCCCTGTTCCCATGCCCGCACCATCGGCGCGCAGCCTTCGGCCTGCACCGCGACCATTCTGGGCCGCTTCGATCCGCTCCAGCCTAGCGCTTCCATCTCGTCGAATGCCTTCCACATCCCGATCAGCCCGGTGCCGCCGCCGGTGGGATAGAAGATCACGTCGGGCAGCTCCCAGCCAAGCTGCTCGGCCAGTTCGAGGCCCATCGTTTTCTTGCCCTCGATCCGATATGGTTCTTTCAGGGTAGATAAATCGAACCAGCCACGTTCCTTCGCGCCTTGCCCGACCAGCTTGCCGCAATCATCGATCAATCCGTTGACGCGATACACCCGCGCCCCCTGCGCCGCGATCTCGCGAACGTTGATCTCGGGCGTATCGGCCGGACAGAAGATGACGGACTCGATCCCCACCCGGCTGGCATAGGCCGCCGCGGCGGCCCCGGCATTGCCGTTGGTGGGCATCGCGATGGTGGTGACGCCCAGTTCCTTCGCCATCGCGATCGCCATCACCAGCCCCCGCGCCTTGAACGATCCGGTCGGCAACCGCCCCTCGTCCTTGACCCACAGGTTACCGGCTCCTGCCTCCCGCGCCACCGCGGGCAGTTCGATAATGGGCGTCGCATTCTCGCCCAGGCTGACGATGTTCCGGGTCTGCCGGACCGGCAATATCTCGCGATACCGCCACAGATCGGCGGGCCGCCCCGCGAGCACGTCCTTGTTCAGAACCTTGCCGGCGCCCGCCAGATCATAGCGCACCAGCAATGGCCGCCCCACCTTCGAAAGTCCATGAAGCCGGTCCGCCTCATATTGCTCCCCAGTCATCGAACATTCGAGATGGGTGACGAACGTGGCCCGTTCGGCGGTGAGATTGTCGTTGTGAAGCATGGCGAAAGCTTAGGCGGCGATGCCGCGCAGGGCTAGCCGCCCGATTCCTGCGCGATCAGCGTCCCGCTCTCGTCCAGCCTGAACACGGTCTCCCCGATCGCGATGCTGAACCCATTGCCGGTGGCGGAAAGCGTGATCGGCGTGGCGACCGCCGGATCCCCGACCCGGAGCGTGAACCCGCCCTCGCCCGGCAAATCGTCGAGACGCAACTGGGCGTAATTGGTCTGGATGATCCGGTTCTCGGGCATCGCGGCCTCCATCGGCCGCTCGCCCTCGCGCCAGTAGCAGCCGGTCCAGATGGGATAGTCCGGATCGCCGCCCTCGAACTCCACCCATATCGCGGCGTCGATGTCCGGGATCATGCAGAACCCGACCTGCATCCCGGCATATGGCACGCAAGGCATCGCCCATGCCGACATCACTTCGCCAAGCACCGACGGCACCGAAACCTGAATCCTGCCGATCATGAGCGGATCGACATTGTCGATCACTCTGCCGCGATACTTGCCGAAAAACTGCCTCATCGCGTCACCACGTCTCCGGAAACCGTCACGCGCTCGAGCACCCGGTCCTGCGGCCAGTAATCGCCGACGGCATAATGCTGGGTCGACCGATTGTCCCAGATGCCGATCGCATTGGGCGTCCAGCGGAAGCGGACCTGATATTCGGGCACCTTGATCCGGTCGAACAGCAGCCGGAGCAGCTGGTCGCTCTCCTCCGCGGGGATGTCGAGGATGCGGCTGGTGAAGGTGTGGTTGACGTAGAGGATTTTCTCGCCCGTCTCCGGATGGGTGCGCACCACCGGGTGACGAACAGCGGGGAAGTCCCGGGCAAGCTGGGCGCGGCGTTCCTCAGTCACGCGCCCGCCAAAGCTGCGGACGATGTCATGCTCGGCATCGAGGTTGGCGATCCGGTCCTTCACCGCCTGCGGCAGACCGGTCCATGCCGCGGCGGTGTCCGCCCACATCGTGTCACCGCCCTGCGCCGGCATCAGCCGCATCCGCAGGATCGAAGCGATCGAGGGACGCTCGCGAAAGGTCACGTCGGTGTGCCATTTGTTGAACGCCTTGAACGGCTCGATCGTCTCCGGCGTCGGCGTGACGCCCTCGACACCGCGAATGATCAGGATATGCGGATGCCCCTCGACATGCGGGATCACCGGATGCCCCTCGAGCTCGCCGAACATCCGCCCGAGCCGCAAATGGCTCTCATGGCTGATGTCCTGGTCGCGGAAGAAAATGACCTTCCGGCTGAGCCAGGCATCGCGGATGATCTCTGCCTCGCCGTCGCTGAGCGGCGCATCGAGATCCACGCCCGAGATTTCGGCCCCGATCGTCGGTGTCGAGGGGGTAATGACGATCCCCCGCCGCGCGGCGCGTTCGGTCAGGTCGGTTTCGGCAAACAGCGCACTCGCCATGTCAGCTCTCCTTGCTCCCGCGGCCCGGTCAGGCCGGGGATGGTGCGCCCGCGAGCGGAGAATGTCCGACAGCCGGGCCCAAAACGCAAGAAGGCCGCCAACCCGGAGGTTAGCGGCCTTCTTGTGAGGTCGATGCCCGTGCTTCAGGCAATAAAATCCCCGCGTCGGTTATGGGGGGTTTGTTGCGATTGTGGTGTTGGTTGCGGGAGTAGGATTTGAACCTACGACCTTCAGGTTATGAGCCTGACGAGCTACCGGGCTGCTCCATCCCGCGG